>NZ_JBFBHE010000002.1:0-771827 GCF_040685055.1 Paenarthrobacter sp. NPDC089307
ATTGAGTTCTCAAACAACAGGTCACTAACCGGCACCACCACCAACCCCCACAGGGCCACTGGATCGCTCCGGAGCAACTTTTCAAACTTACCCGAACCGGCCGCTCAAAGCAAACCAAACCCCGGGCCTCCCCCACCAACCAGAAGCACACAAAAGCGCTACCAGAACCGGTAATTTGAAGGGAGTCGGTCGCCATCAATCCGCATCAGCGGCGGCGACTCGAATAACTTTACACGCGCCACACCCCCGCACCAAATCCACCCCAACACCACCCAAAAACCCCGCAAACACACCAAAAACAAGCCCCAAACACCCGGCCAAAACCCCAAAACGCCCAAAACCCGCCACGTGAAGCCCATCACACACCAAACCCAACAACCCAACCCAACCACCGCCGTCGAACATCAACATGCACGAGCGTCCGCCCCAAACACCCGGAACATGCACGAGCGCTGGTCCCAAGCGCCCGGAACGTGAGCGAGCGTTGGCGCCAAGCACCCGGGATGTGAGCGAGCGTCGGAAGGGGCGGGTATCCGGCAGCGCGCGCCCAAGGGAGGAACGACCGAGCGCGCCGAGGATAACCGCCCCCTACGTGCGCACCGGAACGCGCCCACCCCGAACGGGAACCGTTGCTTGAACACAAAAAGGCCGGCAACCATAACGGTTGCCGGCCTTCTCCGAGGCTCAGTCAAAGGGATCCTAGGCGGAAACCTCAATTGTGGCCAGGTTCTTCTTGCCCCGGCGGAGCAGCAGGTACCGGCCGTGGAGCAGTTCGGCGCGGGCAATGACGGCGTCGGGGTCGGAAACCTTGGCGTTGTTCACGTAGGCACCACCCTCCCCAACGGTGCGCCGGGCAGCGGACTTGCTGTCGGAGAGTCCGGTGGCAACCAGGAGGTCGATGATCCCCAGACCTTCGGCAGTGATCGTCGCAGAAGGAAGTTCCGCTGTGGCAGCTTCCAGGGTCTGCTCGTCCAGGACCGTGAGGTCACCGTTGCCGAAAAGTGCAGCCGATGCGGCAATGACCTTCTCCGTGGCTTCGACGCCGTGAACCAGCGAGGTCACTTCGTACGCAAGCCTCTTCTGGCCTTCACGGGCAAACGGACGTTCCGCCACGGCTTCACCAAGGGCTTCGATCTCGGCGCGCGTGAGGAATGTGAACACCTTCAGGCGGTCCATCACATCAGCATCCGCCGTGTTCAGCCAGAACTGGTAGAACGCGTACGGGCTGCACATTTCCGGGTCCAGCCAGATGGCGTTGCCCTCGCTCTTGCCGAACTTGGTGCCGTCGGAATTGGTGATCAGCGGGGTACCCAGGGCATGGACGCTCTTGCCCTCCACCTTCCGGATGAGCTCGGTACCGCTGGTGAGGTTGCCCCATTGGTCCGAACCACCGGTCTGCAAGGCACAGCCGTAATCGCGGAAGAGCTGCAGGTAGTCCATGCCCTGCAGGATCTGGTAGCTGAACTCGGTGTAGCTGATGCCCTCATCGGAGTTCAGGCGCGACGCCACGGCGTCCTTGCGAAGCATGGTGCCCACGCGGAAGTGCTTGCCGATTTCGCGGAGGAAGTCGATGGCACTCAGGGGCGCAGTCCAGTCAAGGTTGTTGACCATGCGGGCGGCGTTGTCCCCCTCGAAGCTGAGGAACCTGCGGACCTGGCCCTGCAGGTAACCCACCCACTCCGCGACGGTGTCCTTGGTGTTCAAGGTGCGCTCCGCCGTCGGACGCGGGTCACCGATCAGGCCCGTGGAGCCGCCCACCAAACCGAGGGGCTTGTGGCCGGCCAGCTGAAGGCGACGCATGAGCAGCAACTGCACAAGGTTGCCCAAGTGCAGCGAAGGCGCAGTGGGATCGAAGCCACAGTAATACGTGATCGGGTCCCCGGCGAGGAGTTTTTCCAGTTCCGTTTCATCAGTGGAAACGTGGACCAGGCCGCGCCAAGTGAGCTCCTGCCAGATGTTGGCAAAGGCGGGATCGTTGTGCTGGGACTCGAGGTTGTTTACGTGTGACACGAGATCTAAGTTAGCAGGGTTGCGGGTTCCGTTTTGCCTAGCGCTCGATGCCGGCAGGTACCGGTGCAGCCGCGATAAGGCGGAGCCGCTGCGTGGCACGTGTCATGGCAACGTACAAGTCCCCCACCTTGCCGTGCTCGTGGTTGAGCATGGCTGCCGGTTCAAGGACCACGACGCCGTCGAATTCCAGCCCCTTTGCTTCCTTGGGACTGATCACCACAATGTCCTGCTCGTAGCTGCCTGCGCCCGAACCAACACGGCGTCCGTAGACCTCCTTGAGCGCAGCGGTTGCCTGCGGCAGCAGGGGGCCGTCGGCAATGACAGCCAGCAGGCCGCCGTCGATCGCTTCCAATTCCTCCGGCAGGACGTCAACCAGGCGCTGCACCATGCCGCCTTCTTCCACGCGGTCCACGATGGGCGACCATTTGCCTTCGCGCACCGCCTTGGGGGCCGAGACCACAAGCCCCGCCCGGTTTGCCATACGAACTGCGGCCTCCGCGATCTGGGACGGCGTGCGGTAGTTGACGGTCAGCTCTTCAAGGGTCCAACGGTCACCGAACGACGGCGCCAGCGCGCTCTGCCATGAATTGGCACCGGCTGCTGCACTCGTTTGAGCAATGTCGCCCACGATGGTGAAGGACTTCAGAGGACACCGCCGCACCAGCAGGCGCCACTGCATGGGCGAAAGCTCCTGGGCCTCGTCAACAACGATGTGGCCGAATGCCCACGACCTGTCGCTGGTGGCGCGCTCGGCCGCCGACAACCGGCTCTCACGTTCCTGGTTTTGGTCAGCCAACTCCTCGGCTGTCATCAGGACGTCCACGCCCATCGATTCCATGTTGGCAAGGGTCTGCTTGGCATTGGCGATGTCACGCGCACGGTCGGCCTCCTGCTGGGCCAGTCCCCTGCCCGCTGCCGGGTCGAGTTCGCCCAACAGTTCCGCAGCCTCATCCAGCAGGGGAACATCCGCTTCGGTCCACGGCGCATCCACGGGACGCTGAAGGAGCGCGCGTTGTTCCGGTGTCAGATGCGGAGTGCATGCTTCAAGGATCGCGGGCTTGCTGAAGAGTTCGGAGATGAGCTTCTCCGGCGTCATCGGCATCCAGCACAGGTTCAGCGCAATGCGGACATCCCGGGCAGAACGGACGTCCTCGGCGAGGTATGCGCGATCGGCGTTGTTGCCGATATTCGCTTCCTCAACGAGGTCGGTCAGTTGCTCGGTGAGCTCGCGAAGGAGGATCTTCACGAAAGTCAGGCGTGCCTCGTTGTGGGGCTTGCCAGTAGCGCGCGCCTTTTCCCTGGCGCGGCGGACCTGGCGGACGGTGAGCGTCAGCTTGCGCGAATCGACTTCCAGAACGCGGTCTTCCGCGGGCGTCCTTTGACGGTTGGCCACGGCGTTGGCCACAACCTTCGCCATGTCCAGCTTGCCCTTAAGGGCAGCGACGTCGGCATCATCCTCGGGAACGGCGTGGATTCCGGGCATCAGGCGTCCCAGGCTGGCCATGACGACGCCCGTCTCACCCAGGGACGGCAGCACCCGTTCGATGTAATGCATGAAGGACGACGACGGCCCCACCAGAAGGACACCGGCGCTCTTCAGCCGCTCCCGGTGCGTGTACAACAGGTAGGCAGCACGGTGCAGGGCCACGGCCGTCTTACCAGTACCCGGACCGCCCTGGACGACGAGGGCTCCGGAAATGGACGACCGGATGATCCGGTCCTGCTCGGACTGGATAGTGCCAACAATGTCAGACATGCGTCCGGTGCGCTTGGAGTTCAACGCCGCCAGCAGCGCGCCTTCACCCTGGAGCGAGTCGCCGTCGGCGAGCATGCCGGCATCCAGGACGTCGTCCTCAATGGCCTTGACGTCGCGTCCCTGCAGGATCAGGTGGCGACGACGGCGCACACCCTGGCGGTCAAAGGCAGTCGCCTGATAGAAGTGGCCGGCTTCCGGGGCACGCCAGTCGACCATCAGCCGCTGGAGGTCAGCCGTGGACAACCCGATACGGCCGATGTACTGCGCCTCTCCCGAGTCGAGGTCGAGGCGGCCAAAAACCAAGCGGTCATCGACGGCGTCGAGCTGGGCCAGGCGGTCCTCGTACAGAGCGGCAAACGCATCGCGTTCGGAGACGTTCTGCATGGTTCCCACCGCGCCTGCCTTGCGCACCTGCGCCAGCTGGGCACGCTTTTCAGCGCGCAGCTCATCGAGCCGGGCGTACAGCCCGGCAACGTATTCCTGCTCGTGGACCAAATCAGCGTCGTGCATCGAACCGTAACCCCTATCGCAAAAGACAGACCTACCATTCTACAGCGATTTTGGTAAACGTGTGGGGTACGGGTCATATAACTCACCGAACCCCGCACCAGCCGCCGTCAAGGCCGGATATCAGGTGACGATGCTGCGGTTTCGCGGCCGGGCTGCTTTGTACCTGGAGACAGTAGGGTCGTCCTCGATCCAGAAGCGCCACGGATAATCGGTGGTTCCTCCCGGCCCCGCCACTCCGACGCGAGGGCCGCTGGCCACGGCAGCCGCCGGAAACTCCGGCAACCACAGGCTGAAGGGTTCCGCGAGCGCGTCGCGCCCGGTGTCCGCCGTCGTGAGCCCCAAGGCCGAAGCGAGCCTTGCCGGGCCGCTGGCCAGGTCCTTGGGCGCCTTGGACGCCGGCCTCCGGACGGTGGCGAGGCCTTCGCCGTCGACGATCTCCCCTGCACGCAGGAGGAGGGCGGAGGCATTCCCGGCCGGGCCACAGACGATATTTGCGCAGTAGTGCATGCCGTAGGTGAAGTAGACGTACAGGAAGCCAGGAGGCCCGAACATCGGGGCGTTGCGTGCCGTAGGGCCGCCGAAAGTGTGGGAACCGGGATCGGGATGTTCGGAGTCCCGAGGACCCATGTAGGCCTCGACTTCGGTGAGCCGCACAGAGACCGGGCCCGCTTCCGAGTGATGTGTCAGCACGGCCCCCAGGATCAACGGCGCGATCACCCGTGCGTCACCCTCAAGGAAGGTGCGTACTGCCTTGGGGTCGCTTGTCATGCTTTCGATTGACCAGCCCATGCCCAGACCATAGCAAAAGGACCTTGACGGCTATGTCCGATTTCCGCTAGCCGAGCCCCGTCGGGGCTGGAAGGATGAAGTCATGGACTTCTGGCAGCGCTACAGGGCGATCGACGCCCGAGACACCCGGTTTGACGGTCAGTTCTTCACTGCGGTCAGTTCCACGGGCATCTATTGCCGGCCGTCGTGCCCGGCCCGGACACCGAAAGCGGAGAACGTCACCTTCTACGAGACCTCGGCCGCCGCGCATGAGGCCGGCTACCGCGCCTGCAAGCGTTGCCTGCCCGAAGCTGTGCCGGGTACCCCCGCGTGGAACCTTCGTTCGGACCTCGCGGGGCGGGCGATGCGATTGATCAATGACGGCGTCATTACGCGCGAAGGCGTTGATGGGTTGGCGCGACGCTTGGGCTACTCCCCACGGCAGCTCAACCGGATCCTCATCCACGAACTGGGCGCAGGTCCGCTGTCCCTTGCCCGGGCCAGCAGGGCCCAAACCGCCAGGACCTTGCTGGTCTCCACGGAAATGCGTCTGGCCGATGTGGCCTTCGCCTCGGGGTTCAACAGTGTTCGGCAATTCAACGACACCATCGGTGAGGTGTTCGCAATGACCCCGACGGCGGTGCGCGCCACGGGTGCGAAGGCTGGTTCCGGCCGGGCTGCTGCCCATGGGACGGCGCCTGCCGTCCTGACGCTCAACCTGCCCTACAGGGAACCGTTCGATCCCGGAATCTTCGATTTCCTGGCAGTGCGCGCGATACCTGGGATTGAATCGGCGGACACGGGCACGGACGGCACGCGGAGCTACGGCCGCACCCTGCGGCTCCCCCGCGGCACCGCTTCTTTCACCGTGGCCTACAGCCCGTCGCTGCCGGGCAGACCACTGCGGTTGACGGCCACCGCCGTGGATCTTCACGACCTGCCGGCACTGTTGAGCCGGGTGCGACGACTCTTTGATCTTGATGCGGATCCGCAGGCAATCGACGACGCCCTGGCAACGGATCCCCGGCTCGCAGGCAGGATCACGGCAGTCCCAGGTATCAGGGTGCCGGGCGCAGTGGATCCTCAGGAGTTGCTGATCAGGGCAATGATCGGGCAACAGATCACCGTGGCTGCCGCCCGGACGGCGCTTACCCAATTGTCAGCTGCGGGCTCGCAGGCCGATGGCGCGGCGTCCGGTCTGGACCGGTTGTTTCCGACGGCGGAAGAACTCGCCGGGAAAGGCCGCGCCCTCCTTCGGGGACCCCAGCGCCGTATTGATTCCATTATTGCCGCGGCCGAAGCGATGGCCTCAGGAGCTCTCGACTTCGGGTACGGCGATGACCTGGAAAGCCTCGCACACAAACTGCTGCCGTTACCCGGGGTGGGCCCGTGGACCGTTGGGTACGTGGCCATGCGCGTACTGGGCGCCCCCGATGTCTTCCTGGCCAATGACGCCGCCGTGCGGAACGGGTTGAAAGCGCTGCCGGCCGGCGCCGGGCTCAGTGCCGACTTCCGGGAAGTCAGTCCGTGGCGGTCGTACGCGACCATGCATCTGTGGCGGGCAGCAGCCAAGCCTGCTGTGGTCGGCACCCAGCTCGAGCATCGACGTCGTGAGCGAGCGTCCAGCCCAAACACGCGGGACGTGATTGAGCGTCCAGCCCAAACACGCGGGACGTGAGAGAGGGACCGGCCCAAACACGCGGGACGTGATTGAGCGTCCGGCCCAAACACGCGGGACGTGAGCGAGCGACCGGCCCAAGCACCCGGGACGTGAGAGAGCGACCGGGGTTAGCGGGCTGGCGGTGACGCGGGTTGGGCGGCGGGCCACGGGAGCAGTTCGGGCAGTTCCACGCCGTCCGCCGCTGCCGTGGCACGGAGCGAGCCCAGGCTGGGTTCGCGACCCGCCAACCAGGCTGCGATGTCGGTCAGCATGCCGGTGATCGCAATGGACGTGCCACCACTGCCGATGCTGAGCTGGGGCAGGCCCGTGGGCTGCAGGACGAACTTGAAGGTCTCCGGGACCCGTGCCTCCAGGAACGAAATCAGGTGCTCGCAGAACGGACGGCTCCACGTCTCCGGCCCGTACCCCAAACGAAGGTCGGACGCATGGATGGTGAGTTCGCGCCACAGCGCCAGCCCGCCGTCGAAGACTGTCCCGTCGCGATAGGCGATACGGGCCTGCCAGTCGTCCGGGCCCAAGGCGTCGAACGCGGCGATGGCGGACCCGAGCGCAGCGGTGAGGGCCTCCCTATGCTGGGCGAGGCTGTGGCCCGCGGCCAGTTCGATCGCCTTGGTCCGTCCTTCCATGCCGCCGTCGTACAGTTCAATCGTCTCTCCGCGACGCGCGTACTCCAGCTGCCTCGCCATCGCGTTGGCGATTCCCTTGAGATGCGCAAGGACGTGGCCGCGTGTCCAGCTGGGAAGTTCCGAGGGTTCGGCCACTGAGGCGTCGTCCAGCTTGGCAAGGATGCGGGTGACGGTGTCGGCGGCTTTGTGAAGCTCTGCGGGCAGCGTCGCGGGGGTGATCTCGGTCATAGCGCCCATGCTAACGCAGAGTTAAACAGAGAGCGGGACGGCACCTTCAGGCACCATCCCGCTCCCGGCGAGCAACCTACGATGCGAAGGAGCGCGCAGCGTCCAGTTCCGCTTCAAGGGCTGCCAGCTGGCGTTCGATGGCGGCTGGTGCCGTCCCGCCCTGCGAGTTGCGGCTGTTGAGCGAACCTTCGGTGCTCAGCACCGAGCGGACTTCGGGGGTCAGGTGCCCGGAAATCGCTGCGTATTCTTCGTCCGTGAGGTCCCACAGTTCCACGCCACGGCTTTCGGCTTGCTTGACGGCAGCACCGGAGAGCTCATGTGCTTCACGGAAGGGAACGCCTTGGCGAACAAGCCATTCTGCGATGTCCGTGGCCAGCGCAAAGCCCTGGGGAGCCAGGGATTCCATCCGCTCGGTGTTGAACTTCAGAGTCGCGATCATCCCGGACACGGCCGGAAGCAACAACTCCAGGGTGTCGGCGGCGTCGAAGACCGGCTCCTTGTCCTCCTGCAGGTCGCGGTTGTACGCGAGCGGCAGGCCCTTGAGCGTTGCCAGGAGTCCCGTCAGGTTGCCGATGAGGCGTCCTGCCTTGCCGCGCGCGAGCTCGGCAACGTCCGGGTTCTTCTTCTGCGGCATGATCGAGGACCCCGTGGAGTAGGAGTCATGCAGGGTGACGAAGGAAAACTCCTTGGTGGCCCAGAAGATGACCTCTTCGGAGATCCGGGACAAGTCAACGCCAATCATGGAGCAGACCCAGGCGAACTCGGCGAAGACATCGCGGGAAGCAGTGCCGTCGATCGAGTTGTGGACAGCCGAGTAGAAGCCCAAATCCGCAGCAACGGCTTCGGGGTCCAGGCCAAGGGAAGAACCAGCCAAGGCACCGGAACCATACGGGGAAACACCCGCACGCTTGTCCCAGTCCTGGAGCCTCTGCACATCCCGGAGCAGTGCCCAGGCGTGTGCCAGCAAGTGGTGGCTCAGGAGAACCGGCTGGGCGTGCTGCAGGTGGGTGCGCCCAGGCATGGCCACACCGTGATGGGCCTTTGCCTGCTCAACCAGGGCATCAACCGTGGCAAGGACGCCCCGGGCGATGATCCGGGCGTGGTCGCGCAGGAACATGCGTCCCAGGGTGGCAACCTGATCGTTGCGGGACCGCCCGGCACGAAGTTTGCCGCCCAACTGGGTTCCGGCGCGCTCGATCAGGCCACGCTCAAGTGAACCGTGGACGTCCTCGTCGCTCTCTGCAGGAAGGTACGCCCCACTGGCCACGTCCTGGTCCAATTGCGAAAGCGCGGCGAGCATTCCTTCGAGTTCGGCATCATCCAACAGACCGGCTTTGGCCAGCACGCGGGCGTGAGCCTTGGAACCGGCGATGTCGTAACGGGCCAGCCGCCAGTCGAAGTGGGTGGACTTGCTCAGTGCGGCCAGGGCATCCGCAGGGCCGCCGGCGAACCGGCCGCCCCACAATGCACCTTCGTTTGTACCGCTTGTCATTCGCCTGCAACCCGGAGGTCGCGGCCCGAGGCAACCTTGGAGGACATGCCCCACAGCTCGATGAAGCCGCGAGCCATCGACTGGTCGAAGGTATCGCCGGTGTCGTAGGTGGCGAGGTCGAAGTCGTACAGCGAGGTCTCGGAGCGGCGTCCGTTGACGATTGCCTGGCCGCCGTGGAGGACCATGCGGATGTCGCCGGAAACGTACTTCTGGGTGTCCTCGATGAACGCATCCAGGGAGCGCTTCAGCGGGGAGAACCACTGTCCGTCGTACACGAGTTCGGCCCAGCGCTGGCCAACGGTGGCCTTGAAGCGGGCCTGCTCGCGCTCGATGGTGATGTCCTCGAGGTGCTTGTGCGCGGTGATCAGCGCCATAGCACCCGGGGCTTCGTAAATTTCGCGGGACTTGATGCCCACAAGGCGGTCTTCAACGACGTCGATGCGGCCAACGCCCTGGGCGCCTGCACGGCGGTTCAGTTCCTGGATGGCCTGCAGCGGGGTGACCTTGACGCCGTCGATCGCCACCGGCACGCCGGCCTGGAAGGTAATGGTGACCTCATCCGGTGCCGGCGGGAATTCCGGGGTGGCGGTGTAGTCGTAGATGTCCTTGGTGGGAGCGTTCCAGATGTCCTCAAGGTAGCCGGTCTCGACGGCGCGTCCCCAGACGTTCTGGTCGATCGAGTACGGGTTCTTCTTGGTGGTCTCGATCGGCAGTCCCTTTTCCTCGGCGAAGGCGATGGCCTTGTCGCGGGTGAGGGCGAGGTCGCGGACCGGTGCGATGCACTTCAGGTCCGGGCCAAGGGTCTGGATGCCAACTTCGAAGCGGACCTGGTCGTTGCCCTTGCCGGTGCAGCCGTGGGCAACGGTGGTTGCGCCGAATTCGCGCGCAGCCTTGACCAGGTGCTTGACGATCACCGGGCGGGAGATGGCCGAAACCAGCGGGTAGTGGCCCTGGTAGAGCGCGTTGGCCTTCAGGGTGGGCATGGCGTACTCATTGGCGAACTCGTCACGGGCGTCGGCCACGTAAGCCTCGACGGCGCCGCAGCCCAGGGCGCGCTGGCGGATGGTCTCCAGGGACTCGCCGCCCTGTCCGACGTCGACCGCCACAGCGATGACCTCGGCGCCGGTGGCTTCACCGATCCAGCCGATAGCTACGGACGTATCAAGGCCACCGGAGTAGGCCAGAACAATGCGCTCAGTCACGAGAGTGCTCCTTTGTTGTTGCTTGGTTCATTTCGAATCAAATGCTGTGTGAATCAGTGCTGTGTAAAGCCGTTAGTTGCCGGGGCCGGCTTCCTCGGCCATCCGGAGGAACCTGGCCGCGAGCTCTGCCCCGCCATCGGGATCCCGCGCGACCAGCAGCAAAGTGTCGTCGCCTGCGATCGTACCCAATACCGACGGCATCACGGAGTGGTCCACGGCCAGTGCCAGGAAGTTGGCTGCTCCCGGCGGGGTGCGCAGCACCACGATGTTGCCCGAGGCCTCAGCCGTTACCAGGAGTTCCCCGCAAAGCCGTGTCAGCCGCGCGTCGAGAATTTCCTGGGTGACGCCGCTCTTGGCGTTGCGGTCCCCGCCCTCCCCCGGCACGGCGTAGACCAATGCTCCGTCCTTGCCCCGAACCCGCACCGCTCCCAGTTCCACGAGGTCGCGGGACAGGGTGGCCTGGGTTACCTGGACGCCGTCGTCCGCCAGCAGGGCAGCAAGCTCTGCCTGGGAACGCACGGACTCACCGGTCAGGATTGCGGTGATACGCGCCTGCCGGGCAGTCTTGGTGGCCGGGCTTGCGCCCGGCACGGACGGATTGGTGGACACTAGAACGTGCTCTCTCCGGTGCCCTCGACGGGGGAAAGCCCCTCCACGAACGCCAGCCCGGACTGGTGCATCAGCCACGCCATGAGTGCCTTTTGGGCGTGGAGGCGGTTCTCGGCCTCGTCCCAGACAATCGACTGCGGGCCGTCGATGACGCCTGCCGAAATTTCGTAGCCGCGGTAGGCCGGAAGGCAATGGAGGACGACGGCGTCCGGCGCTGCCTGCGCCATGGCGGCCTCGTCCACGGAGTAGTCCCGGAACAGTTGCAAGCGGGCTTCCTTCTCCGCTTCCTGCCCCATGGACACCCACGTGTCCGTGGCCACGACGTCAGCACCCTTGAGTGCTTCCGCGGCGTCGCTGGTGATCAGGACCGAGCCACCGGTCTCAGCGGCACGCTCCTGTGCGGCAGCGACGATGTCCGTTGCCGGAAGGTAGCCTTCCGGACCCGAGATGCGCACGTGCATGCCTGCCGTAACGCCGGCAAGGAGGTAGGAGTTGGCCATGTTGTTGGCCGCGTCCCCCAGGTAGGCCATGGTCAATCCGGCCAGTTCACCTTTGTGCTCCTTGACAGCCAGGAGGTCGGCGAGGAGCTGGCATGGGTGGTAGTCGTCGCACAAGGCGTTGATGACCGGGACCTTGGAGTTTTCCGCCATCGCCACCAGGCCGGCGTGGGCACCGGTCCGCCACACAATGGTGGAGACCATCCGTTCAAGGACCTTTGCAGTGTCCTCCACGGATTCCTTGTGGCCGATCTGGGCCTCACCCGGGTTGATGATGAGGGCGTTGCCACCCATGTCGGCGATGCCGGTGGCGAAGGAGACCCTGGTACGGGTGGAGGTCTTGTCGAAGATCACGGCCACGGTTTTGCGGCCGTTGCCGTCTGCGGCGAAGGGCTGCACGCTGTAGGGCGCTGCCTTCATCCGGGCGGCGAGTTCAAGGACCTCTGCCTGCTCAGCCGGGCTGAGGTCCGTGTCCTTGAGGAAGTGACGGGTAGTAATGCTCACTGGGCGTCCTTGGAAGTCGTGGCCTTGGCCGTGGAGATCAGGGATGGCAGGGCGGACAGGAACCGGTCTGCCTGTTCGATGGTCAGGATCAGCGGGGGCGCCAGGCGGATAGTCCGCGGCCCCGGGCTGTTGATGATGAACCCGGCATCCAGGGCCGCGGTCACCATGGCGGGCGCGACGTCCGCGTCCACGTCAAAGCCGATCAGGAGGCCTTCACCCCGGACCTCTGTCACCGCTTCCAACGCTGCGAGGCCGTTGCGGAGGTGCGCTCCGACGTCGAGCACGTTCTGAAGGACACCCTGGCTCTCGATCGCGTGCAGCGTGGCCAGTGCGGCGGCCGTAGCCACCGGGTTTCCACCGAAAGTGGTGCCGTGCTGCCCGGCCGTGAGCAGGGCCGACGTCGTACTTCCGAAAGTGATCAACGCACCCACCGGGAAGCCGCCCCCAAGGCCCTTGGCGAGGGTGACGGCGTCGGGAATGATGCCTGCTTCTTCGCTTGCGAGCCACTTGCCGGTGCGGCCGATGCCTGTCTGTACTTCGTCCACGATCAGCAGCGCGCCGGCCTCCGTGGTCATCTCGCGGGCCGCCCGGAGGTATTCAGCGCTCAACGGCCGGACGCCCGCTTCGCCCTGGATGGGCTCGAGGAAGACAGCCGCTGTGGAATCGTCGACGGCGGCACGCAGCGCTTCGATATCGCCGAACGGGATGTGGACCACGCCACCGGGCAGTGGCTCGAACGGCGCGCGGTAAGCCTCTTTTGCCGTGAGCGCCAAGGCACCCATGGTCCGGCCGTGGAACGCCCCTTCGAGGGCGATGATCTTGGTGCGCGTGCCGTCGGAGTTGTTCCTGCGGGCAAGCTTGAAAGCGGCTTCGTTGGCTTCCGTGCCCGAATTGGCGAAGAAGACCTTGGAACCGGCAGGAGCGACGGCCAGTGCCAGCAGCTTTTCAGCCAGGGCAATCTGCGTAGGGCTGGTGAAGAAGTTGGAAACGTGCCCCAAAGTGGCAAGTTGGCTGGAGATCACGGAGGTGACAAACGGGTGCGCGTGCCCCAGCGCATTCACCGCGATGCCTCCGAGGAGGTCGAGGTATTCCTTGCCGTCGGCATCCCATACCAGGCACCCGGCGCCACGGACCAGGACCCGCTGCGGGGTGCCAAAGACTCCCATCAGCGACGAGTTATACCGGGCCAGCCAGTCGGCACCTGAGCTCTGGGTTACGAGCGTCGTTGCTGCGGACTCGGCGGTAGCGCTCAGTTCGGTGCTCATGCGTTCACTTCCTCGTCGGGTACTACCTGGGTGCCGATGCCCGCCGTCGTAAATGTCTCCAACAGCATGGAGTGCGGCAGGCGGCCGTCCACGATGTGTGCCCGTTCCACGCCTTCGTCAATGGCTTTGAGGCAGGCCGCCATTTTCGGGATCATGCCGGATTCGAGGCGGGGCAGCATTTCGCGAAGCTCCGAGGCCGTCAGGGAGGAAATCAATGAGGACTTGTCCGGCCAGTTGGCGTAAAGGCCTTCGACGTCGGTGAGGATTACCAGCTTGGAGGCACCGAGTGCCGAGGCCACCGCAGCTGCTGCGGTGTCCGCGTTGACGTTGAGGACCTGGCCGGTGGTCTGGAATCCGTTGCCTTCTGCTGAGTCAACAATTTCCGGGGCAACAGTCGAAATCACGGGGATGCGGCCGGCGTCAAGAATGTCCTTGATGCCAGCGGGGTCCACGCCTACCACTTCGCCCACCAGGCCGAGGTCGACTTCCTCCCCGTCCACCACCGTGCCGGTGCGGACGGCCCGCAACAGGCCGCCGTCCTCTCCCGACATTCCAACAGCGTACGGTCCGTGGGAGTTGATGAGGCCCACGAGTTCACGGCCGACCTGGCCGGTAAGCACCATGCGCACAACGTCCATGGCTTCCGGCGTTGTGACCCGCAGTCCGCCCTTGAACTCTGACTCAATGCCGAGCCGGCCAAGCATGGAGTTGATCTGCGGGCCACCGCCGTGGACCACCACGGGATGGATGCCGACGTGGTGAAGGAACACAATGTCCTCGGCGAACGCGCGACGAAGGTCGTCGTTCACCATGGCGTTGCCACCATATTTGATCACCATGGTGGTGCCAGCGAAACGCTGGATCCAGGGCAGGGCCTCGATCAGCGTGCCGGCTTTGTCCTGGGCTGTTTCGGCCGAGACGTGGCTCGTGGAGGTGGTTTCGCGGGTATGCGCTGTCATCGTCATTCCGCTCAGCTCGAGTAGGCGCTGTTCTCATGCACGTAATCGTGCGTGAGGTCGTTGGTCCAGATGGTCGCCTCGGCGTCGCCGGCCTGCAGGTCAATTTCGACCAGCACTTCGCGCGGGTCCAGGTCCACCAGGTTGCGGTCGTCGCCGATCGCACCGTTGCGGCAGATCTGGACGCCATTCATGGACACATTCAGCTGGTCCGCCTCGAAGACGGCGTCAGTTGTTCCCACTGCCGAGAGCACACGGCCCCAGTTAGGGTCCTTGCCGAAGATGGCGGCCTTGAAGAGGTTTGAACGGGCCACTGAGCGGCCCACAATTTCCGCGTCCCGCTCGCTGGCAGCGTTGAAGGTCCGGATGGCGATGTCGTGGCTGGCTCCTTCGGCGTCGCCAATCAGCTTGCGGGCCAGTTCGGCGCACACCGCAGTCACGGCTTCACTGAGCTGTTCTGCGGACGGAAGCGCTTCGGAGGCCCCTGATGCCAGCAGCACCACGGTGTCGTTCGTGGACATGCAACCGTCGGAGTCGGCGCGGTCGAAGGTGACGCGGGTGGCGTCCCGCAGGACCACGTCGAGTTCGTTGGCGGGAACTTCGGCATCGGTGGTCAGAACAACCAGCATGGTTGCCAGCCCGGGAGCCAGCATGCCGGCGCCCTTGGCGATGCCACCCACGGTGAACGGCTTGCCTTCAGCATCCTTGCCCGAGAAGACAGCCTCCTTGGAGACGCTGTCGGTGGTCATGATGGCTGTTGCCGCTGCCGCACCGCCGTCCTCGGACAGTTCCTTGGAGGCAGCTTCGACGCCCGGCAGGATCTTGTCCATGGGCAGTTGCTCACCGATCAGGCCGGTGGAACAGACCACGACGTCCGAAGCTGAGACTCCCAGCACCTCCGCCACTTTCTCGGCGGTGGCGTGGGTGTTCTGGAAACCCTGCGGGCCGGTGCAGGCATTAGCGCCGCCGGAGTTCAGGACCACGGCGTCCACGCGTCCGTCGCTGACCACTTGGCGGGACCAGTGCACGGGTGCAGCTGCCACCCGGTTGGACGTGAACACCGCAGCAGCTGCCTTGGACGGGCCGTCGTTGACCACGAGGGCCAGATCCGGGTTGCCTGAGGCCTTGATCCCGGCTTTGATGCCGGCGGCGCGGAATCCCTTGGGGGCGGTAATGGTCACGGTGCAACTCCCTGCAGGTTCAGGCCGGCGGTTTCATCCAGGCCGAGGGCAATGTTCATGGACTGCACGGCTCCGCCGGCGGTTCCTTTGGTGAGGTTGTCGATGGCGCACGTGACGATCACGCGGCCGGTGTGCTCGTCGAAGGCCAACTGCATGACGGCGTGGTTGGATCCCTGCACCGACTTGGTGGTGGGCCACTGGCCTTCGGGCAGCAGGTGCACGAATGGCTCGTCGTCGTAGGCATCGGCCCAGGCCTGGCGAAGCTCTGCGGCCGTGACGCCATGCCCGACCTTCGCAGTAGCGGTGGTCAGGATGCCCCGGCTCATCGGCGCCAACGTGGGCGTGAAGGAAACCCGGACGGGCTCCCCCGCCGCGTTGGACAGTCCCTGTTCGATTTCGGGCGTGTGGCGATGACCGCCACCCACGCCGTACGGACTCATGGAACCCATGACCTCCGAGCCGATCAGGTTGACCTTGGCAGCTTTGCCCGCGCCTGAGGTGCCTGAGGCGGCAACAATCACGACGTCGTCCGTCAGGAGGAGATTGTTGGCGAACCCGGGCGTCAAGGCGAGCAGGGCCGACGTCGGGTAGCAGCCGGGTACGGCGATCCGGGTTGCACCCTTCAGCGCTTCGCGCTGCCCGGGCAGTTCGGGCAGCCCATAGGGCCACGTGCCCGCATGGGCGGAGCCATAGAACTTCTCCCACGCGGCGGCATCCTGCAGGCGGTGGTCGGCACCGGCGTCGATAACTACTGTGCCTTCCGGCAACTGGGCGGCGATCTCAGCGGAAGTACCGTGCGGGAGGGCCAGGAACACGACATCGTGACCCGACAGGTTCTCCACAGTGGTGTCTTCGAGGATCCTGCTGGCCAAACCATGGAGATGTGGCTGCAACTCCCCTAGTCTGGAACCGGCGTTGCTGTGCGCTGTGATCGCACCAATGGTGACGTTCGGATGGCCGGCGAGCAGCCGCAACACTTCTCCACCGGCGTAGCCGCTGGCACCGGAGACGGCAACAGAAATAGTCATGGCTTCACTATACAGCAAGAATATTCATGCTGTCCGATATTTATGCATGGAAAATGTGAGCTGTCACATTCGTTATGACCTTGCGCGTATGCTTATTGGAGGGTGATCCAGACCGTGCAGTCCGAACGTCGGCTGCAGCGTTGCCCGTTAGCGATACGGGGCACATTCATGGCACCCACGTCCACCGCTGAGCGCCCCAAAACACGCGCTATTCAGCCAAATCCCGTCGTTCAGAGCTACTCAGAGCTCCTCAAGAGCGTCAAGTCCGCAGGCCTCCTCGAGCGCCGCAGCGGCTTTTACATCTGGGTCTTCGTGGCCCTGGTACTCCTCATGGCCGGCACCTGGCTTGGCTTCGCCCTGATCGGCGAGTCCTGGTACCAACTCCTCATCGCCGCAGCAGTAGGCATCCTGTGTACGCAACTGAGCTTCCTGGCCCACGAGGCCGGGCACAAGCAGATCTTCGCCTCCCGCCGGGCCAATGATTGGTCAGCCCGCCTTCTCGCCACCGGAGTTGCCGGCATCAGCTACTCCTGGTGGGAACAAAAGCACGGCGCACACCACAACCATCCCAACGTGATCTCCAAGGATCCCGATATCCGGAACAACGCCTTGGTCTTCCACGAAGACGCCGCGGCAGAGCGCAAGGGCCGGCTGGCCTTCCTGACAAAGAAGCAGGGCTGGTTCTTCTTCCCCCTCCTGACACTGCTGGGCCTGAGCCTGCAGTTCGACTCCCTCCGTTTTGTGTTCGGCAAGCAGAGCGTGCGCCACCGCTGGGTCGAAACGCCGATCCTCGTGGCGCGCCTCACCGCGCTTCCGGTCCTGGCCTTCACCTTCCTGCCCATTGGAATGGCCTTTGCCTTCCTCGGGGTCCAGATCATGGTTTACGGCTTCTACATGGGAGCTTCCTTCGCGCCAAACCACAAGGGCATGCCGGTCCTGCCGAAGGACAGCCGCGTTGACTTCCTCAACCGCCAGATCCTGACCTCGCGCAACATTTCCGGCGGCCGCTTCATGGACTTCCTCCTTGGCGGATTGAACCGGCAGGTCGAACACCACCTCTTCCCGGATATGGCCCGGCCCCAGCTTCACAAAGCCGCTGCGATCGTGCGCGAGTTCTGCGCCAAGCACTCCATCCCGTACACCGAAACCTCCCTGGTGCAGTCCTATGGGATCGTGGTCCGCTACCTCAACGAGGTAGGACTGGCAGCGGGCCGTGGCTTCGACTGCCCGGTCGCGTCGACGCACGGACGCTTCTAGGCGTTCGACGCCGGAGGCCCCAACCTCCCTAGGATGGATTCTGAAACCGGGCACCGGAAGGACCGCCCCGGATTAAGGAGCCACCATGACGCACGCCATCGTTGCACAGCAAGCCGGAGGACCCGAGGTCCTCGAGTACGCTTCCGTCGAAGTTCCCGCGCCCGGCCCCGGACAGCTGCTGGTCAAGGTCGCAGCTACCGGGGTCAACTTCATCGAGACCTACCAACGCAATGGCACCTACAAGGTGGACTACCCGTTCACTCCTGGAGCCGAAGCGGCAGGTGTCGTTGAGGCCCTCGGCGAAGGCGTTGAAGAATTCGCCGTCGGTGACCGCATCGCCACGGCCGAAGGAACCAGGACCTACGCGGAGTACGCCCTCGTAGAGGCCGCCAAAGCGCTTCCGGTTCCTGCCGGCGTCGACGACCACACGGCCGCCGCCCTCCCCCTGCAGGGAATCACGGCCCACTACCTGATGAACTCATCCTTCCGGGTTGAACCCGGCCACACAGTCCTCCTCCACGCCGGGGCGGGTGGCGTTGGCCTGCTGCTGACCCAGTTGCTGAAGGCCCGCGGTGCGCGGGTGATCACTACTGTTTCCTCTGACGAGAAGGCGGATCTCTCTGCCTTGGCCGGTGCCGATGAGGTCCTTCGCTACGAGGGCTTCGCCGACAAAGTCCGCGAACTCACCGACGGTGAGGGCGTCAATGTGGTTTACGACGGCGTCGGCAAGGACACGTTCGATGACTCCCTCAAGAGCCTGCGCATCCGGGGGGCCATGGTGCTTTTCGGCGCCGCCTCGGGGCCGGTGCCACCGTTTGATCCACAGCGGTTGAACGCGGCCGGTTCCTTGACGCTGACCAGGCCCACCATGGCGCACTTCGTGCAGAACGCCCAGGAGCGCCGGTGGCGCTCGGCCGAAATCTTCGACGCCGCCGCCAATGGCACACTTTCCGTCAGGGTCGGGGCCACGTACCCCTTGGCTGAAGCAGCCCAGGCCCACCGCGACCTGGAGGGACGACGCACCACGGGCAAAGTCCTGTTGGTGCCCTGATTGGCCGCGCCCGGCTCCCCAACCTTAGGTGAAGTGAAAGCCAATCACAGTGCAACAGTGCATTAAGGGCAGGAAACAATCGACACCTTTTGTTCACCTTCCTGCGACAAGCTGACCCTGTGAGCACAGAACATCGCGAGGGGGCCGGGCAGATGCCTGCCCTGACCACCTACCGCCCCCAGCTGCCCGGCGGAACCGCAGCACCGGCCGAGCGCACGCTCGTGGACATTCTGGAGGCCACCGCAGCAGCGTTTCCGGAGTCCTCCGCCTTGGACGACGGGCACAAGTCGCTCAGCTACACCGAGCTCCTGGCCTCGGTCAGGTCCTTCGCGCAGACCCTGAACGCTGCAGGACTTGGCCGCGGAGACAAGATTGGCGTCCGCATACCGTCCGGAACCAACGAGCTGTATGTCTCCATCCTGGGCATCCTGACGGCAGGGGCTGCCTACGTGCCCGTTGATGCCGATGATCCCGACGAGCGGGCACGCCTGGTCTTCGGGGAGGCCAACGTGGCAGCGACCATCGGGGCAGGACTCGACATCCAGCTTTCCGGTGCTGTGCGGGGACCTGTCTCCGGGGGCCACAAGCCAGGCCTGGATGACGACTCGTGGGTTATTTTCACCTCGGGTTCCACCGGGACGCCCAAGGGAGTCGCGGTCAAACACCGTTCTTCCGCCGCGTTTGTTGACGCCGAAGCCCGGATCTTCCTCCAGGGCGAACCCATTGGACCCCAGGACAGGGTACTGGCCGGACTCTCGGTGGCCTTTGATGCCTCCTGCGAAGAGATGTGGCTGGCATGGCGCCACGGCGCATGCCTGGTCCCTGCACCCCGCGCCTTGGTCCGCACCGGAATGGACCTGGGCCCTTGGCTGATCAACCACGGCATCACGGTGGTCTCCACAGTGCCCACCCTAGCCGCCCTGTGGCCGGCCGAGGCACTGGAAAACGTCCGTCTCCTTATCTTCGGTGGAGAAGCCTGCCCGCCCGAACTTGCCGAGCGACTCGCTGTGGACGGCCGCGAAGTCTGGAACACCTACGGCCCCACGGAAGCGACGGTGGTTGCCTGTGCCGCTCCCCTCGGCGGACCCGGGCCCGTGCGGATCGGCCTGCCGCTCGATGGCTGGGACCTGGCCGTCGTCGATTCCAACGGCGTCCCGGTGGGCGAAGGTGAGATCGGAGAATTGATCATTGGCGGCGTGGGACTTGCCCGCTACCTGGATCCGGCCAAGGATGCCGAAAAATATGCACCCATGCCAACGCTGGGTTGGGAACGGGCGTACCGCTCGGGAGACCTGGTGCGGTTTGAAGCAGCCGGCCTTGTCTTCATGGGCCGCGCCGACGAACAGGTCAAGCTCGGGGGTCGCCGGATTGAATTGGGCGAGGTCGATGCCGCGCTGCAGTCATTGCCGGGCGTAGCGGGCGCTGCCGCCGCCGTTCAAACAACCGCTGCCGGCAACCAGATCCTTGTTGGCTACCTTGCCCCCGCGGAGGGCGTCGACCTGAACCTGGACGACGCACGTACTGCGCTCACTGACAGCCTCCCCGCAGCTTTGATTCCCTTGCTGACGGTGGTGGACTCACTGCCCACCAAGACCAGTGGCAAGGTGGACCGCCATGCCCTCCCCTGGCCGCTGGCCGGTGCCGCGGCCGCCGATACCGGCAAAGCTCCGCTGAACCTGCCCGATGACGCCCGCTGGGTTGTTGACCAGTGGGAGTCTGTGCTGGGAAGCGCTGTTGGGTCGCTCGACGCCGATTTCTTCGCCTACGGCGGCGGCTCCTTGGCAGCTGCGCAGCTCGTCTCGGCCCTTCGTCTCCGTTACCCCACCATCACTGTGGCGGACATCTACGCAACGCCCCGCATCGGGGCTTTGATTGATGCAGCCAGGCAGTCGCTGCCCGACGGCGGCCTGCCGGGTCCCGCTTCGGAACGCACCGTCCGCCCCACGGCCTTTAAGTCGCAGGTCTTCCAGGTCCTCATGGGTGTGCCGCTGCATATCCTCGTGGGAATGCGGTGGCTCACCTACGTCATGGGTGCCAACAAGTTGCTGGCGGACTTGGCCGGGTTTTCTGCCGCACCCACGGTGTCGTGGTGGTGGATCGGGTTGTCCTGGCTGGTCTTCGTCAGCCCGTTGGGCCGGATGGCGATCTCGGTTCTGGCAGCGCGTGTCCTGCTCGGCAGAATCGAGCCAGGGACATACCCGAGATCCGGAAAGACGCATCTGCGGCTTTGGCTGGCCGAACAGATCCAGGACCTTTCGGGGGCCATCGGTTTGGCCAGCGCCCCGTTCGTCCCCTATTACGCGCGTGCCCTCGGCGCCAGGATCGGCAGGGACGTGCACCTGCACTCGCTGCCCCCGGTCACAGGGCTCCTGTCCCTGGGCAGCGGGGCCAACATTGAGCCCGAGGTAGACCTTTCCGGCTGGTGGGTGGATGGCGATTCAGTCCACATAGGGCAAATCCACGTCGGAGCCGGGGCCGTGGTGGGCTCCCGAAGCACGATCATGCCAGGCGCCACCATCGGTGCCGGCGCCCACGTGGAGCCCGGCTCGGCAGTATCGGGCAAGGTCAAAGCCGGGCACTTGGTGGCAGGGTCGCCTGCTGAACGGCGCGGAAAGGCAAAGCACGACTGGCCGGAGGCACTAATCCGTCGTTCTGCGGTTGATCGCTTGTGGCTCGTTGCCTTTGCCGCCGCCTCAGCCCTGCTGTCCCTCATTCCCTACGTCTCCGCCTTCGCCGGCGCCCTGGTGATCCTGGCCTTCATCCGCGGACATGAATCCCTGGAAACTGCCATCCCGCAGATCGCCCTGGCCGTGCCTCTGGCAGCCCTGGTGTGGTTCTTCGGGAACCTCCTGCTGATCCTCATCGTGGCACGCCTGCTGGGCCTGGGCCTTAAGGAAGGGTATTACCGGGTGCGCAGCAGGGTCGGATGGCAGGTGTGGGCCACCGAACGGCTGCTCGACATGGCCCGTGACCTCCTGTTCCCCATTTACGCCAGCCTCTTTACCCCCGTTTGGTTGCGTTTGCTCGGCGCCAAGGTAGGCAAAAACGTGGAAGCTTCCACGGTCCTGCTGGTCCCCAGGATGACGACGATCGGCGATGGCGCGTTCCTTGCCGACGACACCATGGTGGCATCCTACGAACTTGGCGGCGGGTGGATGAAGATCGCCCCAGCCAAGATCGGAAAGCGGTCCTTCCTGGGCAACTCCGGGATGACCGCGGCAGGGCGCAACGTACCCAAGAACTCCCTCGTGGCTGTCCTCTCAGCCACGCCCGCGAAGGCCAAGTCGGGAACCTCATGGCTTGGCAGCCCTCCGGTCAGGTTGCGCCGCACCGCCGTCGACGCCGACCAGAGCCGCACGTTCCAGCCGCCGGTCAAGCTGAAGGTGGCACGCGCGTTGTGGGAACTCTGCCGGCTGGTACCGGTCATCCTCACGGTGGGCATCGCCGTCAGCGTCATGCTGGTTTTGGATTGGCTCGCCAGCGGATGGGGCTACTGGATCGCGGCAGTCCTTTGCGGAGTGGTGATGCTGGCGGCAGGGGCAGTGGCAGCGCTCAGTTCAGTGGTGGCCAAATGGGTTTTGGTAGGAACCATCCGGTCCGGTGAACACCCCTTGTGGAGCTCCTTCATTTGGCGCAATGAGGTGGTTGACACCTTCATCGAAATGGTGAGTGCGCCGTGGTTTGCCCGCTCGGCCGCAGGCACTCCCGCCCTGGTGTGGTGGCTGCGGGGACTGGGGGCCACCATTGGCCGCGGAACGTGGTGCGAAAGCTATTGGCTCCCTGAAGCCGACCTCGTCACGCTGGGCGAAAACTCCACCGTCAACCGGGGCTGCGTGGTCCAAACGCATCTGTTCCACGATCGCGTCATGAGCCTGGATACCGTCACGCTGGGCAACGGCGCCACCATGGGCCCGCACGGCGTCATCCTCCCCGCAGCCAGCATCGGCAACGGCGGAACTGTTGGCCCGGCGTCGTTGGTCATGCGCGGCGAAACCGTCCCGGCCGGGACGTACTGGATGGGCAACCCCGTGAGCCCGTGGGCAGGTCCGTCTGCACAAGCGGCCCGTCTCAAGTAGATTGGGCTGATCATGACGGTCCCCACCAGCGCCCCCACGACCACAGCCGACCCCTACACCCTTGACCACGGCAGCACACGCTACCGTGTGGACAGGTACGAACTGGACCTGGATGTCAGGCTGGGCAGCAACAAGCTGATCGGCAGGGCGGTTCTGCAGTGCATAGCCCTTGAGGCCACCGCGCAGATCGTCCTGGACCTTGTTGGATTGCGGGCATCCAAGATCCAGTTGGACGGCAGGAAGCTGCAGAAATTCAGCCACCGGGCCGAGCACCTGGTTCTCAACACCGCCTCTGCGCTCGAGCCGGGACAACAGTTCACGCTGGACATCCGCTATGACGGCAATCCACAACCGCGCCGTGGACTCTGGGGAGACGTGGGATGGGAAGAACTGAACGACGGCGTGCTGGTGGCGGGCCAGCCAAATGGTGCAGCGTCCTGGTTCCCCTGCAATGACCACCCCCGCTACAAATCAAGCTTCCGCATCTCCGTGACCACGGACGACAACTACCGGCCGGTCTGCAACGGCAAGCTCGTATCCCACTCCCGCAAGTCCAGCCGTGAGACCTGGGTGTACGAGCAAGCCGATCCCATGGCCACGTACCTTGCCACGGTCCAGATCGGCAGGTACGCCAGGGTTCCGCTGCAGGTGGACGATACCCACCACAGAGTCCCGCAGTTCGTCGCCGTGACGCCCGAAATGACCGCGGAGGCCCTGCAGGGCCTCCGACGCCAGCCGGACATGATGAGGACTTTCGAGGATTGCTTCGGCCCTTACCCCTTCGCTGACTACACCTCCGTGGTCACTGAGGACGAACTGGAAATACCGCTGGAAGCGCAGACGGTCTCCATTTTCGGTCGCAACCACATGAAAGACGCCTGGGATTCCCAGCGGCTGATCGCCCATGAGCTCTCCCATCAGTGGTTCGGGAACTCCTTGACGGCCAGCAACTGGAAAGACATCTGGCTGCACGAAGGATTTGCCTGCTACGCGGAATGGTTGTGGTCAGAGGAATCAGGGACCATGACTGTCGCAGCGCGGGCAACGGCCGCGTGGAAGAAGCTCGACGCCGGTCCGCAGGACCTGCTGGTGGGTGACCCCGGGCCGGAGCTCATGTTCGATGACCGCGTCTACAAGCGCGGGGCCCTGGCTGTCCACGCACTGCGCCTGGCAGCCGGCGATGAGGCCTTCTTCGGATTCCTGCAGCATTGGACGGCCGGGAACCGGCATGGATCAGTGTCAACGGAATCGTTCATTGCAGCTGCCGACGCTATCATTCCAGGACTCAACGTAGCTGGGATCCTCCGCCCCTGGCTCTACGAGGCCGCGCTGCCTGTACTGCCTTCATCACGTTAGCCCAGGGCAAGGGCTGCCACCAGCCCGTCCGGCAGCGCACCGCCACTGGTACTGTTCACATCCCGCACACCCGGACGGTCCAGCACGTCCAACTCTGCAGGGTTGCGCCGCAAGCCCTCCCCTGTCATCTTCAGCCATGCTTCCTTGCGCGCCCACAGCCGGATTCGGGTGGCGTCCCGCTCGGATGCAGGGAGGGACAACAGCTGCTGCTTCTCCTTTGCTGTCAACGCGACATCGTCGAAGCCATCGAAGCTGGCCCTGTCCGCGGCCTCAAGGTCCACTCCCAGCCGGAGCCCCGCCAAGGGATGCACGACGCCGGCCAGCAGCACCCAGCCCGACGCCCTGGAGGCGCTGAGCGCCAGGGGTGACGGGCCGCCGTCGAGCAGGAATCCGGGCCTGCCGTGGTCCTGGCCGGGACCGCATTGCGGGCAGCTGTAATCGGGCATGAGCCTGCTGGGCGCGACGTCGAGAAGTGACGCGGCAAAATGCTGGAGCGCAACCCGCCCGGCCACGAACCCGCTGCGGTCCACGGGTTTGGCGAAACGGAGAGCGCGCTGACTGGCAGGCTTGCCGAGTACGCCGAGGAGATCGTGCGGAATGGAGACGTCATCGACCCTGCGTAGCTCAAGCACCGGCTTGTCCATCACGACCCCTCTTACAGCCTTCTCCCCCAGCAAACTTTAGCCTGAGGCTCACTGCTCACGCCCAGACAGCAGTGTTCCCCGCAGCCAGGAACACACTGCGGGGAACACTGCTGGAGGGCTTGGCTACGGTTCGCTACTTCACCGATGTCAGGTAGTTCGCCAAGGTCGGCGTGATACGGGTGCCGGAGTTGGAGCTGCCACCGTTGGTGTGGATGGCCACGATGCTGTTGGAGCTGTTGTAGACCGGTGCGCCGCTCTGGCCGCCGTAGGTGTCCATCTTGTAGAAGACTTTCTCGGCCTGTGTGGTGTCGATGGATCCCGTCATGGACCACATGGTGCCGAAGGCCTTGTCGCCGGGGTAGCCCCTGACTGTCGCAGTGGTCCCGTTCAGGCTGGTGGTGGTGCCCGTGTAGTTCAACCAGCCGGTGGTGTTGCCGATGGTGCAATCGAGCTTGATGACTCCCCAGTCGGCGTTGGTGTTGGCGGAATCGATCCAGCGCTGGTCAGTCAGGAGCTGGGTGGCGCCGCAACTGCCGTAAGGATCAGTGGATCCGTTGCGGCCAGGCGCCACTTTCACGCCCCAGGAGTAATCCGCAGTTGAGCCCGTGCCACCCTCATGCACGCAGTGGCCCGCCGTCAAGACAGTGTCATCCGAGATGAGGGCGCCGGAGCAAATGTAGCCGCCGTTGAATTCGATCTGCACGATCGAACGGTTGGGCGCGGCTGTGGTGTCAGTGATCCTCACCCTGCCATCAGCGCCGATGACCGAGTCGGTGGAAGCCCCACCTTTCTTGGAGGGCATGGACAGCGTGTACTTGTCGGCCAGCGGGGATGCGGCAGAACCGGACGTCTGCCCCTTGTCCACTGTGTGCGCTACGGGTTGGAATTCGGAGGTGGAGACCTGTGGCGTCGACTCTGACGCGACCGCGGCTCCTCCCAACGAGGACGTCAAAGCCATTACTGCAGCCCCGACAAGCAAAGCAACGTTCTGCTTCTTCATGGGTACCTTTCAAAGGACAGTTCCAGTGGAACCGTGCGAGGGATGTGATACACATGTTTCACATGTGTATGACAAAACTGTCATACAAGCGTGAATGCCTTGTCAAGATGTTGGGAGTCAAATCTCACAAAAGAAAAAACCCCGGGACAAATGTCCCGGGGTTTCCCTGAAATCGAACTGCTAGCGCTGGACTGCACCGAAGCGCTCGGCCGCAACGGCAACGGCTGCAGCGCGGGCCTCAGAAGCCTCGTCGGCCGTCAGCGTGCGGTCATTCGCACGGAACCGCAGGCCGAACGCAAGCGACTTCTTACCCTCATCGATGCCCGGACCAACATAGACGTCGAACAGCGAAACGTCCTCAAGGAGCTCGCCGGCACCCTCACGGAGTGCGGACAGGACCTGATCGGCCGGCACGTCCTGCGGAACCACCAGGGCAACGTCCTGCGTAGCCACGGGAAAGCCGGAGATGTGCTTGGCAACGATCACGTCGGCAGCGGCATCAAACAGCGCATCCACATTGACCTCAAGAGCCACCGAGCGCGCAGGCATATCGTATGCGGCCAGGAGCTTGGGGTGCAGTTCACCGGCGTAACCAACGACGTCGCCGTTGCGCAGTGCGAGCTGCGCCGCGCGTCCGGGGTGGAACGCCTGGTGGTTGCCTTGGCCGACAACCAGCTCGACGCCAAGGACGTCGGCAATCAGCCGGGCCACGTCCAGTGCGTCCGCCCAGTCCCAGGCACGCGGTGAGTGCGTAGCGGCAGCCGGCGAGTCATGGCCGGTGAGGACTGCGGCGATGTGCAGCGGCTGGTGCGGGACGCCGTCGTACAGTGCATCCAGTACCTCATCCGAAGGCTTGATGCCCAACGGCGGGATGGAGTCAGTACCGAGCTTGTCACCGGGCAGGAAAACCGAACCGGCCTCGTAGAGCGCGAGGTCGCGGAAACCGCGCGAGTGGTTGCGGCGGGCAACCTCGATCAAGCCCGGCAGGATGGACGTACGGAGGTACCCGTGTTCCTCGCTGATCGGGTTGGCGAGCTTCAGCGCCGGACGGGCAGCCCCTTCTTCCGCCACGCCGAAGGTGTCGTTGGCAGCCTTCGTAACGAACGGGTACGACAACACTTCCGTCAGCCCGGCGTCGGCCAGTGCCTGCACCACCCGGCGCTTCTGCTGCTGTGTCCGGCTCAAGCCACGCCCTGGAGGCGCCACCGGCAGGGTGGCCGGAATGTTGTCATAGCCCACGAGGCGGGCAATTTCCTCGGAGAGGTCTTCCTTGGTTTCGAGGTCGTTGCGCCAGCTCGGAGCAGTCACGCGGTATCCAGTGGCGGTCTTCTCCACCACGGCCCCCAGGTCCTCCAAGGAGGTGGTGATCTGCTCTTCGGTGAAGTCGATGCCGATCCGGGCGGAGGCAAAGCCAGCCGGAAGGTCAATGACGACGGCGTCCGGTGCGGTTCCGACGTCGGTACCGGTCTGGTCCGCGGTTCCGCCGGCAAGTTCCACCAGGAGGTCCACGACCCGTTGGGCAGCGATGTTCGCCACGTGCCAGTCCACTCCACGTTCGAAGCGCTTGGATGCTTCCGACGGCAGCTTGTGACGGCGGCGCGAGCGGGCAATGGACACTTCATCGAAGTGCGCCGCTTCCACCAGGATGTTCGTGGTGGAATCCGAGACCTCGGTGTGGGCCCCGCCCATCACGCCGGCGATGCCGATGGCACCGGAGTCATCCGTGATCAGGAGGTCCTCGACGTCGAGCGTGCGCTCTTTGTCGTCGAGGGTGGTGATCTTCTCCCCCGCGACGGCACGGCGGACTACGATGTCGCCAGCGAGCTTGTCGAGGTCGTAGCAGTGGTTCGGCTGGCCGAGTTCCAACATGACGTAGTTGGAGATGTCCACGGGGAGGGAAATCGAACGCACTCCGGCAAGGCGAAGGCGCGACGACATCCACGGCGGGGTAGGGCGGGTAGCATCCACGCCCCGGACGGTGCGTGCAACGAAGCGGTCGCAGCCCGGCTTGCCATAGATGGGTGCGTCGTCATTGAGCTTCACGCCGTAGCCGCCCTGGAGGGAGGCCGGTGCGTTAACCTTCGACGCCGGATCCACGAACGAGGTTCCGGTGGCATGGGCGTACTCACGGGCAACACCACGGATGGAGAAGGCGTAGCCGCGGTCCGGAGTGACGTTTATTTCAGCTGCCTGGTCATACAGTCCAAGCAATTCCATCGCGTCCGTGCCGATTTCCGGGTCCAGGCCAATGCGGGAGAGGACCAGGATGCCGTCGTGGTCCTCGCCAATGCCCAGCTCGCGGACCGAAGCGATCATGCCTGCGGAGAGGTGGCCGTAGGTCTTGCGCGCAGAGATCTGGAAGTTTCCGGGCAGGACAGCACCTGGCAAGGTGACAACTACTTTGTCGCCTTCAACAAAGTTGTGGGCGCCACAGATGATCCCCTGCACACCGGAAGGATCGATACCCTTGCCGGCGAGGGTCTGTTCCTGGCCCTCGGGAACAACCCGGACCTGGCACCAGTTGATGGTCTTGCCGTTGGTCTGCGGTTCCTTGACCAGGCTCAACACCTGGCCCACCACAACAGGGCCGGACAGTTCGTCCGTGGGACGGTGCACGTCTTCTTCTTCAAAGCCGACCTTGACCAGATCCGCCATGACATCTTCGGCCGTAGCATCGGCCGGAACCTGCGCGAATTCACGCAGCCAGGAAAGTGGGATACGCACTGTTAGATCTCCATCCCGAAGTGCTCGCTGAAACGTACATCGCCTTCGATCATGTCGCGCATGTCGCCAACCTCGTTGCGGAACATGAGCGTCCGCTCGATGCCCATGCCGAAGGCAAAACCTGAATAGACATCCGGATCAATGCCAGCCGCCCGGAGGACATTGGGATTGACCATGCCGCAGCCACCCCATTCGATCCAGCGCGGACCGCCCTTGGCGCCCGGGTGCCAGATGTCCAGCTCCGCGGACGGCTCCGTGAACGGGAAGTAGTTGGGGCGCAACCGGATGGATGCTTCGTCGCCGAACATCTGGCGGGCGAAGTGCTCCAGCGTTCCACGCAGGTCCGCCATGTTGAGGTCCTTGTCGATGGCCAGGCCCTCGAACTGGTGGAATACCGGGGTGTGCGTGGCGTCGAGTTCATCGGTACGGAACACCTTGCCCGGGCACAGGACGTAGATGGGAACTTCGCGTTCCAGCATGGACCGGACCTGAACCGGAGAGGTGTGGGTGCGCATGAGCAAGTGTGCTTCGGGGGGCTCCACGAAGAACGTGTCCTGCATTTCGCGGGCAGGGTGGTCCGGCTTGAAGTTCAGGGCATCGAAGTTGAACCACTCGGACTCGACCTCGGGGCCTTCGGCGATTTCCCAGCCCATGCCGACGAAGATGTCCGAGACCCTGTCCTGCAGGGTGGAGAGCGGATGGCGGGCACCTGCACGACGACGACGCGGGGCGGCCGTGACATCAACGGTTTCCTCGATCAGGATGCGTGCGTCATTCTCAGCTTCAAGGACCTGGGTCCGGGCTGCCAACGCTTGATTAACCCGGCCGCGGGAGGAGCCCATGAGCTTGCCGGCGGCTGCCTTGTGTTCCTTGGCCAAGCCACCGATTTCGCGGTTGGCCAGGCTCAGGGGCGACTTCTCACCAGTGTGGGCGAGGCGGACAGCCTTGAGTTCATCAAGGGAAGACGCTGCCGCAATTGCGGCAATGGCGTCCTCGACGGCGGCGTTGATGGCGGCTTCATCCAGCGGATTCGGGATGGCGGCGCCTGGCAAAGTGTCAGTCATCTACTGTTCTTAGCTACGAGTTGGGAGCGGCCGGCAAGGCAGGCCTGCAAAACGAAAGGGTAGCGTCCACCACAAACGGCGGACACTACCCTTCAGTCTAGTTGAAGCACACTTGCGGGATTTAACCCGCCTGCACGGCTCCCGCTGTATGAACCTCCATACGAAACAGGGAGGCCGCGTCATTACGACGGCGGCACGCGCCTGTTCGCCTACGTAGGGGCGCGCTTAGGCGCCCGAAGCGGGTGGTGCGGTAGGCGGCGGAGGTACCTGGCCGTCGTCGTGCGCGTCTGGTCGGCGGGGTGCGGCCTCTGTTCCCGGCCGATAGCCCTGCCCGGCCCAGTCCTGCTGGGGCGGGTGGGCAGGCTGACCCGCTGGTGGCTGTGGGGCGGCGTAGCCCTGCTGCGGTGCCGGGTAACCTTGCTGCGGTGCGGCGTAGCCCTGCTGCGCTGCCGGGTAACCCTGCTGAGCCTGGCCGTTCCAGTTTTGGCCATAGGGCGCGGCGCCTGCGAGCGCCGGTGACTGCCGTGCCGATTTCCGCCTCAACAGCACGAACAGCAGCACCAGTGCCGCAGCCACCACGAGCACGGCCACCAGGGTCCAGATGATCCACATCGGGATACCGGCGTTGGCTTCGGCCTTCACCTGGACAGACGCCCCGTTGACGGACAGCATGTCGAACGTTGCCGTGTTGCCATCAACCGTTGCGCCGTTGGCTTCGACGATCTTTCCCGGGAACGTGAACTTGACGGAGGCTTCGTCGAACATCGATTTGGCCATGCTGGATGCCTGCGGATCACTGGCATCAGCCCCGGTAACGCTTCCCATGGACATGACGTAGAAGTCGCCATCCCTTTTCAGGTCAAAAGGGTTCTCCGAGCTCGATGACTCAGCGAGCTTGGCCGGGTCGATGTTCACGGCGGTAATGCGCTTGCCCTTGTACTTCTCGTCCTCGTAGTCCACCACGGTGGCGCCCTCGGGAATGTTCATTTCCTGGCTGCCGGTTCCGCTGCCGTTGGACTTCATGAACTCGTCGAAAGATTTGTCCCCCAGCACCGACTTTTGGATCGCGTAGACGACCTCGTAATCGACGCTTTTTTCGTTGTTGACCTTCACTGACATATTGAGCTTGACGCATCCGGTCAATGCCACCATGACGGCTATCAGTACACCGATCACGCCTACGGCGCGTTTTATTCTCATTGTTTCCCCAATTCATCCCCTGCACGAGTGAGTGCTGGAACAGCGTAACCCTGCAGCCGATGCCGTGCCATCCGCTGCGGGTCTAGCATGGCTTCATGACTCCCGCGCAACGCTTACGGCAGCTGGCAAACGTCCTGAATTTGTCCACGCCGTTGGGGCTTGCCGTGGCCGTCGCGTCCAAGTGCACGCTCTCGCGCGGGCCCCGCGGCCTCCTCATAGCGGCAGGTTATAACTGGAAACTCCCCCATGCGGGGGCATTTACGGTTGGCAACGTGATTTTGTATCGTGCGCCGGTTGGGGCCGCCGGAGCCAGCGCCGTGTTGCTGGGCCATGAAGAGCGGCACAGCACGCAGTATGCGTACTGCCTGGGTCTGCCTTTCCTGGCCCTCTATGGCGCTGCGGCCTGCTGGTCAATGATTCGAACGGGGAATACCGGATCAGGGAACTTCTTCGAACGACAGGCGGGCCTGGAGGCGGGCGGCTACATTGAACACCTCAACCGTCGGCAAAAGAACCGTTCCCAAGACCGAATCGAGGCTTAAGAATGAAGCGAACCATCACAGTGACAGGCAACGGGAGCGCAACGGCCGTGCCGGACCTGGTGACGTTGACTCTCGGCGTCGAGACCCGTCGGGAGACTGCCGCGAAAGCATATGACGACGCCGGCAAGTCGGCGGCCGCCGTCGCAGCCAGTTTGCGGGCTGCAGGCGTTGGGGATGCGGACCTTCGGACGAGCGGCCTGAACCTGCGGGCCGATCTTGTGTGGGTTGAGGGCCAGGGGCAGAAGGTGACTGCTTACGTGGCAACCACGACCCTCCACATTGGGATTCGTTCCCACACGGAAGCGCCGGCGGCCATCGCCGCCGCCGTCGCCGCCGGGGGCGACGACATCCGTATCAATGGGCTGGAGCAGGGCATGGCCGACCCTTCAGCGGTCACAGGACAGGCGCAGGAAGCCGCATGGCGGGATGCCCTGGCCCGGGCCGAACAGTACGCAGCGCTGGCTTCGGCCCGGCTTGGGTCTGTGGTCTCCATTTCCCAGCAACCAGTGCAGGGCGGCCCCATTCCGCTGGGTGGAATGGTCCGCGCGTCCTACGCCGCCGAGGCACTCCCGGTGGAAGCTGGGGAATCGACGGTATCTGCCAGCGTCACTGTGGAGTGGGAACTTATTTAGTGGATGGCTCCCGCGGAGACTTTGGAATCCATCGGGGTGCGGAGGGCAGTCCGGGCCACCACGGCGATCCCTTGGACGGTGAGTTCCAGCGGCATTGAAGGGGCGCCCCCAGCTGGGGTCACCTGCTCCGGAAGATACGGGACGTGAACGAAACCGCCGCGGATTCCGGGCAAGGAGGCCAGTGTATGCATCAAGCCGTAAAAGACGTGGTTGCAAACATAGGTGCCGGCCGACTGCGAGACTTCGGCCTTGATCCCGGCGATCTGGAGATTCCTGAGCGCGGCCTTGATGGGCAGGCTTGAGAAGTACGCTGCGGGGCCGCCAGGAACCACCTCTTCATCGATGGGCCGCTGGCCTTTGTTGTCCGGAATCCTTGCGTCATCACAGTTGATGGCGACGCGTTCCAGGGACAACCGGTCCCGGCCGCCCGCCAAACCGGCGCACACCACGATCTCCGGGGCGAGGCGCGAAATGGCTTGGTCGAGAACGGCCAGCGACTCGCCAAAAACGCACGGCAACTCGATGGCTTCCACGCGCAGCCCTTCGGCTTGGAGGGCCTCCTTGGCGAGTTGGACGGCCAGCCACGAGGGATTGATGGTTTCCTGGCCGAATGGTTCGAAGCCCGTCAGCAGAATCATGGGGCAACCATAGCAATGCGGAGCTCGTGCCGCGGGAACCTCCGTTCAGGGCCCTTGACATTGCTTCGAACATATATTCGAATGGACTCCATGAGATGGGACGCACAAGCACTTTCACCGACGCGTGAACCGGCCTTGGAAGGGGATGGCAGTAAGGCTCCGAGCCCTGCCCCGGCGATGGATGCCTTGCTGCCCTTGGCCGGGCTTGTGCGTTCCGTCTCTACACCCGAATTCTCCGGAGTCACCTTCCATGAGGTCACCGCAAAGTCAGTGCTCAACAAGGTGCCTTCCGGTTCAAACATGCCCTTCGAATGGACAGTGAACCCTTACCGCGGGTGCAGCCACGCCTGCGTCTACTGCTTCGCACGCAAAAGCCACACGTATTTGGAATTCGACGCCGGCCGCGACTTCGATTCCCAGGTGGTGGTCAAGATCAATGCCGCCGAGGTACTCCGCAAGGAACTGGCCAAGCCATCATGGGGGCATCACCAGGTCGCCCTCGGCACCAATACGGATCCCTACCAACGGGCTGAAGGCCGCTATGCCCTCATGCCCGGAATCATCCGGGCACTTGCGGACTCCGGCACGCCCTTCTCCATCTTGACCAAAGGCACCCTGCTGGCCAGGGACATTCCGCTCCTCAAGCATGCAGCCACCCAAGTACCCGTGGATCTGGGCATTTCACTGGCGATGACCAACGAAGACCTCGCCGCCCTCATCGAGCCCGGAACGCCCTCCCCCAGGGCACGCTTGAAACTCATTGCCCGCCTGCGGGACGCCGGCTTGGGCTGCGGCGTCATGGCGATGCCCATCCTGCCTTGGCTCACGGATTCCGACGAAGCTCTGGACTCCCTGTTCGCGGGCCTGGCAGAGGCCGGCGCCACAGGCGTTACCGCCGGAGCGCTGTATCTCAAGCCCGGCACCCGGGAGTGGTACATGAAATGGCTTGCCGAACAGCACCCGGAATTGGTGGGGAAGTATCGGCGCCTTTACGGCAATGGCTGGTACGCCTCCAAGGAATACCGGGCGTGGCTGACCGGACGCATCAGCCACTTCAAGTCGAAATATGGCTACAGCGGCAGTTCGGGATTCAGCCATCGGAACGCCAAGCCCTCAGCAACCGTGGCGGCGAATCCCGCCCCGGGCGCCACGGCTCCACTCCCCGGGCAACAATCCCTCTTCTGAGTCCATGCAGCTGGAAGTTCAGAGAGCTGAGAGCCCATGCAGCTGATAGTCAGGGCAACGCGATTCCGGGCAGCGCGATTCCTAGGCGGGCGTGGAAACGCGCTGCAGGAGTGCCTGGACGATGGGAAGATCGGCGGGTATCCAGCCAAGACCGAGCGTTTCTTCGGCGTTGTTTAGCGATACCCACCGCAGTTCGTCATGGTCTTCAAGTGGCGCAGGTTCACCGGCGGTCACTTCAGCGAACCAAACCCGCATGGAGGCACGTTCGCTGAGGGGCCACCCGGCCGTTGTGTCGGACTCCAGCTCCGGACCAAGCTGAACCTCAACACCCAGCTCCTCAGCGAGCTCACGATGCAACGCTGATTCCGGGGCCTCGTTGGCTTCCACTTTGCCGCCCGGGAACTCCCACATACCCGCGAACTGGGGAGGGGCGGTGCGGCGGGCAGCCAACAGGCTGCCAGGTGCTTCCAAGGAGTCCACAATGGCGGCACCCACGACGTTTATCAATGCAGTCACAAGATCAGTCTATGGCGCCGCGGACCATGGGCATGGTCACATAAATCCCTTCGGACGCCTCCACCGAACTAAAGTTGTTATCGGATTTCTTCCATTTCTTCCCATTCAGTAAAAAGCCCCCGAAGCAGGTCTATGACTACCACCGCGTCCCAGCCCATCGCCGTCAAAAAGTCCCGACGCAACCTTGGCATGGCCATCCTCTCCTTGGCCATGGGGGGATTCGCCATTGGAACCACCGAGTTCGCCATGATGGGCCTGCTCAAGGAAGTCGAAGAGGGACTCGGCATCAGTACCCCTGAGGCCGGCAACCTCATCTCCGCCTACGCCCTGGGCGTGGTCATTGGAGCGCCGGTATTCGCTGCCTTGGGAGCCAAACTGCCCCGGAAGAATCTGGCACTGGGCCTCATGCTGTTCCTGGCACTGGCGAACCTGACGTCCTTCATCGCCCCTGATTACGGACTGATGCTGCTCTCACGGTTTGCCTCCGGCCTCCCCCACGGAGCCTTCTTCGGGGTAGCGGCAGTCATCGCGGCCGGTCTTGTGGCCCCTACCAAACGCGGCTGGGCCATCTCCATGGTCATGGCCGGGCTCACGGTCTCCAATGTCATTGGTGTCCCGTTGGCCACCTGGGTGGGCCAGACGTTCGGATGGCGTCTTCTGTTCGTGATCGTCGGCGTCATCGGCCTGCTCACGGTTGCTATGGTCTGGAGGTTCGTTCCGTTCGAAGCAGCGCACCCGGATGCCAGCATTCGTCGTGAGCTCGGGGCCCTCAAACGGCTTCAAGTGTGGTTGGCACTGCTTATCGGCATTATCGGCTTCGGCGGCTTTTTCGCCGTGTACACGTACATCGCGCACACGATGACTTCTGTGGCCGGCATCCCCGAGAACCTCATTCCGGCCGTCGTCGCCCTCTACGGTGTCGGCATGGTTGTCGGCAACATCATCGGTGGCCGTCTGGCCGACAAGTCAGTGATGGGCACCATCTACTGGGTCATGCCCGGAATCGCCGCCGCGCTGGTGGTCTACGCCATCGCCGCGCACTGGGCGTGGTCGGCATTCCTCATGGCATTCGTCGTCGGCGGCATCGGCTCAATGCTGACTCCGGCTTTGCAGACCCGGCTCCTGGACGCAGCTCCCGGCGCCGCATCGCTGGCCTCCTCGCTGAACCACTCAGCCCTCAACATCGCCAACGCCTTGGGCGCCTTCCTGGGCGGCACGGTCATCGCATGGGGCTGGGGCTACGTCGCCCCGGCGCTCGTTGGAGCGGTGCTGGCCGTTCTCGGCCTGGTGGTAGCCATCATCAGCGGTGCCGTGGAGCGCCGAAAAGCCTTGGCAAGCTGAACGGCCCCGCAACACGTTTGTTAAACAGGAATGGCTCCGCTTGGGCGGAGCCATTCCCGTTTTAAGGAGCCATTCGTGTTTTAAGGAGCCATTCGTGTTTTAAGGAGCCATTCGTGTCTTAAAGATGGCGGGACTATGCCTGGGCCTGCACGCGCTCAATGTCAGGCTCGAGATAAATGACCCTCGCGATGGGAACCGCTGCGCGGATCCGCTGCTCGGCGTCGTCGATTCCCTTGGCGATCTCCTCGCCCGTTTCGGAAGCTTCCATGGAAATCTTGGCAGCCACCAGGAGTTCTTCCGGTCCGAGGTGCATGGTCTTGAGGTGGATAATCCGGGTTCCGTCCGCTTCCAGGGCTTCGGAAATGCGCTGGACGTCTTCCTTGGTGGCAGACTCCCCCAGCAACAGGGATTTGGTTTCCATGGCAAGGACCACTGCGATGGCCACCAGCAGCAAGCCAATCATTGCCGTTCCGAAGGCATCCCAGACGCCGTCACCGGTCACCAAGGTCATGCTGACGCCGAACAGGGCGAAAACCAGGCCCAGCAGGGCTCCAAAGTCCTCCAGCAAAATGACGGGGAGCTCGGGCTGCTTGGCGTTGCGGACAAACTTGACCCAGCTCTGCTTGCCCCGGATATGGTTCGATTCGATGATCGCCGTGCGGAAGGAGAAACCTTCGGCAACGATGGCCCCGAGCAAGACAGCCAACGGAACCCACCAGAAGCCGCCCTCGATGCCATGCGGGTGCTGGAACTTCTCATAGGCCTCATAGAGCGCAAACAGGCCACCGACGCTGAACAACACAATCGAGACAATGAAGGCGTAGATGTACCGCTCACGGCCGTAACCGAAGGGGTGCTCCGGGCTGGCCGCCCGCTTGGAACGCTTGCCGCCGACCAGCAGCAGGACCTGGTTGCCGGAATCAGCAACGGAGTGAATGGCCTCGGCGAGCATGGACGATGACGCTGTCAGGAAAAATGCAATGAACTTCAGAACAGCGATGGTCAGGTTTGCGGCAAGAGCCGCAACAATCGCTTTGGTACCGCCACCTGCAGCCACGAAAGCTTCACCTCTTCGGGTTTGGGAAAGAATGGAAAATGGCCAAGAAGAGTCGTCATCGTCTGTTCCTGCAAGCAATACCGTACCCGGCTGCGCGTTATTTACGCATGTTCCATCCTGGCGCCCTGCTGCGAACGCGCACTGGCGTACAGGCAGACAGTGGCGGCAGTGCCCAGGTTCAAACTCTCGGCCGCCCCGTACACGGGCACGGCAACACGGTGATCCGCCAATGCAAGTTCATCGTCCGACAAACCCTGTGCCTCGTTGCCAAAAAGCCAGGCCGTGGGCGCCTCAAGGGCGTAGTCCGACGTCACGGAACCGTTGCCGAGCCTTCGCGCAGCATTCTCATCCTGGAGCTTGTCCAAATTGAGGGTGCCGTAACCGTCAGCGGCCAGGATGCCTATCCCGCGCTCCCGGCACTGCGCCACCAGTTCCTCGACGTCAGCCCCAAGGACCACGGGCAGGTGGAAAAGGGAACCGGCGGTAGAACGGACAGCCTTGGGGTTATATATGTCCACGCTGGAACCTGTCAGAACCACTGCGTCCGCACCCGCGGCATCGGCGGCGCGAAGCACGGTTCCCGCATTGCCGGGGTCACGCACCTGGCACATGACCGCGAGAAGCTGCGGACCGGCGTCGAGCACTGAATCCAGGCTGACGTCCACAAAGCTGCAGACGGCCACGATCCCCTGCGGATTCACGGTGTCCGCCATCGCGGACAGGACTTCGTCGCTGGCCAGCCGAAGCAAAGTGCCCTGCGCCAGGTCGGCCAGCTCCGGGAGGCGGTCAAGGCACGCCTCGCTGGCAAAGACTTCATGCACGACGGCGGACCCGCCGGCCGCTGTGCGCTCACGGTGCAGGGTCAACGCCTCACGCACCGCCTGCGGGCCTTCTGCAAGGAAGCGTCCACGCTTTAAACGCGCCGGGCGCCCGGCAAGCTTGGCGACGTCCCTCACCCGATCTGCTCTGGGGTTGGTCATCGGAAAGTCTTGCGGGCGCCCGGTTTCGTTCATATAAAGAACTTTAGTGGCAGTTGCGACTAGTTCTTGATCTGCTGGCGGGCTTCGCCGCCGGCCGGCTCGAAACCGGCAGCCTTTGCAGCTTCAACCGTGGAGAACCAGTATTCAGCAGCGGTGGTGTTGTACCAGGTGGAACCCGGTACGTGGTACTTCTTGGACTCGGCGTTGCCCTTGATGGCGTAGCCTTCCGGAGCCTCGTCACCGTCGGCAGCGACAGCGCCGTCGATGGCCGGCTTTTCGGAGACAACAGCCTTGACAGCCGGAGCCGTAGCGACAGCCGGAGCAACCTTGGCCTTCGGAGCAGCCTTGGCAGCCGGAGCGGACGTGTCGGCCGGCAGGGCAGCCTTCGCAACGTTCACCAGAGCGGCGAAAGCGTTGGCGTCGGAAACAGCCAGTTCGGCCAGCATGCGGCGGTCAACCTCAACCTCAGCGGCCTTGAGGCCCTGGATGAGACGGTTGTAGGTGAGGCCGTTGGCGCGGGATGCAGCGTTGATGCGCTGGATCCAGAGGCGACGGAAGTCGCCCTTCTTCTTGCGGCGGTCGCCGTAGCTGTACACAAACGAGTGCAGCAGCTGCTCTTTGGCCTTGCGGTACAAGCGCGAACGCTGACCGCGGTAACCCTTGGCGCGTTCGAGGACAACCCGGCGCTTCTTGTGGGCGTTTACCGCCCGCTTCACACGTGCCACGTGCGTACTCCTTCAGAAATCTTTATCCCAAGCTGCTACTGCCGGAAATCCGGCCGGCCTGAGAAGGCTTTTGGTGTAGTCGGTTCCTGCCGGATGGCAGTTACCAAAGAACTTGGAACTTAGACGCCGAGCATCTTCTTGATGACCTTGGCATCGCCCTTGAAGACGAGCTTGTCGCCGGCGAGGCGACGGGTCAGCCTGGAGGACTTGTGCTCCAGGTAGTGACGGCGGTTGGCCTGCTGGCGCTTCAGCTTGCCGCTACCGGTCAGCTTGAAGCGCTTCTTAGCACCGCTGTGGGTCTTCATCTTCGGCATGGGAACCGATCTCCTTACGTATCCACGGACAAGTCCGCGATTCTATCGCGCAGCCGGCCAACAGGGGCCGACGTGCTGGTTACGTGCCGCCGGAGGCCAGGGCCTCCGCGGCGTTGAACTAATTGGTCTTGCGTGTTGCAGGCTTCGGCGCGGCCTTGGGGGCCGTGGGCCGGGCTGCCGGCTTGGGAGCCGCCGGCTTGGCCACAGGCTTGGGGGCCGAAGGGACCGCAGGCTTCGGAGCTGCCGCCGGAACCGCAGGCTTGGGAACTGCCTCCACCGTTGCCGCCTTCGGAGCCGGGGCAGCCTTGGGAGCGGGAGCTTCCTGGGGAGCCGGAGCTTCCTCAGCAACCGGTGCTTCCTGGGCCACAGCGGGTGCTTCTTCTGCAACCGGAGCATCGGCTGCTGCTTCTTCGACAACCGCAGCTTCCTCAGTTGCGGCTGCCTCAGGAGCTGCCGGAGCTTCCTGGGTGGTTTCCTCTTCCGAGACCGTGAAGCCTTCGGGCAGAAGGTCAGCGAGGCTCTGCGTCAGCGGTGCCTGCTCCCCCGTTGTGTCAACGCGTCCTGCGGCCTTGGCCTCATTCTGCGCCTTGGCTTCTGCACGCTGGGTGGCACGACGGGCTTCAGCCTTGGCCTCTGCCTTGTTCTTCAACGGTCCGATCACCATGACCATGTTGCGGCCATCGATGCGCGGGCTGGACTCAATGACGCCAACCTCGGCCACATCTTCGGCGAAACGCTGCAGCAAGCGGATACCCATTTCGGGACGCTGCTGCTCACGGCCGCGGAACTGGATCATGGCCTTGACCTTGTCACCGGCTCCGAGGAAGCGAAGGGCATGCCCGCGCTTGGTTTCGTAGTCGTGCTTGTCGATCTTGAGGCGGAAGCGGATTTCCTTCAGAACCGTGTTGGTCTGGTTCTTGCGGGCTTCGCGTGCCTTGACGGCGGCTTCGTACTTGTACTTGCCGAAGTCCATCAACTTGCAAACAGGAGGCTTAGCCTGCGGCGCAACTTCAACGAGATCGAGATCGGATTCGGCAGCAAGACGCAGAGCGTCCTCGATGCGGACAATTCCTACCTGTTCGCCGGCAGGGCCGACCAGCCGCACCTCGGGGACGCGGATACGCTCATTGATTCTTGGCTCGCTAATGTTAAAGCTCCTGTGGTTGTGGTGGTGTCACCGGCAAAAAGAGAAGGCCCCCAATTGCTGGCGCAATCGAAGGCCTCGAAGATCGGCTGCACTTCCTCAATGGAAAGCACGCACTTCCGGGGGTCAACCCCGGAGTGTCCGACCAGGTACCCGGCAACCTCTTGCCCCGTAAAGGGGATCCTGTCCCCGAAGGGAAACGGCTGACGCGGGTGGGAGAGAACTCCGCTTGCAAACTGAAAGTCAATTCTACAGAAACAACCCGCCAAGCGCACATTGCGGGCGGCGGGACTGTTGACTGTGGATCTTCTCCGTGAATACGTGGATCTTCCCGGTGAATATCGACTTCCAGTCGGTCTGTGACAAGCTTACCAGTATGAGCACTGAAGACAGCAATTCCCGCAACTCCTACGGCGGAGACGCCCCCGCTGATGCCGGGGTCTCCCAGCAGATCCGCGACATCGCCGAGGTTCCGGCCGTGGAAGTCATCACTACAGGCGCCGTGCACCTCATGAGTGCCGCAGCCGTCAAGGTTGGGCTCGCCGACGACCCCAACGCCGAGGACCTCAAGGACCTTGACGAAGCCCGCAAGCTGATCACCGCGCTGGCCGGCCTGGTCTCCGCAGCCGCCCCCGAAATCGGCTCACAGCACGCCGGCCCGTTGCGCGATGGACTGCGCTCCCTCCAGCTGGCGTTCCGCGAGGCCTCCATAATTCCGGACGCCCCGGGCAAGGGCCCGGGCGAAAAGTTCACCGGACCGGTGAACTAGTCCCCAACTGCCTGGACAAACAGCGACGGCGGGTCGACCTTCAGTGGTCGGCCCGCCGTCGTCGTCTGCCGGCTTGGCAGGGGTCAGACCCGCGCGGCCCTCCGGCGGATGGACATCAGAACCAGGCCAGTGGCGCACAGCGCCACGCCGGCTATGCCGACGGCGGCGAAACCGCCCGACGGGCCCACGGTGTCGATGAACACACCTGCCAGCGGTGCGCCCAACGCCACACCCGCAGTCAGTGCGGACCCGTACCAACCCATTGCCTCGCCTCGCCGATCCTCTTCCACAAGATCGGCCACCTTCTCGGAGGACGCCGACAAGACCGGCGCGCACAGCAATCCGGGCAGGAGCGAGAGGAAGGCCAGCGTCCACGTGTCCCGGGCAAAACCCATCGGAATGGTCAAGGCCGCCATGCCGAGCAGCAGGAGCATGGGCGAGATGGGCCGCTTCATGGACCCGTAGATGAGGCCTCCGATGACTGAGGCAGCGCACCAGAAAAAGAAGACGATTCCGATCTCATTTTGATGGCCGCCACGTTCCAGCAGCCCGACGATGCTGACATCGGACCCGCTGAGCACCATGCCGGAGCCGGCGGCCACTGCGAAGAGCGCCGCAACAGAGACCGTAAACCAGGTGAAGTTCCTGGCCACACGATTCCGGAGGGACGCTGTGCGCGAGGTTGCCGACGCCATTTCCGAGGCCGCTTCCTGGACATGCGCGGGAGCCGAAGCCACCATGGCCGCCTCAGCAGCAGCAAGATCATCCGTCTGGCGATCCGCCGATTCCTCCGGCGTGCAGGCGGCGTCGCTGCGGGTGGGCGGGTTGAACCACATGAGGAAAAGACCGGCCACGGAAACGGAGATACCTACTGCGGTGAGGCCAAGGGCCGAGTAGCCGCTGGTTGCGACCACGGCGCCGACCGCAGGACCAATCATGAAGACAAGCTCGGTGGCAATGGAGTCCAAGGCAAATGCCGAACGCCGCTGTTCCCCGTCCACCATGACGCCCAGCGACTGGCGGACAACACTGAAGATCGGCAACGTGAAAAGACCGCCAATAAAGACCAGCGGCAGCAGCCACTGGTAAGAAACATGCGGCACGATCGACCAGATGACCGTCTCCGAGACGACCGAGGGGATCAACGCCTTCCGCAGCCCCACCATGTCCACCCTGCGCCCCCGCCACGGGGCTCCCAAAGCGATGCCAATGGTCATGACCGCAGCCGCTGCACCCGCAGCGGCGTAGCCTTGGCCAAGCGTCAGGACAATGTGGAGGGTCAGGAGCACCCCGGCGGCCGAATGCGGGATACGGGCAATCATCCCGACAACCAGCAGCCGCCGGACAGGGCGTATTGACAGCATCTCTTTGTAGAGAGCGAAGTTCACTGGCTCAATCCTCATTTCCCCGGGCAACCCCGGGGAACCGGACCTGCCATTAGTGCGGCGCGGGCTCCTGCGCTGCGCGCTGCAGTTTTACTTCCATCGAATCGACGCCTTCGGCAAAGGAATCCATGCTTGCCCACGCATCGTTCAGTTGGGCCACAAGCGTTTGAACCGCCGCGGCGTCGAGCCCGTCCTCAAGGTAGAGCACCACCCGCAGTTCCGGACCCGGACCACCGCCGGACACCTGGCGGCCGTCAGCGGTGAGCGATGCAACGCCGCCGCCGGCCTGCGTCTCAAGGCGGCGTACCGCGCTGATGGCTGAAACTGTCGAAACGAGAGCAGTCTCCAGTTGATCATCAAGGTATGACGGCGTCCAGTCCTTCTGCTGCGCCAAGGCCCACATGGCTGGGCGCCGGACAACGAAGGCGAAGTCGGAACCGGGATCCAAAACCAGGAGTTGGGCACCTTCCGAGACTGCCGAAAGCGCCGCCCTGGCCGCATAAACAGCTACCGGACGGGCCTGGGGGTGCCATGCTTCCAGGGCGGCCGCCGACGTGAATACCGGCATTGCCGTGCGGCCATCGGGGGCCTTGAGTGTGACCAAGGCCATATCGGCCTGCTTGTCGGCATTCAGGCCGTCGACGCCCTCGGCTTCCTCGGCCAGCTGGGCAACAACCGGTACAAAAACCCGTGCCGTAGCCAAGGAAGCTACCACACCGGCCTCGCCGCCGGTTCCGTCGATCAGCGCCGCAATGGCGGCGAGATAACCGGCGTCGGCAGTTCCGTCGTCGTCCTCGAAGTTGTGGATGCTGGCATCGTCTCCGGCGAGGCTCCTGCCGGCCCATGGTTGGCCCGCAGAATCCGTTGCTCCCCCTGCGCCGGCCAATGCTGCGGCGATGTGGCCGGGCAGTTCACGCTTCTCCGGCTGGTGGGCTGAGTGGCGGCCCATCAGCGGCGGCCGGCAACGTCCAGGGCTTCGGGCAGGGTGAAGGCGCCTGAATACAGGGCCTTGCCCACAATCGCGCCCTCAACCCCGAGCGGAACGAGTTCGCGCAGGACCCGGAGATCTTCCAGGCTGGAGATACCGCCCGAAGCCACCACGGGCTTGCCGGTTTTCTCGACCATCTGGCGCAGCAGTTCCACGTTAGGACCTTGCAGCGTACCGTCCTTGGTCACGTCGGTGACCACATAGCGGGCGCACCCGGCGTCCTCAAGCCGGGCCAAAACCTCCCAAAGATCGCCGCCCTCCTTGGTCCATCCGCGACCGGCAAGGGTGGTACCTCGAACATCAAGCCCGACGGCGATCTTGTCACCGAAACGATCGATGGCCCGCCGCGTCCACTCGGGGTTCTCCAAGGCCGCCGTACCAAGGTTTACCCGGGCAACACCCAACTCAAGGGCCCTTTCAAGGGATTCGTCGTCCCGCAGGCCGCCGGACAGCTCAACCTTGACGTTGAGCTGCGACACGACCTCACTGATCAGCGCGGCGTTGTTGCCTCGGCCGAAGGCGGCGTCCAGGTCAACCATATGAACCCATTCCGCACCGTCGTTCTGCCAGTTCAAGGCTGCCTCAAGGGGCGTTCCGTAGCTGGTTTCCGAGCCCGCTTCTCCTTGCAGGAGGCGAACCGCCTGGCCGTCCACGATGTCGACGGCAGGCAGGAGTTCCAGAATGGACTGGGTGGAGGTGGTCATGAGTGTCCTTGGTTTTTTTGGGGGGCCGCTGGTGAGGGACCGGCGGTTCAGTTACCGGGAAGTGTCAGGAGATAGGCAGCCAGCAGGGACATCCCCGCCAGCGCATAGAAGGAAACGGAGACCCAGCGGGGCTTCTTTTGCTGATGGAAGGAAATTCCTCCGCCAACCAACACCCCGGCCAGGCCCATGAGGACTACCGACCACATTCAGGCAGCACCGCTTCCGGATGCTTCCGGCGAGGGCTTGCGCAGGCTGTCGACCCAGTTGCGCAGGAGCCGGGCCCCGGCATCGCCTGATTTCTCAGGGTGGAACTGGGTAGCGCACAGCGGGCCGTTTTCCACGGCGGCAATAAACCGGGCGCCATGCTCTGACCATGTGACCATGGGCGGCGCCATGCGCGGCTGGACGACGTCGAAGTTCCACTCCTGCACACCGTAGGAGTGCACAAAGTAGAAACGCTCCTGCTCGACGCCGGCGAAGAGCTTGGAACCCTCCGGTACATCAACAGTGTTCCATCCCATGTGCGGCACTACGGGAGCAGGCAGAAGCTCCACCTTTCCCGGCCATTCAGCCATGCCCTCGGACTCGGTACCGTGCTCCACGCCAGCCTCGAAGAGAACCTGCAGGCCCACACAGATGGCCAGCACCGGGCGGCTGCCGGCAACCCGGCGTCCAATCATCCGGATGGCGTCAACAGCTTTGAGTTCCTTCATCACGGTCTCGTACGCGCCGACACCGGGAACGACCAGGCCGTCGGCGTTGAGCACGTCCTCAGGCTTGGAGCTAAGCACCACGTGGGCACCTGCCCGTTCCAGGGCACGGACGGCCGACCGGACGTTGCCGGATCCATAGTCCAGCACAGTTACCGTCGGCTTGCCTTCAGGGGACTCCGGCTTCACAGAGGCAGCCGCGTCAGCAACTGCACCGTTTTTCAGGATCTGGCCGCTCACAGTGCCCCCTTGGTGGAGGGGATTCCTTCAACGCGGGGGTCGGACTCAACTGCGGCGCGAAGGGCACGGGCAAAAGCCTTGAACTGTGCCTCCACGATGTGGTGGGGATCCCGGCCAGCGAGAACGTTCATGTGCAGGCAGATGCCGGCGTGCAAGGTAATCGCCTCAAACACGTGGCGGGTCAACGAACCTGTGAAGTGACCGCCGATCAGGTGGTACTCCTGGCCTGCGGGTTCACCGTCGTGCACCAGGTAGGGACGGCCGGAAACATCCACGACTGCGTGCGCGAGGGCCTCATCCAACGGCACGGTGGCTTCGCCGAAGCGGCGGATGCCGGCCTTGTCGCCGAGGGCCGTCCGGAGGACCTCCCCGAAAGTGATGGCAACGTCTTCCACCGTGTGGTGCGCATCGATGTGGGTGTCCCCGGTTGCCTTGACGGTCATGTCAATCAGCGAGTGCTTGCACAGGGCCGTCAGCATGTGGTCGTAGAACGGTACCGAGGTGCTGATGTCTGAAATGCCGGAGCCGTCCAGGTTGATCTCCACCAGCACGGAAGATTCGCTGGTGGTGCGCTCCATGCGCGCAGTGCGGGCAGCGGACGGCGTAGCGCCGGTTTCGCTCATTGGGACGTCCTTATACACGGAGGATTGGTTTGGGTCTATGGACAAGTCTAGGCGGGCCGGGATGCCTCGCCGTCCAGGAGTGCCTCCAGGGCCTCAAGGAAAGCAGTGGTTTCAGGCTCGGTGCCCGCGGTGACCCGCAAGTGTCCCGGGATCCCGACATCGCGGATGAGCACGCCGGCATCGAGCAGGCCCTGCCAGATCTCGTGGGGGTTTTCAAGACCGCCGAAGAACACATAGTTGGAGTCCGACGCGGCCGGCTTGAGCCCCATGCGCAGAAGTTCGGTGACGATGCGGTCCCGCTGGACCTTGATGTCTTCGACGTCGGCCATGAGGGCTTCGCGGTGGGTCAACGCTGCAAGGGCGGTGGCCTGCGTGACGGCTGACAGGTGGTAGGGCAGGCGGACCAACCTGATGGCGTCCGTAACTTCGGGGGCGGCGGCCATGTAGCCAAGACGGGCGCCCGCCAGGGCGAAGGCCTTGCTCATGGTGCGCGAAACGATCAACCGCTCACGGCCGGGCAGCAAGGTCAAGGCGCTCGGGGTGTTGTCGTGCGCGAACTCGTGGTACGCCTCATCCACGATCACAATGGCCTGGCTTGCTTCGCCGGCGCGATACACAGCCTCAACCACATCCAGGCCCAAGCCCGTACCCGTGGGGTTGTTCGGGGAGCACAGAAAGACGATGTTGGCCCCGGTTTCCCGAACCTGGGCAGCTGCAGACTCCGCGTCCAAACCGTAGTCGTCGGCGCGGACTCCGCGGATGTACTCGGTATCAGTGCCGCTCGCCAGCAGCGGGTACATCGAGTACGTGGGAGGGAAGCCAAGGGCCCTGCGTCCCGGGCCGCCGAACGCCTGGAGAATCTGCTGAAGGACCTCGTTTGATCCGTTGGCGGCCCAGATGTTCTCTGCAGAGAGGCCGTGGCCAAGGTACTGGGCTAGGGCCTCGCGGAGGTCAGTGAACTCGCGGTCCGGATAGCGGTTCAGTCCAGTTGCAGCTGCTGCCACAGCCTCTGTAATGGCAGCTTGGACATCGGCTGGCACGCCATGGGTGTTCTCGTTGACGTTGAGCAGGACGGGGACATCGAGCTGCGGTGCGCCATAGGGGCTCAGTCCACGCAGGTTGGTCCGGAGGGGAAGTCGGTCAAGTCGCTCAAGCTGCTCACTCACTAGAACAGTTTAAGGGGCCACTGGGACTGCCGAGTAACTGTGACGTCCGGGCAGAGATCCGGGCGCACGATCGGCACCGTGCATCGGCCGTTTCAGTGGGCCGGTACGAACAGCTGCTGCCCGGGAAGAATGCGTCCGCCACGGAGGTCATTGAGCTGGATGATTTCGGCGATGACATCACGGGGATCCCGTTCCGGAGCCGCAGCGCCGGCGATGCCCCACAGGGACTGGCCCGGCTGAACGGTCACAGACACAGCAACCGGCGGCTGCAGCTGCGCCTGGGAGTCGGAAGCCTTGGCAGGGGAAGTGATGAAACCGGCCAGGCTAAGCAGGGCGGCCACCAGGAGCATTGCCGGGATACCAAAGAAGACCATGCGGCCCCGGCGGGTGAGGCGCAGGCGGGCGGGTGCCTGGGTGGTGCGGAAATCAGCGAACGAAGTGATTGCGGACATGAGCTGAGCCCTTCTGAGCTATTGCCTTGCTCCGGGGCTTCCGGAGCAGGGCTGCCAATTCTTTGTGTTCCCGGCCTTGCCCGGTGTTCGAACGTCCTGTTCGAACATCAAGCCTTGGGACGGTGTTTATAGAACACATATTCGAACCTTGCTATGACATTTTTAGCACTTATCAACGAACGGTGTCGAGACTCGCTAGAACAAATGTTTGATAAACGCCTGTGGCTGCCCTACGTTTGAGTGAAGAAACAGCACTGTTTCAGTGGAACAGGAGGGTCTGACATTTTTTCAGGCCCTGCATCCCCGGCTCACTTCGGGGCGGAACGAAAGGCATTGGCGAACATGGCAGCGAAAGCCACAGGCGGCGGGGCACCCCTGCGGAGCCAACAGCCTCAAAAGTCTCCCAAGAGCCTTACCGTGCGCCAGAAGAAGATCCTGGAGACGATTCAGCGTTCCGTCAACGACAACGGCTATCCACCCAGCATGCGTGAAATCGGCGACACCGTAGGACTGGCCAGCCTGTCCAGCGTCACGCACCAGCTCTCGCAGCTCGAAAAGCTTGGCTACCTCCGCAGGGATCCCAAGCGGCCCCGGGCCATGGAAGTGCTGATGCCGCTGACACTTGATGGCGGTCCGATCCCGGGTGTCGAAGCACCGGCAAGCCTCAGGAGCACCGGCGGCCTGGCCGTCACGGAGCTTGCCAGCGCAAGCGATACCGCCATGGTTCCCCTGGTAGGCCGCATCGCGGCAGGTGGCCCCATCCTCGCCGACCAGACTGTGGAGGACGTACTCCCCCTGCCCAGGCAGCTCGTGGGACACGGCGAGCTCTTCATGCTGAAGGTCGCCGGAGACTCCATGATCGATGCCGCCATCTGCGACGGGGACTGGGTAGTTGTCCGCCGCCAGAACGATGCCATCAACGGGGACATCGTGGCTGCGCTGCTGGATGATGAAGCCACTGTGAAAACATTCCGCCAGCGGGATGGCCATACCTGGCTGCTGCCCCAGAACACCCAGTACGAACCCATCCTCGGCGACCAGGCAACCATCATGGGCAAGGTCGTCTCCGTACTTCGGTCCCTCTAGCTTCCCTCGTTGGCCTCCGGGGCAGCGCCTCCAGGGCGCGGCAGGGGGCCCGTCAGGCCTTCCTGGAGGATCCCAACCGCTCCAGGACACCACGTACCACCGAACGGTCCGTAGTCGCCCAGAACGGCGGCAGGGCGGCCCGCAGGAATCCGCCGTACCTCTCCGTGGAGAGGCGGGGATCGAGTACCGCCACCACGCCTTTGTCCCCGGTGGAGCGGATCAGGCGCCCGGCACCCTGGGCAAGACGGATAGCTGCGTGAGTGGCCGAGACTGCCATGAATCCATTCCCGCCTGACTGCGCCACCGCGCGGGACCGTGCCGTCATCAAAGGATCGTCGGGACGCGGAAACGGAATACGGTCAATGACCACGAGGCGGCATGAACCACCCGGGACATCCACACCCTGCCACAGCGACATCGTTCCGAAGAGGCAGGTATCGGGCTCGTCGGCGAACTGCTTAACCAGGGCCGCCATGGTGGACTCGCCTTGGCAAAGGATGTCCACATCCAGTCGTAGGCGCATTGCGTCGGCCGCCTCTTCGGCTGCCCGCCGCGAGGAGAAGAGACACAGCGCTCCCCCGCCAGATGCCCGGATCAGGTCTTCCAGCTCGTCCAAGGCCTCCGGGGAGGTGCCGCGGCCGGGTTTGGGAAGGTGCTTCGCCACATACAGCACCCCCTGCTTGGGGTAGTCGAAAGGCGATCCGACGTCGATGCCTGTCCAGCTGGGAGCGCCGTCGCCAATCAGGCCAAGCCCTCCGGCTGCAGGTTCAAAAGCCGAGCCAATCGCCAGCGTGGCGGAGGTCAGCACCACAGTGTGTCCGGCGAACAATCCCTCACGCAAACGGCCCGCAACGCTCAGCGGTGCGATGTTGATGAGCGCCGGCGCCGTCTCGTCCGGTTGTGAGTATCCCTGCTGGGGATCAAAAGTGCTGTTGCGCGAGAACCACACGACCTCCCGGTTCTCCTTGGCGGCGAGCATCCGCTCGCACAGCTCGAGGATCAGCATGAGCCGTGACCTGGCCAGCTGCCTGCCGCCGTCGGCGGCGTTTGAGGGATCTGTCTTCGAATCGGACAGGGCAGCCCGCGTGGCATCGCGCAACTGGTCGAGGCAATCGAGCTGTTCGTCGTTGAGCCCGTTCGGCAAGAGCCCGTTGGGGACACCGGCGATGGCCATAGCCAAGCGGTCCGCGGCAGCATTGAGGGCATCGACTGTGATGGCCGTGTGTTTCCGGGCACTCGATGCAGCTGCGTGGACCATGGCCACCGACAACTGCCCCGACACCGCACCTGTAACCCGGTCCTGCAGTTCGTGGGCTTCGTCCACCACCACAACATCGTATTCAGGCAGGACTGCCAAGCCTTCAAAAGCGCTGACAGCCAGCATGGCGTGGTTGGTGACCACGACATCGGCTTCAGCAGCGCGGGACCGGGCAAGCTCGCTGAAGCACTCCTCGGCGACGGGGCACTTTTGTGCACCGAGGCATTCCATCGAGGTCACGGACACCTGCCGCCAAGCACGGTCGGTGACACCGGGCATCAGTTCGTCGCGGTCTCCGGTGGAGGTCTTTTCAGCCCATTCACGGAGCCGGACCACTTCCTTGCCAAGCTGCGATTGCGGCCCACCCATGGACGCCGCGAAGTGCGGAACGCTGGTGTCCTCGCCCAAGGAGAAGAGCTGTCCTTCGGAAGGTTCTTCGCTGGGAAAGCCGCCTTCAAGTTTCTGAAGGCAGACGTAGTTGGCCCGTCCCTTGACGAGCGCTACGTTGACCGGACGCTCCAGGGCAGGATTGATGGTCTCCAGCAGCCGGGGAAGATCCCGGCCAACAATCTGGGTCTGGAGCGCCAGGGTGGCGGTGGACACGAGTGTCGGTTTATCGCTGTCCATGGAATGGGCGATCAACGGAATCAGGTAAGCCAAAGACTTGCCTGTTCCCGTTCCCGCCTGGACCAGCAGATGCTCCCCGGTCTCGATGGCCCGGGTGACATGCTTGGCCATTTCGTGCTGGCCGGCACGGCTTTGGCCGCCCATGCCCGCTACAGCCCGGTCCAACAACTCGAGGGTGGTCTTCTCCCCCACCGACTCGACGGCGTCCGCCGCCACCTTCTCAACCATTGCTGACGAATGACTCCAGCTCGGCTGCCAATCCTTCGCGGACCATGACAACGACGCGCGTACCGTTTTCCTCGTGCTCGATGCTGAGGATTTCCGAATCGGAGCTGTGCAACTTACTGATCAATTCGCCGCGATCGTAAGGAATAAGCAGCTCAAGCCGCACGCCCGGGCGCGGGATGGAGCGGCTGATGTCCTCGAGCAGTTCGGCGATTCCCTGGCCCGTACGGGTGGAAACCACAGCGTGCCGCGCTTCCTTCTGCTTGAGGCGTTCCACCACGAAGGGATCAGCCACATCAACCTTGTTCAGGACGATGATCTCGGGAACCTTGCGCGCATCAACCTCGGTAAAGACAGCGCGGACTGCGGCGATCTGCCCTTCGGGGTCCGGATGGGAAGCATCGACGACGTGAAGGATGAGGTCCGCATCAGCCACCTCTTCCAGCGTTGACCGGAAGGCTTCCACCAGCTGGGTGGGCAGGGAGCGCACGAATCCCACGGTGTCGGCCAACGTGTAGCCAATGCCATCAGGGGTCTGCGCTTTACGGACAGTGGGATCCAAGGTGGCGAACAGGGCGTTCTCCACCAGGACGCCTGCGTCAGTAAGGCGGTTCAACAGCGACGACTTACCGGCGTTGGTGTACCCGGCAATCGCCACCGACGGAACAGCATTACGACGGCGGTTGGCGCGCTTGGTCTCCCGGGCCGGCTTCATCGCGGCGATTTCACGGCGCAGTTTAGCCATGCGCGTGCGGATGCGACGACGGTCCAGTTCGATCTTGGTTTCACCGGGACCGCGCGATCCCATGCCTGCGCCGGCTCCACCTACCTGGCCACCGGCCTGGCGGGACATGGAATCACCCCAACCGCGCAGGCGCGGAAGCAGGTATTCCAACTGTGCGAGCTCAACTTGCGCCTTGCCTTCACGGCTCTTGGCGTGCTGGGCGAAGATGTCCAGGATCAGGGTGGTCCGGTCAACGACCTTGACCTTAACGATGTCCTCAAGTCCGCGTCGCTGTGAGGGCGCCAGTTCGGTGTCAACCACCACGGTATCCGCGCCGGTGGCTGCAACAATGTCCTTGAGTTCCTGTGCCTTGCCCGATCCAAGGAACGTCCCGGGGTCCGGCTTGGTACGCCGTTGAACCAAACCGTCGAGTACCTCTGAACCTGCGGTTTCGGCGAGGGCTGCCAGTTCGCGCAAGGAGTTCTCAGCGTCGGCCAAGGTTCCTTCTGTCCACAAGCCGGCCAATACGACCCTTTCGAGGCGCAACTGCCGGTATTCAACCTCTGTGACGTCTTCGAGTTCGGTGGACAATCCGGCGGTGCGGCGCAAGGCGCGGCGCTCAGCGAGGTCTTCCTGGTCGCCGTCGTAGATGCTGTGCTCTTGGTCCAGGGTGGAAATCGCCTGTGCCTTGCCGAACACGCCGTTGGCGTCGTTGTCATCGGTTGCCTGCGCAGGGACATCCTTGGAAAGAATCCGGTCAATGACGGCCTGGATTTGTTCAGGACTCATGTCCTGGGCGTCGGAATCGGATCCGGAGTGCTTCTGGGTGGTCATGGTCTCCTTAGACTGTTCGGCAATTCCAGAATAGTGCTGTTTGTTGCTTGATGGGGCGCTCTTCGCGCTGGGCTGACGGGCTTGGGCCAAAGTGGCCTCCTGTGTGCTGAACGCCACTGGCTTGTTGGGGCCGTGGCGAAGGTGATCTGGCAGGTGTATCCGCAGGGAGGCCCCGGCCTGTCGGAAGTCGTCGAACTGCCCCGTCAGGAATCGCATGATCGCGCAATCCTGGGTATGAATTGGGTGGGGCTTGATCTTCTGAGTGTCCGGCACCGTGGAAATGGATGCTGGACGAATGCCGGTGGGACCTGCCGGGCGGAAAGGCCGCGGGCTGGGCGTATATGCCAAGCCGGGCCTGCATCGCGGGCGGTGCCGTTGAACGCCTGACAATTCAGGCGGATTCGGCTGATTACTCAAAGATCAAGAACATGACTTCAATACTACCAGCAGTGTCAAACCAGGCCTTGGTCGATGACGGTTTCCCAAGGCGCCGATAGCCAACTAATCTGGCAAATTATGGAGTCTGCACACTATTTCACCGCCCAGCCGGCCGGACCGTTCACCCGCAAGCCTCTGACAGTGGAGCTCGCGGGGGCAACGCGCCACCTGCAGACGTCCTCGGGGATCTTCAGCCCCGACGGCGTGGACAAAGGCACTGCGATTCTCCTGTCGGACGTTCCGCCGCCCTCTCCCAACGGGAACCTGCTGGACATCGGCTGCGGTTGGGGTCCGATAGCCCTGACCCTTGGCCTGAAAGCCCCGCATGCCCGCGTGTTCGCCGTCGACGTCAACGAACGCTGCGTCGCCCTGACCAACGAGAACGCAGCGGCGCTTGGGTTGGACAACGTCACCGCCAGCCTCCCACACGAGGTGGACCCCGCCGTCGAGTTCGACACCATTTGGTCCAATCCGCCTATCCGGATTGGCAAAGACGAACTGCACTCACTGCTGCTGACGTGGTTGCCCCGGCTGGCGCCAGGCGGGAACGCCTGGCTGGTGGTTCAGAAGAACCTGGGCTCGGACTCCCTGCAGCGCTGGCTGGCCGCGGAACTGGATGCATCCTTCACTGTTTCCCGCGAAAGCACGTCCAAGTCCTTCAGGATCATCCGCGTCAGGAAAGCGTCCCGCTAGCCACAATGACGGCAGGGCCGCTCAACTCAACGTGTTCACGGCCACCTGCCCCGGGGAAGAACTTAACACCCACGACCCCGCCCGGAACCTTTACGTGCCAGTCGTTGGGCGCGGAACTGCCGGCCCAGTGACGTATTGCTACTGCAGCTGCGCAGGCTCCTGTCCCACAGGACTGGGTCTCCCCCACTCCACGCTCATGCACGCGCATGGTGATGGTTCCCACCCCGTTTTCGACCAACGGTTCAGCGGGAACGACGAATTCAACGTTGGTGCCGTTGGCCGGCTTGGGATCAACAACGGGAGCCTTGAACAGTTGGGTGGCTGAAAGCTCGCTGAGTTCTGCCAAGGCGACCACGGTGTGCGGGTTGCCCATACTTACCGAAAGGCCCGGCCGGGCCACTTCCAGGCCGTCAGCGCTGACCAAGGCGTCCATGGCCTTGCTGGTGGCCTCCTCGGGGAAAATGAACTCCCACGGGCCCATGTCAACGGCGTATCCGTTAGCGGTGCGCACTACTTTCTTGATGCCGCCGCGGGTGCCGATGGTGAGCGTTTCGCCCGGCCCGAGGTCCACCAGGCCCTGCTCGTTGAGGAAGTGGACGAAGACGCGAACGCCATTGCCGCACATCTCCGATAACGAGCCGTCTCCATTGCGGTAGTCCATGAACCACTCCGCGGCAGGATCCACCTCCAGCAATGCGCGCCCCTCCGGGAGGAACCGGGAAGGAACGGCACGGATGAGGCCATCGCCCCCGATGCCCGTATGGCGGTCGCACAGTTGCGCTACCTGCCCCGGAGTGATCTCGTGGGCGTCGCCTGGATCAGCGATCAGGACGAAGTCATTGCCGGTTCCGTGCCCCTTGGAAAACGCCAATCCGGCAAGGCTTGACGTGGCATCGGAGGCGTCGGCAGCCGAAGGCTGACGGGTGGGAACTGAGGCGGTTTCATCCATGGAACCAAGGCTACCTTCCACGTGTGTTCGGCCCGAAATTGCCCAGGTGATCCTGGCTGCGGACTACGGAGACGGCCTTGGACACCGCATCCGGGTCTTTCCAACCCAGCCAGGAGATCCGCGGGTCGGCGCGGAACCAGGTGAGTTGCCGGCGTGCGAACTGCCTCGTGGCAACGATGGTTTCCTCAACTGCAGTGGGCACGTCCATTTCACCGTCCAGGACCTTGAGGAACTGTGCGTATCCCAAAGCCCGTGACGCCGTTTTCCCGCGACGGAGCCCTTGGGCTTCGAGCAGCCCGACCTCATGCTCAAGGCCGGCGTCGACCATTCGATGCACCCGGTGTCCCAGGCGCTCCCTGAGTTCGTCACGGTCCACTGACAGACCGATCTGCACAGCCGGTTGGTGGTACTCCCGCGTAGGCATGAAGGAGCTGAAAGGGCGAGCTGTCAGTTCGTAGACCTCCAGTGCGCGGATAATGCGACGGGCATCGCCGAGACGTGCTGCCGACACGGGGTCCACTTCCTCAAGGCGGGCCCTGAGTGGGGCCAGCCCCTTGGTTTCGCATTCGTCCTCCAGGCGCCTGCGCACAGCTGGATCCGTACCCGGAAACTCCAGGACGTCCAGGGCTGCGCGGACGTAAAGTCCGGAGCCACCGACCAGAATGGCCCGCTTTCCCCTCGCGTGGATGTCGTCAATGGTTGCGCGGCATTCGAGCTGGAAGTCAGCCACGTTTGCTTCCTGCGTGACGTCCAGGGTGTCCAGGAGGTGGTGCGGAACGCCTTTGCGCTCTTCAACGCTGATCTTGGCTGTGCCGATGTCCATGCCCCGATAGAACTGGAGCGCATCGGCATTGATGACTTCTCCGCCAAGGGCCAAGGCAAGGTTGACGCCCAGATCCGACTTGCCCGAGCCCGTTGGGCCGACGATGGCAATAACCGGTTGGGCTTGCTGGGAATGCAGCATCGTTCGGACGACGCTGCTACGCGCGGCGGACCGGCAGCGCCGGCATGCCCAAAGACACGCCAGTCTTGCCGTTTGATGTCCCCGGTCCGGGAACGCCGCAGGAATCGGCCTGCGACCGGTCCCAAGCATCTCCTGCCCGTGAACGCCGCACGACGTAGTCACTGGCTGACGCGGGATCCGCCACCAGGTGGAACGCCGCAGCCTCGGTGATGGTCACAGTGACGAAATCGCCGGGGCGTGGAGTAACAGCCCCGGCAGGGACGGAGAAGTGCACCAGCCTCTGGTCTTGCGTGCGCCCGGACAACCGGTGTGTCTCCCCGGCCTTCCGGCCTGCCTGGGCTGTCACCAGGACCTCGACCTTCCGGCCCAGCTGTGCAGCGTTTTCCTCGGCGGCAATGCGATCCTGCAGCGCCGTGAGCCGTTCGAAGCGTTCCTGGACCACCGCTTTGGGCAATTGCTCCGGCAAGTCGGCGGCCGGTGTCCCCGGACGCTTGGAGTACTGGAAGGTGAAAGCCGAGGAAAACCGCGACTTTTCCACGACGTCCAACGTCGCCTGGAAATCTTCCTCGGTTTCACCCGGGAAGCCCACGATGATGTCAGTGGTGATGGCAGCGTGCGGAATCCTTTCCCGCACCTTGTCCAGGATGCCCAGGAAGCGGCTGGAACGGTACGACCGACGCATGTCCTTGAGGACTTTGTCCGATCCCGATTGCAGCGGCATATGCAGCTGTGGCATCACATTGGGGGTTTCCGCCATGGCGTCAATGACATCATCCGTGAACGCGGCGGGATGGGGGCTGGTGAAGCGTACGCGCTCGAGTCCCTCGATGTCCCCGCATGCACGCAGCAGTTTGGAGAAGGCCTGGCGATCTCCGAATTCCACCCCATAGGAGTTCACATTTTGCCCAAGCAAGGTGACTTCCACCACTCCGTCATCAACGAGGGCCTGGATCTCGGCCAGAATCTCGCCGGGTCGCCGGTCCTTCTCCTTGCCACGCAGCGAAGGCACAATGCAGAACGTGCAGGTGTTGTTGCACCCCACGGAAATTGAAACCCATCCCGAGTACACGGACTCCCGCTTGGTGGGAAGGGTGGACGGGAAGACGTCCAAGGACTCCAGGATCTCGAGTTGGGCCTCATTGTTGTGCCGGGCGCGGTTAAGGAGGGCCGGCAGGGCTCCTACGTTGTGGGTGCCAAAGACGGCGTCAACCCACGGCGCCTTTCGGACGATGGTTTCACGGTCCTTTTGGGCCAGGCACCCACCAACAGCAATCTGCATGCCGGGATTGGCCTCTTTGACCTGGCGCAGTTGGCCAAGGTTGCCGTAGAGCTTGTTATCCGCATTCTCCCGCACGGCGCACGTGTTGAACACAACGACGTCGGCAACGTCGCCCTCAGCAGGCACATAGCCAGCGTCCTCAAGCAGGCCCGCCATGCGCTCGGAATCGTGGACGTTCATCTGGCAGCCAAAGGTCCGGACCTGGTAGGTCCTGGGCTCAGCCGAAGGACTGGTGGCGGGTGTTGGGGAAGGAATGGTCAAACTCACTACTCAAGGGTACCGGCTTCTGCCAACACCTCACCGACGATCCTGAACGCCAAAGAGGGGGCGTAGCCCTTGCGCGCCAGCATGGAGGCCAGCCTGCGGGTGTACTTGTCGCGCTCGGAACGATCCGAGAGATCCATACCCGGACGAAGCTTGCGCTGCACAAGCTCCCTGGCGGCGGCTTCTTCATCCTGGTCGCTGAGCTGCGACAGTGCGTCCTCAGCAGCTTCGAGCACGATGCCCTTGTCCGCCAGTTCGCGACGAATCGCCCCCTTGGCAAGCTTCTTGCTTTGCGAACGGCTGCGCACCCACATCCTGGCGAATTCAGCATCGTCAATCAGCTGGACCTCCTCGAAGCGGTCCAGGACCGCCTCCGCAACGTCCTCGGGAACGTTGCGCTCCGCCAGTTTGCGCGACAGCTGCAGCCGGCTCCGTGGCGCCATCGTCAATTGCCGAAGGACGATGGCGCGCGCCACGGATTCGGGGTCGGGCTCGGAATCTGCAGCTACCGCAGAGTCCGGGTCCGGCCCGGTCCTAGCCGTCAACGGCCTTCAGCTTCGGGGAGTCTTCCTCCGGCTTGACGCCGACGCCAAGCTTCTCCTTGATCAAACGCTCCAGTTCCTGTGCCAGCTCAGGGTTGTCGCGCAGGAACCGCCGGGAGTTTTCCATGCCCTGGCCGAGTTGATCGCCGTCATAGGTGAACCACGAACCCGACTTCTTGATGATGCCGTGCTCAACGCCCATGTCGATGATGCCGCCCTCACGGGAGATGCCTTGACCGTAGATGATGTCGAACTCGGCGATCTTGAACGGCGGCGCCATCTTGTTCTTGACGATCTTGGCCTTCGTGCGGTTACCAACGGAATCCGCGCCCTCTTTCAAGGTCTGGATGCGACGAACGTCGATGCGAACCGATGCGTAGAACTTCAGCGCCTTGCCACCAGTGGTGGTTTCCGGCGAGCCAAAGAAGACGCCGATCTTCTCACGCAGCTGGTTGATGAAGATCGCAGTGGTCTTGGTCTGGCTCAATCGACCCGTGATCTTACGCAAGGCCTGGCTCATGAGGCGGGCCTGAAGGCCAACGTGGGAGTCGCCCATCTCACCTTCAATTTCGGCGCGGGGAACCAGTGCGGCCACGGAGTCGATGACGATGATGTCCAGCGAACCGGAACCCACCAGCATGTCCATGATCTCCAAGGCCTGCTCACCCGTGTCCGGCTGGGAAACGAGGAGGGCATCGGTGTCCACGCCCAGCTTGGCCGCATAGTCCGGGTCAAGCGCGTGCTCGGCGTCAATGAAGGCGGCGATGCCGCCAGCGCGTTGGGCGTTGGCTACGGCGTGCAGCGCAACGGTGGTCTTACCCGATGATTCCGGTCCATAGATTTCCACGACTCGGCCACGGGGCAGGCCGCCAATGCCAAGGGCCACGTCCAGCGCAATGGAACCGGTGGGAATGACCTCGATAGGTGCGCGGGTGTCATCACCCAAGCGCATGATTGAGCCTTTGCCGAATTGCTTGTCGATCTGGGCAAGCGCTGCTTCGAGCGCCTTCTCACGATCCGGGGTTGCCGCCATGGTTCACACCTCTGATGCTTTCTCGCTGTGGAGTGGCCCGTTAGGCCGCTTTCCTGTCATCCAAGACGCTATTACGGCGGCCTGACATTTTTAGGTGCCGAACCCGGCTATGTGGATAACCCAGGTGCCGGAAGCTGTGGAATGCGTCCTACGGAATCAATTTTCCTCTCACAGGAGCATATCCCTATCCGAACAGATATTCGAACAACAGTGCGGCGTGTCCCGCCGCTCCCCCCAAGATGCGGACCCGCGGCAAACTCAGTTCGAAGCAGGCTTGATGTCCCTGCCCAGCCGGCGTTCGAGAGGCACATCCTGGACCTCGCACACAGCCAACCAGACCTCGCGGGGGTGGTACCCGGCGGCCAAGGCCTCAACGGCCGTCCGTCCACCCACGCCGGCCAACACCAGGGACGTGGCCAGGACGCGGGAGTACCCTGCCCCGAATTCGTCGTCCATCAATCGCCAAAAGTCACTTGCCCTCACGGATAGAGTCTCTCATGGCAGTGGACTCTAGAATGGTTGCCATGAGCAATCCTCTCCAGAGCACGCCGGAGCCGGCCGCGCCGGGCGACGACGTCGACGACGCCCTCCAGCAGGTGGAACACCAGCTGAGCCTGCTCTGGCGCCGCGCCCGTTCGATCTCCCACCAGTTGTCCCGGCAGGTTCATCCGGACATGGAGCCCGCAGCCTACGGGCTTCTCACTGTCATCCGCAGGGAAGGCCCCATCCGGTTGACGGACCTGGCGACCTGCATTGGCGTGGGCAAGCCCTCCGTGAGCCGGCAGATCGCGTTCCTGGAGAGCATTGGCCTCGTTTACAAGGAAGCGGATCCCCAGGACGGCCGGGCCCAGTCCATCCGCCTGACGGAAAAGGGCGAGGAAAAGATGCACTTGGTCCAGGATGCCCGCCGCCAGGTTTTTCGCGAACGGCTCGGCGAGTGGCCCCTGAAGGATGTCCAGACATTGGCTGACTACATGGGACGCCTGAACGCCATCTACGGAGACGGCGCGCTCAAGGACCTGGGCCCCAAGGAGCCGGGAATCGACACCACGGACAGTCCAGCCGGCGCGTGACGCCGGGTCGAACGGGTCCGCAGCAGAAAGCAAGGAGGTCCCCAGCCTGAGGCTGGGGACCTTCTTCATGAGACGTGTAGGCCGTTTACCGGGCTCCGGAGAGCATTCCCTGGGGGAAGTCGTCCGTGAGGTCCAGGTCGCGGCCGTAGCGCTGTGAAAATTCCTGCGGCACGGTGTCCGGGACAGCAACACCTTCTGCGACGGCCACGCGGTCGCTGACTTCGCGAAGCATGTGGGACAACGGAACATCCAAGGCTGTGCAGATAGAGGACAGGAGCTCTGAAGAAGCCTCCTTCTGGCCACGTTCCACTTCGCTCAAATAGCCAAGTGACACGCGGGCGCTGTGCGAAACCTCGCGGAGGGTACGGCCCTGACGCTGGCGGACATCGCGCAGTACATCACCGATCTCGTGGCGTAGTACAACCATTTTGCGCTCCTTCTGTTCGCTCTGTGTCTGATCAGCCAAGCCCACATCCTTCCAGCGGACAACGCCGTTTACGGATACGGGCTGCTTTACCATCTGTATCGCCATGCTCCCTCGTTGGTCCGGTTCGCTGGCTGGCGGACCGGGTATGTTTTTACATCCTAGGCGCCCCGGCTCTTCCGAGGCGACACAATGACACAACTATTGGGAATGAGTTTTTGTTCCCGACTACTTTACGAACGGTAACCAACCTCACCCAACGCGGCAAGCAGACGCGCCAACGCGGCCTCGCAGGCTTGCTCGCGGATGGATTGCCGGTCGCCGGCGAAGCTGTACTCGAAGGAAGCAACACCTTGGGCAGAAGCCACCCCGATGAACACGGTGCCAACATCCTTGCCATCATGCGGGTCGGGCCCGGCAACTCCCGTAGTGGAAATTCCGACGTCGGCAGCGCAAGCCCGCCGTGCGCCGTCGGCCATTGCTTCGGCGACGCCACCATCAACGGAACCCACCACGGCAAGCAGGTCCTCCGGGACACCCAGCACATGGGTCTTGACGGAGTTCTGGTAGGCAACGACGCCGCCCTGCAGCATGCCGGAGGCCCCGGGAGTGTTGGCCAGCGTCGCCGCCACCAGCCCCGCGGTCAAGGACTCGGCTGTTGCCACAGTGAGGTTCTGGCGGATGGCAGTCCCGACGACCGTCGTCGCTGTCTCCGACGCATTGCCACCGGACATCACCGGCGACGTCCAGCGGCGCGCAGCTTCGTGGCCTGGATGACGTATTCGACGCCGGTCCAGAGCGTGATGCCGAGGGCTGCCATCATGACCCAGAAAGCGAGATCTCCCAGCCACGGGGCGATCGCCTTGAGCGGAAGGATGTAAAGGAAGATGGCCACCGTTTGAACTACCGTCTTGAGTTTGCCGCCACGCGAAGCAGGCATGACGCCGTAACGGATCACGACGAAGCGCAGCGCGGTGATGCCCCACTCACGGACCAGGATGAGGATGGTGACCCACCACGGCAACTCCCCCAGGGCGGACAGCAGTACCAGCGCCGACCCAATGAGAAGCTTGTCGGCAATCGGATCGGCAATCTTGCCGAAGTTGGTGATGAGGCCACGCGCACGTGCGATGTCGCCGTCGAGCTTGTCCGTATAGATTGCCACGGCGAAAGCCACAACGGCCGCCCAGCGCCAGAGCCCGTAAAGGCCGTCATCGGCCAGCAGGAACCAGACGAAGAAGGGCACCAGGACGATGCGGAGCATCGTGAGGATGTTGGGCAGGTTCCAGACGTCGGAACTGCTGGAAGTCGCGTTATCGCCCTCGGCTGTAGTCACTCCTCTAGGCTACCGTCTCTGGAGCTACAGTCCTTGGCGCTGCGGCCTTGGCGGCTACCGGCCCGTCAGTGACCAGGCGTCCTCGCCGCCCTCGTCGTCGTCACCTGAACCGTCGGCGCCGTCGTAGTACTCCATGGCTTGCGTCCGGTTGTCCAGGTCCGCCTGCACCAAGTCTTCGGCATAGCCGCCGACGGCGATGTTGGAGTTCGCGTTCTCGCTCAAGGCCGCTGTGTGGGCGTCCGGCGTGGCTGGCGATTCCTGCCCCTTCATGGCGGCAAGAACGGCAGCGAGGTCATCCGGCTTCACCAGGACGTCGCGGGCTTTGGAACCCTCGGAGGGGCCCACGACACCGCGGGATTCCAGGAGGTCCATCAGGCGTCCGGCCTTGGCAAAGCCAACGCGCAGCTTGCGCTGGAGCATCGAGGTGGAACCGAATTGCGTGGTGACCACCAGCTCGGTCGCCTGGAGCAGGACCTCGAGGTCGTCTCCAATGTCGTCGTCGATCTGCTTCTTGGGTGCCTCGGCTGCGACGTCGTCGCGGTAGACCGCCTGCAGCTGTCCCTTGACGTGCTCGACGACCTTGTGGATCTCTGATTCGGTAACCCACGCACCCTGGACGCGCATGGCCTTGGAAGCACCCATGGGCAGGAACAAGGCGTCACCTTGGCCAATGAGTTTCTCAGCGCCCGGCTGGTCCAGGACAACGCGGGAGTCAGTGACGGATGAGGTGGCGAACGCCATGCGGGAGGGCACGTTGGCCTTGATGAGGCCCGTAACGACGTCCACGGAAGGCCGCTGCGTGGCCAACACCAGGTGGATGCCAGCGGCGCGGGCCAGCTGCGTGATGCGGACAATCGAGTCTTCAACATCGCGCGGCGCAACCATCATGAGGTCGGCGAGTTCGTCCACGATCACCAGCAGGTAGGGGTAGGGCTTGATGACGCGCTTGGAATCGACGGGAGGCGTTACCTTGCCTGCCCGGACTGCCTTGTTGAAGTCATCGATGTGCTTGTAACCGTAATTGGCGAGGTCGTCATAGCGGGCGTCCATTTCCCGGACCACCCATTGGAGGGCCTCCGCGGCCTTCTTCGGGTTGGTGATGATCGGGGTGATGAGGTGCGGGACGCCTTCGTAGGCGGTGAGTTCCACGCGCTTGGGGTCGACCATGACCATGCGGACCTCATCCGGGGTTGCCCGCATGAGGATCGAGGTGATCATGGAGTTCACGAAGCTCGACTTACCTGCACCGGTGGCACCTGCAACCAGGAGGTGGGGCATCTTGGCGAGGTTGGCCACGACATAGCCGCCCTCAACATCCTTGCCCACACCCATGACCATGGGGTGGTCGGTGCGCCGCGCGTTCTGGCTTCGCAGCACATCACCCAGGGACACCGTCTCACGGTCAGTGTTCGGGATTTCGATACCGATGGCTGACTTACCCGGGATGGGGCTCAGGATACGTACGTCGCTTGACGCCACGGCATACGAAATGTTCTTGGAAAGCGCCGTCACGCGTTCGACCTTTGTGCCGGGCGAGAGCTCGATCTCGTAGCGGGTAACGGTGGGACCACGGCTGAAGCCAGTGACCGCGGCGTCGACGTTGAACTGGGTGAGGGTGTCAGTCAGGGCGGCGACGACGGCGTCGTTGGCTTCCGTGCGCTCCTTCGGGATGGAGCCCGGCGTCAGGAAATCCGAGGCAGGCAGCGTGTACGTGACATCGCCGGCAAGTGAAAGCTGCTCCGTGCGCTGCGGGATCGGCGTGGGCGGAGGCGGGGGCGTCGCGGGCCGCGCCGGCACCTGGGCTGCTACCGGGGCGGTCATTTCAGGGGGCAGGACCGGAATGGCTTCCGTGGGGTTGTCGATGCCGGGGTTTGCTCCGGCGAGGCCTTGGGCCGCCTTGATCTTCTCCACGGCGATTTCGGCTTGCGTGGGGCGCCGGACGCCCGGGGGGACGCGGGGGGCGGACGCAGCGGGGGTTTCGTCGTCGTCGTCGACTATGGCGTGCTCGAAGGCCTCATCACCGACGTAACCTTCCAGGCCGGCGTCGGATTCTTCGTCCTTGCCGAAGAGGCGCATGCGCTTCTTCTTTTTCGGCGTGGCAGCGGGGCTGTTGCCGTAAAGGTAGCTCCGGTCGTGGCCGTCCTTGTCGGTCCCATCCATGAGGTCAACGCCCATGAGGTGTTCATAGGCACCCCGGATCCGGGCGGGAATCGCACCGAATGGGGTGGCCGTGACGATCAACACGGAAACAAAAGCCAGCAGGCTGTAGACAATGACCGGGACAGCGACGTGGATTGCCGCAAGCGGCGCCGCGGCTAGGAATCCCAGCATGCCCCCTGCCCGGCGGAGTCCGTCAAAACCATCGGCAACGGTCGGTTGGCCCCCAATGACCTGGGCCAGCCCGGACCCGGCCAACGTCATGATCATGAAGCCAATGCCCACGCGGTTGTTACCGCGGCCGTCCTGGGGCTTGCGGAACAAGCGGAAGGCGCAGACAAAAAGCATGAAGGGCAGGATCAGGGACATCCATCCGAACGTCCCGTTGACCACGCTGTAAACGATGTCCGGGAGCCAACCCGTGAGGCCCCACCAGGCGAAGGTGGCTATCGCGATGCCCAGGACGAGGTTGAACAGGGCTGCCCCATCCCTGCGGTCCGCGGGGTCGAGGTCGCTGACATCATGGCCAATGCGCCGAACGCCGGCGCCCACCACATGTCCGATCCCCTGCCAGGCACCTGACAACATGCGCAGTGGAAGCGGTGTTTGGGGTTCGACGGCGGCCGCTTGCTTGGTGCGGGCAGTACTGCCCCGCCCGCTTTTGCTTGCGGCGCTGGTTTTGGATGCGGCTCCGCTCCGGCCTGTGCCGCCGGATTTATTGCTTGAGCTGCCTCGTGGCGCGGAGGTAGTACGGGTCGCCATACGTGCCACGGTACCCCAAGGGGGTCTGAAATCCGCGGATTTCAGACCCCCTTGGGTATTCATGTTGCTGACGGGCTACGCCTCCAGGACCACCGGAATGATCATTGGACGGCGGCGCAGCTTCCGGTTGACCCAGGTACCGATGATCCTGCGGACCACCTGCTGCAGTTGGTGGTTCGTGTGGTCCGTGTGGTTAAGCACGGCCTCTTCGAGTGCCGCGTTGATCTTGGGAACGATCTCGTCGAATACCGAGTCGTCCTCGGCCACGCCACGGGCGTGGATTTCCGGGCCAGAGACGATCTTGCCGGTAGCGCGGCTGATCACGGTGATGACGGAAATGAAGCCCTCATCGCCCAGCACGCGGCGGTCCTTCAGGTCGGCGTCGGTGATTTCGCCCACGCTGGAACCATCCACGTAGACAAATCCAACTTCCACCTGGCCCACGATGTTCGCCACGTGGTCCTTGAGGTCGATGACCGTGCCGTTGTCGCTGAGGATGATGCCTTCGGACGGCACACCCGACTCCAGGGCGATGTTTCCGTTGGCGATCAAGTGCCGGGTTTCACCGTGCACAGGCATGGCGTTGAGCGGCTCAAGGATGTTGTAGCAGTAGAGCAATTCCCCGGCCGCTGCGTGGCCTGAGACGTGGACCTTGGCCGTGCCCTTGTGAATGACGTCGGCACCTAGCTTGAGGAGGCCGTTGATGATGCGGAAAACGGCGTTCTCGTTGCCGGGGATCAGGCTGGACGCCAGGATGACGGTGTCCCCCTTGCCGACGATCACGCGGTGGTCGCCGTTCGCCATGCGCGAGAGTGCCGCCATCGGCTCACCCTGGGAGCCGGTGGACATGAGGACCACACGGTCATCGGGCATGTTGTCGATGTTCTTGATGTCCACCAGGATGCCGTCCGGCACCTCCAGGTAACCCAGCTTGGCGGCAATGGCCATGTTGCGGACCATCGAACGGCCCACGAAGGCGACCTTGCGTCCGTGCTTGGCTGCAGCGTCGAGGACCTGCTGGACGCGGTGCACGTGGGAGGAGAAAGAGGCCACGATGATGCGCTTCTTTGCCTGTCCGAACAAGCGGTCCAGCGTGGGTCCGATTTCCTTCTCGGCCGTGGTGAACCCGGGGACATCTGCGTTGGTCGAGTCCGCCATGAAGAGGTCCACGCCCTCTTCGCCGAGCCGGGCAAAGTGCCGGAGGTCCGTGATGCGGCCGTCCAGGGGCAGCTGGTCCATCTTGAAGTCGCCGGTGTGCAGGACGTTGCCGCCCTCGGTGCGGATGAAGACCGCCAGCGCATCCGGGATGGAGTGGTTGACTGCAACGAACTCACACTCGAACGGACCGAACTGCTCCACCTGTCCCTCAGTGACGGTGAGGGTGTACGGCTTGATCCGGTGCTCCTGCAGCTTGGCTTCCACCAGCGCGAGGGTCAACTGCGAACCGATCAGCGGAATGTCGGCCTTGAGGCGCAGCAGGTAGGGAACCGCGCCGATGTGGTCCTCGTGGCCGTGGGTGAGGACCACTCCGACGACGTCGTCCAGCCGGTTCTCGATGTAGGAGAAATCGGGCAGGATCAGGTCCACACCAGGTTGCGTTTCCTCGGGGAAGAGCACCCCGCAGTCAACAATGAGCAACTTGCCGTCGATTTCGAAGACCGCCATGTTGCGGCCGATCTCTCCCAGTCCACCGAGCGGAACGATCCGCAGCGTGCCTTTGGGCAGTTTCGGCGGCGTAACCAGTCCGGGAAGGGCGGTTTGGGTCATATTGTGCTACTTTCCGGCGGAACCGTCCTGGACGTTGAAGTCCATTCCGGCTTCCGCCAAATCCCCGCGGATGATGTCGATCTCGGCCGCGTCCGGCTCCACGAGGGGCAAACGGACAACCGAGTTGGGCAGGACTCCCTGCCACTTGAGAATCTGCTTGGCGGCTACTGCGCCCTGGACCCGGGTCATGGTTGCACGAACCACGGGCTCCAGTTCAAAGTTGATGGACCGCGCCGTAGCGAGGTCGTTGTTGTTGACGGCGTCGATCAGCTCGCGGAACCGTCGCGTGGCCACATGGGTGGTGACGCCCACCAGGCCAACAGCACCCAGCGCCATCCACTGCAGGGTCAGGCCGTCGTCGCCGGAGTAGAAAACGAGGTCGGTCTCGGCCATGACACGCGTGGCGGCAGCGAAATCAGCCTTCGCATCCTTGACCGCAACGATGTTGCGGTGCTTGGCCAGTTCGATCATGGTCTCCGGCGCGATGGCGATGGAGGAACGGCCTGGAATGTCATAGAGCATGACCGGCAGGTCAGTGGAGGAGGCGACGGTTTCGAAGTGGGCACGCACGCCGGCCTGGCTGGGCTTGTTGTAGTACGGGGTGACGATCAGGAGACCATCGACACCCAGTTCAGCGGCCCGTTGCGAGAGGTGCACCGAGTGCGCGGTGTCGTTGGTGCCCGTGCCGGCGATGATGGCAGCCTTGCCGCCCACGGCTTCCTTGACGGCCCGGAACATACCGAGGTTCTCGTCGTCCGTCAGGGTGGAGGTCTCTCCGGTGGTGCCGGTAACTACGAGTCCATCGCAACCGTCCTGGACAAGCTTTTCTGCCAGCGCTGCGGCTTGGTCGTAGTCGACCTTGCCGTCCTCAGTAAAGGGGGTGACCATGGCGGTCAGCAGGGTACCAAGGGCGGGAATGGGCGCGCGAACGTCAGACATAGGAAAAACGTTACCCTGTCACAGCCCCGTTACAAGAATGGGGCACAGTTATCACGCGGGCTTGCGTGTCCGCGCGGGCTCCTCCGAACAGTACCGGCTTACCGCGCGCTCTTTGAGCTGCTCCGCCCAAGTGACCAGGCGCTGGGAAGCCCGGACGTACTCGAACAGTTCCAGCGGCGTCAGGGATTCCACATCGGTTTCCGACAACCTGCGGGCCAATTCAGCGCCCGGAGCCTGCTCCGCGAGCACTGTGCCCTCACTGTTCCAGTGTGTGTCCTCGGGAGGTTCGCCAGCCACGAGTTGCCTGAAAAGGAAGTCGACCACTCCCGGACTCATCGCTCTCATGGGTCCGCACGGACCGGCCGGCTGTTTTGGAACATCGCTCATGCGGCCATGTTATTCGAACACATATTCGAATACAAGGCTGTGGGGCCAGGAGTCCGGCAGCTGGCCTGTCCCAGGCATGGCACCCCGGACATGAGACGATCGCACCATGACTTCGCAAGAGATGGCGCCCCCGCGGAAGGCACCAGGCCACCGCACGGGCCCTTCACGGCTGACCGGCATCGATGCAGCCAGAGGAGCGGCTCTTCTTGGCATGATGGCCACACACCTGCTGCCTACCTTTGGCCCGGCGCCCCATTGGGAGCCAACCATGGTGGGGCTGGTGTTCTCCGGCAGGTCTGCAGCACTCTTCGCTGTACTGGCCGGAATCGGCTTGGCATTGGCGACAGGCAAGCAGGAGCCGCGCAGCGGAGCTGAGCTCTGGTCCGCCAGGGGCGGCGTGGCCATGCGCGCCCTGGTGATCGCCGTCGTCGGCCTTGCCCTGGGCGGCCTGGAAGTCAACGTCGCAGTGATCCTGGTGCATTACGCTCTCCTGTTCCTGTGCATCCTGCCCTTCCTGGGTTTGCAACTGAAGACGCTGATCTTCTGGGCGGTGGGATGGCTGGTGGCCTCGCCAGTCCTCGCGTACCTGACCCGCCCCTTGCTGTTGGACGAGAACCCGCCATTGCAGTTGGGACACAACCCCGGCTGGGAGGATCTGGGAACCCCCACCCGATTGCTGGCTGACCTGTTCTTCACCGGCTACTACCCTGTGTGCCAGTGGATTTCGTACCTCTTGGTCGGCCTGGTGATCGGGCGCCTGGCGCTGACGAAGGCGAAGGTCCAGCTGATGCTGCTTAGCGTTGGAATCGTCGTTGCCAGCGTAGCGAAAGTCGTTGGGGTCTTGGCCATGGAAGCGTGGGGTGGCCGGGCTGCCCTGTCGGTGCTGCCCGGCACCAGGGGCTATCCCTTGGAGAGCATGCTGCAGGTCAATCTCACGGGGCTGCAGCAGGTGGATTCGTGGTGGTGGCTGGCCACGGCGGCGCCACATGCTGGTACCACGCTGGATTTGTTGCACACCAGCGGCGTAGCTGCCGGAGTCGTGGGTTTCTTCCTGGTTCTTGGCAGGCTTGCCGAACGCATCAGGGTCAATTTCCTGATGGTGCTCAGCGGGCCCGGCGCCATGACGCTAAGCCTGTATTCGGCACATGTGTGGGTGGTTTCGGGCTTTACCAACCAGCCCCTGCCTGCAGCGTGGACGAACGAAGGCATGTACTGGGCACAGGCGCTGTGCGCCATTGGCATCGGCGTTTGTTTTGCCTTGCTCAGGCGGCGGGGACCGCTTGAGTGGGCGGCCCACACGGCATCGAGGTTGGGCAGTTACCGCCCGGCGGCAGTGGGCTGAGAGCGGAACAGCTTCACGGCGTCGCGCATGGACGCCCGGGCGCGTTTACGGTCACCTGAGGCGTCATAGGCACAGCTGAGCCTGAACCAGGAACGCCAATCCTCCGGGGCGGCCTCGGCTTCAGCGCGGTACTTCTCGAACTCGGCATCGGCAGCGGCGCGCACAATCCGCCCGCCCGGCGTCCGGGGCAGGGTGTCCTCCGGCAGGCCACCTTCGGCTTCCAGGACCTTGGCCATCTGTTCGGTACGTGCACCGAAGAGCAATTCACGTATCAAGGCCCAGGCCCCAATGACCGGAAGCACCAAGTAGGCCGCGCCGATTCCCTTTGCCACCAGGTTGGGGTCTCCGAGCAGAAGGAACGAGCGCTGCACTGAAACCACCAGGTACAGCACCAAAAGCAGTGTGATGGCACCTACCCAGATCTTGGTGCGGTTCTTCTTCAGGGTTGTCAGGAAATGTGCCACGATTTACAACCCCAAGTCCAGGTAGCCGTCCAGGCCCACCGTCAGGCCGGGGTTTGCTGCCACTTTCCGCAGCCCCAACAGGACACCGGGCATGAAGGAGGCACGGTCGAAGGAGTCGTGGCGCAGCGTCAACTGCTCGCCCGGACCGCCGAAGAGCACTTCCTGGTGGGCCACGAGCCCGCGGAGGCGGACGCTGTGCACGCGGATGCCGTCCACATCGCAGCCCCTTGCACCATCCAGGGACGTTTCGGTGGCATCCGGGCTGGCCGGGACGCCGGCCTCCTGGCGCGCTTCGGCGATCAGCTGCGCGGTACGCACTGCGGTGCCTGACGGCGCATCCACCTTGTTGGGGTGGTGAAGTTCGATGATTTCCACGGACTCGAAGTACTGCGATGCCTTCGCCGCGAACGCGCTGGCCAGCACCGATCCAAGGGCAAAGTTCGGGGCGATCAGGACACCGGTGCCCGGCTTCTGCTCCAGGAGGGTCCGCAGGGCGTCCAGCCGGTGCGCATCCCAACCGGTGGTACCCACAACAGCGTGGATTCCGTGCTCAACGGCAAACCGGACATTGGTTTCGGTGACATCCGGAACGGTGAGGTCAACAACATACTGTGCACCGGCGTCGAGCAGTTTTTCCAGGGAATCACCACGGCCAAGAGCCGCGACCAGCGTCATGTCCCCAGCTGCTTCAACGGCCTTCACGGCTTCGATTCCCATGCGCCCGTTGGCGCCCAGCACTGCAACAGCAAGTTGTTCGGTCATGGCGTTAACCCTACCGCCGGGCCGTACCCGGGGAGGAACCGTGACTCCGCCCTACTCCCCTGCTCCAACCCATTCAACGGTGCCGTCGGAAAAGAACTGTTCCTTCCAGATGGGGACTTGCTCCTTGACCCGGTCCACCAGTTCCGAGCAGACGGCAAAGGCCTGGCCGCGGTGCGCAGCTGCCACGGCACACACCAGTGCGGGATCACCGATCTCAAGGAGGCCGATCCTGTGGGCGGCCCAAATGCGCACCGGCTGGTCAGCTTCGCCCGAATGCTCGGCAACAAGCTGCGCGACGACGTCGGTCATGACCTTATGCGCAGTGGGGTGGGCGCTGTAGCTCAGCCGGTCCACTGCCTTGCCGTCGTCGTGGTTGCGCACCACGCCGCTGAAGCTGACCACCGCGCCGGCAGTGTCCGATTCCACGGCCCTGATGGCCTGGTCCACCGAGATCGGCTCGGAACTCAGGACAGCGCTGACTACTTCGAAGTCCGTTTCAGTGCCCATGGCTTCCTTCCAGTTGCTCGCAGAGATGCCCGATGACGGGGTCGAGGACGGCCAGCCCGTCCATGACCCCCTTGGGCGATCCCGGCAGATTGATGATGAATGTCCTGCCAGCTGCGCCCGCATGGCCACGGCTCAGCATGGCCATGGGGGTCTTTGCCGCGCCTGCGCGCCGGATGCCTTCCATGATGCCCGGAATCTCGCGTTCCAGCAGGGGGAGCGTCATTTCCGGTGTTTGGTCATCAGGGCTAAGGCCCGTTCCCCCGCTGGTGATGACGACGGCCGGTTCCTGGGTCAGAAGGGCCCTGAGCGCGGCGCCCACGGGTTCGCCGTCGGGCACCACCATCGTGGGAAAAGTGTCGAAACCGTGCTCGTTGAGCCAGTCGAGGATGATCGGGCCGGTTTCGTCGCTGTAGATTCCGGCTGCCGCCCGGGTGGAGGCAATCACGACGCCGGCCTTCCGGGGCCCGTGCGCGTTGGGCTCGCACGCACTCATGCGTCCGCCTCCCCATGCAGGGAATCGCCGGAGACGTCCCAGCTTCCGCTCTTGCCGCCACTCTTGGACAGAACACGGATGTCGCTCAGGACGGCGTGCTTGTCCACGGCCTTGATCATGTCGTAGACACTCAGCGCGGCCACGGAGGCTGCAGTCAGCGCTTCCATTTCGACGCCGGTGACGCCACGGGTCTTGACGGTGGCCAGTATCCCCACCGAGTCCGTCGCCAGTTCAAAGTCCACGGTGACCTTGGAGATGGGCAACGGATGGCACAACGGGATGAGCTCGGGAGTCTTCTTCGCAGCCATGATGCCGGCCACCCGCGCGACCGCGAGCGCGTCGCCCTTGGGCAACTCGCCAGCGCCCAACAAGGCAAGGACTTCTGCGGTGGAGCGGACCGTGGCCGTGGCCGTGGCTTCGCGGGTTGTGACGTCCTTTTCGGAGACGTCCACCATTTGGGCAGTGCCGTCCTGCCTGAGATGGGTCAGGCCCCCGGGGCCTTGGGGGTTTTCGGAAGTGTGGTTCACAGCATCCATACTTCCACTTCGTCCCCTTCTGCGAGTTCCGTGACGTCCTCGGGGATCTGTACCAGGGCGTTGGCACGGGCAAGGGCATGGACCAGGTGGGAGCCGGCACCGCCCTCCATGCGGACCACTCCGTCCACGACGGTGCCCCGGCGCACCTGGTGCTTGCCATAGGGCGAGGTCAGGGACTCAGCCAGGCGTGCTCTCAGCGCGGGCCGCGGGGCGGGCGTCCCGGCCACGTGCGAAAGGGCGGGGCGGAGGAACATCTCAAAGGAAACGAGGCAACTGACAGGATTCCCCGGGAAACCGATGAAGGGGACCCCGTTGAAAGTACCCAGTCCCTGTGGCCCGCCCGGTTGCATGGCAACGTGCAGGAAGTCCACCGGCTGCCCGGCCATCGCTTGACGCACGACCTCGTACGCCCCTTTGCTCACTCCCCCGGTACTGACGATCACATCCACCGGCGCCTCGCCGTCGCGGTCCGCGAGGTGATGGTGCAGGACCGCCAGCAGGCCCGCCGGTTGGTCGTCCGAGATGCCAGTGCGGACCACCTCGAGTCCCGCTTGCTTCATGGAGGCTTCCAGGAGCGTTCCATTGGAGTCATAGATCCTGCCGGGCGTCAGTTCGGTGCCTGGCTCCTGGACCTCGTCTCCGGTGGTGAGCAGGAGGACACGCAGGGGCTGGCGGATCTCGACGTCGACAAAGCCCAGCGCTGCCAGCAGCCCCAGCTGGCCAGGGCCAAGCACGGTGCCGGCGGCCAATGCGAGCGCACCCTCTTCAATGTCGCTGCCGCGGTTGCGCACGTACGTCCCGGGCTCCACCTCCGGCAGATGCACCTCGGCGTCCAGGGCTCCGGGATCAGGGAACGTACCAGGTGTTGCCTTTTCAATCGGCACGACGGCGTCGGCGCCCTCAGGCATCATGGCCCCGGTCATGATGGGTGCAGCATGGCCGGCCTTCAGTGCCACCGGCGCCGCACCTGCCGGAACGGGCGCGGATATCCGGAGCTTCGCACCGCCGTCGGGAATGTCAGCGGAACGGACGGCATAACCGTCCATTTGGGAGTTGGCGAACGGAGGCAGGGACAACGGTGCGTGGAGGTCACCGGCGAGCACCATCCCGAGTGCGTCCAACAGCGGGAGCCGCAGCGTGCCTTTCCTCGCGGTCACCGCTGCCAGCAGTTCCGCCACGGCCTGGCGATGGTCTGCAACAGATCTGGGCACGGACATCCTCCTGGGGGCATGGTGGCATCCGGAAAACATCCGGACGTTCCCAGAGTAGATGCTCAGGCCACTTTGACACTGATGGTGTGGTAACCCGTGGCGCCGTCCGGGGCTACGGGAGCTTTGTCTTCGGTTTGCGGCTGGCCGGTTGCGTCGGTGGCCCGGACCTGCACTTCGTAGTCGCCAGGGGTCAGGTCGATGCCGACCTGCCACTGGCACCACGTGTCAGTGGAAATGGCGCTCGCCAGTTGTGCCCTCTGCCAGGCGCCGCGGTTGACGCGCAGCTCAACGCGTTCGATCCCACGATGCTGCGCCCAGGCAACGCCGCCAAACTGTACTTTTCCTGTTTGGACAGTCCGCCCGCTGCGTGGCACGTCGATGCGGGATTGCGTTTTGATGGGTCCGTGGTCGCTCCAGCCCCGGGGTGTCCAGTACCCGGTATCGTCGGCGAAGCGGGTCACTTTGAGTTCAGTCAACCATTTTGTGGCGGACACGTAGCCATAGAGCCCGGGCACGATCATGCGGACGGGGAATCCGTGTTCCAAGGGCAGCGGCTCTCCGTTCATGCCGACCACCAACAGCGCGTCGCGGTCGTCGGTGAGCGCTTCAAGGGGCGTGCCGGCAGTCCAGCCGTCGTTGCTGGTGGACAGCACCATGTCTGCCCCGGCTTTCGGCCCCGCCATGGCGAGCAGTTCGCGCACCGGCCAGCCCAACCACAGGGCGTTGCCGATGAGGTCGCCGCCAACATTGTTGGACACGCAGGCGATGGTGATGTGGCGTTCCACCATGGGCTTGGCCAGGAGTTCTGCGAAGTCCAGTTCGATCTCCCGTTCCACCATGCCGGTGACTTTCAGTTTCCAGGAGGGCGGGTCGATGGCCGGAACCGTCAGGGCGGTGTCGATCCTGTAGAAGTCGGCGTTCGGGGTTACCAAGGCACTGATCCCCGCCAAGGCCAACGAGGCACCTGCTGGTACGGTTTGCGCCGGCGTGGCCGGTGCGGGCAGCGTCAGCGAGCTGCGGAACCCGGCAGCCACAGCAGTGGCCCGGGTAAGAATGGTGGTCACGGTACCCCCGACCACCGCAGCCAAGGCAGTTCCGGACAGGGCATTGATGAAGCTCCGCCTGGCCAGGGGTGCCTGCCCGCCTCCGCCCTCTGCCGCAGTGCTTCCCCGCGGAACCCAGGTCTCGAGCCTGCGAATGAGCATCCTTAACAGCAGCATGGTGACTACCGCGGCAACGATCGGCGCCAGGGCCGCCTGCGGGCTGGCTTGTGCCCGGGTTACGACGGCGGTCAGTCCCGCTACGCCTGCGAGTCCCGCAAGTGCCAGCCCGAGTCCTGCCCTCCGGCGTTCAAGGATTCCTGCGAGCGCGGCCAGGAACCCGGCGACCACCACGATGGATGCCACCAGGACGATCTTGTCCGCCGTGCCAAAGAGTTGCACGGCCAGGTCCTTCACGCCGGGTGGAACGGCGTCGATCACTGCCCCGCCGAGGGCCGTCACCGGGGATACCAGCGGACTGAGGAGCCCTGCGGTAAGCTCCCCTGCCGCTATCCCGGCCGCTCCGGCAGCAAGCCCAGCAGCCGGTGCCCACAACCGCGGTCCGCCGGCAGGGCTCCCGGTCTTCGTGGGGTTCCTTACGGGCGTGCTCATGATCTGCCTCCAGGGCCGTTGTCTGTTCCGGTTGTTCCCGCGGTTTCCTTCATCACCGGAACCGGCGGGAGCGATCCCGCCGGGAGCTTCACGGCGAAGCGGCAGCCGCCGTCGACGTTGCCGACCGTCACTGATCCCCCGTGCGCCTTGACGATGCCCGCCACCATGCTGAGTCCGATGCCCGCACCGCTGTAGCTTCCCTGCAGGGCCTCAGTGGCACCTCGGGAGGGGTCCTTCTGCCACCCTGTTTCGAAAAGGTGCGGGAGGTCCTCGTCCGGAATTCCTCCGCATTGGTCCTGGACCGCGATCACCGCGTTTCCGTTGTCCCGCCCCACGCTGACGTGGACATCGGTCCCGGGCCGGCTGTAGATGATGGCGTTGAGAAGGATGTTCCGTACTGCCCGGGCCAGGCTGGGTCCATCGGCCACCGCCATGCACTCCCGATCACCGCCGCCGTCGAGCCTGATGCCCCGCTTCGCTGCCAGGGGCGCCAGGTCCGAAAGGGCATCGCTGACGAGGTCGTACAGATCCAGCGCTTCAGCGCTCAGGCGCAGGGTCCCGGCCTGGATCTTGGAGAGCTCCAGAAGGTCATTGACCATGGCGGTCATCTGCTCGGTCTGCCCGATGATCTTCCGGTAGTAGCCCTGCACATCCGCGGCCATGCCGTCCTCAAGGGCTTCCGTCATGGCACGCATGCTGGCAAGCGGGGTGCGGAGGTCATGCGAAATCCAGGACACCAGTTCCCGCCGTGCTTTCTCGATGGCAGCTTCGCGCTCCCGCGATTCGGCGAGGCTCCGGCTGCTGGCTTCAAGTTCCTGGGCCAGTTCGGCGAGCTCCGAGGTCATGGCCGGAGATGCTCCCCTGTCCTCCGTCACGGAGTGCTCGAGCGTTTCGCCACGACCAATCCGGCGCGCTGCATCCACCAGCCGCGCTGCGTTCCTGGACACTCCAGCGCCGAGCACAAGGGATAGCGCAACCGCCACGGCCGATGCCACCGCCAGGATGTACCACATCACTTCGAGGTCCCTGGCGGAGATGAACATCGCGTTGAAGGCGCTGACCATGCCCGCCACGAGCACTGCGACGGTGGCGACAACCACTAAGCAAATTTGAGCCAGTACAGAGGTCCGGCGCAGCAACCGCAGGAGAGCCAGTGTGGTGGCACCGATCAGGACGGCCCAGAAAAGGACCCATGCAAGGATGGTCCAGAGCTCGCTACCCTCCATGGGAAGCCCCGTGGTCGTCCCCGGGTGGGACGTCAAAGCGGTAGCCGACACCCCAGACTGTCTTGATGAGCTGTGGCTTGGTGGGATTAGCCTCGATCTTCTCGCGCAGCCGGCGGACATGGACGGTGACTGTTGAGAGGTCTCCGAAGTCCCATCCCCATACAGCCTTGATGAGTTCCTCACGGCTGAACACCTGGTTGGGCCGGCGCATCAGGAAAGCGAGAAGGTCGAACTCACGGGCGGTCAGGGCCAGCGGCTCTCCGAGCAATGTCACGGTCCGGGAGGCGGGATCAAGATCCAGGCCGGCGGACTGGACCCGGGGTTCGGGGGTGTAGTCCTTGATGCTTCGTCGCAGCACCGACTTGACGCGCAGAACCAATTCCCGGGGAGAGAACGGCTTGGTGACGTAGTCGTCCGCCCCCATCTCCAGGCCAAGGATCCGGTCATCTTCCGTTCCCAGGGCCGTCACCATGATGACCGGTACGGTCATGGATTGCCGGAGCCGCCGGCACACTTCAACCCCGTCCAGGCCAGGGAGCATCCGGTCCAGGATCACGAGGTCCGGCCGGCGTGTTGCGGCGAGTGTCAGGGCCGTGAATCCATCCCCCGCGGTGTCCACTTGGAACCCGGCCTGCAGGAGGTAGTCACGGACGACGTCGGCGATGGTCTGTTCATCCTCGACCAGGAGGACACGCCGGTTTCCAGGCTCCGCTGGGGACGCCGTATTTGTGGTCACGCTCCCAGCATAGATTTGCCTGCGGCACCCGGCACGCGATTATGCACGTCCGGCGCGGACCGTACGGATTCCGTAAGAACTCAATGACTGTAACCGGTGTCACTGATCCGGCCCCGGTGGCGTAGCCTGAATTTATGAGTGTTCAGTTGGGCATGCCGCTGCCCCCTTCCAGCAGTGGCGAAGGCAGCACGGAGAGCGGCGCGGCAACTCCGCCGGCCCGTCCTGCAGGCACGCCTGCAGGTTTGTGGGACCGGTATGGTCGTCGCGCCACTGACATGCGCCTTTCCCTGACCGATAAATGCAATCTCCGGTGTACTTACTGCATGCCTGCCGAAGGCCTCGAATGGCTCTCCAAGCAGGCCGTCATGACCCGGGACGAAATCGTCCGGATCGTCCGCATCGGAGTCAATGCGCTGGGAGTCCGGGAACTCCGCCTCACCGGCGGCGAACCGCTGGTGCGCGCCGATCTGGCGGAGATCATCTCCGGGATCCGAAGCGAACATCCGGATCTTCCCATCTCCATGACCACCAATGGCGTGGGCCTGGACAAGAAAGCCGCATTGCTGAAGGCGTCCGGCCTGACCCGGATCAACGTCTCCCTCGATTCGCTGCATGAGGAAACCTTCACCAAGCTCACCCGCCGACCCTTCCTGGACCGGGTCCTCGCCGGCGTGGACGCCGCATGGGCAGCCGGCTTGGGGCCGGTCAAGCTCAACGCCGTGCTCATGCGCGGCATCAACGACACCGAGTCCCCGGATCTCCTGGCCTGGGCTTTGGACCGCGGCTACGAACTTCGCTTCATCGAGCAGATGCCCCTGGACGCGGACCACGGCTGGACGCGCCGCAACATGATCACAGCGGCCGAAATCAGGGAGTTGTTGTCCCGGGACTTCGTGCTGTCCAGCGACCCCCGCGAACGCGACGGCGCCCCTGCCGAGCGCTTTGAGGTACGACGCCGGGACACCGGCAGCGGTGAAGCGTCAGGCCCGGTCCTCGGCACGGTAGGCATCATCGCCTCGGTCACGGAACCATTCTGTTCGGACTGCCGCCGGACGCGTATCACCGCGGAAGGCAAGATCATGAGCTGCCTGTTCTCCCGGGAAGAGTTCGACCTCCTGGGGCTTCTTCGTCAAGGAGCCAGCGATGCCGAACTCGCCGGACGCTGGCAGGACGCCATGTGGATCAAACCCAAGGCCCATGGCATGGACCACACAGGTCTCGGCGCAGCGGACTTCGTCCAGCCGGACCGCAGTATGAGCGCAATCGGAGGCTGAAAGAACTTGCTGGTCCGTTACTTCGCTGCCGCGCGCGCGGCCGCGGGAGTCGAAGAAGAACTCCACGCACTTCCGGAAGGCACCAGCCTTGAGGGCCTCCTGGAAGCCGCCCTCGCCGTCGAACGTCCCACGCCCCCGGAAGGCACGCCCCCGCTGGCCAGGATAGTGGCACGCAGCAGCTTCCTCCGCAACGAAGTGGCCGTTCGGGATCATTCGGCCCCGCTCGGTGCCGACGACGTCATCGATGTCCTCCCGCCGTTCGCCGGAGGCTAGGGGCGCGTCGGAACCGTCGTTCTCCTGAAGACGCTCTTCAGGAGGGGGCTGAAGCCTGGGTGGCCTTCCAACCTGAGCTCGGCGGTGTGCACCAGCACGCCGTCTTCAACGCGGAAGGTGTGCCTGGCGACGCCGTCGGGGGTGCGCCGGTCCAGCGTGAGGACGCCCGCACTCCATGTTCCCCTGACAGGGGCCGCCGGAGGCTTTCCCATACTGTCCACGTAGTACCACAGGGTGTCTCCATGGTCCCGGTCAACGGTGAACATGCCATGTCCCTCAAAATGTGTGCCGTCCGGTTCCCGGTGCCTGTAGCTCTGGACGACGGCGTGGCCACCGGCAGTCTTGGTGAACACCACGTCAGCCTCGGCTGTACGGGCAGTTCCCCAGGGGGAAGACGCGATCTCGGTGATGCCCCTCCAATGGCCGATGAAATCCCGCAGAATGTCCGCGGCATGACCGGTTGCGGGCAGGTCCATCAGGTCTCCAAAGTCAACGGGGCGGCATCACCATGTGTGATCATGCTGCCCTGTTGACCGTACGTGAGTCCAGAGACTGCGCAGCCGAATCCGAACGGGTTCAGAGCCCGAAGGTCTCGGATTCCTCGAAGGGCCCTACCACCGTGATGGTACGGGGAGCCTCGGCGAGTTCGCGGGCGAGTTCCTGGACCTCCTCCACGGTGACCGCCTGGATTCGGGCAAGGGTCTCGTCGATGTCCTGGAATTCACCGGATACCAGCTCTGCCCTGCCCAGACGTGACATCCGGGAACCGGTATCCTCAAGGGCCAGCACAATGCCGCCGCTGAGTTGGCCCACGGCCTTCCTGAGCTCTTCCGCGGTGATCCCATCCTTGGCGAGCTTGTCCAGCTCCACGCCCAGGAGTTCCAGTACCTGGCGGACCTTCGACGGCGTGCAGCCGGCGTACATTCCGAAGTATCCGGCGTCTGCGTAGGCTGCGGTGAAGGAGTACGTCGAGTACACCAAGCCCCGCTTCTCGCGGATTTCCTGGAACAGCCGCGAGGACATTCCTCCACCCAGGACCGCATTGAGGACGCTCATAACGAAGCGGCGGTCATCCGTGGCGACGATCGTGGGGCAACCCATGATGATGTTTGCTTGTTCCACGGGGCGCTTGACCACGTGAAGACCGGATGTTCCGGTGATGACAGCCCTGTCCGTGCCCCGCCGTTCCACCGGAGCGGCATTGGGGTCAAGCTGCCAACCGGCGGCGGTCAGGGCATCGAGGACAAGCCCGCAGACGACGTCGTGGTCCAATCCGCCCGCAGCGGTGATGACCAACTCTTCCGGCCGGTAATAGCGCTGGTAGTGCTCCCATACGGAGTCGCGTGCCACGGCTTTGATGGCATCCGGCGTCCCTCCGATGGGACGGGCCAACGGGTGGTCTCCCAGCACCGCGGCCACGAACTTCTCATGCGCCACATCGGTCGGGTCATCGCTGTCCATGGCGATTTCCTCAAGGATGACGTCGCGTTCCTGCTCAAGTTCGGCGGGGTCCAGGACCGCACCGGTGATCATGTCCGCGATGACATCGATGGCCATCGGCAGATCGGTGTCCAGCACGCGGGCGAAGTAGCAGGTGCTTTCCTTTGCCGTTGCCGCATTGGACTCGCCGCCTACCTCATCGAAGGCTGATGCGATTTCCAGGGCCGTACGGCGCTTCGTGCCCTTGAACAGCAGGTGCTCAAGGAAGTGCGTGGATCCGTGCTGGCCCTCTGCCTCGTCTCGCGAACCAACTGCCACCCAAAACCCAATGGTGGCCGAACGCTGGCCCGGCATCGCCTCGGTCAGGACGCGCACGCCGCCGGGAAGGACCGAACGCCGCACGACGGAACCGCCCTCGGCACCATGGATCAATTCGCCGCCAGGAAGGGTTTGCTCCAACGGCAAGGGTACGACAGTCATTAAAGCCTTTCGGGTTAAGGCCGGAAGGGCCGGTGGAGCTTTTTCAAGCCCACCGGCCCCGCCGGGTGTACTGCTTACAGACTACTCTGCGGAAGCTTCAGCGGCCTCGGCCGGAGCTTCCTCTGCGGTTGCGCCTTCTTCTTCGGCAACAACCGGCGAGAGGGAGAGCTTTCCGCGGTCATCGATCTTGGTGATCTCGACCTGGACCTTCTGGCCCACGGAGACGACATCTTCGACGTTGTCCACGCGCTTGCCATTGGCCAGCTTGCGGAGCTCGGAGATGTGCAGCAGGCCGTCCTTGCCCGGGGTGAGGGAAACGAAGGCGCCGAAGGTGGTGGTCTTGACGACCGTACCCAGGTAACGCTCGCCGATTTCCGGTACCTGCGGGTTGGCGATGGCGTTGATGGCCGAACGTGCTGCGTCTGCAGACGGGCCATTCGTGGCGCCAATGTAGACCGTGCCGTCATCTTCGATGGAGATGTCCGCGCCCGTGTCTTCCTGGATCTGGTTGATCATCTTGCCCTTGGGGCCGATGACCTCGCCGATCTTGTCAACGGGGATCTTGACAGCGATGACGCGCGGGGCGAACTCGGAGAGCTCGTCCGGGGTGTCGATTGCTGCGTTGATGACCTCGAGGATGTGGAGGCGGGCTTCGCGGGCCTGCTTCAGTGCTGCTGCCAGCACGGATGCGGGGATGCCGTCGAGCTTGGTGTCCAGCTGGATAGCCGTGACGAACTCGGACGTACCGGCAACCTTGAAGTCCATGTCGCCGAAAGCGTCTTCGGCACCGAGGATGTCGGTCAGGGCTGCGTAGCGGGTCTGGCCGTCGACCTGGTCGGAAACCAGGCCCATGGCGATACCGGCAACAGCTGCCTTCAGGGGCACGCCGGCGTTGAGCATGGAGAGCGTCGAGGCACACACCGAACCCATGGACGTCGAACCGTTGGAACCGAGGGCTTCGGATACCTGGCGGATGGCGTACGGGAACTCTTCACGGGTGGGAAGCACCGGAACCAGGGCGCGCTCGGCGAGGGCACCGTGGCCGATTTCGCGGCGCTTGGGGGAACCAACGCGGCCGGTCTCACCGGTGGAGTACGGCGGGAAGTTGTAGTTGTGCATGTAGCGCTTGCGCGTTACCGGCGACAACGAGTCGATCTGCTGCTCCATCTTGAGCATGTTCAGCGTGGTGACACCCATGATCTGGGTCTCGCCGCGTTCGAAGATGGCCGAACCGTGAACGCGGGGCAGAACCTCAACCTCGGCGGTCAGCTGGCGGATGTCCGTCAGGCCACGTCCGTCGATGCGGACCTGGTCCTTGAGGATGCGCTGGCGCACGACATGCTTGGTGACCGAGCGGAAAGCTGCGGACAGTTCCTTCTCGCGGCCTTCGAATTCGCCGGCGAGGGCACCCAGGACTTCGTCCTTGAGTTCGTCGCTGGCGTTGTCGCGCTCCTGCTTGTCGGCGATCTGGAAGACGGCAGCCAGCTTGTCGGCGGCTGCGGCCTCGACCGCTGCGTAAACGTCGTCCTGGTAGTCCAGGAACACGGGGAACTCGACCGTGGGCTTGGCAGCACGGGCAGCAAGGTCTGCCTGGGCTTCGCACAGAGCCTTGATGAACGGCTTTGCGGCCTCGAGGCCCTCGGAAACAACTTCTTCGGTGGGAGCAGTTGCGCCCTGTTCCTTGATGAGGTTCCAGGAGTTGTCCGTGGCTTCGGCTTCAACCATCATGATGGCGACGTCGTCACCTGCGATGCGGCCGGCAACAACCATGTTGAACACGGCGTTCTCAAGCTGGGAGTGCTTGGGGAAAGCAACCCACTGCGAACCCTGCTCATCGGCGATGAGGGCAACGCGGACGCCACCGATCGGGCCGGAGAACGGGAGGCCGGAAAGCTGCGTGGACATCGAGGACGCGTTGATGGCGACGACGTCGTAGAGCTCATCGGGGTTGATGGCCAGAACCGTGACGACGATCTGGACTTCGTTGCGCAGGCCCTTGACGAAGGCGGGGCGCAGCGGGCGGTCCATGAGTCGGCAAGCCAGGATGGCCTCGGTGGACGGGCGGCCTTCACGGCGGAAGAACGAACCCGGGATGCGTCCGGCGGCGTACATGCGCTCTTCGACGTCGACCGTCAACGGGAAGAAGTCGAAACCTTCGCGCGGCTGCTTGCCTGCGGTGGTTGCGGAGAGCAACGCGGTGTCTTCGTCGATGTAAACCATCGAAGCGCCGGCTGCCTGCTTGGCAAGGCGACCGGTTTCGAAGCGAATGACGCGCTTGCCGAACCGGCCGTTGTCGATGATGGCTTCGGAGAACTGGATTTCGGGACCCTCCATAGAGAGTCACCTCCGTTTCTGTTAGCGGAAGTCCACCGCATCAACCCAGGCCTCTTCTTTTTTCCTGGCCTGTACTACACCCGGTCATCGATCGAGATCCACGGGCGCCATCGTCAGGGAAGGCCTTCCCGGGAATCACTACCGAGGACCGCGAATGCGCGATGCGGTTGATTCCTGTTTTTAGTTATTGGTGAAGAAGGCGGCCCGTCCCGCGAACGAGCGGGCCGCCCCTAAAGGCAGACTAGCGGCGCAGGCCGAGACGCTCGATGAGCGAACGGTAGCGGGCGATGTCAGTGTTCTTCAGGTAGGAAAGCATGCGCTTACGACGACCAACCATGGCCAGCAGACCGCGCTGGGTGTGGAAGTCGTGCTTGTGCTCCTTCATGTGCTCAGTCAGATCCTTGATCCGCTGGGTCAGGACTGCAACCTGGACCTCGGGCGAACCGGTGTCGCCTTCGCTGGTTGCGTATTCCTTGATGATGGACTGCTTTACAGCGGCGTCAAGTGCCACGTGAACTCCTAGAGTTGTGCCGTGCGTCCCGATGCAGCGCCTCGCTGACGGGTTGCCCTTGGATGCGTTGCCACACACAAAAACAGGTCCAGCTGCCACGGACTGCGGCCGGATCCACTCATCAGTTTACCGGCAGGCCGGCGGTGTTGTCGAAACACCCCTACTGCGGGGCGAGCAACTCCCGCGCCTGGGCCACGTCCAGGCACATCTGTTCCACCAAGGCTTCGGGCCCGCGGTAGGCCACCATACCGCGCAGGCGCCGGGTGAATTCGACCGCAACGGTTTGGCCGTACAGGTTGAAGTCCTCCACGTTCTCCTCCGGGCGGTCGATGACGTGCGCTTCCACTTGGCGGCTGACGCCATCAAAGGTGGGGTTCGAACCCACGGAAATCGCGGCAGGCCACCGGGTTCCCGACTGGTCGATCAGCCAGCCCGCGTAGATGCCATCAGCCGGGATGTAGCCGGTTGAATCATGGGAAAGGTTCGCTGTAGGGAATCCGAGGTCGCGTCCGCGGGCAGCGCCATGGACAACTTCCCCGCGCATCCGGTGCGGCCTGCCCAGCACGGCTGCGGCGGTGACCACATCGCCTTCGGACAAGGCTTCCCTCACCCAGGTGGAGGAACAGCGGCGGTCGGCATCGCCGTCGTGATGGAGCGGGGAGCCGCCTGCGCCGTACTCGTTGACCACCTGCACGCCGAAGCCAAGCTGTTCGCCCAGTTCCTGCATGGTGGTGACGTCACCGACGTTTCCGGCGCCGAAACGGAGATCGTGACCCACAACGAGGTGCGCGGCATGAAGACCGTCGAGCAGGACGTCACGAACGAATTCGATGGGCGACATTGCCGCAAGGTCCAGCGTGTACTTCATGACCAGGACGGCATCGACGCCGGTATCGCCGAGCGCGTCCAGCTTGTCCTGGAGGCCCATGATCAATTCCGGCGCTGCATCCGGCCGGTGGACCTGGGCCGGGTGGGGATCGAAAGTGACAGCGACCGACGGAATGCCGTACCGCTTTGCAGTGTCCGTCAGCTGCGAGAGGACATGCTGGTGGCCCCGATGCACGCCGTCGAAATTTCCGATGGTGACAACGGTAGGTCCGAAGTCCTTGGGGACCTCAGTGGGATCGTTCCAGATGTGGACCATCAACCTCGCCTTTTACTGCAGATGTTCGTTCCGTCCGGCAACCTCCCGGCGCCGGAACATTCTAAGGTTACCCGCACGGGCAGTCGGCTCAGGACGGGCGGCGCTTGTTGAGCCACAGGAGCCCAAGGATCGGCAGCAGCAACGGCACGAAGCCGTATCCGCGACCAAACAGGGACCACACGGTGTCATGCGGGAAAGCGACAGGGTCAAAGAGGCTGATGGCTCCCACTACCAGCACACCGACCAGTTCCGTGAGCACGGCAGCCAGCGACACCTTGAACCAGGTGCGGCCCGGCTTGGCCAGCGAAACGGTCGCCACAATATAGACGACGGCGGCGAACGCCGAAAGGATGTGCGCCAACGGAGCTTCGGCGAACTTGGTGGCGATCTGGTAGCCGGCCCGCGCCGTTGCCGACAGGGCGAAAACCGCGTACACCGCAATCAGGAGGCGCCCCGGACCCGTGTTCCGGGTGTCCTTCTGCTTCGGCTCTTGGCCTGCGGAGTTGGTCTCGATTCCAGTCACTTTGTTTTCTTCCTTCAAGGTCAGTACCAGATCTGGTTCATGCGGGCACCCATCACAAGCACCGTCACGCCCACGGCCGCAAGGACAAAGTTGCTCCAGCGGGTTCGTTCGAGGATGGCCCAGTACACGGCGCCCAAGGGGATGATCAGCGCTGTGAGCATGTAGCCCCAGAACTCCCAGGGCTCGCCGGCAATCTGCTCACCCAAGGCCACGCGGACGATCGATCCCACCAGGTAGACCAACAGCACCACTTCGACGGCCAGCACGGAGTAGATCGTGGGGTCGTTCGGGGCCTTCTTCATCAGCCCCGCAACCAGGCACATGATGGTGGAGACCAAGCCGACAATCAGGAGTGCGTAAAAGTAACCGTCCATGCCTACTTGGCCTGCCCCGCGTCCGCATCGGTTCCAGTACCCGGACCAGTGCCCGGCGCAAAAACCAGCACGGGTTTGGCGAAGGTTCCGGAGTCGGCCAGCAACGCTACCAACTCCCCCGACGGCGCGAACGCTGCGGCGGGCTTGTCCGCCGTCGCGGCTTCCGCGGTGCCTGCTCCCGGGCCGGCTGCTATGCGGCGGCCGAAGGAGATCTCCGTGGTTTCGTCCTCACTCAGCTCCCGGTTGGGCATGAGAGCACGCGCGGCCAAAGACATCTCAAGGACCTCAAGCTCCTCGGCCAGCTCCTCCAACGTCCGGGCCTGGTCGATCGAGTAGGGTCCCACCTGGGTGCGACGCAGGGCCGTGAGGTGTCCACCTACGCCCAACGCATTACCGAGGTCGCGGGCCAGGGCCCGGATGTACGTGCCGGACGAGCATTCCACGGTGACGTCGACGTCGACTACCCTGCCGCCGTCGACCCTGTTGACGGAGTGGACGTCGAAGCGGTGGATGGTGACCGGGCGGGCGGCGAGTTTCACTTCTTCTCCCGAGCGGACGCGGGCATAGGAGCGCTCACCGTTGACTTTGATGGCACTGACGCTGCTGGGCACCTGCTGGATGGGCCCGGTCAAAGCGGCGACGCCGGCGGCGATCGCGTCGCCGGTGACCTCGGCGACACTGCGCGCCTCAGTGACTTCGCCCTCGGCGTCGTCAGTGATGGTGGTTTCGCCCAGCCTGATGGTGGCGGTGTAGGTCTTGGAGGTCCCAACGATGTAGGTCAGGAGCCGGGTTGCCTTGTTGATGCCGAGCACCAGCACCCCGGTGGCCATGGGATCAAGGGTCCCCGCATGCCCCACTTTCCGGGTGCCGGCCAGCCGCCGCATCCGGCCAACCACATCGTGGCTGGTCCATCCCTGCGGTTTGTCAACGATTACCAGTCCAGAAAGCACGCTTACCAGTATATGGGTGGCTAGGATGGCTCCCATGCCTGAGCTTGCTGCGCACGTACGCGATGTCCCCGTGAACCAGATCCGCGAGATCACAGAAGCCGCCTGGGCCACCCCCGGAGCGATCGTCCTCAGCATTGGTGAGCCGGGCTTCGCCCTGCCGCGCCACGTGCTGGATGCGGGCATTGCGTGCTTGGACAGGGATGAGACCAACTACACACCCAATGCGGGGATTCCTGCGCTCCGGGAAGCTTTTGCCGCGCGTTTCCGGGAGCAGCAAGGCGTGGATATCGGCGCGGACCGGGTGTATGTGGTGGACGGCGCCCAGCAGGGCCTGCATTTCGCCATGAGCCTGCTGCTCTCCCCCGGCGACGAAATCCTGATCCCCAACCCCGGCTATCCCACGTTTGCCATGACGAGCCGCCTCCTGCACGCCGTGCCGTTGCAATACCCCCTTTACCCGCACAATGACTTCCAGCCGCATATCGAGGACATCGAGGCCCTTATTACTCCGCGGACCAGGGTGTTGATGCTGAACTCGCCATCGAATCCGCTCGGTGCCGTCATCAGCGAGGAAACCACCCGTGAACTTGTTGCCTTGGCGCGCAAGCACGACCTGTGGATCATCTCGGACGAGTGTTATGAGGCCTTCACCTTCGACGTCCCGCATGTCAGCCCGGCCCGCTTCGACAGCGACGTTCCCGGCGAGGCCCGGGTGTTCACGTCCCTGACGCTTTCCAAGACATACGGCTTGACCGGCCTGCGCATCGGCGCACTGATCTGCCCGCCAGGCCTGGAACAAAAGATGAACAACGTCATGGAATCGATCGTGTCCTGTGTTGCCTCACCGTCGCAGTACGCGGCACTGGCAGCACTGACAGGCCCGCAGGATTACGTTTCCACTGCCCACAGCCACTACCGGAGCAACCGTGATGCGGCATCGGCCGTGATGGCGGCCAAGAATATTCCCTTCCTGGGAGCGCAGGGAGCCTTCTACTTGTGGGCCGACGTGTCGCATGCCAGCGACGGGGACGTCCGGACGTGGGTGCGAAAGTTCCTGGCAGATTCCGGTGTGTCGTTCGCACCCGGGACGGCGTTTGGGTCGATCGGTGAGGGTTGGATCCGGATTGCGCTCTGCGGCAACCAGGAGGAACTTCTCGACGGCGTCAGCCGCCTTCCAGCCCGGGCCTGATTGCGTCGTGTTCCAGTGGGCTGCGCGTCCTAGTAGGCTGCCCGCCGGACATGGTTCCGCCAGGCTTCGAAGGGCTGCTCGGACGCTGGCAGCTCGGCGTGTTCCACGGGCAGGAGTTCTGGCCTGGATCCGCTGAAATACTCGTAGAACAGGGCGTCGTCGAAGCCTGCCCGGGCGGCTCCATGCCTGTCAGCGGCAAAGTAGACCCGGCCGATCCTGGCCCAGAGCGTCGCCGAAAGGCATAGGGGGCACGGCTCGCAACTGGCGTAGAGCACCGAACCCGACAAGTCGAATTTCCTGACTGCTGCCGCGGCCCGGCGGATCGCCACTACCTCGGCGTGGGCCGTGGGATCGTGGTCCCTGGTCACCCTGTTGACTCCCTCATGGGCCGTTCCGTCCGGGGTGACCACGACAGCGCCGAAAGGTCCGCCGCCGTCGGCAACATTCTGCACGGCCAGTTGTATGGCCCGGTTCAGGTAATCATCACGCTCGTGGGTGCTGTGCGCCGACATGTTCCGATCCTAACCATTTTGCGTACAGATAATGCCCCCAAGAGCAGCTCTTAGGGGCATTATCTGGACAAAAATCCGAGGATTCAGCGGTTGGCGTCTTCGTCGAGTTCGTTGTCGCCGGAGAGGTCGGTGTCCTCTTCGTCGAAGTCGTCCTCGTCGATGTCCGCCGGGGAATCGCTCTTGTACGGATCAGCATCGCCTGCCGGCTTTGCCCCTGCAGCCAATGCGGCTACCTCGGCGTCGCGGCGTTTGGCCTCACGCAACAGTTCCTCAAGGTTCGAGGCGTTGACGGGAATCTGGTCTGCCACGAATTCGAGCGTCGGAGTGAGCCGGACCGTGATGTTGCGGCCAACTTCCTGGCGCAGTACGCCTTTGGCCTTTTCCAATGCCCGTGCGGCGTCAGTGTGGGCCACTTCATCGCCGAAGACGGTGTAGTAGATGGTGGCGTGCTGAAGGTCGTTGGTGACGCGGGCGTCGGTAACCGTGATGGACTCAACGCGCGGATCCTTGACCCGGCGCCCGAGGGCCTCGGCGACGACGACCTTAATCCGCTGTGCCAGCTTGGCAGCGCGTGCGGGATCAGCCATGACTTCCTCCTGGAAAGTAGAAACGGGGACGGAACGGGTCCGCCGGGGCTACCCGACGGACCCGTTCCATGCGGAACCTAGACGCGCGGCTTCTCGCGCATCTCGAAGGTCTCGATGATGTCGCCTTCGCTGATGTCGTTGAAGGAGCCAAGACCAATACCACACTCGAAGTCGGTACGGACTTCGGTGGCGTCATCCTTGAAGCGCTTGAGCGTCTCAACGGTGAGGTTGTCACCGATGACCTTGCCATCGCGGCTGACACGCGCCTTGGTGTTACGGCGGATGATGCCCGAGCGGACGATCGAGCCTGCGATGTTGCCGAACTTGGAAGAACGGAAGACTTCGCGGACCTCGGCGGTACCGAGCTGGACTTCCTCGTATTCCGGCTTGAGCATGCCCTTGAGAGCCATCTCGATGTCATCGATTGCTGCGTAGATGACCGAGTAGAAGCGCATGTCCACGCCTTCACGGTCAGCCAGTTCAGCCACACGCTCGGCCGGCTTGACGTTGAAGCCGATGATGATGGCGTTGTCCACCGTTGCCAGGTTGACGTCGTTCTGCGTGATGGCACCCACACCGCGGTGGATGACACGGAGCTGAACGTCGTCGTCTCCGACGTCGATCTTGAGCAAGGCGTCTTCAAGGGCTTCCACGGCACCGGATACGTCACCCTTGAGGATGAGGTTGAGGGTGTCGATCTTGCCTTCGGCGACGGCCTGGTCGAAGTCTTCCAGGCTGATGCGCTTGCGACGCTTGGCCAGTGCGGCGTTGCGGTCGGCAGCTTCACGCTTCTCAGCGATCTGGCGGGCCGTACGCTCGTCCGGGGTCACCAGGAAGGTGTCACCTGCACGCGGCACGTTGGACAGGCCAAGGACCTGAACCGGACGGGACGGCAGGGCAACATCGAGCGCCTCACCGTTCTCGTCGAACATGGCACGGACGCGGCCGTGGGCCGTACCGGCCACGATCGTGTCACCGACAGCCAAGGTACCGGACTGCACCAGGACGGTAGCAACGGCACCGCGGCCCTTGTCGAGGTTCGCTTCGATGGCAATGCCTCGAGCGTCCTTGTCCGGGTTGGCGCGCAGGTCCAGGGCGGCGTCGGCCGTCAGCAGAACGGCATCGATCAGTTCATCGATGTTGAGGTTCTGGCGTGCAGAGACCTCGACGAACATGGTGTCGCCACCGTATTCTTCGGGAACCAGGCCGTACTCGGTCAGCTGGCCCTTGACCTTGTCAGGGTTGGCGCCTTCCTTGTCGATCTTGTTCACCGCGACGACGATCGGCACGTTTGCTGCCTGTGCGTGGTTGAGTGCTTCCACCGTCTGGGGCATAACGCCGTCGTCGGCTGCGACAACCAGGATCGCGATGTCCGTAACCTTGGCACCACGTGCACGCATGGCCGTGAAGGCCTCGTGACCGGGGGTGTCAATGAAGGTGATGTCGCGGGCAGTGCCCTCGTGGACGTGGCTGATCTGGTAGGCACCGATGTGCTGGGTGATGCCACCGTGCTCGCCGGCCACAACGTTGGAGTTGCGGATGGCGTCCAAAAGACGGGTCTTACCGTGGTCGACGTGACCCATGACCGTGACAACCGGTGCGCGGGGCTCAAGGACGTCGTCGCCTTCGGCGTCGAGTTCGTCCTGGATGTTGATGTCGAACTGGTCAAGAAGCTCGCGCTCTTCGTCTTCCGGCGAAACAACCTGGAGCTTGTAGCCAAGTTCGGCACCAAGCAGGCCAAAGGTGTCCTCGTCGAGGGACTGCGTAGCCGTAGCCATCTCACCAAGGTGGAACAGTACGGTTACCAGCGATGCGGGGTTCGCATCGATCTTCTCGGCAAAGTCCGTGATGGACGAGCCGCGACGCAAGCGGATGATGGTCTCGCCATCGCCGCGGGGTACTGATACGCCGCCCAGCGACGGAGCACTCATCTGCTCCAGTTCCTGGCGCTTTGCACGCTTCGACTTGCGCTGCTTGCCACGACCGGCGCCGCCCTTGCCGAAGGCACCCTGGGTACCACCGCGACCGCGGCCACCCTTGCCGAAGCCACCGCCGGCGGGAGCTCCGCCACCAGTGCCTGTGCCGGGAGCGCCACCGGGACGACCCGGTCCGCCACCCGGACGGCCAGCGCCACCGGGACGGCCTGCGCCACCGGGAGCCGGACGCTCAGTGCGGTTGGGCATCATGCCCGGAGTAGGACGGTTTCCGCCACCAGGACCACCGGCAGGACGCGGAGCGCCCGGACGGGGTGCGCCAGGACGCGGAGCACCCGGACGGGGACCACCGGTTCCTGCTGCGGGACGGGGACCACCGGTACCGGCTGCGGGGCGCGGACCACCGGGACGTTCGCCGTCATTGCGGCGTTCGCCACGGGGCATGCCCTGCGACGGTGCGAACGGGTTGTTGCCCGGACGCGGCGGACGATCGCCGTCGCCGCCACGGCCACGGGGCATGCCCTGCGACGGTGCGAACGGGTTGTTACCGGGACGGGGGCCACCCGGACGGGGGGCCTGGCCGCCTTGGCGTGGTGCCGGAGCGGGAGTCTCTGCCTTGGGAGCGGGACGTGCACCGGGCTTCGCGGAAACCGGAGTGGATGCCGCGGGAGCAGCAGGTGCTGCCGGTGCCGGTGCCGAGGGAGCCGGAGCTGCCGGGGCGGGAGCTGCAGGCGCCGGGGCCGGAGCCTTGGGCGTTGCAGGACCCGGAGCCGGGGCAGCCGGGCGGGATGCTGCGGGACGGTTTGCCGCCGGAGCGGCTGCGGGTGCGGCTGACTTGGCAGCGCCGGCACCCGGGTAGGCGTCGCGAAGCTTCTTCACGACGGGGGCCTCAATGGTGGATGAGGCTGAGCGAACGAATTCGCCCAATTCCTGCAGTTTTGTTACTGCATCTTTGGAAGTAATACCGAGCTCTTTGGCGAGCTCATGTACGCGGACCTTGGCCACATTTCTCCTGTCTCGGTCCGCACCGAGCCAGGCACGAACCGTCTACTTCTTACTGCGGGCCTTCGCCGCTTGCGCGATTGAAAGGCCCATTGCAGAGCGCAACAAAGTTGTCATCGTTACGCACTCATCGCTGGGAACTCATCGGGTTTCCATCAGTTTTCTGACCCGCTTTCAGGTTTGGACGGTTTTCCTGTGGTTGCCTGGGCATCCACAAGTGGCGTACCCGGCATCAGGTAGCGTTCGACGGCGGTCGTCTCGGCAGCGCCCGCAAGGGCCCTTCCGAAAGCGCGCCGCTTGATCGCCAATGCCAGGCACTTTTCGTTGGGGTGCAGCCACGCGCCCCTGCCGGCCATCCGGCGTCGTACATCCACCACAACAGCAGATGAACCGCCGCCTTGGGCGACCAGCCGGACAAGCTCGGACCGGGAGCCTTGCTTCCGGCATCCGATGCAGGTGCGAACAGGCCCCTGGCCATGCTCAAGCAGTTCAGCCACGATGTGTCCAACCTGCCTTACGCTACTTTCGCCCGGTGTTCCGGCCTGCAATTGCGGCCGAGGCACACCAAAGCGCGCGGATACCGGACGTAAGCCCGGTTCCATCCAGTCTAGCCCCCCGGCCCCTGACTCCTGAAACCAGGTGCCGCGAAGAGGGAGGCCCGGAACCGGCGGCCGGAGCCGCCGGTTGTGCTGCTATTCGGACTTGGCGGGGGCGGCGTCGGAGACAATATCGATCCGCCACCCCGTCAGCTTGGCTGCGAGCCGAGCGTTCTGGCCCTCTTTGCCGATGGCAAGCGACAGCTGGTAGTCCGGCACCACTACGCGGGCCGAGCGGGTGGCCTCGTCCGTGATTGTGACCGAATTCACTCGCGACGGTGACAGCGAATTGGCGATGAAGGTTGCCGGATCATCGCTGAAGTCCACGATGTCGATCTTTTCGTCGTTCAGCTCAGTCATCACAGCGCGGACGCGGGAACCCATTTCACCAATGCAGGCACCCTTGGCATTGACGCCGGGGATGTTCGCCTTCACTGCAATCTTGGTCCGGTGGCCGGCTTCGCGGGCCAGTGCGACGATCTCCACGGAACGGTCCGCGATCTCCGGAACTTCCATTTCGAAGAGCTTGCGAACCAGGCCGGGGTGCGACCTCGAAAGCGTGATGGACGGACCCTTGGCCCCGCGGTGGACGTCCACCACGAAAGCACGCAGGCGGCTTCCGTGCAGGTACTTCTCGCCGGGAACCTGCTCGGGCGGCGGAAGCAGGGCTTCTACGGCTCCGAGGTTGACCTGGATCATGTGCGGGTTGTTGCCCTGCTGGATCATTCCGGCCACAAGTTCGCCTTCGCGGCCCTTGAACTCGCCCAGCACGTTGTCGTCCTCCACGTCACGCAGACGCTGGAGGATGATCTGGCGTGCGGTGCTTGCCGCGATCCGGCCGAAACCGGCCGGGGTGTCTTCGAATTCGCCGATTGCCTCGCCGTCGTCGTCGATCTCGGTGGCCCAGATGGTCACGTGTCCGCTCTTGCGGTCCAGTTCGGCGCGGGCCTTTTCAAAGGCGCCGGGCGTCTTGTGGTAAGCCACCAACAGCGCTTGCTCGATGGTGGGAATCAGGAGATCCAGCGGGATTTCACGCTCACGCTCCAGGAGTCTCAGTGCGCTCATGTCAATATCCATTAGGCCTCCTCGGAAGGTCCGTTGTGCTCGTCTTCCAGCGCAGCCTCATGGAGGTGGCTGAATTCAATTTCGACTTTTCCTTGGCGGATCCTGTCGAAAGGAATAGTGATGGGGTCGCCCTGCTTGGGCTTCATGCCCTTCTTGACTTCGTGCTCGGGGATGAGCGTGACGTCGTTGTCGCCGACTGAAGAAATGCGGCCCAGAAGGTTGTCGCCCTGGATGACATTGACCCGGACCATGCGGCCGCGGGCCCGGTGCCAGTGGCGGGGTTCGGTCAGCGGACGGCCAACGCCCGGGGAGGAAACCTCGAGGTCGTATGGGCGGCCGTCGTCGTGGGGGTCGTTATCCAGAATATCCGACAATCCCCGCGAGACATCAGCGATGGCGTCCAGGCTGACGCCGCCGGTCTCCTCCTGCGGAAGGTCCACGACGACGTGGACCGTGCGGTGCGAACCTGCAACGTGGATTGAAACATCCTCGAGGTAAAGCCTGCTGGCAAGGACAGCCGGTTCGAGCAGCGCCTTGAGCCTGCTCTCTTCCGGGTTGTGGATGGTGGCCGTTGAGTTCGAATCAGAACGGTCTGTTGAAGTCGTGGCTTCCGAGTCACTCACGTTGCCCGCCGCCTCCCGATAGATGTTGTTGTGACTACTAGCCTAACGATTATCCCGGGAACATGGTGCACGGAGTTACCCGCCCACGTGACACCATGGTGTGTTGTGAACGGGCAAACAAGCGAAAAACGTCGGACACCGGCCTGGGGCCGGGTTCTGCTGGTCGTCGTAGTAGCCCTCCTTGTAGCGGGCACTGGAATGGTGCTGATTCCCCGCGATTCCGGGACTCCCCCGGCTGTTTCCTTCTCCGAAACCGCTCGCGTAGATGCTTCCAACGATGCCGCCACGTTGATCGAATCGGCTCAAGCCTTGTCCGCCGCTGAGGGTCCGGACGCCAAAAACGCCGGGCTCGACGTTCTTGTGACATTGCTGACAACCCACGCGCGGGCGTTGATGGCCCCCGAAACGACGACAGGAGGCCCCTCCACCACCGCTGCAACGGGCACCGCACCCGCTGCGCCGGCAACCCGGGCTTCCTTGGTGGAGCAGTTGTCCGCAAGCGCGTCGAAACGCCTGGCCGCTGCGCGCGAAGCCGACGGCGGAATTGCCCGCCTGCTTGCCGCCGTCGGGACATCCCAGCTGCTGCACGCCGAAAGGCTCGCCGCAGCGTGGCAGCTACCCGTGCGCGCGCCCGTGCCAGCGACCGGGAAACAGTCACCTGACAACAAGGCGCCCGCCGCAACCACAGTTCCGGCAGCCACAGTTCCGGCAACCACAGTTCCGGCAGCCACACCAACGGCTGCACCTTGTCCCTCCGTCAGCCCCACACCGGCCCCTTCCTCAGCCACTACTGACTCGGCACTCGCTGCGGCCGTCCACGCACAGCAGGAGGCGGTGTATGCCTACCAAGTGGCCCTGAAGAGGCTGGCCGACAGTGCAGCCACCGCCGCCACCAAGGACCTGCAGGTCCACATGCTCCTGCTGCGGCAGGCCGAGGCACTGACCCGTGCCAACTGCGGCGATGTGCCCGCCACAACGGCGGGCTACCAGCTTCCGCAGCTGTTCACCCAGGATCCTGCCGCCGCCTTGGGCGCCTTGGAAGCGTCGTCTCTGCCGGTATATGGGGACCTTGTGGCGTTGTCCACGGGCGAAACCCGGGACTGGGCCGTGGACGGCCTCATGGCCGCGGCCCGCAGGAGCATTGCCCGGGGTGCTGCCCTTCCGGCCCTGCCCGGACTCAAGCTCGACGCCGGGGAGCTGCCTTCGCTGCCGACGTCCGGTCCCGCTCCTGCCCCGGCCGCGTCGTCGAACGCTGGATAGGCGAGCCTAGCCATGCTGGCCAAGGCCGCGATGGGGTGCTTGGCTGGGAACATGGCTTCAACAGAAACTGCCACCATGCATGGGAATGAGCCGCACCGGGACGATCTCGCCCACCGGCTGAACTGGCTCAGGGCCGGAGTGCTGGGCGCCAATGACGGAATTGTGTCGGTAGCTGCGATTGTGGTGGGCGTAGCGGGGGCAACCACCAACACCGGCAGCATCCTGGCTGCCGGAACAGCAGGCCTGGTGGGCGGAGCGATCTCCATGGCCTTGGGAGAGTATGTTTCGGTCAGCAGCCAGAGCGATACCCAGAAAGCGTTGATTGAAAAAGAGCGCCGCGAACTCGCCGAGCAACCCGAGGACGAGCTCAATGAGCTCGCCGCAATCTACGAATCCAAGGGCCTGAGCCCCAAGACGGCCAGGACGGTAGCAGAAGAACTGACCGAGCACGATGCTTTGGCGGCCCACCTGTCGGCGGAACTGAACATTCATGAGGACGACATCGTGAGCCCTTGGAACGCCGCCTTGGCCTCCGCCGTGGCGTTCACGCTCGGGGCAGTGCTCCCGATGCTCGCGATTCTTCTTCCTCCACCGGAAATGCGCGTACCCCTGACGTTCGTTGCGGTGCTTCTCGCCTTGGCCATTACAGGAGCCATCGGGGCCTGGATTGGTGGGGCTTCCCGCTTCCGTGCCGCCGTCCGGGTGGTGCTTGGCGGAGCCCTGGCCCTGGCTGCCACATTCTCGATCGGAACGCTCTTGGGCGCCAGCGGCGTTTTCTAGGGGCCTCGCCTTTCCGCGGAGTTAGGCTGTTCGCGTGACCCTTCACGCGATGATTCCCATTCCGGGCGACCTTCACGCCCGCTATAACCGCGACTCCGCGGGCAGGGACTGGTTGGCCAGCCTCCCGGGTCTCATCTCCGGGGCCCTGGAGCGCTGGCAGCTCTCCGTGGACCTGGCACCTGGCGCCGAGCCTTGGAATGGCCACGGCGCCTTGGTGGTACCCGTGCTGATGGAGGGAATGTCCGCTGCTCTGAAGATTGCCTTCCCCCACGACGAAGCTGTGGTGGAGCGGCATGCCTTGGCGCTGTGGGAGGGCCGCGGCGCAGTCCGGCTCCTGGCCTCGGATGCAGGCAGTTGCTCCATGGTGTTGGAACGCCTGGACGCCTCGCGCTGGCTTCAGGACGCGCCGATGCACCGGGCCATCGAGACATGGGGCGGCATTGTCAGGGAGCTCTCGATACAGCCCGGGGAAGGTCACGAGTGTCGGGTATTCGACCATATTGCCGCGACCGCGGAGCGCTGGAGCGACGAGCTGCCTGCAGAATGGGAGCGGCTCGACCGCCCCTTCCCGAGGTGGCTGCTGGAGGCAGCCCTTGAGGTATGCCAGACGCGCGGAGCTGTGGGTCGCCGGTCAAGCAAGGACGTTCTGGTCCACACGGATCTGCACTTCATGAACATCCTGGCCACGCGCGAGGACCAGCAAGGGCGCGGAAGCTACCTCGCCATCGATCCACAACCACAGATCGGCGAGGCCGAGTTCGCCGTGGCCCCGATTCTTTGGAACCGCCTGGGTGACCTGTCGCGGACAGACCCCGAAGCCGCGTTGCGCGAGCGGTGCGTGGACTTCAGCCTGGCCGCTGGCCTCGACCCCGGGATTGCGCAGCAGTGGAGCATAGCCCGGGAAGTGGAGAACGCTTTGTGGTACGCGGCAAAGCCAGGGCATGCCGGCGACCTCGCACGCTCCCTATGGGTCGCGAGCACCATGGCCGGACGTACGCTGGAGAACCTCCCGCGGGCCCACGAACTCCCGGATCCGGGCGCGGTAATCAGCTGGGGACGGGAACCTTAAGCGAAGTTCTCGTTCCAGACATCCACACCCAGTTTGACGATCAGCGCCGCCACCACGATGAGGAAGACCAGCCGCACGAACTTGCTTCCCCTCGCCACTGCCGTCCTGGCGCCCAGATAGCCTCCAGCCATGTTCGCAAGCCCCAGGACCAGGCCCACTCCCCACAGCAGGGAACCGTGCGGAAGGAAGAAGATCAGCGCTCCGGCGTTGGTGGCCATGTTGACGATCTTCGCCTTGGCACTGGCTTCAAGGAACGCGTAACCCATGGCCGAAACCAGCGCGATGACGAGGAACGAACCCGTGCCTGGACCGATCAGGCCGTCGTAAAAGCCGATGACGCCACCGATCAAGCAGGCAACGACGTAATGTTTGTGGCCGTCGTGGCGCAATGCCGTCAGCTCACCCGCACTGGGACGCAACGCCGTAAAAATCGCGACGGCGATCAACGCCAGCACGATGATGGGCTTAAAAACACTCGCCGGCAATGATGCAGCAAGGATGGCGCCGCCAAAGCTGCCCGCCAACGCAATCACAGCCATCGGAATTGCTGTCTTGAGGTCGGGCCCCACCCGCCGGTAGTACGTGACAGCGCTGGTGGTTGTCCCGAAAATGGACCCCATTTTGTTGGTCGCCAACGCCTGGACCGGGGTGATGCCCGGTACCAGCAGGAGGGCGGGGAGCTGGATCAGTCCCCCGCCCCCAACCACTGCGTCAATCCATCCGGCAGCGAACCCAGCCACCACAATCAGGATGAGTGTGGTGAGCTGGATCGATTCGAAGCCGGAGATCACCGGGAACGTACGGCGTTGACCACGTAATCCACGGCCTTGTCCACGGCAACATTCTCGGCGTCGCCGCTGCGACGGTCCTTGATTTCCACCACGCCGTCAGCGAGGCCACGCCCGACGGCCAGGATGGTGGGCACGCCGACGAGTTCCGCGTCGCCGAACTTGACGCCGGGCGAGACCTTCGGGCGGTCATCGAAGATGACATCCAGCCCGGCGGCCTCCAGCTCGGCGGAAAGCCTCTCGGCAGTTTCGAAAATCTCATCGCCACGGCCGACGGCCACGACGTGGACATCCGCCGGGGCAACCGAGCGTGGCCACACGATGCCGCGCTCGTCATGGTTGGCTTCGGCAAGGGCTGCCACTGCGCGCGTTACGCCCACCCCATAGGAGCCCATGGTCACGACGACCTGCTTGCCGTTCTGGTCCAGGACCTTGAGGTCAAGGGCTTCGGCGTACTTCCGCCCGAGCTGGAAAATGTGTCCCATTTCGATGCCGCGTGCGGTCTCGAGGGGGCCCGAGCCGTCCGGGGCGGGATCGCCTTCACGGACTTCGGTGCTCTCGATGACGCCGTCCCAGGTGAAGTCGCGGCCGGCCACCAGGCCAAAGACGTGCTTGCCCTCGGAGTTGGCGCCCGTGACCCAGCTGGTGCCGGAGACAACGCGGGGGTCGACCAGGAACAGCACCTTGGAGGAGCCTTCAAGTCCCAATACGGGCTGGTTCAGCGACAACCCGGGGCCGATGTAGCCCTTGACCAGCCACGGCAACTTCTTGAGGTCTTCCTCGTTGGCGGCCTCGAGCCCGATCTCACCTGCGATGGGCAAGTGGGATCCGATGTTGGCTTCCACGCGCTTGAGGTCCACTGCCCGGTCCCCCGGCACGCCGATGACCACGATCTGGCGCTCGCCGGTGGGCAGCGTCACGGCGAGGACGACGTTCTTGAGCGTGTCGGCGGCAGTCCAGGCGCCGCCGTCGGCCTCGCTGCGGGGAGCCAGCTGGTTCGCTGCGTTCACCAGTGTTTCGATGGTGGGGGTGTTCGGGGTGTCCAGGACCTCCGCCGCAGGGGCGTTGCTGAAGTCGATCTCAGCCGGGACGACGGTGGTGACGGCCTCGACGTTGGCGTAGTAACCGCCTGCGGAGCGGACGAACGTGTCCTCGCCGATCTCCGTGGGGAACAGGAATTCCTCGCTCTTGGAGCCACCCATGGCACCGGCCGTGGCGGCAACAGGGATCACTTCGAGGCCGAGGCGTTCGAAGATCTTCAGGTACGCGGCACGGTGGGCGGCGTAGCTGGCGTCCAAGCCGGCGTCGTCGACGTCGAACGAGTAGGAATCCTTCATGATGAATTCGCGACCGCGGAGGAGGCCCGCGCGGGGACGGGCTTCATCGCGGTATTTGTTCTGGATCTGGTAGAGGCTCAACGGCAGGTCTTTGTAGGACGAGTACAGGTCCTTGACCAGGAGGGTGAACATTTCCTCGTGGGTGGGGGCCAACAGATAGTCGGCACCCTTGCGGTCCTGGAGGCGGAAGAGGCCTTCGCCGTACTCGGTCCAACGGTTGGTGGCCTCATAGGGTTCGCGCGGAAGCAACGCCGGGAAATGGACTTCCTGGGCCCCGATGGCGGACATTTCCTGGCGGATGATGTCCTCAACCTTGCGCAGCACACTCAGGCCCAGCGGGAGCCAGGTGTAGATACCTGGGGCTGCACGGCGGATGTAGCCGGCGCGGACCAGGAGCTTGTGGCTGGCGACCTCGGCGTCGACGGGATCTTCACGCAGGGTGCGCAGGAATAACTGGGAAAGGCGAAGGACCACGGGTACGTATCCGTTTCTTTGGCAGATGTGGCAGAACAACTGCGTACTAATCTACCGGCTGACGGCGCTGCGCCTTGAATGGGCGTCCTGTGCCACCTTGCCCCGTACACGGAAGAGCCACGCCTTCGCGAACGGAAGCCCCTGGCCGCTGCGGGCTGGTCATCCTGCGATGGCGTGGCTCAACGGCCGGCCGGCCGCAGGCTTTATCCGTGGACTACTTCGTCTTGCCCTCCAGCGCGACGAGTACGCCTGCGACTGCGAAGAACTTATTGCTGCCGAGCTCGCGGATGGTGTCGATACCCAGGGAGTCCTTCAAGGCCTTTGCCGTGGCATCCGTAACCCCTGCCAACGCGGCCGGTGATGCATCCAGAATTTCCTTCAGGGTCTTGTCCTCGTACGCCTTGTCAAGTGCCTTGGAAAGATCAACGCCAACTGCCATTGTCACGATTCCCCTCAATGATCACCCGCGCCCCAACGACACGGTTAGGGATGAACCTATGTGATTGCAGACACGTTTTCAAGGGCCATTTATGCCTTCGTTGGACAAAGAAGGCCTTGACCAGCGACCGGGGCGGTTCTAGGTTTAATTCATCACTTGGTGAATTACTGGATCTTCGTGAGGCCAACATGTCGCACATCGCCCGCCATGCCGCTCCCCCCGCCGCCGCTGCCATAGTTGCAACGGGGCTTCACGTTGCCTTGGGTCGGACCAAGGTGCTCCGTGGTCTGGATTTCACGGTGGAACCCGGCCGCATCGCCGGACTGCTGGGGCCTTCGGGAAGCGGCAAAACAACACTCATGCGCGCCATAGTGGGAGTCCAGCGGATCACCCAGGGATCCGTGACTGTCCTTGGACTGCCGGCCGGCAGCGCGGCGCTGAGGCACGACGTCGGGTACGTCACCCAAGGTGCCAGCGTGTATGGAGACCTCAGCGTCGAGGCCAACGTCCGCTACTTCGGCGCCATGCACGGCGCGACGGCGGCGGACGCTGCCGAGGCGATTGCCGCCGTCGGACTCCAGGACTTTTCGCGGCAGAAAGCAGCTGACCTCTCCGGCGGCCAGTTCAGCCGGGTGTCCCTGGCCTGCGCGCTGGTGTCCCACCCGAAATTGCTCGTATTGGACGAGCCCACTGTGGGTTTGGACCCCGTGCTTCGGGCCGAACTGTGGGAAAGGTTTGCTGCGATGGCGGCGGCTGGAACAACCCTGCTGGTCTCCAGCCACGTCATGGAGGAAGCATCCCATTGCTCCACCCTGTTGCTGCTGCGGGACGGCTTGCTGCTCGCCCAGCTCACGCCCGCCGAGCTGGCCGAACGCGGACGCAGCGACGACCTCGAACGGGCCTTCCTGACCATTATCAAAGCCGCTGACCGCGGCGAACAGGAAAGCCAGGTGGCATCATGAACCTGAGAATGACGCTGGCCACCACCACCCGCGTCCTGGGACAACTGCGGCACGATCACCGAAGCGTGGCACTGATCCTCGTGGTGCCTGCCCTGCTCCTGACGGCCGTCTACTTCCTCTACGAGAACGAAAGCCTCCCGCCCGGAGTACCGCGGACGTTCGACCGCGTGGGACTGATGATGCTGGCTATCTTTCCTTTCGTGGTGATGTTCCTGGTGACCTCCATTACGATGCTCCGGGAGCGCACGTCCGGGACACTGGAACGGTTGCTCACCACGCCCATCCACAAGGCCGACCTGTTGTTTGGCTACGCGCTGGCGTTCTCCATCATGGCTGCCCTGCAATCCCTGGTTGCCACGGCGGTGGCCTACTGGATCTTCAATCTGGACATCAAAGGAAGCCCGGGTTTGGTGGTCCTGGTCGCCGTGATCAATGCCGTCCTGGGTGTCGCCTTGGGCTTGCTGTGTTCGGCTTTTGCCCGGACCGAGTTCCAAGCCGTCCAGTTCATGCCCGTGGTGGTGGTCCCTCAAATCCTGCTGTGCGGACTTTTCGTGGCGCGGGAGCACATGAACCAAGTGCTGGACGGTATCTCGGGCGTCCTTCCCCTGACATTCTCAGTGGATGCCTTGAAGGAAATTGCGACTAACACCGAGGCGACGCCGGCGATGTGGCAGGACACATTGGTAATGGGCGCGATAGTGGTAGGCGTCCTGGTCCTGGCCTCGCTGACCCTGAGGCGACAGACACGATGAGCCTTCCGCTGCGGCGCGGCCGACGCAGCCCCGGCGACCACTCCAGGGATGCCATCGTGGCTGCGGCGCGGGTACTCTTCGCCGAACAGGGCTTCGACGGGACCAGCCTGCGGCAGGTGGCGCGGGAAGCGTCAGTGGATCCGGCCATGGTGCACCACTTCTTCAAGGGCAAAGACGAGTTGTTCACAGCAAGCGTCGAGCTGCCGGCCGATCCCGACGCGGTCCTGGCCGGCGTCGAAAACGTGGACCCAGCCGTGAGGGCGGAAGTCATCGTCCGGGCGGTCATGGAGCTCTGGGAAGGCCCTGCGCAGCACTCCTTGGTGGCTTTCGCCCGCGGCACCATTGGCTCGAAGGCCAAGACGGCACTCCTGCGGGAAATGGTCAACAGGGCTGTCCTGCCGCGGATCATGGCCGGCTTGCCGGGGTCTGCCGAGGAAGTGCGCATGCGCGGCGGCCTGGTGGCAACACAAGTGGTGGGACTCATGCTGGTGCGGTACGTGATCCGGGTACAGCCCCTCGCGTCCGCCGACCGGGAGGACGTGGTGCGCTCGGTGGCACCGAACATCCAGCGCTACCTGACAGGGGACCTGGACTCCCCCAACTAGGGCCCGCAAACGGGCTGTACGGCCCTGGCCATTAGCCGTTTAGCTAACTTGCCTGGGCAGTACACCTAGAACAGGACCGTGGCGAACGTGCCTACCTGTTCGAAACCCACGCGCTCGTACGTGGCACGGGCCTTGGTGTTGTAGTCGTTGACGTACAGGCTCGTCACCGGCGCGAACGTCCTGGAAAGATTGACGACGGCGGCCATGTAGCCGGCGCTCTGGCCGCGGCCTCGCAGCTCCGGGTTCATCCACACACCCTGCACCTGGGTTACGTCCTGGGTAACGGCACCGAGCTCGGCCTTGAAGACCACCGTGCCTTCGGGATCGATGTGGACCAGGGAATGGCCTTGCCGGATAAGCCCGGCTACCCTCTTGCTGTAGAACTCCTGGCCGCCCAGGAAGGGCGAGTAGCCCACCTCTTCTTCAAACATGGCGGCGCACGCGGGAAGAATGCGGTCGAAATCCGCCATGGAGCCAAAGGTCAGGGCGGGATTGGCGCTGATGACCGGTCCTCCCGAAATGGAAAGAAGCGGCTGATCTGCGCGGACCTCGTGGGCGACGTGGCCCAGTTGCTCGAAGCGGGAGTAGAGCGCCAGCACTGTCTCGGCCGGGCCGAAGATGGAAGCGTACCGGCGTCCGGCCTGGTGGGCGGCATTGGCCACGTATCCGGCGAGCCCGGGTTCCAGCTGGACAGGAACCAGGTTGGCTCCGGCCCAGCAGGCACCCAACAGGGTGTCGCCGTCGAAAACGCCGAATACGCTGGCCCCGCCGCTGGTAGGCGCCGCTGTTCCTGTGCTTTCCAGATGGGCAAGGATGAAGACGTTGGCTACGACGTCCTCGTTTGCAAGCGCGCGAAGAGCCAGGGTGTCGGCACCGCCGAGCACCCTGACCCCCAGGCCGTTCTCGTTACGAGACGCTAACCACGGGGCTACCCTTGACAGCATCTTCGCCATCGGCCTCCCCCATCTCTTCAGCGATACGCATGGCCTCTTGGATCAGTGTCTCAACAATTTCGCTCTCCGGCACAGTCTTAATGACTTCGCCCTTCACGAAAATCTGGCCTTTGCCGTTTCCGGAGGCCACACCAAGGTCCGCTTCACGTGCTTCGCCCGGTCCGTTGACCACACAACCCATCACCGCAACGCGCAGCGGGATCTCCATGCCCTCCAGGCCGGCCGTGACCTGCTCCGCGAGAGTGTACACATCCACCTGGGCCCGGCCGCAGGACGGGCAGGAGACGATCTCAAGCTTGCGGGGACGGAGATTGAGGGACTGCAGGATCTGGTTCCCCACCTTGATCTCCTCCACCGGCGGTGCGGAGAGGGAAACCCTGATGGTGTCGCCGATACCCCGGGAAAGCAGCGCGCCGAAGGCTGTAGCCGACTTGATGGTGCCCTGGAAGGCAGGTCCGGCTTCCGTCACGCCCAGGTGCAGGGGCCAGTCGCCCTTCTCAGCCAACATCTCGTAGGCGGCCACCATGATGACGGGGTCGTTGTGCTTGACGGAGATCTTGAAGTCGTGGAAGCCGTGCTCTTCGAACAGCGAGGCCTCCCAAACAGCAGACTCAACCAGCGCCTCCGGAGTGGCCTTGCCGTACTTCTTCAGGATGCCGGGTTCCAGGGAGCCGGCGTTCACACCAATGCGGATGGACGTTCCGTGGTCACGGGCGGCAGCCGCGATTTCCTTGACCTGGTCATCGAACTTGCGGATGTTGCCGGGGTTCACGCGAACTGCTGCACAGCCTGCTTCGATGGCCGCGAATACGTACTTGGGCTGGAAGTGGATGTCGGCGATCACGGGGATCTGGGACTTCCGGGCGATGATGGGCAGGGCCTCGGCATCATCGGCCGATGGGCAGGCAACGCGCACAATGTCGCAGCCGGACGCCGTGAGCTCGGCAATCTGCTGGAGGGTGGCGTTGATGTCCGTTGTAGGGGTAGTGGTCATGGACTGAACACTGATGGGTGAGTCAGAGCCAACGCCAACGGATCCGACCTTGATTTGGCGCGTCTTGCGGCGTGGGGCAAGGACGGGGGGTGGGGCTGCTGGCATTCCCAGGCTGACCGAGGTCACGTGGACTCCTTGGGTTGGGGTGGATCGTTGTGGTGGAGACGCCGGGGCTAGGAAGCGTGGGCTGCCAGGACGCCGATGATGGGGGACCATTCGGTGGTGCGGATACCGGCGATGACCCCGGCCTCGGCGAATGGGTCCTGCTTGAGGAGGTTATTGAGTTCGGCTTCTTCCGCGGCCTTGAAGATCAGCAAAGCGCCGGCGCCGTCACCGTACGGGCCACTGGCAAGCAACGTGTTGTCCTCGGCCAATTCAGCGAGCCAGGCACGGTGTGCTGGGCGGGCTTCGTCGCGGAGGGCGTCGGAATCGGCGACGTATACATACTCAACAGCGAAAACAGTCATGGAGCTAGCCTATCCCCCTGCCCTGCCGGAAATGTCCACGGCTCCTGCCCGAAACGTCCACAGCTTAACCGGATACCCAGGGGTCAGCCGAAGATGTTCACGGGCTTGACGATGTCCGCGTAAATCAGGAGGACACTCATGCCCAGCAGCAGCGCGGCAACCACATAAGTCACCGGCAGCAGTTTCGCGATGTCGAAGGCGCCGGGATCCGGCTTGCCACGCAACGCGGCCACCCGGCGTCGTGCTCCTTCGTACAAGGCACCGGCCACATGGCCGCCGTCGAGCGGCAAAAGCGGTATGAGGTTGAAGATGGCCAAGGCGAAGTTGAGCCCGGCCAGCAGTCCGATCAAGGTGCCGATCCGCGCTTCGAGCGGCACCTGCTCCATGGCTGCCACCTCACCGGCAACCCGGCCGACACCCACCACGCTGATGGGGCCGTTGGGGTCCCGGGGCTCCTCGCTGAAGGCGGCCTTGGCCACCCCCACCACCCTGGCGGGCAGGTTGAAGATCACACCGGAAATCTGCTTGATGTTCTCGCCCGCCATGGGAAGAACCGCCGACGCCGGCTGGGGTACCAGGGCGCTTTGGGCGCCGACACCGAGGAAGCCGACCTCCTGGTACTTGAGCACGCCGTTGGCGTCCTGTTCCTGCCGGCCATCGGAGCCCACTACGGGACGCGAGGAGAGCACGGGTGTCACGGTGGTCTCAACAGAGGAGCCGTTGCGTTGCACCGTGATGGGCACTTCCTTGCCCGCGGAGGAACGGATCCAGCCGGTCAGCTCATCCCAGTTGGTGACGGGCTTGCCGTCAAAGGACGTGATGGTGTCGTTGGGCTGGAGCCCTGCCGCTGCGGCGGGTGTGAGCTTGCAGTCCGCCGAATCGGGGTCCACGGTTTGCCCGGCAGCAACCTGGCATTTGGAAACGTCCGAAATGGTGGTGGTCGCTTTGGCGACGCCGAAGCCCATGAGCAGCACAGCCAGGAGAACCAAGCCAATGACCATGTTCATGGCCGGCCCACCGAGCATGATGATGATTTTCTTCCAGACGGGAAGTTTGTAGAACACCCGTCCTTCGTCTCCGGGTCCCACTTCTTCATGGGCCACCGACCGCGCCTCGGAGGCAAGGGTCTGGAACATTCCGGTGCTAGAAGGGCGGACTCCGCCGTCTTCCTTGTTGGGCGGGTACATGCCGATCATGGAGACGTAGCCACCCAGTGGCAAGGCCTTGAAGCCATACTCCGTCTCGCCCTTCTTTTTGGACCAGAGCGTGGGCCCGAAACCGATCATGTACTTGGTGACGCGCACCTTGAAGAGTTTCGCCGGCACCAGGTGGCCTACCTCGTGCAGCGCAATGGAGACAGCTACGCCGATCGCGACGAAGACGACTCCAAGAATGAAGAGAAGGACGGGACTCATGCCGGTGGGACTGCTTCCGTAAACGTTCTGGTCTATTTGTGGCTATTAGGGCTGGAGGGTGCTGCGTGAAGCTAAACGATCGTGGGTTCGGGCTCGTGCCCACTTCTCAGCATCCAGTACCGAGTCCACTGTTAGCTCGGAGGAGCCTGAATGTTCGCTGAGGACGGATTCGACCGTATCTACGATGTCCGTGAAGCGGATACGGCCTGAGTGGAAGGCTTCAACTGCTTCCTCGTTGGCCGCGTTGAACACCGCCGGGAAGGTGCTTCCCTGCTTGGCTGCGTCCTTGGCGAGGTCGACGGCGGGAAAGGCCACACTGTCCAGCGGTTCGAAAGTCCAGCTTGTGGCTTGCGTCCAATCACACGCCCGGGCAGCACGGGGGACCCTGTCCGGCCAACCCAGTCCAAGGGCGATGGGAAGCCTCATGTCCGGCGGTGAGGCTTGGGCGATGATGGATCCGTCCACGAACTGGACCATTGAGTGGACGACGGATTGGGGGTGGACCACTACCTCGATCCGGTCCAGGGGAACGTCGAACAGCAAGTGTGCTTCGATAACTTCCAGGCCCTTGTTGACCAGGCTGGCAGAGTTGGTGGTGACCATGAGCCCCATATCCCAGGTGGGGTGGGCCAGCGCCTCCTTCGGCGTAACATGATGCAGTTCTTCACGGGAACGCCCACGGAAGGGGCCTCCCGAAGCCGTCAGGATCAGCTTCTCCACTTCCTGATCGGTCCCGGACCGGAGGCACTGGGCGATCGCGGAGTGTTCGGAGTCCACGGGAACGATTTGGCCGGGGCGGGCCGCCGCCTTGACCAGGGCACCGCCAACGATCAGTGATTCTTTGTTGGCCAGGGCCAGCGTGGCGCCGGTTCCCAGTGCAGCAAGCGTGGGCGCCAATCCGATGGAACCGGTGATTCCGTTCAGCACCACATCGCATTCGATGGCAGCGATCTCCGTGGAGGCATCGGGACCGGCAAAGATTTCCGGGCTGAAGTTCTTCACGCCGGCTGCTGCAGCCGAAGCGTCGATGAGGTGTCGCAGGGCCGCTGGGTCGCCCTGCGCGATGCCTACGGCCCGGGCCCTGGTGTGGACTGCCTGCTGCGCGATGAGCTCCAGGTTTCCGCCACCGGCACTCAGTGCCACCACCTCGAAGCGGTGCGGGGCGGCGTCGACGACCTCGATCGCCTGCGTGCCGATGGAACCAGTGGACCCGAGGATGACGATCTTGCGCGGCTGCATTGCTTAAGTATCCCAGCCAGTGCGCAAGGCGGTGAACACCCTGCCGCACACATCAGCGCGGGCGTACCGTGGAACTGTGGAATGGCTGTCCTGGTTCGACGCGCGGGACTACGAGTTCGCGCGGCAGGTTCTACAGCGCGGCACGGCCGCGCTGTACCTGATTGCCTTTCTCTCCACGCTGAACCAGTTTCCTGCCCTTTTGGGCGAGCGCGGACTGCTTCCGGTGCCGGCATTCCTCGATTTAGCCCGGCGACTTGCCCGGCCAACGCTTTTCAGGTGGCGCTACTCCGATGCCCTACTGAAGGCTGTGTGCTTGGTGGGCATCATTCTGGCCGCTCTTGTGGTGGCCGGCCTGCCCCAAGCCGGTCCTCCGTGGCTGCCGATGCTGGCCTTCCTGGCGATGTGGTTCCTCTACATGTCGATCGTCAATGTTGGCCAGACGTTTTATGGGTTCGGTTGGGAGATCCTCCTCCTCGAGGCGGGGTTCACGGTGGCTTTCCTTGGCTCGGACCAGACACCTCCGCCTGCCACCATCCTCATCCTGACCGTGTGGTTGCTCTTCCGGCTCGAGTTCGGCGCGGGCATGATCAAAATCCGTGGCGGCCGTGAGTGGCGGGATATGACGGCAATGTTCTACCACCACGAGACCCAGCCCATGCCCGGCCCCCTGAGCCGGCAGGCGCACCTGCTCCCCCGCCCTCTTCACAAGATCGAGGTGCTGGGCAATCACTTCGCGCAGCTGGTGGTGCCCTTCTTCCTCTTCGCACCGCAGCCCCTTGCCAGCGTCGCCGCCGGCATTATCATCCTCACGCAGCTATGGCTGGTGGGCTCGGGTAACTTCGCATGGCTGAACTGGGCAGCAATAATCCTGGCCTTCGCCGCCGTGAGCGACCCCGTGGCACACGCTGTCTTTCCGTTCATCCCGCTTCAGTGGCACCCGGGCGGCGATACCCCGGCGTGGTGGTTCGCCGTCGTCGTCCTGGTAACTGTGCTGTTGCTGGTGCTGAGCTACCGACCCTTGGTGAACCTGTTCTCCCGGCACCAGCTCATGAATGCCAGCTTCAACCGCTGGCGGCTGGTCAATGCCTATGGCGCGTTCGGGACGGTCACCAAGCAGAGGATCGAAATCGTTGTCGAGGGGACGCTGGACGAGGATCCGGATGCGCCGGACGCCCGCTGGCTGGAGTACGGCTTCAAGGGCAAGCCGGGTGAGGTTCATCGGCTGCCCAGGCAGTGGGCGCCGTATCATCTGCGGCTGGATTGGCTGATGTGGTTCCTGCCGCTTCGGACTGTCCACGAGGACTGGTTCTACACGTTCCTGGACAAACTTCTTGAGGCCGACAAGCCAACGCTTGGACTGCTTCGCCAGGACCCGTTCGACGGCGCCCGCCCCCGTTGGGTGCGTGCCCGCAGCTACCTTTACCGTTTCGCCAGCCGGGCGGAGTTCCGCGAAACGGGCGAACGGTGGGTGCGGGTGCTGCTGTACGAAGCCGTACCGCCACTAGGCCTCCGGCCCGGACGGCGCCACTTAGCCTAGCGGCTTCCTCCAGGCTTGGCCTGGGCCCGGGGAGGGGCCGTGGATTCGCGTACCACCAAGTGCGTGGCCAGTTCGACCCGGCGCGAGTCGATTTCCTCGCCGCTCTTCTGGCGGAGGATGAAGCTCAGTGCTGAACGCCCCATGTCCTGCAGGGGCTGCGAAACCGAGGTCAGGGGCGGGAGTGACTCTTCAGCCTGCGAGGTGCCGTCGAATCCCACCAGGCTCATGTCCTCCGGGATCCGGACGTTCTGACGCCGGGCTTCGGCAAGGACCCCGAGGGCGATGCTGTCGCTGGCGGCGAAAACCGCGGTGGGTGGGTCATCCAGCGCCAAGAGAGATTTCATGGCCGCAACGCCATTGGCCGAACGGAACGGCCCGGCTGAAACATACTCCTCTACTACCGGAACACCCGCTGCCATCAGTGCGGCCATATAGCCATGCAACCGGGCCTGGCTGCACTCCGCTGCTGCCGGGCCGCCGATGTAGGCGATTCGGCGGTGGCCAAGGTCAAGCAGGTGCGTGGCGGCGGCTTTGCCCCCGGCCCAGTTGCTTGCCCCGACGCTGAAAACGTCACCGGGCGGCGGGTTTAGTGGATCCACCACGACGACGGGAATCCGGCGGCGCTGGAATGCTTCCAGTTGCCCGGATCCAAAAGCGGAGGTCACGACGATCATGCCGTTGCGGCCCTCCTCAAGCATGCGCTGCGCCCGCTCTTCCGGACCCAGGGGCGAGGCTGCCTGCCTGCTGGTGACCGAAAGGATGACTTCCATGTCCGAGGCCGCTGCCTGTTCCATGATTCCGTTGAGCACCTCAACGGAGTAGGCGGAGTTCAGGGAGTCAAAGACCACCTCCACAGCCTGCTGCGCAGGAGGGCTCTTGCGCTGCAGGGGAGATCGGTAGCCGGTCCTTTGCAGGGCGGCGAGAACGCGGTTCCGGGTCTCCTCGGCTACGTCCTGCCGACCGTTGACCACCTTGGACACCGTTGGCGCCGAAACGCCTACCTCCTTGGCGACTGCGGCCAAGGTCAACTTGGGCGGGCGTACTTCTCGAACCATGGTCCCCAACTTTCGAAATATTTCGACTGATTTTCAGTATGCGTGACACTCCGGACGAAATCAATTGCTAAATATTCGCAGCATTGGAGCTCTTGACGGAGTGTGACGCAGGCTTTAGTTTAGACCGTGACCTAAATCATGGCGCCGAAAGATTTCGACAACTTTCGGAGCCAGGCACTCTTTCCGGCAGTAAGCACCGAGGCTTGCTCACTGATGCGACTACCCCTGGAGAAGCGATGAAGCACTTCCAATCAACCCGGCGTTCCTTCCTGGCCCTTGCGGCCGTAACTCCTTTCGCCGTCATGGCAACGAGCGCCTGCGGCACGTCCGGTCCAGGCGGTGCGAGCGGAGGAGGAGCAAGCATGTGGTTCCTTACCGGTGAGCCCAACCAAACCACCATGCAGAAGGCAGTAGACGCTTTCGGATCAGCGAATCCCGATAACAAGATCGCCGTCACGTACTTCCAGAACGACGCATACAAGACCAAGATCAAGACCGCCATCGGTGCCGGCCAGGCCCCCACCATCATCTATGGCTGGGGTGGCGGTGGCCTGAAGACCTACGCCGAGGCCAACCAGGTGGAAGACCTGACCAGCTGGTTCGATTCCAACCCGGACCTCAAGAAGAAGTTCTTCCCGTCGTCGTTTGGAGCCGCTACGGTCAACGGCAAGATCTACGCCCTTCCCAACCAGTACGTGGCACCGATCGTCCTGTTCTACAACAAGGAACTCTTCGACAAAGCCGGAGCCCAGCCGCCCAAGACCTGGGACGATCTGATGTCTCTGGTCAAGACCTTCAACGACATGGGCGTAGCCCCCTTGTCCCTGGGCGGCCAGTCCCGGTGGACCTCCATGATGTGGCTGGAGTACCTTCTGGACCGCATTGGCGGGCCCGAAGTATTCAAGGCGATTTTCGAGGGCAAGCCGAATGCGTGGATGGATCCCGCCGTGATCGAAACGGGCACCAAGGTCCAGGAACTTGTCTCCGCAGACGGCTTCATCAAGGGCTTCTCCTCCATCACGGCCGACTCGAAAGCAGACCAGGCCCTTTTGTTCACGGGCAAGGCAGCCATGATGCTCCAGGGCTCGTGGACCTACGGAGCCATGAAGAAGGACGGACAGAACTTCGTCCAGAACGGGAAACTTGGTTTCGTCAACTTCCCCACCATCCCCGGAGGCAAGGGCGACCCGAAGAACGGCGTGGGCAACCCGGCCCAGTACATGTCGATCTCATCCAAGGCAACGGACAAGGAAAAGGAGACCGCCAAGAAGTTCTTCAAGGATGGCATCATGACGGACACGGTCATTGACGCCTATATCAACTCCGGTTCGGTGCCCATTGTCACCGGCATTGAAGACAAGCTTTCTTCCTCCCCTGACAAGGACTTCCTGAACTTCGTCTACGCCCTGGGCAAGGACGCCCCCAACTTCCAGCAGTCCTGGGACCAGGCCCTCAGCCCGACGGCCGCCGAAGCCCTGCTGAGCAACATTGACCAGCTCTTCCTCAAGTCGATCACCCCGCAGCAATTTGCTGAGAACATGAATGCCACCCTGGGCAAATGAGTTCGGCCACCTCGCACAGGGCAGTCCCGGGCCCTCAAAAGATCCGGGAATCCGTACAGCAGAAATCGGCTCTTCCGTGGCTGACCATTCCGGCTTTGTTCTTCTTTGTGGTCTTCGCCGTCGTACCTTTGGCGGGGGTACTGGTCCTGAGCTTTGCCAATTGGGACGGCATCGGCGCCATCGGAGCAGCCGGTATGGAGAACTGGACGTCTGTCCTGTCCGACCCGGAGCTCTATAACTCCTTGGGCCTGACCTTTATGATCATGATCGTTTCCTGGCTCGTCCAGACCCCCATCAGTCTTTTGCTGGGCGTCTTCACTGCCGGGACGCAGCGCTACAGGGCAGCCCTGGCGGTGCTCTACTTCCTCCCCTTGCTGCTCTCTTCAGCTGCAGTCGCGATCGCCTACAAAGCTCTGTTGGACCCGAACTTTGGCATGGCCATGGGCCTGGGACTTCCGTTCCTTGCCCAGGACTGGTTGGGCGTGCCTCAGCTTGCCCTTGGATTGATCATCTTCGTGATCGCCTGGCAGTTCGTGCCCTTCCACACCCTGATCTACCAAGGTGGTGTGCGGCAGATTCCCAAGTCGCTCTACGAAGCTGCCCAGATCGACGGCGCGGGAACCATCAAGCAGTTCTTCCACATCACCCTCCCGCAGTTGAAATACACCATCATCACCTCGTCGACGCTGATGGTGGTTGGATCGCTGACCTACTTCGACCTCATCTTCGTCCTCACGGGTGGCGGACCGGGCAACTCCACCCGCATCCTGGCGCTCGACATGTACTTGCGCGGCTTCCGGGCCAACCTCATGGGACCTGCAAGCGTCATCGCGGTCATCCTCGTCGTCATAGGCCTTGCACTGGCTTTGTTCCTCCAACGCCTCGGGGGCAAGGACAAACAGGGCAGCCAATTGGAAGGTATGTAACGTGAGTACTGTCCTCGAGAGCGATTCGAAGCCAGGGACACCGGCTCCTGCGGCGTCGTCCGTCAAGGCAAAACAAAGCCTTGGTACACGGATCAAGCGGCTCAACATCCCCGGCGGCCTCGGCGGCTGGATCTGGCTCGCCGTCATCATCATCCCGATCTACTACATCGTCATCACCAGCCTGAAGACTTCCGAAGGTTACTTCGGCCAGAATCCGATGGCTCTTCCCACCGCCCCGACGCTGGAGAACTACCAGTTGGTTCTCGAAGCCAACTTCTCCACGTATTTCATGAACAGCGTCATCGTCACGCTGGGGTCCGTGGTTCCCACGGTCCTGATTGCCTTCATGGCAGCCTTCGCCATTGTCCGCGGACACGGCAGGTACTTGAAGTTCGTCAACGGCATGTTCCTCATGGGCCTGGCGATTCCCCTGCAGGCCACGATCATCCCCATCTACCTGATGATCATCCGCCTGAATCTCTACGACAGCCTTTTGGCCATCATGCTGCCATCCATAGCGTTCGCCATACCGCTGACGGTCCTGATCCTGTCCAACTTCATCCGCGACGTCCCGAACGAACTGTTCGAATCGATGCGCCTGGACGGTTGCAGCGAGTGGCAGACCATGTGGCGTCTGGCTCTTCCGTTGACCAAGCCCGCGATCGTTACCGTGGCAATCTACAACGGCCTGCACGTGTGGAACGGCTTCCTGCTCCCGCTGGTGCTCACCCAAAGCCCGGAACTGCGCGTCCTTCCCTTGGGACTGTGGACCTTCCAGGGTGAATTCAGCGTCAATATTCCAGCCGTACTAGCCTCCGTCGTGCTGAGCACGTTGCCCATCCTGGTGATCTACGTCCTTGGACGGCGCCAACTGGTCAGCGGCCTGACTGCGGGCTTCAGCAAGTAACTGGTTCTCCCAGTAGAAAGGACTCCCCTGTGACACCAGCAAAACCACTTCGCGTCGGCATGGTGGGCTACGCGTTCATGGGCGCCGCGCACTCCCATGCGTGGCGTACAGCACCACGTTTCTTTGACTTGCCACGAACACCTGAACTCACGGCCGTAGCCGGCCGGAATCCGGACGGGGTAAAGGCCGCGGCTGAAAAATATGGCTGGGCATCCACTGAAACCGACTGGCGGCGCTTGATCGAGCGTGACGACATCGACCTGATCGACATCTGCACACCCGGCAACACCCACGCCGAGATTGCCATCGCCGCCCTGGAGGCTGGCAAGCACGTCCTGTGCGAAAAGCCGTTGGCCAACTCGGTGGAAGAGGCTGCAAAGATGACGGCCGTTGCAGAGGCAGCAGCCGAACGCGGAGTCCTTTCCATGTGCGGCTTCAGCTACCGCCGCACCCCCGCCTTGGCCCTGGCAAAACGAATGGTGGAGGAAGGCCGGCTGGGCGACATCCGCCATGTCCGTGCCCAGTACCTCCAGGACTGGCTCAGCGATGCGAATGCTCCGCTGACATGGCGACTGGACAAATCCAAGTCCGGCTCCGGTTCGCTCGGCGACATTGGTGCGCACAGCATTGACGCCGCGCAGTGGATCACCGGACTCAACATCACCGGGGTATCGGCACTGCTGGAAACCTTCGTGAAGGAACGCCCGGTGGGCGGAGATCTGGTCGGCTTGGGCGGCCACGGCGGGTCTGATGGTCCGCGTGGACCGGTGACCGTTGACGATGCCGCGCTGTTTACGGCGCGTTTTGAGGCAGCGCACGACGCCGGCTTGGAACCAGCCGCTGACGGGTCCCGGAACGTGGGCTCATCCGGCCCCGTCGGTATCTTCGAAGCCACCCGTTTTGCCCTGGGCCGCAAGAACGCCATGCGCCTGGAGCTCAACGGCACCAAGGGTTCCCTGGCGTTCGATTTCGAAGACATGAACTCGCTGCAGTTCTACGATTCCGCGCTGGAACCGGACGCCGGCTTCCGCAAGATCATTGTCACCGAACCCTCCCACCCCTACACGGCCAACTGGTGGCCCACCGGACATGGCCTCGGCTATGAACACGGCTTCACCCATCAGGTGGTGGACCTGGTGACTGCCATCGGCGCCGGCGAGCAGCCCTCGCCGTCGTTCGCTGATGCTTTACAGGTACAAAAGGTGCTGGCCGCGGTCGAGGCCAGCGCGGACAATGCAAGCCGCTGGCAGTACGTGTGAAAGGAACCATCATGACCCGACCCATCACCCTCTTCACCGGCCAGTGGGCCGACCTGCCGTTCGAAGAAGTGGCCAGGCTCGCAGGCGAATGGGGCTTTGACGGCTTGGAGATCGCCTGTTGGGGCGACCACCTTGACCCCCTGCGGGTGGTTGAGGACGACGCCTACCTTCAGGGCAAGCTGGACATCCTGGAAAAGCACCAACTATCGGTCCATGCCATTGCCAACCACCTCACCGGCCAGGCGGTGTGCGATGACCCCATCGACGAACGCCACCGCGACATCCTTGCTCCGGAGGTGTGGGGCGATGGCGAGCCCGAAGGCGTACGCCAACGGGCTGCGGAGGCAATGAAAACCACGGCGCGCGCTGCGGCGAGGCTTGGCGTCAAGACGGTCACGGGCTTCACAGGCTCCTCCATCTGGAAATGTGTCGCCATGTTCCCGCCGGCCTCCGACGCCATGATCGAGCGCGGTTACCAGGACTTCGCCGATCGATGGAACCCCATCCTGGATGTCTTTGACGAGGTGGGCGTCCGGTTTGCCCTGGAAGTCCACCCTTCGGAAATCGCCTACGACTACTGGACGGCCAAGCGCACCCTGGAAGCGATCGGCCCCCGGGAGAGCTTTGGCCTGAACTTCGATCCTTCCCATTTCATCTGGCAGGACCTGGACCCCGTGATGTTCCTCCAGGACTTTGCGGACAAGATCTTCCATGTCCACGTCAAGGAATCCGTCCGGCAACTCAACGGACGCAACGGACGCCTCGGCTCGCATCTGCCGTGGGCGGACCCCCGCCGCGGGTGGGACTTCGTTACTGCAGGCCATGGTGACGTCAACTGGGAGCCGATCTTCCGCACGTTGAACGCTGTGGGTTATGAAGGCCCAACCAGCATCGAGTGGGAAGACGCCGGCATGGATCGGCTGGTGGGTGCTCCCCAGGCGCTCCGGATGGTCCGTGATCTGGCCGCCATCCGGCCACCGGCGGCAGCCTTTGATGCGGCCTTCGCAACACGCGCAACGCCCTGACCCTGACTCCAACGAATATGCCCCGATACGAAGGAAACCATGACAAGCAATAACAAGACCGCGCTGGTGGTCCGTGGCGGCTGGGACGGACACCAGCCAGTTGAGGCCACGGAGCTTTTCCTCCCCTACCTCAGGGACAACGGCTACGACGTCCGCGTGGAAGAGTCGCCAAAGATCTACGCCGACACCGAATACATGGCCGGAGTGGACCTGATCGTGCAGTGCATGACGATGTCCACCATCGAAAAAGACGAGTTCCAAGGGCTGCGGACCGCCGTCGAAAACGGCACCGGCCTGGCGGGCTGGCACGGTGGGATCGCCGATTCCTACCGCAACAACTCCGACTACCTCCACCTCATCGGCGGCCAGTTCGCCTGCCACCCTGGCAAGCATGTGGACGAGCAGATCGGCGAGCAGTCGGACAACTACGTTCCCTACAGCGTGAACATGTTGCCCGCCGCGGCCGAACACCCCATTACCCAAGGTATTGGGGACTTTGATCTTGTGACAGAGCAATACTGGGTGTTGAGCGACGACTACATCGATGTCCTGGCCACCACCACCCAAAAGGTACGTGAGTGGGATCCGTGGAACCGGGAAGTGACCTCGCCGGCAATCTGGACCAGACAATGGGGCAAGGGCAGGATCTTTGTCTGCACCCCGGGCCACCGAGTGGAAATCCTTCAGGACAACAACGTTCGCACCATCATTGAAAGGGGCATGCTGTGGGCATCCCGCTAACCCAGGCCAAGCCGCTGAATGTCGGCATCATCGGCTGCGGCGCCATCATTTCGCAGTACCTGGCCAATTTCCGCCGGTTGGATTCCGTGAATTTGGTGGCCGTGGCAGACCTCGATCCCGCGAGGGCCCAGGCTGTGGCGGACTCCTACGAGGGTGTCAGGGCCCTTAGTGTGGATGGGCTGCTGGCAGCAGAGGACGTTGAGCTGGTCCTGAACCTGACCATCCCCGCTGCCCACGCGGACATCGCACTCAAGGCCATCGCAGCAGGCAAGTCCGTGTACGGCGAAAAGCCCCTCGCGGCTACCACCGCAGAGGCCAAGGAGGTCCTTGAAGCGGCGGCTGCGGCCGGAGTCATGGTTGGCTGCGCACCGGACACCGTCCTCGGAACAGGCACCCAAACTGCCAGGAAAGCGATCGACGACGGATTGATTGGGGCCCCGGTTTCGGCCACGGCCACCATGGCAACCCCGGGCCACGAGCGCTGGCACCCCAATCCGGACTTCTATTACCAGCCCGGTGGTGGACCCCTGCTGGACATGGGCCCCTACTACGTCTCGGCCTTGGTGACGTTGCTGGGACCCGTAGTGTCGGTCGTAGGTGCCGCGAGCCATACACGCACTGAACGCACCATTGGTTCGGGCCCGCGTGAGGGGCAGAAAGTGCCGGTGGACATCGACTCGCACGTCACCGGAGTCCTGGTTCACGCCTCTGGGGCGCTTTCGACGCTGTTCATGAGTTTCGACGCTGTCAAGACCAAGAGCCCCAACATCGAGATCCACGGCGAAAAGGGCTCGCTGATCGTCCCGGATCCGAACCACTTCGACGGGGACGTTGAGCTCTTCGCCCTTGGTGCCGAGGACTGGGAAACGCTCCCGGTGTCAGCTGGATACAAGGATTCTGGCCGGGGCTTCGGCATCGCCGACCTCGCTGCCACGCCGGTTGGGGAAGAACCCCGTGCCGGCGGCCAGTTGGCCTTCCACGCCCTTGAGGTCATGGAGTCCGTGCTGGCCTCGGCCAAGAGCGGCCAGGCCGTCGCCATCAAGAGCACCGCCGCCAGGCCGGCTTCCGTGGAACTCACGGAACTTGCGACGGCGGTCCACGCCTAAGGCGCGCAACGCCCCACGGATCCGGTCCCTGTTTGTCCGTCCCGCCCGCCACCGGCGGGCCTGGACGAGCAGGGGCCGAATCCTTTTAACGCCCAGCCCGGCGCAGCGTGGCTTCGGCATGTTTGAGGATGGGCCCATCGATCATCTTGCCCTTGAACTGGAACACGCCGGCGCCCGCCGATGCCGCCGCTTCCAGGAGTTCGGACGCATGCGCAACAGCTTCGGGGGCCGGCGCGTAGGCCTCCCGGACCACGGCAACCTGGTTCGGGTGGATGCAGGCCTTCGCTCCGAAACCGCTGGCTACTGCGTCCAGCGACTCTTCTGACAAGCCGTCGAGGTCGGGGATATTCACATAGACCGAGTCGATGGCTTCCTTGCCCGCGGCTTTAGCGGCCAGCAGCACCGCAGATCGTGCGTGCAGCGCGACAGCACGGTACCCGCCGTCGTCGTTCCTGCTGGAGAGTCCGCCCAGGGAAGCCAGCAGGTCCTCCGCACCCCACATCAGGCCTACGACGTTCGGCTCGGCAGCGATGGCTGAGGCGTTGACGATGCCCGCTGCTGTTTCGCAGAGTGCGATGACACTAAAGCCCGCCAAGGCCCGCAGTTGCTCGGCGCTCTCCGCCTTGGCCAGCATGAAAGTGCGGTACGGCGTTTTTTCCAGAGCCTGGAGGTCGAGCTCGAACTCCGGTGTTCCCACCGGATTCACCCGGACAATGGTGCGGTCCGGGTCCAGCCCACCCGTACCTGAATGCGCCACATCCGTTTGCTCCAGGATCGCCTCGCGGGCCCGGGCCTTGTCCGCAGGAGCCACTGCGTCCTCAAGGTCCAGGATGACCGCGTCCGAGCGGTCTGCGGCCTTCCCGAAACGCTCCGGCCGATCGGCAGGGCAAAAGAGGAGCGCCGGCCCCATGGTGAACCGGGCGGTGTGCTGCGAGTGCATGAAGTTCCTTGCTGCTGGGCGTGCTAATGGTCGGAAACGGCTAGTGGCAGGAAGTGGTTAATGGCCGGAAATGGCCGCGGCGTGCGCTTCCTTGGTCCACATCAGGCAGGTTCGGGTGGCCAGTGCCACCACTGTCCCGTCCTGGTTGCGGCCGGTGTGCTGCATGGTCACCACACCCTGTCCGGGGCGGGACGAGGACAACCGTTTTCCAGTGATCACCGTTTCCGTGTACAGCGTATCCCCGTGATACAGCGGGTGCGGGAAGGTCACGTCCGTCAGCCCCAACTGGGCAATGATGGTCCCCTGCGTCAGCTGGGCTACGGACTGCCCCACCACAGTGGACAACGTGAACATCGAGTTCATGAGCCGCTGGCCGAACGGCTGGGTTGAACTCCATGCCGCGTCAAGGTGCAGCGCCTGGGTATTCATGGTCATGGTGGTGAAAAGTACGTTGTCGGTCTCGGTAACGGTTCGACCCGGCTTGTGTGCGTAGATCACGCCTTCTTCGAGTTCGTCGAAGTAGAGTCCGCGCTGTTCCACAACCCGCGTCATACAGTCAGCTCCTGGTCCTCTTCGAACAGTTCGGCTCCCGTGGCGGCCAGGACGTCCTCAAGGGTGACGTTGGGGGCGAGCTCGCGCAACACGAGTCGCGGGTCACCTTCGTCCTTGACGACATCGATCACCGCCAGGTCCGTGATGATCCGGTCCACGCACCCCTTGCCGGTGAGCGGAAGGGTGCAGTCCTGGACAATTTTTGGCCTGCCGTTGCGGTCCACGTGCTCCATCATGACAATGACCTTTTTGGCTCCGAACACCAGGTCCATGGCCCCGCCCATGCCTTTGACCATCTTCCCCGGGATCATCCAGTTGGCGAGATCGCCATTGGCCGCCACCTCCATTGCACCCAGGACGGCGACGTCCACATGGCCCCCACGGATCATGCCGAAAGAGGACGCCGAATCAAAGAACGCGGCCCCGGGATTGACGGTGACCGTTTCCTTGCCGGCATTGATGAGGTCGGGATCGATCTTGTCCTTCGCCGGGTAGGGGCCAACGCCCAAGATCCCGTTCTCGGAGTGAAGGATCACCTCCACGCCGTCCGGAATGTAATTGGGGATCAATGTTGGCATCCCGATGCCGAGGTTCACGTACTGCCCGTTGGTAAGTTCCCGCGCAACACGGGCGGCCAGTTCGTTGCGGGTCCAGCCTTTTGCTTCATGATGCTCGACGTCGGCCCGCCGGTATTCGTGCCGGACGGCTTCGGGACGGGGCGGGATGTCCTGGTACGTGTTCTCTGCCATGGCTACGCTCCTGCCTCGCTGGATGCCGTTGCTGCTGTGCTCGTCAACGCTACGGTGCGCTTTTCGATCCGTTTTTCGCCCGCGCCGGCCACCACTACCCGTTGTACGAAAATTCCGGGAGTGTGGATGTGCTCAGGGTCCAGTTCGCCGGGTTCCACGAGTTCCTCGACCTCGGCGATGGTCACCCGGGCGGCCATGGCGCAGAGGGGGTTGAAGTTCATGGCGGTTGCATGGAAAACAAGATTGCCGTGGCGGTCGCCCTTCCAGGCATGGACCAGGCCGAAATCGGGCGTCAGGGACTCCTCCAGCACGTAGTCGGCGTCATTGAAGGTCCTCACCTCCTTGGGTTCCGAAGCAATCGCAACGTGGCCATCGGCGTCGTACTTTTGTGGAAGGCCGCCCTCCGACACCTGGGTTCCCACACCGGCCTTTGTGTAGAAGGCCGGTATGCCGGCGCCACCGGCGCGCAGCTTTTCGGCCAGCGTGCCTTGCGGTGTGAGAACGAGTTCAAGCTCCCCGGCCAGGTATTGCCGGGCAAATTCCTTGTTCTCGCCCACATATGAGCTCACGGTGCGCCGGATGCGTCCATCCTTGAGAAGGATGCCTAGGCCCCAATCGTCCACACCGCAGTTGTTGCTGACCGTCTCAAGGTCAGAGGTGCCCTGGCTGTGGAGGGCTTCGATCAAGGAGACCGGGATTCCGCAGAGGCCGAATCCTCCCACGGCCAACGAAGCCCCGTCCGGGATGTCCTTCACCGCTTCCGCGGCGCTGGCAACAACCTTGTCAATCATCCTTGATCCTTCCCTGCCACTGCCGACCCACCGTACGGTTACAGACCCAGCTCGCGGGCGATGAGCATCAACTGGACCTCCGTGGTCCCCTCCCCGATTTCAAGGATCTTGGAATCGCGGTAGTGGCGTGCCACGGCGAATTCGTTGATGAAGCCATAGCCGCCGAACACCTGGGTGGCGTCCCGCGCGTTGTCCATGGCTGCCTCGCCTGCGACCATCTTAGCGATGGCCGCCTCGGTCTTGAACGGCTTGCCTGCCAGCATCCTGGAAGCGGCATCGTAGTAGGCCAGGCGGGCTGTGTGGGCCCGCGCCTGCATCCGGGCAATCTTGAACTGGATGGCCTGGTACTTACCGATGTTCTGGCCAAAGGCGCTGCGTTCCTTGGCGTACTTCACCGAAAGATCCACGCACCCTTGGGCCGCACCCGTTGCCAGGGCGGCGATCGCGATGCGGCCCTCGTCCAGGATGGAGAGGAAGTTGGCATAACCACGGCCGCGCTCGCCCAGCAAGTTTGCTTCGGGAACATGCACATCATCCAAGGTGAGCGGGTGGGTATCGGAGGCGTTCCAGCCGACCTTGTTGTATGGCTTTTCGGCGGTGAAACCGGGCGTGTCCGTGGGAACCAGGATGGTGGAGATTTCCTTCCTGGTACTGCCGTCCGGGTTTTCCCTGGTCCCGGTGACAGCCGTGACCGTGACCAAGGTGGTGATGTCCGTGCCGGAGTTGGTGATGAACTCCTTGTTGCCGTTGATGACCCACTCGCCGTTGTCCAGGCGGGCGTTGGTCTTGGTGCCGCCGGCATCGGAACCGGCCTCGCGCTCGGTCAGGCCGAATCCGGCCAGGGACCTGCCCGATGCCAGTTGCGGCAGCCACTGTTCCCGCTGTGCCTGGGTTCCGAAGCGGTACACCGGCATCGCTCCAAGGGAGACGCCCGCCTCCAACGTGATCGCCACCGATTGGTCCACGCGGCCGAGTTGTTCCAACGCCAGCGCCAGCGCGAAGTAGTCTCCGCCCATGCCGCCGTACTCCTCGGGGAAAGGCAATCCGAACAAGCCCATCTCCCCCATCTGCTTCACGACTTCGTAGGGGAAGCTGTGCTCTTCATCATGCTTGGCGGACACGGGAGCAACCACTTCGTCGGCAAACTCGCGCACGGAGTCGCTGAGGTCCTGGTATTCCTCATTCAGGTCAAAAGTGCTCATGCTTGGACTTCCTTGTCTGTCTCTGCCGACGCTTCATCAGCGGGTCCGGCTACGTGAATGGTGGCGAGCACCTGGTCGGCCTTGACCAGGTCCCCGGGCTTACTGGTGAGGTGGACCCGTCCTGCAACGGAGGCCACCAACTGGTGCTCCATCTTCATGGCTTCGACGGCCAGGAGGACCTGGCCCTCCTCGACCACGTCACCGTTTGCAACGGACACGGACACCACCGTCCCTGGCATCGGCGAGCGCACTTCGGGATCGGCCGCGCCTTCAACGCGCTGGATGCCGGCGAGCATTCGACGCAGGCGCTCTGCACGGTTCAGGACCTCCAAGCGGCAGGACCAGCCGTCGTTGCCCAGATAGAGCTCCCCTGTCCCGCCGTGCACACCGGAAACCACGCCGACCGCGTAAGTGACCTGTCCGCCGTCGAACTCCAGCACAATGCTGTCCCGGCTGCGCTCCACCACCCGAACGGGGTAGTCGGGTCCGCCGTCGACGTTGGCCGTGAGCAAGCCAGGCGAGTCGGGCGAGTCGGCGATGGCCACCGTGGCCGATTCCCCGCCCGGAACTCCGAATGACGCCGTCCAGGCACCATGGGTACCTATCCGCCACGAATCCGGGGACTTCCAGGCGTTGCCTGCGAGCTCGGAGCCGCTGCGTTCCAGCCACAGTGTGAGTGCTGCGGTGATCAGCTCAACAGGGCGGACACGCCTGAACTCCATGGAGGCCAGCTTGCGCTCGATAAGGCCGGTATCCAGGTGTCCTTCACGCACCTCCGGGTCGTTGATGAGCAGCCGGAGGTACTCCACGTTGGTGTCGACGCCCAGCAGCGTGTAGCGGCCCAGCGCGGCATCGAGGGTGTCGAGCGCCCCGGCCCGGTCCTCACTCCATGCGATCACCTTGGCAAGCATTGGATCGTAATCGCCCGTGATCTGCAGGCCGTCCCGCATGGCTGAGTCGATCCGCACGTTGCCGGCCGCCATTTGTTGCCCGGAAACGCCATGATCCGGGGCGCCGTGCTCGGCGAGCGCCACAATGCGGCCCATGGACGGCATGAAGTTACGCTCGGGCACCTCCGCATAGATTCGCGCCTCGACGGCGTGGCCCTTGAGTTCGACGTCGGACTGCGCCAAGGTGAGCACCTCGCCGGCGGCGATCCTGACCTGCCATTCCACGAGGTCGATGCCCGTGACCATCTCCGTGACCGGGTGCTCCACCTGCAGGCGCGTGTTCATCTCCATGAAGAAGAACTCGTCCGGGTGTTCATCGGACACCAGGAATTCGACGGTTCCTGCACCGCTGTAGTTGACCGAGCGCGCCGCGTTGCAGGCAGCCTCGCCGATGCGCGCCCGGTGGATGGCGCCGTCGGGCAATGACTCAAAGAGCGCCGAGGGAGCTTCCTCAATCACCTTTTGGTGCCGGCGCTGAAGGGAGCACTCGCGCTCGCCCAAGTGGATGACGTTGCCATGGTTATCGGCCAGCACTTGCACTTCAATGTGGCGGGGAGAACGGATAAGGCGCTCCAGGAAGAGGGTGTCGTCCCCAAAGGCCGAAGCAGCCACACGCCGGGCTGTCTGCAGGATTGCGGCCATGTCCTCGAGCCGGTCAACCACGTGCATGCCTTTGCCACCGCCACCTGCTGATGGCTTGATGAGCAGCGGGAAACCGACTCCAGGTGCTGCGTCGATCAGGTCCTGGTCCGTGAGGCCGGGCTTGGCGATTCCGGGCACGCAAGGCACGTCGTAGGCCATGACGTGATTCTTGGAGCGGATTTTGTCGCCCATGACCTCGATGGCACCGATTCCTGGGCCGATGAAAGTGATTCCTGCCGCGTCCAGGGCTTTGGCGAACTCCACGTTTTCGGACAGGAAGCCGTAGCCGGGGTGGACCGCCTGGGCTCCGCTGCGGCGGCAGGCATCAATGATGGCGTCGATCTTCAGGTAGCTTTCCGACGGCGAGGTGCCGCCGATAGCGACGGCGGTATCAGCGAGAGTTACATGTTTGGCGTCCTTGTCGGCGTCCGAGTAGACCGCAACGGAACGGATGCCCATGTTCTTGAGGGTGCGGATGACCCGGCAGGCGATCTCGCCGCGGTTGGCGACGAGGACGGCACTGAAGGGTTTGGTCGCCGCGCGTGGCATTGTGCTGGTTGTTGGCAGGGTCATGGTCACATCCTGAAAAGGCCGAAGGAGGTCCCGGGCAGCTCCTGGCGGGAGACGACGTCCAACGCCATTCCCAGGACCCTCCGGGTGTCAGCGGGATCGATGATGCCGTCATCCCACAATCGGGCCGTCGAGTAGTAGGGGCTTCCCTGGTCTTCGTATTGCTGTTTGATGGGGGCTTTGAAGGCTTCCTCGTCCTCGGCCGACCACTCCTGGCCTGCTGCTTCGTACTGGTCCCGTTTGACGGTGGCCAGGACGCTGGAGGCTTGGTTTCCGCCCATGACGGAGATGCGCGCCGCGGGCCACATCCACAGGAAGCGCGGCGAGTACGCCCGTCCGCACATGGAGTAGTTACCGGCACCGAAGGAGCCGCCAATAACGACGGTCAGTTTGGGCACCCTCGCGGTGGCCACTGCGGTGACCATCTTCGCGCCGTTTTTGGCGATACCGCCCTGTTCGTAGTCTTTGCCGACCATGAATCCGGAGAGGTTCTGCAGGAAAACCAGGGGAATACCTCTCTGATCGCAGAGTTCAATGAAGTGGGCTCCCTTCAGCGACGATTCGCTGAACAGAACGCCATTGTTGGCTACGATGCCCACGGGATGGCCGTGGAGATGCGCGAATCCGGTCACGAGGGTGGTGCCGTAGTTCTTCTTGAACTCATGGAACTCCGAGCCGTCTACAAGCCGCGCGATCACTTCGCGGACGTCATATTGGGCGTTGACGTCCACCGGAACCACGCCGTACATCTCTGAAGGGTCGACGACGGGCGGCAGGACGACGTCGAGCACGTCCCATGCCGGCTGCGCCGGTTTCGGCAACGTCGCTACGATGTCCCGGACGATTTCCAGCGCGTGTTGATCATTCTCCGCCAGGTGGTCGGTGACGCCCGAAATCCTGGAATGTACGTCGCCGCCGCCCAGTTCCTCCGCGGTGACGATCTCGCCGATCGCTGCTTTGACCAGCGGGGGACCGCCCAGGAAGATGGTGCCCTGGTTGCGGACAATCACGGTTTCGTCGCTCATGGCGGGTACATAGGCACCGCCGGCCGTGCACGACCCCATCACGGAAGCGATCTGCGGAATCCTGGCCGCGGACATCCTGGCCTGGTTGTAAAAGATCCGGCCGAAGTGCTCCTTGTCAGGGAAAACCTCATCCTGCTTGGGCAGGAACGCTCCCCCGGAATCCACCAGATAGATGCACGGGAGCTTGTTCTCCAGGGCGATCTCCTGGGCCCGGAGGTGCTTCTTCACGGTCACGGGATAGTACGTTCCGCCTTTGACCGTGGCGTCGTTGGAGATCACCAGGACATGGCGGCCATGGACCAGGCCGATTCCCGCGATCACTCCGGCACCGGGAGAATCGTCGTCGTACATACCGTTGGCTGCGAGCGGTGCGATTTCCAGGAAGGGACTGCCTTCGTCCAGGAGGTAATCAATACGCTCCCGCGGCAAGAGTTTCCCACGGGCAATGTGCCGCTCCCGGGACTTGGCCGGACCGCCGAGGGCCGCCGTCGCAAGCCGTTCCCTCAGCTCCTCCACGAGTGCCAGTTGCGCCCGTTCGTTGGCCTCGAAAGTGCCGCCAGCGGCGCCCTTCAGGCTGGCAATTGTCTCCATCGACCCCTGTTCCATTCCCGGCCACAGGCCATTTCGGTTAGTGCCATGTAACTGAAATTTAGGTTAGTCTTTATTAACTGTGATGTCCAGCACAACGCACCCGGCCAGGTGCGCGGGCATCGGCACTGAGGAGGACAATGTGACAGCAGGCCCGGAAGCAAACACCGAAGGCCCCCGCGCCACCACGACACAACGAAGCCAGGCAAAAGAGCTTCGCAGGCTGGCTCTCTTATCGGCAGCAGCAGGCCTCTTCGCCGACAACGGATTCAGCCGGGTATCCCTGGAGGATCTCGGAGCTGCCGCGGGCGTCAGCGGACCGGCCGTGTACCGTCACTTTCCGGGCAAGCAGGCGGTGCTTGGTGAGCTGCTCCTCAGCGTCAGCCGCGACTTGCTGGAGGGCGGGTTGCGCGTTGTGTCGGAAGCCGGGACGCCCCTGTCCGCGCTCAGGGGGCTGATCCAGTTCCATGTGGACTTTGCCCTGAGCAATCCTGATGTCATCCGCGTACAGGACAGGGACTTCGGCAGCCTCAGCGGGCCCGACCAAGCAGAAGTCAGATCGTTGCAGCGCAGTTACGTTGAGACATGGGTTAACGTCCTGGCCCGGATCCATGATGGCGAAGATCCGTCCGTGCTGCGCGTCCGGGCCCACGCAGCTTTTGGCCTGATCAACTCCACCCCGCATTCGGTGCGGCAGCATGGCAGAAAAATCGCCGTCAAATCAGCCAGGCCCGTTTTGGAGCAGATGGCGTATGCCGCGCTGACGTCGGTGTGACAGTCTGGTTTCGCTGACTATTCCACGATTGGCCGACTTTTCCACATAGCTCGATGTGGGGCTAACGGGTGTGGGTTGGTGGTGACAGGCTTTTTGTATGGAAACGAAGGGGCCGGTACTCACGCGGCAGGCTGGTTTCTCTGACGCGTCCGCCCGGTCTGAACCTCCGGCGGGCCAGTTCCGGCCCGCTGGAACACCTGCTACGGCGTTCTTGTCCGGGCAGGACAGCCAGCCCCGCCCTGGCAATGGAACCGGCTCCGGGACTGGTTCTGTGCCTGGTTCCAGTTCCAGGACTGGTTCTGTGCCTGGTTCCAGTTCCAGGACTGGTTCTGTGCCTGGTTCCAGTTCCAGGACTGGTTCTGTGCCTGGTTCCGGTTCCGGAACTGGTTCTGTGCCTGGTTCCGGGGCTGGCCGTGGCACCGGCTCCGGGTCTGGTTCCGGTGGTGCTGTCCCGGGCCTGACGCCAACACTCAGTGAGGGCGCCGTCTTTGAGGTGGGCGCCGTATCTGAGGTGGGTTCTTTCCTTGATGATGCTTATGAAGCCTTGGCCGGGCTACGGGATTCGGCTACGGACGATGCCCGGTTGTTCGGGTTCGCGGAGGCCGCGGACTTCGCCGGCAGGGTTGAGGACCTTTCCCGGTGCGTGGAATACGTCCAGATCGTCGCGGCCCAAGCTGTGGATCGGACCCGGACCGAAGAACAAACCCGTCAGCCAAGGCCCTCAGGCGCGCAGGAATGGCGAACAGGGTGGACCGAGCCCGCTGGAACCCAGGCTGCTGCGGAAGCCGCAGCCTCAACAGACCCCGCCAGGACGGAGCAGGCCTACACGGATGCAGTCCAGACGGAAGACGCCCCTGGCAGTGTCTTGGATGATGGGTACCGGAACGCGGCGGAGTTCCTTCGGGCCCGGTTGCGGATCGGTATCGGTGAAGCCCGGCGCAGGCTCGCCCTCGCCCCCGTCCTGCTCACCAGCACTGGACCCACCGGGCAGGACATCCCCGCACGACGCGAAGAACTCGCCACCGCAGTCCACACCGGGCAGGTCTCGTCCCGCTCCGCGACGATCATCAGCACTGCCCTGGACAAAGCCCAACACCTCACCGACCAGGACACCCTCACCGGCATGGAACACGCCCTAACCACCACCGCCGCACAGTCCGACCCCGACTTCCTCACCACCATGGCCCGACGCTGGACCGACTACATCGACCACGACGGCCCCGAACCCACCGAAGAAGCCCTCCGCCACGTCCAAGGCGCGTTCCTCCGCCGCCGACGCCGCCACGGACTGCACCACCTCGAAATCTTCGCCACCGGTGAACAATACGAAATCCTCGCCACCGCCATGAACGTCGCCACCAACCCCCGCCTCACCACCACCCCAGGCACCAGCACCGCCGACACCAACAGCACCCCGGGGCCGGAGCTGGACCGACGCTGCCGGGCCCAGAAACTCCTCGACGGACTCGTCGGCGCCTGCACCCTGGCCATGACCACCGGGAAACTACCCACCAACGGCGGACTCCGACCCCAACTCACCATCACCATCGCCCACCACGAACTCTTCCAACAACTCACCCACACCAGCGCCACAGAAACCAACACCACGAACCAGCCGAGCCCCCGCAAGACCCCCAGCACCAGCACCGGCGCGGGTACCAGCACCGGGACAGCGACCTTCACCGGGCCCATGCACCCGAACACCATCCGCAAAATAGCCTGCGACGCCGAGATCCTGCCCGTCCTGCTCGGCACCGATTCCCAAATACTCGACATCGGCCGCAGCACCCGGATCTTCCCACCCCACATCCGCAAAGCCCTCACCGCCCGCGACGGCGGCTGCGCCTTCCCCGACTGCACCATGCCCGCACCCTGGTGCGAAACCCACCACATCACCTACTGGACACACGGCGGCACCACAGGAACCAACAACGGCGTCCTCCTCTGCTCACACCACCACCACCTCATCCACAAAGAACAATGGAAAATCCGCGTCCAAACCGGCGTCCCATGGTTCACACCCCCACCCCACATCGACCCCCACCAAACACCACGACGCAACCACCACCACACACCACTCAGAACATAAGCGTGGGGTGATCAGAGAGTCGCACGTGCCCCTTCCCACGGGCGACGTCAGTTGTGGTCCGGGTGATTCCCGGACGACAGCTCGCTGCATGCTTGGCTGGGATCGCCATACCTAGGATTCGCAGGGCCAGTCAGAGGGGTGGGCTGCCATCCACGGCACGCCTACGCTGGGAACACGCGTCCTTCCAGGACCCCGAGCCAACCACACGAGGAGCACACAATGAAGATTGCCGTCACGGGCGGAAGCGGGAAACTGGGCCGGAGCGTGGTCCGGCGGCTGACGCAGGACGGCCATGAGGTGCTCAACATCGACCGGGAGGGCGCCCGTGGCCCCGGCTACGTCAACGTGGACCTCCGAAATTACGGGCAGGTGCTGGATGTCATCCTTGGCTTGGATGACCGACACAATGGTTTGGACGCCATCGTTCATCTGGCTGCCATCCCGGCGCCGGGACTTGCCCCGGACGCGGCGATCTTCGAAAACAACATGGTCTCCACCTACAACGTCTTCCAGGCAGCACGGCGCGCCGGAATCAAAAAGGTGGTGTACGCATCCAGCGAGACAGTCCTGGGCCTCCCCTTCGACATCGCCCCTCCCTATATACCGGTCGATGAAGAGTACGCAGCACGTCCGGAGAGCACCTACTCATTGGTTAAGCACCTTGAGGAACAAATGGCCATCCAGTTGACCCGCTGGGATCCGGAATTGAGCATCACGGCACTTCGCTTCTCCAACGTCATGGACCCACAGGACTACGACGCATTCCCTTCCTTTGACTCGGACGCCACCCTCCGTAAATGGAACCTCTGGGGCTACATCGACGCCCGTGATGGCGCCCTGGCAGTCGTCCGCGCACTGGAATACGGGGAACCCGGGTTCGAAACCTTCATCATCGCGGCAGCCGATACCGTCATGAGCCGCAGCAGTGCAGAACTGGCCGCGGAAGTGTTTCCCGGCGTCGAGGTCCTGAAGGAACTGGGCGAGCACGAAACCATGCTCTCGATCGATAAGGCGCGCAGGCTGCTGGGCTTCGAGCCTAAGCATACGTGGCGCACTGTCCACTCCAACAAGACCACGCCCACAGAGGACTGAGCCTTCGGCAGGCACAACACGGGACACGAAAGCGCGACGGCCCACCCCTTGGCTGCAGTTTCCTGCAAGCACTCGTAAAGGGATGGGCCGGCGCAGCTTATAGGGCTAGACCATGGTCATCACCATGGCGGGGTCGGAAAGAATGGCGCCGAGGTCCGCGAGGAACCGCGAGCCTTGTTCGCCGTCCACCAGGCGGTGATCGAACGACAGGCTGAGGGACATGACCTGCCGTACCGCCACTTCGTCATTTACCACCCATGCTGCCTTCCGGACAGCACCCAGAGCCACAATCGCGGCTTCGCCAGGATTGAGGATGGGCGTACCTGCATCGATCCCGAAAACGCCGATGTTGGTGATAGAGATGGTCCCGCCCGAAAGATCCGAAGGCGAGGTCTTCCCCGCGCGGGCTGTTTCGGTCAGTTCCGTCAGTGCAGTGGAGAGCTCCCGAAGCGTCATCCGATCGGCGTCCTTGATGTTCGGAACAGTCAGGCCTCGCGGGGTCGCGGCAGCAATACCGAGGTTGACATAGTTGTACTGGATGATCTCCTGGTTTGCCTCGTCCCAGCGCGAGTTCAGCGTGGGATTACCGTGCAGCGCGACGAGGACCGCCTTGGCCGCAATGGTCAGCGGTGTCAGCTTGTAGCCTTCGAAGGCCTTGTTGCCTTTCAGCCTGGCGAGCAGCTCCATGGTGGCCGTGACATCGATGGTCAGGAACTCCGTCACGTGGGGGGCGGTGAAGGCGCTCTCCACCATGGCCGCCGCCGTGAACTTCCGAACACCCTTGATGGGCGTGCGCGTTTCACGCCCCTCCTGCGCAACGGAGGCCGCAGGTGCTGCGGCTTCACCGGTGAAGCCCTGCACGTCCTCGCGGGTGATGAGCCCTCCGGGACCGGTTCCGGGAACCAGTTCCAGGTCGATCCCGAGGTCGCGCGCCAGTTTGCGCACCGGAGGCGTGGAGCGCGGACGCTCGGCGGTCCTCTCGCTGGGCGTGACGGCTTCGGCTACTGGCTCAGGAACATCTTGGGTTTCGGCCTGCTGGCGGCCGCGGGCGCGTCGCGCCGGACGGCCGGAATGTTCGACGACGGCGCCGTAGCCAACCAGGTTGGGCTCACGTTTTGCGGGACCGTCCGTAGCTTGTTCGGCCTCAGCTGACCCGCCTCCGGCGGAGGGGGAATCAGCGAGCGGCGCGCCGCCCCCGTTGGAGGTTCCGGCGTCGTCCACTTCGAAGGAGACGATCCTCTTGCCCACCTCCACCACGGTTCCGGGCTGCTCGTGAAGGGCTGCGACGGTTCCGGCGAACGGAGATGGCAACTCCACCACGGCCTTGGCGGTCTCGACCTCGGCAATAACCTGGTTCAGTGTGACGGTGTCCCCCACCGCGACCTTCCAGCTCAGGATTTCCGATTCAGTCAGTCCCTCACCGAGGTCCGGGAGCCTGAATTCCTTGATCATGGTGGCGGTCATCCTTCCAGTCCACTCAGGGAGTTGGGGCGGCCGAGGGCGCGATCCACGCCGTCGAGAATCCTGTCCAGATCCGGCAGGTGGTGCATTTCAAGCTTCGAGTACGGATAGGGCACGTCAAAGCCGGTAATACGCACAGGTGCGGACTCGAGATAGTTGAAGCAGCGCTCCGTGATGCTCGCAGCGATTTCTGCGCCAAGGCCGCCGGATTGCCCGGCCTCGTGGGTGATCACGAGCCGCCCCGTCTTGCGGACGGAGGCTTCCACAACCGGGTAGTCCACGGGGGCCAGGGAACGGAGGTCGATCACTTCCACGGAGATACCTTCATCAGCGGCAGCCATGGCAGCGTCCTTGGCGGTTTTGACCAGCGGACCGTAGGCAACCAAGGTGACGTCAGAGCCCGGGTTCACCACCGCGGCCTTATCCAGCGGCAGTGCGTTGGAGAGGTCGATCGACTCATCCACATCGCCCTTGTCGTGATAACGCCGCTTGGGCTCGAAATAGAGGACGGGATCGTCCGAGGCGATCGCCTGCTGGATCATCGTGTATGCATCCTGGGGGTTGGAAACCGCAACCACCCGCAGGCCTGAGGTGTGCGTGAAGTAGGCCTCGGGTGATTCGGAGTGGTGCTCGGGCGATCCGATGCCACCGCCGAACGGAACCCGGATGGTAATTGGCATCTTGACGCGGCCCTGGGTGCGGTAATGCATCTTGGCTACCTGGCTGACGATCTGGTCGAAGGCCGGGTAGATGAAGCCATCGAACTGGATCTCACACACGGGACGGTACCCCCGGTACGCCAAGCCAACAGCGGTACCGATGATGCCGGACTCCGCCAAGGGCGTATCGATCACACGGTGCTTTCCAAAATCCTTCTGCAGGCCGTCCGTGACCCGGAAGACGCCACCCAGGCAACCAATATCCTCTCCCATAAGGACCACTTTGGGATCATTTTCGAGCGACTTCCGGAGGCCGGCGTTGATGGCCCGGGCAAACGTGAGCTTGGACATCAGAGTGCACCTTCCTCGACTGGCTGGTTGAAACTGTTCAGGTAGCGGGAATAGTGGTCCTTCTGCCGCTCGATCCAGGAATTGGGCGTGCTGTAGACGTGGTTGAAGACGTCCAGCGGCTGCGGATCAGGCATGCCAATGCAGCTGGAGCGGAGGTCTGCGGCAACGGCGTCGGCTTTGGCCTTGACGCGGGCTTCCACGTCGTCCGTAAGCAGGCCCTTCGCTTCCAGGAGCTTCCTGAGCCTGAGAATGGGATCTTTGGCAGCCCAATCTTCCAGCTCGATTGGATCGCGGTAACGGGTGGGGTCATCAGCAGTGGTGTGCGGACCCATGCGGTAGGTGACGGCCTCGATGAAGGTTGGTCCTCCGCCCTTCCGTGCCCGGTCCAGCGCCACCCTGGTGGCTGCCATCACGGCCAGGACGTCATTGCCGTCCACGCGCATGCTGGGGATGCCGAATCCGGTGGGCCGGTCAGCCAGTTGCACATGCGACTGGATACGGACCGGCTCCGAAATTGCCCAATGATTGTTCTGGCAGAAGAACACCACCGGCGCCTGGTAGCTGGCTGCGAACACCATTGCCTCGTTCACGTCGCCTTCACTGGTTGCGCCATCGCCGAAGTACGCAAGGACCGCTGTGTTCGCGCCATCCAGCTGCACGCCCATGGCGTAGCCCGTGGCATGCAGGCTCTGGGAACCGATGATGATTTGCGGCGTCGCCAGGTTGATGCGCTGGGGGTCCCAACCGTAGGAAGCGTTGCCTCGCCACACACGCGCGATCTCCGAAAGGTGGGCGCCGCGCACGTAGGCCACGCCGCTTTCCCGGTAGCTGGGAAAGACGAAGTCATCGTCGCGCAACGAACGGCTGGAGCCTATCTGCGCTGCTTCCTGGCCGAGGAGCGGCGGCCACAGCGCTAGTTCCCCTTGGCGCTGCAGGGCGGTGGCTTCAGCGTCGATGCGGCGGATGACGGTCATGTCCTCATACAGGGAGCACAGTTGTTCGTCACCGACGTCCTTGACCCAGACATCGAATTCAGGATGGCTGATGCGCTCGCCGTCCGGGGACACCAACTGGAGCAGATCGCCACCAGTCCGCAAGGAAATTTGTGCACTTAGTTCAGGGCCCGGAGCATCATTACGCGCTCCCTTGCCCGCCTGATCCGTCAACACAGTTGATCGCAACCTTCCGGCTCGTTTTCGTCGGCGCCCGCAAGACTTGTGATCCTGCCGCAGGCCGGCCCTCCGGCACCTTCGCCGGAGTTAATTGTGACCCTACTCACAGGATGCATCGGGTACAACTACCTCCAAAAAAGTTGAGCATTATGCCCTACTTTGGCATGCCAGGACGTGCTAATCTTGCGCATTATGCAACCCTTGGATGGCACAGACACCCGGCTCCTTTCCGCGATGGCAAAGGACCCCCGGGGCACTGTGGTCGCCCTTGCCCAGAAGCTCGGCTTGTCCCGGAATACGGTGCAGGCGCGCATGGCACAGCTTGAGAAGAAGCACGCGTTCCTTTCCTTTGAACGAAGGATCAACCCCGTAGCCCTGGGCTACCCCTTGACCGCGTTCATCACCGTCCACGTCCAGCAGCAGAAGCTGGCTTCCCTGGCGCAGGACCTTGCCGACATCCCGGAGATCCTTGAAGGCTTCGGCCTGACGGGCTCCGCCGACCTGTTGCTTCGGGTTGTTGCCCTGGACGCAGAGGACCTGTATCGCATCAACGGCAAGATCCTCGGCTGCGACGGAGTGGACAGGACAGATACAGCTCTGGCCATGCGCGAGATGATTCCTTACCGTGTGCAGCCGCTGCTCGGACGCCGGTCCGGGTCCTAAGCGCCGACGAACCGGGGGCTGTTCAGCCATGCCTCTTGCCCACGGAAGCCGAGATGCGCTTTGATTCAAGTGGACGCACCGGGGGCCGCGCAGAGGAACCCGGCCAGGGGGTGGCGCTGGCGAAGGCTGCCGAAAGGGGCACTACCGTGAGCAATCCGCAGGAACCCACCCACAACCAGCCCGGCCACAATCCGCCACCGGTTCCGCCGAGCCCCGGCTACCTGCCGCAACCGGGCAACACGCCACAACCCGGCTACCAGCCACAGCCCGGGTACTCGCCACCACCCGGCTACCAGCCACAGCCCGGGTACTCGCCACCACCCGGGTACGCCCCGGAAAACGGGACCCCGCCGCAGTGGCAACAGCCGCCGTCGTCCGCTTCTGCCCAGGGCGGCGCCCAGTATCCGGCACCGGGCCCGTACCAACAGAACCCCTACCCGCAGGGCCAATACCAACCCGGCCAGTACGGCCAGCAGCCTCCCCGCAAGAACCGTAAAGTCCTGTGGATCGTCCTGGGCATCGTGGCGGGAGTCATCGTGTTGGCGGTGGTGGGCGTCGTCATCCTGGTCAACGTGGTGGGCAACGCGACGTCGAAGGCCCGGTCGCTGGCTGACGAATTCACCAATCTGGTGGTATCCGGTCAAAGCGGACAGGCCTACGACAACTACCTCAGCCAGCCGCTCAAGGATGAACTCGACAAGCAGTCCTTCATGGACGGCATCGCCAGCCTGGAGCTGGACAGCTCCTGCAAGCCCAACTACAACTCGGTGAGCGTGAACTCGAACAACGGCAACAACAAGGCCGACCTCGCCGGTACTTTGCAATGCGACGGCAAGACCATCGACCTTCAGTACGTCTTTGAAGGCACCAACGAACTGAAGATGAGCAGCATCCGCCTCCGCCCCTAGCCAGGAAAAATAATCCGAAGACCCACCCATCCACTGGAACGCATGGTCCGAATCACTGCTTGAGAGTCCCACCCGGGACTCAGCAGGTCGGCCGGAAATCTCCGGCCATCACCGGAAGGCTCGGACCAATGCGTACTTCGCCCAATCGCTTGATCGCCACCATCTTCGGAGCCGTCTACCTCCTGGTAGGCGTGCTTGGATTCTTCGTCACCTCGGGAATTGGCTTCTTTGCCACCGAGGGTGCCAACTTGATCATTTTCGCTGTGAACCCGCTTCACAACATCATCCACCTGGCCATTGGCGCAGCCCTCCTCTACGCCGGCCTGAACAGCGTCACGTTGTCCAAGTCCATCAATACCGCGGTCGGCGGCGTCTACCTGCTGGTCGGTATCCTCGGTCTCTTCCTCGTGGGAAGCTCCCTGAACATCATCGCCCTCAATGGCGCCGACAACGTCCTACACCTCGCCAGCGCCGTGGTCCTGCTGGGCGTCGCTTTGTCGCAGGACAAGGCCGCCGTAGCTTCCGCCCGCGCCTGATCACCGGCCCAAAGACGACGAGGACGGAAGCAACCATGGATCGCGCAAACCACCCCACGTTGAAGGCAGCCGTTGTGCTGTACGTGTACTTCGCTGCGATGGCAGCCGGGATGGTTGAACTTTCCCTGGCCGCCGGATACCTCGCAGGAGCTGGTTCCGCCGCCCCCGGTATCGTTGCCGCCGGCGTTGCGACGCTCGCAGCCGGCCTGGCCTTCCTGGCTTGGTCGCTGTGGGGGTTGCACCGCAACTCGCTCGTCTTTGCCCGATATGCAGTTCCGGTCCTCGCGGTGGCCGCTGCTGCGCATGTTGCAGTCATGGCGGCCGGGGTCACCGCGCAGCGCTCCCTCGACGTGAGCCACTTTGCCGCCCTGGGCCTGACCCTCATGGCACTTGCCGGAGCGGGCTGGCTCAGGCGGCAGCACAAGACCAACGACGGCGGCGCCCACGGCCAGCCAAGGACCGGGCGGCTTCTGGCAGCCGCGTTCGGAGCCGCCGTCGTTGTTGCAACAGTCGCCACACCGGGCCTGGCCGCATCGATGGCCGGACAGCACGCAGTACCTCATGGGGAACACGGCCGGGCCCCCAGCGGAGAAAACGGCCAGGGCACCAATCCCGCCCTGGACCCCGGCCACCACCACTAGGGGGCGGCCGCCGGACCGGCGCATCATCGACACAGTGCCCACTGTTGATGGTGCGCCTGGTTCGTGGATCAGCCCGGTTCGTGGATCATGGATCCATGGACCCCATCGAGTCGCTGGATGAAATTGCCTTCTGGCTGGAACGCAGCCTCGCCCCCACCTTCAAAGTCCAGGCCTTCCGCAAAGCGGCCGACGTCGTCAGGAAACTTCCGCCCGAGGAGCTCGCCCGACTGGTCGGCAGCGGAAGGATCACCAGCCTTAAGGGCGTCGGTAACCGGAGTGCGGAGGTCATCACGCAGGCCCTGGAAGACCGTGTGCCCGACTACCTGGCCGATCTCCGCGCCAAAGGAGCTGAAGCGCTGGCCTCCGGCGGCGACACCCTTCGGGCCGCATTGCGCGGCGACCTCCACAGCCACAGCAATTGGTCCGACGGCGGCTCACCCATTGAAGCCATGGTGGCGGCGGCCCGAACCCTGGGCCGGGAATACCTTGCTTTGACCGACCACTCCCCCAACCTCACCATCGCCAACGGACTCAGCGTTGAGCGGTTGGAAGAACAGCTGGGCATTGTGGACGGGATCAATTCGACCCACGACGGTTTTCGACTGCTCAAGGGCATCGAGGTGGACATCCTCGAGGACGGCACGTTGGACCAGACCCGGGACATGCTGGACAAGCTTGATGTCGTGGTGGCCAGCGTTCACTCCAAGCTCCGCGCCGACAAAAAGACCATGACCGAGAGGATGCTGGGCGGAATCAGCGATCCCCACACCAACGTCCTGGGGCATTGCACGGGCCGGCTGGTCCAGGGATCCCGTGGCACCCGTCCACAGTCCGAATTCGACGCCCCCAAAGTCTTCAAGGAGTGCGCCGAGTGGGGCGTCGCCGTCGAGATCAACTCCCGGCCCGAAAGGCAGGACCCGCCGGATGACCTCATCAAGCTGGCCCTCGATACCGGCTGCTTGTTCAGCATTGACAGCGACGCTCACGCCCCCGGCCAACTCGACTTCCTGCAGTACGGCGCCCAACGCGCTGAGGCCTTGGGGGTGCCCGCGGAGCGCATCGTGACTACGTGGCCTTTGGACCAGCTCAAGGAGTGGCTCAGCCTGAAGAAATAACCGCGCCAAAAAGGCCCTCCCGGTACTTGGCAGTTCCGGGAGAGCCTCTTTGTTTTGGGCTTTAGTGGTTCACCGCCTTCTCGGCACCGATACCGGTCAGCGAGCGCACTTCCATCTCGGCCTGCTTGGCCGGATCCTCGCGCCGCTTGTCCAGCACGGTTCCGAGCCAGCCCAGGAAGAACGCCAGCGGGATGGAGACGATGCCCGGGTTGCTCAGGGGGAAGAAGGCGAAGTTGGCTCCGGGGATCATGGATGTTTTGGCACCGGAGACCACAGGTGAGAACGTGATCAGCAGGATGGCCGCGGCCAGGCCCCCGTACATGCTCCACACCGCGCCTTGGGTGGTGAACTTCTTCCAGAAGAGGGAGTAGACAATGGTGGGCAGGTTGGCTGATGCCGCAACTGCGAAGGCCAGCGCCACCAGGAAGGCCACGTTCTGGCCGTTGGCGAAGATGCCGCCGAGGATGGCGAGGATTCCGATCACCACAACGGTCCGCCGGGCCACCTTCACTTCGGTGGTTGCGTCCGCCTTGCCCTTGGAAATGACGTTCGCGTAGATGTCATGGGCGAAGGATGCCGCCGCAGTGATGGTCAAACCGGCCACCACCGCCAAAATGGTCGCGAATGCCACCGCGGAGATGAACCCCAGCAGCAACGGGCCACCAAGGTGGAATGCCAGAAGTGGAGCGGCAGAGTTCACGCCGCCGGGGGCGGACTTGATGGTTTCGGCACCCACCAAGGCTGCGGCACCGTAGCCCAGCACCAGGGTGAACAGGTAGAACAGGCCGATCAGCCAGATCGCCCACACCACGGATTTCCGGGCTTCCTTGGCCGTTGGGACGGTGTAGAAGCGCATGAGGACGTGGGGCAGGGCCGCTGTTCCAAGGACCAGCGCCAGGCCCAGTGACATGAAGTCCAGCTTTGACGTTTCTGTCTTGCCATACTGCAGTCCCGGATTGAGGACGTTGGGGTTGTTGGCTGCCTCCGCAGCGGACCCCAGCAGGCTGGAGAGGTTGAAACCGTAAATCGCGAGCACCATGGCCGTCATGACCGCGGCACCTGCGATCAGCAGGATGGCTTTGATGATCTGGACCCAGGTTGTGCCCTTCATGCCGCCGATGAGCACGTACATGATCATCAAGGCGCCGACGACGATGATCACCAATGCTTGTCCGCCCCAGTCGCTGATGCCCAGCAGGAGCGATATCAGGCTTCCCGCGCCGGCCATTTGGGCGAGGAGGTAGAAGAAGCAGACTGCGAGGGTGGACAGTGCTGCCGCAATACGTACAGGACGTTGCCGCAAGCGGAAGGAAAGGACGTCTGCCATGGTGAACTTGCCGGTGTTACGGAGCAGTTCAGCCACCAGGAGCAGGGCTACCAGCCAAGCGACCAGGAAGCCGATGGAATACAGGAACCCGTCGTAGCCGTTGATGGCGATCGCGCCTGTGATGCCCAGGAACGACGCCGCCGAAAGGTAGTCGCCGGCGATGGCGGTACCGTTCTGGGAGCCCGTAAAGGAGCGTCCTGCCGCGTAGTAGTCGGCTGCGGTCTTGTTGTTCCGGCTGGCCCTGAAGACGATCACCATGGTGACGGCGACGAACAGGGCGAAGATGCCCATGTTCAGGAGTGTGGTGTCCTTCAGGGCAGCAACCTCGACTGCCGGGACCATGATGGCGGTCATTTGGCTCCTCCGCGAATTACGTTGCCGTCCTTATCGAATTGGTGGCCCTCGATCCCGTTGCGGATTTCTGCCGCGATGGGATCCAGCTTCTTGTTGGAGTAGCTCACGTACCATGCCGTGATTCCAAAAGTAGTGACGAACTGAAGCAAGCCAAGGATCAGGCCGACGTTGATATTGCCCCACACTTTTGTGGACATGAAGGCGACGGCGTAGTCGGCTAAGAGGACGTAGGCGAAGTACCACAGCAGAAAAACGACTGCCATGGGAAAGACAAAGCTGCGGTGCCGCTTGCGCAGCGTTTTGAACCGTTCCGTCTGTTGGACTTCCTGAAAGTCCACGGACGCCGTTGCGTCCTGGGGTTGGGCCTCATTACCCATGGTTCCTCCTGGTTGTGATGAGTCCACGCCAGCTCCCACACGCGGCTGATGTGACTGCAATCACTATCGAATGTGGTCCTGGCTTCCTTCCAGAGATTCGCTCATGGCCGTCGCCCAGCGGCTGTGCCACTGCGCCAAACGGTGGATGTGCGTGGCATGCAGCCCCACGCTCACCCACATCCCGGTGCATTGGCTACGCTGGCCTTATGCCCGACTCCCCGCTCTTCACCGCAGCCGCCATCGCCGTGATCGTGCTGGCTGTCGCCGTCGTCGTGGGCGTTGGCCTGAAGGTGATCCGCTCCTTCCGGGAACTTGGCACGGATGCCGAACGCGCCACCTACAACACCCTTCACGCGGCATCGCGGGCGGGGCAGCATCTTCGCGGCGGCCTCCAGCCCGCAGGGGCGGCCAAAGCCAGCAGGCAGCTGCGCGTCCTGCTGGGCTGCGACGCCCTTGCCATGACGGACACTGACTCCGTGTTGGCGTGGGACGGCGCTGCGGAGGAGCTGCGTGGAGCGCTGATGGGGCTCGCAGCCGAGGTCCTTGCCACAGGGCGAACCGCCGTAGTGCCCCACGTTGGGCACAACGGCACCGACACCAGTCACGATTTCAGTGCTGTGATCGCGCCAATCAGGGCCGGATCACGGGTTGTCGGGTCCGTGGCCGCGTTGGCGCCTGCAGCGGGGGCCGGGCTGGTGCGGGCTACCAGCGAGGTAGCGGATTGGATCGCGGCCCAGCTGGAACTGGCGGAGCTGGAAGCCTCAAGGACCCTGTTGATGGAAGCCGAGGTAAGGGCCTTGCGGGCTCAGATCAGCCCCCACTTCATCTACAACTCCTTGAACGCCATTGCTTCCTTCATCAACACGGACCCAGCCAGGGCGCGGGAACTCGTGGTGGAATTCGCGGACTTCACCAGGTACTCCTTCCGCAGGCACGGGGACTTCACCACTGTGGCGGAGGAACTGCGCTGCATCGACCGCTATCTGCTGTTGGAGCGGGCACGCTTCGGCGAGCGCGTCCAGGTCAGTCTTCGGATCGCGCCGGAAGTGTTGAGCACGGTCATTCCTTTCCTCAGCCTTCAACCGTTGGTGGAAAACGCGGTACGGCACGGTTTGGAAGCGAAGGAGGGCCCGGGTCACATCACCATTTGTGCCAATGATTCCGGAGCGTTCGCGGAAGTCACTATCGAGGACGACGGCGTCGGCATGGATCCGGAGCACCTGCGGTCGGTCCTCGCCGGGCACACCGACGGAGACCATGTGGGGCTGCGCAACGTGGACGCCCGGCTACGGCAGGTCTACGGAGATGAGCACGGGCTGGTGATCGACACGGCTCCCGGCGAAGGCACCCTGATCACCCTGCGTGTTCCCAAGTCCCAACCCGGACATGACGCGTGAGGTGACGGTTAGTCTTTAATCATGATCAACGTGCTCGTCGCTGATGACGAACTACCCGCCGTGGAAGAACTGGCTTTCCTCCTCGGACGGGATGGGCGGATTGGCGCCATCCACCGCGCATCCTCAGGGACCGAGGCGCTGCGGAAGCTGGAAACCGAGTCCGTGGACGCCGTTTTCCTGGACATCCATATGCCGGCCCTTTCAGGCTTGGACATCGCCCGCGCCATTTCCCGCAGCAGCAACCCACCCGCCGTCGTCTTCGTCACCGCGGACGAGGACTGCGCACTGGAGGCCTTCGACCTCGCCGCCGTCGATTACTTGCTCAAGCCGCTCCGGGCGGAACGGCTGGCGCGCTCCGTGGACCGGATCAGTGAGCTCATCAAGGACGGCACTCCCGCCCCGGAAATGATCACCGTCGACCTTGGCAGCACCACCCGGATGATTCGTCGGGACGATGTCACTTACGTCCAGGCACAAGGCGATTACGCCCGCTTGCATACTGCCGAGGCCAGCTACCTCATCCGGGTTCCGCTCGCCGACCTTGAACAAAAATGGGGCGATGCCGGGTTCATTCGCATCCACCGTTCGTACCTGATCGCGCTGAACCACGTCCAACACCTGAAGCTGTCCACCACCGGCCCGAGCGTTGCCGTTTCGGGAGCCGAGCTGCCGATCAGCAGGCGGCACCTGCCCTCCGTCAGGGACAAGCTGCAGTCCACCCGCATCCGGCCACAGGCATGACCCGGGTCCGCGTTACCGCACCCCGCCAGTCGGCAGCACCCGCCTCGGGCCGGGTGCTGCACTCCCACGAGGCAGCCGAGGACTCGGATGCCGGCCGGATTTTTGTCCGCTCCCTGATCCGTTCGCAACTGCGCCTTGCCTTGGTGGTGGCGTGCGGATTCCTGGTCATCCTGGCCGTGTATGCGACGATCCTCGTCTACGGCCCGGGAGTCTCGGAGACCCGCGTCTTCGGCATTCCCCTGGATTGGCTGACCCTGGGTGTGGGCATCTACCCCGTCATCGGTTTGAGCGCCTGGCTTTACAACCGGGCAGCCGCACGCAATGAGGCCCGTTACCGGGACTTGGTGGAGGACAAGTGAACCCTGCCGTCGGCTTGTTCGCCTTCCTCGCCGTTTCACTTGCGACGGCGGTCATCGGCTTCTACGGGCTTCGCGTCTCACGGACCACCAGCGACTTCTATGTTGCCTCACGCACGGTCCCGCCGTGGTGGAACGCGTCCGCGATTGGCGGCGAGTACCTCTCCGCCGCGAGCTTCCTGGGAGTAGCCGGGCTGATTCTGCTTTCCGGCACCGATGCCCTCTGGTTCCCTGTCGGCTACACGGCGGGGTATCTGATGCTGTTGCTCTTCGTAGCTGCGCCGTTGCGGCGTTCGGGCGCCTACACCATCCCGGATTTCACCGAAGCACGCCTGGACTCCGTCTTGGTGCGCCGCGTCACCAGCCTGGTAGTGGTGGCCGTGGGCTGGCTCTATATTGTTCCCCAACTCCACGGCGCAGCGCTCACCATCCGCATCACCACCGGCTTGCCGTCGTGGGTAGGCTCGACGGCGGTCGTGGCAGTTGTGTGCCTCACGGTGGTGGCAGGTGGCATGCGGTCCATCACCTTCGTCCAAGCCTTCCAATATTGGCTGAAACTGACCGCCCTTGCGGTGCCCGTGGTGTTCATCCTGCTGGTGCTCGGAGGTAACGGCACACCGCCGCAAGCGCCCCTGCCCGTCAATCCCACCAGCCAGCCCGCCGCAAGTGCGTACCAGCACATTTCCCTCTTGGTGGCCTTGCTGTTCGGAACGCTGGGCCTGCCGCACGTCCTGGTGAGGTTCTACACCAACCCGGATGGAAAGTCTGCCCGACGAACCACGCTGATCGTGCTGGGGCTGCTCTCCGTCTTCTACCTCTTCCCTACCCTCTCCGGGGCCGTGGGCCGGATGTTCGCACCCGAGCTCGCCCACTCCGGCCAGGCCGATGCGCTGGTCCTGTTGCTTCCAGGGAAGCTGGTCGGCGGGATGGGAGGGGACATGTTGTCCGCGCTCGTCGTCGCCGGAGCCTTCGCTGCCTTCCTGTCCACCACCTCCGGGCTGGTGGTGTCACTGTCCGGCGTCATCAGCCAGGACCTTTTCGGGGGAAGCGTCAGGGGGTTCCGCCTCGCTGCGGTGATGGCCGCCGTCGTCCCTCTGGGTTTTGCCTTCATGACAGACTCACTCGCCCTGGCCGGGAGCGTGGGATTGGTCTTCGCCTTCACCGCTTCCACTATCTGCCCTGTGCTGTTGCTGGGTATCTGGTGGCGGGGCCTGACGGATTTTGGCGCGATCGCAGGGATGGTCACCGGCGCCGTGCTGTGTGGCGGTGCCATGGTGGTGGGCACGCTGGCAGGCGCAGGGAATGCCCCCGCATGGCTGGCCCAACCGGCGGCCTGGAGCGTGCCTGCAGCGTTCGCCGTGACAGTGGTCGCCTCCATGGCGACGCGGAACCGGGTGCCGGCGTCGGTTAACCGCGTGATGTCCCGGTTGCATGTACCGGAACGGCCGGTAGCCACCGAACGGTAGCAAGCAGTTGTTCGCGCCATGGCCCGGGAGGACAATGTCGCCATGTCCGAGGAACCGAACGCGGCAATACCAAAGCCGTCCACGGCCAGTCCCGCCGAGGCCGCACCGGGCGTCCGGGCCCAATTGCTGGCCACCGAACACTGGAGCCTGCTCGCTTCGCGGAGCACCACCCAAGGTGAAGTCCTCACCCGGATCAGCATGTTCCTGACGTTTACCTCAGCCAGCCTGCTCAGTGTGGCCTTGGTGGGCAACGCAACCCAGTTTTCGGATGCCTTCCGGGCCTTTGCGCTGACCATTCTTAGTATCGACCTCGTCGTTGGCCTGCTCACCCATATCCGCGTCATGAGCGTTGGCATGGAAGACCTGATGTATGTCATCGCCATGAACCGGCTGAGGGCGGCTTATGTGGACCTGGATCCAGGGATCGCCCCCTATCTGATGGCGGGCTACACCGATGATGAGGAAGGCGCGAAGAGGACGTATTACTTCCTGGGAGGCCGAAAGGACTTCAACCAGGTAGCCGGAAGCAGCATGGTGTTCATGGGCACCGTCAATGCGGCCTTGATCGCCCTGCTGGTGGGGTCGGCGCTGTTGACTTTTGCAGTCCCAGCGCCCTTGGCCCTAAGCATGGCTGTGGTTTCCGCGCTGGCGTTCTTTGCCACATCCTTGGTCCGCGGAAGACGCCGCTACCTGGACGTATGGAAGAACAACCTGCCGATCTCCCCCACCCCTTAAACCAGGTGACTGTCAGTCGATGGCCGCCATGAGCTCAACGACGCGGGCAAGGAAAGCATCCACTTGCGCTTCTTCGTAGCCCTCGTCGCCTTTGGCGGCACGGAACACGGCGCGTCGAACGGTGTCGACGCTCAGCGGCTGATCGTTTTCCAGGTAGCCGATCAGTTCAACGCACAGGGCATCCACGTCCTGGACGTTGTAGCTGCGGGCGCGCTTGCGGGCAGGGCGGCGGAAACGTTCCCCGTCAGGCCTGTGCAGCCTGCCGCGCAGGATTCCGGAGAGTTTCCCGATCTGTCGCAACCAGGCCTCTTCGCCCTGTTGGCTGATGAGGTCATCGCGCTCCCGGCGGGCGAACGCGTCCTCAAGGCGGTCCAGTGCCGCGTCCACGCTGTGAGCGTCGTAGCCGCCCTTAACGGGGTCGAAAGCCACCTCCCGGACATCCACGCTGGCAACCTGGTCCGCAGTGCCGACAGGGTTCTCAAACGACGTCCTTGCGCGCTGCAGGAACTCGTCAACCTGCTTGGCGTTATAGCCGTACTTGCTGCGTTCCACGCGATCGAACGTTGCGGGGATCTGGCGTCGAATATCCAAGGCCACTATTTTTCCTTCATCGGTTGTCAAACGCCGCTCAGCAGCGCGAACAAAACATAAGCCACAGGGGCCGCGAACACGATGGAGTCCAGACGGTCCATCACACCACCATGGCCAGGCAGGATACTGCTCATGTCCTTGACGCCAAGTTCCCTCTTGACCATGGATTCGGCAAGGTCTCCTGCCGTTGCAGCGGCAACCATTCCAACAGCCAGGATGAGGCCCACCCACCACGGCCTGTCAAGCAAAAAGATGCATGCCAGGACGCCAATCACCATGGCACCACCCACGGACCCTGCGAAGCCCTCCCAGGACTTTTTGGGACTGATCTTGGGTGCCATCGGATGCTTGCCGAACGAAGCTCCCACGATGTAGCCGAAAGTATCATTCGACACCACCAACAGCAGCATGGAAGCGATCTGCCACGCGCCGTCCGGGATTCCGTGTGGCCAGAATCCCACGGGCGTGGCTCCGCCAGTGGCATGGAGCGGAAGCGCAGCAAAGCTGATCAGGAACGGTATCCATGCCAGCGTGAAAACACCGGCGAAGACACTGCGCGGCGCTCCTGCTGCGCTCTCAATGGAACGCCAGAGAAGCACCGCCACGGAGCTGGCCGTCATGGTGAAGAGCAGGCCTTCCAGCCCGCCGAAGTAGGCCGAAACCGGCATCACCAGGCTGCCGACCATCACTGGAACAATCGGCATCCTGGTGCCTTGGGCTTCGAGGGCGCGGAAAACCTCCCAGACACCCAGGACCGCGAAGGCCGTGGTGAGCAGGACGAATCCCAGCGGGAGGAACAGCAGCCCTCCCAAAACAGCCAACAGCATGGCAAGGCCGACGCCGATCGCCGCCGGCAGGTTACGGCCGGCCTTGGGTGTGGGGTTCGCCCGCTCGCGCCGGGCGCGCTTGTGAGTGTCGCGTGTCGGGACCCGTTCAGCGGGCGCCGGCTCAGCCTGGCTCATCAGACCTCGAGCAGCTCGGCTTCCTTGCGCTTGAGCAGCTCGTCAATGCTGTCGACGTGCTGCTTGGTCAGGGCATCGAGCTCCTTCTCGGCGCGCGAACCCTCGTCTTCACCGGCTTCGCCGTCCTTGACGAGCTTGTCCAGGGTGTCCTTTGCCTTGCGGCGGATGCTGCGGATGGAAACCTTGGCGTCCTCACCCTTGCCCTTGACGATCTTCACGTATTCCTTGCGGCGCTCCTTGGTGAGCTCCGGAATGGTGACACGGATGACATTGCCGTCGTTGGAGGGGTTGGCTCCAACTTCAGAGTCGCTCAGGGCCTTTTCGATGTCGCGCAGGGCGGTCTTGTCGTAAGGGGTGATCAGGATGGTACGCGCATCGGGTACACCGAACGACGCCAGCTGCTGGAGCGGGGTGGGCGTTCCGTAGTACTCGACGATGACCTTGTTGTAGAGCCCGGGGTTGGCCCGGCCCGTACGGATCGTGGCGAAATCGTCCTTGGCTACTTCGACGGCTTTGTCCATCTTCTCGCCGGCTTCGAGTAAGGTCTCTTCGATCACGGGTTTCTCCTCAGAAATAGTTGCTGCCCAACTGCAGGCGGCAATGCACAGTAAAGATCCGCCACCAAGGGCGGACGGTCCTAGAAATATCCTAGCCCTTGCTAGGGAGTTACCAGGGTTCCCAGCGTTTCGCCGAGGATGGCCCGGGTTACATTGCCTTCGCCCTCCATACCGAACACCACCATGGAGAGGTCATTGTCCTTGCACATGGTCATGGCGGTCTGGTCCATCACGCGGATGTCGCGGCGCAGGGCGTCGTCGTAGCTGAGGACATCAAGCTTTTCGGCCGTGGGGTCCTTCTTGGGGTCGGCCGTGTAGACGCCGTCCACACCGCTCTTGGCCATCAGGACGACGTCGGCGTGAACTTCCAGCGCACGCTGGGCAGCAACCGTGTCGGTGGAGAAGTACGGGAGACCTGCGCCGGCGCCGAAAATGACCACCCGGCCCTTTTCCATGTGGCGGATGGCGCGGCGCGGAATGTAGGCCTCGGCTACCTGGCCCATGGTGATGGCACTCTGGACGCGGGTTTCCACTCCGGCCTGCTCCAGGAAGTCCTGCAGCGCCAGGCAGTTCATCACAGTGCCCAGCATGCCCATGTAGTCGGCGCGGGAGCGGTCCATGCCGCTCTGGGACAGTTCGGCGCCACGGAAGAAGTTGCCCCCGCCAACAACGATCGCTACTTCCACGTCTGCGACGCCGGCTGCGATCTGCTTGGCGATGGCCCGGACGGTTTCGGGATCGACGCCGAGCTTGCCTCCGCCGATGACCTCACCGGAAAGTTTCAGAAGTACACGTCGGCGGGTCTTCTCGGGCTGGATTGCAGTGTTGACGGTTTCCATGGTGCCTTCCCGTTGGTGGACTCTGGCTAGATTATCGTGCTGTGGGTCCGCGCAGGTACTACCCGGACGCGTGCATGAAAAAGGGGCGGCCACCGAAGTGACCACCCCTTTTCATGAATTACTAGTTTCCGACGCGGAAACGGGTTACTGCGGTTGCCTTGACGCCGGCTTCTTCGAGGACCTGTGCAACAGTCTTCTTGGAATCCTTGGCGAATGCCTGGTCAAGCAGAACTTCGCCCTTGTAGAAGCCGGTAACGCGGCCTTCGACGATCTTCGAAAGAGCAGCTTCCGGCTTGCCTTCAGCCTTGGCCGTCTCTTCGGCGATGCGGCGCTCGGACTCGACCAGTTCGGCCGGGACGTCTTCGCGGGTCAGGTAGTTCGGAGCCATTGCGGCAACGTGGACAGCAATGTCGTGTGCGGCGGTGGCAGCGGCTTCGCCTTCACCGTCAACAGCGAACAGAACGCCAACCTGGGCCGGAAGGTCCTTGGACGTCTTGTGCAGGTAAGCGTCAACCGTGGTGCCCTCAACGCGGGAAATGCGACGGACAACAACCTTTTCGCCCAGGACAGCGCCCTCTTCGACGACAACCTCGGACAACGGCTTGCCGTCTACCTCGGTGGCCAGCAGGGTCTCGAGGTCGGCAGCGCCGGACTCGACTGCAACGTTGAGGACCTTGTCAGCCAGCTGGATGAACTTGTCAGCCTTGGCAACGAAGTCGGTCTCGCAGTTGACTTCGATCATTACGCCAACGCCACCGTTGACCTTGGCAGCAACCAGGCCTTCAGCGGTGGAACGGCCTTCACGCTTGGTAGCGCCCTTCAGGCCCTTGATGCGGATGATCTCGATGGCCTTCTCAGCGTCACCGTTGGCTTCGTCAAGAGCCTTCTTGACGTCCATCATGCCGGCGCCGGTGCGCTCGCGCAGGGCCTTGATGTCAGCAGCAGTGTAGTTCGCCATGGGAACCCCTCTGTCTAGAAATTTATGTGTTTACGTAACTGAAGGACGGCAGCCCACCGTGTGAGCCGCCATCCTGTCAGTTGTCCCCAACGCCGTTTCCGGTGCCGGGAAAGGTCCAGATTTACTTGGCTTCGGCTTCGCCTGCTGCAGCTTCAGTAGCGACGGGAGCCTCGGCTGCCGGAGCTTCTGCGGCCGGGGCCTCAGCTGCTGCTTCTTCAGCCTTGCTGCCTTCGAGGAGCTCGCGCTCCCACTCGGCCAGGGGCTCTTCCGGAGCTTCGGTGGTGCCCGTTGCGCGCTGGTTGCGGGCGATGAGGCCCTCAGCTACGGCGTCGGCAACAACGCGGGTAAGCAGGTTGACGGAGCGGATGGCGTCGTCGTTACCCGGGATCGGGAAGTCAACTTCGTCGGGGTCGCAGTTGGTGTCCAGGATGGCAACAACCGGGATGTTCAGCTTCTTGGCTTCGTCAACAGCAAGGTGTTCCTTCTTGGTGTCAACAACCCAGAGGACCGAGGGAGCCTTGGTCAGGTTGCGGATACCGCCGAGGTTGGACTCAAGCTTGGTGAGTTCGCGCTTGAGGAGCAGGAGCTCCTTCTTGGTGTAAGCGGAGCCGGCGACGTCGTCGAAGTTGATCTCTTCGAGTTCCTTCATGCGCTGGATACGCTTGGCGACGGTCTGGAAGTTGGTGAGCATACCGCCCAACCAACGCTGGTTGACGTACGGCTGGCCAACACGGGTAGCCTGCTCGGCAATTGCTTCCTGAGCCTGCTTCTTGGTGCCGACGAACAGCACGGTGCCGCCGTGGGCGACAGTAGCCTTGACGAACTCGTAGGCGCGGTCGATGTAGGACAGCGACTGCTGGAGGTCAATGATGTAGATGCCGTTGCGCTCCGTGAAGATGAAGCGCTTCATCTTCGGGTTCCAACGACGGGTCTGGTGTCCAAAGTGGACGCCGCTGTCAAGCAGCTGGCGCATGGTTACGACGGGCATGCCGACGCTCCTTCCGGCAGGTCATTCATGAGAGAGCCCATGGGGCTGCTCTTACCCTGCCAATAGTTGACGGTTGTTTAGCCTTTGCCCGGACGGGCGCGGCTCCTGGCATCCATTGCGCTTCTCATCCGGCATGGGACCAAAGGCTCCACCGGACCGCAAGAGGCACAATCCTCCGCAGCCTGAAGCCATGGGCTTCGCTGATGGAGGGCTGGATACGCGTAGTCAGCCTGGGACCCCCACATATCTGAATGAGACATGTTCCTGAACAAGCTTGAGGGCACAGCAAACTGCTCCACCAAGTGTACTACAGCGATCCCGGCCGGCCGACCGCGCCCTCCCTGCAACTTGTCCACATACGGACTTTCCGGGATGGCCCTCGGAGCACGCTAACGGAAGGCTGGACCCATGTCCTTCCTGAAGCTCTCCACGTCCTCGATTATTGCGCTCACCGTTCTGTCCGGGGCGGTTGGCGCCACGCCCGCTCCCCTGGCGCCCTGGAGTTGGCCGCTCTCCCCCAAACCGGGCGTCCTGCGGACGTTCGACCCTCCGGATAAACCGTGGTTGAGCGGACATCGCGGCGTTGACCTGGGTCCCACGCCCGACGGCGGGCAGGTCACCGCGCCGTCCGATGGCGTGGTGAGCTTTGCCGGCGTCGTGGTTGACCGCCCTGTCCTGACCATCGATCAGGGTGACGGACTCAAAAGCAGTTTTGAACCCGTCACCACCGACCTCAAGCAGGGTGACCATGTGGTCAAGGGACAAGTCGTCGGCGCTGTGCAGCCGGGCGACTGCGGGAGTACTACTTGCCTGCACTGGGGTGTGCGACGCGGCGAGGAGTACGTCAATCCACTGGGGTTCGTTGCCGACCTGCGGCCCTCGGTGCTGCTGCCGCTGGAGGGAAGCTAGACGATCGCAGAAACGCCCGTGATGGCGCGGCCGGTCACCAGGGTGTTGATCTCGTGCGTGCCCTCGTAGGAGTAGATCGCCTCTGCATCGGAGAAGATCTTGGCCATGCCATAGTCCGTCACGATGCCATTGCCGCCCAGGATGCTTCGCCCCAGGGCAACGCTCTCGCGCATCCGGGCCGTCGTGAAGGCCTTCGCCAAAGCTGACTGCTCGTCCTTGGCGACGCCGGCATCCTCGAGCTGGGCCAGCCGCACCATCATGCCCATCGAAGCGACAGTGTTCCCCAGGATCTGGACCAGCTGGTTCTGCACGAGCTGGAATGCGGCCAGCGGCCGTCCGAACTGCTGGCGCTCCACAGCGTAGCTGCGGGCGACATCAAAGGCGGCCATCTGAAGCCCGACCGCCTGCCAGGCGACAGCCAGGCGCGTCACCTTGAGGACCTTGTTGGTGTCCCTGAAGCTGTTGCCGTTGGCCAGCTTGAAGAAGTCAGGCACCACTACGTTGTCCAGGGTGATGTCCGCGTTCTGAACAGTGCGGAGGGAAATCTTGTTCTCGATCTTGCTGGCGGAGTAGCCGGGCAACGTGGTGTCCACCAGGAACGCCTTGACCTGGTTGTCGGCCACGTCCTTGGCGTAGATGACCACCCAGTCCGAGAAAGTGGCGTTGCCGATCCAGCGCTTGGCGCCGTTGAGGATCCACGTGTCACCGTCACGCCGGGCCGTGGTGCGGGTTCCGCCGGCCACATCGGATCCACCCAAGGGTTCGGTCAACCCAAAAGCGCCGATCTTCTTCAGGGAGTAGATCTCGGGCAGCCACGCGTCCTTTTGCTCCTGGGAGGCGAGGGCCTCAATGGAGCCCGTAAAGAGGCCGTCGTGGACACCCATGAACGTGGCGATGGAGGCGTCCGCGCGGGTCACCTCGGCGTGGAGCATGCCCGCGAACAGGTTTGAGTACCCCTGGCGCCGCACCGGACTGACGAGGTCCAGCTCGCCGAGCTTGGGAATGAGGTCCATGGGAAACTCGCCGCGGTTCCAGCAGTCCACCGCGATCGGCTTGACCTCACGGGCGAGGAACTCCCGGACTTCGGCCAGTCGATCCTGCTCTTTGCCGGTCAGCATCTGCTCAAACGCGTAGAAGTCGCCGTCGGCGTAGGGAAGGTTGCTGGCGTCGAATGCAGTGTTGGACATGTTCGCTCCTTCAAGGGTGGTCACCTGTGACCACATCAAGGTCCCGGAAGGACTGCGCTGCAACCCTTGAGTCAGCAGGGCAGCCAAGTTACCGGCGGGTAATAAGTTACTGCTCAGTAACTTACCGCAGTCCCGCCCCACCCCGCAATGGCTGGAGAGGGTTTCGCGTTTTCCAAACGGGCCCTGAAACACAAAAAGCCGTGGCCGACGAAATGATCGTCGGCCACGGCTCCTGCGTGGAATGTAGGGCTACTCGGACTTGAACCGAGGACCTTAGGATTATGAGTCCCGCGCTCTAACCAGCTGAGCTATAGCCCCGAGATGCCCGGACAACTGCTCTCAAGCAGCCGTCCCGGGCAAAGCACTCTAGCAATACTAATAGCTAAAGAGCAGTGCTTCGGTCACACCACCATGTCCTCGTAGGAGGCACCCCGGTAAAGGTCCTCGAAGGTCTGGAGTGTGCCATTGATGCTGTGCGGCTCAACCATCTCGCGGCTCATCTTTCCCATGGCTTCGAGTTCGTCCTTGGGAAGTTGCACCAGTTTGGTGATTTTTGCTGCGAGCTCCGAGCTGTTGTTGGGCGTGAAGAGGTACCCGTTTTCGCCGTCACGAACCAGGTGCGGAAGGGCCATGGCGTCGGCCAGCAGCACGGGGGTGGACGCAGACATGGCTTCCAGCGTCACCAGTGACTGGAGTTCGGCGGTGCCTGGCATGCAGAAGATATCGGCCTTGATGTAGGCCTCGCGCAGGTCTTCGTCGCTGGCGAGCCCAAGGAACTTCACACGGTCCCCCAGGCCAAGCCTGGCGACTTGGGCTTCCAACGCCGGGCGCACTTCTCCGCCGCCAACAATTTCCAGGTGGACGTTCAAGTCCCGGGGCGTTTTCGCCACGGCGTCGATCAGCACATTGATGTGCTTCTCTTCGGCAAGGCGGCCCACGAAAAGGACCGTGGGGTTGCTGTGCGGTTCAATGACTTCACCGGGGTGCAGTTCGTAGGCCGATGAATCGATGCCGTTGGACAGCGGCAGGACTTTGCGAAGGAAAGCGTGCTGGTGCATCGCCTTGGCCGCCAGCGGCGTGGGGGTGGTGACGACGTCGGCCTGCCCCATGACCTTGCCCATGTCCTTCCAGGAGATGCGGCCAACGATGTCCTTGAACCACTGCGGGAATGGAAGGAACGGGTTCAGGTTTTCGGGCATGAAGTGGTTGGTGGCGATGATCCTGATGCCGCGCTTCACGGCCTCGTACAGGACGTGCTCACCGATCATGTAGTGGCTCTGGATATGCACGACGTCAGGCTGCACTTTGTCGAACAGCAGGCTGATTTCCTTCTTGATTTCCCACGGAAAGCAGATGCGGAAGTACTCGTGGGTGAAGACGCCGTGGGAGCGCAGCCGGTGAACGGTGGCTTCATCGCGGAACTCCGTGTAGCTCTTGCCCGAGTCCGGACGGCAGGCCAACACGTGGACATTGTGTCCGCGCGCCGTCATCCCCTTGGCCAGGCGGTAGCCGAACTGGGCAGCTCCGTTGACGTGCGGCGGGTAGGTGTCCGCGGCAATCAGGATGGTGAGGGGCTTGTTGGTGTCGGGAATGGTCACGTGGAGAACTCCTGATGGTCACGGTGCGGACAGCGTTGCTTGTGGCAATACTGCGGTGTCGCCGGGTGGCCGCCGGCAAAAAGCGGTGGCGCGAGGTAAAGATCTGCCCTAGGCCTTCCGGCTGGCAGTCGCCTTCGCGTCCTTCTTGCGCTTGGTGACTTCCGGATGGTGCCGGCTCAGGGCAATAACCCCCACGATAGCAAGCGTAGCGGCCGCTGCCATGGCTATCGCCATGACGGCGTGGACATCGGGACGAAGCTCACCAAGGATCACAATGCCAATGGCGATTCCCACCATGGGGTCAATCACGGTCAGGCCGGCGATCACAAGATCCGGCGGACCGCTCGAATAGGCGCTCTGCACGAACCACGAACCGAGTCCTCCTGCGGCCACGATCGCAATCAGCGTGTACCACTGCACGTTGAGCAGGAACAGGCCGTTGGGATCGAGCAGGTGCTTGCCGATGATGCGCGTGAGTACTGCGACAAAACCAAACAGCACACCGGCGCCAAGAATGTAGATGAAGGCGTTCATGCGGTGCTTGAACAAGACAGCCAAGGTCCCGAAGATACCCACCGCCAAAGCCAGGAGCAGGACGATCGTCAGTTCGTCGTCCCCGCTGACGTGGTGGTTTTCCTGGGTGACGAAGACGGCCAGCAACACAAACAGCGCGGAACCGGTGACACAGGCGCTGATGGCAACGACGGTTGCCCGGTTGATGCTCAACCCTTGGTCCTTGGCATTGACCACTGTGGTGATGACCAGCGCGATGGCGCCGATCGGTTGCACCACCGTCAGCGGCGCGGACACCAGGGCGATGGCATTCATCACCATTCCCAGGGCAAGGAACAAGAGTCCGAGCATCCAGCGCGGATTGCGCAGCAACCGCAAAAAACCGTTTGAGCTCAGCGCGAGCCCGCCCGTGTCAGCTTTCACTGCGCTGCCCTGCCGCTGGGCACCGATGGCGAGGAAGAAAGCACCAAGCACCGCGAGGAAAACTGCCAGCCAGACCATCAGCCGCGTCCGCCGTCGTCGGTTTTCAATTCTTTTCCTTTACGCAGGATGGCCCAGTAGTAGTTGTAGGCCGCGATCCAGTGGCCCACCAGGCCCAAGCCCAGGAAAGTCCATGCTGCCACGAAATACACCTCGGTGAGGGGAATGGGCAGTTTGGACAGGACCAGGAGGGGCGTTCCGAGCAGCAGCAGGCCAGTACGGATCTTCCCGATAATGCTCACGGGCAGATCAGGATGGCTGCGGAAATAGATCAATGATGCAATGGCCAGGATGGCGTCCGGCACCAGCAAGGCGGCCAGGTACCACCACTGCACGACGCCGGCAATCGCCAAGGTGAACGCTACTGCCAGGAGGGCGGCCCGGTCAGCCATCGGATCCAGGATCCTGCCCAGCTTGGAGGTCTGGTTGAACCGCCTTGCGATGTAGCCATCCACCCAGTCCGTGCTGCCCATGATGACCAGGACAAGGACCGCGAAGCCGTACTCCTGTTCCGACAACACAAGCCACACGAACAGGGGCACGCCCATGAAGCGCAGGACCGTGAGGACATTGGGGACGGTGAAAATGAGGTCGTGGTCGACCTGTGGGCGGTCAGGGTGCGATCCAGCACCAATCAGCCTCATGTGTCCCCCTTCCTCGTCCTCAGTATCCAGCGCCGCAGGCAGTTGCTACTTCTTCAGCAGCTTCCGCAGTGCAACGACGAAGACGACCGCAGCGGTGGCGAACGCTGCGAGGTCCTTCCAGCGGGCAGCCATCCGCTCAGTGAGGCTCTCGGGTACGGAATCGCCGAGGTCGGCAAACTTTGCCGACGCAAATTCCTTGCCCTCCTGGAACTTGCTGCCGGCACTGGCCAGCAGCGCCTGGCCCTGCTTCTTGACGTCCAGTTGCTCGCCAAGTTCGTCTCGAACCCCAGTGAGGTGCTCGCGACGCTTCCTCAGGCGGGAGCGAAGCTCGGCTTCGGTGGGCGCCTTGACGGCATCGGCTTCCTTGGCAGCATCCTTGGCGGCCTTTTCAGCCTTTGCCTTCTCCGCTGCTGCTTCCTTCTCGGCCTTGGCGGCCTTGGCAGCCGGGGAATTGGGATCAAGGATCGACTCGTCGAAAGCCGAGCCCTCCTTGGCAATGCCAAGATCATGCTTGATGCCCCGGATGGTGTCCTCAGGGACAAGCGGCATGGCCTTCTTGAACTTGGCAATGCCGATCAGCGATGCAATGGCGACAATCACCAGGAAAAACGCCGAAACGACCAGGGCTGCAAGCCAACCTGGCATGATCGTTGCCAATCCGAGAATTGCTGCCACCACCAAGGCGATCACCAGCAGCGCGAGGAAAACGAGGGCAACGCCGAAGAAGGCGCCGGCCACGCCGAGCTGTGTTGCCTTGCGTTTGAGTTCAACCTTGGCAAGGGCGATCTCGTCATTGATTTGCCGTGGGGCCAAGCGTGCTACGAGCTTGAGGGTCTTCGGCAAAGTACGAATGGCTGGTCCTTGGCTGGTCCGGCCGGTGTGACGTCCACTCATGGTTCCGCCTAACTGCTTCCTCTGGGCATCGTGTCGGGCGAACGCAGCGCAAAAACGATCACCGCGGACACCTGTCCTCAAAGCTATCATTCAGGTTCCTGCGGAACTTTCGGGGCCACGCTGCGGCGCGCCCGTCATGCCACCAATAAATATGATCTGGGCCATAGGATAGATGATCGTGACCCCTCCCATTGCCCCGGGCGATTCCCTGAGCCGACGCGAAAAACTTGTCTACATTCTCCTCCTGGGCGCCTTGACGGCACTGGGACCATTCACCATCGACCTGTACCTCCCGGCTTTCCCCGCCCTGGAGTCGAGTTTCAAGGTCTCGGAAGCCGCAATCCAGCTCACCTTGACTGGAACGACTGTCGGTTTCGGGGTCGGCCAATTGGTGGTGGGGCCGTTCAGTGACAAGGTAGGCCGTCGGCTGCCGCTCATCCTGGCTACAGCCGTCCACATCGGCTCTTCGCTGGGCGCCGCACTGGCTACCGACATCGGGATGCTCTCATTGTTCAGGGTGCTCATGGGAATTGGCGCTGCCGGCGGTGGCGTGGTGGCCATGGCAATGGTCCGGGACCTGTTCCACGGCTACTCCATGGTCCGCATGTTTTCCCGGATGTCCCTGGTCAACGGGCTCGCTCCCATCCTGGCCCCGGTGATCGGCTCGCAATTGCTCCTTGCGTTCCCCTGGCCCGGCATCTTCTACTTCCTGGCCAGCTACGGCCTGCTGGTCATCATCGCCTCCATTTTCTTCATCCGGGAGACCCTTCCAGCCGATCAGCGCGGCAAGTCCACGGTGACAGTCGGGCAGCGGTACAAGAAGGTCCTCACGGACCGGATTTTCGTCGGCATGGTCCTGGTGGGAAGCCTGAATTTCGGTGGCCTTTTCGCCTATCTCTCCGCCTCCACTTTCCTCTTCCAAAAGGTCTACGGCTTCTCGCCGCAGGAGTACGGCATCCTGTTCGGCATCAATTCCCTGGGCATTGTTGCCGGGGTCCAGATCAGTTCGCGCTTGATCAGGCGTGTAGCTCCGCAATGGATCGTGGCAGGGGCAACGCTGTTCATGTTGTGCATGTCCGTTGTGATCATCGTGCTGGACCTGTTCCATGTGGGGCTGTGGGGAACCCTGGTTCCGTTGTGGTTCTACATTTGCGCCACAGGCTTCATGTTCCCGTGCGTCCAGGTTTTGTCACTTGCAAACCACGGCGCGCAGGCAGGGACGGCTGCGTCCCTCCTTGGTGCATCGCAGTTCATGATGGCCGGCATCGTCCCACCGGTGGTGGGGTGGCTCGGGGTCAATTCCGCCGTTCCGATGGGCGCAGTGATGGCGGTCTGCATCGCAGGCTCGATGACGGCCCTCTGGCTGGTCGTGCGGCCACGGACCGTGCCATCGATCCACTAGCGTGCCACCCATTCATCCAACCGGCCGTAGGCTGTCAGCATGAACAGGAAACCGCACCGCAACGGCAGGGGCCTCTTTCTCGGCGCGATGCTCGGCGCGGCGGCAGGCGCCCTGATCGGCCGCGCCGCAGGCAGTGCGCTTTTCGGCGCCATGATCGGTGCTGTCATCGGGGCAGCGGTGTTGTACCGCGTCAACCCCGGGCCGTGGAACCGCGACTGAGCAGGCCCGCTCGGGCCCCGCTCCGGCGTCGTACGATCCAAACCCTCCCGTAACGCCCTGCCGCAGGGCAGAATGGTGGCCAGCCGGTGTAACCGGCGCCAACCGGTGAAGGGGACATCACATGAGCACGGTCGTCGGATTTCGAGGCGCCACACGCAGCCTGGCGACCGTGCGGAACCTGCCGCTCACACTGGCCCTGGTGGTGGTCCTTTGGGCTGTCGGAGTGGCAACAGGCAGCGTCCTCAACGGCCCCGCCGAAGCCCTGCTCGACCAAGTGGGCCTCGGCCTGGCGGTGGAACCGGGACCGTGGTGGTCCGTCTTCACGTCCACGTTTTTCGCTTCCTCGCTCCTGGACTATGTTGCCTGCACCGCAGCGATCCTGGTCGGAGTGGGCATCGCCGAACGGGTCATGGGCCCGTGGCTGGCCCTGCTCGCCTTCCTGGCGGGCTCAGCACTCAGCGCCCTGGTACTGGTGGCGCTTGTTGCTTTCGGCACCGACAACAGCGACCAATGGCTGAGCTTCCTTGGCGGCGAATATGCGGTGGGCGCTTATGGCGGCGCTGCGGCCGCCCTGGGATGTTCGACGGCGGCACTTGACCCGCTATGGCGTCGGCGCCTGCGAACGTGGTTGCTTGCCGCTGCGCTGATGTTCGCACTGTTCGTTGGGGTGGCCCAGACCTTGCAGGCGCTTGCCGGCGCGGTCATTGGCATCGTTGCCGGTTGGGCCGCACAGTCTGTTGTGCTCCACAAGAGCGGAGGCTCCTTCCACTCCTCCAGTCTTCGTGAAACGCGCTTCCTGGTGGGGACGGTGGTGGGCGTTTTCGCTCTGGGGCCCCTGCTCACCCAGCTCACGGGCACCTGGGAAGTCGGCCCGCTCTCGGTGGTCTCCGAGGTGATGCTCCAAGCCAGCCCGGACGTTGATGAGGTCCAGGAGGCCTGCAAAAACGAGGCGAACTGCGTGGCCCTGCAGAACATCGTGGGTGTCCGCAGCTTTGGTGCGGCCATTCTGACGATGATTCCTGTCCTCCTGCTGCTGGTCTGCGCCGAAGGCCTGCGCCGCGGACGCCGCCTTGCCTACCGGCTGACCCTGATCATCCAGGTCTATCTGGCAGCGGTAACGGTCCTGGCGATTGTCCAGTACGTCACCGACCCCGAAGTCACCATGGGCGATGACGACTTCGGCTACCTGTTGCTGTACGTGGTCCCCGCGCTCCTGGCGCCGATCATCATCGTGGCACTGCTCCTGGCCAACCGGCACAGGTTCAGGGTGGAGTCCAGCGACGCCGGTTACCGCGCCCTTGGCCGAACCGCCCTGGTTCTGGCAGTGACCGCAGTGGCTCTCTACGTGGCCTTTTGGTTCCTGGAGGGCAATGCGGGCCAATCGACCCTGTGGGACCTTGCCGGCCAGCTGACGCACATCCTGGTGCCCTTCCCCGTTCCGTTCGTAGTCGCCCTGCCACAAGGGCTGTTAAGCACGGTGCTGTACGGACTGGGCGGAGACATCATCTGGCTGGTCATCCTGGTGTTGGTCCTGAAGAACTTCCGCCGTTTCAGGATGATCGCCACCGATCCTGAAGCCGACCTCGGGCACACGCGCGAGCTGCTGCACCTTGGAGGCGGCACTTTGTCGTGGATGGCCCTGTGGGACAACAACCAGTACTGGTTCACCCCCGACAGGAAGGCCGGTGTTGCCTACCAGGTCCATAACGGCGTAGCCCTGACGGTGGCCGGCCCATACGGTGCTGCAGTGCAGCATGACGAGGCCGCGTTCGGTTTCGTGGCCCACTGTTCGGCCCTGGGGCTTGTCCCCTGCTTCTATTCGGCGGATTCCTCCTTGGACGTTCCGCTGCTCGCGCAGGGATTCCGGAAACTCGAAGTCGCCGAGGAAACGCTGCTCAACGTCCAGGCCATGACCTTCAAGGGCAAGGAGTGGCAAAACGTCCGCACCGCGCTGAACCGCGCAGAGAAGCTCTCCATCAAGGATCACTGGTACCACTATGGATCCATGCCGCCGGGGATCAGGGCACAGCTCGCCGAGATCTCGGAGGAGTGGGTGGCGGACAAAGCACTTCCCGAAATGGGGTTCACCTTGGGCGGCCTGAATGAATTGAAGGACCCCGAAGTCCTGTGCTGCGTGGCAGTGGACGACGACGGGTTGGTCCACGGCGTGACAAGCTGGCTTCCCGTTTTCAGCAACGGTTCGGTCTCCGCTTGGACCCTGGACTTCATGAGGCGCCGGACCACGGGCTTCAAAGGCGTCATGGAGTTCCTCATCGCCTCCGCAGTGACGCACTTCAAGGAACAAGTTCCGCGGATATCCCTTTCCGGCTCCCCGCTTGCCAACGCAGGGGCGGCAAATGCCGACGGCGACCGAAGCTCCCTGGACCGCGTCCTGGCGCTGCTCGGAAATGCCCTGGAACCCATGTACGGCTTCAAATCACTGGCCGCCTTCAAATCACGGTTCCAGCCTGAGCACCGGACCCTGTACATGTACTACCAGGATCCCCTGGCATTGCCTTCCATCGGGCTGGCGGTGGGTTCTGCCTACCTGCCGGGCCTGTCCCCCACGCAAAGCGCCGCCTTGCTGCGGCAGATGGTGGCCCGGGAGCCTGCCTCATGAACCGTGAAATGACTCCCGGCCAATGAATGAGGTCCTGAAACTCGAGATCAGCAGCCCCCTCGTCCTGGCCATTGCCGGGATCGCCGGCGCCGGGCTTTTCCTGGTCCTGTTCCTGCGGCCGTCCGCCCGTTGGGTAGGCACAGCCGTGACTGCCATTGTGCTGGCCGGGCTGCTGGGGTGGGTCACCGTCTGGATGGTGGAGGACGTCATGGACGTTTTCCACGTGGGCCTGACGCCGCGGGTGTGGTTCTGGTCCATCAGCTGTTTCGCCGCCCTCGGACTGGCTGCGGTCAGCTTCTTCCACAGCCCGCTCTGGAGGAAGGTGGTTGCCGGCGTATCGGTGCCTGTTTTCGTCATCGTGGCGGCTTTGGGCATCAATGCCGAGTTCGGGCTGAACAACACCCTGGGCTCGGCCCTGGGGATCTCCACCGGGGACGTCATCGAACTGAACAAGCCGAACCCGGACGCCTCCATTCCCGCCGGACCGCTGTGGCAGCACTGGACCCCGCCGGCTTCCATGCCTGCCAAGGGAAAGGTGGGCACGCAGGTCATCCCGGCGACAGCCTCGGGATTCGACGCGCGGCCGGCGGGGATCTACCTGCCTCCAGCGGCCTTGACGGCAAATCCCCCGCGTTTGCCCCTGTTTGTCCTGATGATGGGCCAACCCGGGGTTCCTGACCCGCAGTATGTCGCTGCCGCCCTTGATGACTTCGCGGCCCGGAACAACGGGCTGGCCCCCATCGCCATCGTCGCTGACCAGATCGGCCCCGATGAGGATGACACCCTGTGCCTGGACACCGCCAAGTACGGCAACGTGGAAAAGTACATCAACCAGGACGTGGTGAACTGGGCCAAGGACAACTTGAATATCCTGCCCGACAGGGACCACTGGACCATCGCGGGCTATTCCAACGGCGGCCAGTGCGCCATCTCATTCGCCATTAAGTACCCCGATATGTGGGGCAATGTGCTTGATATCTCCGGCGAGGAATTCCCCGGGGCTGAGGACCCTGAAGGCAATCTGGCAGAAATCTTCGGCGGCAACCAGGCGGCCTACGATGCCGCGAAGCCTGTCAACATCATGAAGGGCAAGCACTTCCCCGATACCACCGCCGTGTTTACTGCCGGCTCCGACGACGCCACGTACGTGGCCGCCGCCAAGACGGTGTCAGCGGCGGCACAAGCGGCCGGAATGGCGGTGACGTACTACGAGGTACCCAACGGCGGACACGTCGGCCTGGCGTTGAAGGCAGGCCTGGATAAGGGCTTCGAGGTGCTCTACCCGCGGCTGGGCCTGTCCCGCTAGCGGCTCCCCTTTTCGCGGCCACCCACCGGCGATAAAGTTGAGATGTGCCACATTGGCAAGAGCTGAACCCGTTTCCGGCACCGTGGCAGCGCAGGGATGACCGCATCCTCCCGCTGTGGTGGGACCGCCTGTGCTCGGTGACCAGTCCGCCGTCGGCCGCTTTGTACGCAGGCGGACTGTTCACGGACGACCGGCGCAGGCCCATAGCCCAGTGGTACAACCCTGAAACGGATGCCGCGTTGTTGGTGGCCCCGGAGACTTCACCCGAGTGGCCCGTGCAGCGGTTCGGGATTTTCTATGCCCCTCCCGGCGGAGGATTCACCAGGGTCTACTCGGCTCCGCATGAGTGGCATCCCCGCGAACCCAGGACTCCTCCCACCGAGCAGGATTCGTTCATGGCGGCCGTGGCTGAAGCCGCACGCTTCCTGCAGGTGGAGATGGATTTCGTTTAAACAGCGGACCCCGCACCAGCAGCGAAGCCGGTACGGGGTCCTTGTGCTCCTCCGACTGGACTTGAACCAGTAACCCTTCGATTAACAGTCGAATGCTCTGCCAATTGAGCTACGGAGGAATGAAGCGGTTATGACTTTAGCAAAGGTTTTACCGGATGCGAAATCGGCAGTTGATACCCCTCCGGGGTATAAAAAAATCCCCGTTCCGGCTAACCGAAACGGGGATTTTGTGCGCTCCTCCGACTGGACTTGAACCAGTAACCCTTCGATTAACAGTCGAATGCTCTGCCAATTGAGCTACGGAGGAATGAAGCGGTTACTAGCTTAACAGGGGCCTGCCGGAAAACGAAATCGAGGCTCTCAGCCGTCCGATCGCAGGGCCCGGCGCTCCATTTCCAGCTGCATCAACTCGCGGTTCAGGCGCTGGAACTCCTCTGGCTGGGCAGCGGCATCGAGCCGCTGGAGCTGCCCCATCTTCTCTGCCTTGATGCGCGTGATCTGCAGTTCAAAGAGGCGGGCCAGGATGTCGCGGCAGTACCGCTGCATCGCTTCGGGAGTGCTGGCGGGCAACGGCGTCACTGCGAGCTCGGACACCAGGTTGCGCAGGGGTTCGGGTACTTCCTGCCGGATCTGCTCCACCCAGGACACCGGATCCGCCGCATAGGCCAGTCCCGTGGCACGAATCGCAGCGTGTATGGCCGAGTAGGCAGGCGTGGCAAACAGCGAGGCCGCAAAGCGGTCCCAAGCCACTCCCGCCAGTACGGCAGGGTCCTGAAGCACCACCTCAAGTGCCTGGCGCTCCATTCCGGCAACGGGATCGCGCGGGTTGGGGCGCTGGAAGACCGGACCGGCCGACGGCGGTGCTGCCGCGGCTGCAGCAGGATCCCCCGGACCGGAAGCATTGCCGGCGGTGCTCCCGCGCTTGGCTGCGGCACCGACGTATCGGCTGACTTCCTCGATGGGCATACCCAGCCAGCCGGCAAGGTTCCGCGTGTATTCGGGCCTGGTGGCCGAGTCCCTGATCTGCGCCACTACCGGCGCGGCCTCCCGCAGCGCTGCCACGCGGCCTTCCACGGTGTCCAGGTTGTGCCGCCTCAGGGTAGCCCTGATGGCGAATTCAAAAAGGGGCTTGCGCGTGCCAATGAGTTCCCGCACGGCCGCATCACCCTTGAGCTGGCGAAGGTCGCAGGGATCGGCACCGGTGGGCTCTACGGCCACATATGTTTGGGCAGTGAAGCGCTGGTCCTCCTCGAAAGCACGCAGGGCCGCCTTTTGGCCTGCTGCGTCACCGTCGAAGGTAAAGATGACCTCTCCCCCGCTGCCGTCGTCCGAGAGCAGCCGCCGGGCCACCTTGATGTGTTCTGTGCCGAACGCCGTACCACAGGTGGCTACCGCCGTCGTGACTCCTGCGAGGTGGCACGCCATGACGTCCGTGTACCCCTCAACCACTACGAGTTGGCGGTCCTTGGCGATGTTGCGCTTTGCGAGGTCGATGCCGTAGAGGACCTGGGACTTCTTGTAGAGCGTGGTTTCCGGGGTATTCAGGTACTTGGGCCCTTGGTCGTCCTCAAAGAGCTTGCGGGCACCGAAGCCGATGGTGTCGCCGGCGATGTCGCGGATGGGCCAGATGAGCCTGCCGCGGAAGCGGTCATAGATGCCCCGGTTACCTTCGGAAAACATGCCTGTGAGCTTTAATTCGGCATCGGTGAACCCACGGCCCCGCAGGTGCTTCAGGAGGGCATCCCAGCCCTGGGGGGCATACCCGACGCCGAAGTGTTCGGCAGCGGCGCGGTCGAAGCCACGGCCATCGAGGAAGTTCCGGCCCTCTGCGGCTCCGGGCGTCAGCAGTTGGGCGCGGAAGAACTCATCGGCGATTTTGTGGGCGTCAAGAAGGCGCTGGCGCTTGCCCACTTCCTCGCGGCTGGGGCCTGTGCCACCGTCCTCGTAACGCAGCTCGTACCCGATCCTGGCAGCGAGCTTTTCCACGGCTTCATGGAATGAGCTGTGGTCCATCTTCTGGATGAAGGAGATGGCGTCGCCGTCCTCGCCGCAGCCAAAGCAGTGGTAACGGCCAACCTGCGGCCTGACGGTGAACGAGGGTGAACGTTCGTCGTGGAAGGGACACAGGCCTTTGAAACTTCCCAGCCCGGCACCCTTGAGCGTGACGTAACCGTCAACGACTTCCTTGATATCCGTGCGCTGGCGTACTTCGTCGATATCTTCACGTTTGATCAGGCCAGCCACGTGTCCATCCTAGTGGGTCACCACAGCGACGGCAGGCTGCCCACCAGTCGCTCGTACATGGCCAAGGCAGAAACGTCCGTCAGCGATGCCACCTGGTCGATCACTACGCGCAGGCGGGCACCGTCGTCGACGGCGTCCCGCCAGTCAGCGGCGAACATCGGCTCCAGGTGGCGGTCGCCTGTGGCGTTCAGGACGCCCACGAGAGCGTGCAGCACCTCTCGCTGGCGCTCGTAGACGGGCTGGCGGTGGTCCGTGGAGATGACGAAGGTGGTGGCAAGGCCCTTGAGCACCGCAATCTCGGTGACTGTTTCCTCAGGCACCATGAGTTCGGCATCGTAGCGGGTGAGGTTGGCCGGGCCGAAATGGTCCCGGGTCGTTTCCATGGCGCTCTGGCAGAAGCGGCCGATCAGCTGGCTGGTCATGTCCTTCAGTGCAGCCATGGACTTACGGCTGCCATCGGCCTCGCGCACCCAGACCTTGGTGGCCTCGAGCCGGGCCAGCGCGGCATCGATTTCCGCGGGATCGTTGTGCGGGAGGTACCACTGCTTGGTGTAGCCCACCACGCGGGCACGGTGGTCCGGATTCTCCATCCATTTCAGCTGGAAATGTCCGGCCACGATCGCGTCCTCGACATCATGGACCGAGTAGGAGATGTCATCGGCCAGGTCCATCACCTGGGCCTCGATGCAGGAACGGTTTCCGGGTGCCCCTTCGCGCAACCACTCGAATACGGGAAGGTCGTCTTCATACGCCCCGAATTTGCTGGTGCGGTGGCCATGGATGACAGGGGCGTCGACGGCGGACCATGGGTATTTGGACGCAGCGTCCAGGCTGGCGCGGGTCAGGTTCAGCCCTGCCGGCCTGCCGTCCGCGGTCAACACCTTGGGTTCAAGCCGGGTCAGCAGGCGGAGTGTTTGGGCGTTGCCTTCGAAGCCGCCGATGGTGTGTGCCACCTCGTTCAAGGCTGATTCGCCGTTGTGCCCAAAGGGAGGGTGGCCCAGATCGTGGCTCAGGCACGCGGTGTCCACGACGTCGGGGTCGCAGCCCAAGGACCGTCCCAGTTCGCGGCCCACCTGGGCTACCTCCAGGCTGTGCGTGAGCCGGGTGCGGACAAAGTCGTCGGTATCCGGAGCAACAACCTGTGTTTTGGCTCCCAGCCGTCGCAGCGCAGAGGAGTGCAGGACCCTTGCACGGTCCCGTTCAAAGTCGGAGCGGTAATTGCTCTTGCGTGGTTCCTCAACCCACCGGGCAGTGTCTGCCTCGGAGTATCCGGGGATGGCCAGCACGAAATCGTGGCTTGCTGCATCGTGGCCAAGCATTGCTTCGGTTCCCATGGGTCTGCCTCCTTCAAGCGCCGGGGTGTGGAGCTTCTTGAGCCAGTCTTACACGTGTGAGGCTAGCCGCCCGAAACGTCCAGTTCCGCCGCCGAGATATCTGCGCTTTGTTCAGCGTTCAGCTGGCGGCTCTCCAGCCAATCCTTCGGCAGCGCCGGCTTCTTGGGAGAACCCGCACGGCCGCGTGGACCCTCCGAGTCAACGCCAGGGTATGGAAGATCCATATCCAGCTCGTCAAGAAGTTCTCGCAGCACTTCCAGGGTTGGCACCGTGGCCAGCTTGGCCCGCAACTCCCCGCCCACCACGTAGCCCTTGAAGTACCAGGCCATGTGCTTGCGGATCTCACGGAGCGCCTTGTATTCGTCGTTCCCGAAGGTCTCCACCATCAGTTCCGCATGGCGATACACACCCTCGGCAACCTCGCGCAGCCCGGGCCGGTGCCGCTGGTCGCTGCCTTCGAAAGCTGCCTGCAGGTCCCCAAACAGCCAGGGCCGACCCTGGCAGCCACGGCCCACAACAACGCCGTCGACGCCGGTTTCCCGCACCATCCGCACGGCGTCCTCGGCCGACCAGATATCGCCATTGCCCAGCACCGGGATGTCCGGGAGTGCCTCGCGCAACCGTGCGATCGCGGACCAGTCGGCCTGGCCCGAATAGAACTGCGCCGCCGTCCGCCCGTGGAGCGCCACCGCAGCTACGCCGGAGTCCCGGGCGATGCGGCCGGCGTCGAGGTAGGTCAGGTGGTCGTCGTCGATGCCCTTGCGCATCTTGATGGTCAGCGGGATGCCACCCTTGGATGCTTCCTTGACCGCGGTCTGCACGATTGAGGTGAAGAGGTCGATCTTCCAGGGCAGTGCGGAGCCCCCGCCGCGACGCGTGACTTTGGGTACCGGGCAGCCAAAGTTGAGGTCGATATGATCGGCGCGGTCCTCTTCAACGAGCATCCGGACCGCAGCGCCCACTGTTACTGGGTCCACGCCGTAGAGCTGGACGGAACGCACTTTCTCGTCTTCGTCATGGGAGATGATGCGCAGCGATTCGGGCGTCCGCTCCACCAAGGCGCGCGAGGTCACCATCTCTGCCACGTACAGGCCGCCACCGTATTCACGGCAAAGCCTGCGGAAGGCCGAGTTGGTGATCCCGGCCATCGGCGCAAGGATTACCGGGGTGTCCACGGTGATCCCGCCGAGCTTAAGGGGCGGGAGCTCGAGCTTTGGTGCGGGGGGCGTCGCTACTACAGTCACTTATCCATTGTTGCAAAGGTGGGCAAATCGGGCATTGAACGCCCTACAGCAGCCAACCATTCTCGTGGGCCAGCCGTACGGCCTCAGCCCGCGTGCGGCCACCCGTTTTGGCCATGGCCGCCGAAAGGTAGTTCCGTACCGTGCCCTCCGAAAGCATTGCCGCCTTGGCAATATCTGCCACCGTCCCGCCGTCGGAGGCAGCTTTCAGCACCTCCGCCTCACGGTCGGTCAGCGGACTGTCCCCGGACATCAGCGACTCCGCTGCAAGCGTAGGGTCGACCACGCGGAGGCCGCTGTGAACACGGCGCACGGCCTCGGCCAGCTGCCGTGCGGGGGTGTCCTTGACCACGAAGCCGGAAGCGCCGGCCTGCATGGCCCTTCTGAGGTAACCGGGTCTGCCGAACGTTGTGACCATAAGGACACGGCATGAGGGCGCCGCACGGCGAACAGCCGCCGCCGCGGCGATGCCATCCAAGCCCGGCATTTCGACGTCGAGCATCGCCACGTCCGCGGAATGTTCCACGACGGCGGACACGACGCCGGTGCCGTCGCCCAGCTCCGCGACCACTTCGATGTCGGGTTCAAGGCCCAGGAGGGCGGCGAGGGCACCCCTGACCAAGGCTTGGTCGTCGGCAATCACCAACCGGATCGTCATACGTCAACAGCCAATCTGAACCCTCCCAGGTCGCTCGCTCCAATGCTGAGCGTTCCGCCCGCAGTCTCCACTCGTTCCCGGATCCCCGCCAGGCCCGTACCTGCCGCTGTCGGGCCCGGCCCCACGCCGTCGTCCTCCACCAGAACCGCCGACGCCGTCAACCGGACCCTGCAGCGAACGGCCCCTGAGTGCCGCACCACGTTGGTGACGCCCTCCCGGAGGACCCAGCCGAACAGCTCGCGGTATTTGGCAGGAACCTGCTCCACGGTGCGCGGAAGATCGGCGTCGATGCCGGCCGACTCCAGCGCCGTCCGCGCAGCTGCAAGCTCGGCCAAGACGTTGACGCCCCGGTAGCCGGCCACGGTGGCGCGGACATCGGCGAGCGCACCGCGGGCCAACTCCTGGACCTCCCCGATCTCGGCCACGGCCCTGTCCTTCGCCGCGCCATCGGGCGTATCCTCCAACAGCCGCCCGGCCAGTTCGGCCTTGACGGCGATCACGGTGAGGGAATGGCCCAGGATGTCGTGCATATCCCTGGCCACCCGGCTCCGTTCCGCTGCCACGGCGGCATCGGCGAGTTCAGTCTGGGCTGCGCGGAGCTCAGCTGTCTGGCGGATGAGCCGGGCAAACGAAGACATCATGAAACCCAGCGACAAAATGAGCGCCGGCTGGAAGAACGCTTGCTCCGGGTTCCCGTCGGCCAGTTCGGACGCCAGCGAAATCCCGGACAACCCCATGATCAAGGCAAAGTCCACGCGTGGCGGCAAGGGAGTCATCGCGATGGCGCAGGCCAGGAACGGCCACGTCCAAAGGGCCTCCTTGCCGACCAATCCAATGACGACGCCATTAAGTGCCAGGAGTATCGCGACGCACAACAGGCCGGTGCGGTTGCCACGGCGTCGGCTGAACATGGGCAATATGGCATACGCTGCGAAGAAGGCCACCAGGGACGCCGACGCCAGCACCTTCCAGCCAGCCGGCTCGTCCACCGACCACACCAGGTTCCAGGTGGGCCAGGCCCAGAGGACGATGGAGAAGCCTGCGCCTATGAACCACCTGCGGGGTCCGGGGCCACGCAAGGATTCCCTCAGGGATGGGCTGCTCATGGATCCCACCTTAGTCAAGGGAGGCAGGGCTCAAACACGGCTGGTATCCCGGCGGAAGGCCATGGCGGCTCCGCCCACGAAGATGGCCAGCCACACCAGCACGTTGACAATCCACAGGGCGTCAAACTCCCCTGTGATTGGACTGCGCGCCAGCTGTCCGATCCCGTAAGCCGGCGTAAATTTGGCGATTGCGCCAAAGGTGTCGCCCATGATCTCGATCGGCATGAAGAGCCCGCCGAGCATGGCCAGAATCGCAAGGGCCGGCCCCAGGATCTGCATGACGTTCTGGCTTGGCATGAGGTACCCCACAAAGAGGCCCAGCGCGGCGAATACCAGGGAACCCACCCAGGCCACGAGCCCGGCGGTCAGCCAGGTCTGCGCGTCCATGGTCACCCCGGCAATCGCACCAATCACGAACTGGGCGATGACTGCAAGCAGTGAGAGGGTCAGGGCGGCGGCTGCCTTGACCGCAATATAGGCACCGGGCAGCATGGGCGTCAGGCGCAACTGCCTGCTCCAGCCCTGCGCACGTTCAACGGCAACCTGGCTGCCCGCACCCGTAGCTGCCGTCATGGCCGCATACACGGTGAGGCTGATCAGGATGTACTGGCCGTAGCTGTGGCCGTTGGGCAACTGCTGGTTCTTGTTGGACAGGCCGAAAATGAAGAAGAAGATGGCCGGCATGAGCACCGTGAACATGATGGTCCGCCGGTTGCGGAGCATCCGCTTGATCTCAATCCAGAGGAACGTCGCGTTGACGCCTCCCGCGGAGGGCTTGCGGTCCTGCATTGCTGTCGACTGGCTCACGCGCGGTCCCCTTCCAGAATCGTAGGGGATGTGGCCGCCGGGGCTGTGGCTGTAGGGACTTGGTCTGCCGTCAGCGCCACAAAGGCCTCCTCGAGATTGTTCGCGACGACCTCAAGATCGTGGGCGCCGGTGTTGTTGAGCAGGTACCGGACCACCGAATCCGAGTCGGCGGTGCGGACGGTGACGCGGCCGCCGTCGAACTCCACCTGATCGGCACCTGCCAGTCCTGCCAGCAGCGCGCGGTCATCAGGCGGCAGCGAGGCCCGGACCGTCCTCCCGGAGGCCAGGTTCTTGATCTGGGCCGCAGTGCCATCAGCAACCACTGTCCCTTGGCGCACCAGCACTATTCTGTCGGCGTAGGCGTCGGCTTCTTCAAGGTAATGGGTGGCGAAAATGACGGTCCGCCCCTTCGAGGCGTCATCGCGGATGGCGGACCAGAAGTCCCGGCGCCCGGCAACATCCATGCCGGTGGTCGGCTCATCCAGGATCAGCAGGCCAGGGTCCGGGACCAGTGCCATGGCAAAGCGCAGGCGCTGCTGCTGTCCGCCCGAGCACTTCTCCACCCGGCGATCGGCAATGTCCAGAATTCCCGCACGGGTCAGGACTTCATCCACGGGCCGGGCCGAATCGAACATCGCGGCCGTCAATTGCACGGTTTCCCGCACACTGATGTCGCGCAGCAAGCCGCCGGTCTGCATCACGGCCGCCACCTGTCCGCGGGCGATGGCACCCCGGGGTGTGTGGCCGAAGATGGAGACCTCGCCCTGGTCCGGACTGCTCAGGCCCAGGATCATGTCGATGGTGGTGGTTTTACCGGCTCCGTTGGGCCCCAGGAAAGCCACGACTTCCCCCTGCTGCACCGTCAGGTCCAGGCCGCGCACAGCCTGGACCGTTCCGAAGCTCTTGTATAGTCCGGCTGCGCGAACGGCCGGCACTCCCGGTGTTGTCATTGCTCCCCCTGGAATAGGTCTTGTCCACCCATTCAAGCCGGAGGAAGGTCCGCGCGCCCGTAGCGGGTGTCACCCGTTCGACATGACAAATGTCATCCGGCTAGCCGTTGCCCCGACGCTCGGCTTCGCGCTGCGCCCTGCGGCTTCCAGGCCGCGCCGGCCCGCTGTCCGCGCCCGGCCGAGCGCCGGCGTCGTTCCTTTCGTCCTGCTCCGAACCCACGACGACGGCGGCCGCGGCCAGCGCGCCGGTATCCTCAAGGTCGTCGGCACGTACGGTCGGTCCCCCGGCGGCGAGGCGTTTCAGGCCAGTGGCCTTGACCACCAGGACTGCGATCAGGGTGGTGACCGGAATGGCGAGGACCAACCCGATGGAGCCCACCAAGGTCCGGATGACTTCCTCCGAGAGTTCTGCGCTGGTCAGGGCTTCGGCCAGGGGGCGGTCGTACAGCATCACGATGATGAGGATGGGAAGGGCCGCACCCGCGTAGGCGAAGGCGATGGTGTAGACAGTTGAGGCGATGTGGTCCCGGCCAATCCGCATGGCCGAGGAGAAGAGTTTGCGGGCGCTGGTGTTCGGCGCCAGCTCGTAGAGTTCCCACACTGCTGAGGACTGGGTGATGGTGACGTCATTAAGGACACCCAGGCCGGAAATAATCAGCCCGCAAAGGATGATCCCTGAGATCGAGATCCGGGGTGACATGTTGACCAGCGTTGAGGCGTCGTGGTTGCCCACCCCGGCCAGGTTGGCGGCGTCGGTGGCCCAGGCGGCCAGCAACGCAGTGATCCCGAGCCCGAAAATTGTGCCAAGCAACGCCGTCGACGTTCGCGCCGAGAATCCGTGGGCAAAGTAGAGGACCCCGATCATGATCACGGTGGAGCCCACCAACGCCAGCAACAGGGGCGGCTTGCCCTCCACCAGCCCGGGCAGGATGAAGCTGACCAGGACGAAGTAGGCGCCCACCAGGCCCACAAGTGCCCGGAAGCCACGCCAGCGGGCCACGGCAATCACCACCACCGCATACAACACCGCCAACGCGGCGATGGGGATGTTGCGGACGAAGTCCACGAAGACATATGCCGGCGCACCACTGCCGGCGTTGTTGCCCTGGACGCCCGAGAGGTTCAGGTACCTGATGGAATCGCCGACATCAACACCATGGGACATCGCCACGTCGGGGTTGATGACCACTTTGACCGCTTCTCCACCCTTGTCCGGCACGGTGAAGGCGAAAGTGCACTGGGAGCCGCCGGATTGGTTCTGGCTGGACTGGTTTTGTCCTGTGCTGGATTGACCGGTCTGCGTGCAGCTTTCCACCACCACGCTTTGGATCCGGCCGGTATCGAACGTGACGCCGGGGGCAGCCTGGTAGGGACTGGAGAAATTGATCCCTTCCCGGCTGCCCGATGGCCACATCAGCAACATCGCCACGAGCGTCAGGACACCCAAGGGAACCAGGACCGCCGCCAACAGCCAATTGGCCCGTTTCCGGGAAGCGATCGCCTGCGGGGTTGGCTCCGGCCCCTCTGGATGACCGTGGGAGTGACTGTGGCCCATCAGCTGCAAAACCTCATGGGTTAAGCCTACGTGGGACGGCGGGGACTCCTGGCTCAGGCTGGCGCGATGTTCTGGTTGACGCGGAAGAGGTTTCCGGGGTCATATTTGGCTTTAATCGCCACCAGCTTCTCCCAGTTGGGTCCGTAGTTGTCCGCGATCCGGTTCTGGTCCTCGGAGTCCATGAAATTGATGTATCCCCCGGCTTCCGAATGCGGGGCCAAGGCAGCGGCGTATGCGCGGGCCCATGCGATGTTTGCTTCGTTGTCTGCAGGGTCCGGCCATTGCGTGGCGATAACCGGCGAGAACTTCATGTCGCGGTGGGCAAAGGCAGTGTCCTGGACCCCCACGCGGGATACGGCACCGTCGATGGGGTAGACGTGGACCGCAGTGTTGACGCTGGTCACGGTTGCGCCGAACTGGGCATGCGCCGCAATGGCTCCGTCATTGAGCTCCCGGAGGAAGTTGGCCTTCCAATAGCCCTGCATGCCTTTTTGGTTGAGACCATCAAACGCCACATTCAGGGCCGGATAAGGCATGGGCGCCACCATGGAGCCTGCCACGGGGGCGGCGTCCAGGAACGGCTTCCAGCGTGCTTCGCCTTCTGCCGGATCGCCTGTCCACATTCCTACCACCACGCACACGGATTTTCCGTGCCATTCCTCTGGAAGGAAAGGCACCGGTGGTCCTTGGTGGAAGCCCAGGAAAGCCCCGAACTCTTCCGGTGCGGAGGCTATGTACTCACGGTAGAACCGGGCCACCGCAGGGATGTTCTCCGCGCCATAGATAATGATCCCCGCATGGACCATATCCACTGGATGAAGCTGGAATTCCAGGGAGGTCACGACGCCGAAATTTCCGCCACCTCCGCGGATCGCCCAAAAGAGGTCTTCGTTCTGGTTTTCGCTGGCAACCAGGAAGTTGCCATCAGCGGTCACGACATCCGCGGACACAAGGTTGTCGCAGGAGAGCCCGTACTTTCTGGCGAGATAGCCGATGCCTCCGCCCAACGTCAGTCCCGCCACGCCCGTGGATCCCACGATGCCGCCGGTAGTCGCGAGCCCGAACGCATGGGTGGCGTGGTTGAAGTCGGCCCAGGTAGTACCGGCTTCGGCACGGGCCCTCGAACTTGCAGGATCCACCCGCACTCCGGTGCGGTTCACGAAGTCCAGAACCAGTGCGTCATCCCACGTGCCAAATCCGGGAGCGCTGTGGCCACCTCCCCTGATGGCAAGTGGCATGGAGTGTTCGCGGGCGAAGTTCACCCCGGCTATGACGTCGGAGACCTGCGCTACACGGATGACGCCGGCGGGACGTTTGTCCACCATGGCGTTGAAGACGGCCCGTGCCGTGTCGTAATCAGGATCTTCGGGAGTGACGAGTTGCCCGCGCAACTGTTCCCGGAGCCCGTCGAGGGCAATCTGGTTCATTCTGCATACCATCGATTCAGACGTGAGACCGGACTTTCCACACGCTTCTCCCCCCCGGATGTGATGGCGTGGGGGCTTACGTCGTCAGGACTACTCCTGAGCCTTTGCATCGTCAAGAACCTTTGGCAAAGGACCCCGGAAACAGCAAATCCTGCCTGGCCCCGGAGACAGGGGCCAGGCAGGATTTGCCAGTGGTTTCGGCGGAGTTCGTCAGTCGCTGACGATCAAAGTGTCCGCGCCCCGGACGTGGGCCTTGCCGGATTCCAGCAGAGGTTCCAGGACCGTCCGCAGCGCGGTCATGGACTCATCGACTTCCAGCAGCACAGGGTGCTGGTAGGCAATGAGCGCCAGCAAGTCACGAACCGCGAAGGCAGCTTCCTCGGCGGACAGGCTGGGGTCATGGCCCAGGAAGACATCGGAGGGCTCGTCCGCGTTGCCCTGTGCGTAGCTGATGGCGAATGCCTGGATCTTGCCCTTGCGACTGGCGGGAACACCCTGGCCAAAAGCGCTGGCCTTGGGCGCGCGGAGCACGATGGCACCGTGGGCGCCCGTGAGGTCGTGAAGGAACAGGCGTTGGACGGTGGCAATGCTGAGCTCCCCTGGGCTGTCCCAGTGGTGGACGTGGGTGTAGTACTTGCCCACGACCTCGCTCAGCTCGACGGAACCTGTAGCCAGGTCCTCCACGCGCTCGGACGCAGCTTCTTCAGAACCATCGCCGAACCGCGGAAGCGAAAGCGGTTCCGGCTCCACCACCACCAGCTGGGAACGCTGGATGGGAGCAAGACCGGCCGCGGCTGCGAACGCAGCGCCGGCGGTGTCCGGCTCCACTTTGCTGCGCAGCCTGGAAACGCCCGACGGCGAGTTCCCGGCTTCGGCACGGAGCATGGTCAGCAACGTTGCCCCGACGCCTTCACGGCGGTGGTCCTTGGCAACCTCGATGTAGGCCCAGAGGCGTTCCGGGTGCAGCGAGGCTTCATGGACCACGGCGGCGGCAACGGGGATCCGCACGCCGTCCACCACGTCCTCGGCCACGATGCACCGGCGCCACGGCTGGTTGCTCGACGGTGCGAGCGCAGCACGGAACTGCTCAGCCGGGAGGGTCTCCGGACCACCCCAGATTTCCAGGAGGGCGAGGTCGTCGCCCTCCTTCCATTCGCGGTATTCCAACGCCATGATTAAGCGCCGATCAGGCGTGCGGCGAGGTAGCCCTCAACCTTGTCCAGGGAAACGCGCTCCTGGCTCATGGTGTCGCGCTCACGGATGGTCACTGCCTGGTCTTCGAGCGTGTCGAAGTCCACGGTGATGCAGAACGGAGTACCGATTTCGTCCTGGCGACGGTAGCGGCGGCCGATGGCACCGGCGTCGTCGAAGTCGATGTTCCAGTTCTTGCGCAGCTGGGCGCCCAGCGCCTTGGCCTTGGGCGAGAGGTCCTCGTTGCGGCTCAGCGGCAGGACCGCTGCCTTGACCGGGGCCAGCCGCGGATCCAGCTTCAATACCGTACGGACGTCGACGCCGCCCTTGGCGTTGGGTGCCTCGTCTTCGGTGTACGCATCGATCAGGAACGCCATGAAGGAGCGGGTCAAGCCGGCGGCGGGTTCGATCACGTACGGCGTGTAGCGCTCGTTGGTGGCCTGGTTGAAGTAGCTCAGGTCCGTGCCGGAAGCCTTGGCGTGCGTGGAGAGATCGAAGTCCGTACGGTTCGCGATGCCTTCGAGCTCGCCCCACTCGGAGCCCTGGAAACCAAAACGGTACTCGATGTCCGTGGTGCCCTTGGAGTAGTGGCTGAGCTTTTCAAGCGGGTGCTCGAAGAAGCGCAGGTTGTCTTCGCGGATGCCCAAGTCCGTGTACCAGGACATGCGCTCCTTCATCCAGTACTGGTGCCACTCCTCATCCGTGCCGGGCTCGACGAAGAACTCCATCTCCATCTGCTCAAATTCACGGGTGCGGAAGATGAAGTTGCCCGGGGTGATTTCGTTGCGGAAGGACTTGCCGATCTGGCCGATGCCGAACGGCGGCTTCTTCCGGGACGTGGTGAGCACATTGTTGAAGTTCACGAAGATGCCTTGGGCGGTCTCCGGGCGCAGGTAGTGCATGCCTTCGTCGCTGGCTACCGGTCCGAGGAAGGTCTTCAGCAGGCCGGAGAATTCCTGGGGTTCGGTCCACTGGCCGCGGGTGCCGCAGTTGGCGCAGACAATGTCCGCCAGGCCGTTTTCTGCCGGGCGGCCCTTCTTCTCCTCGTACTCTTCTTCGAGGTGGTCCGCGCGGTAGCGCTTGTGGCAGGAAAGGCACTCCACCAGGGGATCCGAGAAGACCTCCACGTGGCCGGAGGCTTCCCACACCTGGCGGGGAAGGATGACGGAGGAATCAAGGCCTACAACGTCCTCGCGGCCGCGGACCATGCTCTGCCACCACTGGCGCTTGATGTTTTCCTTCAACTCTGCGCCAAGGGGACCGTAGTCCCAGGCAGAACGGGAGCCACCATAGATTTCACCGGCCTGAAAGACAAAGCCCCTCCGCTTGGAGAGGGAAATGACCTGGTCAAGGACGGATTTTGCTGCCATGGGTGACTCCATTTGTTCTACAGGGCCGCTGGGTGCGGTCCGCGGTGGTTGGCCCCCGGATTCCGGACGTGGTTGCCCGGCGGGGTGATGGGGAAATTTGCTGACTCCTACCCTACCGGCCTTTCGCCGCACCCCTTCGTGCGAAGGCTCCCTTCGGCCACGGCAAGGTGGCAACGATGATCGCGGCCAGCGTCAGGACGGTACCCAGCACCGTGGGCAAGGCGACCACCGTGCCGGGACTGGGGATCACGACGTCGAGCACCAACGACCCCACCAGTTGGCCGGCAATCATGCCCAAGCCGGTGATCAGGACGCCAAGGGTGCGCACCAGCAGCGCCGCAAGGCCAATGGCCACGCAGCCCAGCGGCCCCCCAACGTAGTACCACCAGTCGGTGGGCAAGGGATTTCCGGTTCCAAGCACCGCGATCTTGACCAGCCAGGCGATCCACAGCACTACGGACCCGGCCAGGAAATTGACCAACGTGGCCGCTATGGGAGTGCCGTAGTGCACAGTAGCGGTGCCGTTCATGGCTTGCTGGAAGCTCATCAGGAAACCCGCCAAAAGAGGCAGCAGGACCGGAAGAACCAGCGTGCCGACGTCGGATGAGCCGGCAAAGTGCGGCGACACGGCCCAAGCGACAGCCGCCACGGTGAGGACGCTTCCCACCACCCGGAGGCCCGTGATGGAGCGTTTGCCGCCGGGGGCAATTCCGAGGCGGTCTACGAGCAGGCCGCTCAGGGTTTGGCCCGTCACCGTCGCCACCGTGAACAGGGCTACGCCCAGCAGGCCCACCGTGAACGTTTGGGCGATGACGAAAAACGCGCCGATGCCGCCGGCCATGACGTAAAAGCGGGGGAAACTACCGGTGCGGACTGCCGGGACAATGCGCTGCAGACCGGCCCTGCCTTTGGGCGTCGCGACCGAAATCGCGCCAATGACCACCAAGCCTGTGGTGAAGCTCACCACAGCAGCTGCGATCCCGTCATTCAGGGTGGCACCCAGGGCCCCGTTGATGCGTCCTTGGAGCGGGAGCACCAGGCCGGTCACCAGGGCCAGGATGAGGCCAATGGCCAATGGAAGGGCGGGACGGGAGGAAGGCTGCGGCACCGTCACCACACTACTTCAGGCATCATTGCTGTATGAGCAACCCCGAAATCGAAGAAATCCCCATCCGCGACGACATGATCCGCCTTGGCCAGCTGCTCAAGCTCGCCAGCTTGGTCGAAGACGGCGTGGAAGCTGCGGAGCTCATCAAGAACGGCCTGGTCAAGGTCAACGGCGAGATCGACGAGCGACGCGGCCGCCAGCTCCATGCCGGCGATACCGTAACGGTCAACGGACAGACCGTCCGGATCACCACCGCCTGAGCAACGCTCCTGAGCAACGCCCCCTAGGGCGCGAGGACCTTGTGGGTGAGGAACTCCCCTACGTGTCCGATTTCCTGCTGGTTGATCCCGTGCCACATCCCGGCGTAGAGCACCTTGGTGAGGTCCACGTGCTGGCGTACCCAGCCCATGGTGTACTCGATCTTGTCCTGGGTGATCACAGGATCCTGCTGGTCGCGGCCCCAGAACATCGGAACTGAACCGTCCAGTTCGTCGTCGCGGAAGGCGGCGTCAGCACCGGCGTCGATCACAAAGCCTGAAAGCCCGACGACGGCAGCGAAGTCCGCTGGACGGTACCGGAGCATGGTGGTGGCCATGGCCATGCCCATGGAGAAACCCAGCAGCGTTACCGAGGAATGGTTGGCTTTGACCGTATCCAGCCACTCGAGGGCGTATTCGGCGGCAAGCTTCACGGCGTCCAGGGAGTAGTCGATGGAGGCAGTCAGTGGGAACCACGTATAGCCCGGACCCGTGGGCATCGGGGCGCGGAGGGCGGCCACCACGAAACCCTCCGGGAGGAGCCCGGCCAGGCTGAAGAGGTCCTCCTCATTGGACCCGTAGCCATGCAGCAGGACCAGCAGGGGCTTGCCGGCGCGCTCAGCTTCGTTGTGGGACCACAGGACAACAGGTGCAGGGAAAGCGGGGGCTTCAGTCATGCCTCCATTCTTGCAGTTACCCGCTGGTAACAACCTACGGTGGCGTAGGTCGGGCGTCAGGAGGCAGGATATGAACGTGAGTGAGAACAATCATTTGTTGCAATCGGGCGAACCCCTTCAAAAGCACCCTTGGAGCCGATATGTGGCGCTGGGTGATTCGTTCACCGAAGGCATCGGCGACCCCGAGCCCGCAAATCCCGGAGGCAACCGTGGCTGGGCGGACCGGGTAGCCGAAGAGCTTGGACGCGGCCACGAAGATTTCGCCTATGCCAACCTCGCCATCCGTGGCCGGCTGCTGCAGCAGATCATCGACGAGCAAGTGGGGCCCTGCCTGGAACTGCAACCGGATCTCGTGTCCATCTCGGCAGGCGGCAACGACCTCATCCGGCCGGGCGGCGATCCTGACCTTCTGGCCGAGAAGCTGGACGCCGCCGTCGGCGAGCTTGGTTCCGGCGGTGCCACCGTGGTCCTGTTCAACGGCCCGGATACGGCGTCTTCCGTGCTGGGCCGCATCCGGGGCAAGGTTGCCATCTACAACGAGAATCTGCGGACGGTGGCGGCCCGCCACGACGCCATCATTGCTGACATGTGGTCCTTGCGGCAGCTGGCCGACCCCCAAATGTGGGATGTGGACCGCCTGCACTTCTCGCCCCTGGGTCACCACACCATCGCGATGATGGTCCTGGACGCGTTGAACGTCCAGCACACCCTGGAGCCCCTGCTCCCCAAACCCCTGCCTCCCCGGACGTGGCGCGAAGCCCGGTCCTCCGACCTGGTGTGGGCCCGCGAATACTTTGTCCCCTGGGTCATCCGGCGGCTCAGGCACCAGTCCTCCGGCGACGGCATCACGCCAAAGCGCCCGACGCCGGGACCCGTCTTTGGTGGCGGCGGCACCTTGCTGCCGCGCAGCTGAGCGCAATGATGGGCGCGGTGTACCAAGGTCATGGCTGAGGAGTCCTCCCGCACAGCCGGTGTCCGGCAGTTGCGCCTGAGGCGGCAGCAGTTACGGCCACCCTTGGGCGCCGGACCCGGTGATGTGGTCCGCAACCTCCTGGCCGTCCAGTCCCAGGAATTTGCCTATGCCCGCTGGACCGTGGCGCAACGGACGCCGTGCGGCACTGCCGCCGACGTGGAACAAGCCGTTTCTGATGGAACGATCCTGCGCACCCACATCCTCCGCCCCACATGGCACTTTGTCCACAAAGACGACCTCGGCTGGCTGATGGGGTTGTCCGCCGACCGGCTGCACCAGGGCAACAAAGGAATGTACCGGCAGACCGGCGTGGACCAGGAGACGGCCGCCCGCAGTGGCCGGATCCTGGCGGCAGCTGTAGCCGGCGGCGCGCACAAAACCCGGGAAGAACTGGCCGAGGCAATGGGGCAGGCCGGCTTCCCCAGCAAGGGGTTGGGATTCATCTACCACCTCATGCACGCGGAAATCAGCGGCATCCTCGTCAGCGGCCCTCCTGTCCGGTCCGACGGTGGTGCACTGAAACAGACGTATGCGTTGTTCGAGGAACGCGTCACCGGTCCGTTTACCGGGACCCTCACCGGGGCGGACCGTGAGCAGGCGCTGGGGCAGCTTGCACTGCGGTACTTCAGCAGCCGGGGACCTGCCACCGTGAAGGACTGTGCGGCGTGGTCCGGGCTGACCATGAAGGACGTGAAGCTGGGCCTCACCGTCGCTGATGAAATATCACCGGGCGCTTTGGCCTCGGCTTCCTTTGATGGGATGGACTTCCATGTGGCTGCGTCCGAGGTGGCGAGCCTGGATGCTCCACACGAAGCCGCCGACGGTTCCGCACTCCCCCGGGTGGACCTCATCCAATGCTTCGACGAGTACGTAATGGGCTATTCCCAGTCCCGCCACTATCTGGGCGGCACGGCGCCCTACCTTCCTGAAGACAACGGCCCCATGCATGTGGTCCTCCTGGACGGCAGCTTGGCAGGATGGTGGCGGCACGGCTTCAATGGTGGTGTCTGCGAGCTCGACGTCCGCATGAACAGGCCTGCAACCAGGGATGAGCAGAGCGCGCTGGAAACCGAAGCAGCGCGCTACGGGCGCTTCCTGGGTATGGAAACAAAGCTGGTGTGAGCACGCGGGGCTAAGCTGGGATAAGACCTAGGAGGCCTGCACTGTGAACAATCTGATCTTCTGGATCATCGTCTGCTCGTGGCTGATTCCGATGGGGATCCGCATGTACAACCGGTCCAGGGCACGCCGCCTGCAGAACGGGAACTTCCGCGGCCCGGATTACCCCGGGCCGGGATACCCTCCGCAGAACTACCCGGGCCAGAACTACCCTCCGCAAAACTACCCGGGCCAGAACTACCCTCCGCAGAACTATCCGGGCTTTCCAACCGAGCCGCCCGTCATCCGGCCCGCGGACGAGGCACCGCAGGCGGCTCCGCCGTCGGGCGCTTCCTACCAGCCGGGCGGCACATACCAACCCGGCGGCAGCTACCAGGCAAGCCCGCCAGCACCGTCACCGTATCCAGGTTCAGCCCCCGAACCACAGGGGTACCGCGCCAGGAAACTGGCAGAGCTGGATGCGAAGTTCACCAACGGCCAGATTGCCATGGAGGACTACATGAAGCAGCGTGCGGAGATCATGAACGGCTGAGCACCGGTACCGCAGGAATCCGGTGGCTCAGGCGAAGAACGCGCCGCGAAGCTGCTCCGACAACTGGCCGATTTCCGTGAGGAAGCCATCGTGGCCGATCGGGGCCGCGATGGTGTGCACCGGAACAACGCCCGGAAGTGCCGCTGCCAGTTCCCTGGACTGGGCTGGGAAATACAGCCTGTCCGTGTCCACCGCAGCTACGAAGAATTCAGCTGTCGTACGCGAAAGGGCCTCCTCCAGCGTGCCGCGTCCACGCGTGATGTCGTGGGACATGAGTGCTTCGGTGATAGCGATATAGCTGTTGGCATCGAATCGGCGGACTAGCTTCGTCCCTTGGTGATCAAGGTAGCTTTCCACCTGGTAGCGTCCGCGCTCGCCCAGCACTGCCGCAGCCAGTGGTGACTCCTGGTGCTGGGCTTCCCTGCCGAACCTCAGGTCCAACTCAATGGCTGAGCGGTAGGTGATGTGGGCGATCCGGCGGGCCAGCGCAAGGCCGTGTTCCGGGGCCGCGCCGCCATAGTAGTCCCCGTTGTTGAAATGCGGGTCCTGCCGGATGGCGAGGGTTTGTGCCTGGGCGAAGGCAATTTGTTCGGCAGTACTGTAGGCGCCCACCGAAATGACGGCGCAGCGCTTGACCCTTTCCGGGTACGTAACGGCCCATTCGAGCGCCCTGGCCCCGCCCATCGAGCCGCCCAGGACAGCATGCCAGGCTTCAATCCCCAGCAGGTCCGCCAAGCGGGCTTCGGCGACGGTGCTGTCACGAAGAGTCACCAGCGGGAACCGCGACCCCCAGGGCTTGCCGTCGGGCGCTTTGGAGGAAGGCCCGGTGCTTCCGTAACAGCCGCCCACAATGTTGATGGATATGACGAAGAAACGGTTGGTGTCGATGGTGGCACCGGGCCCCACGAGCTGCTCCCACCAGCCTTCCTCGTCCGTGGCACCGCGGGCAACATGGGTGCTTCCCGTCAGGGCATGTTGGATAAGGACAGCATTGGAGCAATCTGCGTTGAGTTGTCCCCATGTTTCGTAGGCCAGTACGACGTCGGGGAGGTAACCGCCGGCTTCGAGCGCCAGCGGACCTATGCCCGCGTATTTGACTGTTCCGTCTTCTTCACCGGATTTGGGAAGGGCTGTAGCAGTGATGGTCATTCCTTTGATACCTAACCTCGCGCTTGCCTGTCGCCTTGCGTGCGAACAGGCCAGGTCCTCACCCGGGGCACCCCGCCGCGGAAGGAGGGTTGCCGGCCAGCAAGCCGGGGCTATCTGCTGGCACTCATGACCTAATACGTAGAGTCTAGGAAAAACACCATGGTTCTGGCGAAGAATGTGACACCAGTGTGACGTTCAGGGCTCTTTTGATTCACCAAAGAGCACCCTGGACTGCCGCCCGGCGAATAATCGTCGATCCGGGCGGCAGGCCTGAATGTATCAGCTGTGTGCGTGAACCGCCTGCTCAGGCACCCTTGGCAGCGCGGAAGCCGGCTTCAAGGTCGGCAATGATGTCGTCGATGTGCTCAATGCCAACGGACAGGCGGACCAGGCCCGGGTTGACGCCGGCGACGAGCTGCTGCTCCGCAGTCAGCTGGCTGTGGGTGGTCGACGCCGGGTGGATGACCAGGGAGCGGACGTCGCCGATGTTGGCCACGTGGGAGTGCAGTTCGAGCCCGTCCACGAAACGTTTTCCGGCTTCCACGCCACCCTTGATGTTGAAAGCGACGATGGCGCCCGTGCCTTGGGGACCGTACTTCCGGCCGCGCTCGTACCAGGGGCTGGACGGCAAGCCCGCGTAGGCGACCGATTCGACGTCGTCATGGTCCTCAAGCCATTGAGCCACCTTGGTGGCGTTGGCCACATGGCGTTCCACACGCAGGCTCAGCGTCTCCAGGCCCTGGGCGATGAGGAAGGCGTTGAAGGGGGCCACTGCGGAGCCGAGGTCGCGAAGAAGCTGGACGCGGGCCTTCAGGATGTAGGAGAGGTTGGCGCCAAGGGCACCGTCCTTGCCGAGATCGCGGGCATATACCAGCCCGTTGTAGCTGGGGTCCGGGGTGTTGAAACCCGGGAAGCGCTCAGGGTCCTTGCCGAAGTCGAAGTTGCCGGAATCAACGATCACGCCGGCAATGGCCGAACCGTGTCCGCCCAGGTACTTGGTGGCGGAGTGGACCACAATGTCGGCGCCCCATTCGATGGGACGGATCAGGTAAGGGGTGGAGAGCGTGTTGTCCACGATCAGGGGCACGCCTGCTTCGTGTGCCACGCCGGCAACGCCCTCAATATCCAGCACATCCTGGCGTGGATTGGAGACGACTTCGCCAAAGAACAGCTTGGTGTTCGGCTGGACGGCGTCGCGCCACTGCTCCAGGTTGTCCGGATCTTCGACGAAAGTCACGGAGATTCCGAACTTCTTCAGGGTGTGCGCCAGGAGGTTGTAGGTGCCGCCGTAGAGGCTGGGGCTGGCCACGATGTGGTCGCCGGCCTCGGCAATGTTCAGGATGGCAAATGTCTCGGCTGCCTGTCCGGAGCTCAGCAGCAGTGCGCCCAGGCCACCTTCAAGGCTGGCCACCCGCTGCTCCACGGCGTCCTGCGTCGGGTTTCCAATCCTGGTGTAGATCGGAGCGAGCTCGGCCAGGGCGAAGCGGTTGGCAGCACTTTCGGCGCTGGGGAACACGAAGGACGTAGTTTGGTAGATCGGCAGCGAACGCGCTCCCGTTGCCGCGTCCGGTTCCTGGCCTGCGTGGATCTGGCGGGTTTCGAAAGACCATCCTTGGGACATGGAGTTCTCCTGTTCGTAACGCATGTGATCGGCTGATGGGCAGTGGGAAGGAAGCTGCGGCCAGTCTAGGAAGTGTCCGGGCCCTTGGACAGCTTTGTGACGTCCTTGGAATTTTTGAGGTCTTTTGCGGCTTTCCATGACGCCCGGGATGAGATCCCATCATGGTTAGGCTTGACTTAGCTGAGACACCGATCACAAAGTGCCAAGATGAAGCCATGCGCATGGATCACGTCTCTTACGCCTGTGAACGAGATGGCCTTCTGGCCACTACCGAACGAATTTCCGCGGCTCTGGGAGTGGACGCAGTCCGGGGTGGAGTGCACCCGCGCTTCGGCACCCGGAACATGATCATTCCCCTCGCGGACAACAAGTACCTGGAGGTCGTCGAGGTCCTGGACCACCCCGCTTCCGACAAAGCACCCTTCGGCCAGGCAGTCCGTGCACGCTCAGCGGCCGGCGGCGGTTGGATGGGCTGGTGCGTGGCAGTTGAGGACCTCGCACCTTTCGAGGAGCGCCTCGGCCGGGCCGCAGTACCGGGCAACCGCAAGTTCCCTGACGGCCGCGAACTCGTGTGGCAGCAAATCGGCATCCTCGGCCTGATCGCCGATCCGCAGGTGCCGTACATGCTCAAGTGGGAGGGCGACCCCTCACTGCACCCGTCCAAGGTCTACGAGAGCGACGTGAAGATGTCCAGCCTCACCATCGCAGGCTCGGCCGAGCGCGTCACCGAATGGTTGGGTGAGCCGGTGGAGAAGCCGCTCGAGGACGTCGCAGTCCAGTGGATGGCCCCCCACGGCACGCCCGGCATCCTGGCCGTCACGTTCGAAACCGCCTCCGGAGCAGTCACCATCTGACCGTTCCCTTCATCCGGGCCCACCCTGGCCCTGGACGCCTGGGTCCAAACAAAGCTTCGGCCGCCATCAGCGGGTGCCAATGACGTCACCCACCGATGGCGGCCGGATACTTTTAAGGGCTGCAACGGCTTTAGGGGCTGCGACAGCTTTATCGGCTGCTCAGCCCAGGCCAACCGCTTTCCCAAACAGGCTGAATCCGACGAACGCCACAATGTCCAGCAGGGCGTGGGCGATGACCAACGGCATCACCCGCTTGGTCCTGGTGTAGATCCAGCCAAAGACGAGCCCCATCACCACATTGCCGATGAACGGCCCAAAGCCCTGGTACAGGTGGTAGCTGCCGCGCAGGACCGCGCTGACAACGATCCCCACGGGCACGCTCCAGCCAAACCTGCCGAAGCGGTCCAGCAGGTAGCCCACCACGATCACTTCTTCCACGATTGCGTGGCGCACGGCAGAGAGTATGAGCACCGGGACCGTCCACCAGTAGGCGTCCAGGCCGCTGGGCACAATGGCTGTGGTGATTCCCAGGGCCCGGCCTGCCGCATAGAGGCCCAGGGATGGAATGCCAATGAGCGCCGCCAGGCCGAGGCCCTGAAGAAGGTCCTTGCCGGGACGGGCGAAGTTGAAACCGAGCCGGGAGAACGCCGAACCTCCTTCACCGTCCCTGTTGGCCTGGACATGCGTTGACAGGAAGTAGAACACCAGGGCCACAGGCACCAGGGCGAAGATGATGTCCAGGAGTTGGTACGTGAGATCGAAATATTCCCGCGTGCTCTGCGACCTGTTCAGGGTGGACGTTGCATCAGCCAGTGGGGCCCGCGTCATCTTGTCCAGCAGTTGCACCACGGAGTAGACGGCCGACTGGCCCAGGGAAAGGCCCAGGACGATGAGCACTTCGGCGCGCAGCCGCCGACGGGAAGCAAGGAACATGTACCTATCTTGCCCGCAGTTCCTGCCTCTTTGCCGGGAACCGCCGCCCTATGCTTGGTGGGATGGGTACCCCAGAGAGAATATTCATGATCCGGCACGGACAGTCGGCAGCCAACGCCGACACGTCCATTTACAACCGTGTCCCGGATTACCGGATTCCACTGACCGAACAAGGCCTGGAGCAGGCAAGGGTGGCCGGTGAGAACCTGCGCCGAAAGCTCGATGGACAGCAAGTGTGCGTGTACGTCTCCCCGTACCTGCGTGCGTACCAGACCCTTGAGGCCCTCAACCTTGGGCCTTTGATCGAGCGCGTGATCGAGGAGCCGCGGCTGCGCGAACAGGACTGGGCCAACTTCCAGATCGCCGGGGACATCGAGGACCAGAAGGAACTGCGGAACCTGTACGGACACTTCTTCTACCGGTTCCGCGAGGGCGAGTCGGGCTCGGACGTCTACGACCGGGTGTCATCGTTCATGGAGACGCTCTACCGGCATTGGCAGAAGCCCACGTACGCGCCCAACACCTTGCTGGTGACGCATGGGCTGACCATGCGGCTGTTCTGCATGCGCTGGTTCCACTGGACGGTGGAGTACTTCGAGTCCTTGAACAACCCGGACAACGCGGAATTGCGCACCCTGATCAAGAACGATGAGGACCAGTACACTCTGGACCTGCCGTTTACCCAGTGGGTGCCCAGGGACGTAGACGATTCGGTCCTCCACGCGCCGCGGTTGCGGTTCTAGGCTAGGGCAGCCCTAACCGGCGGGCGCGACGATGACCTCGGTCCCCTTGGCTTCAAACGCGGCTTTGTCCTCCGCGCTGATCCCGGAATCGGTGATGAGGTGCCTGAAGTCGTAGCCGGCCATGGCCGCAAAGGACCGCCTGCGCACCTTCGAGGAGTCGGCTACGACATAGGACTCCGTTGCCCGTCGCGCCATCACCGTGTTGACCATGGCTTCGCCTTCGTCGGTGATGGTGGGGCCGAGGTCCGGGTCCACGCCGTTGACGCCTATGAACGCGATGTCCAACGCGACTTTCTGCATGATGACATCGGTGTACGGGCCCACCAACTCGTAGGATCGCGGATTCAGGATCCCGCCGGTGACCATGATCTTGATGTTGGGGCGGACCGCCAACTGGGAAGCGATGTTGATTGCATTGGTCACCACCGTCAGCGTGGGCCTGTTGGATGGGGCGTTGAGGTCTTCGCGGGTGGACAGGAGCTGTGCCAGCGCCGTGTTGGTGGTTCCGCCGCTCAGCCCGATGACCGCACCGGGACGGATCAGCGCGGACGCAGCCAGTGCTATGTCCTGCTTGGCTTCGGCGTGATCGTCGCGGTTGTACCGGCCGGGAAGGTCGTAGGCCACCGACCCTGTAGTGGCGCCGCCGCGGGTACGGCTAAGGAGCCGCTGTTTGGCGAGGCTGTCCAGATCCCTGCGGGCCGTGGCAGGTGACACGCCTAAGCGCGTCACGATGTCCTCGACTTCCACGTGGCCGGACTCGGCCAGGAGATCGAGGATGGCGGTCAGCCGATCGGTGCGGGTCATGACAAGCCTTTCGCGGTTTCGACGCTATTTCGCTTTGGCGAACAGCGTCAGCATACGTGCCGACTCCAGCACCAGGGCCTCCCGGCCGGCCTTGATGTACTTCCGGGAATCCACCACTGCAGGGTTGGCATCGAGGTACTCACGGACGGCGCGGGTAAAGAACCCGTTCAAATGTGTGGATACGTTGATCTTAGTCATACCAGCGCCGATAGCGGCTACGAGCACGTCGTCTGTGACACCGGAGGAGCCATGGAGGACAAGCGGTTTGACGACGGCGGACTTCAGCCGGGCGATCAGGTGCAGGTCCAGTGCGGCGCTGCGTTCGGTCATGGCGTGGGAGGAACCGACGGCCACCGCGAGTGCGTCCACGCCCGTGGCCTCGACGAACGCCTGGGCCTCGGCCGGATCGGTCCTGACGCCCGGGGCGTGGGCTCCGTCCTTGCCACCGACCTTCCCGAGTTCGGCCTCCACGTACACTCCGCGCTCATGGGCGTAGGTGGCCACGCGTCGGGTGACTTCGACGTTCCACTCATAGGGCAGGTGCGCGCCGTCGTACATCACTGAACCAAAGCCCAGGTCCACGGCGGCGATCGCCAGGTCCTCGGACTCTGCATGGTCAAGGTGCAGCGCGACAGGGACCGAGGCGGCGCGGGCGATCGCCAGGGCCGCCGACGCAATCGGCTCCAGGCCGCCGTGGTACTTCGCGCAGTTTTCGGAAATCTGCAGGATCAACGGCACCCCGGCAGCCTCGGCACCGGCCACCAGGCCTTCGGCGGTTTCGATATGGATGACGTTGAACGCGCCTTGCCCCGTACCGGCAGCGGCGGCCTTGTCCATCAGTTCCCGAGTGTCGACCAGGGTCACCGGGTCTCCTTCCATGTCACGATCAGTTGGTCCTGGAGCTCCCGGTACCGCGGCGAGATCTCGCCCGCTGCGGGCATGAGCACGGCAGCGGCGGACCAGGCGGTGGCCCGGCGAAGAATCTCGCGGGGTTCGGTGATGCCTTCGGCGAGTGCGACGGCGGCAGCGGCCACACCGGCGTCGCCCGCCCCTGTGGGGTTGCCGCTGAGCGATTCCGGCAGGCGCGCGCTCCAGAAGCCGCCCGGGGCGGCGTGGTCGAAGGCGAGCATGCCCTCAGCGCCGGCGCTGACCAGCACCGTACGGGCACCCATGTCGATCAGCGAGAGCGCTGCCGCTTCAACGCTGGACTCCCCCGTTGCTTCAGCCAGTTCATGATGGTTCGGTTTGAGGACGTCGGCGCCGGCTTTCGCAGCGGCGATGATCCCGGGGCCGGAGGTATCGATGATGGCGGGGACGCCGGCGTCGTGGGCCAACCGCACGAGCTCCGGGTAGAAATCCACGGGGGCGCCGGACGGCAGGCTGCCTGAGCCCACCAGCACGGAGGCTGGCAGGTTGCGGTTTCCTGTGACGGCCTCGGTGATGGCGGTCCTGAGCGAGCGCCATTCGTCAGGCAGGAGCGCTTGGCCTTCCTCGTTGAAGATGGAGGTCTCGCCGCCCAGGGTGTCCACCAGGGCGATGCTGCGGCGGGTCTCCGCCGCAACCCCCACCAGGATGTGGGGGACACCGCTGGTCCAGAGTTCCGCGGCCAGCGTCTGGCCCGCAGCACCGCCGGTGGGTGCTATGGCCAGGACGGGGTAGCCGAGTTGGTGCGTGACGCGGGCAACGTTGATCCCCTTGCCGCCTGCCCGGCTGATGGGCGTGGGAACGCGGTGGCTCGCGCCCGCCGTTATCCCGTGGACGGTGTAGGTCATGTCGATGGCCGGGTTGGGTGTGACGGTGATGATGCGGTTCACGTTGGCTCGTTTCATTGTCCGGCTCCCAACAGCACCCGCGCATTGAGGGCAGCGCCGAGCAAGCCGGCATCCTGGCCCAGCTGGGCCCGGATCAGCCGTGGACGGCGTTGGAAATCGAGGATCTGGTCCACCCGGGCGCGGAGGGGCGCAAGGAGTTCGTCGCCGGCTTCGGCGAGGCCACCTCCGATCACCACAGCTTCGGTGCCAATGATGTTGACGCATTGGCAGATGGTGAAGGCAAGGGCGTCCACCGCTTCCGCCCATACGCGTTCGGCCAGTGCGTCTCCGGATTTTGCCCTGAGCAGCACGCTGCGGGCGCCGTTGACCTTGTTTCCGGATTTCAGGTGGTAGCGCCTGGCGATGGCGCCGGCCGATCCCACGGCTTCGAGGATGGTGGAGCCGGTGGTGCCGGGACCGGCGTCGGGGTCGGGGACCTGGGCGTGGCCGAGTTCACCGGCGAAACCGCCGGCAGTAACGGCCTTGCCACCGGAGAAGACCGCGGCCGCGATTCCGGTTCCCACCACCATGACCACTACTTCACTGAAGTCTTTTGAACCACCCAGGGCATGCTCAACGGCCGCAGCGGAACGGACATCGTGGTCGAAGGCAACCGGGATACCCAGCCGCTTCTGCGCTTCTGCCGTGAACGGGTAGTCCCGCCATCCGAGGTTGGCGGAGTAAACGCCCACTCCTGCGACTGAGTCGACGATGCCCGGGACAATGATGCCGGCGGCTTTGGCGGGGGCGCCGGGGAACTCGGCGGCCAGCTCCCTGGCAAGCTCAGCCAGCCGCTCAACGACGACTTCGCCGGGACGTTCCGGGTCCAAGGGCGTGGGAACCCGGCGCATCCCCAGAACCACTCCCTTGGCATCCACCAAACCGGCCTTGATGTCCGTCCCGCCAACGTCGAACGAGAGGACGGGTGATTCTGCGGCTCCGAGAACCATGGCAGGTACCTAGGCGGATGCGTCGAGAATGACAGAGCGGGTCAGGTTGCGCGGCAGATCCGGATTCAAGCCACGGACCCGTGCGCGTTCCAGGGTCACCTTATGGACCCGGGCAAGCTCGGCCAAGGGGTGCTTGTCCGTGTGGAGGTAAAGGGCGCCGGTGGCTGCCATGTCCTGGTCCAGGCCTTCGGGCTGGGCACCGAACAACCAGGTAACGCGGCCCGGAGCGGCGATGGAGATAGGACCGTGCCGGTATTCCATGGCCGGGTAGGACTCGGTCCAGCCCTGGACTGCCTCACGCATTTTCAGGCCGGCTTCGTGAGCCAGGCCAACGGTCCACCCGGTGCCCAGGAAAGTGAATTGCTCGGCATCCAGAAGTTCCTGCACTACCGGAGCGGACACGGCTTCACGGGCGTCGTCAATGGCTCCGCTCACGTCCACGCCCAGGCTGGCGAGCAGGTAGACCAAAGCCGTGGTGGCGAAGCGTGTCTGCACCACGGAGCGCTCATCGGCATACTGAAGGCCGATCACAGTGTCTGCAAGTTCGATGATGGGCGAGGTTGTGTCGCCGATGATCGCGACAGTGGGAACGATGCCCTTCAAGCCAGCCAGGACCTCAAGTACCTCAGTGGTGGTTCCTGAGCGCGTGATGGCTACAACGGCGTCGTACTGGCGATCAGCGTTGAGGAAAGCTTCGGAAGCGGCGAACGCGTCCGTGACGCCCTTGCCGGCGGATTCGCGGGCAGCGGCGTAGCTCTGCGCCATGAACCAGGACGTGCCGCAGCCGATGACGGCGATGCGCTTTCCGTCGGCCGGGAGCAGGTGCTCGCTGCGGGCCTGATCCACGGCGCGCTGCCAAACGACGGGCTGGGAAACCAGCTCTTCCTCCATGAAGGCACCCAGTGTGTTCTCGCTCATCGTGTGTTTCGCTCCCGCTCATGTAATGACGTTTTTTGATCTATAGAAACACTAAACGATCATTTTCGATCTCACAAGGATCATCTACTGGAGAAGACAGGTACTTACGGCGGTTAAAGCAATGCGGGGTCACCCATGGCCCATCCCCCAAGGGACAACCGGCCATAAGCAACCCCGCATTGCGGTGTTTGCCCGTACTTGCCTAGACGGCGCGCCTCCCCGCCCGCCACACCGAATGCGTCAGCGGGATCCCGGGACGGTACGCCAGGTGGGTGGCCGACGGTGCCTTGAGCATGTGCAGGTCAGCCCGGTGACCGACGGCGAGCGAACCCACCGCGCGTTCGCCGTCGACGTCGTTCCCTGACTCCCTGCCCAATGCCAGGGCGCCGCCGTACGTCGCGGCGCGCACGGCCTCGTGCACGCTCAGGTGCATCTGGAGAACCGCAGTGGTGACGCAGAAAGCCATTGACGAGGTATAGGAGGTTCCCGGGTTGCAGTTGGCTGCCAGCGCAATCTGCACACCGGCATCGATCAGCCCACGGCCGGGCGCCAGAGGCTGGCGGGTCGAAAGGTCACAGGCAGGCAGGCACGTAGCCACCGTGCCACGCGTGCCGCTGCCGCTTGCGGGATCCCAGCCGGCCCACGTTTCCGCGAGCGCAGCGATGTCCTTGTCCGATAGGTAGTTCACGTGGTCGACGCTCGCCGCCCCGAACTCGACGGCGAGGGCAACCCCGGGCCCTTCGCCAAGCTGGTTCCCGTGCACCCGCAGCCCCAAACCGGCATGACGGGCCGCTGACAGGACACGGCGGGACTGGTCCTCGGTGAACGCGCCCCGCTCGCAAAATACGTCTGCCCAACGCACGTGCGGAAGGACGGCGTCGAGCATGGCGCCGCAGACCAGGTCCGTGTACTCCTCAGGGTCCGATCCGGCAGGGACCAGATGCGCGCCAAGGTAGGTGACCTCGTCCACTTCAGCTGCGGCAATCCGGGCGCTGCGGGCTTCGTTCTCAACGTCCAGGCCGTAGCCGGTCTTGCTCTCAAGGTAGGTAGTTCCCTGCGAAACGGCCTCTTTTACGCGGTCCCGGACGAGGCCCGTGAGTTCGTCGTCGCTGACGCTGCGCGTGGCTCCCGTCGTGACAGCAATGCCGCCGGCACTGTAGCTCTGTCCTGCCATGCGTGCTTCAAATTCCGCCGTCCGGTCGCCGGCGAAGACCAGGTGCGAATGCGAATCAACCCAGCCAGGCAGGACGGCGCGGCCTTCGGCGTCGATCCTGGTGTCCGCTGCGGGCGCGTCCGTACTGGAACCGATCCAGGAAACGCGCTCGCCCTCAAGGACAATCGCCGCGTCTTTCAGGACCCGGTGCTCCAGGTCCTGGGTCATCAGCTCGCCGATGTTGGTGATGACTGTGCTGGGTGCCGTGATTCCGCTCATAAAGCTATTGTTCAGCGCCGGATGGACCAGCGGACGGCTGCAAGTTGCTCCGCTGTCCGGGATTCCGGACTCTCGGCCTCCACTGTCCCCAGGATGAGGCCCGCAGCCAGCTCCGCAATCGCAGAGGACGTCTGGAAACCGTAGCCGCCCTGTCCGGCCAGCCAGAAGAAGCCTGCCGCTTCGGCGTCGAATCCCACCACCGGGATCCCATCTGCCGCCTCGGTCCGCAGCCCGGTCCAGGCGCGGTCAACGGAGCGGATGCCCAAGGTGGTGAGACTGTTGAGATTGGCAATCAGCTTCCCGACATCCCCTGGGCGCGGTTTTGCGTCCTCGGGCCCACTGGGCACATGCTCCGACGGCGAGATCAGGACCTGGGCACCTTCGGGCCTGAAGTAGAAGGAATCGTCCGCCGCGCACACCATGGGCGTCTTCGGCGCAAGCGGGTTCTCAACGTTCACGATGGCCGCGGTCCGTCGGAATGGTTGCAGTCCAAGCTTTTCCACTCCACTGATGACGGCCAGTTCATCCGCCCACGCGCCAGCGGCATTAACCACGACGCCGGACTGGAAGCCTTCGTTGCCCGCGCCCACCTGCCAGCCGCTCCCCAGCCGCTGGGCCGAATGGACCTTCGCTCCCGTAATGATGTCGACTCCGGCCGCTACGGCTACCTGGCGGTGTTCTTCCAGGAGCAAGGGCGCGTTGCAGCCGAACGAGCCGTCATCCAGGCCGGCTGCCGTGAACGAATCCGGGTTCAGTGCCGGGCAGAGCTCCATGGCCTCGGCGTGGGTGATACGGTGCATGTTGCCGCTGGCCCCGGCCCGCACGGTCTCCTCGTCACCGACCAGCAGGAAGCCCCGTGGAGTGAGGATCGGCTCCGCCGCGTGGGCATCTCGGGCCGCCAACAATTCCAAAGTCCGGACGGTCAACTCCTGCACCACCGGCGGTCCGTAGCTGGGGATCAACTGCCGGGCCGACCGTGACGAGGTGTGGAAGGCCAGCGATTGCTCAGCCTCGACCAAGGCCACGGTGCACTTGCCGGCCAGGGCTGCAGCCAGTGACAACCCGCCAATGCCGCCGCCAACGATTACCACGTCATAATTCGAAGCCATGGATCCATCCTGTCAGAAGCCCGCGTGCCCGACGACAGGCTTCCGCCCTGCCCCCCCACACATACACACGCTCGCTCACGTACCAGCCCTTAAACCCACACGCTCGCTCACCTACCAGCCCTTAAACCCACACGCTCGCTCACCTCCTTAAAGAACGTGAACGAGCGTGCGGCTCAAGCACCCAGAACGTGAACGAGCGTGCGGCTCAAGCACCCAGAAAGTGAGCGAGCGTCAGGCGACCGCAGCGCGGCTCTTCACGAACGCCTGAACGCAGGCCTCGACGTCGTCCGTGCTGTGCGCGGCTGAAAGCTGCACGCGGATCCGGGCCACGCCCTTCGGCACCACCGGGAAGCTGAAGGCCGTGACGAAGACGCCGTTGTTGAGCATTTCGTCGGCAACCTTGGCCGCCACCACGGCGTCGCCGAACATCACGGGAATGATGGCGTGCTCGCCGTCGAGGAGCTCGAAGCCTTCCTCGCTCATGCGCCGGCGGAACAGCGCTGCGTTCTCAAAGAGGCGCGTCCGGAGTTCGCCGGACTCCTGGACCAGCTCGATCGCCTTGATGGTGGCGGCAACGATGGCCGGCGCCAGGGAGTTGGAGAACAGGTACGGGCGGGCCTTCTGGCGAAGCATGGCGACGATCTCGCCACGGCCGGACACGTATCCACCCGAAGCGCCGCCCAGGGCCTTGCCAAAAGTTCCCGTGTAGATGTCCACGCGATCGGAAACACCAGCGTGCTCAGGAGTACCCGCGCCCGTGGGTCCCATGAAGCCGACGGCGTGGGAGTCGTCCACCATGACCAGGGCGTCGTGCTTCTCGGCGAGATCGCAGATGGCTTCCAGCGGTGCGAGGTAGCCGTCCATGGAGAAGACACCATCGGTGACGATGATCTTGCGGCGCGAACCGGACGCTTCCACGAGCTTGGCTTCAAGGTCGGCCATGTCCTGGTTGGCGTAGCGGAAACGCTTGGCCTTGCTCAGGCGGATGCCGTCGATGATGGAGGCGTGATTGAGGGAGTCGGAGATGATGGCATCGTCCGGGCCGAACAGGGACTCGAAGACGCCGCCGTTGGCATCGAAGCAGCTGGAGAACAGGATGGTGTCTTCGGTGCCCAGGAACTGCGAAACACGCGCTTCCAGCTCCAGGTGGAGGTCCTGGGTACCGCAAATGAAGCGCACGGAGGCCATGCCGAAGCCGCGCTCGTCCATGGCTGACTTGGCCGCGGCGATGATGTCCGGATGGTCGGCCAGTCCCAAGTAGTTGTTGGCGCAGAAGTTCAGGACCTTGTTGGCCGGGCGGCCGAGCTGTCCTGCGGCGATGTGGCTTGCCTGGGGGGAATCGATGTGGCGTTCGGTCTTGAAGAGTCCGGCGCTGCGGATGTCGTCGAGTTCGCCCTGCAGTTGGTCTTTGATGGCTGAGTACATGGGTGCTCCTAAGGTGTGGGGGTCCGGTGCCGGTTCGGGTCCAGGCTTACAGTTGGGTCCAGTCGAGGACCACTTTGCCGCCGGTGCCGTTGCGGGCGATCTCGAAGCCCTTTTCCCAGTCGGCTGCGGACAGCTTGTCGGTGACGACGGCGGAGATGCTGCGGTGCAGCACGGGGTTGGACGAGAGCATGGCGCTCATGGCGTACCAGGTCTCGAACATCTCACGGCCGTAGATGCCCTTGAGCGTGAGCATGTGGGTGACCACCTTGCCCCAGTCGATGTCGATGGACTGGCTGGGAAGGCCCAGCATGGCGATGCGGCCGCCGTGGTTCATGTTGTCGATCATCTCAGGCAGCGCCGTCGGGTGTCCGGACATTTCCAGTCCGATATCAAAGCCTTCGCGCATGCCCAGTTCCTGCTGCGCCTCACGGACGCGCATTTTGGACACGTCGACGGCGAGGTCCACGCCCATCTGCCGGGCCAGTTCCAGGCGCGGTGCGGAAACGTCGGTGATGGCGATCTTTCGGGCACCTGCGTGGCGGGCGACGGCGATTGCCATGAGGCCGATGGGTCCGGCGCCGGTGATGAGCACGTCCTCACCGACCAACGGGAAGCTCAGCGCCGTGTGGACTGCGTTTCCGAAGGGATCGAAGATGGCACCAAGTTCCGGGGTGACGGATTCATCGTGGTGGACCCAGACATTCGTCTCCGGGATCACGACGTATTCGGCAAACGCACCATCGCGCTGCACGCCGACTGAGACCGTGTGGATGCACATCTGGCGGCGACCGGCACGGCAGTTGCGGCAGATCCCGCAGACCACGTGGCCCTCGCCGGAGACCCGGTCCCCCACCTTGACGTCGCGGACGTCCTCGCCGATTTCCACCACTTCGCCGTAGAACTCGTGGCCGGCAATGAGGGGTGTTTCGATGATGCTTTGCGCCCAGGCGTCCCAGCTCTGGATGTGGAGGTCGGTCCCGCAGATGCCGGTTGTCATCACTCGGATCTTGACGTCGGACGGACCTGCTTCGGGCTCCGGGCGTTCAACGAGTTCGAACCCGGCGTGCGGACCGGATTTGTAGAGAGCCTTCATGGGGATTCCTCACTGCTGGGGGCTGCTTCACTGCTGCTGCCTCCATTGAATCCCCGGCAACGATTTAGCACAACTAGATTCTTCTCAATCAACGATTTAGGATTTGCTAATGGAAATCCACCAGCTCCAAATGCTTCGCGAACTTGGCGACCTCGGGAGCGTGAAGGCGGTAGCGGAGACGCTGATGGTCACTCCCTCGGCGGTTTCACAGCAGCTTGCCCTGCTCCAACGGTCGGTGGACGTCCCGCTCACGCGCAAGGAGGGCCGCGCCCTGGTGCTGACCGATGCCGGCCGCGTCCTCGCTGAGGCGGGCGCCGCCGTCGTGAACGCCATGGCGGACGCGCGTGCAGCAATCGGCGCCTATCACGATGCCGCGGATGCGCCGGTAAGTGTGAGCGCCTTCCACAGCGCAGGGCAGGCGCTGTTCGCGCCGCTGGCTGCTTTACTGGCTTCCAAGCAGGCGTCCGACGGCGGGAAGTCGCCGCGCCTGCGGCTCTCCGATGAGGACGTCGCCCAGGAGGATTTCCCCGGGTTGGCCGCACGGTATGACCTCGTGCTGGCACACCGGATGGACAACAGCCCGCAATGGCCCGGGGACAAGGTAGCGGTGATCCCGCTCGCCGACGAGCCACTGGATATCGCGCTCCCCGCGCACCACCCCTTGTCAGCCCGGGCGGAGCTGCAGCCGGCCGACGTCGTGGACGAACCCTGGGTAACCAGCCGCGATGGCTACTCCCCCGCGGACGTGCTCGCCGCCGTCGTCGCCGTCAGTGGCAGGCCGGCGGAAGTCCTCCACCGCATCAACGACTACTCCACTGTGGCCGCACTGGTATCAGCCGGCGGGGCGATCGGCCTGCTGCCCCGGTTTACCGCCCGGAGGGTGCTGGACGCAGGCGTGGTGCTGCGGCCGCTGGCGGGCGTGAATTCCGTGCGGAAGATCGACATCCTCGCGCGTCCGGAGACGCTGAAAAGGAAATCGGTCATGACGGTTTGCGAGTCACTTCAAACCGTCATGACCGAGCTTGTCGAGCTGTCCAGCCCCCGCTAGTCGCGGACCAAGGCGGGCTGGCCGGCGTCGAAGTATTCCACCAGGGCGGCCGGGAGCTCCGGAACCTCCCGGGCTGAACCGTCGCTGCGCAACGATTCGGCCGCCAGGACTCCAGCTGCCACAGCTTGGCGCGCAGCGATGGGACTGGTCCGGGTCCGGCCACCGGAGGACGCGAAACGGAGGAACTCCTCGATCAGGTGCGGATCGGCGCCACCGTGGCCGCCGTCGCCATCCTCGATGGTGATGACCTCGTCCGGTTCGCCACGGCCGGACGTCCGGGAAGTCCACACATTGATGGTCTCCCCGGGCCCGTCGCCGAAGTTTTCGATCCTGCCCTTGGTGCCGATGACCGTATAGTTGCGCCAATAATCCGGGGTGAAATGGCACTGCTGGTAGGAGGCAAGCACACCGTTGTCCAGAACCATGTTCATCATGGAGATGTCCTCGACGTCGATCACCTCCGCCAGGTCCTTTTGCTCGGTCGGCGGCCAGTTGTCCAAGGAGAACCAGTCCCCCATGCGCTTGCCGGCGTTGTCGCCGCGGTTTGCGACATCGCCGTAGACGGCAAGATCGCCGACGGCGGCAACGCGCTTGGTGTACCCGCCGGCAAGCCAGTGGATCACATCGATGTCGTGGGCGCCTTTTTGAAGCAGCAGGGACGTGACGTTCGCCCGCTGGGCGTGCCAATCCTTGAAGTAGTAGTCGCCACCGTGACCGACGAAGTGGCGGCACCAGACTGCCTTGACGTCGCCGATCCTGCCGTCCTCGATGAGTTGGCGCATCTGTACTACAACGGGCATGTGGCGCATGTTGTGCCCGACGTATAGCCGCGTCCCTGTTTCGTAGGCGGTCTTCAGGATCAGGTCCGCTGCCTCAACGGTGATGTCCAGGGGCTTCTCGCAGAAGGTGGCAATGCCCGCCGTGAGCGTACGGACGACGACGGCGGCGTGCTGGTTGTCGGGGGTCAGGACCAGCACTGCGTCCAAGCCGCTGGCCAACAGTTCCTCCAGGTCCGCTGTGATGCGGGCGGTCGGGATCCGCACGGCAGCATCGGCACGTCCGCGCTCGCTGAGGTCACACACAATGGTGACCTCCGAGCCTTGGCCGGGTTTATGGGCGTGCTTCCACAACCCCGAGCGGAGGCCGAATCCTACGATGCCGACCTTCAAATCCTTTTCCATGGTGTGCACATTCCTTCTTGCTGATTCTTAAGTGAGTCTGGTGGCGGCGCTGCGGTGCGGCGCCGATTCGCGCACGAACAGGTGCCAGGGGAAGTCGAGGACGGCAGGCTCAACGTGAGCGGTGGCCCGCTTCAGGAGCCGGCGGGCCAGTTTGTCGAAGAAGTCCACGGGGCCGACCGTGCTAAGTGAGGGCGACATCCGCTCGCCTTCCACCGTGTTGCCCACACCGATGATGTCCACGTCCGCGCCAACTGCGAGCCCCAGGCGCTGGGCGGCGTTGATGGCACTGACTGCGGCGTAATCGGTGGTGGCGTAGATGGCGGTAGGCCTGTCCGGCATGCTGAGCAGTCGCGTGGCGGCGGCATATGCACCGGCGGTGGTTCCATCGAACAGTCCCACGTAATCCTGCCGCTCCGGGATACCGGCATCAGCCAGTGCCTCGGCATAGGCCCTGTACCGCGGGCCACCGGAGGTTCCCCCGGCCGTGGCGGGGGTCAGGCAAGCCACCCTGGCATGGCCGTGCAGCAAATGCTCCACGGCCATGCGGCAGCCGGGTCCGGCAATGGAACGGACGACGTCGAAACCGTCGGGCTCCACGGCCTCGTCGAAAACCACAAGGGTAGTCCCGCGTTCCGCAAGCTTCCGCAGGTCGGCCCGCTGATCCTCGCGGACAGCATCGACGAACACGGCATCGGCGTTGTGCGTACCGAGCACTTTGACCCAGTCCGCATCGCCCAGGATCATCGGGGTGATGCCCAGTGGGACCGCGGCTTTCTGCACGGCTTCGATAACGGACAGCGACCACGGATCCGAGAGCATGGTCAACGACAGGATCACCGTGTTGGTCCGGCCCGTCCGGATGGCCCGGGCTGCTTGGTTGGGGCGGTAGCCGAGCCGCTCCGCAGCGGCCTTGACCTTCTCCGCCGTCGGATCCGAAACGCCCGGCCCGCCATCACCCCGGCGCCCTGAGAGCACGTAGGAAACCGTGGCCGTGGAGACGCCGGCCAGCTCTGCCACCATTCGGATGGTGGGCCGGACTCCGGTGTTGCCCGTTTTTGCCATGGTTCCCCCTGCGTGTGGATGTGTAGCGTCTTGTGTGTCGAGGCTAGCCCGTGAAGCGGCCTAGCTCCGGAAGACAGGCGCGTTGGGATCCAAGGCGGCCTGGTACTCGTCCCGCATCTTGTCGCCGCCTTCGCTCTTCCAGCGCTTGACCGCATCCTTGAGTTCGTCGATCTTGGCCCTGCCCGTGATGATGTCCACCACTTTGTCGCGCAGCTGCTTGGTGATTTTGGCACCGACTTTGGCGTTGGTGTCCGAGTAGGAACCGTTGGTGGGGTTGCGCCAAGCAAACTCCAGCAGCTTTTCTTCCTGCTGGCTTATGTAGCGCGTGTCGTCGTCGAATCCGGGGTTGAAAAGGACGTTTTCGGGGCTGGACATGATGTTCAGCGCCGACACAAGGCCGGGTGCGTTGGTGTTTCCGGTGTCCGTCCGCGCTGGGTTGCCGGAGGCGTCGATGGTGTAGTCCTGCCCCAGTTCACCGAAGTTCTTCTGCAGGTATTCCACGGTGCCAAACGGGGCCGAGAGGTAGTTGATGAGGGCCAGCAGTTCGCGGATCTTGCCCTCTTCGGCCTTCTTGAACGGCGTGAAGCCCACGGTTCCGTAGCCCATGTCGTACACGGGCTTGACCTTTCCGTCGGCGCTGAATGGAACCAGGATGTCGAACCGGGCGTCCTTCTTCAGTGCCCGGTAGCTGCGGAGGTCGTGGGGGCCCACAACCACCTGGGCGGCCACGCTGCCGTTGGCGACGCGCGCCCTGATGTCCGTGGCCTTGGAGTCGGGATAGAACACTCCCGCCGCGAACATCCTGGCGGTGAACTCCACTCCGGCCATGTACTCGTCGGTCTCATACAGGTGGGTGAGGGTGCGGTCCTTGTTGACTGCCCAGCTGTTCGGGGCGCCAAACCACTCGGTGACCATGTGCAGGGCGTTGATGTAGGCGGGCTCCAGCGCGTACTGCTGGTCCCCGGGGCGCGTCAGCTCCTTGGCCTTGTCCAGGAACTCGTCAGCGTTGGCTGCTTCAAAGCCGCCCACTTTGGCCCACAGATCGTGGTTGCCAAGGTACACCTGCCCGAACGGGGTACTTGGAATGGGCGCTCCCCAGATCTTGCCGTTCACGACGGCGGTCTTCCAGGAATCCGGCTTCAATGCGGCCAGGTTGGGGTACTCAAGAACCGCGTCACCGGAAAGGTAGGGCGTGAGGTCCTGGAACTTGGCCTCAAGCATGGGCCCTACGTTGGGAATGCCCTGGTTTGGCGGAACCCACATCATGTCCGGGAGGTCGTTACTGGCCAGGACGGTGGCGAACTTGGCCGGGTAGCCGTCGCCGATGTCTTCGGCGATCTGCAGTTCCAGGTCGCCGCCAAGCTTGGCGTTGAGCCGTTGCCAGAAGGGGTTGTCCTTCAGGCCCGGGCTCATGGTGTCGAAAGTTTCTGTCAGGCCCGTGACTTTGCCCTTGAGCGGCGGCGTCTTCACGGACTGCACAGCGGTGGGCAGCTTGAAATAGCCGGCTTGGAGGCCCTTTGCGTTGCCCGCGATATCCGGGGTGACGCCGGTGAATTCCTTGTAGGTAGGCAATTTGACCGAAGCGGAGGCAGCGGCGCCTCCGCTGCTTGCGGCTCCGCCGCCACCGCAGGCGGACAGGCCGGCGGCGGTCACGGCCAATCCTGCCAGTCCCAGGAAACCGCGGCGGCTGAATCCAGCCTGTGAGGTAGTGCTCGTCATGGCATAACCCTTTCTGGTTACGTGCATTGGTGTGTGTTGTGGATGTTCGACTAGCCCTTGACGGCGCCGGTGATGACGCCCTTGGCAAAGTGCTTTTGGAGGAAGGGGTAGACCATCAGGATGGGAACGAGCGCCACTACGACGACCGCCATCTGGATGGACTGGGGCGGAGGCGATGTAGTGATTCCAAGCTGGTCTGCCGCCCCGCTCCCCTGGACCACGAAGTTCCGGAGCAACAGTTGGATAGGCCATTTGCTGTGGTCATTGATATAGAGCAGGGCGTTGAAGAACGAGTTCCAGAAGCCCACCGCATAGAACAGGCCTACGACGGCGATCACGGCTTTGGACAACGGCATCACGATGCGCCACAGGATCTGCCAGTCGTTGGCGCCGTCGATCCTGGCGCTTTCAATCAGCTCGCCCGGGATGTTCAGGAAGAACGAGCGCATCACCACGAAGTTGAAGGCTCCAAAGATGCCCGGAAGGATCAGCGACCACAGCGAGTCCAGCAGCCCCAGCTGACGGATCATCAGGAACGATGGAATCAGGCCCGGCGCGAACAGGAGGGTGAAGAGCACCGCCAGGATGACAGGCCTGCCAAAGAGGACCGTGCGGCTGGTGGCATAGGCCATGGTGATGGTGACGAAGAGCGCAAGAATGGTGCCGGCCACCGTGATCAGGATGCTCACGCCGAGGGATTGCAGGACCATGGGGCCCTTGAAGATGGTGGCATAGGCCTCCAACGTGGGGCGCTCGGGCCAGAGCACGAATCCGCCGGCCTTGACCAGTTGTTCCGTGTCAGCCAGCGAAGTCGAAACGACCAGCAGGATGGGTGTGAGGATGGAAAGGCTGAACACGATCAAGACCACTGCTTTGACCGTTTGGTACAGGGCGGAAGGCTTTTCCTTCCACACCGGGCGCTTGGGGTTGTAGCTCAGCTCCCGGGGCTTTCTGGTAAAAAGTGTTGTTGCCATGGGGTTCTCCTTGTGCGGCAGCTAACGGGTCCGGCCAATGCGGCCTTCAGCGTGCTTGCTTTGCAAAAATTCCGTCTTCGCCAAAGCGGTGGGCAAGTTTGTTGGCGCCGTAGATCAGCAGGGCACTCACGACGCCCTTGGCCAGGCCGGCCGCCGCGCCTGAGCTCCACCCGCCTCCCACTACGCCGGTGTAGTAAGTGAAGGTGTCCAGCACTTCGGCAGCCCCGGCCCCGACTGCGTCCCGTTGCAGGATGAACTGCTCAAAGCCGACCGAGAGGATGTCTCCGATGCGCAGGATGAGGAGCAGCACGATCACGGGCCGGAGGCCGGGGAGGGTGATGTGCCACATCCTGCGCCACCGGCCGGCACCGTCAGCGGCTGCGGCTTCATAAAGCGATGCGTCGATGCTGGCCAGCGCCGCCAGGAAGATGATCATGGCCCATCCGGCGTCCTTCCAGATCATCTGGACCACCACCATCACGGGGAAGGTTTCCGGGTTGGTCATGAAAGGGATTGGCTCCATGCCCCAGTCGCGGAGCAGGTTGTTGATGAAGCCTGCCCCGCCCAGCATCTGCTGGAAGAACGCGATGACCAGGACCCAGGAAAGGAAGTGCGGCAGGTAGGCGATGCTCTGGAAAACCTTCCGGACCCGCGTGCTGACCAGCGAGTCCACGATCAATGCCAGGATCAGCGGCACTGGGAAGAGGAAGACCAGCTGCCAAGCGGCCAAGTACAGGGTGTTCCAAAAAGCATGGATGAAATCGGGGTTGCCGAACAGCTCCACGAAGTTCTGCCATCCCACCCACAGGCTGTCCCCGATGCCCAGGTAGGGCTGGTAGTCCTGGAAGGCGATGACGTTGCCAAGGATGGGGATGTAGAAGAAGAGCAGCAGGAACGCGATGCCCGGGAGCATCATCAGGAGCATCTGCTTGTCCCGCCGAAGACGGGATCGGAAGCTTTGCTGCGGGACCTTGCTCCTCCGCGCCTTCTTCGCACCGACTCCGGCGGCCAGCCCACCTGCGGGGACCCGGCGGGCTTCGGGCAACGCCGGAGCTTGTTCCGTCGTCGAGTTCATGCTGTCTCCTCAAGTGCCAGGCGAACCACCTCGATGTGATTCGCGCCACGCCTGTTAACCGTTTAACAAACCATAAGTGACACAAGCACCTTTTGCAAGAACATGATTGAAACTGCATCCAAAGATCAGATTTCGTCACTCGCGGCCGCAGTGGATTGCCTCAGGAAAAGCCGGAGCGCAGGGCGCAAAAGGGCGCGACGCAGGAACCGGAGGGGTGCGGCGTGTGGGGACTACAGGAGGCCGTGGCCGCGTTTCATCGGGTGAGCAGGCATCCCCGCCGGCAGTTCCCCCGACACGATCCTGGTGGCGGTCACTGTGTCGCCGGCTTTCGTGCCGCTGACGTGGACCTTGTCGCCGGCCTTCAGGTCAGCAGCTGCGGCCGACGGCAACGACGGCTTGCCCTTGCCCTTGTGCAGCTGGGAGGCATCGGCGGGAATTTTGGCGATCCGAGTGTCCCCATTGATCGCATACCGCTGGGTGAAGCCGTCCTCGCTCTTGACGGTAATGTCGGAGCCACTCACCGAATCAATGGTGCCGGCCTGCGTGATAACGGTGCGGTAGCTCCCGTCCTGTTGCTTGACGACGTGCTCGCCATGTATGGACTGGGCGCGGCCCTGGTTGGATCCGGCTTTGGCGGACGCAGTGGGACCCGGCGTGGGGGTACTTGCTGATGAGTTCGACGGCGATGGGCTGGGTTGGGTGCCGGCCCACACTGCCGCACCCCCGGCGCCGGTCAAGGCGACGGCGATTCCGCCTGCAAGAAGGGCCTTCCGAAGGCCCGGCGTGAGAGTGGCCATGCATCCATTGTGCGCCCAAAACAAAGCAGGCCGCAGCAAAAACTGCGGCCTGCTTTGATGGCAGAAAAACGGGTGCTTAGCCCTCTACGCCAAGCTTCTCCAGGATGAGCTCACGCACGCGGCCGGCATCTGCCTGCCCGCGGGTTGCCTTCATGACACCGCCAACAATCGCGCCGATGGCCTGGACCTTGCCGCCGCGGATCTTCTCCGCAACATCTGGCTGTGCCGCCAGGGCTGCGTCGATGGCTTCCAGGAGAGGGCCGTCGTCGGACACCACCGCGAGGCCGCGCTTTTCGACGATTTCCTCCGGGGTACCTTCTCCGGCGAGCACGCCGTCCAGGACCTGCGTGGCCATCTTGTTGTTGATCTTGCCGCCTTCAACCAACTTGTTGAGCTCGACAATGACCTGCGGGGTGACACCGAGTTCGGAAGGATCGACGTCGGCCACCTTGGCGCGGCCCACGATCTCACCCATCCACCACTTGCGGGCAACATCGGCGGAAGCGCCGGCTGCGATGGTTTCCTCGATCGAGTCCATGACGCCGGCATTCACGACGTCGCGGAACTCCAGGTCCGAGTATCCCCAGGCCTCCTTGAGGCGCTTGCGGCGCTCGGCGGGCGGCTCGGGAAGAGTGGCGCGAAGTTCCTCCACCCACTCGCGTGAGGCCACGACGGGAACCAGGTCCGGCTCGGGGAAGTAGCGGTAATCGTCAGCGTCGGACTTGGGCCGGCCCGACGTCGTCGAACGCGTGTCCTCGTGCCAGTGGCGCGTCTCCTGGATGACCGGTTCGCCGGACTCCAGGACGGCGGCGTGCCGCTGGATTTCGTAACGGACAGCGTGCTCCACGGCGCGCAGCGAGTTCACGTTCTTGGTCTCCGAACGGATGCCAAAACGTTCACGGCCGTGCGGGCGCAGCGAAACGTTGGCATCGCAACGAACGTTGCCGCGTTCCATCCTGGCGTCGGAAACACCGAGGTTCTTCACGATTTCGCGCACTGCCGCGACGTAAGCCTTGGCCAGCTCAGGCGCACGGCTTCCGGCACCCTCGATCGGCTTGGTGACAATTTCCACCAACGGGACACCGGAGCGGTTGTAGTCCACCAGCGAGTAGTCCGCGCCCTGGATGCGGCCTGCGGCGCCACCCATGTGGGTCAGCTTGCCGGCGTCCTCTTCCATGTGGGCGCGTTCGATTTCCACACGGAAAACCGTGCCGTCTTCGAGCTCGATATCGAGGTAGCCGTCATAGGCGATCGGCTCGTCGTACTGCGAGGTCTGGAAGTTCTTGGGGGTGTCCGGGTAGAAGTAGTTCTTCCGGGCGAAGCGGCAGGATTCCGCGATCTTGCAGTTCAGCGCAAGGCCGATCTTGATGGAAGACTCCACGGCGGCCTTGTTCACCACCGGCAGGACGCCGGGCATGCCCAGGTCGACTTCGTTGACGTTGGTGTTCGGCTCGTCACCGAAGACGTTGGGCGCCGAGGAGAACATCTTGGTCTTGGTGTTGAGTTCCACGTGGACCTCGAACCCCAGGACGGGATCGTACTTCTCCATGGCCTCTTCGAAGCTCAGGGTTGCGTCGACGGACATTAGTTGGAACCTCCGGCGGTTGTTGCGGCAGAACCAAGGACAGGCGCCTTCGCAAGGATCGGGCCGCCCCACTTCTCTTCGAGTGCGGATTCGAGGACGGCGCCAACACGGTACAGGCGTGCATCCTGGCGGGCGGGAGCCAGCAGCTGGATACCCACCGGAAGGCCGTCTTCGTCCGCGAGGCCACCGGGCAGGGACAGGCCCGGGATACCGGCAAGGTTGGCCGGGATTGTCGCGACGTCGTTCAGATACATCGCCAGCGGATCCTCGAGCTTCTCCCCCAGCTTGAATGCCGTGGTGGGGGCGGTGGGCGAAACCAGGACGTCGGCCTTCGCGAAAGCGGCATCAAAGTCACGCTGGATCAGCGTACGGACCTTCTGTGCCGAGCCGTAGTAGGCGTCGTAGTAGCCGGCGCTCAAGGCGTAGGTGCCGAGGATGATGCGACGCTTGACTTCGTCACCGAACCCGGCGGCACGGGTAGCACCCATGACACGCTCGATGGTCATGGGACCGTCCTTGGGCAGCTCACGCAAGCCGAAGCGGACGCCGTCGAACTTGGCGAGGTTGCTGGAAGCCTCGGACGGCATGATCAGGTAGTAGGCACCCAGGGCGTACTTCAGGTTGGGGCAGGAAACCTCGACGATCTCAGCACCGGCGTCCTTCAGCAACTGAAGGGACTCGTTGAAACGGTTCTCGACGCCGGCCTGGTAGCCCTCGCCGTGAAGTTCCTTGACGATGCCGATCTTCATTCCGGCAACGTTGCCAACGCGGGCGGCCGCAACGAGATCGTTGAACGGGTCGGTCAGTGACGTGGAGTCGAAGGGATCGTGGCCGCCGATGACTTCCTGGAGCAGTGCCGAGTCCAGCACCGTGCGGGAAACCGGGCCGATCTGGTCCAATGACGACGCCATGGCAATGGCACCATAACGGGAAACAGCACCGTACGTCGGCTTCACGCCCACCGTTCCGGTGACGGCACCAGGCTGGCGGATCGAGCCACCGGTGTCGGTGCCGAGCGCCAGCGGCGCTTCGAAAGCGGCGACGGCGGCAGCGGAGCCACCGCCGGAACCGCCAGGGATCCGGTCCAGGTCCCAGGGGTTGCGCGTTGGTCCGAACGCCGAGTGTTCCGTGGAAGAGCCCATGGCGAACTCGTCAAGGTTTGTCTTGCCCAGGATGGGCATCTTGGCAGCGCGCAGCTTCTTCACGACTGTGGCGTCGTAGGGGCTGTGCCAGCCCTCGAGGATCTTCGAACCAGCGGTGGTGGGCTGGCCGATGGTGACAATAAGGTCCTTCACCGCGATCGGCACACCGGCAAGGGCATGCAGTTCCTCTGCAGCGGCACCGCCGGCGGCGCGGGCAGCGTCAACGTCGGCAGCAACTGCCAAGGCCTCTTCGCTGTTGACGTGGAGGAAGGCGTTAACCTGGCCATCTACGTCGGCGATGCGGTCGAGGTGCGCCTGCGTTACCTCGACGGCGGACACTTCGCGGGCGGCCAGCTTGGCTGCGAGGTCGGCAGCGGAGTGGCGGATGAGTTCGTTCTTCAGCTCAGTCATGGTGATTAGTCCTCATCCAGGATTGCCGGGACCTTGAAGCGGTTCTCGTAGGCATCCGGGGCGCCGGACAATGCCTGCTCGGCCGTGAAAGTGTGTCCCACGACGTCCTCACGGAACACGTTGGTCAACGGAATCGGGTGCGATGTGGCCGGGACATCGTCCCCGGCAGCCTCGGACACGCTTTTCACCGAATCCACGATGACAGCAAGCTCAACAGCCATCCTGTCCAGTTCTTCGGCACTCATTTCAATGTGAGCCAGACGCGCAAGATGCGCGACGTCGTCACGGTTGATCGCAGCCATGGATCTCCCCTGCAAAGTTCAATTGGTTTTCCGGACCAGTCTACTTGGCCGGGCACCGGCTTCAGCGCCGGTGCAGGTGCTGTGCGTTCAGTTCGTCCAGTTGCGCATCAGTCAGCTCATCGAATCCGCGCGCCTCACGTTTATCGCTCCGGGAAAACCGGATGAACATAAGGATAATGAGCGGCAAGTCGACGATTTCGCAGATGAACCACAGCGCATCCCCTGCCAGCTGCTGGTCACGAAGAGGGTCCGGGAACCAGCCCGCCATGGCCTGGGTGGTCAGGACATGGTCCAGGACCTGGCCATTGAGCCGCAGCAGGATCCCCGGCACGGCATCGACCAGGAGTTCGATGAAGACAAACACGAACTCCAAGGTGATGTAGGCACTGGAGCGTTGGAAGTCCGCTTCTTCAATGATGGGCAGGGCCATCAGGAGGCCAAGCAGGGGTATGCCGAGGGTCAACAGCGTTTCAGCCAACGGATCGGCGCGCAGCGTGTAGAACGCCGGTGTGAGGAAGGTGGAGAAGAGGGCCAATCCCAGCAGCGGGGCGACCAGCGAGTTGCTGAAGAACCGCACGATCCGGTGGGCCAGCACTGCATTGAGCACATCAATACCACCCGCTGACAGGGCTGCACGGGCCAGCGTGATGGGCCGGCCCAGGCCCATCAGGAGGGGGACAACAAACAGCAACAAGGAGACCTTCAGGGTGAAAGCCCACCGAAGATCAGCGCTGTAGACCCCCGTGAATCCACACGTAAGAGCGGCCATGGAGCCAAGTCCAAGGAGGTAGAAAGCAACTGCCCGCCACACGGGCCATCTGTGTCCCTTCCTGGTGGCGGCCCTGATCCCCAGGCCGTAGAGCACGCCAAATGCGCTGACCATTGCAAGGGCTGCCCAGTCGATCCGCCAGGCACTGCCGAGTATTTCAAGAGGTGGCACCAGCCCATGATAGGCCCGCGAACCGACCCGCCTGCAGATAGGGGAAGTTCCCAGAATCGCTCAGTAACATGGGCCGCTTCTGACCCCTAGGAAAGGCCGGCCCTGTGCAAGGTCGTCACGAAAGTCCCGACCCCCACCGCTCCGATGCACCTCCTGCTGCCTACCCCGGGCAGGGGAAACTGGTTGACGAAAGCGCCGTTTCGCCGCCTCCCAGGCGTCGCCGCTGGTTACGGCTCGGCGTCATTGCGCTGGCCGCGGTTTTGCTTGGAGTGCTGTGCTTCGGCGGGTATTGGCTGTGGCGGTTGCAGTCGAATATCTCCACGAGTGCGCTGGGAGCCGGTGGGGCCCGCACGGAGGGTCCCGTGGATGACAGGAAGGACCGGCTCCAGATCCTGGTCCTGGGAAGTGACACCCGCAGCGGCAAGAACAGCCAGTACGGTACGGCAGACCAGTCCTCGGGCTACGGGCAGTCAGACGTCATGATGTTGGTGGACATCTCCGCGGACAACAACAACGTCAATGTCATCAGCTTTCCGAGGGACCTCATGGTGGACGTCCCTGAATGCAAGGACCAGGCCACCAACCAGCAGCATGCTGCCCGTGCGGACGCGATGATCAACAGCGCGATGGCCGAAGCCGGCATTGGCTGTGCAGTGGATACCGTAAATAAGCTCACCGGCCTGGAAATCGACCACTTCATGATGGCCGATTTCAATGCCGTCAAAGAACTCTCCACCAAAGTGGGAGGAGTGGACGTGTGCGTGAACTCCGCCGTCTACGATCCCGACTCCGGGCTCAAGCTTCCGCAGGGAACATCCCAAGTGGAAGGCAACCAGGCGCTGGCGTTCCTGCGCACGCGCCACGCTTTCGCCGATGGCGGGGACCTGGGCCGGATCCAGGCCCAGCAGGCGTTCCTTGGCTCCCTGGTCCGAAAGCTGAAATCCGAAGGCACCCTGACAAACCCGCAGAAGGTACTGGACATTGCCGACACCATGACCAGCAACCTCACCGTGGACACCGGCCTGTCTTCGGTTCCTGCGCTGCTGACCATCGCTGACCGCCTGAAAAACATCGACCCCGCGAAGGTCAACTTCGTCACGGTGCCGACGGTTCCCGCGCCCTCCGACCCCAACAGGTTGACCCTGGCGGAACCGGCAGCCTCCCAACTCTTCTCCGCCCTCCAGCAGAGCGCGGACCTGAGCCAGGGCACAACTCCCCCGGCTGATGCAACGACTCCACCGGCCAAGCCCTCGTTCGACAAAGCACTCCAGCCGGTATCCGTTGCCAATGGCACGTCCGTGACAGGTCGAAGCAACGCGATCGCAGCGACGCTGGCGGCCGCCGGCTACACCAAGACAACACGCCTGCAGGCACAGCCCCGACCACAGACCATGGTGTACTACCAAGCCGGTTTCGACGATGTCGCTGCAGATATCGCAGCCATGTTCGGGCTCCCCGCCGGCAGCATCCAGGAAGTTACGGGCATCGAGGGCGTACAGTTGTACGCCGGCGAGGATTTCGCGTCCGGCGACAAGCCGGTCCAGGCTCCGGCCCAGGGAAGCATTCCCAGCCAAACAGCAAATGACCAGACCTGCCAGGCAACAAACCCGGCAGGCTGATCATTACTGTGTGCGGCTGGGGCCACCCTGTTTCACCCCGTGGTTCAGGGGTCAGCCGATGCCGATTGCTCCGGTCAGGACGCCGACGCCCAGCATCACGATCGAGATGACAGCGGTTCGCCAGAGGACCTTCTTGTGGTGGTCGCCCAGGTCCACCTTGGCCAGGGAGACCAGCAGGAGGATGGCAGGCACCAAGGGGCTCTGCAGGTGGAACGGCTGGCCGGTGATCGATGCGCGGGCCATGTCCGCCGCTCCGACGCCGTAGTGGGCCGCCGTTTCGCTCAGGACCGGCAGGACTCCGAAGTAGAAGGCGTCGTTGCTCATGAAGAACGTCATCGGGATGCTCAGCACGCCGGTGATGACCGCCATGAACGGGCCCATGTCCGCAGGAATGATCTGGACCAGCCATTCAGACATTGCCTTGACCATGCCCGTGCCGTTGAGGACACCGGTGAGCACTGCAGCGGCCATGACCATGCTGACGACGGCGACGATCGACGGTGCGTGGGCGATCAGCTGGGCGCCCTGGTCCTTGACCTTGGGGAAGTTGACCAGCAATGCGATAGCGGAGCCGACCATGAAGACGAACGGCAGCGGAACGATGTTGGCCACCAGCGTCACCATGACGGCAACTGTAAGGCCCAGGTTGAACCAGAACAGCTTGGGACGCAGCGTGGTGCGGTTGGGGTCCAAGGCGGTGTCCGCCATGGCGGTGTCGTTGTCGTCCACCAGGGTTTCGGGACGTTCCAGGACCACGACGCCGGAGCCTCCGCCGGTGCCCGGCTTTCCAGCGGTTGAGCTGGTGCGGCCGAAACCGAAGCGGCCCCTGCCCGAGCCCGAACCTGAGCCCGAACCGGCGGCGACCGAACCACCGCGGCCAGTGCCGCCGTCGAACGCGTCAGAAGGATCTGCGACGTCGCCCCAGATTTCGGGGGCTACGGTGCGGAGGCGGTTGCGTTCCTGCAGGCCCAGGAGCCAGGAGAAGACCAGAACGACGATCAGGCCAACGATGAGGGACGGAACCATCGGGACGAAAACGTCGTTGACGTCGAGCTTCAGTGCAGTTGCTGCGCGGGCCGTGGGACCGCCCCACGGGAGGATGTTCATGGTGCCGTTGGCCAGGCCCGCAACGCAGGTGAGGACAACTGGGCTCATCTTCAGGCGAAGGTACACCGGGAGCATTGCGGCGGTGGTGAGGATGAAGGTGGTTGAGCCGTCCCCATCGAGGGACACTGCGGCGGCCAGGATCGCGGTGCCAAGGACGACCTTGGCGGGGTCGTTGCCCAGCTTGCGGAGGATGAACTTGACCAGCGGATCGAAGAGTCCGACGTCGATCATGAGGCCAAAGTAGATGATGGCGAACATCAGGAGCGCCGCCGTGGATGTCATGGACTTCATGGAATCCATGACCATGGGCCCGATTCCGAGGCCTGCTCCGGCGAAGAGGCCGAAGATGGTGGGGACGATGATCAGCGCCAGGACGGGCGTCAACTTTTTGGTCATGATCAGGACCATGAATACCGCAATCATTGCGAATCCAAGCAAAACCAGCACGGCCGGCTCCTTACTACTGTGAATGGCGCCACGTCGGTGTGATGCGCACTACAGACAATATGGTGGCCTCCGTCACTGGGAGGGGTTTCCGGGAATTGTTGGGAATACTGCTCGTTGCGAACGTTTTGCGCATTGTGCTCAGTGCTTCAATGGAGCATGCGCTTTTCCACCCAGACCCTCCTTCTCCAACTCGGAGTGGTACTGCTGGTGGTGCTGTTGAGCGGCGCAGTCCACGCATGGCTGGTCTACGAACGGATCGGTGACGAAGCCGAAAACCAGGCCCTGACCCTGGCACGGACGGTGGCCGCAGATCCCGACGTCCGTACGGATGTCCAGGCCATCAGCAAAGAGGAAGGCACACCCCCGCCGGACGTTCTCGCCGCCGGGCCCCTTCAGGCGGCGGCCGAGGCAGCCCGGGTGCGGACCGGGGCACTGTTCGTCGTCATCACGGACGAAACAGGCCTCCGGCTGGCCCACCCTGACCTCGCACGGCTCGGCGAGCGGGTCAGCACGGATCCCTCGGTGGCCCTTTCCGGGGAGGAAATCACCACACGGAACACGGGCACGCTGGGGCCTTCTGCCGGTGCCAAGGTACCCGTCTACTCTCCTGACGCCGCCGGCGTGATCGTCGGCGAAGTCAGCGTGGGCTACTCCGTGGAATCGCTGACCAAGAGCCTCGGGCGGGACATCGCACCCATTGCCCTCACCGCCGGCGGTGCGCTGCTGGCCGGCATCCTTGCCTCGTTCCTGCTGCGCCGACGACTCCAGCGGCTCACGCTCGGATTGGAACCCGAGGAGATCAGCACCCTGGTCCACGACCAGGTAGCGGTGCTCCAAGGCGTGGACGAGGGAGTGATCGGCATCGCCGCCGACGGACGCATCTCCGTGTTCAACGCCGCTGCCGCAAGACTCCTGGACATGCCCGATGCCACAGGACAGGACTGGAGATCGGCCAACGTTCCCGAACAACTCAAGCGGCTCACGCAGCCAGCGGAACAGGACGCCGAAGCCGTCGAAGTGGTGGCCGGTGGACGGGTCCTGGTGGCAAGTGCGCGCAAGGCCTGGCACCGGAAGGAAGACCTTGGCTGGGTTGTCATGCTGCGCGACCGCACCGAATTGCAACAACTGACCAGGCAACTGGACGCCGTGGGCACCATGTCCACGGCGCTCCGTGCACAGCGTCACGAATTCGCCAACCAGTTGCACACCATTGCCGGGTTCATGAGCATCGGCCAACACGACTCCGCCAAGGAATACCTGGCCAGGATCTCCGCCACTGGGCCCCTGAAATTCCCCGTTGAACAAGCCGAACTCCTGCAGGATCCCTACCTCCAGGCATTCGTCGGCGCCAAGGGCGTGGAAGCATCGGAGCGGGGTGTGGCCCTGCGCATCGGTCCGGAAACGCTAGTGCGTGGACACGTGGCGGATCCCCAAGACGTCACCACAGTCCTGGGCAACCTGATCGACAACGCGGTCAGTGCCGCCGTCGCCGGTTCTGCCCCGGAACGCTGGGTGGACATCGAACTGCTGGACGAGCAAAGCCGCGACGGCGGCGCCCTCCACATCGTGGTGGCGGACTCAGGTGACGGGCTCGGGAGTCTGGATCCCGAAGAGGTTTTCGCTGAAGGATTTACGACGTCGGACCAGCCGGTTCGTCCGGGGGCGGGACAGGGCCTGGGGTTGGCGCTGGTGCGGCAACTGGCGCGGCGACGCGGCGGCGATGTGCGCGTCCTGGAACCGGGCACAGTCGGCGGGCCGGGCGCGGTGTTCATGGCCACCATCCCCGGAGTGATGGACAGCGGGCAGGACGACGGTGGGCAGGACGACGGTGGGCAGGACGACCACGGCGATGAGGGAGGACAACAGTGACTGAGGATTTGAGGGTGCTGATCGTCGATGACGACTTCCACGTGGCACGACTCCATGCAGCGTATGTGGACTCCGTGGCGGGTTTCATGGCGCTTGCCCCCGCAGGATCCGTGTCCCAGGCGCTGCAGGCGATCCACAGCCTGCGCCCCGACCTTGTGCTGCTGGACGTCTACCTGCCGGACGGATCCGGGCTGGACCTCCTGGGCCAGCTGGACGTGGATGCAGTAATGCTCACGGCCGCCTCCGATGCCCAGTCCATCAAGGTGGCATTGCGCAGGGGTGCCTTGGGGTACCTGCTCAAGCCCTTTACTGCCGAATCCTTGTCCCAACAGCTGCGGTCATATGCGCGCTACCGCCGGATCCTGGGACAGCAGGCCGCCGTCGACCAGACCACCATTGAGCGGGCCAAGCGCTCCCTGATTCCGGGCGATGTTGCCCCCGCGGCGAAGCCACGGTCCGCCACCGAAGCCGCGGTCCTGGAGTCGCTGGTCCCCGGTGAACAGTATTCCGCGGCCGAAGTGGCTGAGCGGGTCGGCGTCTCCCGGGCCACGGCGCAAAGGTACCTGTCCTCGCTCGCCGATGACGGCGCCGTCGAGATCCAACTGCGTTACGGAAGCACGGGCCGCCCGGAACACCGCTACGGCGTCCCGGGCTGACCCAAGTAGGTCGCAGATCAGGTCGTTCCCAGCGCTGGGAACGACCTGATCTGCGACCCAGGTGGGTGCGCTGCTACGCGGACTTCTGCGCCACGAGCTCGATTTCCACGAGCATCTGCGGATCCAGGAACGGCAGGACGTGCACCAGGGAGAGCGTAGGCCGGATCTCGCCGAAGACCTCGCCGTGTGCCCGCCCGGCGTCTTCCCACTTGCTGATGTCCGTCAGGTACAGCTTGGACTGCACCACGTCCTCGTAGGAGAAACCGGCGTCCTCAAGTACGGTGCCGAGCTTTTCGAGGATGTACTTGGTCTGCGAGTAGAAGTCATCGCCGATAATTCCGTCTTTACCATCGACAACGCCGGAAGCGGCCGTGGCAGAGATGAAAAGGGTGTTGTCCACCTGGACTGCGCGGGAGTAGCCAAGGGTCTGCTCCCAGACCGAACCCGTGCCGAATGTCTTGCGCATGCCGCGCCTTCCTGTCGTTGCGCCCGGCCCGGTGGCCGGCGCTTCGAAGGAAACTTTATGACTGCCCGAGCTCGAGCCTGTAAACGAACAGTTTTATGTCGGTACCGGGAACGAACCAATCACGGTGCGGGGCGCGGTCGAACCCTGTCCGGGCGTACAGCGCGTTCGCCCTCTCCCAGGTGGCCCCGGTGGTCAAAGAAACCGCGTTGATGCCGTCCATGGCCTTCGCCTGGTCGACGACGGCCTGCACCAGGGCACGGCCCGCGCCTGAGCGCTGGACTGCCGGATCCACCACGAGTGTGCGCAGTTCCAATTCGTCCTCAAGGCCGATGTCCGAGAAGCCGCCGCCTGCCGGGGCTGCGGTGACGGATCCGATCACTTCGCCATTGCGTTCTGCCACCAGAATATCTGCGTGTTCCGCGCGGCCTGCCACGTCTTGCAGCTTCTGCAGGTACGGGTGGTCGGCGTCGCCGTAGTACCCCGCAGTGACGTAGGAGTCCTGCGTGATGCGGGCAACGGCGTCGTAGTCTTCAGGCAGGGCGGGACGGACGGTAATCGGGGAAAGCACCTACCAATGGTAGTCGCGCCTGGCGCGCCCGCGGCGCCAAATGCCCCCTTCCGTGATGGAACTATCACCTCTGCCGGGGCGGGCCACAGGACTGGCCCGACGACGGATGGTGCCTCGGGAGGCTCCGGCAGGCTGCTTTTCTGTTGCCTCTTGTGGCGTTGAATGCCGTTCCGTTGCGCTCGGTGAAGCCCGGTTTCGCGCTGTTGCGGGGACATGTCGGGGTGCTGGCGGTGGTCTTCAAGCTCGTGCTTATGTTGCCACACAGCCGCCCCCAACCGTCTTGACCCCGAGGAGAAACCATGACCCCGCCAAAGCGCCAACTGCACCTGAACGCCTTCCTGATGAGCACCGGACACCACGAGGCCTCGTGGCGCCTCCCGGAAAGCGATCCCTTCGCCTCCACGAAAATCGAGCACTACCAGCACCTGGCCCGCACAGCGGAACGGGGAAAGCTGGACTCCATCTTCTTCGCCGACTCGCCCGTACTCTTTGGCGAGGTGGGGCGCCGGCCCGCCGGAAAGCTGGAACCAACAGTGTTGCTGACGGCCATCGCCACGGCCACGCAAAGGATCGGCCTGATCGCCACCGCCTCCACCACCTACAACGATCCCTTCAACCTCGCACGGCGCTTCGCCTCCGTGGACTGGGTCAGTGGTGGACGCGCGGGGTGGAACGTGGTGACCACGGCCGGCCCCGACGCCGCCCGGAACTTCGGCGTGGACGACCAGCCGGCACACGCTGTCCGCTACGAGCGCGCAGCTGAGTTCATCGAGGTCGCCCAAAAGCTATGGGACAGCTGGGATGATGACGCCATCCTTGCGGACAAGGCCGACGGCGTCTGGGGCGACGACACGAAGATCCGCGTCATCGACCACGAAGGAAAGCACTTCCGTGTCCGAGGTCCCCTCAACGTTCCCCGCTCGCCGCAAGGCCACCCGTTGATCGTCCAGGCAGGTTCCTCGAAAAACGGAAAGAACCTGGCCGCCCAGTACGCCGAAGCCGTCTTCACCGCCCACCAGACACTGGCAGATGCTCAGGATTTCTACTCTGATTTGAAATCACGCACGGCGGCTGCGGGAAGGGACCCCGAAGGTATCAAGATCCTCCCCGGCATCGTACCGGTGATCGGCTCCACCGAAGCCGAAGCCCTCAAGCTCGAACGGGAACTTGATGAATTGATCAAGCCCGAGTACGCCCGTGAACAGCTTGCCAGGACCCTGCGGTTGGCACCCGAGGACCTTCCCTTGGACCGGCAACTGCCCGCGGACCTGCCTTCCGAGGACGACATCGAGGGAGCCAAGAGCCGGTACACGCTGATTGTGGAGCTTGCCCGCCGCGAGCAACTGACTGTCAGGCAGTTGATTGGGCGGCTGGGCGGCGGACGCGGACACCGCACCTTCTCCGGCACACCGGAACAGGTGGCCGATGCGATCCAGGAGTGGTTCCTCGCCGGAGCAGCGGACGGTTTCAACATCATGCCGCCGGTTCTTCCCTCCGGACTGGAAACCTTCGTTGACCAGGTGGTGCCGATCCTGCAGCAGCGTGGCCTCTTCCGCACCGAGTACACGGCCACCACGCTGCGCGGACACTACGGGCTGGAACGGCCCGCCAACCGCTACGCCGGAAGTGCTGCCCAGGAACTGACGTCGATTGGTTCTGCTTTCTAGGACCAGGTGTGTTCAGCCCAGCTGGTGCGTTGATTACCGCTTGGGCCAGCTCCACAACGGGCCCTCGAACGCTCCCAGGCCCTTGATCCTGGTTTCACCCAGTTCCTTGTAGAGCTCGTGCTCGTGTGCGGCTCCTGTCTCCCGAAGCGCCGCCAGCAGGGCTTCGGAATGTGTCACCACGATCAGCTGGCTGTAGGCGCTGGCCTGGACGATCAGTCCGGCCAGCGCCGGCATCAGGTCAATGTGGAGGCTGGTCTCCGGTTCGTTGAGAACCATGAGTTCGGGCGGCCTCGGCGTCAACAAGGCAGCTGTCAGCAGGAGGAAACGCAGGGTCCCGTCGGAAAGTTCGGCGGCCTTCATGGGCCGGAGCATGCCGGGCTGTTTCAGCTCCACGCTGAACCTGCCGTCGTTGACGGCAATCTCCAGCCGGCTTCCGGGAAAGGCATGGCCGACGGCGGCATCCAGCTTCTGCTCGAACCCCACCTCCCGCAGTGTCTGGAGGGCGGCCGCGAGGTCCCTTCCGCTGTGGTGCAGCACAGGAGTACGGGTCCCGATCTGTGCCTGGCGCGCGGGAGCATCAGGATCGGTGCGGAAATGGTCATAGAAACGCCAGGAACGCACGGAGTCCCGCACCCGCAGGACTTCAGGTGCCCGGTCCTGGTCCGAGACCTCTGTGAGCATGCTTTGGAAAGTATCCAGGCGACGTGACAGCTCGGTCCACTCGCCGCCGGCACCACGGAGTCGCGCCAGGCCGCCTTTCCTGTCCACCAACAAAGAACCTGGCCTGGCTACGGGCCCCGAGAAGATTTGTTCCCGCTTGATTTCCGGGTCGAGCCCAAATGCGGAGGGGCGGGGGCGGCCGGTCTCCTGGTCAAACCCCACTCCCCCTGGCACGGGCATGCCAAGGTCCACCAAGTAGCCGAAATCGTCCCCGGAGTAGCCGAGTTTCAGGTTCACGGACTCCTTGCGTACTGTGCCCTGGACCGGGACTTCTCCCCTTCGCATGGCGTCGCTGATGGTCTCGGGTCCTGCCCAGAGGGTGGATGACAAACCACCGTCCCGGGCCAGGGCGCCCACCACATTTCCGGAATCCCCGCCGGCGCATTCAGCAAGGAGGCGCAGGGCGCGGTACAGCGAGGACTTTCCGCTGCCGTTGGCCCCGGTGACGACGTCCAGGCCGTGCAGTTCGATGGCGAGATCCCGGATGGAGCGGTAATTGGCGATGGCCAGCGTCTTGATCACGGGCGGGAGGTCACAACGGGAATTTGCCGGACAGTTCCAGGGCGCCTGCACACATCCACGCCGCGAGGCGATCCTCAGTACTCGGCCCGCCGTCGAGCGGGCTGGTCAGCCGTGGCCTCCGCACCCAGCAGCCGGCTTCCTCGGCGATCAACGCGCCGGCGGCGAAGTCGTGTTCGTTCAGGCCACGTTCACCGTAAGCGTCAAAGGTGCCGTCCGCCACCAGGCACAGGTCCAATGCTGCCGAACCCAGCCGGCGGACGTCGGCGAACCCCTCCATGAGCTCAGCCAGTCCCGCCGACTGATCGGCCCTGGTGAGGGGATCGTAGCTGAAGCCGGTAGCCAGGATCAGCCCCGTCCGCCCGGGAACCGGACCAGCCAATGCGGTGGTTTCCCCGGCCGTTTCCAGCTGGGCTCCCTGGCCCCGGGCTGCCGAGTACACACGCCCAAGGGCAGGGGCGTGAACGACGCCCGCCAGCCATACGCCGTCGGAATCCGCCACAGCAACAGAGGTGGCGTAGTAGACGATGTTCCGGATGAAATTGGTGGTCCCGTCCAGGGGGTCGATGGACCAGCGGTAGCCGGAAGGGTTGGCCGGACGCGTGGTCCCGTGCTCCTCACCGGTGATGGTGTCGCCAGGCCGTTCGGACAGGATCGCTTCACGGACCGCGTTCTCCGCAGCGACGTCGAAAGCGGTTACCCAATCTCCGGCCTCGCCTTTGTTCGTGGTGTCCAGGCCGTCGCCGGCAGTGCCGCTGACGGAGCGTTGGGCCAGCACGGCAGCTCCGGCAGCTGCAGCACGCCTGGCAACGGCCAGCAGCTCGGTGGCGTCAGTCATTCGGCTTCCGCTTCCGCCGCTGCCTCAAGCTGCGGCTCTTCCGATTCGCCGTCCGCGCCCTGCTGCACCGGCCCGTTGGCGAGGAGCTCGCGGAAGCCGTCCTCGTCCAGCACCGGAACACCGAGTTGCTCGGCTTTGTCCAGTTTGGTTCCTGCGCTCTCGCCGGCCACCAGGTAGCTGGTGTTCTTGGAAACGGATCCCGAGGCCTTGCCGCCACGGATGATGATGGCTTCCTTCGCTTCGTCCCGGCTGAAGTTGGGGAGCGTTCCGGTGACGACCACCGTGAGGCCTTCAAGGGTCCGCGGAACGGAGGTGTCGCGTTCGTCCTCCATGCGCACGCCCGCCGCAGCCCAGCTGTCGACGATCTCGTTGTGCCAGTCCACGGCGAACCATTCCTTCAGCGCTGCGGCGATGGTGGGTCCCACGCCGTCAACGTGGGCGATCTGCTCTTCACTGGCGCTGCGGATCGCGTCCATGCTGCCGAAGGCGGTGGCAAGTGCCCGCGACGCCGTGGGTCCAACGTGGCGGATGGACAGGGCCACCAGCACACGCCACAGGGGCTGCTTTTTGGCCTTCTCCAGCTCAACGAAGAGCTTCTCCGTGGTGGCCGTGGGCTTGGACGGCGACTTGGCAGTTCCCTTGGTGTAGAAGTACGGAACGAGCTCGTATTCGCCGGTAGCTACGCCCTTGGACCGCTTCTCCCGGCGGATCTTGACGTCCGCCAGGACTTCGCGGGTCAGGCTGAACAGCCCGGCTTCGCTGGTGAGGGGCGGAGTCTCCGGCTCGGCGGGCTGGGTCAAGGCAATAGCAGCTTCCCAGCCCAAGGCTTCAATATCGAAGGCACCACGGCCGGCCAGGTGGAAGACGCGCTCCCGGAGCTGGGAAGGGCAGGACTTGGCGTTGGGGCAACGGATATCCACGTCGCTTTCCTTGGCCGGTGCCAGCGGAGTTCCACATGACGGGCATTCGGTGGGCATCACGAATTCGCGCACGGGAGGATCCTGCTTGTCGCGCAGGGCCAGCACCGGCCCAACGATTTCCGGAATGACATCCCCGGCCTTGCGGAGGATCACGATGTCGCCAATCATCACTCCCTTGGCCTTGACCACATCCTGGTTGTGCAGGGTGGCCATGCCCACTGTGGAGCCCGCCACCTTCACCGGTTCCATCAGTCCGAAGGGAGTTACCCTTCCCGTGCGACCAACGTTGACCGCAATGTCCAGGAGCTTGGTGTGGACCTCTTCCGGCGGGTACTTGTACGCGGCCGCCCATCGGGGCACGCGGGAGGTGTATCCGAGCGCGCGTTGGGTGGCAAAGTCATCGATCTTGACCACGATGCCGTCGATTTCATGCTGCAGCCCATGCCGGTGTTTACCGTAGTAGGCAATGAAATCAAGGACCTCCTCGAAGGAGCCCAGCACCTTGAGGTACGGGCTGACCGGAAGCCCCCATTGTTCCAGCAGCTTGTAGGTTTCGGACTGGCTTTTCGCTTCGAGTCCTTCACGCGCTCCGATGCCATGCACATACATGCTCAAGGGCCGTTTGGCTGTCTCGGCCGGGTCCTTTTGGCGCAGTGAGCCGGCAGCAGCGTTCCGTGGATTGGCAAGGGGGGCCTTGCCGGCGGCCACGAGTGTCTCATTGAACTCGAGGAAGGCCTTGGAAGGAATGAACACCTCCCCACGGATTTCCACCTCCGAGGGGTATCCCGAGCCACTGAGCTCACGCGGGATCTCCTTGATGGTGAGCACGTTGTGCGTGATGTCCTCGCCCGTGGTGCCATCTCCACGGGTTGCGGCGCGGACCAGCTTGCCATCCCGGTACAGGAGGTTGACGGCCAGGCCATCGATCTTCAATTCGGTCAGCCACGCGATCGGCGGAACGGAGTCCCCCAGTTTGGCCACGGAAGCCTCAGCCTTCCGGACCCAGGCCTCGAGCTCCTCCAACGAGAAGACGTCGTCCAGGCTGTACATCCGCTGCAGGTGTTCCACCGCGGCGAAAGCCGAGGAGACCTCCCCGCCTACTTCCTGGGTGGGGGAATCATTGGAAACGAGCTCCGGGTGGAGGGCCTCCAGTTCCTCGAGCCGCCGGTACAGTTCGTCGAATTCGGCATCCGAGACCGTGGGCGAGTCTTCCTGGTAATAGGCATACCGGTACTTGCGGACGAGGTCAGCCAAGCGCTCATACTCGTCCCGCAAGGATTCCGCGGGCGGCGTTCCCTCCCCCTCCACGACGACAGCCGCGGAGTTCTCACCTGTGGTTTCTACCGGATTCGCAGTTTCTGGTGTGCTCACAGTTCTATCTTGCCGCAAGGCACCGACATTCCGGCCCAACAGCCTCCTAGCTGCGGTTTTCCGGCGGCATGGCGATCTGCAGCTTGCGGACCTTGCCGCGGCCCACGATGTAGCCGCGGCCCGGGATGAAGTCCTTGCTGATCCGGCCCAGCGAAGTATTGAGCAGGGTGTCGCCTTCCACGTCTCCAGGGTTGAGCAGGAGGCCACGGCGCCCGGACTTGAACGGCTGGGCCAGGGACCAGGCCTGGGACCAGGTGGACGTTTCGGACTCGCCCACAACCCATTGGTCCGCCTTGATGGCCGCGGTGACCAAACGGCCCACTCCCGATTCCGCCAGGGTGTCCGTGAACTCGGTGAGGCCTTCGATGAAGATGGCCATGCTTCCCGGGTTGTCCGAGGCTTTGTCGATGAGGTCGTCAATGACATCGGAGACTTCGTCCGGTCCCACCAAGGACCTGCTCCAAATGTTCAGCGACGCCACCGCCGAGCGGCGGGACCCAATGTAGATGAGGTCCGTTCTTGGGTTCGAACGCCGCAGCGCGTACGCGAGCGTGACCAGCGCAACCGTGCGGCCCGAGCCCGGAGGACCAGCCAACAGGAGCGAACCCTTGGCGGTGATGGCCGCCGAACCCAGCGTCTCGTCGTCGACACCAATGACCGGGTTGTCCGGGCCGCCGGTGGGCAGGATATCCAGGTCCACCAATTCCGGGAGGCGCTGGATCTGCGGCGCCTGCTCCAGTCCCTGGCGAACCATCGCCTGGCTCAGCTTGGCCACTTCACGGGCCTGCAGCGCCAGGTTCGAGTTGCCGCCAAGCACCGCGAGCTGGACTTCCAGGCCGTCCAGCAGTCCCCTGCCCGGAGGCGAAGCAGCGTTGAGGACATCCTTGGGGACGTCCAGTGTCATGTAGTCGTCCTCGGAACTGAGCCGCAGCACCAGCCGCTTCTGGATGGAGGCAAGGAGCGACGCCGGAACGGAGTTGGTGCGGTCACCGCTCACAACGAGGTGGATGCCGAGGGGACGGCCGTCCGTGGCCAGGGTCAGGAAGATGTCCCACAGGGCTGACAGATTGCTGTACTCGTAGCCTTCCCGGAATGCAGACATGCCGTCCACCAGGATGAAGATGCGTTTCTCGTCCGGCCGGTTGGCCAGTTGCCGGTACTCGACAATGGTCGAGGCCCGCACTTCGGCAAAACGCGAGGCCCGGTCATCGGCCACTTCCTTGAGCCAGCGCAGGAGACGGCCCACACGCTCAACGTCGTCACCGTTGATGATCTCGCCAACGTGCGGAAGGCCGTCCAGCATCTTCAGGCCGGACGAGCCGCAGTCGATACCGTAGACGTGCACAGGGCCACCCCGCGGAGTCACGGCCGCGGCGATGGCGATGCCCCGCAACGCTGCCGACTTGCCGGACCCACCCGTGCCGTAGACGGCCATGTTGCCGTCCTTGTCCGGTTCGTAGAACACCGTCGGCTGGTCCTGGTGCGCGGGATCGTCAGCCACGCCCAGCAGCAGCCGTTCGTCGGTACGCGGGTTGGGGAGCTTGGAGAAATCATAGGTAGTGGCGAGCTCGTTGAGCCACGGTTTCCGCGGCGGCGCAATGGACAGGACATCGGCTGCGCGGATGATGTTGTTTGTCATGCGTGCGATGTCGTTCGGTCCGGCAGGTTCTTCCTCCGCCTGGGTCACCAGCGGGGGTTCCCACACAGGGCCGGAGCCGAAGGCCATCTCCACAATGTCGATCCGGGGGCGCTGCGGCTTCTCGGTGGTCCAGCCACCGGCATATCCGGTCTGGAATCCCTGGATGCGCCCCGGTCCGGTCTTGGCGGCACCGCGACCGGGAATGGAAGGATCGAAATACGCTGCCGTGGGGACGCCAAGAATGTCCACGGCGTCCACTTCGTCAGCCATGCGCAGGGCGACGCGGAGGTTGGTGTTGGCCCGCAGGTTGTCCTTGATAACGCCGGCCGGCCGCTGGGTAGCAAGAATAAGGTGCAGGCCCAGGGAACGTCCACGGGCCGCCACGTCGACAACGCCGTCAACAAATTCGGGAACTTCCGTGGCGAGGGCCGCGAACTCGTCCACGATGATGATCAGGTACGGCGGAGCCTCGGGATCTGCTTCGCGCTGCAAGGCCAGGAGGTCCTTGGCTTTCTTGCGGTTCAGCAACCGCTCGCGGTAGTGCAGTTCGGCGCGCAAGGACGTCAGTGCCCGGCGGACCAAGTGCTGGGACAAGTCCGTGACCAGGCCCACCGTGTGGGGCAGGTGCAGGCAGTCCGCGAAGGCTGCGCCGCCCTTGTAGTCCACGAAGAGGAAGCTGACGCGGTCCGGGCTGTAGGCGGCGGCCATTCCCATCACCCAGGACTGAAGGAACTCGGACTTGCCGGCACCGGTGGTTCCACCGACCAGCGCGTGGGGTCCCTCGTTCTTCAGGTCCAGGTAGAACGGCTCCACGCCCTTGGATCCAACCAGGGCACGGAGGCTCCCGTTGTCCTTGCGGTTGGGAACCGCCGTGGCGTGCACGGAGTTGTTCTCCTGCCAGCGTTCGGCCACAGCCTGCGGGTTGTCCATCAGCTCCTTGCCGATCAACGTGGCGTAGGAGACGGCCCGCGGGAGGTCGGAGTCGTCGTCGAGCGGGTTCCCGACATCCACCAGCGGCGACATCATGCGTGCCAGCTGCGTGGCGAGTTCGGCGTCGAGGCTTTCGCAGCTCACCGGGTAGGTGTGGCGGCCCAACCGGACCTGGCCGGTAGTGGTGCCGTGGTCGCCGTCGACGGACAGGAAATCACGGCACGCGGCCGGAAGCGACTGCACGTTGGCGGCCACCCACATGACGTGAATCCCATAATCGGGACCACGCTCCACCAGGCGGGTGAGGCGGCCGCGGTCCACGGGAGCGTCATCCTCCACGATCACCAACACAGCCGGAACCACCGGCGACGGAAGCTCTTCATGCTCGTCTTTAAGGCCCGGACGCGGCTGCGGACCGGGTTCCTTGGACAGCGACTCGCGTTCTTCCACGAGGTTTTCCAGTCGTGACAACAAGGCAGCACCCGCACCCGGGCCGGCAGCAAGGTGGTCGCCGGACAGGGGGCTGTGGCCCGAACCCACATGCGGAAGCCACTGCAACCAGTCCCAACGTTCACGTGAACGCGGCGAGGTCAGCGCGGTCAGGACCACCTCTGCCGGCGAATGGAGCGCCACCAGCTGGAGCACCATGCCACGGGCCACGTCATCCACCACGCTGCGGTCGCCCGCGACACCAAAGGAACCCGAAGTGCGCAGCTGCGACACGATCGGCACGCCCTCGATCACACGGACCTGTTGCAGGCACTCCTGGATTTCGCGCATGTACTGCGGCTCTGTCTCATTGGCGGCAGGTTCATCGAAGGGGATCCGCGACGGAGCCGAACCCAAACCAAAACGGACGCCCAGGAAGTGCTGGTGCTCGGGACGGTTGGTCCAGAGCAAAGGACCGAGCTTGTAGATCGCGTCCACGGTATCGCTCACGGACGGTGCTTCCTGGAGGCGGACGGCACGCTCTATGTTCTGCTGCCTGTCAATGTCCTCGCGGAACGCCAGCATGGCGGCCTTGAATTGCTTGTGGCCCTCTTTTGCCTGCCGTTTGCCCTGCATCTTGTGATCGACGTAGTGGCCCACGATGAACAGCGGCATCATGGCCATGAAGAGCACCGAGAGCAGGTTCTGGGTGACCGCGAAAAGCACGCCACCCATCAGCAGCGGAGCAACCAGCATGATGTAGGGGAACGGTTGGTGCTCAGGCCGCTTCGGACCCGCGGGCGGAACACGCTTGGGCGATTCAAAGCGCGGAAGCACGCGCGGGGACCGGTTGAAGTCAACCAGCGGCGAGGAAGGGCCGCCACCATGGTTCCTGGAAAGGGAAACCACGCCCACCGTCGTATCGCCGAGCGTCACTGTGTCCGATGATGCAAGCGTGGCCCTGGTGACCGGCAAGCCGTCCATGAGCAGGCCGTTGGCGGAGTTCGTGTCCACGATCTCCACCGTCTCCCCCACCGTGATGCGGGCGTGCCCCTTGGAGGTCAGGGGGTCGGAGAGACGGATATCAGCGTCCCGGTCCCGGCCGATGTAGCTGGTGCCGAACGGCAGCGAAAATTCGCGGCCGACGTCGGGCCCTGACATCACGCGCAAGGTCGCCGCCGCTGGTCCCCGGTTGGTTCCGTGGCCCGTAGACGCGAACTGCTCACTGACCTGGGCCAGAGAGACCTTGGAACCGGGGCGGAGCCCGGACTCCAGCAGGTTGTCCGTGGGCCTGAGGATGTGCCCGGACAAGCCACCGCCAACAAACGCTTCGTCCACGCTGATGGACAGGTTCGACGGCGGTTCGGTCCCCTTGCGTGCGGGGTCGGCTGCCCAAAGCTCGGTGGCAATATCGGCCACGGTGGCACGGCCATCGACCGTTACGGCGAGGTCCTTTGCTTCCGCCGGGTCACGCCGCAATGTCAGGCGGAACTTCATCCTTCGTCGACTCCACTCATTTTTTCAAGAAGATGCAGGTCTGCCGGCGTCACAAGGTGGGACGTCACGGCATGCTCCACCAGGCGTGCCCGGCGGTTGGTGGCGAGTTTTCCAACTCCGCCGCGCAGGCCCACGACGCCTACGCGGTCCAGTTTGTCGCACACGTTATCCAGCTTGCGGTTGAACCGGGTCAAGGCCCAGCCAAGGCGTTTTGCGGCCTCGGCAGAGGATGGGATGGCGCTGAAGCCTGTTCCCTCCCGCCGCAACATGGGCTCCGCCAAGGCCACGATGAGGGCCTTTTGCGAATCGGTGAAGACCACCGGGCCAATGGTGGTGTCACCGGCCTGGTCGTCGTCACGCGCCTCATGCCTGAAGGACGGAGTCTTCAGGTGCACGGCAAATTCGTAGGTGGTGGGACCGGCGGTAAAGATGACGTTCGTGTGGCTGAACACCAGCGGGATCCTGGCGCCGGGTGCCAGCCAGGCCTGCATGCCACCGGAACCGTCCGCGATGGTGGCGGACAGCATGCTGCCGACGTTGCTCAGCCACCAGATGCCGTCGTAACGGGCAATCTGCAGGAAGCGGCGGTGCAGGTACGGATTGTCGTCAACTTCCAGGTCGCCTTCGCGGCCGATGTCAAAGACGTCTTCGTCGGACGGTTCGTACCATTCGCCACAGAAATCTATTGCTAGATCCCCCATGATCTGTGCCTCCTTGCTGGACAACGTGTTTGGTTCATGGGCCCGCTATTTCTCCACACAGGCAATGGAGTCAGGGCCGCCAGGTGAGGCCGCGCCATCGGCGCGAACCATGATGACCTGGATACAAAGTGGCCGTTCGGTATGTCCGGTGACGATGGCGTAAAGATCGGATGTCGACTCGTACTCGCCCTCGGATTTTGCTGATTTCAGGCGCCACTTGAAGGTATCGGTGACCTTCCAGTCCGGGCTGTTCCAACGAAAGACAACCAAGGGCACGCCTGTACCCCCACCCTGGACTTCGTAGGTTATGTCCGTTACTTCCGGTACGCCGCCATCACTGACCGCATCCGCGGGCTTCTTGCTCACCGACTCCGTGGGTGCAACCTTCGGCTGGGCCTGGCCCCCCAGCACAACTCCCACCACAATGGCCACAACCAGGACCGCGGCGCCGGTGGCCGCCAGCCACAGGTTGCGCTTGCTGTGGTCAACAGCCGGCGCCTCTTCCTCGATGTCCGGGGCCGCCTGCGACGCCGAGCGGCTGACGGTGTCGTCAACGTGGTCCTGCCTGCCCGATGGCTGCCAGCCGCGAAGCACGGTGGACTCCGCGGAATCGTGTTCGTGCACGGCAGGCTGCGGCGCTTGGAAGTGCGGGACGGGCTGTTGGGTTGGTACTTGCTGTGGCGGGTTTGGCCGGGTTGTCAGCGCTTTAGGTACTTGCGGAGCGCTGCCTGGAACGGTGGACGGGAATGTCCGCGCCGGGAAGGTAGGCGCAGAACCGGTGGTAGCCGTTCCGGAAGCGTCAGGATCAATCGAGGCGATGCTGCGGACGCGGGTTTCCTCGACGTTGTCATCCGGGTGCTGTTCCTCCGCGTGGCCCGGTTCCTCCAGCACCTCGAACGGCGTGACGGACAGGTTCAGCTCGGTCTGGATGCGCTGCAGCGCCAATGCGAAGGCGTGGGCGGACGAGTAGCGCGACCCTGGAGACTTCGCCATGGCCGTTGCGAGGACGAGTTCCAGGGACTCCGGAACGTCCGCGCGGCCGAGCCTTGGCAGGGGCGCGTTGGTGATGCGGGAGATCAATTCGCGCTGCGAATTGTCCTGTCCCGGGAGGACAAAAGGCGAACGCCCAGCCAGCAGGGTGTAGAGGGTCGCTCCCAAGGCCCAGATGTCCACGGGAACACCCTCCACGGCGCCACCACGGAACTGTTCGGGCGGCGACCACGGGATGGACATGCCGGCGTCGTCTTCGGTGTCGGCGCCAATGGTGCCCGAGATGCCGAAGTCCGTCAGCGCCGGACGGTTGTAGTCGGTCACCAGGATGTTGGCGGGCTTGATGTCCCGGTGCACGATTCCGGCCCGGTGCGCGGTCTCGACGGCGGACGCCACCTGGATGCCGACGGCCAGGACTTCGTCCACGCTGAAGCGCTGGCGCCTGTAACGGACGTCAAGGCTGGGCCGCGAGCAGTACTCCATGGCCAGGTAGGAGTGTCCGCTTTCGGTAATTTCGGCTTCGAAGATCGTGACGATGTAGGGGTGCGAGGACAACTGCGCCATGAGGTTGGCCTCGGACTCGAAGCGGCGGCGGGCCCCTTCGGTCTTGAGGTCGGACAGCAGCACCTTGACCGCTACTTTCCGGCGCGGCCGGTCTTGCTCGTAAAGGTACACATCGGAGAAGCCGCCGGAGCCAAGCAGGCTGATGTACTTGAATCCCGGGATGGGTGGAGGCGGGGCCGGGGGCCTCTTGGAACTCAAAGAATCTCCTCGAAACGCAATGAAATGTCGTCGCCGAGCTCAGCGATATCGCCGTCCAGCAATATGGCCATCTCGTTTTGGGCAAGCCTGCGGGGTGCTTGGCCCTCGCGGATCAGTACGGTGCCGTTGGTCGCCTTCAGGTCGCACAGCATGACGTGCCACCCTTCAAGCCGGACCTCCACGTGGGAACGGGAGATGTCCCCGCCGGGGCTCTCCACCTGGACCAGCCGGGGCATGGTTCCACCTTGGACCCGGGAAACCGACGGTTGGCGTCCGATGATGAGGGACTGGTCAAGATCAATCAGCTCCCCTGTGGAAAGCCGCATGCGGCCCAGGCGGGGGCGCGGGACGTGAACTGCATCCCCGCTGATGGGCACTCCGCACACCGAACACAGAGGGTACGTGGGCGGGTTGGCATGGCCTTTCGAACAGACCCTGGCCAACACGCTGGGACCATTGAGAGACGCAGCATCCCCGGCCGTCCCGCCAAGCCCGGCGTCATCAACCCGGGCCAGGCTGCTTTTCATGATGGTCTGGCCGTCGTGGTCCGAGTCTTCGTCCATGGGGACGCCGGCGGGGGCAGGCGTCCACGCTGCAGGTACCTGGGGTGCCGGATCAGCCGGCGGGGGCGAGGACGGCCCACCGCGCAGCCACGGCACCGAATCAATCAGTCCGCCGCCGGGCGAATCGCTTTGCCCGGCTGCAGGTGCCGACGTGGGCGCGGGTGGAACGTTCAGTGGTACGTTCAGCGGTTCAGCAGCAGTCTGCTCCGTCCCGGATGGTGTTTCAGGAGCCGACGGCGGTTGCGGGCCGGGCGACTGGCTGACGGGAGCGTCGTGGTCGTCGGAGTCGCTGTGCAGGCGGACTGCGGCGTCTTCGATCGTGCGCATCACAGTCTTGTCCCACAAATGGTCGTAATTGGTGGTGTTTTCAAGCGACGGGCTTACGGGATCCGTCGTACTGGTGTGGACCGGGACATCCACAGCATCTTGATCGCCAGGAGCGTCGGCTTCTTCATCGGGCGCAGGATCCGGTGACGCCGTTTCGACGTCCGTCCCGGTTCCCTCCGCCGCCTCGGGCTCTGCCTGGGAAACCGGATCCTCCCCCTCCGCTTCAACCACGGCAACGTGCCCGACCGCGGCAGGCTCCTCAAAGGGAGCGTCCGCACTGGAATCCGGCCCTGCAGAAGGCTCCGCGGAAGTGGGCTCCGCGGAAGTGGGATCGACAGAAGTGGACTCGACAGAAGTGGACTCTGCGGAAGCGTGTGCCTGTCCTGGTGCGATGGTCAGCCCGAGATCGGCATCGGTGTAGCCGATCATCGTTTCATCGGATACGGCTACATCGGATACGGCCTCAGGCTTGGGTGGCGCCGGGGGCTGTGTGGGCGTTGATAGCGCATTCGCCGTAGCGGGCTCGTCCCCAGCCTGTGGCTTCTCCCCCGCCCTGGCTGGCGCACCAGCCACTGCATCCTGGCCGGCAGCCTCCAACGAAGCCAACAACACCACACCGTCCTTCAACGGAAGGGTATCCAGGAGTGGCCCGTCCGTGCCGTCGCTCGGCGACGCACCGATATGAAGGCTGAACGAGGTGGCTCCAACGATGCGGCGTTCGGTCCAGGTGGTGACGTCCCGGCCCGTGAGGTGTTCGCGACCGCCGCCCAACTGCACCAACAGTTCAAGGTCGCCCCGGAGGAACACCCGGAGCGCGTCCTTCGAATCTATGATCCCAAAGGGCGGGATCCGGCTGAGGGAAACACCGAAGGCTTCGGTGACCTCGTGCAGGACTTCGTGGGCCTCCGGAGCGGAGTCCAGTAACTCCCAGACGGTATCGATCAAGGCGTGCGGTGTCTCAGGGCCAAGAAGCACCATGGTGCCGTTACGGACAACGCCAAACCACTCCCCCTGCCGGTAACGGGTAAGGGCCAGGAGATTACTGCTCGCCATCACTGCCTTCCTCCTGGTCGGTTCCGTTCACCCAGGCCTTGGGGAGGGTGTCCTCCTCAACGTCGGACCCGACTTCCGGGCGGGGGGCCGTAATGGCGATACCGGCGTCGTTCAGTACGTTTTTGGCGTCAACCACAATGACGGTTACGTTGTCCCGTCCGCCGCTCCGCAGCGCGGCCTGGATGAGCGCGTCCACGGCGTCCTGCGGATGGGCAACTGTGCTCAGGATCCGGAACATGTGGTCATCACCGAGTTCGCCATTGAGGCCGTCGGAGCAGACCATGATCCGGTCGCCTTCCTGGATAGGCAGCAACCAGAAGTCCGCTTCGGTCTCGTCCCCGGTGCCCAGTGCGCGGGTGACAACGTGCCGGCGCGGATGGACCGCGGCCTGTTCGGAGGTGATGTCGCCCGAGTCCACGAGTTCCTGGACCTCCGAGTGGTCAACACTGATCTGGGCGAATTCACCCTGGCTGAGCCTGTAGGTGCGCGAATCTCCGATGTTCATGACCAGCCAGTACGGCAAGCCCATCTGTTCCACCACCACCACGCCGGACAGCGTGGTTCCGGCGCGGGCCCCCGTTGCTTCGCGGATGGCGGCGTCGGCCTTCAGGAGGCACGCCTGGAGGTCCGCCGCAGAAGCCGTTCGCACACCGGACGCCAACTCAGGGGCGCTGCCCAGGGTGCGGACGCACATGCCGCTGGCGATCTCGCCTGCCTCATGTCCGCCCATGCCGTCGGCCACGGCGAAAACCGGGTCGGCCGCGATGAACGAATCCTCATTCAGCTCGCGACGAAGGCCGCGGTCGGTTCCGTAGCCATAACTCAGGCGAAAGGCGGTCCCGCCTGCGGACGGGCCGGCGTCGGCATTGGCGGGGGTGGCCGGCTGGAAATTCATGCTTGTCCTAGGTGGAAGGAACGGTCCCCGAAGTGAACTGTGGAACCGGGCCGGACGAAGACTGCTTCGCCCGGTTGGAGCCTGGTCTGTATGCCGTCGGAAGCGGTAACAGCACTGCCATTGGTGGAATTGCGGTCCGTCACCCACACGCCATCGCCATCAACCCGGAGATGAAGGTGGGTTTTGGAAATGGACCGGCCGGGATCCGATACAGGCAAGAGCTGCTCCACAGTCTCCCCCGGCTGCGGAGCAGGGTTGCGGCCAAGCAGGACGCTCCCCCCAAGCTGGACATCCTGGCCGTCGTCAATCCGAATCCGCAGCACTGCCTGCGCACGGGCGGTTCCGGGACGCATCTGGGTGCGTTCGACGTCGTCGTCCGGATGGGCTGCAGCCGGCTGCGGCACTGCCGGGGGCTGAAACCCGGCCGCGGCCTGGGGCGGCACAGAATGCTGGGGTGCAGGCTGCACGCCAGGTGTTGGCGAAACCTGGCGCGGCGGCGTCGGAGGACGCCACTGGTTGGGATCATGCGACGGCTGCACCGGCGAAGCAAGGGGCGACGCAACCGGCGACGCCGGTGCAACAGACCCTGCCGAGGCAAGCTGTGTGGGTGCTGCTGGCGCTGTATGGGTTGGCGCTGCGTGCGCAGAGGCGGATTGTGCGGCGGCAGCCGGGCGACTGGTCGGCACTGGAGAGGCGACCGGTTGGACAGGCGGCAGGTCCATGGGTGCAAAGCTGTATGGACCCTGGATGCCTCCGGAAGTTACAGGGTTGCGGCCTGCGTTGACATCGAACACCAAGGACTTGGCCGCTTTGTCGTGCCAGCCCCGCAGTTTGCCATCCTTGTCCCAGGCATTGGAAATGACCACCAGGACGGCCCACACAACGCCCAGCACCATGAGCGGCAAGGCGATCCACACAACAAGGCCCAACAAACCCAGCGCCGAGAGGATGACGGCGGCCAGGGAGCCCACAATAAGGAAGCCCCCGGTGAGGATCCCCCGGACGAAGACCGCACCCGCGCCGGGAGCGTAGCCGTCGGCATCGGCACTGCGGATGCCCATGAGCTGGTTTCCAATGGTATTTCCGGACTTGGCTTCGAGCCCGAGGAGGACAAAGGTGTAGACCACCGTGACGCCCAGGCCGATGCTGCCAAGGAGGACCAGCAAACCGGTGTCATAGACGATGAAACCGTTGCGGCGCGTCTGCGTGATGCCCGCGATGCCGATGGCGAATGTCGTTGCCAGGACAGCCACTGGCCCCAACCAGTCCAGGACGGCAGCGCCAAGACGCTTGCCCGCGGAGGCGGGCACCAGTTCGAGCTTGGTGGTCATGTTGGTCCCTCCCCCTGGCCCCGGCATGCTGTCCGGAACGGTACTTGTTCCCGGATGCATCGGCGCTGCTGGCGCCGATACTACGGAGATACTACCGGGATCGGGCAGGCCCTGCCGGTTGGCGAACTCCAGCGCAGCCCTTTGGGCGTGGTTGATGTTGCCTTCCTTGCGGGCACCGCGGTTGTTCAACGGCGATCCACATTGGTTGCAGAACGCCGCCCCGGGACGGACGGCGTGCCGGCATGCCGGGCAAAGTTCCGCGTCACTGTTCATCCGTGGTGTCCTTCGTGGTGTTCTTGGTGAAGGGCAGCGCCAAGCGCCGCGCGCCCGGTGCGGTGGGGCCTTGTTTCCGACGGCGGAGCGCTGCCCTGCCGTCCGACAACAACGAACGCGGGGAGAACCGTGCCTGCTGCCGCTTCCAGAAACCAACGCTTCCGGTGATGTCGGTAAGCGACGAGTCCACGATTTCCCAGTATTCCTTGACCTCCGACTCACTTGGCTGCCCCGCGCCGAACACGGCAGCGTCGGCACGGTGGGCCAGCATGGTGGTGGTGTTCCCCGCGGTGGGGAAGGCATCGGCGATCACCGAAGCGGATTCCCGCCGCGTGGACCTGGTGTCGATCGACGCCCCCATATCGGTGACAAGGCTCAAGACCTCGCTCCACCCTGCTCCGACCCGCTGGGCCGGGTGGCCATCACGGAAACGGGCCTTCCGGCGTCGTGACTTCAACAGGAGGATCAATAGCAACGGCACGGCGAGGATCCCCAAGGGAATCAAGGCGACACCGATGGCGGCCAGCAGCGGTCCCCAGAAAAGCCACGGGTTGTTCTTTTTCTCGTCCGCATCCAGCGCGTCCGGTGTGGAGTCCGGCGGGAGATCCGCGGGCTCCTGCGGCGGGGGCGGCGGTTGAAGGACCTGCGGCTTGGGCTTGGACTTGTTCTGCGGGTCCGGCGGAATGGGGATGTTGTCCTTGGGCGGGGTGGGGTCGAAGGAGACCCAACCCACGCGGTCAAATGCCACCTCTACCCAGGCGTGGACGTCCTTGCCCGTGATCTTGACGTCGCCTGCCCCGTTTTCCGGGCTCTTGGGGTCCGGGTAGAACCCCATGACCACGCGCGAGGGAATGCCCAGATGGCGGAGCATGAGCGACATGGCCACGGCGTACTGCTCATCATCGCCCAGCATCTGCTTGGCCGAGAGCATGTTGCGGATACGGGCTGCGCTGTGGCCAGGGAGGCTGGGAAGCTGCCCGTCCGCCACCAGGCCGTTGCTGAAGGCGCCGCTCTTTTGGAAGTGGGCCTCGATCTGCCGGACACGGTCGATCGCGGTGGGGGCGTCGGCGGACAACTCGTTGGCCTGCGAGGCCACGATCGGCGGCACTTCCTCGGCGTCGGGCAGCGTGAGTTTGGCGAAGTCGTACTGGGTGAGCTGACCGTGCTCCAAAGTGCCAGGATCGGAGACCTGGACCGTGTAGTTCTCGCCCTTGCCCAGTCCCTTCGTGGTCACTGCAGTGTCGGTACCGGCATTGAAGTAGAGGCCGGACGCCGCGCCGGAAGTATCCGCGAAGCTCATCCCAGTGGTGTGGCGGCCGCCGGGAACGAAGTACCCCTGGTAGTCCTCCACGGTGATGTCCAGCGTGTAGTTGGTGCCCTCCACAGGGCTTCCGGAATCAGCCAGGGTATTGAGCGACTTGGCGTCGCCCACCTTGCTGAAGTTGCCGGAGCTGTTCGGATCCATGGTGTAGTTCAGGCCATTGAACGCATCCAGCGCCGCGAGCCGGACACGGGCGTCCTTTGGCAGGCCCTTCACCGTGAACAGCGTGGCGTCTTTCTCGTCCTTGACGAAATTGCGGAAGCTCGCCAGCGGGGTGATGTAATCGCGGGGGTCGAACGGCGGGACGATCGTGTTGCGGAGCACCTTCCGGTCATCGCTTGCCGTCACCAAGGGAGACGCGATGGCTGTTACGCCAACCGCCACGGCGATGACTGCCGCTGCAGTCCCCAAGCGGCGCAGCTGGCCGCGGCGGGCCGCACCGGCGTCGGAATCCGGCCTGTTGGCCGAAACAGTCCTGGTGCTCCGCTGGCGGAGCACCTCACGCCGGAACGTCGCCCAAACGATCGACACGATGGTCAGGGACACACCGCGCTCCACGTTCAGGAAAGCCGTGCTTGTGCTGAAGGCGATGCCCGTGACGAAAAGGACCAGCACCGGCAGCAACGGCCAGTACGGGCTCTTCAGCCGCCAGGTCAGGAGCCCGGCCGCCAGTGCGGTGAGCAGCGAACTCAGGAAAGGCACGATCAGCATGCCGTTCGCCGTGCCCACGGGAACGCCCACCGTGAGCATGTCCTTCCAGGAAAACACAATGCCCAAAAGGAGCGTCCGGAGGGAATCGAGGCTGGGCAGGAAGCCGAGCACCGCCGAATCCGGCACTGCCAATGCGGACCCGAAGAGCATGTAGGCGCCGAACGCCACGGCCGTGGTGATCAGCAGGCCCAGACGCAAGTGTGCATTCAGGACGGCGATGCCGAGCCCGAGGACCACCCCGCCCAAACCTGCAACGAGGAAGCGTGCGTCACCACCGAAACTCAAGGTGAAGCCAAGGACACCCAGGAACAGCAGCACCACCAGGGCGCCGCAATCCACGAAGAAGTGCCACAACGGGCGGTCGTCGGAGAAGACCGATCCCCCGGCAGCGCGTTTCCTGGCGGCGGCGCTGGTCTTGCCGGACCTTTCCGCACGCGGCCGGACGCGGAGGTTGGGTGCGGTGCTCATGCTGCCGCCTTTCGAAGAACAATGGCGAGATCGTCAAGGTCGCCGACCGTCAGGACGGTCAGGTCCGCAATGTTGGCCCTCGACGGCGCCGCGCCCGGTTGTACGCGGACGGCAAGGCTGCGGACTCCCGGCGGGACGGACGCAGCGGCCGAACGCAACTGGGTGGCCGTCACGTGGCTGCCCACCACGAAGAACACCACTGAGGCGTTCGGGACAGTATCGGAAAGGGTACGGGCGAGGTCGACGGCGGTCTTCCGCATGGGTGCCCCGACGATCCGGGTCATGTCGTCCAGCAGGTTGCGGCCGGTTTCACAGCGGAGGGGCCCCTTTTGGGTCAGTACGTCCAGGTCGCGCTGTTCGCTGATGGCCTGCCGGCCAATGGATGCCGCCACGGAGATGGCCATCTCAAACTCTGCCTCGGAGTCGTACTCATCGGTGTTGATCGACAGGGAAATGGCAAGGTGTGCCCGGCGGGTCTCCTCGAACTGGCGGACCATGAGCTTGTTGGTGCGGGCAGTGGTCTTCCAGTGGATGTGCCGGCGGTCATCGCCTGGCACGTAGTCGCGCAGGGCGTGGAAAGAGACATCGGCGCTGGATAGCTCCGTGGTGGGCATGCCCTCAAGGTCGCGGATGAAACCGGCGGCGGAACCACCCAGGGCAACTGTGCGCGGGTGTACGAACAGGTCCACGGGCTCGGTCCAGAGCACCCGGCGCCGCAGCAGGTGGAGCGGGTCGGCGCGGACGGAACGGACCGGGCCCACCACGATCACTGCGCGGCGGGCTGTGGGAATGGTGAACAGGTCCTCGTGTACCTGGGCCGGCTTCATGCGGGGCAGATGGAAAACGGCCGTATTGGCACCCACGGGCAGTTCCAGCGCGGCAGGCAGCAGGGGGCGTGTGGAAACGTTGGATACCGCGATGCTTCCCACGGCGTCATCGCCCACGGCCACGCGGGTGCGGGCCAGATCGAGTATTACGCCGTAAGCCGAGCGCCCCACAATGAAACCGATCGCCAGGAGGAAGAGCAGGAAGGCCACCAAAGCCGCCGACTTCGCTTCCTGCCAGCCCCAGGCCTGCCCCGCCCACCAAAGGGCGATGGCCGCAGCCAGGACCACCCAGCCGAGCAGGCTGACAACGGAGAGCACGGGCCAAACGTAGCGGTGCCACACGGCGCGGACTCTGTCCCAGGCCGGCGCCAGGAATTCCCCGGCCGTTCCGGCGGCCTCGGCCCACACCGCTGCAGGGTGCAGTTTCCTGGTTTTTCCAGGCTTTTTGGGAGCGCCGGGGCGGCCTGCTTCATTGCCGGAGCCACGCATGGCACGCATGCTGCCGCCAAGTGCCGACGTGGCACGCTTCAGCGAATCAGCAGCCCTGGTCAGGGGTTTGCTGGAGGACATGTGGGGACCTTTGTTCGAACTGGGTGCGAGGAAGAAATGCGCTTGTTGCCTGCCGCGGCAGGCCGTTCCGGCTTAGGCGGTGGCGCGTTGCTGCGGGGCAGCAACTTCTGCGAGGACGCGCGAAAGCACGACCTCCGGCGTGGCGCCGGAGAACTCTGCCTCCGGGTCCATCACCAAGCGGTGCGTCCATACCACGGGAGCCAGTTCCTTGACGTCGTCCGGCAGCACGAAGTTCCGGCCCTGACCCGCAGCCCACACCTTGGCAGCACGGACCATCGCCAGCGCACCACGCACGGAGACACCCAAACGGGTTTCGGAGGCGTTGCGGGTCTCCTCGCACAGGCGCGAGATGTATTCGAGCACGGCCGTGTCCACGTGGGTGGTGGCTGCCAGGTCAGCCATATCGGCAACAGCCTGGGTGGTGATCAAGGCCGAGAGGTCCTTGGACCGGTCCTTCAGGTTTGCCCCGCCGAGCAACCGGACCGTGGAAGCGTGGTCCGGGTAGCCGATGGAGGTCTTGATCAGGAAGCGGTCCAGCTGGGCTTCCGGAAGACGGTAGGTGCCGGCCTGCTCGATGGGGTTCTGGGTGGCCAGCACCATGAACGGCCTGCCTGCCTCGTACGTGGTGCCGTCCACGGTAACCCGGGACTCTTCCATGACTTCAAGCAGCGCGGACTGGGTCTTCGGGGAAGCCCGGTTGATTTCGTCAGCAAGGACGATGTTGTTGAACACCGGGCCCTTGTGGAACTCGAACTTCTGGGTCTTCTGGTCATAGATGGTCACACCCGTGACATCGGAGGGCAGAAGGTCAGGCGTGAACTGGATGCGGTTGTGCGAACCCTGCACGGTGGCGGCCAGTGCACGGGCAAGGGAGGTCTTGCCCGTGCCCGGTGCATCTTCAAAGAGGACGTGGCCCTCGGCCAGCATTGCGGTGAACGTCAACCGGATGACGTGTTCCTTGCCCAGAACGGCTTGGCCCACGTTGGCAACGAGCTTCTCGAACGTTTCTGCAAACCACGCGGCCTGCTCGTTTGTCATGGTCATCGGTTGATCCTGTTCCTTTTTGTTGGGTGTGGGGTGTGGGGTGTTGGGTTATCGGGTTTTTGGGATGTTGTTGTCTTGGTGCTTGCGGAGGTCTAGCAGCCGCCCGGCTTTGTTCCCCGAAGATCCACAGTGGTGGACTTCACGTACCATCCGGGGTGGCTGCCTTGGGTCACCCGGTACCAAGGGGTGCCGTTGCTGTAGATGTCCTTGGTGCAGTCGACGTTCAACCACCCTTCCGAACTGGAGACCCAGCCAACGCCACAGCTCGGTCCGCTGGGGTTGTAAGTATCGGTTTGCCCGGGCTTTCCGGGGCAGGTGTTGTTGTGCGCCCTGATCTCGCCTGCCGGAGGCTGCGGGGGTGGCGGCTCCGCACCACTGCGCGAGGTATCGCTGCCTACCCGACCCGGCTGTCCGCCGCTGACCGCACGGACCTGCAGAGTGTGCGTTTCGCTGAATCCAACAGTCTTGGAGAAGCTCCGCTGGTCAGTATTGGTCCATCCCCCGCCGTCGAGGCTGTACTGGTAGCCCGTTACCGGACGGCCGTTGCCGTTGGGAGCGTTCCAGGTCCAGGACACCGTCTTGTCACCCACGCCACTGCTCTTGCTGCCACTGACGGTGGGAGCGAAGGCAAGGCCATAGGGATTGACGGTATTGGATGCCGGGCTTCGGTCCCCGGGTGTCGGGTTACGGCTCGAGATCGCCCACACCACAACAGCGGTGTCGCTGCCGTTCGGCGCTGCCACGTCTCCACCGCCCGCCGGAATCGCGCCAGTGCCGGCGCCGGACGTCAGGGCGTAGCGGTAGCTGATCTCGTTGGCGTTGGCGCCGTTCCGTTCCGCCGCGCTGAGCGGGTTGAAGGCGACGCGGATCTTGCCGCCGTCGGCGTTTGTCCCCACCAGTGCTGCCGACGGCGCGCCCACCATTCCGGGCTTGCCTGCGGCACGGATGGCATTGGACTGCTGGCTCACACCGCTGACTCCGGCCTTGTTCGTGGCCGATACCGTAAACGAATAATCGGCCTCGGAGTTATCCACGGTGACGTTCTGGGAGGTCGCTGCTACTGCCTGCGAACCCACGACGGCGCCACCACGGTAGGTGGTCAATGTGTACGTGGACACGGCGTCGCCATTGTTGTTCGGCGCTGTCCAGCTGACCTGCAACTGGCTCTGGCTGCCTACGGAGCCAGCTCCGGATACGGACGGAGCAGCAGGGGTGGCAGGCACGCCGGCCGGAGTCTCCGCAGCGGAGTAGGTGCTCCACTCGGAAGGATCCTTGGCATCGTTGCGGGCCAGGACCCGGACCTTGTAGGCCACGCCGTTGGTCAGGCCCGTCCAGACGTGGCTGTTGCCCGTCAGGTTCTGGATCTGGGGATTTTGCCCGGCAGGAGCCGGTGAAATCTCAAGATCGTAGGACTTGATGGGAGAGCCCTTGCTGGCAGGGGGAACCCATGCAACGGACAGCTGCTTGTCGCCGAACTTCAGCGTAGGCGCCACCGGGGTGTCGGGCTTGACGTCCGGGCGGACCTCTGCGGAAACCGGGGAGCGTTCGGATTCGTTGATGGCATTCGTGGCGGTGACCGCAAAGTGGTACTTCACGTTGTTGGTCAGGCCAGTCAGGGTGCAGGTGTTTGCCGGGCAATCCTGCTTGAAGCCGTTCTCGCCGTACACCGTGTACTTGGTGATGGGTGAGCCACGGTCCGCAGGAGCATTCCATGTGAGCAACGCCGTTTGGTCCCCAACGCTTTGGGCCAGGGGCGTAGAGGGTGCAGCCGGTTTGTCCTTGACGGTCAAGCGGATGCGCGCCGTGGCATAACGGGAGATCTCACCCGTCTTGTCCTGCACCGTGTAGGCCACAACCATGGTGCCGGTGAAGCCGCCCGCGGGTGTCACCGTCACGCTGTCGCCGCCGGGCTCAGCTGTGCCTTGCCCGGTCTCTGTGACAGCCGAGACAATCTTCAACGGCGTATCCGGGAACGGATTGGAATCATTGGCCAGCACGTTGACCGTGACGGGCTTGCCGGATTGCGCGTCCGGTTCGGCGTCGTCATTGGCCACGGGCTTGGGCCGGTTGGACGCGGAGAGCGAGAGCTTGTAGGTGGCAACGGCCTCGAGGCCACGGCGATCCTTGGCCTTGACCTGGACTGTGCCTGACTGCCCGATCTGGACGGAGTCCTCCGCGGAGACCTTGAGGGTCTTGCCCTCAACTGCCACCTTGAAGCCCCCTGTGGCAGCGCCTGTCAGCTCGTAGTTCATGTTCCGGACGTCGTCGGAGTCGGGATCGGACGTCAGCTTTTCAAGGTCCAGGCTTGCCGAGTCGCCCCTGGGAACGTCCACGTCGCTGCCCAGCAGGACAGGCGGGTTGTTCTTGTTGGGATCCGGCAGCACCTTGGTTCGGATGCTCAAGGTCGACTTCAGGCCGTTGGGATCGTCCGGCCCGGTTCCATCAGTCACTTCGAAACTGATGGAGCCTGGGCCAACGTACTCGGCTCCGGCGGTGTACTTCAGGCCCGTTCCCCCGTTGGCGACAGGGTCCGCGCCGTCGGCACCGATGAGCTTGATGCGGTCGGTCTGGGTCAGCCGTGGCGAGCGGCCCTCGCGGACCTTGACCCACTCCGCCAAGTCAACAGTCACGGACTGGCCCGAAACCAGTTCGATGACCTCATCTTTGGCGAGGGTCGGTACCTGCTGGCCGATGCCCGGTACCCAGATGATGGCGGTGGACTTCTGCCCGTCCACGTCTTCCACGGTGTAGGGAACCAGTTGGGGCTGCTCGGTGAGCTCGACGATCACGTTGCCTTCGGGTCCCGGGCGCGCGGTGGTTGCGTCGGTGCTGACCTTGAGGTTCTCACCTACGCCGTCAGGGTCCTCGTCGTTCTTGAGGACGGGCACATCAACTGCCGTCTTCCCAAGGGTCTGCGCAGAGGTCACGCGGTCGTCACGGGCGATGGGCGCCTGCAGCGGGATGTCGTTTTTGACCACCACGCGGATGCTGGCTTGTCCCACGGCGTCACGGTCATCGGCCACGGAGTAGCGGACGTTCACGGTGCCTTCTGCCGCGGGTGCGGTAACCAATATGCGTCCACTGGTCTTGCTGACATGGGCGTCCAGGCCCGCATCGGCTTCAATGCTGTCCGTGAGGATACGAATGATGTCGCCGTCGGGATCGGTGTCGTTGGCGGTGGCGTCGACGGCGATCTGGCGGCCGGGGCGGACTTTCACTTCGTCATCGACGGGAGCGGGCTTCTGGTTGTTCTCGCCACGGGGCGCGACGCCGACAGTCACCGTTCCGGTGTTGACCGCACCTTGGCGGTCGATCACCTTGTACCGGAAGGTGTCTGTTCCTGCACCGTCACCAGCGGCGACGAAATCGATAAAGCTGCTGCCCGCCGTCGCAGTTCCCATGGTGGGCGTACTGTCGATGCCGGTGAGCTGGACCGAATCGCCGTCGGGATCGATGCCGTCCAGCGGAACCGGAATACGGACGCTGCCGCCGGCAACCACACGGGCTGTCAGGTTTTGCGGCTGCGGCCGTGAGTTCTGGGTGCCTTCCAGCGGAAGGATGTGGATGGTCACGGCGGCAGCGCTCTTCTGGCCCTGCGGATCAACGGCGTTGTAGATGGCGCGAACAGTTTTTGGCGTGGGACCGGCAATGAAGCGCAAGGTCTTCTCCGAGATAAAGGCCTTTCCGTCCTCTTCGGGAATGGTCTGCGCCAGGACAGGGTCCACGGACAGCTCTTCGCCCTGCGGATGGGTATCGTTGTCCAGCACCGGAATGGTGACGACGTCGTTCACGCGCACGTTCACTTCGTCCGGTTTTGGTTGGGGAGCTTCCACGACGGCGGGGGCCGGCACCGGGACCACGCCCACCGTTCCGGTGGCAGAGGTGCGGCCGTTTGACATGGTGTAGCTGAAGACGAAAGGGTCTTTGGCGCCGAGGACATCGGTGACGCGCAGGACGCTGTGGTCGATCACGCTGACCGAGGCAGATGAGCCATCCGGAACAGTCACGGACTGCAGGACCAGCACGCCGCCGGAGGGATCGGAGTCGTTGGCCAACGGGTCCACCAGGACGCTCCCGCCCACGGGCAGCAGCGCCACGTCATGCACGGCGACCGGAGCACCCGCGTCCTTGCCCGACTCCACATCCACTCGGATGAGTCCCTGGCTGCTTTGTGGTCCGTTGCTGGCAATGTACGTCAGATAGATGGGGCCGGGCGTCGTGCTCCGGAACGTGAAGGTACCGCCATCAGTTACCGGGCCCAGCTCGGCAGGGCCCGCGGCCTCGACATGGGCAACACGCAAGGCGCCACCGTTGGGGTCGACATCGTTCTTCAACGGCGCGATCACCAGGTCCTGTCCCACCACCGCTGTCACGTGGTCGGCGTTGATCACGGGAGCCAGTGCACCGGGAGGCTGCACGTTGACCACGATGCGGCCGGTGGTGGTGGCCCTGCCGTCCCACACCGTGATGGTGACGTTCTTCTTGCCCGGTGCCGCCCCGGAATCCTGATACGTGAGCAGGCCGTCCCGGCGCACCTTCACCTGGTCCTGGTCGTTGTCCGTCTTGGCATCCAGCAGTACGAGGTCATCGCCGTCAGGGTCCATCCAATCCGTGAGGATGTTCTGGCTGACGGACTTTCCCTGTTCCACCAGCATGGTGGTGGGTTCGGCCCGCTTGAAGAAGGGGGGCTTGTTCTCTTCCGGGGCCACCACGTGAAGGGTGACCTTGCCGCCGGCGGACAAGCTGCGCCCATCAGCTGCGTTGTAGTCGAAGACCTCCGTTCCCGGTTTGGCGTCCGCCGGGACCTTGATCTGGAACGCGGAGCCTCCATAAATGTTTTCCAGCGCCCCCATCTTGGGGCCGTTGGCACCCACCGCGGCGGTGAGGACATCGCCGTCGGGGTCCGAGTCGTTGTCCAGGACGCTCAGGATAGAGGTGCGGCCGGGACGGACACCGAATTCGTCCGGCTTGGTTTCCGGCGGGCGGTTCGGCTTGGTGCGGTCTGGCAGGACGTTGATGGTGTTGTTGTCCGCGGACTCCTGGTCCTGGTCGTCGGACTGGTTTTTGGGCGGGACGACGTCGTCCCAGTTGTTGACCAGCTGCATGTTCTGGTTGACCAGCCACACACTGCCGGAGTTCACGTCGTTGAGGACCACCAGATCACGGTTCACGCGGAACACGTAGCTCGGGGAAGCACTGGCCTTCGGAACGTCGTTCTTCTTGTCATCGGCGTCATTTTCGCAATCGCGGACGTACTTGTTGGCGCCGGACCACGCCGCATGGACACATTTGCTGACCTGCACGGGCGCAGCGGGCACGCCCTCACCGTCTGCGTTGACCGTCGCGGCCGTGGAACCGTCCAACGGCTGCTTCAGGAGCGCTTTGCGGGTAGCAATGGCCACGAAGCTGCTCTCTTCGCTGGTCTGCTGAAGCTTGGCTTCACGGGCATCCTGCAGTTGCAGTTTGCGGCCGCCAGGGAGGAAGAGGTTTCCCGAGGCGGCGTCAAGGACCACCGGCTTATCGCCCACCACGGAGATCTGGAGGTCTCCGGCACCCTTGAGATCGTCAACCTTGGTGACATCGGTGGCGGTCCTCTGGCCATCGGCATCCACCGTGATGGCAGTGATCTCGCCCTTGCCGGGGTCGGCTGTGTAGATGCGGTTATCGGTGCCCACGGCCGAAACAAGGCCCTGGGACCCGGTCAGGACCGGTTCGGTGCCTTCCTCATCGAAGCCGTTGACGGTTGAGGGCGAAAGCGCCCACACCTTGCCGCGGGCCGGATCCGTCACGGAAAGGACCGTGGAACCATAGCTGACTTGCGACGACGACGGCAGTTCCTTGTCGCCGCCAAGCTTGAGGTTGGCGGCGGAGACCTGGTTGATGGTGGAGCCTGCCTCGTCATCGACGAAGACATTGCCGTCGTGCTGCAGGACATCGAACGTCGTGGTCGCAGGGGTTACGGCGCCGTCAAGGACGCGGGACGGGTAGTTCAACCGACCCACGGCATTCTTGGTTTTGCTGACAACCCACACGCCGCCGTCGTTCAAGTCCACCTCAGTGGTCTTGAACCCCGGGTAGAGCACAGCCCCGGCGACCAGCAGGGCACCTGCCGCTGTGGCAGCAGTGCCCGCTACGAGTTTCTTGTTTTGACGCTTTTTCAGCCCCAGCTTGCCGAAGAAAGTTGTCACAGCCCCAGAATTCCCTTTGTTTTCAGTCGCCCCCGAGCGACTTCCAGGCCAACCAGCATGTGCCGGCAGCCGTACATTCCGCAGTACCCCCATACGGCGGCGGAATTTTCAGTCCCTAAGACTATCCCACGCGCCCCACGGCCAGCCAAGGAAACCCGGGAGCGGGCTATCCATTGGCTGTGACAGCGTACTGTCTTTGTGCCGTGGGACGCGATGGGGACAACTTCCCTGCGCCGGGCAGCTTGTGGCCTCAACATTGCGGGATCTGGTGGGGTCCGGGATCGCCCAGTGTGGTGTTGCCCTGGGCGATGAAGCGGCCTGCGTTCGGGCCGCTCGTGAGGTGGTACCACGCCGCGTAGTTCAGGTACGGCGTGCTGCGGTTGACGTAGCAGTTCACCGTGAACGAACCGTTGGTCTCGTACTGCCACGGCGGTCCGGAGACCTTGCCGTCGCAGCGGTGTCCTGGGGTATTCGGATCCCAGGAGGTCTGTCCTGACGCGGCAGTATCTGTACACGTGCGGTAGCTGCCAGGAGGCAGCGTGGCGTCCCAGGAGGTTTTCTGCGGACCGCTCTGGGCACTTGCCGACGCCACGCCTCCGCCCTGGCCCACCGAGTTGAAGGTCTGCACTTCAATGGTGCGGGTCTGGTTGTAGCCGCCGGTGTTCACCACCCGGCTGCCGGAGGCGGACTCGTTGATCCAACCGGTGTCCGTTCCGCCGCCTGTGATCCTGATCTTGGTCACGGCGACGTCGTTGCTCGCGGTGGAGGGAGAGGACCAGTTCAGGGTCAGCGTGGTTTGGTTCTGGCCACCGTTGGCACCAGAGGCCGACGGCGTACCCGGCGAACCATACGGTGTGGTGGTAGCAGGAGCGCTGGCGTCAGAGCTGGGCGCCACCGAAGAGACTGCCGTCACGGTGATGGAAGTAGCCTGCCCATTGGCGAACCCGCCCACTGTCTGCCCGGGCGTAATGGGCCCCGATTGGCCAGTGCTCGCGTTGTAGCGGTAACTCACTTCGCTCTGTGTGGAACCGTTTCGCTGGGCTGGAGTCAGCGCAGAGAAATTGATCGTCACTTGTTTGCCGGCTCCACCGGTGTTTGCCGGAGTTGCCGAGACATTGCCCACCGTTCCGAGCTTGCCTGTTGCACGACGCGGAGCAGAGGGCGCACTGACGCCGCCCTTCCCAGCCTTGTTTTCAGCCTGCACCGTGAAGGTGTACGCAGCTTCAGAGTTGTTTGCAGTGAAGGTTGCCGACCGTACGCTGCCGGCAACGGTCTGCGTTTGGGTGACACCATTACCACCGTTCATGGTGACGTAGTACGCCTTGATCGGATCACCGTTGGTGTCCGGCTCTGCCCAATCGGCCCGCAGCTGGTTTTGCGTTCCCACGGACTGAACCACGGCCGTCGTTGGCGCCGCGGGAGCTCCAGGAAGACCGGCAGGGTTGTCCTCAATGGAGTACACGCCCCAGTCGGAGGGTCCGAGCTCATTGACGGCCTGGGCACGGACCTTGTACTTCACACCATTAGTAAGTCCCGGCCAGGTGTACGTCAGTCCCGTGACCTCGTTCTTCACGGCAATACCGTTGGCCGGGGGCGGCGAGATCTCCAGGTTGTAATGCTTCACGGGTGATCCCTCCGTCTTGGCAGGGGCCCAGGTGATGGCCATATTCTTGTCCCCGGCCTTGACGGTGGGAGCATCCGGTGGCGAGGGTTTCTCATCCGGCCGGATCTCGTTGGAAGCCGTGGATGGCGCCGAGTCGCCTACCTCGTTCGTGGCGAAAACGGTGAAGACGTACTTCACGTTGTTGGTCAGTCCCGAGAGCGTGCAGGTGGTGGTGGGACACACCTGCTCAAAGCCCGCCGCCTTCACCGTGTATTTGGTGATGGATGCGCCGTTGTCCGACGGCGGCGCCCACTTCAGCACGGCGGTCCGGCTTCGGACGTCCGTGGCAACGGGCGCTGACGGAGCGTCCGGTTTGTCCCGCACGGTGATGCGGACGCGGCCAGTGGCCTGCCTGGACGGGTCCTTGGTCTTGTCCAGGACGGTGTAACGGACCACCATCACGCCCTTGAAACCCTCAGCCGGGGTAACGGTGATCGAGTCCCCGGAAACCGACGGCTGGCCAGCGGCAGATCCCGTCTCCACCGCAGCACTTTCAATAGTCAGCGCGGCATCATTGAACGGGTTGAAGTCGTTGGAGAGGACGTTGATGGTTTCCGATCGTCCGGCGTTGGCCTTGTCCACGGCGTCGTCGTTGGCTACGGGACGAGGCCTGTTCGATGACACTACGGAGGCCGTTATGGTGGCGCGCACGGCGTCGGTGCGGCCGTCGGTGACCTTGAGCGGGAAGGAACCCACCGCGCCCGGTGTGAGCGACAGATCCGGGGTGATCTTCAGGACAGTGCCTTCCACCTTTGCCTGGAAACCAGCCGCCTGCTGGCCATCGAGTTCGAACTTCAGGTTGCCTTGGTCGCGCTCGTCAACGTCCTTGGCCAGATTGGCCAGTTCAACGTCCGTGGTTTCTCCCTTGGGCGCCTCAACCGAGGCGCCACTGAAGGTGGGAGGGTGGTTGGCGTTGGGGTCCGGAATGACTTTGGTGAGGATGGTCAATGTGGATTTCAGACCCTGCGGGTCGTCCGGGCCGGAGCCGTCGGTGACCTCGAACGTGATGGATCCGGGGCCAACGTAGTCGGCTTGTGCCGCGTAGCGCAGTGCATTTCCGTCGCCGGAGATCACATTGGTGGGATCGCCGCCCTGGACACGGATCTTCTCTGCCACCGTGATGCGGGGCTGGCGGCCTTCGCGGACGCGGACGTAATCCTGCAACGCCAACGTGATGTCCTTGCCTGACATCACCTCGACAGGATCCGTCTTGGCCAATGTGGGGTACTGGAGGCCCTGGCCCGGTATCCACATCACGGCGGTAGCCGACTGTCCATCCATATCCGTGACGGTGTAAGGGATCAGCTGGTCCTGCGGCACAAGCGTGACCACGACATTTCCCGAGGAGCCCACCCGTGCGTTCGGGTTCCCATCCGGCAGCGTAATAGTGAGGTCTTCAGCGACGCCGTCGGGGTCGGAATCGTTCTTGAGGACCGGGACGTCGACGGCGGTCTTGCCCAATGTCTCTGCCAGCGTGATGCGGTCGTCCACTGCGATCGGAACATGCAGGGCCGCCGTCGGGCTCGTCTGGACCCGGACCACAGCACTGGCCTCGGCCTTCTTGTCGTCCTGGATCCGGTAGCTGATGCTCTCGATCCCGGCGGCGCCGGGTGCAGTCAACAGGACCTTGCCCGACGCTGCCTCAACCTGGAGACCAGGGTTGGCTTCAAAGGAATTGACCAGGCCAATGGGATCGCCATCGGGGTCGGAGTCGTTCTTCAGGGCATCAACTGCGATGCGGCGGCCCGGCCGGACATCGATGGCGTCATCGATCGCGATCGGTTTTTGGTTGTTGGCTTCAGCAGGAGCAATACCAACAATCACCGTGCCTGTGTTCTCCGCACCAATGCGGTCCCGCACCCGATAGCTGAACGTGTCCGTTCCTGCAGACTTGCCGCCGGCGGTGAACTCCATGTAGCCGTCCCGGATCACTGCGGTGCCCATGGCAGGTGCCTTGTCCACGCCGATGAGCTGGACCGAGTCGCCGTCGGCGTCAATACCGTCCAGTGGTACCGGGATCTTGACCGTCATGCCGGCCACTACCCGCGCCGTCAGGTTCCGTGGCTCGGGGCGGGTATTGGTGGCATCGTCCCTGGCCCGGATGCGGATGGTCACCTGCTGGGAATCGGTCTGTCCCGAGGAGTTGCTGACTTTGTAGATCGCGTAGACAGTTTTCGGCACGTCGCCTGCAATGAAGCGAAGGTAATTACCCGCAATGAACATCCGCCCGTCGGCGGCATCCGGCTGCTGCGCCAGGACGGGGTCCAGTTTCAGCTCTCCGCCATTGGGATCGGAATCGTTCTCCAGGACGGGGATCGTCACCACGTCCCCAACCCGAACCGACACCTCATCAGGCTTGGCCTGCGGTGCCTGGAGCTTGCTGGGAGCCGGGACCACCTGGACCGAAATATCCCCAGTGGCGGAAGCTTTCCCATTGGAAATCGTGTACTTCAAGGACAACTGCCCGGTGGCGTGGATATCGGTGATCTTGACCACCGAATGGTCCAGCACCGCCACCGTGACCGGAAGTCCATCGGCCGCCGTGACGGACTGGACAACCAGCACCCCACCGGCCGGGTCCGAGTCGTTGCCCAGCACGTCCACCACCGCGCTGCCGCCGCTGGGCAACAGCGCAATGTCGCGGACCGCCACAGGCGCGCCGTCATTACTGCCGGATACGACGTCGACGCGCACCAGCTGCTGCGCGCTCGCCGGCCCGTTGGTGACCATGTAGGTGACGTAATGGGGGCCGACGCTCGTTGAGTTGAAAGTGAACGTCTGCTGGTCCGGGCCTATGACCGCGGTTGCCTGGTCATTGGGTTGGGCTTGCGCCAGGCGGAGCGTGCCGCCCTGGGGGTCCGAGTCGTTCTTGAGCGGAGCTATGACAGTGTCCTGCCCCGCCACAGCCACCACGTGGTCCGCGTTCGCGATGGGCGGCAACGCTCCCGGGGCGCGGACATCCACGCTGATCCGTCCCTCGGTAGTCAGCGTGCCGTCCGAAACCGTGATGGAAAGGGTCTTCTTCCCCGGCCCCGCGCCGGAGTCCTGGAACGTCAAGAGCCCGTCCGGCCTGATCCTGACCTGGTCCGCGGGATCACTGCTGCTGGCTGCCACGGCGAAGAGGTCGTCGCCGTCGGGATCTATCCAGTCGCTAAGGATGTACTGATTGGCGATCTTGCCGGACTGGACCACCAGGGCATTGTTCCTGTTGGGCTTCTGCTGCGGCGCGGCGTTCTCCCCTGACGGGACGATCCTCAGGTCCACGGTGGTCGCAGCTGTTCCACCACGGCCGTCGTCCACCGAGTACTTGAACGTCTCCGTCCCGGATTGTTCGGCCGGAACAGCAATCTGGAAACCTGTGCCACCGTACACAGGCGCCAACGCACCCGACTTCAGGGCCTGGTCGGCGGACACGGTGAGAACGTCGCCGTCGGAATCGGCGTCGTTGTCCAGCACCGGCAGCAGGGTCGTCTTGCCTGCCCGGACCCCAAAAGCGTCCGGCTTCGCCACCGGCGGGGTGTTCGGCTTGCTTCGGTCCGGGAGGACCGTTTGCTGGACTTCGTCCGCGGAGTCCTTGTCGGCGTCGTCCGATGTTTGCTGGGGCGGGATCACGTCATCCCAGTTATTGACCAGCTGCATGTTCTGGTTGACCATCCAGACGTTGCCGGAGTTGACGTCGTTCAGGACCACGAGATCGCGGTTGACCCGGAAAACGTACGACGGCGACGCACTCGCCTTGGGAACGTCGGCGCGCCGGTTGTCAGCTTCGTTGCTGCATTCGCGGATGTACTTGTTGGCACCGGACCAGGCCGCGTAGGTGCAGCTGCCCAGATGGACGGGTGCGGCAGGTACGCCCTGGCCGTCTGCCTGGATGGTCCGGGCCGTGCCGCCGTCCAGGGGTTGGAGCAGGAGGGCCTTAGTGGTGGCAATCGCCACGAAATCGGCTTCCGTGCCGCTTTGCTGGAGCTTGGCATCGCGGGCGTCGTCCAGGTGCACTGTGGCTCCGCCCGGGAGGATGATGTTGCCCGTGGCCTCGTTGAGGACAACTGCCTTGTCCCCTACCGCTGTGAGCTGAAGGTTCCCGGCACCCTTCAAGGCGTCGTCTTTGCGGACCTGCGAGTCCACCGACTGGCCGTTCGAATCCACCTTGGTGGCTGTCAGGCTGCCGGCTTCGGGGTCCACCGTGTGGATGGTGTCGTCGCTGCCCACAATGGACACCACGCCGGTGGACTGTTCCAGGACCGGCTGCGATTCGTCGCTGAACCCACCTACCGAGCCGGGGGTCAGCGCCCAGACCTTGCCCTTGGAGGGATCGGTGACGGCCAGGACCTTGTTGCCGAAGCTGACTTCTGCCGAGCCCGGGAGCTTTTGGTCCCCGCCCAGGCGCATGTTGGCGGCGCTGACGGGGTTGATGGTCCCGCCATCGGCGTCGTCGATGAAAACGTCGCTGGCCTGCTGGAGGATCTCGAAGTCCTTGCTGGCCGGAGTCACCGCGCCGTCCAAGGATTTGGATGGATAGTTGAGCCGTCCGGCGGCATTCTTGGATTTACTGACTACCCATACGCCGCCGTCGTTGAGGTCCACCTCGGTGGTCTTGAACCCCGGGTACAGGATGGCGCCTGTCGCCAGGACCGCAGCGGCTGCCGTGAAAGCGGTAGCCGTGAGGACTTTACGACGTCGAATCCTGGCACGACGATTCCCGGACCCATTGGTCAGAGCCATCCATTTTCCCCACTTTTAGGCAGCCCGCAGCCAACCCGGACCATCACGACACAAACAACCCCAGAGTACCGGGTTAATCCATCGATTAGCCAAGGGTGCGCAATATGGGCTTCCCCTGGCGCAACACTTCAGGCCGTGTTTAGTCCAGCACCAGGCCCTTGCCGCGGCCACGGGCCAGCATCACAGGGTGGATTTCACCGAAACCGCGGACGTTCTCCGATTTCTGGGGCACCAGGACAAAGCGGTCGTCCTGGCCAAGTGCCGCAGCGGTCATGGCGTCCACCAGGACCGTGCCGGGCTGGGCCAGTGTGGTGAGGCGTGCGGCCAGGTTCACGGTGGGCCCATAGATGTCGCCAAGCCGGGAGAGGATGCGTCCCCACACCATGGACACCCGGCATTGGGGCAGGATCTCGTCTTCTGTGAAAGCCTGGGCCAGGGCGAGGGATATTTCGGCTCCGGCTGCGGGCGTCTCGGCAATGTAGAGGACTTCGTCGCCCACGGTCTTGACCAGTCGCCCACCGCCAACGGAGATGATCTCGGCACACTTGTTCTCGAATCGCTGCACCAGCTGGGCAAGCGTCTTCTCGTTCATCCGCCGGGAGAGGCTCGTGTAGGAGACCAGGTCCGCAAAGCCCACGGCGCGCGCCAAGGGCAACGGGGAATCGTCTTCGTCGCCTTCGCGGCCTTCTTCGCTCGCCTGCAGGCCGGCCTCGGCCCGGACGGCGAGCCGCTGGACGCCGGCATTGAGCTGGCGGCGGTAGGAGTAGACCAGGATTTCCTCGAGCGAGTCCACAAGGGCGGGCAACCGACCCACCAATTGCTTGCGTGCCACGGCGTCGGGAATGCCCTGTTCGGAAACCATGTCTTCCACCAGGGCCTCGATCTGCCAGACCACCATGCGGTCCGTCATCTGGCCGATGGAACGGGTCACGGAGATCGCAGCCTCTTCGGTCAGGATGCCGGCGCGAACCAGGTCCAGGATGCTGGACAAGGCGGCCTGGTCCCGCTCAGTGAAGGCAACGTCCTCGTCATTGAAGTTGGGGAAACCGAGCGCGCGCCACACCTTGCGGGCCGACAGGATGGACACGCCCGCGCCGGCAGCAACCTCACGACGCCGGAGCTTGCGTTCACCGCCAAGGAGCTTGGACTCCAAGGCCTTGATGGCCAAGCGCTCCGCCGACATCACGCCGGTGGGCGGACCTGTGGGCACGGGAGCCTGCGCGGGTCCGGATTCGTTGTCCTCGTCCGATTCGCCGTCCTGGTCCACTGAAGGTTCGGATTCGGCGTCGAACTCCTGGTCCAGGTCCTCGCCGGACTGCTGATCCTCAACGCTCATCCCATCCACCTTCTCTCAATTCCCACGGCAATTCTTCATAATCCCCCAGCACTTCACCCTCAAAAACCTCACCTTGCGGGAGTTCGTCCATCGCGTCAAGAATGAAACCCCTGAATTTAGCGGCCTCAGGGACGTCGGCCAGCAAGGCCGTTTCAGGGTGCCCGGTATCCAAGGATATATTCCCTGAGTGCAAGCTCCGCTGGAGCAGGCTCTGGTGGACTCCCACGTTGCGGATGGACGCCAAGGACACCTGCCAGTCGTTACGCCTGAACATTCCGTATCTGGCAAGTATTCGCCTGCTGGTGAGGATGTACCTGATGGAGCGCCATTTCAGTACGCGCTTGACGCTGTAGGCCAACAAGAACCACGCGGCCAGCACCAGGCAGGCACCCATCAGCCACGGCGTCCACTCCACCGAAATGAAGGGCACCAACCGTTGGGCGTTGCCTTTGACCAGCCAGGCGCAGCCGTAGGCGGCCAGGGCGGGAACAGCGATGAAGGCCAGCACGGGAAAGAAGAGCGAGCGGGCCTGTTGACGCGTGATGGTGATGACCTGCTCCCCCGGAAGCAACTCTTTACGCATAACCGCTTTCTGTGGCGCGCAGGTGCACCACATCGCCCGCGGTGATGACGTGTTCACGGCCCCCGTGGTCCACCACCAGCAAGGAACCGTGTTCGTCCAGGCGGGATGCGTGGCCCACCAGCTCAAGGTCGCCGGGCAAGTGCGCGCGGACTTCACGGCCCAGGGTGACCATGGCGGACTCGACACGCTTGTGCAGCGACGCGCCCCCATCCAGGCCGGCTGACGGGTCTCCCTCGGAGTTGCAGAAGCTGCGGTAGAGCCGGGCGAACCGCGAAAGGTAGCTCTTCAGCAGCGCGGTGCGGTCCGTCGTCGTGGCCCCCTCCACGGCGAGCGAGGTCGCGGTGGGAACCGGGAGCTCCTCCTCGGCGAGGGACACGTTCAATCCAACACCCAGAATCACTGCCGGGACGGAACCGTCCCCGAGGGGCGTCATCTGGGCCAGGATGCCGGCGATCTTCCGGCCATTGACCAGGACATCGTTGGGCCATTTGATGTCTGCGGTCAGTCCAGCCGTTTCCTGCAAGGCTTCGCGCAGGGCCACGGCTGCAAGGAGTGACAGCCACGAGTAGCTCTGAGTCGGGACGGGCATCCCTTGTGATGTCACAGGGCGCAGCACTATGGAGACGGAGACCGAGGAGCGCTCGGGCGCTTCCCAGTGCCGGTCCAGGCGCCCACGCGCCGCTGTCTGGTGTTCGGCCGTCAGCACAGCGAGGTCGGCCCACTTCTTAGGCTCAACCGTCACTGCCCGGACCAGGTCCGCGTTGGTGGAACCCGTGGATTCGACAATCTGCAGCTGGGAAATGCCGGCCGCGGACAGGAAGTCCGGCTGCAGCAGCGCCTCGCGATCCAGGGCAGGGCGTTCCAACCTGCTCGACGGGACCTGTGGTTCGCTGCTGTCTGGCTGTTCGGCATCCATAGCTGAATCCTATCCAGTTGAGCCGCTTTGGCAGGCCGGCAGCACTGAAAAGAAGCCGTGAATACGCTTAGAGGAAGATGTCCGGCACCAGGCGGTCTTCGGGGGCTCCGAGGCTGTAGGGCGCAAAGTCGGAGACACCGGCCGCGCGCAGGACCTGCTCATCGGTAAAGAAGTTTCCTGTGGCACCCGAGCCGGTCAGCACGGCGTGGGCTGCGTCGGCCATGATCTCCGGGCCCCTCGCCGCCTGCACCATCTGCTGGCCGCCGGGCATGTTGCGGATGGCTGCCGTGTCAATCAGGGTGCACGGCCACAGTGAGTTGACGGACACGCCGTCGTCCTTCAATTCCTCGGCGAGCCCGAGCGTGGTCAGGCTCATCCCGTACTTGGCCATGGTGTAGGCCAGGTGCATTCCTGCCCACTTGGGATCGAGGTTCAACGGTGGGGAAAGCGTGAGGATGTGCCCGTTGCCGGATTCCCTGAGCGCCGGCAGCGCCAGTTTGGAAAGCAGGAAGGTGCCCCGGACGTTGATGTCCTGCATGAGGTCATAGCGCTTCATGTCGACGGCGTCGGTGCGGGACAGGTCAATGGCGGAGGCGTTATTGACCACGACGTCGATGCCCCCGAAACGCTCGACGGCGGCGGCGACTGCGGCGGCGACGTCGTCATCATTGCGGACGTCCCCCACCAGCGGCAGGGCCTGGCCACCTGCGGCGACCAGCTGCTCCGCGGCGGTGAAGACAGTGCCTTCGAGTTTCGGGTGGGGATCGCCCGTCTTGGCCATGAGGACGATGTTCGCGCCATCGCGGGCCGCCCGGGTGGCGATTGCCAACCCGATGCCGCGGCTTCCGCCTGACATCAGGATGGTCCGGTCCTTGAGCGAACCCGTGGCGACGTAGGGGCTGGCGCTCGGGGAAAGTGTGCTGGAAGCGTCGTTGCTTGAACTCATGGGGACACTCTAGCCCAACTATGTTACCGACGGGTAACATAGCAAGGGATTTGGTCACGGCACGGAAAATTGTAGGGTTTCTACAGCGGTTCGCGGCAAAGGCGTCACTAGAGTGGACTGCGAGGCCTGTTCTTTGTACGGAAGCTACTTAAGTAGCTACTGATCCGCACACAGGATTGCGCCAGCGAATATCAGCTACAGAGCCGGAGACACTTGATGAGCCACGATCTGACAACGACCGCGGGAAAGATTGCCGACTTCCGCGACCGCCAGGCACGGGCAGAGCAGCCGTCCGGCCCGGAAGCGATCGAGAAGCAGCACGCACGGGGCAAGAACACCGCCCGTGAGCGCATCGACCTCCTGGTTGATCCGGATTCCTTCGTTGAGTTCGACGCCCTTGCGGTCCACCGCTCCACCGCCTTCGGCATGGAGAAGAAAAAGCCCCTGGGCGACGGCGTTGTCTCCGGGTACGGAACCGTGGACGGCCGGCTGGTGGCCATCTACAGCCAGGACTTCAGCGTTTACGGTGGCTCGCTGAGCCAGGTCAACGGCGAGAAGATCGTCAAGGTCCAGGAATTCGCCCTCCGCAACGGCTGCCCGGTTGTCGGCATCAACGACGGCGGCGGCGCACGTATCCAGGAAGGCGTGGCATCCCTGGCCATGTTCGCGGACATCTTCCGCAACAACGTCCATGCCTCCGGCGTGGTACCCCAGATCTCCCTCATCATGGGCCCTTGTGCCGGTGGCGCAGCCTACTCCCCCGCCCTGACCGACTACGTGGTGATGGTGGACAAGACCTCCCACATGTTCATCACCGGACCGGACGTCATCAAGACCGTTACGGGCGAAGACGTGGACATGGAAACCCTGGGCGGCGCCCGCCAGCACAACGCCACCACGGGAACGTCCACTTACCTGGCGTCCGACGAAGCCGATGCGATCGAGTTCGTCCGTGAACTGTTGGACTTCCTTCCTTCCAACAACCTCTCCGAGGCCCCGGTGGTAGAGCACGACCAGGAACTGGAACTCAACGACGACGACCACGCGTTGGACTCGCTGATTCCGGATTCCGCCAACCAGCCCTACGACATGCGCAAAGTCATTGAGCAGATCGTGGATGACGCCCACTTCCTGGAAATGCAGTCCTTGTACGCCCCCAACGTCATCATCGGCTACGGCCGCGTTGAAGGGCACACCGTGGGCATCGTCGCCAACCAGCCCATGCAGTTCGCCGGAACCTTGGACATTTCCGCTTCCGAGAAGGCTGCCCGCTTTGTCCGCCACTGTGACGCCTTCAACATCCCCATCATCACACTGGTGGACGTCCCGGGCTTCCTGCCGGGCAAGGACCAGGAATTCCAAGGCATCATCCGCCGCGGCGCGAAGCTCCTCTACGCCTACGCAGAGGCCACGGTCCCCAAGCTCACCGTGATCACCCGCAAGGCATACGGTGGCGCCTACATCGTGATGGGTTCCAAGAAGCTCGGAGCGGACCTCAACCTCGCCTGGCCCACCGCCCAGATCGGCGTCATGGGCGCCCAGGGTGCCGTGAACATCCTCTACCGCCGCGATCTCGCCGCCGTAGCCGAGGCCGGAGGGGATGTCGAGGCCAGGCGCGCCGAGATCATCCAGGGCTACGAGGAAGAACTCCTTAATCCCTACCAGGCTGCACAGCTGGGCTACGTTGACGCAGTGATCGCCCCTTCGGACACCCGCACCCAGATCATTCGCGGCCTCCGGGCACTGCGGGACAAGCGTGCGAGCCTGCCCACCAAGAAGCACGGAAACATCCCGCTGTGACCGCGCCCAAGCATCGCGCCGACGCCGCGCCGGACGAAACATCCGCCGCTCCCCTGTTTTCGGTGGTCAAGGGCGAGCCGACCGCCGAGGAACTTGCGGCGATTGCCGCCGTCGTGGTTTCGCTTGGCGCACCCGGGGAAACGGCCCCTTCCAAGCCAAATGTCCGGCACTGGGTGCGACGCCAACAGCTTCGACTGGATCCCACACCGGGTCCGGGCGCCTGGAGGCGCAGCCGGGGCTAGTTTTCCCGCGCGTAGAAGAGTTAAACAACCCTTTCACGTAAGCGGCGTCGCGGATAGGCTCTGTGGGTGACTACTCCAAACACCCCCGTACGCCCGAAGTCCGCCATCGATGCCGTCGCTGACGCGTATACAGAAAAGCTGATCGAACTCAATCCCAGCTTCGCCACCACGCTGGGACTGCCTGGACACGAGACCGAGTACCAGGACTACTCGCCGGCCGGGGCCGGGGCTCATGCGCAGGCTACCCGCGAAGCCCTTGAAGCACTGGCCGCCCTGGAACCGGCGGATGAGTCCGACGTCGTAACCCTGGACGCCATGCGTGAACGGCTGGGGCTGGACCTGGAGATCCACGGGTCCGGATGGGATGCTGCGGACCTGAACAACATTGCCTCGCCCGCCCAGGACATCCGTGCCATTTTCGACCTCATGCCCACGGACACCCTGGAGCACTGGGAGCACATCGCCGGCCGGGCCGCCAACGTTCCCGGGGCCATTGAGGGTTACATCGCATCGCTCCGCACTGCGGCCGCCAACGGCAAAGTCGCCGCCGCGCGCCAGGTACGGATCGTCATGGAGCAAACAGGCCGCTACGCCGCGGAGGACGGCTTCTTCGCCAAGCTGGCCGCCGGGGCGGCTATCGATGGCTCGCCGCTCCCTGAAGAACTCCAGGCCAAGCTCGACGACGGCGTTGCGGCCGCGCGGTTAGCCTACGGTTCGCTGGGAGCCTTCCTCCGGGACGAGCTCCTCCCCGCAGCTCCGGAAAAGGACGCGGTCGGACGCGAACGGTACGCGCTGGCTTCCCGCTCATTCCTGGGCGCCCAAGTGGACCTGGAAGAGACCTATGCCTGGGGCGTCCAGGAACTCGAGCGCCTCATCGGAGAGCAGGAGAAGGTCGCCGGGCAGATCAAGCCGGGTGCCTCGATCGAGGAAGCCAAGAGCATCCTGAACAACGATCCCGCCCGCCAGATCAAGGGCACCGATGCCCTGAAAGCGTGGATGCAGGAGCTCTCCGACCGGGCGGTGTCCGAACTCGCCGACGTCCACTTCGACATTCCCGACGTCATGAAGACGCTCGAATGCATGATCGCGCCCACTGACGAGGGTGGCATCTACTACACCGGCCCCTCCGACGATTTCTCGCGGCCCGGCCGCATGTGGTGGTCCGTCCCTGCCGGCGAAGACACCTTCACCACGTGGTCCGAGACCACCACGGTGTTCCACGAAGGCGTTCCGGGACACCACCTGCAGGTGGCAACGGCTACATACCGGCGCGAACTGCTCAACAACTGGCGCCGCAATGTCTGCTGGGTCTCAGGCCATGGCGAAGGCTGGGCGCTGTACGCCGAGCAGCTCATGCTCGAACTTGGCTACCTCAAGGACCCGGGCGACCACATGGGCATGCTGGACGGCCAACGCATGCGCGCTGCCCGCGTGGTGTTCGACATCGGCGTCCACTTGGAACTGCCCGTCCCGGAACGCTGGGGATCCGGGACCTGGACTCCGGACAAGGGCTTCGACTTCCTCAAAGCCAACCTTGACATCAGCGAGGGCCAGCTTCAGTTCGAATTCGCCCGATACCTCGGCTGGCCGGGGCAGGCGCCCTCCTACAAAGTGGGGCAGCGCCTTTGGGAGCAGATCCGGGCTGAACTGGAAACCCGCGAGGGCTTCGACCTCAAGTCATTCCACAGCAAAGCCCTTAACATCGGCTCGGTCGGCCTGGACGTGCTGCGAAGGGCACTCCTGGGTTGAGCTTTGTAGGCCGAAGGCCGGACATCCTCTGCGTGCTGCTCCTTCGTCGCTTTGACGCACGCTGCCGGATGCCCGGCCTTCGGCCAGTCTGACCCGAGAGTAACGTCACAAACGCACAGGGAATAACTTTTGCGCACGTAACATTTCTCAACGTCCGTTCGCTATGTTATTCAGTGTGCACCTACCGTGTTCCGGTGAGCACCTCAACCCAAACTTCCCCTTCAGCTGGAAAGACCGGCTTCCGGCTCCCCAAGTGGGCCGGTTCCTTCGGCGTCCAGATCATCGCCGCCCTGATCATCGGGCTCGTTCTCGGCCTGATCGCCAAGTACACGGGCAGCACCAAGACTGCACCCAACGGTCTTGGCGCGACCCTCCAGACGATCGGGTCCAGCTACGTCTCGTTGCTGCAGACCGCCGTCGTTCCTTTGATTTTCACCGCAGTGGTGAGCTCCATCGCCAACCTGCGCCAGGTTTCCAACGCCGCGCGCCTCGCGTGGAACACCCTGCTGTGGTTCGCGATCACCTCGCTGGTTTCGGTGCTGATCGGCATTGGCCTGGGTGTGCTCCTTCAGCCCGGTGCCGCTACGGGCATCACCCAGAAAGCGGAGTACGCCGGCAAGACCGGTGACTGGTGGGCCTTCCTGGTCGGCCTGTTCCCCAAGAACTTCCTCGGCCTGGGTGCCAGCTCGACTGTCACCGAAAGTGCCAACGCCGCCACCACGGTGAGTACCTCAGTGAGCTTCAACGTGCTCCAGATCCTGGTAGTGGCCATCGCAGTCGGCATCGCCGCGCTGAAGGTCGGCAAGCAGGCCGAGGCCTTCCTGACCTTCAACGCTTCGGCCCTTGCGGTCATCCAGAAGGTCCTCTGGTGGATCATCCGCATCGCTCCGCTGGGCACCATCGGCCTGATCGGCAACGCCGTTGCCATCTACGGTTGGGACACCATCGGATCCCTGGGCAAGTTCACCGCCGCCATCTACATCGGCCTGGCCCTGGTGCTGTTCGTCCTGTACCCGATCCTGGTCAGGGCACACGGCCTCTCCATCAAGCAGTACTTCTCCGGTGTTTGGCCGGCCGTGCAGCTCGCCTTTGTTTCCCGCTCCTCGATCGGCACGCTGCCGCTCACGCAGCGCGTTACCGAGCGCAACCTGGGCGTTCCCTCCGGCTACGCCTCCTTCGCAGTGCCGCTGGGCGCCACCACCAAGATGGACGGTTGCGCGGCCATCTACCCGGCCGTGGCTGCGATCTTCGTGGCACAGTTCTTCGGCATCAACCTGGACTTTACCCAGTACCTGCTGATCGTGCTGGTCTCCGTCCTGGGTTCCGCTGCCACGGCAGGCACCACGGGCGCCGTCGTCATGTTGACGCTGACCCTGTCCACGCTGGGACTGCCGCTGGCCGGCGTCGGCCTCCTGTTGGCCATCGACCCCATCCTGGACATGGGCCGGACCGCAGTCAACGTTGCTGGCCAGGCCCTGGTTCCCGCGATTGTTGCCAAGCGCCAGGGCATCCTGGACGAATCGCTGTACAACGCGCCGCGCAACGGTGCCGCGTTCGCCGACGAATACGCAGCAGACAAGGCAGCTGAAGAAGCCGACGAGCGCGCATTGGCCATCGCCAAGGCCTGACAAAGCTCCGAACTGCATCGGCACACATCCCCTGGGGAGTTCTCCCCGGGGGATTTGCCGGTTAAAGGGCGGAAAGCTGGATAGGCTCTGACCATGTTGATCGTCACCTCCAATGAAATCCCGGGCCACCGCATCGATGCCGTCTTTGGCGAAGTCATGGGCCTGACTGTCCGTTCTCGGGATATCGGCTCGCAGATGCTCGCCGGTTTCCGCTCCCTGGGCGGCGGCGAGCTGCCCGAAATGACCAAAGCGCTCTACGAAAGCCGCCAGGAAGTCATGGCGCGCATGGTCAACGAAGCCCAACAGCGCGGTGCCAACGCCATCGTTGCCATGCGTTTCGATACCTCGGAAATGGGCACGAACTGGACCGAGGTCTGTGCCTACGGTACGGCCGTGTACGTCCTCCCGCTGGGTGAGGGCGAACCCGGAGCCACGGGACAGTCCGTCTACCTGACCAAGACTGCCGCCCAGCAAACCGCGCAACCGCAGCAACCCGCCCCTCCCGCTCCGCCGGTCAACCCCGGGCCGCCAGCTCCGCCGGCTCCGCCGCAGCAGTTCTGAGTCCTTCCTTACAGCATCGTCCCGTTCCCGCCCGCGCTCCTCACCACTTATCGTCACTGCGTAAAGGTGAAGAGAGCGGGCGTGAGCGGGATTTTCTTTTAAGCCGCACAAGAACAAATTGCGCAGAGTGCAAACTTGCACTTAGTGTAAGTATGTGACGAACACCAGCAGCCAGGAAACCGCCCTGGAGCCCACACCTCCGGACGGGTCCAGCACCCCCTCAAGACGCGAACTCAACAAGGCCGCGACCCGCAGCTCCATCGCCTCCGCAGCCCTGGGCCTGCTGCGCACCAGCGGCGCCGGCAATTTCACCGTGGAGGACATTGCCGCCAGCGCAGGGGTCTCCCGGCGTACCTTCTTCAACTACTTCCCCAGCCTCGAAGCCGCCCTCGCATCAGTAGCCGACGGCTTCATGGATCACGCACTGGAGCAGTTCCGGCTGCGTCCCGCCGACGAATCCATCCTCGAATCCGCCCAGGCCGCCCTCATGGCACTGGCCGATCCGATGTCGGTAGCGCCCATGGCCGAACTCTTCAGCCTGACCCAGGATAACCGCTCCCTGGCCCGCTCGGAGCTTGAAGCCTGGGAACACTGCACCGGACAGATCATTGACGCGGCCCGCAGCAGGCTGGGCGAAGGCATCAGCGAGCTCTACCTCCACGCCCTGGCCGGCTCGGTCATTTCCTGCGGCAAAGCCGCCATGACTGTCTGGTTCGCCGAATACGGGCCGGACCTTTCGGCCGGATCCCTGGCCGCCCTCCGCCAGCACCTCATCGACGCGATGGGACTCCTGGGCGCCGGCTTCGCGCCGCCGTCGGACTCCTCCGCAACCGCAGCATCTGCCTCCCCTTCCGTTCCAAACACCACAGATCGGTTCTGACATGGCCTCGTTCCTCTACCGTCTCGGCAAGTTTTCGTATCGGCGCCGCTGGCTGGTCATCTCCATTTGGCTGGCCGTCCTGGTGGCAGTAGGCGGTTCCGCCGCCGCCTTCCATGGCACCATGTCCAACAACTTCACCATTCCGGGCACTGAAACCCAGCGCATGGCGGACAAGCTCAAGGAAGCCCTCCCCAACGCCTCCGGGGGCTCCGCCAGCGTGGTCTTCGACGCGGGAGATTCCGGCTTCGACCAAGCCAAAAAGGACGCAGTGGCCGCTGCGCTGACCAAGCTTGACGCCATGCCGGACGTGCAGGGGACGGTCAATCCGTTCACCACCCAGGCCCAACTGAGCAAAGCCGCTGCGGACCTTGCGGCGGGCGAAGCGCAGCTCGCGGGCGGTGAGCAGCAAATGGCGGCCGCCGGGGTGCCACCCGCACAGATCGAAGCCCAGCTCGCGCCGCAGCGTGCCCAGCTGGCTCTCGGCAAGCGCCAGCTCGAATCATCCGAAGGCCTGCGGTTTGTTTCCAGCGACAACAGGGCCGCCGTTGCCCAGGTCCAGTTCAAGACTTCCATCAACGCCGTGGATCCAGCCGTTCGCAAGGAAGTCCAGGACATCGTCCAGGGCGTCTCTTCCGCGGGCGTCACCGCCTATGCCAGCAAGGAGATCACCGAGGACGTTTCGGAAATCTTCGGCATCGCAGAAATCGTGGGCGTAGCCGTTGCGGCACTGGTCCTGATCCTCATGCTGGGTACCCTGATTGCGGCCGGCTTGCCGCTGGTCATGGCCCTGGTTGGCGTGGCGGTCGGCGTGGGCGGCACGTTCGCGCTGACCAGCGTGATCGACATGAGCTCCATCTCCCCCATGCTGGCCCTGATGCTCGGCCTTGCGGTGGGCATCGATTACTCCCTCTTCATTGTCAACCGCCACCGCACCCAGCTCCTGGCCGGCATGGATGGCGAGGAATCAGCCGCGCTGGCCACCGGCACCTCCGGCAATGCGGTGCTCTTTGCGGGCCTCACAGTGATCATTGCTTTGGCCGCACTCGTCGTTCCCGGGCTGCCCTTTCTTGCTGTCATGGGTGTTGCCGCCGCAGCGACAGTGGGCGTCGCCGTCGTCGTCGCTTTGACCCTGACGCCCGCCGTCCTTGGCCTGATCGGCCGCCGGCTCATCTCGAAGCGCGCTTGGGCGAAAGCTGCCAAGCACAACGCGGAACCCGGCCACGAAGCTGCCGACCGCGAGCTCGAGGAGAAGCGCAGCAGCGGAGGTTGGGGTGGCCTGGTGACGCGTCACCCCTGGGTTTCACTCATTGCGAGCATTGTCCTTCTGGGCGCCTTGGCGCTGCCGGCTTCGCAGCTCCGGCTTGCACTGCCCGACGGCGGATCGGAACCTGTGGATTCGCAGGCATACAAGGCGTACGACCTGACCCGCAACAGCTTCGGCGAAGGCATGACCGGCCCGATTATCGTGGTGGCCGAGTTCCCTGACGGGCTCAACGAAAACGATGCGAAGAACAAGCAGTACGACGTCGCGGACCAGCTCCGGAGCGTTGAGAACGTCGTGGCGGCCGTCCCGGTTGCACTCAGCGACGACCACCGCACCGCCGTCTTCCAGGTCATCCCCAAGGAAGGCCCGGCCAGCGCCGGGACCGTGCAGGTTGTCTCCGATCTGCGCGCCAAGGGCACTGCCATCCACGACGACCTTGGGACCACCATCGGCCTGACCGGCCAGACCGCCGGAAACATCGACGTCTCTGCCAAGCTCGGCGCTGCCTTGCCACCCTACCTGGCCATCGTGGTGGGACTTTCCCTGATCCTGCTGCTCCTGGTGTTCCGTTCCATCGTGGTGCCCCTGCTGGCGACCGGCGGGTTCCTGCTCTCCCTCGCTGCGGCCTTTGGCGCTGTGGTGGCCGTGTACCAATGGGGTTGGCTTGGAGGAATCTTCGATGTCGCCAACCCGGGTGCCGTTCTGAGCTTCCTGCCCATCATCCTGATCGGTGTGTTGTTCGGCCTGGCGATGGACTACCAGGTGTTCATTACCTCGGGCATGCGCGAGTCCTTCATGCACGGTGAATCAGCCAAGCATGCCGTCCGCTCCGGGTTCAGCCACGCAGCCGCCGTCGTGACGGCGGCCGCGATCATCATGGTCAGTGTCTTCTCCGGATTCATCTTCAGCCACCTGACCATGGTCCGGCCCCTGGGCTTCGCGATGGCGTTCGGCGTGCTGATCGACGCCTTCGTGGTCCGCATGACGATCGTGCCAGCCATCATGTACTTGCTTGGCGAAAAGGCCTGGTGGCTGCCGAAGTGGCTCGGACGGATACTCCCGGACGTGGACGTGGAGGGCGCCAAGCTCGAGCGCAGCGACCGCTCGAAGACCGACTCCGGGGAACTGGTGCACTGACCCTCCCTCACATCCCTAGGGCTACACGCGGACGCTCTCTCACTTCCTTCACGCCAGTGATAGAGCGTCCGGTATTTAAGGGTGGGATGTGATTGAGGGTCGGGGGGAAGCACGCGGGATGTGAGCGAGGATCATACTAGGCTGGGAGCGTGACCCGATTGATCCTCGCCTCCCAGTCCCCCGCCCGCACCAAGCTCCTCACCGAGGCGGGAATCCAGCACGACGTCCTGGTTTCAGACGTGGACGAGGACGCGGTGCAGGCCAAGTATGGCGTGACGGACGCCCACGACACCGCCCTCCTGCTGGCCCGGGCCAAGGCCGAGGCCGTCGCGGCCCTTCCTGAGGCCGAGGGTGCTTTGGTGATCGGCTGCGACTCTGTCTTCGAGTTCGACGGCGAATCGCACGGCAAGCCGTACACGGCAGAGGTAGCCCGTGAGCGGATGCTGCGCATGAGTGGCTCACAGGGCGTGCTTCACACCGGCCACTGGCTCGTGGACTGCCGGGACACTGCTGCCGACGCAGAAGAGGACGAAACCACTGAGGGCACCGGCGCCACCGTAGGCGCCGTTTCCAGCGCGGAAGTGCACTTCGCGCCCATGAGCGAGAACGAAATCAACGCCTACATCGCAACCGGTGAGCCGCTCCACTGCGCCGGCTCCTTCACCATCGACGGCCTGGGCGGGGCCTTCATCCGAAAGGTGGACGGGGACCCCCATGCCGTCGTCGGGCTTTCCATCTCGACGCTCCGCGATCTGCTGGTGCACGCCAACGTGGGTATTACGGAACTGTGGGTGCCACAGGCGCAGTAGCCCGGTTTGTAGCAAACCTACAAAGGAACATCGCCTCACACACGGAATCCCCCACCAATATGGGCGGAACCCTCACAATCACGCTAGGCTCCCTGAAGGACAGAAGGAGTCAACAACTTGTCAGCTAACCCGGCGCAGCCCATTTCCAGCCCTCTTACCAAGGTCTTGATTGCCAACCGCGGCGAAATCGCGGTCCGCATCATCCGAGCCGCCCGGGACGAAGGCATTGCCTCCGTGGCCGTCTACGCTGACCCGGATCGTGACGCCTTGCACGTCCGCCTGGCTGATGAAGCCTATGCACTGGGCGGCAACACGGCCGCCGAGTCGTACCTGGTGATGGACAAGATCATCGATGTCGCCAAGCAGTCCGGCGCTGACGCCATCCACCCCGGCTACGGCTTCCTGGCCGAGAACGCCGAGTTCGCGGCCAAGGTCATTGAGGCCGGCATCAACTGGATCGGCCCCTCCCCCGACGCCATCTCCGCATTGGGCGACAAGGTCCAGGCCCGCCACATCGCCGAAAAGGTGGGTGCGCCACTGGTCCCCGGCACGGCTGATCCCGTGGAATCCGCTGACGAGATCCTGAAGTTTGCCGAGGAATTCGGCCTTCCCGTGGCCATCAAGGCCGCGTTCGGCGGCGGTGGCCGCGGCATCAAGGTGGCCCGGACGATGGACGAGATCCCTGAGCTGTACGAATCCGCCGTCCGCGAAGCCACTGCGGCTTTTGGCCGCGGCGAGTGCTTCATCGAGCGATTCCTGGACGCTCCCCGCCACGTCGAGACCCAGTGCCTGGCGGACGCCTACGGCAACGTAGTGGTTGTCTCCACCCGTGACTGCTCACTGCAGCGCCGCAACCAGAAGCTCGTTGAGGAAGCTCCGGCCCCTTACCTGAGCGAGGAGCAGAACAAGCGCCTCTACGAATCCTCCAAGGCCATCCTCAAGGAGGCCAACTACCTCGGCGCCGGCACCTGCGAGTTCCTGGTGGGCCAGGACGGCACCATCTCCTTCCTCGAGGTCAACACCCGCCTCCAGGTGGAGCACTGTGTTTCCGAAGAGGTCACCGGCATTGACCTCGTCCGCGAGCAGTTCCGCATCGCCCGCGGCGAAGCCCTGGGCTACGAGGACCCCGAGGTCCGCGGCCACTCCTTCGAATTCCGCATCACCGGCGAGGACCCGGGCCGGAACTTCATGCCTGCCCCCGGAACTGTCACCACGCTGAAGAACCCCACGGGTCCTGGTGTCCGCGTGGATTCCGGCATCGAACAGGGCGATGTCATCAGCGGCAACTTCGACTCCATGCTGTCAAAGCTGGTGGTCACTGGCGCCACCCGCGAGCAGGCCCTCCAGCGGTCGCGCCGCGCACTTGAGGAAATGGTGGTGGAGGGCATTCCCACCGTCATCCCCTTCGACCTTGCAGTGGTGACCGATCCCGCGTTCGCCCCCGCCGAGGGCCCGTTCACCGTCCACACCCGCTGGATCGAAACTGAGTTCGTCAACACCATTCCGGCATGGTCTACCGCCGGGGCCAACGCTGAAACGCCCGACGCCGGTGAGCGCCAGCGCGTCGTCGTCGAGGTTGGCGGCAAGCGCCTTGAGGTGGTCCTGCCGTCGGGCCTGGGTGCGGGCGTCGCCACCGCGTCCGCCGGAGCGGGCACCAAGTCCGGAAAGTCCAAGAAGCGCTCGCGCTCGGCCGGCGCCGCGGCTGCGGCGGCAGGCGGAGACGCACTGACGTCCCCCATGCAGGGCACCATCGTCAAGGTGGCAGCTTCTGAAGGAGACGTCGTGGCCGAAGGCGACCTGATCGTGGTTCTTGAGGCCATGAAGATGGAACAGCCCCTCACGGCCCACAAGGCCGGCACCGTGCGCGGTTTGTCCGCCACGGCAGGCGAGACCGTTGCCGCTGGCGCCGTCATCGCCACCATCGAGGACTAACCCAGGCATTAACGACGCCGGCCCCCGCACCACAAGGTGCGGGGGCCGGCGTCGTTGTTGGGTGCTTAGGCTACGTTGTTTTCGTAGTCCGTGTCCTTGGTCTCTTTCGACAGGAACAGGGCGACGAGCGTCAGCACAGCCATGGCGCTCAGGTAGACACCTACCAGGACAGTGCTGCCCTTGCCGACCTCCCACAGCCATACGGCGATGAACGGCGCCACTGCTGCTCCCAGGATGCTGGAGACGTTGTAGCTGACGGCCGAGCCGGTGTAGCGGACATTGGTGGGGAACAGCTCAGGAAGGAGCGCACCCATGGGACCGAACGTCAGGCCCATGAGCGTGAACCCAATGATCAGCAGGGCCATGGTTCCAACGAAGCCTGCTCCGAAAAGCGGAACGAAGAGCAGCCCAAAAACGAAAATCCCAGCTGTCACAGCGAGCAGCGTTTTACGGCGGCCATACTTTTCTGCGAGCGGGCCGGCCACGAGGGTGAAGATTCCAAAGAAAACAACACCAGCTATGAGCATCCAAAGGAACTCGTTTCGGGTGTATCCCAGCCCGGGAACAAAAGCAGCCGCAGCGGCTTCAGTCATCGGTTTCCCCGCCTTCTCAGCTGCCGCCTGCGCGCCAGCCAACGTTGGCTTGGTGCCATAGGTAAGAGTGAACGTGGTCATCAGGTAGAAGAGCACGTAGGTGGCCAGCATGATGAATGTGCCCAGGATGAGCTGGCGCCAGCTGCTTTTGAACACCCTGCCGATGGGCAGCTTGGCAACTTCGTTGGACTCCACGACCTTGGTGAAGGCCGGGGTCTCGATGAGCTTGAGGCGAACGTAGAGCCCGATGACCACCATGACTGCGCTAAGCAGGAACGGAACACGCCAGCCCCAGGACTCGAACGCATCGGCGGACAGCGTGTAGCTGAAGACGAGGAAAATGACGTTGGCCAGGATGAAGCCAATAGGAGCGCCCAACTGAGGGAACGTCCCGTAGATGGCCCTCTTGTTGGCCGGAGCATTTTCCGTTGCCAGCAGCGCCGCGCCACTCCACTCACCGCCGAGGGCCAGCCCCTGGGCGAACCGCATGACCACGAGGAGGGCAGGGGCCAGAACAGTCCAGCCAGGAACGCTGGCGGTTGGGAGGCAACCGATCAGGAACGTCGCGATGCCCATGGTGAGCAGCGAAGCAACCAGCGTCCCCTTGCGTCCGAACTTGTCACCGAAGTGACCGAAGATGATCGAGCCGAGTGGGCGGGCCACAAATGCCACACCGAACACGGCGAAGGAGCTCAGAAGCTGGGTTGTTGCGTCCAAATTCGGGAAGAACAGCCGCGGAAACACCAGGACCGCTGCTGTGGCGTAGACATAGAAGTCGTAGAACTCGATGGTGGTGCCAATCAGGCTGGCGACAATCACCCGTCCCCGCGAGTTCACTGGCTGAGTGGACTCGCCTTCCTTGGATGGTGCTGTGGAAGACATGTAGTTGCAGCTTTCGTTCACACCGGCGGAGGCCCCGTGGAGCGTGCCGGCGAAGGATTATTTGAGAGTTCAATAATAGTTCCCGCCGTCCACTTAGTGGACAACCAAGTCCAACATGCGGACAACAGTAAAAATCCCACCATGTGGTCTGCGCCACATTACCTCACCGGCGTCTCACGCGCCGGTGACCCCGCCGATAGGGAAATGTCACAGGGCGTTTACAAACAGCGACCGTCCGCGAAATGCGCCAAACCTACCTTGGAAGAACAACGTCCCCCACCAAGGAGGCACTCCGTGACTGTTGATAGCACCGCAGATGCACTGGTTCCCGTCCAGTCCACTGCTGCCGCCACCCCCACCCTTGAACACCGCCCCGGCCGCTGGATCGCCAACTGGGACGCCGAGGACAAGGGCCAGTGGGAAGCTGAAGGCCGGTCCATTGCCAAGCGAAACCTGTACTGGTCCATCTTCGCCGAATTCCTCGGATTCGTCGTCTGGCAGCTGTGGTCCATCGTCGTGGTCCAGCTCCCCGCCGCCGGTTTCACCTTCGATTCCAACCAGGTCTTCTGGCTCATCTCCATTCCCAGCCTCGTAGGCGCGACACTGCGCATCCCCTACACCTTCATGGTTCCCAAATTCGGTGGCCGCAACTGGACCATCGTCTCGGCGCTCCTGCTCCTGATCCCCACCACAGGCCTGGCAATCTGCGTCTCAAATCCGCAGACCCCGTTCGGCGTCATGCTCCTCATGGCTGCCCTCGCAGGCTTCGGAGGCGGCAACTTCGCCAGCTCAATGGCCAACATCACCTTCTTCTACCCCGCCCGCGAAAAGGGTTGGGCATTGGGCCTGAACGCCGCGGGCGGCAACCTGGGTGCCGCCGTCGCACAGCTTGTGGTCCCCATCGCCATCACGGTGCTGGCGGCCGGAACCGTGAACCTGCCCATGGCAGGCATCATCTGGATTCCGCTGATCATCATCGCCGCCTTCGGCGCCTGGAAATACATGAACAACCTCACCAGCGCCAAAGGTGATGTGGCCGGCTCCCTGGCCGCAGTCAAGGAACCGCACCTTTGGATCATGGCGTTCCTTTACATCGGCACGTTCGGCTCGTTCATCGGCTTCGCAGGTGTCTTCCCCAAACTGATCAAGGACTATTTCCCGGACTTCTCCTCGATCCACGTTGGCGCCGTGGCACTGTCCCTGGCCTTCCTGGGCCCGCTCGTCGGCTCGCTCGCCCGCCCCTACGGCGGACGCATGGCCGACCGCATGGGTGGAGCACGGATGACCATTACCTCCTTCGCCTCCATGGCCGTCATCACCCTCACCATGATCTGGACGCTGCCGCTGAAAAGCTTCTGGTTGTTCCTCACCTTGTTCCTGCTTCTCTTCCTCGCCAGCGGCTTCGGAAACGGTGCCACCTACCGCATGATCCCGGTCATCTTCGCGACATCCAGCCGGGCGGCCCGCTCCGGTGCCAGCAGCGCTGACACGGCCCGCCTCGCAGCGTCCTCACTGGGCCTGATCTCCGCGATCGGTGCATACGGCGGCTTCGTGATCCCCCAGGTGCTCAACGCCTCCAACACAACAAGTGGCTCCTACACCCCGGCGTTCTACGGATTCGTCGCAGCCTACGTGCTGATGCTCACAGTCTGCTGGGTTTGCTACATCCGCCCCGCCCGGCAGCGCAACACGATCGGACACATCTAGATGCCCAACGGCGCCGATACCCACTGCCCCTACTGCGCGCTCCAGTGCGCGATGACGCTGACCCCGGCCGCGACGGATTCCGCCGCGCCGGGGCCGGCGCCCGCGCCCGCCGCAGAAGTGACCCAGCCCACCGCCCCGCTTGAGGTTTCCGGGCGCGACTTCCCCACCAACAGGGGCGGGCTGTGCCGAAAAGGCTGGACATCGGCGTCGTTGTTGCGTCACAGCGGCCGGGTCACCGAGCCCATGCTCAAAGGGTCCGACGGCGTCCACCAGCCGATCTCCTGGGACCAGGCCCTCATGCTCATCACCGCCGCCGTCAAGGAAACCCAGCGGCACTACGGAAACGACGCCGTGGGAGTGTTTGGCGGTGGGGGCCTGACCAACGAGAAGGCGTACATGCTGGGCAAGTTCGCCCGGTTGGCCCTCCGCACGTCCCGCATCGACTACAACGGGCGGTTCTGCATGTCCTCGGCAGCTGCTGCCGGCAACCGCGCCTTCGGAGTGGACCGGGGCCTGCCGTTCCCTGTCACCGACCTCGATTCGGCATCGGTGATCCTGATGCTTGGCTCCAACGTCGCCGAAACCATGCCTCCGTTCGTCCAGCACCTGCAGGGCGCCCGCGACGCCGGCGGGCTGATCGTGGTTGATCCGCGCCGCTCGGCGACAGCCGAGTTCACCTCCGACGGCGGCGGCCTCCACTTGCAGCCAACTCCCGGCACCGATTTGGCCCTCATTTTGGGGATCTCGCACGTGGTGGTGCACGAAGGGCTGGTGGATTCGGCCTTTGTGGAGGACAAGACCACCGGCTACGCCTCCGTGGTGCGGAGCTTGAACGCTTTCTGGCCGGAACGGGTCCAGACGATCACTGGCGTGCCCGCTCCCCTCATCCGCGAGACCGCGCGCCGCCTCGCCCAAGGCGCCCGCGCCGGAGGCAGCTACATCCTCAGCGGCCGCGGTGTGGAGCAGCACGTGGACGGAACCGACACAGCCACCGCGGCCATCAACCTCAGCCTGCTCCTGGGCCTGCCGGGCTCGGCCCGCAGCGGCTACGGCACCCTCACAGGGCAAGGCAACGGCCAAGGTGGCCGGGAACACGGGCAGAAAGCCGACCAACTCCCGGGCTACCGCAAGATCACCGATCCGGCAGCCCGCGAGCACGTCGCCAGCGTCTGGGGCGTCGACGAGTCGCTGATCCCCGGACCGGGCCTGCCCGCCGTCGAACTCCTCAAGTCCCTCGGAAAGCCCGACGGCATCCGGTGCCTTTTCGTGCACGGCGCCAATGTGGTGGTCTCCGCCCCGGACACGAATGCCGTGCTCGAAGGACTTCGCAGCCTGGACTTCCTGGTGGTGTGCGATTTCTTCATGTCGGAGACAGCTGCTGAGGCTGACCTGGTTCTGCCGGTCACGCAGTGGGCCGAGGAAGAGGGCACGCTGACCAACCTCGAAGGCCGCGTGATCCGTCGGCGGCGCGCGCTGACGCCGCCTCCAGGTGTCCGCAGCGAGTTGTGGCTCATGGCACGGTTGGCCGGACTCCTGGAGGCCCCGTCTTCCTTCAGCGACGACCCGGAGACTGTTTTCGAGGAATTGCGGCGGGCTTCCGCAGGTGGCTTGGCCGATTACTCGGGCATCGACTACGCCATGCTGGACCGCGGCGAGCCGGCCTACTGGCCGTTTCCTGCCGGAAGCTCCGGCACGCCCCGCCTTTTTGCCGATGGATTCGCCCACGCGGATGGCCGGGCCGTGATGGTTCCCGTTACGCCGTCGAAGCGGGCCGCGCGTTCGTACGCGGACGAATCGCTGTCACTGGCAACGGGCCGGCTGTTGGAGCACTACCAGTCCGGCGCGCAGACGCGCCGCGTGAGTGAGCTGTTGGGGTCCCAGCCGCAGGCAAAGCTTCTGATCCACCCTGGAACGGCTGCAGCCCGTGGCATTGCCGACGGCGACTACGCCACGGTGACCAATGAACGTGGCGAAGTCCTATGCCGCACCGAATTGAGCAACGCGGTCCGTCCCGACACCGTCTTCCTGCCCTTCCATTTTCCGGGCCAGGAAAACGCCAACCGCCTCACGGAGGCGGTTACAGATCCCATCTCCGGCATGCCGGAGTTCAAGACCAGCCGGGTGTGGGTCCGGAGGGCGGTCTCCCGCCAGGACCTCGTTCCTGCCGGCACCCGCCTGCCGCTGCACGTCAAGGAGGCCTCATGAGCGAGCGCATTGTTGTTGTTGGATTCGGGCCTGTGGCTGCCCGGCTCGTGGACGAGCTGCTTCCGGCCGTGCGTGAAGGCCTTATGCAACTGCTTGTTGTCGGGCAAGAGGCTGAAGCTGCTTACAACCGTGTGATGGTTGCAGAGCTGGGTGTTGGGCGGACTACCGCTGATGCACTGGCCATGGCCGATGCTGCCGGGCTGGAAGCCGACGGCGTCGACGTCCGCCTGGGCACCAAGGTCAAGCGGATCGACCGGGCACGCCAGCAGGTAGTGCTTTCCGATGGTTCGACTCCCGGTTACGACAGGCTGGTGTTCGCCACGGGTTCGCGCCCCGTCATTCCCAACCTCACCGGATTGAATCCGGACCCTTCCGGCCCTGTCCTGCCTCCGGGCGTCATCACCCTCCGGGACCTGAAGGACGCAGCCGTGCTCCGGTCGGCCGTGGCGGGCGGCAAGCGCGTGGTGGTGCTGGGCGGAGGGGTGCTGGGACTGGAAACCGCACTGGCCGCTTCCGAAGAAGGTGCGCAGGCAACCGTGGTCCACAATGGCCCTTTCCCGTTGGGCAGGAGCATCGACCGCGGCAGCGGCAGCGTCCTAACCAACAGCCTGCGTGCCAGTGGCGTCCGAATGGCCGGCAATGCCCGCTCCACAGGCGTTGAAACCGCGGGTCCGGGAGGTTCCTTCTCCGCACTGCTGCTCGACGACGGATCCGCGATCGACGGCGACCTGCTGGTGCTCTCCTGTGGTGTCCGGCCCCGACTGGAGCTTGCGGAAGGATGTGGACTTCCCACGGGCACCGGCATCCTCGTGGATCACCACCTACGTACCTACCACGAGCCCCACATGTTCGCGATCGGTGACTGCGCCGAAGTCCGCTGCACCGATGGCTCCTGCATCGATTGCCGCACGGCCGGAGGCCCTTCCGGACTCGTGGGGCCGGGCTGGCGCCAAGCTGAATGGCTGGCTGAGTACCTCGTGGTCCTGGCCCGCGACGGGCAGTCCGCCGCAGACGCGTTGGAACCGCTCCCCTACGAGAAGCCTGGCGTGGTGGTCCTGAAGGCACGCGGCATCAACCTGGCCATGGCCGGTGACAACCAAGCGGACCCCTGGGACGAAGAACTCCTTGAAGCGGGCGCTGCCGCGGGACGCATGCGCCGCCACGTTTCCCAGTGGGCTGATCCGGAGCACGGCCGTTACGTGAAAATGACCACGCGGGGCGGAGTGCTGGAGGGCTTGGTGGCCGTCGGAATGCCCCGCACTGCCGCTGAACTGGTGGTGCTGTTCGAACGGTCCTCAGAGTTGCCGGCAGACCGTTCCCTCCTCCTGCGCCTTGACGGACCGGACCAGCTCGACGCAGGTGTTGCCAACAACGACCCCCAGCGCACCGTATGCCGCTGCGCCGGAGTCAGTGCCTCCACCATTGGGGACTCGGTGCTCGGAGGTTGCAGTACCGTTGGCGAGGTCTCCAAGGCCACGCGCGCCGGGACGGGCTGCGGAGGATGCCACGAGGACATCAAAGGGATCATCGAGAAGCACTTCCAAGCGGCGGCTGCCTGAGCCCGCAGCCCGTTCCCTGAGAGGCGAAGAGCCCGTTTCGATGGCTCGCTGCCGATCATGCCGCGCGAACGGCATGGAGCGCAGCCAAGCCCCGAAACGGGCTCCGGACGCAGGCCTACATGTGAACGTGCAAGCGCCGCGCAGCCTCGGAGATGGAGCCTGTCAGCGACGGGTACACGGTGAACGCGCTGGCAACATCATCCACGTGCAGCTTCTGGGTGACGGCCACGGAGATCGGGAAGATGAGCTCGGAGGCGTTCGGCCCCACCACAACGCCACCGATCACAGTGCCGGATCCCTTGCGCGCGATGATCTTGACGAACCCGTCCTTGGTGTTGCGCATCTTGGCGCGCGCGTTGCTGAGCAAGGACAACATCACGACGTCGCCCTGGTACTTGCCCGAAGCGAGATCGGCCTCGGAAACGCCCACGGAGGCGATTTCCGGGGACGTGAAGATGTTCGACGCCACCTGGTTGAGCTTGAGCGGCTTCACGCCGTCACCCATGAAGTGCGCAATGGCGATGCGGCCCTGCATGGCGGCCACCGACGCCAGGGCAAAGACACCTGTGCAGTCGCCTGCAGCGTAGATGTTGGGGGCAGTTGTGCGGGAAACGCCGTCGACCTTGACGTGGCCGGATTCGGTCAGCGTCACGCCGGCCTCCTCAAGCCCGACGCCGGCAGTGTTCGGGATGGATCCGACACACACCAGGCAGTGCGAGCCCGTTACCACGGAGCCGTCACCCAGGGTGACCTTCACGCCGTCGTCCGTCCGCTCTACCGCATTCGCGCGCGACTTGGACAAAACGCGGACGCCACGGCGTTCGAAGACGCCTTCCAGCAGCTTGGCAGCATCGGTGTCTTCACCGGGGAGGACCTGGTCGCGGCTGGAGATCAGCGTGACCTTGGAGCCCAAGCCGTTGTAGGCGGAGGCGAACTCGGCGCCGGTGACGCCCGAACCCACCACGATCAGTTCCTCGGGAAGTTCGTCGAGGTTGTAGATCTGGGCCCAGTTGAGGATGCGTTCGCCGTCGGGCTTGGCGGTGGGAAGTTCGCGCGGGTGGGCGCCGACGGCCAGGAGGATGGCGTCGGCGTCGATGGTCCGGGTTCCTTCGAGGGTCAGGACCTCGATGGTGTTGTTGTCCAGCAACCTGCCGGAGCCAATGACGATCTCCACGCCCAGTCGCTCAAGGCCGGCACGGATGTCGTTGGACTGTCCATGGGCCAGGTTCAGGACGCGGTCGTTGATGTGTTTGAGGTCGGCGCGGGGCTTTGAGGCTGTGCCGTCGCCGTCGAACTTTACTCCCAGCTCATCCGCCTCACCGACGCGGGTCATGAGATCGGCGGTGGCGATAAGGGTTTTGGACGGCACGACGTCGGTCAGCACGGCTGAGCCGCCGAGGCCTGCGCGCTCGATGATGGTGACGTGGGCGCCCAGTGAGGCGGCTACCATGGCGGCTTCATATCCACCGGGACCACCTCCCAGGATCGCGATACGGGGGGCACTGAAGTCAACTTGGGTGGTCACAATCCTCAATTCTCGCTCATTGCCGCGCAGCCTGCCACTCAGCCAACCCTCACCTCCGTCCCTACCCGATTGACGTTGACGCAGGGTAGCTTGTACCAGTGAGTAACACTGAGCTGATGAACACAGACCCATTTGAAGCCGCCCAGGCCGCCGCAGACTTCATTGCCGCGGAGACCGGCGTCGAATCCCACGACGTAGCGCTGGTGCTCGGATCCGGTTGGGCCGAGGCCGCCGATCTCATCGGCGAAACCACGGCAACCCTGAACGCCTCCGAGGTGCCGGGTTTCCACAAACCTGCCGTGGTGGGCCATGTTGGCACCATCCGGTCAGTCCTCACCAGGGAGGGCAAGCGCGCCCTGGTCCTGGGCGCCAGGACCCACTACTACGAGGGACGCGGCGTGCGTTCAGTGGTCCACGGCGTCCGCACGGCAGCGGCGGCCGGCTGCAAGACCCTGGTGCTGACAAACGGCTGCGGCGGACTCAACGAGGATTGGACCCCGGGGACTCCCGTGCTGATCGCCGATCACATCAACCTCACTGCCACTTCACCGCTTGAGGGCGCAACGTTCGTTGACCTCACCGACCTCTACTCGTCCCGCATCCGCCAATTGGCGCGGGAAGTCGATTCCTCGCTGCAGGAAGGCGTGTACGCGCAGTTCACCGGCCCGCACTACGAGACGCCTGCCGAGGTCCAGTACGCCAAGCGGATCGGTGCGGACCTGGTAGGCATGTCCACTGCACTGGAAGCCATCGCAGGCCGCCACGCAGGCATGGAGGTGTTCGGCATTTCCCTGGTCACCAACCTTGCCGCCGGAATCAGCCCTGTTCCGCTGAGCCACGCGGAGGTTCTGGAGGCCGGACAGGCCGCCGGTAAGCGGATATCCAAGCTTCTCGCCGGGATCATCGCCAAGCTCTGATAGATCCACCAGCAATGCGTGGCTGCCCTGAGGGTGGCCACGCATTTCTGCTTAAGGCCTGTATCTGTTGAGGCCCTGTCTCTATTGAGGCCCTCACGTGTTTAAGCACTGCGTGATTGTGCGCGCTAACAAGCTGGACGACATGTAAACGCACAGTAAATTCACAGAATAAATCTGATTTGTTGCGCAACATTTGATTCTTTGCGGCGGGATATGCCACGCGCGCATGTTGGCAATGTAAGCGCTTGCGCACCTACCCGCGGGTAGCCGAAAGGGCCGAAGAAACACCCTTTGATTTGGGACCTAACACGTGTCTAGCGTGGAGTCTGTTCCGGCAAGTCGACGTGCCGGAACCACCCGCGGTGGGCGTCCTCAAGGCGACCCGCCGCTACCTCGAAACGATGGCGTCCTTCGAAGACGCCACCAGCGGATCGACGGACGCCTGAGCAGAGGCCCCAATCGGGGAACAGGGCATGCGCCCCACTCCACGAAGTCCAACACTCCGCGAGAAGAGCAAGCATGAACACTCACTCAAACCCTCAACGGCCACGGCGCCGCCTGCGACGGGCAGTAGCCCTCGCTGCGGCCGCCAGCGTGGCGGGCAGCATCCTGCTGGTCACGCCGGCCGCGCAGGCAAACCAGCCTGCCGACCCGCCGTCGAGCACCATGCCGGCACCCACGCCCGGCTTCCCGCTGCCATCGCTCCACACGCAGCAGGCCTACGACCCGGCCGCCAACTTCACCTCAAAGTGGACCCGCGCCGACGCCAAGCAAATCATGGCCCAGAGCAACACCAATGTGGCACCCGGCCAGAACTCCATGAGCCCCAACGTCACCATGCCGGAAATCCCCAAGGACTTCCCGGCCATGAACGATGACGTGTGGGTGTGGGACACCTGGTCGCTGACCGATGAGAATGCCAACCAGATCAGCTACAAGGGCTGGGACGTCATCTTCTCGCTGGTCGCCGACCGGCACGCCGGCTACGGCTTCGACCAGCGCCACTGGAACGCCAGGATCGGCTACTTCTTCCGGAAGACCAACGCCGACCCCGCCAAGGACAAGTGGAACTACGGCGGACACCTGTTCCTGCCCAACACGTCCATCGGCAACACCGAATGGTCCGGCTCCACGCGCCTGATGCAGGGCAACAAGGTCAACGTGTTCTACACGGCAACCACGTTCTACGACGTCGCCGAACGGAACGCCGGCGGCGGCGGCATCGCGCCCGATGCCGTGATCGCCAAGGCCCTGGGCAACATCCACGCCACCAAGGACGGCGTGAGCTTCGACGGCTTCGAGCACACCAAGCTGCTGGAGCCGGACGGAAAGATGTACCAGAACAAGGCCCAGAACCCCGGCTTCGCATTCCGCGACCCGTACACCTTCAGCGATCCCGCCCAGCCGGGCAAGACCTTCATGGTCTTCGAAGGCAACACCGGCGGTACCCGCGGCTCTTACAAGTGCAAGCAGGAAGACCTCGGCTACCAGCCCGGCGATCCCCACGCCGAGAGTGTTGACCAGGTCAACAGCACCACCGGTGCCTGGTACCAGACAGCCAACGTGGGCCTTGCCGTCGCCGACAACAAGGACCTGACCAAGTGGAGCTTCCTGCCCCCGATCCTGTCAGCGAACTGCGTCAACGACCAGACTGAGCGTCCGCAGATCTTCATCCAGAACGAGAATGGCAAGAACAAGTACTACCTGTTCACCATCAGCCACCAGTTCACCTACGCGGATGGCATGCGCGGCCCCGACGGCGTCTACGGCTTCGTCGGCAACGGCGTCCGTTCCGACTTCCAGCCCGTCAACAACAGCGGACTGGCCCTGGGCTCCCCCACGGACCTGAACATGCCGGCCAACGCGCCGGAAGGTCCGGACCCGCGCCAGAACGGCCGGCAGTTCCAGGCCTACTCGCACTACGTGCAGCCCGGCGGCCTCGTCCAGTCGTTCATCGACAACGTGGACGGTGTCCGCGGCGGTTCCCTGTCACCGACCGTGAAGATGAACTTCAAGGGCGGCGTAACGCAGGTTGACCGCAGCTTCGGCCAGAACGGCCTTGGTCCGTTCGGCTACCTGCCCACCAACCTCCGCGTTGGTGGCGAGGGCCTCTACAAGTAGCCCGCAACACCCCGGCCGCCAGGCCACGGCAGGGGTGGAAGCTCCACAAGAGCGGCCACCCCTGCCACACCCCAACCCCTTCAGGATTCCTCCCATGACTCATCCCAGCCCCCACCTGTCCCGCCGCCGGCTGCTGGCCGCAAGTGCCGCCGTCGTGGTCTCATTCGCTGCTGCCTCCTGCACGGCCAGTCCGACGCCGGCACCCACCCTGCCGGGCCGGACGCCGACCGCAACGGATCCGTGGCGGCCAGTGGCGCACCTGACGGCTGAAAAGAACTGGCTCAACGATCCCAACGGCCTCGTCTACCACGATGGGACCTACCACGCCTTCTACCAGTACAACCCCCGCGCGAACTCGTGGGGCAACATGTCCTGGGGCCACTCCACCAGCACCGACCTGGTTCACTGGCAACAGCAGCCCGTAGCCATGGAGGCAAGCGCCGAGGAAGAGATCTTCTCCGGTTGCCTGGTGGTGGATACTAGGAACGCCTCGGGTCTTGGTTCTGCGGACAACCCTCCCATGGTGGCCCTCTACACCAGTGCCTACGGCAAGAACGGCGCACTGCCCCAAGGCGCCCAGGCGCAATCCGTGGCGTACAGCGTGGACGGCGGCACCAGCTGGCAGAAATACCGCGGCAATCCGGTCCTGAACCTGGCGCCAGCGAACAACAACTTCCGCGACCCCAAAGTCCTCTGGTATGAACCCGGCCAGTACTGGGTGATGACCACCGTGGTGGCCGATGCCCAAGTGGTCAAACTCTTCAAATCCACTGACCTGCTCCACTGGGACTACCTCAGCGACTTCTCCGGCGTCGGCGCGCAGGGAGGCCTTTGGGAGGTCCCCGAACTCATGCAGATGACCGTGGAGGGCTCCAGTGCGAAGAAATGGGTCATGCTGCTGAGCATCAACCCTGGCGGCATCGCCGGTGGCTCCGGCATGCAATACTTCGTGGGCGAATTCGATGGAACACGCTTCACCGCGGAAAATGCAGCCGCGCCCGGCGCGCCCCTCGGCGATTCGCAATGGCTGGACAACGGCGCGGACTACTACGCCGCCAACTCGATCTCCGGCGCACCCGGGGACAAGCCTGTCCTGCTTGGCTGGATGGGCAATTGGGACTACGCCCAGAATGTGCCCACCACTCCTTGGCGGGGATCCATGGCCATCCCGAGGGAACTCACACTGGTTCGCGGCGAACACCGCTACGAGTTGCGTTCGGCCATTGCCACTGCGGCCCGGGAGGCGCTTGAACGCCGCGGTGAGGTGAAATCCAAAAACCTCACCTTGGGCTCCTCAGTGCAGGCCCTCGGAGAGGACTTTTCGAGCCGGAACCAGCTGATCGAGCTCGATATGGACCTGACCTCTTCACGTGAGGCGGGCGTGATCTTCCGCCAGTCCTCCGATGGCAAGTCCGGCCTGCGCATCTCCTACACCAAGGAGACCCGCACGTTGAAGGTTGACCGTTCGGCGTCGGGAACCACCAATTTCTCCGAGAAATTCAGCCCGTACCACCAGGTCTCCCTCCCTCCTTCCGGGAGCGACGCGAAGGTCCATCTCACGATCCTCCTCGATTCGTCGTCCGTGGAAGTCTTTGCCCGGGACGGCGTCGCGGTTATCTCGGACACGTTCTTCCCGGACTGGGACGCAACAGGAGCCTCGGCGTTCAGCATTGACGGCGACGCGGACTTCTCGCTGCATTCACGTCCCCTCTGAAGCAACGCGGGGTCGGATATGCCCCATTACGACCAGATTTATCGGCCGTATCTGACCCCGCGTTGCCGTTGCCGTGCGCAATGAGGATAGTTTTGTCCCTATGACATCCAGCGATGCCGCATTTGAACAGCTGATCACCGACGCCCGCCAATGGGCCTCCCAAGACCCGGACCCGACGACGACGGCGGCGCTTCTGGAGCTAGCCGACCTCGCCAGCGGCGGTGACGCAGCAGCAGTCCAGGAACTGGGCGACAGCTTCAACGGCACCCTCCAGTTCGGCACCGCCGGCCTGCGCGCGGCCCTCGGTCCCGGCCCGAACCGCATGAACCGTGTGGTTGTCCGCCGTGCAGCAGCAGGGCTGGCAGCCTTCCTCACCGAAACCGTAGCCGCAGCTGCCCCTGGAACCCGGCCACGCGCCGTCGTCGGATTCGACGCCCGCTACAACTCGGACATCTTTGCCGAAGAAACGGCAGCGATCTTCACCGCTGCGGGTATCGAAACGTTCCTGATGCCTGCGGCCCTTCCGACGCCGTTGCTCGCCTACGCGGTCCGGAACCTGGATTGCGACGGCGGCGTGATGGTCACTGCCAGCCATAACCCGCCGCAGGACAACGGTTACAAGGTCTACTTGGGGCGGCATGCCGTATCCGAGAGCGGCCGGGGTGCCCAGATCGTCGCGCCCTATGATGCCAGCATCGCGGCCAGGATCGAGGCCGTGGGTGCACTGGAGTCCATCGAGCTGGCCGATTCCGGCTGGTCGGTGCTGCCGGTGTCCATCGCCTCGGACTATGAGTCCGCCATGGCCAAGCTGGTTGACCGTGAGCACTTCCCTGCGCGGGACCTGAAGATCGTCTTGACACCCATGCATGGCGTGGGCGGCGGGACAGCGGTCTCGGTCCTGAACGCGGCAGGTTTCACTGACGTGACGCTGGTGGCCGAACAAGCCGAGCCGGATCCGGATTTCCCCACCGTGGCTTTCCCCAACCCCGAAGAACCCGGCGCCTTGGATCTGGCCCTGGCAGCTGCCGCCGACGCCGGGGCCGACATCGTGCTGGCCAATGATCCCGACGCCGATCGCGCTGCGGTTGCCGCCCTGGACCCCACGATCGGGGCCTGGCGCATGCTGCGAGGCGACGAAGTTGGCGCGTTGTTGGGAGCCCATATCGTGGCCCGGTTGGCCGCTGCCTCTTCCTCGGAAGAACCACACAAAGGGGTTTTCGCCAACTCGATTGTTTCCTCGCGACTGCTCTCGCGGATCGCTGCTGCCGCGGGCTACGCCCATGAAGAAACGCTGACGGGTTTCAAGTGGATCTCCCGCGTCCCCGGCCTCACCTACGGGTACGAGGAAGCCTTGGGCTACTGCGTGGCGCCGGACCTGGTCCGGGACAAGGACGGTATCTCTGCCGCTGTGCTGATCGCCGAGATGGCGGCCGCGGCCAAAGCCGAGGGCAAGACGATCTTCGACACCCTGGACGACTTGTACCTTGTCCACGGGCTCCATGCGAGCGACCAGCTGAGCATCCGTGTGGCAGACCTGGGTCTTCTGGACGCCATGATGAACCGGCTCCGGGTCAATCCACCCGAAGCGTTCGGAGGCTCCGCCGTCGAAATTTCCACGGATCTGGCGGAAGGAAGCGACAACCTGCCTCCAACGGACGGGCTGTTGTACCTCACGCGCGATCAGAGCCGGGTCATCATCCGGCCCAGCGGTACGGAGCCCAAACTCAAGTGCTACCTGGAAGTCATTCAGGCCGTGGAATCCGCGGCTGAGCTTCCTGAAGCGCGCCAGGCAGCGCGGACAGCCCTGGACGATGTCCTCAGGGACGTCCGCGAAGCATTGGGGCAGTAGGAACTCTAGAGTTCAACCTCGACGAAGCCGTCCACCAGACGGGTGGCGAAGGCCTCAAGGCTGAGTTCGGGATTGCTGAAGCACTCGCCCGTTTCAAGGTCATAGACCTCTTTGTGGAGCGGCGAGGCGATGGTCGGGCGGCTTCCGCGGGATCCGATGATGCCTCGCGCCATGACGTTGGCGAGGGTCGCCGGGTCCTGCTGGGCCACTGCGAATACTTCCGAGGGCCCGGTGCGGAACAGCGCAACCTGACGGCCGGCGATCAGTGCCGCTTCTCCCCAGGCGGGCTCAAGCTCGTCCAACGGGCAAACCCGGTGCCACGTAACGGCTGCGGTCAGCTCTCCGGCAGTATCAAGAATTGCGGCACGGTCCAGAATTACGGTCATTTCAGCCCCTCTCACTGTGTCCGGTGTTGGCGTTTTCCTCCGCCACTCCCCCGGACCGGGCCACACTTGCGGCCACTCCTCCACGCTAAAACCGGGGTGTTTCATGCGGGGTGCGCCTTTGTGTCCGACTGGTAAAAGACACCTCACGCCCACTGAAACGCGTTCGTGATGCAGAAGTTAAGACCACGAAACAAAAGGGAAACTGAAGCGAAACTGCCCCTACCTAGGCTGGGACCACAAGTTGGCGGAGATCCGTCTGCAACATCTGCGAAAGGCCCACCAGTGACCGGACACACTTCAAGCACAGAGAACCCGCGCCGCGTCGTGGTCGTCGGCGGCGGTCCCGCTGCCCACCGCTTCACCGATGCCATGGTCAATCGCGGTCTTGAAGGCTGGCAACTTACGGTACTGACGGAGGAGGCGCACCTCCCCTACGATCGCGTGGCGTTGAGCAAGGCCCTCACGGAAACCGACGTTGACCTCACCCTTGGCGATGCCGCGATGTGGGAGCACCCTGCCGTTGAACTGAAGACCGGCGAGCGCGCGGTCAGGATTGATACCGTCGCCAGGAACGTCTTCACCGCTGCGGGCAATGTGTACGGGTACGACCACTTGGTGGTGGCTACAGGTTCTGATGCTGCCCGTCTTCCCATCCCCGGATCCGAGCACACGCACGTGTACAGGACGCTCGAGGACGTATGGTCCATCAACAAGGCCATCGCGGAGTTGACCACAAAGCTCGGGCGGAAGGTCAACGCGGTAACCATAGGCGGTGGCCTCCTCGGCCTCGAGTCTGCCGCCGGTACTGAGCAACTCGGCGCGACGCCTGTGGTCATTAACGGCTCCCCGTGGTTGATGAACACCCAGCTGGACGAGGGCGCGGGCCAGGCCTTGGGCCGTTTGATTGCGGCCAAGGGCTTCGAAGTGCACGGCGGTGTCTTTCCCTCCGAAGTACTGGCGGACGACGACGGCCAGGTGACCGGCGTCCTGATGGCAGACGGACGCATCATCGAGGCCGACCTCGTGATTGTGGCAATCGGCGTCAGGCCCCGCGACGATCTGTTCCGCGCAGCCGAGGGTGAAGAGCAGCTTTTCAGCCTGGGCCAGCGCGGCGGCGTGGTCATCAACGATTTCTGCGCCACCGAGGTCGATGGCATCTGGGCCATTGGTGAAGTGGCCAACTTTGAGGGTATGTGCCTTGGCCTCGTAGCGCCGGCAAACACCATGGCTGAAATCGTCGCGGACCGGTTGCACGGCGGAGAAGCGACGTTCCCTGGTTTCGACACCGCCACCAAGCTCAAGCTCTCCGGTGTGGATGTCGCCAGCTTCGGCGACGCTTTTGCCCGGACTGAGCACGCCCTCGAAATTGTTTACGCTGACCCCGCCCGGGGCGTTTACCAGAAGATCGTCACCACTGACGATGCGAAGACCCTCTTGGGCGGGATATTCGTGGGCGACGCTTCGCCCTACATGAGCTTGCGCCCGCTCCTGGGCCGTGAACTGCCTGCCGAACCGGGAGCGTACCTGAGCGCCGCCGGGGGTGGCGAAGCTCCGGAGACCGAACTCCCGGACGATGCCATCCTGTGCTCCTGCAACAACGTAGCCGCAGGTACTATCCGCGACACCATCAATGGTTGTGGCGCTTGCGAAGGCAACGCCCCGGTCCAGGAACTCAGCGAGCTCAAGGGATGCACCCGGGCCGGAACCCAGTGCGGTTCCTGCGTTCCCATGCTGAAGAAACTCCTTGAAGGCGAGCTGACGAAGTCCGGCATCGAGGTCTCCAAAGCCCTGTGCGAACACATCAGCCTCTCGCGCCAGGAACTCTTCGATGCCATCCGCGTCCTGGAACTGACCTCCTTCGAGGACATCATGGCCAAGTACGGCACCGGCGCGGGCTGCGACATCTGCAAGCCGACCATCGCCTCCATCCTGGCCAGCCAGCACTCCGCCTACGTCCTGGACGCCGGCCGTGGTTCGCTTCAGGACACCAATGACCGCGCCCTTGCGAACATGCAAAAGGACGGCACCTACTCCGTGGTTCCCCGCATTGCCGGCGGTGAGATCACCCCCAAGGGCCTTGGGGTCATCGCGGCGGTGGCTGAGAAGTACAACCTGTACACCAAGATCACCGGTGGCCAGCGGATCGACATGTTCGGAGCCCGGCTCGAGCAACTGCCGGATATCTGGAAGGAGCTGGTGGACGCCGGCTTCGAATCGGGCCAGGCCTATGGGAAGAGCCTGCGCACTGTGAAGTCGTGTGTTGGATCCACATGGTGCCGCTTCGGTGTCCAGGATTCCGTGGCCATGGCCATCGCGCTGGAGCTGCGCTACCGCGGACTCCGCAGCCCGCACAAACTCAAAATGGGCGTTTCCGGTTGTGCCCGCGAGTGCGCCGAGGCCAGGGGCAAGGACGTCGGTGTGATCGCTACCGCGGACGGCTGGAACCTGTATGTTGGCGGAAACGGCGGAGCCACTCCCGCGCATGCCAAGCTGCTCGCCAAAGACCTCGATGACGAAACACTGCTGAAGTACATCGACCGGTACTTGATGTACTACATCCGGACCGCTGACCGCCTGCAGCGCACTGCCCGCTGGCAGGAAGAGCTCGACGGCGACATCAAGCACGTCGAGGATGTGGTGGTCCACGATTCCCTGGGCATTGCCGCCGAGCTTGAAGCCGCGATGGCCAAGCACATCGACACCTATGAGGACGAGTGGGCCGAAACGTTGAAGGATCCGGAGCGGCTCCGCCGATTCCGCTCCTTCGTCAACGCCCCCGACCAGAAGGACGAGTCCATTGCCTTCGTTCCGGAGCGCGGCCAAATCCGCCCTGCCACGAACGAAGAAAAGGGCGGCGTGCTCATCGCCTCCACCATCCCGGTCCGCAGCGAATAACAAGGGGTCCCCATGCAGCTCACCATTGATCTCACCGGCCGCGATGTCCTGGTCACAGGATCCGATAAAACCGCACGCCAGGCTGTTCGCCGCTACCGGAGCGCGGGAGCCAACGTCCACCGCCTGAGCACGCCCGACGGCGTACCGTCGGACGGCCAGCTTCCCGAGCGCCCGTTCCTGGTGGCGGTAGTGGACGACGGCGACGACGGCTGGGTTGCGCTGGTGGAACGCTGCCGCGAAGCCGGCATCCCGGTAGCGTTCGAGCCTGCCCCAGGCGCCGAGGGACATGTGACCCTGGTAGGCGGAGGCCCGGGCGCCCTGGACCTCCTGACGGTAGGGGCCTTGGATGCTCTGCGTGATGCGGACGTCGTGTTTTACGACCGCCTGGCTCCCTACCAGGAACTGGCCGGGCTGACCTCTGCGGACCTGGTGGATGTTGGAAAGCAGCCTGGCCTCCACAAGGTCACACAACGCGACATCGAAAAGCTCATGGTGGAAGCGGCCCTGATGGGCAAGAACGTGGTCAGGCTCAAGGGTGGCGATCCCTACGTCTTCGGGCGTGGCGGTGAGGAAGTGGCTGCCTGCGTCGCCGCCGGTGTTCCGGTCCGCGTCATTTCCGGGGTCACCAGCGCGATCTCCGTCCCCGCTGCCGCAGGTATCCCGGTGACGCACCGCGAAGTGAGCCACATGTTCACCGTGGTGTCCGGGCACGCACCCTTGACGGAAAAGGAGCACACCCACCTCGCCGGCCTTGGGGGCACCCTCGTGGTCCTCATGGGAATCGGAACACTCCCCCAGCTGGCGGCCGGATTGCGCCGGGCAGGGATGAGATCCGACATGCCCATGGCCGTAGTGGAACGTGGCTACCGGCCGGGCCAGCGCACCACCATTGCCGATCTCGGTAGTATCGAAACGGCTGCGACCGGCTGCAGCAACCCCGCCGTGCTGGTCATTGGCGAGGTTGTCCGGGTGGCCGAGGCCAACCGGAACCACGCCGAAGCATCCGCTGAACTGAGCCGGCTCGCGGCTTCGCTCCTTGAAGCCTGAAGGTAAGAACACATGACTGTTGCACGTGCCATCGAAGTCCAGGACCCCAATACCGCCCCGGACGTTTCCGAGGCCACCGACGCGCCCTTGGATGGGTTCCGTATCGGGGTCACCTCGCACCGCCGTTCCCGCGACCTCATCGAGGCCCTGGAACGGCGCGGTGCGAGCGTCCTGCACGCCCCAGCGCTGAAGATCGCCCCCGTCCAGGAGGACATGATCCTCATTGAGGACACCCGGACCATCATCGAGGCGAAGCCGGACATCTGCATAGCCACCACTGCCTACGGGATGCGCCGCTGGTGCGAAGCAGCCGATTCCTTTGGCATCGGCGAACAGCTCCTGGAAACTTTGTCCGCCTGCCGCATGTTCGTGCGCGGGCCCAAGGCACGCGGCGCCGTACGCGCGGCCGGCCTGGCCGACGTCGGAATCAGTAGCGACGAAACCACGGCAACCCTGGTGGACATGCTCCTCGTGGAGGGCGTGCGCGGCAAGACCGTGGCCGTGCAGTTGCACGGGTACACGGACGTTCGCCAGCTTGAGAGGCTCCGCATGTCCGGCGCGACCGTGCTGACCGTGACTCCCTACCGTTGGGTCAAGCCGGACGGTGAAGACAAGCTGCCGCGCCTGATCGAAGCTGTGGTCAGCGGCAACCTCGACGTCCTGACTTTCACCAGCGCACCGGCCGTTGACGCCATGTGGAGCACCGCCCATGAGATGGGCCTCTACCGCCAACTCATTGAAGCGCTCAAGGGTCCGGTGACTGTAGCCGCGGTAGGGCCGGTCACCGCACAGCCCTTGGTCGACGCCGGGCTGACGCCGCTGATCCCTGACCGATACCGCATGGGTGCACTCATTCGTCTTGTGACCGAGCACCTGTCCTTGAATCATGTGCGCCGCTTGGAGACCAAGAGCGCCACGATCGAACTGCGGGGGCGCTGCCTTCGGATCGACGGCGAGGTTGTGGACCTGGCGCCCGCCCCCCTCCTGCTGTTGCGGGCGCTGCTCGGAGCCGGCGGGGCGGTCCTGTCCCGCGAAGCACTCTCGGATTTGCTGGACCTGCGCGGTTCCGTGCATGCCCTGGACATGACGGTCAGCCGGCTGCGGTCCTCGCTCCCGGACGGCAAACTTGTGGAAACAGTGGTGAAGCGAGGGTACCGGCTCCGGGCATAGCTTTGCGGCCTCGCCGTTCTGCGCCACGCTACGCCGCCTTCACCATAGGGAGCTCGTCCCAGTGGGTGGTGTAGCGGGGGCTGAGCATGTCCCGTTTCATGGACCAGTCCGGACCGCCTTTGATGCCTGCGTGTCCCAGGCCGATGGAGCCTCGGCCGTAGCGCTTGCTGACCTCCTCCAGCAAACTTCCGATGCCCCGTTCCTCGTGCCGGTTCTCGAAGATTTCCAGGGGTTTTTGGTTGCCGGTGGGGCGGAGGTCGGTGACCATGATTCCGGCCTTGGCATACCTCATGCCTTCCTGGATTTTGGGAACGAGGGCGTGCGCAGCCCTGGTGAGCAGCACAGGATCCGCCGTGGGCATGGGCAGTTTGACGTTGACGGCCGGAAACGATGAATCGTTCGGGTTGTAGACAGACGTTTGCGCGAATGCAGTCAGCAGTTTCGCCTGGAGGTCATGCTTGGCCAGCCTGGCGCTCGCCATCTGCCCGTATACGCTGAGCACTTGCCGCATCCCGGCTGCGGTAGTGATGGGCGTTGAGAAGGAACGCGAGAAGATCAGCTGGTCCCGTCCGATGCGTTCCTCCTCCATGGGAATGCAGGGCGTCCCTTGCAGTTCCAAAACGGTACGCATCATGACTACGGAAAATTTGTCCCGCAGGGCCACAGGATTCGCCCGCACGAGGTCCATGATGGAGAAAATCCCCATCGCGTTCAGGCGCTTGGTAAGCCGGGTGGCCACGCCCCAGATCTCGATAACGGAAAGCCGGGACATGAGGGCCTCGCGCTCGGCTTCCGGAACCGAGTCCCAACGGCATACTCCCGCGAACGCTGGATTGTGCTTGGCCCATTTATTGGCCAGCTTGGCGAGGGTCTTGGTCCGGGCAATACCGACGCACACCGGAACCCCTACGTGCCTCCGGCAAGCATCCTTGATGGTTCTTCCCAGTTGCAGCAATTCTGCCGGCTGGCCCTTGACGCCCAGGAATGCTTCGTCGATCGAATAGACCTCCTGCCACGCCGAGTAGCGGCTCAGCAACTCCATGATCCGCGAGCTGATGTCCCCGTAAAGCTCGTAATTGCTGGAGAGCGCAACGAGCCCCCATTCCTTGGCCCGTGGCGCCAACTTGAACCACGGGTCTCCGAGACCGATGCCGAGCTTTTTTGCCTCGGGGGATCTTGTCACGGCGCATCCATCGTTATTGGAGAGTACTATCAGCGGCTTGCCCTCCAACGCAGGATTGAAGGCCCGTTCCGCCGAAGCGTAGAAGCAGTTGATGTCCACGTGGGCGATCTCCTGCATCTGGTGCATAAGCGCTGGCCTGGACATCGGTCCTCCTCGGTTAGGCAGTAGCATGCGTGCCCGCAGGAAAGGGAAAGGACACGCCGTGCACTCGAATATATATTCGAATGATTCAACTGTACCTCCGCCGTCCGACAACGAAACATCCCGCCGTCCGGACTGTGGAAAAGTCCGGAGGACGGGATGCCGGCGCAGCGTGAAACCGAGTTACGGACCGGCGGAGGGGGCCTTCTTGTGTACCAGGTAGATGGCGCCAGTGGAGACGTCTTCTTCCAGCGCTTCCAGGGTGCGTCCGCGGGTCTCAGGGACCTGCGTGTAGATGAAGATGAGGGCCGCGATCCCCACAACCCCAAAGAGGAAGAACGTACCCGTGATCCCCACTCCGGCAACCAGGCTGGGGAAGAACAAGCCCAAAAGAGCGTTGGCAATCCAGAGGCAGAACACCGAAAGGCCGATGGCAAAACCCCGGACGTGCAGCGGGAAAATCTCGGACAGCATCACCCAGACGGCGATATTGAGGAAGGTCTGCATCGAACCCACAAACGCCACCACCAGGAAAAGGATCACGAACGGACGGGCGGCATTGCCCACCGGCAGAACGATCGAAGCGATACCAATGAGGAAGTGGCACACAGTGGTCAGGGTGAAGCCGAGCAGCAGCGTGGTGCGGCGGTTGACCCGCTGCATCAGGGTCAGCGCAATAACACCGCCAACCACCGCGATCACTCCGGGAGCGATGTTGGCGATCAGGGCCGCGCTGGAGTCAAAGCCGGCCTCGACCAGCACGGACTGGCCGTAGTACATGATCGAGTTGATGCCGGTCAGCTGCTGCGCGACACCCAGTCCGATGCCCACCAGGATGATGCGAAGTATCCACTTGTCCTTAAGCGCGCCCCACGACGTCGCCTTCGACGCCCGCTCTTCTTCGGCAAGGTGCTTCACGTCGGCCATTTCGGCCTCGGCGCGTTCAACCGACCGAATGGTTTTGAGGACCACCAGGGCCTCTTCCCATCGTCCCTTTGAAATCAGCCAGCGTGGTGATTCGGGCATACGGAGCATGCCGAAGAACAGTGCGATGGCGGGCAGGGCAGCAACGGCAAGCATGACCCGCCACACGCCCCCGAACTCTCCCCAGACATTCCCGATGATGGCGTTGACCACGAACGCTGCGAGCTGGCCGATGACGATCATGAGCTCGTTCCGCCCGGCCAGCGAACCGCGGATCTCGTAGGGCGCCAGCTCGGCAAGGAATACAGGCACTACTGTCGAAGCTCCCCCCACAGCCAGGCCAAGAATGACACGCCCCAGCACCATGACTTCGAAATTCGGCGCGAAGACGCAGGCAATGGTTCCCGCCAGGAACAGCACCGCGAGCAGGATGATGGACTTCCGGCGGCCCCACGAATCGGAGAGGCGGCCGCCTCCAACAGCTCCGGCCGCTGCCCCGAACAGCAGGGAACTGGTCACGATCCCTTCGGTCAGGGGCGTCAGGTCCAGGTCAGCGGTCATCGGCCTCAGGGCACCGTTAATGACACCAGTGTCATAGCCGAACAACAGTCCACCGAAGGTTGCGACCAAGGCGACGAGGCCGAGGCGCTTTCGGTGCGGACCATTGGTCAGGGGAGGAAGGGATGCCCCATGGGCGCCTTCCCGCTGCATTTGCGTTGCAGACATCAGGACTCCTTTGTCGGTGTGTTGCGGGTCATGCTCATCCGCTCTAAACCCAGACTAACGCGCGAAAGGCTTAAATGTAAGGTCAAACTAACAAACTCCCAGTTTTACCCTTTCTGCGACATGGGAGGATGGAGGGCATGGCCCCCGACCGCCCGCACCGCCCCGCCACGCAAAGTGATGTCGCCCGGGAAGTTGGTGTCTCCAGAACACTTGTGTCATTCGCCTTCCGCGGAGCCCCTGGAGTCAGCGGAGAAACCAAAGAAGCCATCTTCGAAGCCGCCAAACGTCTGGGATACCGGCCCAACGCCGCAGCGGCCGATCTGGCACGCAAGCACCGTTCCGCCGTCGGGCTTTATCTGATGGATATGCGGAACGAAATCTACGCCGACATTCTCAGCGGCGTCCGCATGACCCTTCCGCAGGACGGCAACCGGCTGATCCTGAGCGTATCCCGGTCGGTCGGTGGCGTTGACGCGGGCGCGCTGGAGTCCCTTATCGAAGCCCGGGCGGGGATCATCATTGCCGCGACGCTCCTGGATCCGGACGAGCGCGTGCAGGAACTGGCGCAGATAGTGCCACTTGTCAGCGTCACGCGCCCCGTGCCCGGCGTGGACAGCGTGTACTCGGACGACGCCATGGGGGCAAGGGCCGCCACGGAGCACCTCCTCGCCCTCGGACACCAGCGCATCGTCCATCTGGCCGGCCCCGTTTACGACGGACACACCGCCCGGAGGCGGAGTTACCAAAAAACCATGCGCGACGCCGGGCTGAAGCCCCAAACGCTGTCCGCCGAAGACTTCACGCAGGAAGCCGGACAACGCGCCGCCACCAGCCTGCTGAATCAGCCCGACCGCCCCACAGCGATTTTCACCCACAATGATCAACTGGCCCTGGGCGTCCGCGAAGCCGCCTACGCCTTGGGCCTGTCGATCCCGCATGACCTGTCCCTGGTGGGCTACGACAATTCGAGGATCGCCAAGCTGCACGGCATCGACCTCACCACAGTTGACCTTGGCGCTGTTACCCTGGGCCAGGCCGCGGGCGCGATAGCGTTGGATCGGCTCAGGAATCCGGAGGGTCCCATCGCGGACGAACGGCTCATCCCAGAATTGGTGGTCCGCAACTCGACAGCAGCGCCGGGCGCCTACACGTGATGCAGGCACGTGGTGGCAACACCCCAGATTGTCAGCTCCGATAACGCCGCCACCCTGATGTCCGGAAATGTGGGGTTGTCCGCCTGCAGCACCACACCTGTTGGGGTGATTCGCAACCGCTTGACGGTCAGCTCACCATCCAGGACAGCCACGACGACGGACCCGTCCTTGGGCTCCAGCGCCCGGTTGACGATCAGCTCGTCGCCGTCGCTGATTCCCGCCGCCTCCATTGACTGACCGGTCACCCGCACCACGAAGGTGCTGGTGACGTCCTTGATCAGGTGCTCATTGAGGTCGATCCGGCCATCGAAGTAGTCCTGCGCCGGCGACGGGTACCCAGCCGCCACGGACACAGGAGCCAACAACACCGACACCAGGGAAAAGCCCGCATTTATCACGCGGGGGCCGACTATCACGCCCACAACACACCTTTATTCGAATATATGTTCGATGCTTCAGTGTACAGCGGTGTGAGGACATTCTGCGCGCCGTCTGCTTCGCCGAGAGTGGCGTTCCCTAGCCGACTCTGTAGCGGAGGTGTGAGACCAGGCTCGTACCCCGAACCTCCAGCGGCTCAAGCTTGAGGTCACCCACGCCATCGAGCAATCTCTCACCGGCCCCCAGGACGATCGGCGCCACGTGAAGCCGCAGCTCGTCGATCAGCCCGGCGGACAGGAACTGCCGGGCAGTCGACGCTCCCCCGGCGACGGCAACGTTCTTGTCACCTGCGGCTTCACGGGCCCGGGACAGGACCGACCCGATGTCATCATTGACGAAGTGGAACGTGGTGCCGCCCTCCATCACCATGGGCTCATGGGCGTGGGAGGTCAGAACGAATACAGGTGCATGGTACGGCGGTTCTTCACCCCACCAACCACGCCAATCCTCCGGCCACACCCCGTCTCCCGGACCGGCGAACATGTTCCGGCCCATGATGTAGGCCCCGGCTTCCAGGATCCCGGCAACCTCGACTGCGTTGATGTCCCGTTCCTTGAACTGCCAGCGGTGGAGCTTTTCCCCGCCCTCCCCGAGCGGTTGCTCCATGCTCTGGTGGGGTCCGGCAACAAAGCCGTCGAGGGACACGGTGAGGTCACATGTAACGAGGGTCATGGGCCCATCCTGCCATCGGGACGGCCCGGGCCACCAGAGCAAGCCACGTCAGGAGACGTTGAAGCCGCCGTTGCTGTGCAGGACCTGACCGTTGATCCAGGAACCGGCGTCGGAAAACAGGAAGCGCACCAGGTTGGTAGTGTCCGAAGCAGTGCCAAGGCGTCCCGCAGGGGTGGCGCCCGTCGCCCACTCCCGCACGCCGTCGTCCATCCAGCCGGTATCAATGGGGCCTGGGTTGATGACGTTGGCCCGCACTCCTTTTTCACCCAGTTCGACGGCGGCCGCTCTCACGATCCGGTCCAGGGCACCTTTGCTGGCACCATAGGGCAGGTTGTGGACCGTGTGATCACTCGTCAATGCCACGATCCGGCCACCCACGGTTCCCGCAGGAACAGGCGGCAACTGCTCGGCGAGGGCCTTGATCAGCAGCCAGGTGGCACGGGCATTCACATCAAAATGGCGATCCCAACTTTCCACGGAAGTTGTGAGGATGCTGCTGTCCACCGATTCGCAATGGGACATGACCAAACCGGTCACGGGTCCCATCCTCTGACCTTCAGCGATCAACGCCGCCGGAACGGCAGGCTCGCTGAGGTCGCCCGGCATAAGTTCGACGGCGGCGCCAAGTTCGCGGCATTCGGCGGCAATGGCGGTGACGTCCTCCGGGGACGCCTCGAGGCCGAGCCTGTCGTCGTAGGGCTTCCAGTGGTTGATGATCAGATTCCATCCGTCTTCCGCGAGGCCGATGGCAAGAGCGGCCCCGATGGAACGCCTCCTGCCAACACCCGTGAGGACTGCAACCTTTGAGCGATGGTCCATGCATGAACCCTATGCGGCAACAGCGGCAGGTCCTACGCTGAAGCTGTTCATACCCCGACAAAAGGGACAGCCATGGCACGCGAACCGGAACCAAGCCTGGAGCAGTTGGACATCCTTGTGGGCGTATGGGAGACCACGATCCCCAGCGCCGGAACACAGGGCCGCACAACCTTTGAATGGTTGGAAGGCGGCGGCTTCCTCATCCAGCGCTCCACAGTGCAACGGCCGGAATATCCCAATGCAGTCAGCATCATTGGTGCAACCGGTTCCGACGGGGCCTTCCAGCAGCATTACTTCGACTCACGGGGCGTTGCCCGGATCTACGACATGACGCTCAGGGACAACCTTTGGACGCTCTACCGGGATGGACCGGACTGGCCCCAGCGCTTCGTTGGCAGATTCAGCGGCGACGGCAACACCATCACCGCCCGTTTGGAGCGCGGAACGTACCCCGGCGGACCACTGGAGCACGACTTCGACATGGTGTACAGGCGAATCACCTGACCCCGCACCCGAACAGGATTACTCCACCTCATTTACAGATTCCACGCCCGGTGGGAACATAAGGCCCATAGTCCGCGGAGGCAACGCCCGGCCACGCCGGCGCCCTCTGCCGCTGCCATGTAGTCAGCTCTCCTTTGAGAGGAACGGCCGTGGGTCGTCTGGGGACCGGGAACAGTGGGGACGCGGGTCCCGAACCCGCCGGTGATCCCCGACGCCGCAGTCCGGACGGCATCGAAAAAGTGGACGCCGTGGTTGTTGGTTCGGGCTTCGGCGGCTCGGTTGCGGCCCTGCGCCTGGCCGAAGCAGGACAATCAGTGGTGCTGATGGAACGCGGAAAACCCTACCCGCCGGGTAGTTTCGCGCGCTCGCCGTCGGAAATGGGCAGGAACTTCTGGGACCCGGACCGCGGTTTGTACGGGCTCTTCGACGCATGGACGTTCCGCGGCACGGAGGGGCTGGTCTCCAGCGGCCTCGGCGGCGGCTCGCTGATCTACGCAAACGTGCTGCTGCGCAAGGACGAGAAGTGGTTCGTCAACGAATCCCCCGTCCCAGGGGGCGGCTACGAGAACTGGCCCTTTACCAGGGCCGACCTTGATCCCTTCTACAAAGCCGCAGAGGACATGCTCCAACCCGTTCCATACCCGTATCAGGACACGGCCAAGACGATGGCCATGGAAAAAACAGCAGCAAACCTGGGCCTCTCCATCACCCGTCCGCCGATCGCCGTCACGTTCTCCTCCGGACCGGGCGCAGCACCCCGCACCAACCAAGCTCTCCCGCTCCCCCACTACGGCAGCATCCACGGCCCCAACACTGTGCGGACCACCTGCACGCTCAGCGGCGAATGCGACATCGGCTGCAACGCCGGCGCCAAGAACACCCTCGACCACAACTACCTCTCGGCGGCGGCCTTCAAGGGTGCCGATATCCGCACATTCCACGACGTCCGGGGGATCCGGCCACTCGCTCCGGGCACTGGGGGTGGCGGATACGAAGTCCGGTATGTGGTGCACAAACCGGAAAACCAAGGCGGGCTGCTGACCGAGCAGATCATCCACTGCCGCCGGCTCATCCTCGGCGCGGGCACCTTCGGGACCAACTTCCTGCTGCTCCGCAACCACGCTTCCCTGCCCGCGCTCAGCGAGGCGTTGGGCACCCGCTTCAGCGGCAACGGCGATCTCCTGACGTTCATCATGGATGCCAAGACACCCCCAAGCAACGGCTCCCGGCCAGGCGTCCGGATGCTCTCCGGGAGCAAGGGACCCGTGATCACCACTGCAGTCAGGATCCCGGACTCGAACGACGACGACGGCGATGGCCGCGGCTATTACGTGGAAGACGCCGGGTACCCCGCCTTCATGAACTGGCTGATCGAAACGGCCCAACTGAAGACCGCCGTCAAACGAACCGCGAAGGTAGCCGGCCAGCTTTTCAAGGACAGGCTGTTCGACGCCGGCCGGTCCAGCGTCTCCGCCGACCTGGCCGCCGCCCTGGGCGACGGACGGTTATCGTCCAGTTCCGTGCCGCTGCTCGGCATGGGCAGGGACATACCCGACGGTGTGATGACACTTCGCGAGGGCAGGCTTGCCATCGCATGGACGATGGCCACGTCCACTGAGTACTTCGGACGGGTCCGCCGAACGATGTCCGAGATCGCCAAGGACCTGGACGGAGACTTCATCGACAACCCACTCTGGTGGGCCAAACGCGTCATCACCGTCCACCCGATCGGTGGCGCACCGGCCGGACGGCATCCTGGCGAAGCAGTCTGTGATGCGTACGGCGAAGTCTTCGGGTACCCCGGGCTGTTCGTAGTGGATGGTGCTGCGATGCCCGGGCCGGTGGGTGCCAACCCTTCCCTGACCATTGCCGCCTTCGCCGAGCGCACCTGCGCCCATATCCTGGAGGCCGGCGGCCAGGCCCGCCACAGGGGCCTCAGCCCCAGCGATGCGGTGACGGTTCAGCGGGAGGCGGCTGGCGTCGTCGTCGACGTCGGCGGCTTGGCTCCGCGGGCATTGGCGCCGGACGCCACCAAAGGCAAGGCCGCCCAGCCGGAACAGCCTGCGAGCGCAGTTACCGGGCCTGGACCGGGAACCCGCGGCCTGGAGCTGCCCAGCAATGCGGCAAAGGAAGCAACCTCCGTGCGGTTCACCGAGCAGATGCACGGTTGGTTCAGTCCTGGCGTCACGGATCCGGAGAAGGGCCGCAGCCTGGGCAGGGACCGCTCCCGGAGGATCATGTTCGAGCTGACCATCACGGCGGAAGACATCGACGCGTTCGCAGCGGATCCGAGGCACCCTGCCAAGGCCGAGGGGTACGTGCTGGCAGACTACTTCGGTGGCCGGATGCCGGTGGAGCGTGGATGGTTCAACCTGTTCGTGGAAGACGCTTCCGACGACGGGCCAGCCAGGCGCATGCTCTACCGCTTGTGGCTGCGGGACCCTGGTGGCACGCCCTTCACTTTCTCGGGCCACAAACTCATCCACAATGAGGCCGGATTCGACCTTTGGCCAGACACCACAACGCTCTATGCGAGCATCGCGCGGGGCCATGTCCCGCCCCCGGAAACGGAAGTGCCTCCGGACATCCCTGCTGAACCCAGTGAACTGCCGGAAGGCACCCTCGGTGCGGGAATCCTCTACATCCGTCCATGGGACTTCGCCAGGCAACTGACCACTTTCCGGGCCGAGGGGCCGGCTCCGGCCGAGGGACTGTTGACGTTTGGCAAACTGTTTGGCGGCGAGCTTTGGCAAGTCTACGGGCGGGTCCCCAGACGCGTGCCGTTTCCCCTCAAGCCGAAGCGATGAAGAGCCGGGAGCTCGCCCGACACCACGACGTTCTGGGGTTTACTCCCCGGACCGCGGTCCGCTGGCTCTCGCCCAGGTCGCTTGCGCGCACGGCGCTGAAGGTCATGGCGGCCACGGTCTTCGCGGATTTTGGTGACAAACGCGAGTTGGAGGGCAGCTTTCCAGCCGATCAGCTGACCCTGGACAAGCTGCCCGTCGCTGGCCAGCCGGCGCAACCTGTGGTCAGTGCGCGCGGCCTGCCCCGGCCCGCCGACATGGACGCAAACCACTCAGAACAGACAGCGGAATTGTGGCTGGACTTCGCCGCGGACCTGGGCGACGGCTTCGATGCCACGTACACGATCGCCTCGCTGCTGGCCCAGGACATCCTGACAGTAAGCGGCTTGGACCTGCCGAGAGGCCAGGTGTTGGTCCTGGGCGGTGACGAGGTCTACCCGGTGGCATCCCCCGCCGGCTACGAGGACCGGATGGTGGGTCCCTACAGGACGGCACTGCCTGGACGGCCCTTGCCGGGCCCGGTCAACGGCCCGGGCCCGAACCCTGGCTGGCACAGCCGGCCTCAGAACGATTCACCCGTCATGCTGGCCCTTCCCGGAAACCACGATTGGTACGACGGATTGACCTCCTTTATCCGGATCTTCACCCGGCAACGGAACATCGGACGGTGGCGGACCATCCAGACGCGCAGCTACTTCGCTGTGCGGCTCACAGGCCGGACCCCCACCCCGGATCATCACGGAACACCCGGTTGGTGGCTGCTGGGCCTGGACAGCCAACTGGGCCAATACATCGACGAGCCCCAACTGGACTACTTCTACCGAAATGTCACCTCCGTGCTGCAACCCGGCGATGCGATCATCCTCTGCGTAGCCGCCCCCTTCTGGGTCAAGGGCAGCGCCGGGTTCAGGCAGGTCAGCTTCTTCGAGCAGGACTACCTGCTGCGCCGCTTCAATCCGGAAACCCAATTGTTCGAGGCCACCGGCGCCAGCGTCCGGTTATGGCTCAGCGGGGACCTCCACCATTACTCCCGGTACCAACAACACGAGCCACAGGAAGCCAGCGCAACGCAGATGATCACCTGCGGCCTCGGGGGCGCCTACCTCTCCGACGCCCACTGGTTGCCGGACGAGCTCCTCCTGCCCGCAGCCGGACCCCGCCCGGTAACACACCGCCGTTTCACAAGGACGCCCACCATCTATCCAGACCAGAGCGACTCCCACCTGCTTGGACCGCGTCTGGCCAACCCCCTCTCCCCCTCCTGGCTCCCGGTCCGCAATCCGGGCTTCGGAGCCACCATGGGCATGGTCCACGTAGTTGCCGCACTGACGGCCTGGACCGTGTTCAGCGCCTTCCGCGGCGAGTCGTTCGTGGACGGCCTCCGCGGGCTCACCCACGGAAACACCGTCCTGCTCGTCGCTGTCCTGGTCCTCTGCATGCCAGTGCTCGTTGGCCTGACAGCCCTTGCAGCCGGGCTCTTGCGCTTCGCCCGCGCCGGGAGCATCGTCTTCGCCCGTGGAGCGCTCTATCAGCTGTCCGCGCTCGCGGTGAGTGCCGCCGTCGTAATCCTTATCCCTTGGCCCCGCTCTTGGCCGGACATCGTGGTGGTGCTCCTGGCGCTGGCCGTGGTGGACCTGGGCGGCTGGGTGCTGGGCAGCGAGGCATTCGCGCTGTACATCCTGTCCACTCCCAGCGGAGAAGTGTCCACCTGGAAAATGTCCGGCCAATCCATCGAGGACCACAAGGGCTTCCTCCGCCTCCACCTGGCCACGGACGGCTCACTGACGGTCTACCCCCTGGTGGTGGACACCATTTGCCGCGACTGGCGACTGGACGTGAACGACGACGGTGCGCGGCTGGCTCCCGAAGCCGGCCTACCTGCCATTCGGCTGCTTGAAGAACCCATCACCATCGCACGGAAAGGCACCCCGCCATGATCATCACCCGTGCCGAGCACCGGACCGAGGTCCTCCCGTTCCGTGCCCGGGACAACACTCCACTGAGCCTGGTCCATGTCACATCACCCGTGGAACCCAGCAAGGGCCCCGTGCTGCTGGTGCACGGTTCAGGCGTCCGCGCTGAACTGTTCCGGCCACCGGTACGGACCACCCTGGTGGACGTCCTTCTGGAAGACGGCTGGGATGTGTGGATGCTGAATTGGCGGGCATCCATCGACCTCGACCCCCTGTCCTGGACCCTTGCCGACGCCGCCGTGTACGACCATCCCGCCGCCGTCGAGTACGTCCTGAACGCGACTGGTGCCGAGACCATGAAGGCGGTGATCCACTGCCAGGGGTCGACGTCGTTCACCATGTCCGCCGTCGCGGGCCTGCTGCCGCAGGTAGAGACCATCGTGTCCAACGCCGTCTCCCTGCACCCGGTGGTACCGGCCTTCTCACGGCTGAAAATCGACTACCTCACACCGGTAGTGAAAGTGTTCACCCCGTACCTCTCACCCGCTTGGGGCTACAAGTCCCAGGGCTACTTCACCCGGGCCATCCGCGGCCTGGTCAAAGCCACCCACCACGAGTGCGACAACACCGTCTGCAAAATGGTCAGCTTCACCTACGGCAGTGGCCGGCCTGCCCTCTGGTCCCACGAAAACCTCGACGACGCCACCCACCAATGGCTCAGCGGCGAATTCGCGGAGGTACCAGTGACGTTTTTCGAAGAGATGGGCCAAAGTATCAAGGCAGGGCACATGGTGGCCGCCGGCGACCACCCTGAACTGCCCGGCAATCTGGTGGCCAAAGCTCCACAAACCGATGCCAGGTTCGCCTTCATCGCGGGCCTGGACAACCGGTGCTTCCTCCCCGAAAGCCAGCAACGCACCTACGACTTCTTCCAGAAACACCGCCCAGGCAAGGACTCACTCCACCTCATCCCCGGCTACGGGCACCTGGACGTCTTCTTCGGCGATCACGCCTGGCAGGACACCTTCCCCGTCATACTCCAGGAGCTGAACGGAACCAAGGAGCCGAACTCATGAAAACCCTCACGCAGCTGGTCACCCCCCTCCTCAAACTCCTGCCCTCGCCGGTTCCAGGCAGACAGGAACGCCTCCGGGGCCAGCATGCCTTCGCCGACGGGATCAAGTACGTGATGCCGGTCAATTCCGATGATTCGCCCGTGCTGATGGCGGCCTTCCCAATCAACAAGCGCGCAGCCGCTGCGATCCTGCCGGGCTCGGAAATGCGACCCTTCAGCCTCGGCGGCAAAGGGCTGCTGGTGGTAACGGTGGTCAACTACAAATCCACGGACATCGGCAAGTACATCGAATACTCCCTGGCCATCGCCATTACCCATGGCAGCAGGCCCGCACCGCCCATCCTTCCGTTGCTGTTCCAGAAGACGTTCAAGCTCGGCCAGTTCGTGGTGGACCTGCCGGTCAGCACGGAAGTCTCCGTCAAGGGCGGCAAGGGTATCTGGGGCATGCCCAAGCACCAAGCCAACCTCGACTTCGTTGTCACGGACTCCACGGTGTCCGCACTGTATGACAAAGACGGCCAGCTGGGCTGCTACATCGAAATAGAAAGGCCCGATCCGATGGGCCTTCCCCTCAAACTGGCGGCATCCAACTACTGCGTCTTCCGCAACATGCTCTGGAAATCAGACATCTACTTCGAAGCCACCGGAGACATAGCTTTAGGAGCACAGGCCAAGGCACGCCTCGTCCTCGGTGACGCACCCGGCGTCGAGCCCTTGAAAAATCTCCAAGTGGAAAGCAACCCGGTCTTCACAGCCTGGCTGCCGCAAGCCCACGGCGTCCTGGACGACCACTACGAAGCATGGTTCCTCACCGCCCCCACCCAGTTGGAGGCAGTGGCCCTGCAAGGTGGTGACATGTTGGACAGCGTGACAGACCTCGGCCAAGGACAGGACTGGCTCGCTCCCCCGGATCGCAGCCGCATACCAGGCGCCGCTGCCCAAGCGGGACCAAGCGGCGGCACGCCATGAACTGGCTCCTCCTGGCCAACGCGCTTTACTTCCTGTTCGGCGCCACCATGTACGTCGGCACCATGTGGGTCCTCAAATTCTTCCTCTACCCCACGTGGCGCTCACTGGCGCGGGACAACGTGGACATGCATTTTGGCATCCCCACCCGTGCTGCCACCAAGTTCTTCACCATCGTGGTGCCCATCATGTTCATCTCCGGCGGCATTCTGGTGTGGTCCGAATGGGGCACCGTCCGTGTCATCTTCGCCATCATCTGCCTGGTGGGCATCATTACCCTGACCGTTGTGGGCCAAGGCATCATCATTCCCATCAACGTGAGGATCCGCGGCGGCGACTTCAACGACGACACCGAACTCCGATCCCTGCTCAAACGGTGGATGATGCTCAACGACGTCCGCTTCTACGTCTCTACCCTGACCTGGGCGTCCATGGTGTGGCTGCTTGTTGACCGGGGCCGACTGCTGGAGTCCTTCACATGACAGAAGCACTCCGCGCGGTCCTGGGCGTCATTGCCGTCATCACTGTCCTGACCGGCGCCTCGCAGCTCCCGTTTGGAGGTCCCATCCTGCGGATACTCGGTTCCGAGGACACTGCCACGACCCGCCAGCTCTTCGGCACGGTGGGAATGTTCATGATGGTGGTCGGCGGACTGCTCCTCCACACCCTGCTCAGCGGCTCCCCCTCCCCCGAGGTTGTTCTCTGGTCCGGGGTGCAGAAAGCCGGAGCCTTCGGCGCGGTGGGCGTAGGAGTAATGAACGGGGTCTTCGCTCCGATCGCGCTCTGGGTCGCCTTCTTTGACCTCGCGACGGCGGTCCTCCTCTTCATCTACTGGCGCCGGATAAATGCCCCGGCAGCCAATCCCGGACTGGCCCACGGAAGAACACCATGAAACGCTCGCTGGTCCTTGCCGGCGGAGGGATGCGCGTAGCCTGGCAAGCGGGTGTGGTGAAGGCGCTCGCCGAGGAGGGCGTGGAGTTCCAGCACATCGACGGCACCTCCGGCGGCATCCTGACCGCCGGGATGATGCTCTCCGGGGTGTCCGCGGACGAAATGTGCCGCCGCTGGTCCGGCGTGGACGTCAAGGACTTCAGCTCCGCGCTGGCCCTGCGTGACTACCTCAAAGGCCCATGGTCGCTTCCTGCCCTTGGGGACGCCGACGGCATCCTCAGGGAGATCTTTCCTGCTCTTGGGATCGACGCCGAAACCATCCGTGCCCGTGCGGCGGAACCGGACGCCGTCGAAGGTTCGTTCAACGTAGTGGAGTTCACGTCGAAGCAGTGCCACGCAATCGATGCTGCCCACATTGACGCTGAACTGATGGCGGCCGGCATGTCGCTGCCTATCTTCCTCAAGCCGCTGCGCCGACACGGGCAGATCTGGACGGACGCCGTCTGGGTGCGGGACGCCAACGTTGCCGAAGCACTCCGGCGCGGCGCCGAGGAAGTCTGGTTGATTTGGTGCATCGGCAACTCCCCGTACTGGGGTGACGGGCCCTTGGAGCAATACGTGCACATGATCGAAATGAGTGCCATGGGTGCACTCCTGGCAGACTTCGACGCCGCCGCAGCAGCAGGGCGGGAGTTTGTGCTGCATGTGGTCCGGCCCGAGCACCCGCTGCCCTTGGACCCTGAGTTCTACCTGGGGCGGATCGACGCCGACACCCTGATCGGTATGGGGTACCGCGATGCCCGGGCGTACCTTGAGGCGAGACCGCCGGCCGGGCTCGCGAAGGATCCGGCCTGCACAGCGATGACGGAGCCGTCCCCGGGTGTCCGTTTCATCGACGTTCTGCACGGCGAACTGGAGGGTCAACCGCTGACGTTCCGCGCCGCCATCGTGATGCCCGCCGACGCAGGGGCCGGGACAGCCCAGCTCAGCGGCTACCTCGACCATCCGCGGCTGGGTCGGGTCTTCCTGGCGGGTGGCCACGTGGAGGCCGTTGGCGATGACGTCATTTACCGCGCCCGGGTCCGGCTGGACGGTGGATGGCAGGATGTGTCCGTCACCCGGACCCTGCACGACGATCCCGGGCCCGATGCATGGTCGGACATCCGCAGCGCCCGCCTCGAGACGGGAAACCACGTGGTGGAGATGACCATGGCTCCGAGCGATGCGGCAGGCCTGCTGGCATCCATCGAACCCGTAGGGGCACACGGGTTCGCTGAGCGTGCGGAGGCCGTGGCGCGGTTTACGGCCAACGGGTTCGGTGACCTGATGCGCCGGTACTGAGTCCTTTCCGGGCCCGCATGTGACGCACGTTATTACCGGCGGGTAAACAGCACGCTACGGATGAGCCAAAGATGGCAACAGGGGTGAAACACCCGCGAAAAACCGGCCCCCTACGCTGATCTTCAACAGCACCAAACAGGTCATCAGCGAAAGGGCCCACCCATGTCCTCCACTTCCCTTCACATCGTCATCGCCGGCGCAGGTCCCGCAGCCCAGGCATTGGTGCGCCGATTGGCTGGCACGGCTGACACCAGGCTTCGCCCCTTCGCCGGCACCATCACGGTTCTCAGCAACCGCGACGACTGCCCGGAGTCCCTTCTGGAGCTCGCGGAACTTCCCCAGGTCTCTGTGCGCTTCGGACAGGCAGCGAGTTTCATTGATGCTGACGCCAAAGTTGTCACCACGGTGGACGGCATGGAGTTCACCTACGACCAATTGGTGATCGCCACGGGTTCGGCACCGGTTTTGCCTCCTGTGGACGGCGCCGACTCAGTCCTGAGCTACTCCACCATTGACGACGCCGCCCACATTGGTGAGGCCGTCAAGGACGTCGCCCGTGTTGTGGGCCGCAGGCCCTTGGGGATCCTCGTGGGCAATGGTCCAGCAGCGGGCCAGGCTGAAGCAGTACTGCGGGCACGTGGCGTCCGTCCGGTCCGGACCACCCTCCGGCCAACCGCCGTGGTTCCCTCGGGTGCCGACTCCGGGGTCTCCGGAGCAGCACTGCCTGCCACTGGAATCGTCTTTGAGGACGGCAGCAGCATGAAGGGCGACCTCGTGGTCCTCGCCGAAGAGCGGACTGCCCGCAACGACCTCGCCGAAAGTGCCGGCCTCCGGATAGCTTTCGACGGCGGGATAGCCGTCGGGCGCGACCTCGCCACCTCCGTCCCCTGCATTTGGGCGATCGGCGATGCCGCCTCCTGCGATGGTCTTCGCTTGGGGCTGCTCCTGTCTGCCGAGTCGTCCGCGATGCTGTGTGCTTCGGGCATGCTGTTGGGCAATGTGGGAAGCGAAGCACAGCCTGCTTTGGCCGCCTGATCAGGCATGCATGAGCAGCCGCTCATGAGGTACCTGCCCCGGCATACTCGTGTCCGGGCAAGGGCGGCGCCTTGGACTGGTAGCTGTGTCCGGTTGGTGTTTGGACGGTGAAAGTGTGGGGGGTTCCGGTGCCTGGGCCTCCGCGGCTGGCGGGAGCCATAGTGCCCGCCGTCGTTGCGGTCCAGCCGGGGTGTTCCTTGTTGTGGTTGCAGGCTTCGCAGAGCCCCGCGCCATTGTCCAGGCTGGTGGGCCCTCCTTGTTGCCACGGGACCACGTGGTCGATATGGCGGATGGGCGCGTCACAGTACGGGGTGCGGCAGGTATGGTCGCGGGTTTCGATGAATCGCCGGAGCCGTGGCGGGAAAAGTCTCGCTTTGGAGTCCGTAGTTAGCAGCTCCCCTGAGGCCGGGGCGGTATAAAGACGCCGTAGCCAGACTGCGTATTCAGTATCCCGCACGGGTGCTGCTGCCTGTGGCTCGGTTCCTGACTGACCGCCGCTGCTGTCCGTCGGCCTCTGCCTTGGCGGGTTTGGTCCTTGGCTGGGATTGGTGAGTTCCCGTGCCCAGTGTGCCGGGACGATGCCGTAGCCCTGGAGCCTGGCCGGTTCGGAGTCACCCTGGAACAGGGTACGGTCCGTCATGACGAGTTGGATCTCGACCCCGTTGATGCCACCGTGTTTGCCGGTGATGCGTTCGACCAAGGTATCGGCCATGACCTGGCCCCGGCCCCGCACCTCCCCACGCGGGCCGGGACCTGACCGGACAGTGTCCGCCGCCCGGGACAACGCTGCGTACACCGCAACCCCCTGGGCGGCCGGGAGCAGCGCGGTCAGGATCGTCATGGCATCCGGTGCCGGCCGCAGGCTCACGCTCCGGTCTGCCGCGGCACGGGCTGCACGGTTGGCCACCGAGCGGGGGTCGCGCCTGTACGCCGCGGCACGGGCCGCGGCGATGATGTCCTTGTCCCCGGCCCCATCGAACGTCCCGGTGTCGGGCGCGAGTTCGGCGTCCACCGAAGCCCGGTCCTCCACGGACAGGCACGCTGTTTCCTTCACGAGCAACATCGCCCGCCACTCGTTCAGCTGGCCCGCTTCCAAGGCGGCCATGGTGTGCGGCATCTCCAGTACCAACGCGTTCGCCAACCCCAAAAGACGCGATCCCCGGATTGGCGATTCCCGCCGCGCCAACGCCACTTCCGCCCCAACACCCAGGCCCCGCCCGGACACCGGAACCCCCGCCTCGGCCTCTTGAGCACGCTGGGCGGCATCGAAAGCCGCCGTGATCCTCGCCTGCAACGCGCAGATGGAAGACTTCATCTCCTCCAACGCCCGCAACTGAGCGATCAGCTCACCGCCGAGCTCGCCACAGGCTGTTCCCCGCTCCTCAACCGCACCAGCATCAGCAGCCTGGGCGGCACCAACCCCAGCCTCCAGCCCCTCCCGAATCCGTTCCATATCAACAACACTCCCAGCCACCCCCACACCCGGACAGCCACCAAACCACCTATGTGGAAAACCCCGCCAAAGCCCGGCACACCCCTAAAGAGCCCCACCAAACCACCCAGGGCAGATGTGGCAAGATGGTCCTTTGACGGGCAGTGACAACCCTGCGGCCACCGGGCCGGCCACGCCCTGCACGGAAGGATCCCATGAGCAACGAAGCCGTCGCCCCTGCAAACATCGCCTCCTACATCGACCACACACTGTTGAAGCCTGAGGCGAGCGAAGCCGACATCCTCAAGGTGTGCTCGGAGGCCGTGGAGTACCGGTTCAAGTCCGTGTGCGTGAACCCCGTGTGGGTCAAGACCGTCACCAAGGCACTCAAGGGCTCAGGCGTGTTGGCCTGTTCCGTGGTCGGCTTCCCTTTGGGCGCCACTCCCACCGACGTCAAGGCCTTCGAAGCCCGCGGTGCCGTGCTTGACGGCGCCGACGAAATCGACATGGTGATCAACATGGCTGCGGCCCGCGCCAACGACAAGGGCGCGCTGGTGGATGACATCAAGGCCGTGGCGGAGACTGTCCACGCCGGCGAGGCCATCCTGAAGGTCATCATCGAGACGTCGATGTTGACTGACGAGCAGAAGGTCATTGCCTGCGAAGCAGCCGTGGAAGCGGGCGCAGACTTCGTCAAGACCTCCACTGGATTCAATGGGGGCGGCGCCACGCCCGAGGACGTTGCCCTGATGCGCAAGACCGTAGGGCCGGACATTGGAGTGAAGGCGTCCGGCGGAGTGCGGTCCCTGGCCGATGCACAGGCTATGATTGCTGCTGGTGCAACACGTATCGGAGCGAGTTCCGGAATTGCCATCGTCAAGGGTGAACAGGGTTCATCCGCCTACTGAGGCTTCCGCAAAACCGCCACAGATTTTTGAGCCCCGCGGGGCCGAGGAGGAATGAATGTCCAAGAACGCCACAAGTGCCCCCATTGAAAAAGAGAACAATCTCGGCACAAGCATTGTCCTGTTCGTGGTCATGATCGTGCTCTTCCTGGGCGCCATCTACTCGCTCTCGTTCCTGAGCCTGGAAAACCCGTGGCCGATGGCCGTGTGCCTGGGCCTGTTTGCACTGGCCTTCTGGATCCCGCAGACCATTCTTGGTCGTTCGGATTCCGCCGGCGAAAGCTAAATCCTTCAAACGCAAAAATGGCCCGGGCACCCGCCCGGGCCATTTTTTCGACATCAGCCTGATAGCGGCCCGGGAGCGGCGGCTACCTCATCACCCAGGCAGCGGCGGCTACCTCATCACTCCACCCAAGGCCGCCAGGAATCCTGGCCAGTGGAGCTGCGCCAGCGTCCAGGCTGCGGCCCCCATCCCCACCATGGCGTATCCGCTGACGGGAATCAGGACGAGCCATTCTCGGCGCGAACCCGCTCGCCCGAGCAGCGGCAGGGAGAACGCCCCATTCGCGCGCCAGATTCCGCTGACCAAGGATTTTCGAAGGAATTTCGGTGGTTTGATGACAACGGGCCATAAAAGCGGCACACCACCAACGGTAATCATGTCCCCTACGATGTGCACCACCACGCCTGTGAGCATGGACAACGGAAGCCAACCCCATTGGTCCGGGGCGAACCAGGTCACCAGGCCGGCCATGACCAAGGCAAAGAGCCAGTTGGTGATCCAACCGGACTTCGGGAACAGGTTCAACGCCTTGGCGGCCAGGTTGATCATGAACATGCACAACAATCCGGCGCCCACGGAAAGCTTTCCCACTGGCGTCACCATCTGGAACTGTGCGGCCATCGCCGCGAGCACCACGAACGCGGACGCCCCCAGCAGCGAGTGCGTCCCTTGCCGGTGCCCGCCGCTGGCTTTCTCGATCCCCACTGCAATGACGTTGGATAGCGGCGGCAGTGAATTCGCGATGGTGCTGTGCCGGTGGTCCCAGTCGCAGACCAAGGCGGTGCCCGCCGTCGCCATGGCTCCGATCAGGATTCCCGTGGAATCCAAGGGGTACCAGCCCAGTGCGTAAGGGCCCGTCGAGGCAATAGCTATCCACGCCGCGGCTCCCGACGCGGCGTGGTGTCCTCCCATCATTCGCTTAGCCCGCCTTCACGGGCACATCGGCGAAGATCGCTTCAATGACGTTGTTGGCCCACTGGAGAATTTCGGCATCCTGCAGGTCCCTGCCGCCGATCCTGGCCGTCTTGGGCTTGGGAATCAGCACGGCGTCCAGGGCAGGCTTGACCTGCGATCCCGGGTACATGCGGTTCAGGCGCATGGTTTTGGACTCAGGCAGTTGCGCCGGTGAGAAGCGGATGAAATTGCCCTGGAGCGCGACGTCGGACAGCCCGGCTTCGCGGGCACCCACCCGGAAGCGGGCCACGGCTATGAGGTTTTGTGCCGGCAGCGGCGGCTCGCCGTAGCGGTCCACCAGTTCTGCGAGGACTTCGTCGATCGCTTCGTAGGTGACGGCGGCCGCGAGCTTGCGGTATGCCTCCAGGCGCAGCCTCTCCCCCGGAACGTAGTCGTGTGGCAGGTGTGCGTTGACGGGCAGCTCGATCTTCATCTCGGCGGCCTTCTCCTCGGCCTCACCGCGGTATTCTGCCACGGCCTCGCCCACCAGGCGTATGTAGAGGTCGAAGCCGACGCCTTGGATGTGGCCGGACTGTTCTCCACCGAGCAGGTTGCCCGCACCGCGGATTTCCAGGTCCTTCATGGCCAGCTGCATGCCGGCGCCGAGCTCGTTGTGCGCCGCCACGGCCTTGAGCCGTTCCAGCGCCACCTCGCCCAGCGGCTTCTCGGAGGGGTAGAGGAAGTAGGCGTAGGCGCGCTCACGTCCACGGCCAACACGGCCACGGAGCTGGTGCAGCTGTGAGAGGCCGTACTTGTCGGCGCCATCCACGATCAAGGTGTTGGCGTTGGAGATGTCCAGGCCGGTTTCGATGATGGTGGTGCACACCAGGACATCGAAGCGCTTCTCCCAGAAGTCCACAATGATCTTCTCCAGGCGGCTCTCGGACATCTGCCCGTGCGCTACCTCCACCCTCGCCTCAGGGACGAGTTCGCGGATCTGGGCGGCAATGCGCTCGATCGAGGACACGCGGTTGTGTACGAAGAAAACCTGTCCTTCGCGCATGAGTTCGCGGCGGATGGCAGCGGAGGTCTGCTTGTTCGTGAACGGCCCCACGTACGTCAGCACCGGGTGGCGTTCTTCCGGCGGCGTGGCAAGTGTGGATGTTTCCCGGATGCCGGTGAGGGACATTTCCAAGGTTCGCGGAATGGGTGTAGCGCTCATGGCCAGGACGTCCACGTTGGTGCGCATCTTCTTGAGCGCTTCCTTGTGCTCCACGCCGAAGCGCTGTTCCTCGTCCACAATGACCAGGCCCAGGTCCTTGAACTCGAAGTCCTTGGACAGAAGCCTGTGCGTACCGATCACGACATCCACGGCCCCGCTCTTGACGCCCTCGGCCGTTTCCTTGGCTTCCTTGCTGGATTGGAAGCGGGACAGCGGCTTGACCCGCAGCGGGAACCCCGAGAAGCGCTCAGTGAACGTCTCGTAGTGCTGCTGGGCCAACAGCGTTGTGGGCACCAGTACAGCCACCTGCTTGCCGTCCTGGACAGCCTTGAACGCCGCCCGGACAGCAATCTCGGTCTTGCCGTACCCAACGTCACCGGAGACCAGGCGGTCCATGGGAATTTCGCGCTCCATGTCTGCTTTGACCTCGTTGATGGTGGTCAGTTGGTCCGGAGTCTCCACATAGGGGAACGCTTCCTCAAGCTCGCGCTGCCACGGGGTGTCGGGCGCGAACGCGTGGCCGCGGGATGCCATGCGGGCCGAGTAGAGCCGGATCAGCTCGCCGGCGATCTCCTTGACGGCTTTGCGGGCTTTGGATTTGGTGCTGGCCCAATCGGCCCCACCCATTTTGCTCAGCGCGGGAGTATCGCCACCGACATAGCGGGTTACCTGATCAAGCTGGTCTGTCGGTACGAACAAGCGGTCGCCCGGGGCGCCGCGCTTGGAGGGTGCATATTCCAGCACCAGATACTCGCGCAGGCCCGCATCGGACGACGACGTCCCGGTCACCTTGCGCTGGATGAGTTCGACGAACCGGCCGATTCCGTGCTGTTCGTGGACAACGAAGTCCCCTGCGTGCAACTGCAGCGGGTCCACTGCATTCCGCCGCTTGGAAGGCATGCGCCGCATGTCCTTCGTGGAACTGGCCGTTGCACGGCCCAGGAGGTCCGCTTCCGTCAGCAGGCCCAGTTTGAGGCCGTCCAGGACAAAACCGCGTCCGACGGCGGCAGTGGTCACCTCGATGATGCCCGGCTGCGGTTCGTGATCCAAGGACTCGACGCGGGAACACGGAATGTCGGCATCGTGGAACAACTCGGCAAGGCGCTGGGCGGGACCGGGACCGTCCGTGACCACCACAACACGCCACTGCTCACGGACACGGGAGCCGATGAATTCCAGCATCTCGGCAACATCGCCCTGATAGCCGCGGGGTTCGCGGGCACGCATGTTCAGCACGTCGATATCAAGGACCAGGTCCTCATCCGAGGCCAGGGAGGTAATGGACCACCAGGACACGCCGTGTGCCAGCGCGGACGAGCGTGTGTCCGTGAGCGAGCGGAAACTGGCGGCGTGCAGGTCCGTTGATGCCTGGGACGACAGGTCCAGTGGCGCCGCACCGCCGTCGGACGCCGTTGACCAAGCCGCCTCGAGGAACTCTTCGTTGGTCGCCGCGAGGTCGTGCGCGCGGGTGCGCACCTTCTCCGGTTCGATCACCACGGAAAGGGAGCCGGCCGGGAGCTGGTCCACGAACGGCACCATGGCATCCACCAGCACGGGCGCCAGGGATTCCATGCCCTCGACCGCGATGCCCCCGGCTATCTTCTCCAGCATGTCGGCCGCGGCGGGCATGTCCGCCTTCAGCTTGGCAGCGCGGGACATCACGGACGGGGTGATCAGGATTTCCCGGCACGGCGGGGCGTGCAGCTCCGTGGGGTGATGAACTCCGGGCGCGGACAGCGAGCGCTGGTCGGCCACGGCGAACCAGCGCATCTGGTCCACCTCGTCGCCGAAGAACTCAACACGGATGGGGTGGTCTTCCGTAGGCGGGAAGACATCGAGGATGCCGCCGCGGACGGCGAATTCGCCACGGTGGGTCACCATGTCGACGCGCGCGTAGGCGGCATCCGACAAAGCCCGGACAACCTCCGTGAAGGAGCGCTCCTGGCCCACCTGAAGCGTCACGGGAACCAGGTCCCCCAGCCCGGCCACGATGGGCTGGACCACTGCGCGGACTGGAGCCACCACCACACGCAGCGGGGCCGCCGTCGAGGTTTCAGGGTGCGTGAGGCGCCGCAGGACCGAGAGCCGGCGGCCAACGGTGTCCGAGCGCGGCGAGAGCCGCTCATGCGGGAGGGTTTCCCAGCTGGGGAACGCGGCCACGGAGTCTGCGGGGAGATAGGAGCACAGTGCTGCGGCGAGGTCTTCGGCTTCCCTGCCGGTGGCGGTGACTGCGAGGACCACCGGAGCGCCCGCGTCACCGGCACCGGATTCGGCCAAGGCATCTGCCATCTCGGCAATCAGGACGGCCCGCATCCCTGTGGGCGCGCTGATCTGGTAGTCGCTGTTGCGGTCGGTGAACGGCCGCTGCGCCTCGGTTCGAACGCGCGCAAAAGTCTTGTCCTCCGCCAGTGCGCGGCGCAGACCGTTGAGGCTCATGGCAGAAACTCCTAGGGTGGGTCCAAGGGCAGGCAACACAAATGCCCGGAAATTCAGATGAATGCCGGGTCATTCCAGCCTACCTCCACCCCAGCCCCAGGAGTTCCTTTGCAGCCTTCGGAAGCTACGCATTCCAACACCCCGCGCCACTCCAAGTCAGTGCTGGTGACCGGCGCCACCGGCTACATCGGCGGGCGCCTGGTCCCTCGCCTCCTTGAGGCTGGCCACCAGGTCAAAGTCCTGGTCCGCACTCCCCAAAAGATCGCCGACGTTCCCTGGCATGACGACGTCGAGATCGTTGAGAACAGCTTGTCCGACGCCGATGGCCTCACCGATGCGCTGCAGGGCGTTGACGTCCTGTATTACCTGGTCCATTCCATGGCCTCGGGCAGTGGCTTCGAAGCAAAGGAAGAGGCAATGGCCCGTTTGGTGGCGGGGGCGGCGTCGCAAGCCGGAGTGGGCAGGATCGTCTACCTCGGCGGACTGCATCCGGAAAACACGGAACTTTCCACGCACATGCGTTCCCGCGAAACCGTGGGCAAGGTGTTCCTGCAGTCCGGCGTGGACTCCATCGTGTTCCAGGCCGGCGTGGTGATCGGTTCTGGTTCTGCCTCGTTCGAGATGATCCGGCACCTGGCCGACACCCTGCCGGTCATGCCCGCACCCAGTTGGGTCAACAACCGGATCGAAGCCATCGCGGTACGGGACGTGCTGCATTACCTCGTGGCCGCGGCCTCGCTTCCGGACAAGCTGAACCGCTCCTTCGATATCGGCTCCCGCGACGTCCTGAAATACAAGGAAATGATGAACGAGTACGCCGTGGAGCGCGGGCTTCCCCGGCGGTTGGTGATCGCCCTTCCTGTTCCTGCGCCCAAACTGGCCGGCTTGTGGGTAGCGCTGGTGACGCCCATTCCGCTGTCCATGTCCCTGCCGTTGGTGCAGTCGCTCCAGCACGACGCTGTGTCGCGGGAGCACGACGTCGACCGTTACATCAAGCAGCCCGACGGCGGCCTGACCTCCTACCGCCGCGCCGTTGCGTTGGCGCTGGGCAAGGAACGGGACGGGCAGGTGGAGACTACCTGGGCCAACGCCGGAATCGACGCCGACCCCCTCCCCAGCGACCCCGACTGGGCCGGTTACAAAGTGTTCCTGGACGAAAGGACCTTCCACAGCGAGGCAAAGCCAGAGTACGTGTGGAGGATCATCGAGGGCATCGGCGGCAAGAACGGCTGGTACTCGCTGCCCCTGGCATGGAAGGTGCGGGGGTGGCTGGACAAGCTTCAGGGTGGCGCGGGACTCCTGCGGGGCCGGCGGCACCCCAAGACACTGAACGCCGGCGAGGTTGTGGACTGGTGGCGGGTTGAGGCCATCGACCGGGGCCACCTGCTGCGGTTGCGTGCCGAAATGCGCGCACCTGGCGGCGCGTGGCTTGAACTGGGCGTGGAGCCGGACGGTGACGGCAGCCTGTACAAGCAGCGCGCCATCTTCTTCCCGCGTGGGCTGGCAGGAAGGCTTTATTGGCTGGGCGTCTACCCATTCCACGGATTCATCTTCCCGTCGATGGCCCGCAACATCTCCGCCGCTGCCACCGCCCTCCAGGAAGAGGCCGGTTCCAGTGTGTCCACCCGGACACCGTAGGATGTTGGGAGCTAAAAAGCTTCACCACCACCATCCACGGAGGACCCATGGCCCTGAGTGCATCCACCACCCTGCCCCACAGCGTTGACCGCGTAGCGGCCGTCTTTGTCGACGAGGATTTCCTGCGCCACACGAGCGAATACGTGGGCGGCTCGCTGGAATCGTTCACCGTTGACGGCGACACCGCCGGCGCTTTCACCACCACCACCGTCCGGACGCTGCCCACCACGCGCCTGCCGGAAATCGCCCGCAAGTTCGTTGGCGAGACCCTGAAGGTAACCCAGACCGAGGAGTGGGAAGCTCCTGCTGCGGACGGCTCACGCGCCAGCAAGATCGCGCTGAAGATCGCCGGCGCCCCGCTGGACGTCACCGCAGTCCAGCGCCTCGTCGCTGAAGGCGGCAACACCCGGATCGAGCTCGAGGGCAACGTGACCTCCTCGGTTCCGTTCCTCGGGGGCAAGATCGCCGACGCCGCAGAGCCGATGGTTGGCAAAGCCCTGGGCATCCAGTCGCAGCAGGCGCAGGCCTGGCTCGAAAGCCACTAGCATGCAGATTCCCGCAATCCTTGCGGTGGTCCTGATCGTGGCCGGCGTCTGGTCACTGGCTGTGTGGCCGCAGTTCCTCAAGCGCGTCATGAAGGACCCCCGGGCCCGCGACGCTGCCGGGAAGGCCACCAAGTTCCTGACGGTACACGTCGTCCTGGTCACCATCTCCATGGTGCTGGGGCTCGCGACGGCGGTCATCGGGATCGCGGGCCTCGTCGCCTAAGTTTCACCCAACTGGGTCGCAGTTCACGTCGTTCTGAGCGCTGGGAACGACCTGATCTGCGACCTGGTTGGGTAGGATGGACAGTGGTGTGCCGGGAAGTCTGGTCGGCGGAGTTTTTGACGTACCCGCCCACCGTTAGGAGCCCCCGTGGCCCAGCAGCCCCCCGCATCGCCCTCCGGCAAAGTCTTTTCCCGCTCCAGCTACCCCGAGTACCGCCGGATCCTCTCGATCCTGCGCACGGAAACCGTTGGCGGCGCTCTTCTCCTGGCAGCAACGCTTATCGCCCTGATCTGGGCCAACTCCCCAGCCGCCGACGGCTACTTTTCCCTCCGCGACCTCAAGCTCGGCTTCGAACCCTGGCATCTTGAGCTGAGCCTGGGGCATTGGGCCTCCGACGGCCTGCTCGCGGTTTTCTTCTTCCTGGCCGGCCTTGAGCTCAAACGTGAATTCGTGGCCGGGGAACTCCGGAAACCAGCCAGGGCAGTCGTCCCTGTGGCGGCCGCGATCGGCGGCGTGGTGATTCCTGCCCTGATCTTCGTCCTGTTCAACGCGGGATCTCCGGAGACGCTCAAAGGTTGGGCGATCCCCACGGCCACCGACATCGCGTTCGCCCTGGCGGTCCTGGCCGTCATCAACACCCACCTCCCCGCCGCGCTCCGGACGTTCCTCCTGACCCTTGCCGTGGTGGATGACCTCATCGCGATAGGCATCATTGCCTTCTTCTATTCCACCGGGCTGCAACCGCTGATGCTGCTGGCCGCCCTGGTTCCTTTGGCCCTCTTCACGTTCCTGGTGCAGAAGCGGGTCCGCAGCTGGTACTTACTGGTTCCCCTGGCCTTGGCCACGTGGGCATTCGTCCACGCGTCCGGCATCCATGCCACGGTTGCTGGTGTCCTTCTGGGCTTCGCCGTGCCGGTGTTCGCCAGCGGGAAGAAGAACGAGCCCGCCGAAGGGCTGGCCGAACACTTTGAACACCGGCTGCGCCCGTTCTCTGCAGGTTTCGCCGTTCCCGCTTTCGCCTTCTTCTCCGCCGGGGTGGCCCTGGGCGGGCTGGACGGAATGGGCGCGGCGTTGCGGGATCCTGTGGCCGTGGGCATCGTCGCGGCCCTGGTGGTGGGCAAGGCCGTTGGTGTCTTTGGCACTACGTTCCTGGTCACCAAAACCACCCGTGCCAGCCTGGACTCAAGCATCGCGTGGATCGACCTGTTCGGCCTGGCGTTGTTGGCTGGCATCGGATTCACCGTTTCCCTGCTCATCGGGGAGTTGAGTTTCGGTGCTGGTTCGGCCTACAACGATCACGCCAAGGTGGCCATCCTGGCAGGTTCGCTGATCTCGGCGCTGCTGGCCGCCGTCGTGCTTAAGGCCCGGAACCGGCGATACCGGCAGGTGCAGGCGGATGAAGAACGGGACGACGACGGCGATGGCGTGCCTGACGTCTTTGCCCGCGCCTGATGGTGAGGTGCTCCGCTCCAGGCTACGCGGTGGCTTGGTTCAGCGCGTCCTCAGCAGCGACCCAGGAGATCATGGCGCACTTGACGCGGGCGGCGTAGCGGGCCACCCCTTCGAAGGCCGCGGCGTCACCGAGGATCTCGGGGTCTGCCTGCACCTTGCCGCGCGAACGCAGGACCTCCCGGAAGTTGTCGATGACCGAGTGCAGTTCCGTCACGGACATCCCCTCCCCCAACTCGCTGAGCACGGAGGCCGATGCCATGGAAATGGAGCAGCCTGCGCCGTCCCAGCTGATCTGCTGTACGGTTCCGTCCGCAACGGCGAGCCGCAGCGTCACTTCGTCCCCGCAGACGGGGTTCAGCTGGTGGGATTGACCTGTCGAGGCGCCCGCGGGAGCGTCTGTTTCTGCCAGGCCGCTGCCGTGCCGCTGCTTGGAGTGGTCAAGGATTATCTGCTGGTAAAGCTGGTCAAGACTCATAATGCCCGTTTCTTCGAATAAGTCGTTGTGTCAGGCCTGGAAGTAGGCCCGTACGCCCGAAACGGCGTCGAGGAAGGCGTCGACGTCGTCCGTGGTGTTGTAGAGGTAGGTGCTCGCCCGGGTGGTGGCCGTCAGGCCGAGGCGGCGGTGCAGCGGCTGGGCGCAGTGGTGGCCGACGCGGACGGCGATGCCGCGGTCGTCAAGGAACTGCCCGACGTCGTGGGCGTGTACTCCGGCGACGTCGAACGCTGCCAGGCCAATCCGTTCAGCACCCGCAGCGGGACCCACGACGCGAATGCCCTCGATGCTTTCAAGGCCCTTGACCAGGCGCTGGCCCAGGGTCGCTTCCCAAGCATGGATGCGGTCGATGCCCGTCTCGGCCAGGTAGTTGACGGCGGTCGCCAGTGCCACAGCCTGGGAGATGCGCTGCGTTCCGGCCTCGAACCGCTGCGGCGCGGGCAGGTATTCCGCGCGTTCCATGGTGACAGTGGTGATCATGGAACCGCCGGTGAGGAACGGCGGCAGGACATCAAGGAGCTCCTGCTTGCCGTAAAGGACGCCCACACCGGTGGGAGCGAGCATCTTGTGCCCGGAAAACACTGCGAAGTCGACGTCGAGCTTCTTCACGTCCACAGCCATGTGGGGAACGGACTGGCAGGCGTCCAGCACCACCAGGGCCCCCACCCGTCGAGCCAGCGCCACGAGTTCCGGCACAGGATTGATGGTGCCAAGGACGTTCGAAGCATGTGTGAACGCCAGGAGTCGGGTCCGGCTTCCGATGATGTCCGCAGCAGCATCAAGGCGGAGCGCGCCGTCGTCGCTGATCGGGATGTACTTCAGAGTTGCCCCGGTCCGGAAGGCGAGTTCCTGCCAGGGAATCAGGTTTGCGTGGTGCTCCATCTCGGTGACCACGATTTCGTCACCGGGGCCGATCGCAAGGTCCTTGAGAGCCGGGCCGCCGCGTCCCTGCGCCGCCCATAAAGCCGCGTTGGACAGGGCGTAGCTGACGAGGTTCAGTCCTTCGGTGGCGTTGGAGGTCCACACGGTTTCCTCGTACTGCGCACCAATGAAGTCCGCTACAGTCTGGCGGGCGTCCTCGAAAGCCTCCGTCGCTTCGACGGCCAGGTGATGGGCGCCGCGGTGCACGGCGGCATTGCGTTGCTCGTAGAACTCCTGCTCGGCCTCGATGACACTGAGCGGATTCTGCGAGGTAGCGCCGGAATCGAGGTAGATCAGGGGCTTTCCGTTGACCAGCTGATCCAGGACAGGGAAGTCGTTCCGGATCCGCAACACCTCCTCGTTGTCCATGGCATGCACGGACTGTTGCAATGAGGCGGGAGTTGATACGGCAGTCAAGGGGCGCTCCTTGGGAATCCTTCAGGGACTCCTCATTATCCCACGCAGGTCCGGATCGGGCAGTGTGCCGTACAGCACGTCAGTTGCCCGCCCGCCCCGGGACCCAGCCCGGCGGCGGCACGGCCTCACCCTCGACGACGCCGCGCAGCCGTTCACCAAGCACCGATACCCGGCGTGCCGCGGCCTTGCGTGCCTTGGCTTGATACCCGGCAGCCGCCCGGGCGTAGCAGCGGGCGGCATGCGCGAACTGCCGGTCCGCAGACAATGAACGCCCTGCCGTCTCAAGCGACTTGGGCTCGTCCTCCAGCAGGGCAGCAGCAAAGGTCCGCAGCGCCGCACCAGCGGCACCGTCGACGTCGGATGCCGCGGCCGCCAAGCGGCTCAGGATGGCCTGATCGTCGACGGCGGTACTGCTTGCGTTGAGCGCCAGGAGGGAGAGCGCCTCAGCTTCGAGCAACACGCTTCCCTCCTCATGGAATTGTTCTGCGAGCGCCAGCAGGTGTCCGGATGTGCCGGATGCAACGTCCCGGGCTGCGGCGATGTAAAGGGCGCTGATCCGGGGCAGAAGGCCGGATGGCTTCACGCTGTCCAGGGCTTGGGCGCTTTGCGTGGCCCGTTCCATGGCCCGGCCGGGGTTTCCGCGCAGCGCTTCGCAGTAGGCCATCATGGCCGCAGCCAGCGAACGCACAGGCGGCAGGCCGGCGTCGGACAGTTCTGCCAGCACGGCCTCCAAGGTGCCGTACGCTGCCCGCGGGAGGCCTTGGCTGAGCTCGGTGTAGGCCCGTGCCGCCTCCGAACATTCGGCCACGTGGGCGGGCACGTTGTAGGCGGAATACTTCAGGAGCGGGCCCAAGGTGCCCCATGCCAGATTGTGACGCAGGCAGATGACGTGGCGGAGAAGAACGCCCGGGCGGAAGGTTTCCAAGGAGGGATCGTTGCCTACGGTTTTCATTCCCTGGGTGGTCTTCGCCAACGCCTCCACGGCGGCACCGGACTGCAGCAGGCGCTCGGCTTCACGCACGTTTTCCGTGATCAGGGCAGCGGGCCCGGCGGCCCTGCCCTCTGCCAGCGAGTCACCGGGGACCGCACCCAACAGCTCCAATGCCATCAGCCGGGCACCGGCGTCGGCCTTTACTTCCTCCGGACTGCCCGCTGCGGCCAGGCGACGCAGAACCGGCGTGGCTTCGGAAAGCCTGCCCTCGGCAATCAAGGCGCGCACCCTCAGCATTCCTGCTTCATCCGAGTGATCCGGGGCCTTCACTGCTGCGGCGGCTTTGAGGGCCAGTTCAGCGGTGGAGGGACGGTCGGCGGCGGGCGCGGCGGCCAGGAGGAGTTCGTCGGCCTGGCTGACGCCGCAGTCCAGGGTCCAGGTCATCCAACGCACCAGGCTCGGGGCTGTCTCAGGGGTAAGGCCGGGTTCCTCGATCTGCTGGTGGAGGGCAAGGCTGCGGGACGGTGGGACAGCGAGCCGGGTACCCTCGCCCCTCAGCCACGATCCCATGCGGACCATCGGAGGCCAGCCCGGCAACAGCCTGATGTGCCGGTCCGCCAAGAGGTTTTCCAGGACCTTCTGGCCATAGTGGCGTTCCACGACCTCGGCGGGGAGCGGCTCGGACAATGCGATCAGCTCGAGGGCCAGCCTCTCCTCCGGCGGACGGCTATCGTTCTCGGCCCGTACATGCTCCACTACCCGGGGCCAGTCGCAGTGGGCCCGGGTATCGATCATCCAATAGCCTTCCCGCTGCACCAGGAGGCCTGCGCGACGCGCATCCTCTACGGCAAGGCAAAGTATCCCCACGTTGAAACCGCTCATTGCTGCAAGAAGGCTGCTGGCGCGTCGTTGCACCTTGCCACCGAGAAGAGTCACGCACAAAGCGTGGGCCTCCATGAGGGTGAATGGCGGGAGGAGGAATTGCTCCACGAAGCCGTCTTCCCAGAGTTGATACAGGTCCTGCGGGAGTGGGCGGCGGCTGTCTGCAGTGGCTACAAGTTTGGCCCCGAAACCTGGGATGAGCTGGAGCAGCACGCCAAGCGAGGCCGGGTCTACGTAGTGGATGTCGTCCACCAGCACCACCAGTTGGGGCTTTGCGGGCTGGTTGTGCTGTTTGCTGCGTCGCCGTGCGGTGGGGGCCGAGTACAGGTAGCTGGCCGGTCCGAGCGTGCGGGTGAGCGCGCGGAAGACGTGCAGTCCAGGCAGCAGGCCCTCGTTGGTTCCGGCATCAAGGCCGGCCCCCAGGACTCGTGCACCCACGCCTGTGCCCGGCCCACCGGTACCCAACACACCTGCCCCTGAACGCAGGACGCCGTAGTCGGTGGCTTTCAGGTCCAGGCTTCCGGCAAAGGTCCTGACATCCATCGTCTCGGGGAGTCCGGCTTTGAGCGAGAGCAACAAGTGGCTCTTGCCGGAGCCTTTGTCTCCTGCGACCACGATGCCGCTGGTGGAGGGTGACCGTACGGTCGAGAGGACGAATTCCAGCAACTGTGCCCTGTCCGGGAGTGCCGGGGATCGCAGCCTGGCTGGGACGGTGTCTTCGTCCAGCCAAGGGTCCGGCAGCATGCACACTCCAATAGCAGCAGTCCCATGTCCGGGAAGTTTTTGTTTCCGCGATTCGCGGGGTCCCTGGCTTAGAAGCCGGCGGCGGCTGGGGGGAGAGTCTCGGTCTCAGAAGACTCTGTCGCCGCCGGCTTCGTTCAGGGCCGGACCACCTTCCGGTGGCCGGGGCATCGGCTGAAGAGACCACCGATGCGATTGATGCGACTTTCGGAATCCCGGTGATGCTTGGGGCTGAACCGTTCTTCCAAGATCAATACTGCCGGGGGCGCAAATGCCGTACACCAGTAATCGGTACTCGATTACTTAGGGGCTTTTGGGGGCCGGATACTGTGTTGTACTCAGTACCCCGACGAGCCACTACTTGGTTCCGACACGAAATACCTGCGGATTACTCCATTGATTGGTTAAATGGCCACGGATTCGGATGCGAGGGGCCGGAGAGCTCTTTTGGGGGTACTCAAACGGGCTAGGCATTCAGGGCCGGAGAGTAGGGCTCGATCTTCCCGGCTGGCCCGATTCGTGGCTTAGCTGCCCACCATGCCACGCGCGCGGCACCGCACGCAGCGAGCCCACGAAATGGCGGCCACAGACGCAGCGGCGCGCACCGTCACTGCCGAACAGCGGCTCCAAGATCTTCACGACGCCGGATGCCCAGCTTCGCGTAGCTGCGATACAGGTGGCCCTCCACAGTCCGAACCGAGACCATGAGCTTCTCAGCGATCTGGCGATCGGTCAGCCCTGATACGGCCAGTGCAACGATGTCCTGCTCACGACGCGTCAGGGGCACGGAGCGGTCCGCTTCTGTGTTCGGGTCCCGGACCAGGGAGTCGCCCAGGCTGGCTTCGCTGACGTCCCGCATCACGGCCGCTTGGCGCGCCTCGGGACGTTTGCCCTCGGCGTCGAAAGTCGCCACCGCTTTGTCGAACGCCGCGGCGGCCGGGCCCGGCATCCCTGCCGCAGACATGAGGTTCCCTGCGTTCACGAAGCCTTGGCCGGCGCCATTCAACTGGGCAGCGGCAAGTGACTGCCATCCCGCGGCCCAGGCCCCGGTCATCAGGGAGGCGGTTTCCTCGATCGACTCGGTGGCACGGAGGTCACCGAGCTCGGCCCTCAAGACAAGGTTCTGCAAGAGCAGGCCCGGCAACGCGTGCAGGCGACCGGTTTCCGGCAGGTCCCGCAATTTCTGCAGCCCGGATCCTTTGACCAGAAGTTCATGGCCCGCCAAAGCGAACAGCCCGGCAAGGGCCTCAATGTAGCTACTCCCCCGGCCAGGGACCTGTTCGCCCGCCAGCCGCTGCGCCAGTGCGGTGTTGCCGGATTTGGCCGCCGCATAGAACGCCAGGGCGTGCCCCACGCTCCTGAGCCGCTGGGGGTCCTTCACGCGGAGGGCTTCGACGGCGGGGGTCAGCAGTGCGGTGGCCTGCTCCGAGCGGCCCTGCCGCAAGAGCCCGAGCCCCTTGAGCGCCTGGATGTCACCACCGAAGGTGATCAGCCCCATGGCCGAGCTGGCTGCGTAACGGTCCAGGGCCGCATCGGCTGCACTCCAGTCGCCCGATTCCAAGGCGGCCAGGGCGTAGCGGACCAGCACGAAGTCGCTGAAGTAGAGCAGGTTGTCGCTGTGCTCATCGAGCATGATCAAAGCTTCGCGACCGGCCTCGAGGGCCTGCGCGGGCTGGCCTTCAACGGTGAGAAGCTCACACTGCAGGGCCAGCAGGAAGATCCGGTTCATGGCGCTGTCCGGTTCATCGCTGGGGAGTCCCTCGGCATACGCGTCCAGGCTCTCGCGAAGTTCGCCGTATCGTCCTTCGTGGGCCAGCGCGGCCAGTTCCACGGACCACGCATGCCTTGTGACCTGGGTGGCCATGGAGCCGGACGCCGCTGAACCGTCGGTCAGGGACTTGGCCGCGGCCCAGGCGTCGGAGGCAATGTCCGACGCCGAATCACCCCTGGCCGTGCGCGCCGCCACCCACAACAGGCCTGCCCCCGTCGGTCCCATCGGGTCGGCGTCGAGGAACCCGTTGCCCTCCTCCAGCAGCCGCACCGCACTGCCGTAGTCGCCGTCGTTGTACCTGACCATAGCCATCACCGCGCGTGCACGCGGCAGCAGCGCGTCCGAGCGGACCTTGCCGGCCGCTGCCAGCGCCAAGGGGTTCTGGAGGAGTTTGGCGGCCAGGAACGCCGCCTGCAGCAGCTGTTGGTCGTCGACGTCGGCACCACAGTCCAGCGCCCAGCTCACCATGCGCAGCAGTCCCTCAGCGGTGGTGGGCTCCACCGCGAGGTGCTGGACCATCCGCTGGCGGATCTGAAGGCTGCGGGCGGGCGAAACTATCTGGCGAAGGGCCTCGCTGTACATGGGGTGCCACATTTTGAGGGGGCTGCCCGGGCCATTAGTAGGGATCACGAGCCTGTTGTCCATCAAGGCCCGCACAGTGTCCCTGCCTACCTCGGCGTCCAGCAAAGCAGCAGGGACGGGCTCGGACAGGGCAATGACAAACATCGCCTCCCGTTCCGCCTCGCTCGTCCGCAGGACCCTGTTCCTCACCACCTCGGCCAGGTTTTCGCCGCTGCCGGAGGGCTCCCGCGTCAAAAGCCACACGCCATTGCGCCGTACCAGGTTCCCGTCGGCCTTCGAGTCGTCCAGGAGGCACCTCAGCAGCAGCGGGTTGCCTTCGGACAAAGCATGCAGCACGTCCGCCGCACTCGCCATGACCGTCCCACCGAGGGTCTTCTCCACCAATTCGGTGGCGGTTTCCTTGTCCAAGGGATGGAGTTCCACGCGCTCGGCCAAACCGTCGTACCACAGTTGGAGCAGTGAGGCGGGCAAACCGGGCCTGGGCCTGCTGGTTGCCACCAACCGGGCCCAGCCCGCGGTGACCAGTTCGGCCAGGATCTGCGTACTGCCTTCGTCGAGGTCGTGGGCGTCATCGACCACCAGCAAAAGGCGCGCTCCTTCGCCGCCGCGTCGTTTCTCGAACTGCGACCAGAATTCACGCAGAATGGCCACCGGCGAGGTGGCCTGGTCCACGGGGAGATCCAACAAATATGGTGCCAGGACCCCATAGGGAACCGCTGACAGTGCCGGGCTCCCGTGGACCCGCATCACCACCATCTCCGATGCCAAACGGGCTGCTATTTCGTCGGACAGGGCGGTCTTCCCGATGCCCGGATCCGCCACGACCAGCACGGCCCCGGCACCTTCCTGGCGCAATATCTCCAGGGCCAGTTCCAGTTCGGCGTCCCGGCCTACAAGGTGCTCAGCCTGCATGGGCAGCCCGCACCAGGAATATGGATTCTGCCCGCCGCCCTACCTCACAGGAGCCCATTGAGCTCGCCCCGAGACGAAACACCGAGCTTGGTGAACACTTGGTACAGATGGCCTTCTACAGTCCGCACAGACACCCCAATATCCATCGCGATTTCGCGGTTGCTGACACCCTTTCCGGCGAGTTTAGCAATTTGGCGTTCCCGTTCGGTCAATACCGGCGCGTCGCTTCTTGGTTGGATGGGAAGTGAGGAGACCGAATGCTCCAAACGTTCAAGCCTCAGCTGGGCCGTCCGGGCTGTCGTGGTCTCGCCGGCATCCCGGGCAAAGTCCAAGGCCATGGCCACGCAGCGCGCCTCAACTACCAGGAGATCCAGGGACGCTGCCGCGTCGGCGGCTGCCAACAACGACCGCGAGCTCTTGGTCAGCGAGCCACGGGCGAGGTCGCCGGAGATTTTTGCCAGCGGCCCCTGGCGTCGGCCGGCGATGTCCTCCAGCAGGCGGTATTCCTCATCGGAGCCTTCCACCGTCGCGCCGAAAAGGCAGATTCCCGCCGTCGTGTAGCGCTGCTGTTCGATGTCTTCGTGGACCCGGGCAAGGAGCCGATCCTTGACGTCGGGGTCCCCCATCCACCTGCCTGCCATCTCGGCGCAAAATACGGCCACGGACTCGGAGAAGTACATTCCCACGCCCCTGCAGGTCCTGTACAGGTCCAAGTAGCGGCCGGCCTCGACGAAATTGCCCAATTGGGCGTAGGCAAAGGCGGTGGCAGCGTAGGCCACTTTGTTCATGTTCATGGCGGGCCGGAGCTCCAACTGGGCAACCGCCGAGCGCAGGGGTTCGATGGCGCTGGCAGGTTTGCCGGCGTAGGCATAGGCCAAGCCAACGCCCAGTTCAGTCAGTGCACCACGGTACTGGAGGCGCGAGGGCCTTGACGGGGTGCGGCGCATCAATTCGATGCACTTGCGCCACTGGCCGGACAGCAGAAGGACCAGGAAGGCGTGCTTGGCGAAGGCTTCTTCCAGTTGGGCTGGCCTGTCCGTGTCCCCCAAGCGCCGTGAAACGCTGCGGGCGAGCTGCTGTGCTTCCACTTCCCTGCCCAGAATGCACCGGGCCTCGATCAGGAAGAAGGACGACCTGAGCCAATGTTCACGGTCCTCGGTGTAGTCCTTGGTGAGTTCCTTTTCAAGGTCCTCGATCATGGACGCGTACTCGCCCATGTACGTCTTGTATTCGTAGTTGCACAGATGGAGCCTGTTCCGGGCTTTGGCCAGCATGCCCGGAGGATGCTCAGCGGACATCCCCTCGAGCCTTTCGAAGGCCTCCGCAATGACAGCTGGAACCATGCCGGACCGGCCGTCAATCCACGTCATTGCCTGGCATTGCGCTGCAGTGACCTCGGCGAACTCCACTGGGTCGAGCCCGGCGATGTGCGACCCGGAGATCTCATCCAGTGCCTGGGCAGCATGCAGTGGCAGGTCCAGCATGAGGTACGCAGCGGCTTTGAGGCGCTGGCCGCGTACCCATTCAGCGTCTTTGGGGTCCAGAGAGGCCGTGCACTGGATGGCGAAGTTGGGGTCGTAGTCGTCCAAAGCCGCCAGTCCGGCCGCAAGGGCCAGGGCAGGCGAGGGCTGGGGTTCATCCTCGCAGGCGTGAGTCCATGCCGCATAGCTAAGGAGGTCCTGCGGAGCCATTCCGCTTGGTTCCGGTTCTTTCGGGCCGTGCAGCATCAGCCTGAGTTCCCTCATGCGGCGGGTACTCAGCCAACTGCGCACAACCTCCCCAACATACGGATCCCGAAGGGAGACCCAGTGCTCACCCTTCCGCTCGACCGTGAGCAGGCCGGATTCTTCCATCTCCACCAGGATTTGGGTTTCAAAGATGGCTGCAAGATCTACGAGGGTGGCGCGCTGCGCGCAGGCGAGGAGTTCAACGACCGTCCTGTGGGCCTGCGGTTCGCGCGCCAGCCTGGAACGGACGAAGTCCTCCACCACCGTCGCACCCTCCAGCGTGATCCGGTCGCGGAGAGTCCACACGGAGTCGTTGAGGACAAGGTTTCCCCTGTGCCGCTGCTCCTCCAGGAGCGCGTGCAACAGCATGGGGTTGCCGCCCACAGCCGAGTGCAATGACCCAGCCAGGGTCGTCGAAACGTAGTGGCCCAGCACCGAGCCGAGCACCTGCTTGGTCTGTTCCTCATTCAGGGTGTTCAGGTGCACTTCGCCCAGTTCGCCGTCCAACACCATGCGGTGGAAATCAGCGGGGAGATCGCTGGCCCGCTGGACGGTGGCCACCACCTTGGCGGTGCCCGTGGCCATGAGGTTCAACAACACACCGGTACTCATGGGATCCATGCCGCCTGCGTTGTCCACGATAAAGACGGTTTCCCGCCCCGCGGCTTCGGCCCTGATCAGGTTGGTGACGGCGTGCAGGATTCCCGTAGGGGAACCAACGGCTTCCGAGGGCAGGCGGGCCAGCAGGAAACCGAGGCACCCATAAGGAGTCTGGCCATTCGCTACCGTGTTTCGGAGCTGGAGACTGTGGACCCTGGGCCCGAGGGATGACACCACGGCACGGGCCAGGCCCGATTTTCCGATCCCCCGCTCCCCCGTGAGGACTACTCCGTAGGACGAGGGCGACTCAAGGAACTTGGTTGCCCTGGACAGGTCATGGCTGCGGGCCAGCAGCGACCACGTCTGGCGATCGCCGGGTCCGCCCGCAAAATCGGGAGCCGCAGCCCTCGCTGCGCCTCCACCGCTCCTGTTTAGCAACTCCGACGACATCCGCATCCTTAGCTAACACATTCGCGATAGTCCCCCACCGCTCATCTGCGTAACATGCACACTACCGTCGGGCGCCGCCAGTTTGTAGGCCTTGGGGTCCTCCGGGCCGTCAGTCTTTGATCAGGCTTTACTCAAGATTTGCTCAAGCTTTGGCGGGATGGTGTTTCTGTTGGGCGGCCAACAAGCCCTCACTCATGAGCAGTTCCACGGCGTCGGCAGCCTCATCGAGGAGGAAAGGGAGTTCTTTCTTCTCGCTGGTGGCGAAATCCCGCAGGACGTAGTCGGCCGTATCCATGCGCCCGGGGGGCCTTCCGACCCCCACCCGGACCCGGAGGTAGTCCTTTGTTGCAAGCGCTTTGGAGATGTCGCGGAGGCCGTTGTGCCCACCTTCACCGCCCCCGATTTTTAACTTGACTGTGTTAAAAGGGATGTCGATCTCATCGTGGACGGCAATCACGTGGTCCGGCGCAATGTCGTAAAACTTGCACAGTCCAGCCACGGGGCCACCGGATACGTTCATGTACGTCATCGGCTTGGCCAGCACCACACGGGGCCCGCCAATGCCCAGTCGGCCTTCCACTACCTGGGCCCGGGCTTTATGGACCTTGAACTTTCCACCCATGCGGGAAGCCAGTTCGTCCAGCACCATCTGGCCCACGTTGTGCCGGTTGTTGCTGTACTCACTGCCGGGGTTGCCGAGGCCGACGATCAGCCAGGTGTCAGTCATGGTCTCATCCTAGGGAAAGGTAGTTCGAAGCAGCGGAGGTTGGCTGGGCCGAAGAACAGAAAGTGGCCGGGACCCGAAGGTACCCGGCCACTGTACGGCGTAAGCCCTCAAGCAGTCAGAAGACTACTCGGCAGCTGCTTCCGTGGACTCTTCTTCTTCGGAGCCGGCTGCTTCGGCAACGCGGACCACCAGGGTGTCGCCTTCGGTGAGCAGGGTGGAACCCTTCGGGAGAACCAGGTCCGAGGCGTGGATGCTCTCGCCGGCCTTGCGGCCTTCGATGTCAACCTCGACGGCGGTGGGAACGTGGGTTGCCTCAGCTTCCAGGGAAACCGTGGTGGCTTCGAGGCTGGCAACAGCGCCCGGAGCAACTTCACCGGTGACGTGGATGGCGATGTCGACGGTAACCTTCTCGCCTGCCTTGACGGTCTGGAGGTCAACGTGCTCGATGATCTGCTTTACGGGATCGCGCTGGATGTCCTTGACCAGGGTCAGGTGCTGCTCGCCGTCGACATCGATCGCAAGCAGGGCGTTGGAAACGCGCACAGCCAAGGTGGTGGCGCGGCCCGGCAGGTTGATGTGGATCGGCTCTGCGCCGTGGCCGTAGATGACAGCGGGGATCTGGCCGGCCATGCGTGCACGGCGGGCGTAACCCTTGCCGAATTCGGTGCGCAGTTCTGCGGTGAGCTTCTGCTCAGACATGTGTACTCCTTGATTACTGTGGCGCCCGGTAAGGACCGGGCTGGTCTATCAGCAAGGGCGGAGGTCTGGAGACCTTCGACGCCCGGCTGAAGACGGCCGCGAAGCAGCCGTTCTGCCTGTGTAGAAGGAGATGCAGACCCAGTCGATAACGGAGACCCGCAACCCAGATCCACAAAATGCGGACCGGATGTGCTCTCCCTCGCCAAGGTATCCCCAAGAGTCTAGCAGCGCAGCCCGCATTGCGTGAAAACGGGATGAACCGGGATGAAACAGGGATGGAAACGAGCAGGAAAAACAGGCACAAAAAGCGGGCCACCCACGCGCCGCAAGGCGCCTGGATGGCCCGTCCTGTGCCGGAAAGGTCAGGCTTTGCCGTCGAACAGGCTGGTAACAGAACCGTCGTCGAACACTTCACGAATGGCACGCGCGATCAACGGTGCGATGGACAGCACCGTGAGCTGCGGGAAACGCTTCTCTGCAGGGATGGGCAGGGTGTTGGTGACAACCACTTCGCGTGCGCCCGAATCCGCGAGGCGCTGCGCTGCCGGGTCGGAGAAAACGGCGTGCGTGCAAGCGATGATGACATCCTTGGCGCCAGCGTTCTTCAGGACCTGGACGGCGCCGGAGATGGTTCCACCGGTGTCGATCATGTCGTCAATAAGCACGCAGGTGCGGCCTTCAACCTGGCCAACAACGGTCTTGGAGACGGCCTGGTTGGGCACGGTGAGATCGCGGCTCTTGTGAACGAACGCCAGCGGGGCACCGCCAAGGCGTTCCGCCCACTGCTCGGCGACACGGACCCGGCCGGTGTCCGGCGAAACAACGGTGATGTTGTCCGCCTCCACCTTGGTGCGGATGTAGTCGGCCAGCAGCGGGATCGCCATCAGGTGGTCAACCGGGCCATCGAAGAAGCCCTGGATCTGGGAGGTGTGCAGGTCCACGGACATGATGCGGTCCGCACCGGCGGTCTTGTACAGGTCCGCTACCAGGCGGGCGGAAATGGGCTCGCGGCCGCGGCCCTTCTTGTCCTGGCGGGAGTACGGGTAGAACGGTGAAACAACCGTGATCCTCTTGGCAGAGGCGCGCTTGAGGGAGTCGATCATGATCAACTGCTCCATGAGCCAGTTGTTCAGCGGGGCCGGGTGCGCCTGGATGACGAACGCGTCGGTGCCGCGGACACTCTCAGCGGAACGGACGTAGATTTCCCCGTTGGCGAAGTCATAGGCGTCGATGGGCAGGAGCTCAGTCTCCAGCTCCTTCGCGATTTCCTGCGCCAGCTCCGGATGTGCCCTTCCGGCGGCGAGAATCAATTTCTTCTCGCCGTGTGCGGTAATTTCGCTCATGCCTATTTGCCCTCTTCTGTGGTTGCTGGAGATTGTGAGGATGTGGAGGCGGGGGTCAGCATGGACTCCTGCGCGGCCTGCGCTAGCTGTGCTGAGTTGGTACCGGGGCGGTTGGCCAGTACCCAGCCTTCGGCGTTTCGCTGCGCGGCCAGGCTAATGGCGAGGGCTCCAGGCGGGACATCCTTGCGGATGACGGCACCGGCGCCGCTGTAAGCGCCATCACCCACGGTCACCGGAGCGACAAAGACGGTGTTTGAACCAGTCCGCACGCCCGAGCCGATCACCGTGCGGTGCTTCTTCTCGCCGTCGTAGTTGGCCGTGATGTTGCCGCAGCCGATGTTGGTGTCCTCGCCGATTTCAGCGTCACCTGCGTACCCGAGGTGGGACAGCTTGGAACCGCGGCCGATGGTCACGTTCTTGGTTTCGTAGAAGGCGCCGATCTTGCCGGTCTCTCCCAGTACCGTGCCAGGGCGGAGGTAGGTGAACGGTCCAACGGTGGCCCCGGCTCCAATGATGGAACCCGAGCCATGCGTGCGGGTCACTTTGGCACCTTCGGCAACGTTGACGTCCGTCAGCGTCGTATCGGGACCCACGACGGCGTCCCGCGCCACCGTGGTGGAACCGTGAAGTTGGGTGTTGGGCAGCAAACGGACGTCCTCGTCAAGGGTGACGGTGGAGTCGATCCAGGTGGTGGACGGATCCACCACGGTCACACCGGCGCGCATCCATGCCTCGACGATGCGGCGGTTGTGCTCGGCGCCAAGCGCCGAAAGCTGGATGCGGTCGTTTGCTCCCTCAACCTGCCAGCGGTCCTCGGTCACGACGGCGGCAACCCGGCCACCGGAGTCGCGCGCCAGTTCGAGGACGTCGGTGAGGTACATCTCACCTTGGGCGTTGTCGGTGGTGACCTTTTCCAGGGCTGCGCGAAGGACTGCGGCGTCGAACGCGTAGATTCCGGAGTTGACCTCGCGGATGCCCCGCTCGGCGTCGCTGGCGTCCTTGTGTTCGCGGATGCCGGTGACGGTACCGTCCTCTGCGCGAAGAATGCGGCCATACCCAGTAGCGTCATCCAGCACGGCAGTGAGCACGGTGACGGCGTTGGCTTCGGACTCATGCGTGGTGACCAGTTCGGCCAACAGTTCGCCGGTCAGGAGGGGGACATCGCCGTACGTGACTACCACGGTGCCGGTGAGCCGGGCCTCGGCGTCGAGCACGTTCAGCGCCACTTCCACCGCGCGTCCCGTGCCGGGGACCTCATCCTGGTCAACGATCAGGGCTTCGGGGTCCAGTGCGGAGACGTGCTCTGCCACCAGGTCGCGTTCGTGCCGGACTACCAGGGCGAGCTTCGAGGGGTTGATGGCCCGGGCTGCGAGGAGAGCGTGGCCGACCATGGAACGGCCGCCGATTTCGTGGAGGATCTTGGGAGTGCGCGACTTCATGCGCGTTCCGGCACCTGCGGCCAAGACGATCACCGCTGCGGGACCGTTGGTTTCGGGGCTCACGTACTGGCTCTCCTTGCTCTGTATGTCCCGGGTAACCCGGCTTCGGAAAGCTGCCATCCGACAATGGACCCAGGCACCGTTAGAGCCGTCACAGGTACAGAGAAGGAGCGCGTTTTCCGACCGTTCCGCCCATAGGATTCGAACCTATACTCCACGGCTCCAAAGGCCGGGGTGCTGCCGTTACACCAGAGCGGACCGTGCGTGGCTCATCCTTCGGACCAGAAGCCCGCAGGGTCTCCCGGGTCGCCGGGTTCCACACACAAGAAACTAGTTTGCCATGACCTTTGCGTGCTTCGCGACTTGACCACCCGGCAAACGCTCCGCCACGCACCATCACGAGGAGCCTTCACCCGCTCCACTGGCCATCTGGGGCATGATGGTCACGTGAGCAAGCGCACTGAACTTTCCCGGCCCGTGGGCACTTCCGCCCCGTTGGACCAAGCTTCCAACGGCCAGCCGGCACGGGTCAGGATGACTGGCCAGCAGCGCAAGTCACAGTTGATCGGGATCGGCCGTGCGCTCTTCGCGGCCCGGGGCCTGGACGGCACCACCATCGAGGAAATCGCCGCTTCTGCCGGTGTTTCCAAGCCCGTGATCTACGAGCACTTCGGCTCCAAGGAAGGCCTGTACCGGCAGGTTGTGGAGACCGAATTCCGGATCCTCCTGGACGCCATCACCGAGGCCCTCAGCACCGAAGCCAAGCCCAGGGTGTTGGTGGAGCGTGCTGCCTTGGCCCTGCTGGGCTACATCGAGGACCGCACGGAAGGCTTCCGGATCCTGATGCGCGACGCCCCGCCGTCGCAACCCGAAGGCGCCTTCTCCACCCTGCTCTCCCACGTCACCGCGCGCGTCGAGCACCTGCTCTCCGACGAGTTCGCACGCCGCGGCTTCAGCGCCGCCGACGGCGCCATGTACGCCCAGATGCTGGTGGGGATGGTGGCCATGACCGGCCAATGGTGGCTCGACGCCCGCTCGCCCGACAAACGCGCTGTTGCCGCACACTTGGTGAACCTTGCCTGGAACGGGCTGACGGGTCTCCAAAGGGAGCCCGGGCTACGCTCCGAGGGCTAACCCTCCATCACATCCCACGCCCTTAAACCCAACCCTCCATCACATCCCACGCCCCTAAACCCGACCCTCTTCCAGGAAGCTGGCCGCGGCGTGAGTAGGCTGTGTGCATGACAGCACCCCAGCTTTACCTCAGTTTTCCCGGCACTGCGCGTGAAGCCCTGGGTTTCTACGCGGAAGTCTTCGGTGGCGAACTTACACTTCACACATATCAGGACTTTTCACGCACCGATGGCCCCGCGGACGCCATCGCCCACGGAGTTCTCAGCGGCGTCGTTGCCCTATTCGGGACAGATGCGGCCACGGGCGAAAAGGGTTTCCTGATCGAAGGCGCCATGCTCTCGCTGCTCGGGGCGGCACAACCCCCGGTCCTCCACGAGTGGTTCGACAAGCTCGCCGAAGGTGGCAGGATCGTCGATCCACTGGCGCCGAAGCCGTGGGGCGCTTCGGACGGGCAGGTCATCGACCGTTACGGCCTGCATTGGCTGATTGGCTACGAACCAGCCTCGTGAGCCACACGGAACGTGAGCGAGCGATCACCCCAACCACGCGGAACGTGAGCCAGCGATCACCCCAACCACGCGGAACGTGAGAGAGCGTCCCGACGGCGGTACTACTCGCCCAGGATCTCTGCGGCCTCCAGCCACTCCATTTCGAGGCCCTCTTTCTCATCGAGCAGCTCACGGAGCTTGGCGTTGAGCTCCCCCAGGGCGTCGAAGTCGCCGGATTCGGACTTCGCGGCCATCTGGGTGTGGAGCTTCTCCTCCTGCTGGGCAATCTTGCCGAGCTGGCGGTCGATCCTGTTGAGGTCCTTCCGCGCTTCACGCTTTTCGGCTTCACTGGCTCCCGCCGTAACCGCACCAGAGCCCGTTGCAGCTGTCGGCGCGCCGGAACCACCAACAACCGCTCCCGAGGCCAGGGCCGCTTCACGCAGTTCGAGATACTGGTCGACGCCGCCGGGCAGCCCACGGAGTTTGCCGTCACCCAACAACGCCATTTGGTTGTCCGTAACACGCTCAAGCAGGTACCTGTCGTGGCTGACCACAACCAGCGTCCCGGGCCAACCGTCCAGGACATCTTCGACAGCGGCCAGGGTATCGGTATCGAGGTCGTTGGTGGGCTCATCGAGCATGAGGACGTTGGGCTCGCCCACCAGCAGGCGCAGCAGTTGGAGCCGCCGCCGCTCGCCACCAGAAAGGTCGCTGACGGGAGTCCACTGCTTTTCCTTGGTGAAGCCAAGCTGTTCAACGAGCTGCCCGGCAGTGAATTCCTTGCCACCGACGCTGAAGGACCGCTTCTCGCGTTCGATTACCTCGATGACCCGAAGGTCGGAAACATCATCAAGCTCCTTGACGTCCTGCGTCAGCACAGCCGTGACCACGGTCTTTCCGCGTTTGACCTTGCCGGCGCTCGGCTGGATCTCCCCGTTGAGCAGTTTCAGCAGCGTGGACTTTCCCGCGCCGTTGACGCCCACGAGCCCCAGGCGTTCGCCCGGCGCTAACCGCAACGTGATGTTGTCGAAGAGCTTCTGCCCCGAGGCGCCGCCTTCGAAATCGAGGGTGACATTTTCAAGGTCCAGCACGTCCTTGCCCAAGCGGGCTGTAGCCATTTTGCTCAGCGCTACGGAATCCCGGGGATCGGGCACATCGGCGATGAGGTCGTTGGCAGCTTCGATGCGGAACTTCGGTTTCGCTGTCCGGGCGGGTGCGCCACGGCGCAACCAGGCGAGTTCCTTCTTGACGAGCTGCTGGCGCTTGCTTTCGACGACGGCGGCCATGCGGTCGCGCTCGGCGCGCGCCAAAACGTAGGCGGCGTAACCGCCGTCGAACATGTCCACCATGGCGTCGTGGACTTCCCACGTGTAATTGCAGACTTCATCCAGGAACCAGCGGTCGTGGGTGACCACCAGGAAGGCGCCCTGGTTTGCACGCCAGCGGGTCTTCAAGTGCCGGGCCAGCCAAGCGACGCCTTCGACGTCGAGGTGGTTGGTGGGTTCGTCCAGCATGATGACGTCGTGGTCCTCAATGAGGAGCTTGGCCAGTGCGACGCGGCGTTTCTGTCCGCCGGAGAGGGCATGGACGTTGGCGTGCCAATCGACGTCGCCCACCAGTCCCCCCATGACTTCACGGATTTTGGGGTTGGCGGCCCATTCGTGGTCCGCGCGGTCCCCCACGATGGCGGCACCCACGGTGAGGTCGCCGTCGAGTACGTCCGACTGGTCCAGGTAGCCCACGGTGACGTCGCCGCGCTTGGTGACGCGGCCCGAGTCCGGGGTGGACCGCAGTGCCAGGAGGCGCATGAGTGTGGACTTGCCGTCACCGTTGCGGCCCACCATGCCGATCCGGTCGCCATCCTCCAAACCGAGGGTGACGCCGTCGAGGACTGTGCGGGTCGCGAACGAAACGGTGAGGTTTTCGCCGCCGAGCAGGTGGGCCAATGGGTACTACTTTCTACTGCTGGAATGCGGGGAGGTACTAAAGGAGCGTATCGGAGATGATCCGTGCTCCGGGAACGGGGCCGTGCACAGCCACTGCGGTGTGCCCCCGGTGGGTGAGCTCTTCGGCGAGCACGCTGGCCGCCACGGAGTCCCGGGCCAGCAGGGCGACGGTGGGGCCGGAACCGGACACCATGCCCGCCAGGGCGCCGCGTGCCTCTCCCAGACCGATGGTGTCGCGAAGCTGCGGTGCCAGTGTGATCGAAGCCCGTTGGAGGTCGTTGATGAGCACCCGGCTGAGGGTCTCAGGATCCCCGTTGCGCAGTGCTTGGAGAATCGTGGGATCCACGTCCACGGGTTCAGGAATCTCCACGCCTTCAGAGTCGCGCAGCCCGTCAAGGGTTCGGAACACATCCGGCGTTGACAGCCCATAGTCCGCGAAGACAAGAACCCAGTCCATTTGGGCCTTCGCCAGGGCAGGCGAGAGTTTGTCGCCAACGCCAAGCCCGACGGCGGTACCGCCCAGGAGCGAGAACGGCACGTCCGCGCCCAGTTCGGCTGCGAGATGCGCGAGTTCCTCGCGTGAAAGGCCGCTGTTCCACAAGGCGTCGCAGGCCAGGAGCGTGGCCGCCGCATCTGCAGAACCGCCGCCCATCCCACCGGCCACGGGTACCCGCTTGGTGATCTCCAGGTGTACGCCAGTGGGTTTTTCGGAGACCTCGGCCATGATGGCCGCAGCCTTGTAGGCCAGGTTCCGTTCATCCAACGGGATGTCCACGCCATCCAGGTCCAGCGTGCTCTCCGGACTGACGCTGACCGTGATTCCTGTGCCTTCGGTACTGGTGGCAGCCACTTCTTCATAGAGCGACACGGCCAGGTACACGCTTGCTACCGAGTGGTACCCATCGGCCCTGAGCGGACCAACGCTCAGGGAGACGTTGACTTTCCCGGGTGCTTTGACGCGGACTGTCCGGGCATGGAAGCGGTCCCCCGCGAACGGAAGGCTGCCAGGCTTGCGGGTTCCCGGATTCATGCGCCCACGGGGTGGCGGGCTTCGGCAATCCTGACATAGGCGGAGATATCCAGGACCTCGCCGCGTGCTGTGGGGTCCACTCCGGCAGCTACGAGGCATCGTTCCGCCTCGGCAGCGCTCCCTGCCCACCCTGCCAGGGCGGCGCGGAGCGTCTTCCTGCGCTGGGCGAAGGCGGCGTCAATGACGGCGAACACCTGTTCGCGGGTTGCGTGCGTTGCGGGAGGCTCATGGCGGGTAAACGCGACCAGTCCGGAGTGGATTTTCGGTGCCGGCCAGAACACGTTCATCCCGATAACCCCGGCCTTGCGCATGTGTCCGTACCAGGCAGCCTTGACCGAGGGAACGCCGTAGATCTTGGAACCCGGAGTTGCCGCAAGCCGGTCCGCTACTTCGTCCTGCACCATGACCAGGCCGTGCTGAAGGCTGGGGAAATGCTGCAGGAGGTGCAGCACCACCGGCACAGCCACGTTGTACGGCAGGTTGGCCACCAACGCCGTTGGAGCCACGGGAAGTTCCGTGACCTTCATGGCATCGGAGAGCACCAGGTGGAAGTTGTCCTGGGCCTCCGGACGCCAAGCCCGGACCGTCTCCGGCAGTTTTTCCGCCAGGACGGGGTCGATCTCAACGGCCACCACATTCTTGGCGGCATCCAGGAGTCCCAGTGTCAGGGAACCCAGCCCGGGTCCGACTTCCAGCACGGTTTCGTCCGCGTCAATGGCAGCAGCGCTGACGATCCTGCGGATGGTGTTGCCGTCGATCACAAAGTTCTGCCCCAGTGTCTTCGTGGGGCGTACACCGATTTCCTCGGCAAGCCGTCGGATGTCTGTGGCGCCCAGCAAAGGCGCGACGGCGGCGGGTTCGGAATTCGGTTCAGTCACCTAGGTATCGTATCGCCTGTCCGGGGTCACGCTGCGTGCGCGCAGCCCCAGTCGCTCAGGCCGTTCTTGGCGTAGAGGCGGTTGGCGATTTCGATCTGCTGGGCCTTCGTGGCGAGGTTTGCCGTGGGAGCGTAGGCGCCTCCACCGTTGGCAAGCCAGGTGGGGCCGGAGAACTGGAGTCCGCCGTAGTAGCCGTTACCGCTGTTGATGGCCCAGTTTCCGCCGGACTCGCACTGGGCGATCCTGTCCCACATGGCTTCGTTGGGGGCACCGGTGGGGCCGCCCGAAACGGGGGCTGCGGCAGCGGCGGCTGCGGGGGCGGCTGCAGGACGGGGCTTCGTGCCGACGCTGATCTTTTCGGCGACCGGCGGGGTGGCTACGTTGCTGGAGACCAGGGTGCGCGATGCTTCGCGTCCATCCACGAGGACCAGCTTGAACGTCTTCACCAGTGAACCGGCAACGCCTTCCTGGGTGACTTTTTCCTCGCCCTTGAAGAGATCGGCGCTTTCGGTCTTCACGCTGTCGAAGGGCACTTCCTCAGTGGCCTCGGCGGTCTTGCTGGTGTCCACGCGGGAGACCTTGATCACCATGTCCTGGATGACCGGCGCGTTGCCGGGCTGGGACAGGTGGTCATTGGCGCCCACCTTGATGCCGGCGTCCTTGAGGACGGTGGCGACGTCGGCCGCCGTCGTGGTGGTGCTGGTGCTCTTGCCGTCGGCCACCACGCTGATGGTCTTGGGAGTGGAAATGGAGACGAAGGATCCCGTTACTTCCAGGGCAGCTTCCTTCGGCTGGGAAACCTGCGAGGAACTGGCGACGCCAAGTTCACTGACAAGGCCGGCGACGTCGGGGGCGGTGGTGTTGACCGTCTTACGGGCGCCGTCCAGCTCAATGGAGACTGCCTTGGCCAGGTTGACGTTCACCACTGAGCCGTTGTCCACGCGTGCGTCCAGGGCCGGCGAAACGCGGTCTGCGTCCTTCAGCTCGACCTTGGCTGCCTTGACTACCTCGTCAACTGTGCCGCCGAAGGTCTGGACGGAGCTCACCTTTCCGTCAACGTTGAGGGTGACGGTCTTGTTGTTGCCGACAAAGGCGACGACGCCGACCACCAGTGCTGCGACTACCAGCAACTGGGCACCAACTTTGAGGAAGCTGAACTTGCCATCCGTTGTGAAGAACTTGATCACGATTGCCCATAACTCTCAGACCATCCGGGCACGGGGAAAAGCACAGAAATAATGCCAGCCGCAAAACCGAGGGGCCAGGCAAAACTGCCTGGTCCCACTCTTGCTGCCGGCATCCGTGCCGCCAAAAACATTCAACTGATGGGTCCGGAATTACCCGGTCCAGTTATCCGTTGGCCTTCCCCGACCCCGGCTACTTGTTTAACACAGTAACCGATCTGTTATAAACGGACCAAGACGTCTGCATACCCGGTATTCACCTTATGGGCCCAATCCGGGGCTCCCGGACACCGTTTCAAGCCCAGGATCCGTACGCTGACAAGGTATTTTCGGCCAGGCGCGAACAGAGCCCGGCCAGGTCATCTTTTGTCACCTCGGCCATGGACCGCACGGTGTAGGGCACCATGTAACTCGCGTTGGGACGCCCGCGGTGGGGATGCGGCGTCAGGAACGGGGAATCGGTTTCCACCAGGATCCGGCTTGGCTCGGCAATGGCCAAAGCTGAGCGCAGGTTCCCGGCATTCTTGAAGGTCATGGTTCCGGCGAAGGACATGTACCAACCGTTGTCGTTGCAGATCCTGGCCAGCTCTTCATCGCCCGAGAAACAGTGGAACACCACCCGTTCCGGCGCGCCTTCTTCGCGCAGGACCTGCACGACGTCATCGTGGGCGTCGCGATCGTGGATCTGCAGCGTCAGGCCCAACCTCTTGGCAATGTCGATGTGGCGGCGGAAGGAGTACCGCTGGTGCGTCAGCCCTTCCCCATGCGTCCGGAAGAAGTCCAGCCCTGTCTCACCGATCGCACGGATCCTGGGATGCGCGGCCAGGTCTTCAATTTCCTGCAGTGCCGCTTCGAGTTCGCCACGCCCTGCGTACTCGGGGGCATCATTGGGATGGATCGCCACTGCACCCAACAGCCGGGGATCTGCATCCACGGCCTGCACAGTGAATCGCGAGGACTCCAAATCGCAACCAACCTGGACCGCGCCCCGCACCCCTACGGCCTCGGCGGAGTCCATGGCGTCACGTACAGAAACCTCAATCAATCCGTGCCTGAAATCCAAGTGGGTGTGGTTGTCCATGACCGGCACGGGCAGGGGTTCCGGTGCCGGCGGGTATTCCCGGCGCGGGTCCGGCTTTTCCTCGGCGTCCTGCGAGGCACGGTAAGGGGCGGGAGCAAGAGAATTGCACATGCTCCCACCTTAATCGGACCGCGGTCCTCCTGCTGCCCGGATAAATTCCAGTTGGCACATAAATTCCGGGAGCACTATGTCAGGGACGGCCAAAGTCTGGGTAGTCTGGAACGGACAGGCGGCCAGCACCGGCGGTGCCGCGGCCAAAAGCTGAAGGGCAATCCATGGAGTCCAAGCGACAAGTCACCGTTGAATCTTCGCCCCTCCAGGGCGAGGCTTACAGCCCGCTGCCCCGGGACGGCGCCGGACTGAACGGGCACAGGCCGCAGGTCATGGATCAGGACAGGTTCCACGACGCCAGCGAGCGCATCCTCGATTCGATCAACAAAGTCATTGACGGCAAGGCCGATGCTGCCAAGCTGGCGCTGACGGTACTGCTCGCCCAGGGCCATTTGTTGCTGGAGGATGTGCCGGGGGTCGGCAAGACGCTGTTGGCCAAAACGTTGGCCCGGACGGTGGACTGTACGGTCTCCCGCATCCAGTTCACCCCGGATTTGCTGCCCTCGGACGTCACCGGCGTGTCCATCTACAACCAGTCGTCCCGGCAGTTCGAGTTCCGGCCGGGAGCCGTGTTCGCGAACATCGTGATCGGTGATGAAATCAACCGCGCATCGGCCAAGACCCAGTCCGCGCTGCTGGAATGCATGGAAGAGCACCAGGTCACCGTGGACGGCAATTCCTACCAGTTGGGTTTGCCCTTCATGGTGGTGGCGACCCAGAACCCCATTGAGATGGAGGGCACCTATCCGTTGCCCGAAGCCCAGCGCGACCGGTTCATGGCAAGGATTTCCATGGGGTATCCGGACAAGGACGCTGAAATCCAGATGCTGGAAACGCACCAGGCCTCCTCTCCCCTGGTCAAGGTGACGCCGGTGGTCACAGCCAACGATGTCGCGGCCATGATTGCCACGGTCCAGCAGGTCCACGTTTCCACGGCCATCAAGGAATATACGGTGGCCATCGGACGGGCCACCCGAGACAGTGCCCGCCTCCGCCTTGGTGCCAGTCCGCGGTCCCTGCTGCAGCTGTTGCGTGCCGCGAAGGCGACGGCTGCGCTGGATGGCCGCGATTTTGTTCTTCCGGACGACGTCGTCGACGTCGCTGAATCAGTCCTCGCCCACCGGATCATCCTGGACCGTAAGGCAGCCAGTTCCGGCGATACACCGCAGAGCGTACTCCGGGGAATCCTGTCCGCATTGCCTGTGGCCCAGGAACCGCCGGGGGCGTGGCGCAGGGACCGCCACGCCGTTTAGGAGGTATCCGCAGTGGCACTCATGGACCGGCTTCCGAAGCACCTGTTCACTGCCCGGGGCTGGGGCCTTCTGGCCGCAGGCGCGGTCTCCCTCGGCTCTGCCTACGTCATGGGTCGGCGCGATCTACTGACCCTGGCCATCTTGTTGCTGGTACTCCCCCTGGTTGCCTTGGCTGGAGTCCGGGTGCTTAAACCTAAATTCCAGGTGTATCGGGAGTTCAACCCCTCCAGCGTGGAAACGTCCAGCACAACGACGGTTCGCCTCGCCGTTGCCCGCACGTCCTACTCCACGGGGCACGTCATCATGGAGGAACAACTGCCGCCGAGGTTCGGTGAGCCGCCCGCGTTCCGTTTCCCGGCCAGGTCCGCCTCTGGCGGGACCAGCCGTTACGAGTACCGCCTGCGGTCAGGCAAGAGGGGCCAGTTCCGGATCGGTCCAGTCACGGCCGAGTTCAGCGATCCCTTTGGTCTGTCGCTGCGGCGCCATTCCATCGATGACGGCGACCTCCTCACCGTGACGCCGGCCGCCGTCGAGCTTCCGGTCACCGGGCTCGCCGGAGCACGTGGGAACGATGGCGTGACGGCCACGCGCATCCGCGCCAACCCCAGCGACGACGACATCATGACCCGCGAATACCGGCACGGGGACCCTATGCGCCGGGTGCACTGGGCTGCCACGGCACGTCACGGCCAACTTATGGTCCGCCAGGAGGAATCCGTGACCACGCCGGAGGCCACCCTAATCCTGGATCAACGCTTTTCGGCCTTCGCCAGCGGTACGGGTTCTGTTTTTGGCGGCCATGATGAGGACTCGGACCTGGTGACGAGTTCCCATTTTGAATGGATGGTCACTGCGGCGATGTCCGTGGCGGCGCATTTGTCCGAGCGGAACTATTCGTTGCGCATTCTCGACGCCTTCGGCGGCCCGGCGTTCCTCCGCTCGCGTTCGGCTCCGGATCCCGACGCCGAAGAATTCTCTGGAGCGGGGGGTCTGCAAGCCATCGCAGAGGGGCTCGCTGCCATCGAGCTGAGTGGTCCACGGCATGCCCGGGCAGAGCACCACCGGCTGGAGGGCCACGTTTCCGGGCAGACGCGGCCGGAAAATACGGGGTCCCGGCATCCCGGTCCGGGGCACCGTGACACGCGTCCCGGCCAGGCGCCCACGGACGCTGCGGATTCCGTCTTTGATGACCGCCTCATGGACAAGCTGGCCGCACACCGGCTGCGGGGCCCCCTTCTGGCGTTGCTGGGTTCCTTGACCCCGTCGGAAGCCAGGGCACTGGCTCCTGCGGCTGCGTACGGAGCCAATGCTTTTGCCCTGGTCATCGGCGACGCATCCCGAAGCAATGAAGATGCCCTCGAGATCCTGCGGAGGGCGGGCTGGCGGGTCGCCGCCGTGACGCCCAAGACCCAGTTGACCTCCGCCTGGTCCGCCTTCGATGAAGGCGGAATAGTCGCCGCGGCAGGGGCCGCCATGGATGTCCGGCGTGGAGCGGCGGTGCCCCGATGACAACAACGTCCCACCGGAACTCCCCGGCCTCCAACCCTGCCAGTGGCTCGTCCGGGCAGAACGGACCAGCCAACCTGCGCCGCCCAAGGACGCCAGGCGCCGGCCCTTATCCCTGGGTCATGGCCGGGTCCATCGCGGTGGCTGTCCTGGGTGCCGCTTTGTCGCTCAATGGCGTCCTCAGGGGCTGGGCCTGGTTCATGCCCCTGATCACCACAGTCCTGGTAGTTTCGTTGACACTCGCTGCCCTTCGGGCCCTCCGTGCCCAGCCCTTGCTGGCCACGTTAGGATCGTTTGTGTCCTTGGCAGCCGTGCTTGCCTTCACGTTCTGCCGTCAGGAGAGCCTGCTCGGTTTCATCCCCACTCCCGGTACCTTCACCGCCGTCGGACGCCTGATCAAACGGGCAGCCGAGACGGTGGTCTCGGAGAGTGCGCCCGTAGCGCCGAACGCCGGGATCGTGTTCGTCATGTGCGCCTGCCTGGGGCTTCTGGTGATCCTTATCGACGCGTTGGCAGTTCCGCTCTCCATGCCTGCTGCCAGCGGCATCGGGATCCTGGCGGTCATGGTGGTGCCGGCGACCATCAAGCCCCAGAGCGTGGGTGTTGCCGGTTTCCTGGGCGCGGCGGTGGGCTACCTGCTCATCCTCGGGTGCAGCCACTGGTTCGCCCCTGATGCCCGGTTGCAGACCGGGACGGGCCGGGGCGCCGGCCAGTTCAGGCGTTCGTTGGTGACCGGCGGCCTGGCCCTTGCGTTGACCCTTGTGGTGCCCCTCGCGATTCCCGGCTTCGAGACAGGCACGTTTCCCCAAGGTTCGCGGCTGAGTCCCTGGGGTACCTCGAACGGGCTCAACCCCATGATTACGCTGGGCAACAGCCTGCGGAGCCCCACCGGATCAGGGCGGATCACCTATGCGACGAGTTCCAGCGCGCCGCTTTATCTGAGGTCCGTCACCATTGACCATTTCGACGGCGAAACGTGGGCGCCTGATGACCGCACGGCACAGCGGCGCGCCGGTGCCGACAGGATAGAGACCGGCTACGCCGTCCAGGGTGAAATCATCAACGCGGTGACGTCGGTCAGCGCAGGCCAGTTCACCAGCCCGTATCTTCCCGCCCCCTTCGCCCCTGCCTCGGTGAACGGCCTCAACGGGCGTTGGACCTGGGACCCTGAAACCCTCAGCATCATGAGCACAGAAACCACGACGAGGGCACAGCGTTACGTCGTCTTCTCCGCCGCCCCCAAGATCACTGCCGCAGCGTTGACCCAAGCCACGGCTCCGGCCCGGTCCATCTCGGATGACTTCCTCCGGATTCCCGGGAACCTGCCCGATATCGTCCGTAAAACCGCAGATTCGGTCACCGCTCCAGCAGGCAACAACAACTACGCCAAGGCCCTGGCGATCCAGAAATACCTGCGTTCCGGGGAGTTCACGTACTCCCTTCAAGCACCCGTCCAGAACGGCTATGACGGTAACGGCCTCTCCGTCCTGGCAGATTTCCTGAGCGTCAAGAGCGGCTATTGCGTTCACTTCTCCTCAGCCATGGCGGTCATGGCACGGGCCGAAGGCATCCCGAGCCGCATCGCAGTCGGTTATGCGCCCGGCCGCCTCACTGGCGAATCTGTTGCCTTGGTGGGCCAGGGCTCGTTCCCCGAATACGAGGTCGACGCCAGGGACGCCCACGCGTGGCCTGAGCTGTATTTCGAGGGCCTGGGATGGGTCCCGTTTGAACCGACCCCGTCACGGGGCGTCGTACCTGATTACGCAACGGAGAGCTCTGTTGCGGGAAACCTCAGCACGAACACTGACGAAAAGGAAACCCTGACCACGCCGGCACCGGTGGCCACGGCTCCTATCCCTGTTCCGGACGTGGGCGCTCCCGCCACCGGCTCCGCCAGCGTCAATCCGCTTCCGGCAATCGGCGCCGCGGCGGCAGGGCTGCTGCTCCTGCTGGGGTTCCTGTGCTCGCCGAGGCTCAGCCGCGCGGTCCTTCGGCGACGTCGGCTGAACGTCAAAGCCAAGGATGACCCCGAAGGACTGCCGCCGGGGTACAAGGATCCGGGGCCGGAGCTGGCATGGGCCGAGCTGCAGGACCTGGCCAGCGATTACGGCGTCCCGTCGTCGCCCAGCGAAACACCGAGGCACTTCTCCGGCAGGTTGCGTTCCAGCGCGGCCTTGGGTGAGTCGGGAGGGCTCGACGACGCCGCGCACCACGCCGTTGCGTCCCTCACCGCGGACTTCGAACGGCAACGCTATGGTCGTCTGGCGGTGGCGGCCCCCGCAGCGGCGCCCCGCATCGCCGTCGTGCGTGAGTCGTTGCGGAACAATGCGCGCTGGTTGGTCCGGTTCCGTGCTGACTGGCTGCCGCCGTCGATGATGCGGCGGTGGGCCAGGGCACTGGGTGCGCCGTTCCGCGCACTGGGTATGCTCGGCAAAAGTGTGGGGTGGGTGGCTGTCCGGGGATGGCGCTCGGTGCGTGAAGTGCTTCCCCAACGCCGCTGACGAAGGGCTGGCCGCAGGCCGAAAACAGCAGGCCTAAGACAGCCGGCGAAGAGAGCCAGCCGAAAACAGCAGAAGGCCCGGCACTGGAACTTGGGGTTCCGGTGCCGGGCCTTCCGGGTGTCAACCGATCTTGTTGCGAGAGCGGTGGACGGCTCCTTGGTGGGAGGAGCCTAGTCGGCGTACGGGTCCGCGATGCCTACGTACTGGGTGTAGAGGTACTCTTCGATGCCTTCGGAGCCGCCTTCGCGTCCGAGGCCGGACTGCTTGACGCCACCGAACGGTGCTGCGGCGTTGGAGATCACGCCGGCGTTCAGGCCCAGCATGCCGGTTTCAAGGCGTTCGCTGATCCGCAGGCCGCGGTTCAGGTCCTTGGTGAAGACGTAGGCAACCAAGCCGTATTCGGTGTTGTTGGCCAGGCGAACGGCGTCGTCTTCCGTGGAGAACGTGATGATCGGGGCGACCGGTCCGAAGATCTCTTCCTGGAGGATGCGGGCGTTCTCGGCGACGTTCTTGAGCACGGTGGGCTCGTAGAAGTAGCCGGGACCGTCGACGGCGGCACCACCGGTGACTGCCTCGGCGCCACCTTCAACAGCTTCGGTGACGAGGGCGTGGACGCCGTCACGTGCCTTGCCATCGATGAGCGGACCCACCTTGGACTCGGGCTCGGTGCCGCGGGCGGTGGTGAGGGATCCGATTTTCGCTGCGAACTTCTCGGCGAAGGAATCAGCGATGGATTCGTGCACGATGAAGCGGTTCGCCGCGGTGCACGCCTCGCCCATGTTGCGCATCTTCGCCGCGATGGCGCCTTCAACGGCCTTGTCCAGGTCGGCGTCTTCGAAGACGACGAACGGGGCGTTGCCACCGAGTTCCATCGAGGTGCGCAGGACCTTGTCCGCGGCTTCGCGGATGAGGGCCTGGCCCACCGGGGTGGAGCCGGTGAAGGAGATCTTGCGGAGTCGGTCGTCCTTGATCAGCGGTCCTGTGACGGCGCCGGCCGTGGAGGTCTGGATAACGTTCAGGACGCCCGCGGGGAGGCCGGCTTCCTGCATGACCTGGGCGAAGAGCAGGCTGGTCAGCGGGGTCAGGTTGGCGGGCTTGAGCACCATGGTGCAGCCGGCGGCGACGGCGGGGGCTACCTTGCGGGTGGCCATGGCCAGCGGGAAGTTCCAGGGAGTGATCAGCAGGCAGGGGCCAACCGGCTTCTTCTGCACAAGCAGGCGGTTCTTGCCGTCCGGGGCCGCGGAGTAGCGGCCGGAAACGCGGACGGCTTCTTCGGAGAACCACCGCAGGAACTCGGCACCGTAGGTGACTTCCCCGCGGGCTTCAGCCAGCGGCTTGCCCATTTCGAGGGTCATCAGCAGCGCAAAATCCTCGGCACGCTCGGTAACCAGCTCAAAGGCGCGTCGGAGGATTTCACCACGTTCGCGCGGGGCCGTACGGGCCCAGTCAGCCTGGGCGGCAGCAGCGGCGTCGAGGGCGGCGGCACCATCCTCAGCACCGGCGTCGGAGATGCTGAGCAGGACCTTGCCCGTTGCCGGGTCCTCAACATCAAAGGTCTTTCCGGATCCGGCCGGGCGCCACTGACCGTTGATCAGCAGGCCTGTAGGGACGGAAGCCAGCAGTTCGCTTTCGCGTTCAACCGTGACAGTCATGGCGACTCCTTCGTCTTGGGTGCTTTGGAGAATTGCACCACTGGGGTTCGTTGCCGGAAGTGGCTTGAATTACTGCCACGGTACTGCCCGCTGAGAAGCAGTGTCTACGCCTGCACGCACTGCCATCCGGACGCCATTTTGTGCACCTGCACAGCTACCTCAGCGGGCGGCCAGGACCGCTGAGTACAGCTCCCGCTTGCTGACGCGGGCGTCTTCGGCAACGGCCGCTACGGCTTCCTTCAGGCGGATGCCCTGCGCAATGAGTTCGTTAACCGCCGCGACGTGGTCCTCGGGTTTGCCGGGCTCCTGTTCAGGCGCACCACCCACCACTACCGCTATCTCGCCACGGACTTCATTGTTCTCTGCCCATTCCAGGAGCTCGCGCAGGGTTCCGCGGATGACTTCCTCATAGGTCTTGGTCAATTCGCGGCAAACAGCCACCCGGCGATCCGCGCCAAAGCGCTCGTGCAATGCCCGCAGCATGACTTCCAGCCGGTGCGGGGCTTCAAAGAACACCATGGTGCGGCGTTCATCAGCCAGATCGGCCAAGCGCGAATTCCGTTCGCCAGATTTCCGGGGCAGGAACCCTTCGAAGCAGAAGCGGTCCGTCGGCAGGCCGGACAGTGCCAGTGCAGTCAGCACCGCGGAGGGACCCGGAACGGCAGTCACGGTCAGACCAGCGGCCACGGCACCCTCCACCAAGCGGAACCCGGGGTCCGAGACAGCCGGCATGCCGGCGTCGCTGACCATGAGGATGGTCTTCCCGGCGCGCACGTGGTCCAGGAGTTCGCCGGTCTTGGCCACTTCGTTGTGCTCGTGATAGCTGATGACGCGTCCGGAAACCTCGACGCCCAGCGCCGTCACCAGCCTGTGCAGGCGACGGGTGTCCTCAGCTGCCACGATGTCCGATGTCGCCAGGAGTTCCACCAAGCGGCTGGACGCGTCGCCTACGTTTCCAATAGGCGTTGCCGCCAGGACAATCCTGCCGAACCCGGGGGTTGCTCCGGAAGGGGGCTCCACAGCGGGTAGCAGCTCGTCCTCGTCGTCGCTGGGAAGGGCCTCGTCCGGGGTGTTGCGTTGTTCGTCCACCTGCCAAGCCTAATGCCGCGCCGCCTCCGACACCTCACCTCAACGATGCTGCAAGCATGGAAAGGTAGCATGGGCGGGTGAACCAGTCGCCCGTTCCTGCCGCCGCTTCCGGCACACCCGTGGCGTCTTCCGCCGACGCCGACACAGATGGGACCACAGTCCAACGCCCGGTCGGCCACCCTGATGAACCAGTGCCCGCAGGCCGCTCCCGCAGCTCCCGGCGGACGGAAACCGGCCCTGTGGGCTACCTGCCGGGCCGCGGCCTTGAGCGCCACCGCTGGATTGCCCGGCCGGCCGGGGCTTTCAGCGCGGAGGCACTGCGGAACCGCTTGATCGGCGGTATCCAGAGCTGGCGCGACTACCCGGCGTCGCTGCGGTTATGGTTCTGGCTGATTCCCACGATTTCTGCCGTCCTGGGTGGAATCCTCAGGTTTTTCCGGCTCGAAGTCCCCCACAGCCTGGTGTTCGATGAAACGTACTACGTCAAGGACGCCTACTCCTATCTGGTCAGCGGCTACGAGCGAAGCTGGCCGTCCAATGCCAACGACTCCTTCAATGCCGGTAATCCCAACGTCCTGCTGAACACCCCCGAATACGTAGTCCACCCGCCGGTCGGCAAATGGATGATCGCCTTCGGAATGTGGCTGTTCGGCGGTGACAATCCCTTTGGCTGGCGTTTCAGTGCAGCGCTGACAGGCACCCTTACTGTTTTCCTGGTGGCGCTCGTTGCCATGAAGCTTTTCCGCTCGCATACTCTCGGGGCTGTTGCCGGCCTGCTGCTTGCCATTGACGGACACCACCTGGTGCTCTCACGGACAGCATTGCTTGACGTCTTTCTCGCGTTCTGGCTCTTCGCCGCTTTTGGTGCCCTGCTGTTGGACCGCGACGACGGCCGCCGTCGCCTGGCTTCCCGGCTCGCCGCACAAGCGGCTGCTTCGCCCGACGACCGTCCACTGGCCAGCCAGCTGGTGGCGGGACCCTGGCTGGGAATGCGGTGGTGGCGCCTGGTTGCCGGGATCTGCCTCGGACTCGCCGTGGGAACCAAATGGTCGGCGTTGTTCTTCGTAGCTGCCTTTGGCGTGATGACCGTGCTCTGGGATCTCAACGCTCGACGCATCGCCGGCATCCGGAACTGGTTCAGTGCGGGCATCGTCAAGGACGGTGTTTTGGCGTTCTTCACCATCATCCCGGTGGCTGTGGTCACCTATGCTGCGACGTGGACCGGCTGGTTCCTGTCCAAGGACGCCTATTACCGCCAATGGGCCGCCACCAACCCGGCGCCCGGTTGGGACTGGTTGCCTGACTCCGTCAGGTCCTTGGCGCATTACCACCTGGAGGCCTACAAGTTCCATCAGGGGCTCAGCTCCGACCACCCGTACGAATCCAGTCCGTGGACCTGGCTGGTCATGGGCCGTCCGACGTCGTTCTATTACCAGTCCCCAAAGCAAGGGACCTCAGGTTGCCTTGTGGAGACCTGCTCCTCAGCAATCCTTCCTGTGGGCAACCCCGTGGTGTGGTGGGGCGGAACCATCGCGTTGGTCATCCTGCTGTTCTGGTGGGCTGGGCGCCGCGACTGGCGGGCGGGTGCCATCCTTGCCGGAGTCGCTGCCGGATACCTGCCGTGGTTCATGTACCCGGAACGCACCATGTTCATCTTCTATGCTGTCTCCTTTGAACCTTTCCTGGTGCTTGGCCTGACGTATGTGCTGGGCTTGGTGCTGGGCCGCAGCGCCGATCCGCCCTGGCGCAGACGCTCGGGGTTGTACGTGGTAGCTGTCGTCCTGGTCCTGGCCGTCCTCGCCACAGCATTCTTCTACCCGGTGCTCACGGCGGAAGTGATCAGTTACCAGGAATGGCGAATGAGAATGTGGATGCCATCGTGGATCTAGGAGGCAAGCAGTGAGGGAAGCAAGCACGGAGCTCCTTTTCGACGCCGATGAGGACTCCAATGTGACGGATCTCCTGCTGGAGCGGTGCGCCAAGGATCCGTTCGGCATCCTGTACGCGCACAACACCGCAAACGGCTGGCTCAACGTCTCCGCTGCACGGTTCCTCGCGGACGTCACCGCCCTGGCCAAGGGCCTCATCGCCGGCGGACTCAACCCCGGCGACCCCGTGGCGGTAATGTCCCGTTCCAGCTTCGAATGGACGCTGGTGGACTTCGCCATCTGGATGGCGGGCGGCGTCACCGTACCCATCTACGAGACCTCGTCCGCCAGCCAGATCGAATGGATCCTGGCGGACTCCGGTGCCCGGCGCATCTTCGTTGAGGACGCCCAGAAGGCCGAAATGGTCCACTCCGTGGTGGACAAATCGGAGCTCCTCGGCGAGGACCCCATCGCCATCATCCGGATGGAGCACGACGGCGAGGCACCCAACCTGACCAGCGTGTCCGCCGTCGGAATCGGGGTCATGGATGCCGAACTGGAGCGGCAACGCAGCGCGGCAAAGCTGGCTGACATCGCCTCGATCGTCTACACCTCGGGCACCACCGGCAAGCCGAAAGGGTGCGAGATCACCCACGGCAATTTCGTACTGGTGGCCCGGAACGTCATCCCCTTCCTTCCGGAGCTTCTGATGCAGCCGGGCGCGAGGACGTTGATGTTCCTGCCGCTTGCCCACGTCCTGGCAAGGGCCGTCCAGGTTGTATGCCTCACTGCCGGCATTACCTTGGGCCACAGCGCCGGTGCCAGCGGACTGATGGCGGACCTGGGCTCCTTCAAGCCGACGTTCCTCCTGGCAGTCCCCCGGATCTTTGAGAAGGTATACGCCGGTGCCGGCCACAAGGCCGCCATGTCAGGAAAATCCGCCCTTTTCTCGGCGGCTTCTTCAACCGCCGTGGAATATTCGACGGCGGTGGATCTTGCCGCGCGTGGTCAGGGGCACGGTCCGGGTTGGCTTCTGAGAACCAAGCACCGGGTGTTCGACAAACTGCTCTACCCCAGGGTGAGGGAAGTCTTCGGCGGCGATGTCGGCTACACGGTGTCCGGCGCCAGCCCCCTCAGTCTCCGTGACAACCACTTCTTCCACGGCGCCGGTGTTCCGGTCCTGGAGGGCTACGGCCTGACCGAGACCACGGCACCATGCACGGTGAACACGCCCACCATGTGCCGCATCGGGACTGTGGGGATACCCCTGCCGGGAACCACCATCCGCGTCGCCCAGGACGGTGAGGTGCTGGTCAAAGGCATCGGCGTGTTCAGGGGCTACCACGGCAATAAGGAAGCCACTGAGGCCGCGTTCGTGGACGGCTTCTTCCGCACCGGAGACCTCGGTGAGCTGGACTCCGACGGTTTCCTGACCATCACCGGCCGCAAGAAGGACCTCCTGGTGACGGCCGCCGGCAAGAACGTTGCTCCAGCTCCCCTGGAAGAGAAACTGCGCGAGCACCCGTTGGTGGGTCAGGCAGTGGTGGTGGGTGATGGACGGCCATTCGTGGCGGCCTTGATCAGCCTGGACCCGGACGGCCTGGCGGATTGGTGCGCCGAGAACAAGTACCCGGCGCTCGGCCCGGCGGAAGCTGCAGGTGATGACCGTGTGAAAGCCGCTGTGCAGTCCGCCGTCGACGAAGCGAACAAGCTCGTCTCAGCAGCGGAGTCCATCAAGAAGTTCGGCTTCATTACCGCCGAGCTCAGCGTGGAGTCCGGACACCTGACGCCCTCACTCAAACTCAAGCGCGCGACCGTGGTGGGAGACTTCGCCTCGAGCGTTGAAAAGCTCTACGAGAAGTAGGCGGGCGCTTTAGTACTCCGGGCTTCCTGGGACGAAACCGCCAAGTTACCGCTTTGCGCTCGTTGCTTCTTGGTCAAAGGCTTCGTCGTCCGAAGCCTCATCTGCATCTACATCCTCGTGTTCTGCCTCGCGGGCCACGAGTCCCCGACGCCTCTTCGTCGGCCAAGTGAACACAAACGTCAGCGTCGCGGCAATGAATACCAAAGCGCCGATCACAATGCCGGCGTCAACCCAGAACTGCCCGGGGAAGAGCCGGATCAGCGTGTCTTCCAAGGAGAAAGTCCACGTGCCGTTGGCAAAGAAGATCCTGTGGAATTCGGTGAAGAACTGCTGCCAGCTGAGCACGGCCAGGACAGCGAGGCCGATGATGATCACCAAGGTGACAATGGAGCCTGCGAACAGTCCGCGGCGAACCCCGCCGGTGCTCCGCTTGCGCAGGTAGATGATGCCGATGATGCTGAGGATGATCAGCAGGACCCCCGCACCGAACGACGACAGAATCACTGTCTTAACGTCCGCCATATGCGCTACTTCGCTGTCCTTGAACAGCTTTGCACCGTCCTGGTTTACCAAGCCACCCAGGTAACGGGGACCGGCCCAGTTGCTCAGATAATCCACGGCGTAGGACCCGTACGTCATCCGGTCATCGGTGTTGAAGCCGTAGCCATCACCGGGGAAACCTGGCCGGTTGTACTCCACCCATAGGAACAATGGACTGGTGACCGCCCTGACTGCCAGCACCAGGAGGATCACAGGGTAGAAAACAGCCAAGAGCACCTGGAAGATACGGGGGCCTACGGGCTTGACCTTTGCGGCTTGCTCCCGTTCAGCGTTGCGTCGGGCCACCTCGTCTTCCGGCGGGCGGACCTGAAGGGCCGACGTCGGCAGCGGTTCCGAATAGTGCGACGGTTGCTTGCCCGAAGATGCATTCGCAAGGGTGTCGGCGAACAGCGGTGGTTCCGTATCGGCGTCGGCAGCCTCTGCAGCTTTGCGGTCCGCGCGGCTCTCAGGCTGGCCCGCGGCGGTCGACGCGGTGCCGGGAGCAGCGGTTGATGCCTCGGCAGGAGTCGCGGCTGAGGCACCACTGGACGTCTTCGGCTTCATCCAGTCGAAGGCCGGTTCATTGGGGTCCTCGTGGACGTCCGTGTCCGGTTCTTGTGGTTTTGGGCTCTTGTCGCTCACAGCGGTTTCACTTCCGTAGGCATCCACCGGCCATTGCGTGCTGCCGGCTCTCTTGTCTGCATTCGAGCCTACCGCCCGGCTCTGCGCCGACACGAGGAACCACCCCGCGTTGGAGCAGATTGAAACGCAACTGTAAGGTCTATGCGGCGATGCTTCTGTAGCCGCCGTCGTTGGCGTCCAGGTCACCAGTCCCGCCGGCACGCACGGCGCGGCCGCCAACAAGCAGGGTGTACGTCCAATAACCGGCCAGAACCAATGCCCCAATGGTGATTTTGGCCCAGACAGGGAGCTGGCTCGGCGTCACGAAGCCTTCCACGATGCCCGAAACCAGCAACACCAACACCAAGCCCAGGGCAACGGTGATCAAAGACCGCCCCTCGTCCGCCACAGCCTGCATCCGGGTCCGGGGGCCCGGCCGGACCATGGCCCAAAAGATCCTGAGCCCGGCAGCACAGGCAATGAACACGGCCGTCAGTTCCATCAAACCGTGGGGCAGGATGTAGCTGAAGAAAACGTCCGTCTTTCCGGTTGCCAGGAAGACGCCACCGGCGATTCCCACCCCTTGGGCATTCATGAACAGGATGTAGGGCACCCAGAATCCGGTGACTCCAAATGCGACGGCTTGTGCTGAGATCCACGCGTTGTTCGTCCACACAGCTCCGGCGAAGGAAGCCGCAGGGTTCTCGGAGTAATAGTCGATGAAGTCTTCCTCGACGTACGTGCGGACTCTCTCGTCGCTGCCGAAGGCCGCCCTCAGGGCATCCGGCGAGGTACCGATCCACAAGGCGTAGGCTGCCGCGACCACAGTGAAGGCCAGTCCGCACCACACGGTCAGCCACCGAATCCGGTAAAAGGCCGCGGGCAAGGAGATGACGAAAAAGCGCGCCAGGTCTTCCATGAAGTTCGAGCGCGCCCCAGTGAATCTCGTGCGTGCTTGTGCCAACGCTGCGGACAACGACGACGACAAACCGGTCTCGGGAGCCACCGACCGGATCAGTGACAGGTGCCCGGAAACTGTCTGGTACAGACGCAGCAGTTCGTCGGCCTCGTCTCCCGTCAACCGACGCTTGTGCGCCAGGAAGTGAAGCCGCGACCATTTATCCCCATGTACGGCCGAGAAGGCATCGATGTCCACGGCACCACCCTAATGCCTGCCTCCGGGTCCATGCTCTTGGCGGGGGCCGTTTTGGCCTGTTGCGCCGCTAGACTCATTGTGCGGGCGCCGCCAGGCGCTGCACCATTCGGGAAGCGTGGGGGCTGGCTTGAGTTCGATCATCACAGGCGAGGCAGTGGTCCTTGAGCTGCGCCCCGCATCCTTTGCAGCACGGGGACTGGGCCTCATCCTCGATGTCATTTCCCAGGTGCTCCTCGCCATACTCCTCATCATCCTGGTCCTGATGGCCTCCTCCGACCTTGATGAGTCGGCGGTCCGGGCACTGGTCCTGAGCAGCGTCGTCTTCTCCGTGGTGATAGTTCCCGTCGCCGTGGAAACCCTCACGCGGGGACGGTCGCTGGGAAAGCTCGCCACGGGTTTGAGGATCGTGCGCGACGACGGTGGATCCATCCGCTTCCGGCACGCCCTCATCCGCGGACTCATCGGTTTCCTGGAGATCTACCTGACCTTTGGCGGACTGGCCATTGGGGTGGCCCTGTTCAATGAGAAGTCCAAACGACTTGGCGACATCGTGGCCGGTACCTATTCCCTTCGCCTACGCGTGCCATCGAAACCCCGTATCGTGCCGACGGCTCCTCCGTACCTGCAGACGTGGGTGTCCATGGCGGATATCGGGCGGGTACCCGACGCCACCGCACGCCGTGCAGGTACTTTCGTCCAGCAGGCTTACCTGATGGCACCAGCCTCAAGGGAATCCATGGCCACCGCCCTGGCCACGGAACTCGCCCGCTATGTCGCGCCGCCTCCGCCGCCCGGCACCATACCCGCCGACTACATTGGGGCGGTCCTCGGGGAACGGCGCAAACGTGAATATGGGCGGCTCCGCCAGGCCGAACAAAGAAACGCGACAGTGGGAGAACGGTTGCGTAAGCTGCCGTTCTCCCAGCTGCACTAGTCCCAGCCTCCCTGGTCCCTGCCGCCAGTCCCCTGCTGCCAATGGGACGGCCGTGTCAGTTGCGGCGGCAGGAGCGTCCCGACGTCGCCGTAAGCGGCGTTGATTTGTGGCTGGCTCAGGTAGAGCGACGTCGAAAGATCCGCGCCGTGAAGGCGCGCCCCGCGAAGATCCGCCCCCAGCAGGTCCACGGCCGCGAGGTCGCTGCCTGACAGGTTTGCCCCGATCAGGTACGCCCCGCGGAGGTCTGCTCCGCACAACTGCAGGTTCGCCAGCTCCGCCCCCATAAGGTCGGCACCTGGCTGGAGGCCGGCGTCGGGCCTTTGCGGGTCCTCAGCTCCGTAGGAGGCACGGACTTCCTCACTGACCTCCATCAGGAGGGTGCGGACCTCACCATGGAGGGTTTCGACGTCGGCACCCAGGACCGTGGGTGCGCTTCCTTGCGCTATGGCGCTGATGCGGTCCGACAGGTGGTCCGCCTCAGCAGCGAGCCCTGGATCGAACGCCCGTTGCCGGGCTTCGTCCAGGTACCAGAGCATCTCGTGGAGTTGCCTGACGACTTTGAAGACGGCAAACATCCCTGAGGCGGAAGCCGGGTCGTCACGCCAGCTGATGCCGGTGTAGGTGTGCTGCGAAACAAGCTGTCCGGCGCCGAAGCAGTCAAAAACCGTGCAGCCCCGGAAGCCCCGGGGCCGCAGGCTTTGATGGATGGTGCAGGAAAAGTCGTCGGCCATGTTCGGGCACGCCGATGCTGCCGGTTTTTCGATGGCGAAGTCGGCTGTGCGGGTGAATCCAAGCGCAGTGCAGCACAGGGCAAAACAGTTGCTGCAGTCCGGGCGGAGGGTTGATCGGATGGTCATGTGTGCTCCAGATAATGAAAGAGGGTCCGGTGGAAGAAGCCGGGGAACCCATCAGCGGGTTCCCTGGAGGAACACCCGGAATCACCATGGAGGGCAGCACAAATTCAGCGCCAACACGTGGTTGGCGGAGGAAGTCTGGGTCAAAGCGCGCAGGAAATAATCACTGCATCGATCTTAACAGCTCTTTTTACCGCTGGGCGTAGCTCGCCCACGGAATGTTCCAGTCGCCGAAGCCTTCAAGCGGTTCAACGGCCGGCGCCCCGGTGTTCAGGATCTGGACAACGTCACCGGTCTTCATGTTGTTGAAGAACCAGGCGGCGTCATCCGGCAGCAAGCCAACACATCCATGGGAAACATTGACGCGGCCGATTGCTCCCCACGCAGATTCCAGTGCCTGGTGGACGTAGACGCCGGACCACGTCAGGCGGTTGGCATAATCCACCACCATCGGGGCGTAGTACCCTTTGTCCCCCGGTTTGAGGCCGATGCTGCCGGCGTTGAAGTTGGATTTGCGTTCCTGCTCGAGGATGACTGCATAGCCAGTGGGCGACAACCAATCCTCACCGCCGAGGGACACGGGAGCCGTGTGCAACAACTGCCCGTCGGAGTACACGTTCATGGTCTTGGTGGTGTCGTCCACCACGGCGATCCGCTGCGGGCCCGTGGTGAACGTGGAGACGACGTCCCCGTTGCCGATCATGTTGTTGCCGAAATCGACGCCCAGGAGCTTCATGTCCACCGTGACAGTGGTCCCGGAAGCCCAGAATGATTCAGGCCGGATCCTCACCTTTTTGTCCGAGTACCAGTGCCACGCCACGGGTTGGCCCGAAGATACGGTGATGGCCACCCGCTTCTCCATGGCTGCCTTGTCCACTACGGGTTCACTGAAGTTGATTTCAATGGGCTGCCCCGATCCGGCCATCGTCCCGTTCCGGGGGTAGATGGACGCATCGGCCTCGTAGGCGGCGGAAACTGTGGTGAAGGTCTGGGTCTTCTTGGTTTCCTTACCGGCGGTATCCACCACGGTGAAGGAATAGTTGTACTTGGTCTTGAACTTCAGCACTTCCTGCGTGGTCCACGTGGTGCCGTCCGGACTGATCTTCCCGACAACCGGCGCACCGCCGTCGGCGGGTGTCAAAACAACGTCCTTGACTTTGCCATTGACGGCCTTGATCTGGGGACCCACCACGGGGTTCCACTCCACTACCCCGTCCAGCGGAGTGATACCCAGCTCCACGGGCTTGGCCTCGACCGTGGGACTGGGAGAAGGCGCGGCTGCGGTGTCCTGCGAAGAACCAGGCAGCAAACCGGGAACGGTGGCCACGCCGATACCGCCCACGGCAATGGCAGCGCAGATCCCTATGATGGCAAGGACCTTGCCTGTTTTCCGTTTAGCGACTTCCGTCATGGTTCCCGTCTTCCTGTCCCCCGGCAAGCAATACCGAATACCCAATTCTAGTCGAAAGGCCGGCCACGCTGATCGCGTGCCGGCCTTTCTCCATCGATTGTTGATTATGGGGAGCTGTTAGTAACGGTAGTGCTCCGGCTTGTACGGGCCGGCAATGTCCAGGTCCAGGTAGTCGGCCTGTTCCTTGCTCAGTTCAGTCAATTCAACACCTAGTGCGTCCAGGTGCAGGCGGGCGACCTTCTCGTCCAGGATCTTCGGCAGAACGTAGACCTGCTTCTGGTACTCCCGCTCACCGGCAGGCTGGTCCCTCTTGGTCCACAGTTCAATCTGGGCAATCGTCTGATTGGCAAACGAGTTACTCATGACGAACGACGGGTGGCCCGTGGCATTGCCAAGGTTCAGCAAGCGTCCCTCGGAGAGGACGATGATGGAGCGCTCGGAGTCCGTACCGGAGTCGAAGACCCACTCGTGGACCTGCGGCTTGATCTCGACCTTCTTGACGCCCTCGATCTTCGCCAGCCCTGCAATGTCGATCTCGTTGTCGAAGTGGCCGATGTTGCCCACGATCGCCTTGTTCTTCATGCCCAGCATGTGCTCGGCCAGGATGACGTCCTTGTTGCCCGTGGTGGTGATGAAGATGTCGCCCTGTGCGAGCACCGTCTCCAACTTGGCCACCTGGTAGCCGTCCATGGCAGCCTGCAGCGCACAAATGGGGTCGATCTCGGTAACAATGACCCGCGAACCCTGGCCCCGCAGCGCTTCCGCGGCGCCCTTGCCGACGTCGCCATAGCCACAAACGACAGCGACCTTGCCGCCCATGAGGACGTCCGTGGCCCTGTTGATGCCGTCCGGGAGCGAGTGGCGGATGCCGTACTTGTTATCGAACTTGCTCTTGGTGACGGAGTCGTTGACGTTGATGGCCGGGAACAGCAGCTTGCCCTGCTCCGCGAGCTGGTACAGGCGGTGCACACCGGTGGTGGTTTCTTCCGTGACGCCCTCAATGCGGGCTGCCAGGCGGGTCCACTTCTGCGGATCGGCTTCAAGGGTCCTGCGGAGGAGGTCCAGGATCAGGACGTATTCCTCGGGGTCGTCCTCGGTGGCGGTGGGAACTGCGCCGGCGGCCTCGAACTCCACGCCCTTGTGCAGCAGCAGCGTGGCGTCGCCGCCGTCGTCGAGAATCATGTTGGGACCCAACTCCGGGTTGGCGTGGGCGCCGGGCCAGGTGAGGATTTGCTCTGCGGTCCACCAGTACTCTTCAAGGGTTTCACCCTTCCAGGCGAAGACCGGCACGCCCTGCGGGTCTTCCGGGGTTCCCTTCCCGACAACGACGGCGGCGGCTGCTTCGTCCTGGGTGGAGAAGATGTTGCAGGAGGCCCAACGGACCTCTGCACCGAGCGCCGTGAGGGTCTCGATGAGGACCGCGGTCTGGACGGTCATGTGCAGGGAACCGGCGATCCGCGCACCCTTAAGCGGCTGGGAAGCACCGAACTCGGCGCGAAGCGACATCAGGCCCGGCATTTCATGCTCGGCAAGCCGGATCTGGTGGCGGCCTGCCTCAGCGAGATTGATATCAGCGACTTTGTAGTCGAATGTCATGGAAAGTCCTTAGGGGTACCGTGCGATAAAGACGTGCGATGTTGAAAGAGGCGCTATGCCTTGGAATCGTGCTGGCTGGAGCCTGCCGCGTTGGCGGCCGCCAGAAGTTCCGGAGGCAGGAGGAGCGGGATGCCGTCCTCGATGGAGTAGCGGAGCTTTTCGCCGTCCGCGGCGGCAGCTGTCGACACCAGCTCCTCACCCTCCTGGACCAGCGGTGAACCCGTCACGGGGCAGCGCAGGATGGACAACAGTTCAGGACTGACCTTTGGCATGAATGATGCTCCCTGGGTGGCGCCGGCCTGGCGCCGCTGGCGGATTTATCTGCAGATTCCAGACTACCGCGCGGGATCGCAGGGTTTGGATCACGGCGACGATTTGAGTCACGACGCCGGCACTGTCACCGGAGTCGGCTTAGGACGGTTCGCGGAGAATGCGCAGATGGCCCCGGCGGGTACCTTCGACGCCTGCCGGGGGTTCCATCTGCTGGTGTCCATGGCGGGCAGGCGTCTCGGGGGCAGCGGAAGCGGCCTCACGGACGGCATTGGCCAGCGCCAGGAGGTCATCAGGGCCGGGTTGTGGGGGCGTCGTGGGCATTGCCAGGCGCAGGACTTCCCAGCCGCGCGGGACTGTGAGGCTTTCCGCGTGCTGGGTGCAGAGATCATAGGCGTGCGGTTCGGCATACGTAGCGAGCGGGCCCAGGACCGCGGTCGAATCGGCGTACACGTACGTCAAAGTGGCCACCGCAGACTGGCGGCAGGCTGATCTTGAACACTGACGAATAGCACCCACAACATCCCAGATTAGCGCCACTTGTCACTCCGGGCGTGTATTGAGCGCCCGTGGCTGCCAGGGAAACCGCCTGGACGCCTGGCTCCGGCGCGCTGCGGACGAGGATGTCGCGCTGGCGGTTCCCCGGTACTAAAGTCGATATATGCAGTCACAGCCACATGTTCCCGGCTTCAATGTCCGGTGGACTGACGCCGATGGCGATCAGACAGAGGAACACGCCGGGACGGGCGTGCGGGGATTCCGGCGGCGCCGGCGGAACCGTCATGGCAGGGGGCTGCGGGGGGAGCTGATGCTTCCGAACCTTCCGGGTTTCCGCACCCGTTCCGAACGGTTCGACGATATGGTGCTTGACTCCGCGGAACGCCTTCAGGACATGTGGGGCAAGCAACTGGACGGCGTCCTCTTCGCCGTCGATGAGATCCCACCCAACCTCGAACAGCTGGTGGCCACCCGCAACCCCGCCCCCATGGGCTCCTACACTCCAGGCGGCCGCGGAGAACCACCGATGATCACCGTGTACCGGCGTGTGGTTGAACAGGGCTCCAACACCCGGGAAGAGCTGCAGGACCTCGTCCATGATGTGGTGGTGGAGTACACCGCCGAGATGCTGGGAGTGCCCCCGGAAACATTGGACCCGGTGTATCGCCGCCGGTACCAGTAGGACGACGCCGGCTAGTAGCCCACCGAAACGGGGACCTTCTCAAGTCCTGCCGCAGCATCCTGGATCGCAACAACCGAGATGTCGTTGCGGCCTTGCTTCCCAAGGACCATTGAGCCGTAAACGGGATCTCCGGATGCGGACACCACGTATCCCGCTATGACCGCGTCCCCCGACTTTGCCGGGAGCTCAATCACTGAAGTGGTACCCCCGGAAAGGTCCACATCAACGGCCTTGCCCACTTTGCCGTCAGCGGTGACCGGAGCGTAGCTGACGGTCGCCCGCCCCTCGGGCACCCCGAAGCTCAAGGACCGCACGCCATCGCGGGGAACAGCCACCAGGTGCTGGCTCCCCAGCCTTGCCGACGCGGGAGACCAGGCGAAATCGGTTGCCTCTTCAGCCTTGGCACCCCGGGTGATCCTGGCTGACGCAACGAAGGAAACATCGGAGCTGGCACGGACCGTGTAGCTGCCCGCCGGAACGCCATCAAGATTCAGCGTTGCGACAGATCCGCCCTTGACAGTGACCACTCCCCCGTTGGGTAGCTTTCGCTCGCCGTTTGACCCGTACAGGCGTACCTGGACCACTGCGTCCGTTGACCCGGGAACAGCAATTTGCAGGGCCGGTACGGCGTCCGTGAAACCGGGCTTGGCGGAGAGCGCTTTAACGCCGTCCGCGTCCTGGATGTCGACGCCGGACATCACCTGGAGGTTCGACGGCCCGGCTCCCGGCAAGAGGTACTCAACGCCCCCTGGTGCGAGGCCGCGCAGTACGCTCTGCTGTATCGTTCCGGCCACTGGACCACCGGTGCTGCGCACGCGGACGGCCAGCTGGGATTCGCCCGGGGCAAGGCCTGCAAGATTCACGGACCGCGTAGTTCCTGGAGCCACCAGCAGGCCCCGGGCTCCAGGGGCCTGGATCTGGCCCTCGTATCCATAAAGATCCAAGCTCACCGTGGCCGGAGTTTCGGACGGGTTGCTGAGGTTCAGAACCGCTGTCCGCCCAACCGACGTGTTCGCGCCCTGCAACCATGCATCATTGCTTGGCGGCTGGCATTGCGCCGTAGCAAGGCCCCGCAGGTCACCGTCAGTCGCCGAGTAGCTGAGGCTGGCGGACAAGGAAGCCTGCTCATTTCCGATCGGTTCGGCTTCCACCACTGTCGTCGAGGTCACCGGACTGATCGAAGCCACACCCGCAGCGAGAACCGGAGGGCCGGCTGTGGGGGTGGGAGTGCTCGTGGGTGCCTTGGCGATCTCTGCCACAGCCTGGCCACCCAAGGAAGCGACCTTGCTGCCGGGAACGGTGCCGGCCGGATTACTCAGGACCACCGCGTTGAGCGCGCTTGCGGCGGTGGTCGAAACCGGACTGAAGTCAGCATCCGTTCCCACCACCGTCCCGTTGACCAACCTCGCCGGTTCGGGGCAAACGCCAAGTGACCGGCCAGCAGGAACGTCCGCCTGAAGGATGTCTGTGTTCGTGCCACCGGAAGGGCCGGGAACCATAGAGGTGGCAGCCACGGCGCCTCCCCCGGCGGCCAAAATGACCACTGCGGAGAGGACCCCTGTGACCATGCCCCTGTTGGAACTGCGGGAACCCTTGGTGGCGCGGGCCGACTCCTCGCGGCGTGCACCTTTGCCGCTGCGGATGGACTTCTTCTCGACCGTCGTTTCGTCTGGCGTCGGCTTTGCTTCGCCGGCGCTTTTCTTCGGGTCCTCAGACACTGCTGTACTCCTTACGGAGGGAGACTTCATCCCTCGACATGCCTGTGCGGGAACGGCGGGCCGGCATCGGGATCGCCAGCAGGACCGTCAAGGCGATCACCACCACTTGCAGGATCCCGAGCCACACTGCCCACGGGTTCGCGTAACGGATCTCCAGCTCTCCGCCACCAGCCGGCAGGTCGAATGCCTGGGACCATCCGGAAGTTGTTGCGTTCAGCTGCTTCCCGTTCAACGATGCCGTCCAGCCGGGATCGGCGCGCTCAGCAAGGACGACTTTCCTGCCCTCATCACCGGCGGGAAGGGTCGCGTTGACTGCCTCTTCTTCGGACGGCAGCGTACCCACAGTGTCGCCTTGGCCGTTGACAATGCGGACCCGATGGGCGGTGTCAGCAGCACCGGCCGCAGGCTGGCCACGTGGAGTCACCCTCCACAGCCATCCGGCGTCGGTCTGTCCCACGGCAACGAGCCCGGGGACGGCGTCGATCCGGCTGGCGGTCAGTTGGGCGGCATTGTCCGTGGCCTTGAGGACTACGAATCCAGCCCCCAGTTGCTCGAGGTCTGGCCGGGGATCCACACCCGTGCTTGCCACGATCGTGGCCACAGCGCGCCGCAAGGATGCTGTAGCGGCGTCATCAGCGGCGATCTCCTCGCGGCCCGGAGCGCCGATAATGGTCCTGGCGGAGGCAATGGTGGACAGGCTGTCCAACGTCGTTCCGGCTCCGCGCATGAGTGAGGAAGTGAACGCGCCTTGCTCGCCACTGGTGATCACCAGGGTCCGGGTCCGTTCCACCCCCTGGCCACGGTCGACGGCGGTCGCGGGCAGGGTGCCGGACTCCATCGGCCATACCTGCCGAAGTGCTCCCAAGGACCCTGCCGGCTGCTGAGCCGTGGAGGCGGCAGGAGATCCCGTAGACGTCGAGGGCTGAAGGACGTTCTGCGCAGTCCAGGCGCCCATGCCGGCCAGAGGGCCTACTACAAGGAGGGCAACCACGACGCCCGAGGCGACGCGGCGCAGCGGAAGCTTACGGCGGGTCGGATCCGAGGACCTGCGGCTTGCCGAAAAGATCTTTTCCGCCCCGAGCAAAGCGGCGCCAAGCAGCAGCATGCCGGATGCGGACACCGCCGGGCCGGTGAACGGTCCGACGATGACGTTGTTGTTGGCGCCGGTAGCCACGTGCCCTACCAACCAGGCGCTTGCCAAAGTGGCCAAGGCAGCCAGCCAGAACACACGCGCAAGTGCTGTGCGCTTGCCGGGCAGGAACAGCGATGCCACGGCAAGCAGCAATACCGGAACGCCGATCACCAAAGCCAGAATCAACGCCCATGGCACCGGTCCGGAGCCGAAGAGCGCAAGTCCCGTCAGGCCGCCGTCGATCCTGAAGGCCAGTGGCTGGCCGAGCAACTGCTGCCACAGCGGAGCGGCGTCAAAGCCCAGCGGAAGCCCGGGATCCGCAAGCAAGGAGCGCGGCCTGTCGAGAACGGAAATGCCGTAAGGAAGGAACAAGGCAAGGGTGGGCAGCAACGACCACCACATGGTTTTGCCGCGTTGCCCCAGGACCACGGCAGCAAGGATCACTGCGACAATGATCGGACCCAGCAATGATGGTGCCGAAGCGGTGACAACCGCCATGGCCAAACCGGCCGCGGCTGCCGCTGTCCACGAAGGCGTGCCGTGGATGCCGGGCTTGCTGCGGACAGGAGCGGGCTGCGCTGCTGCACGTTGCCCTGTGGGGAACGTTGTTGCCGACTGCACGGTTGTCGACTGTCCTATGGCTGAGCCGGAGGCCCGGACCAGTGCCAGAAGCAACAGCGGCATCATGATGTGGGCCACCACGGCACCAACGCGGCCCTCGTTGATGGAAATCAGGAGAGTCGGAGCACCGGCCCACACCAGTGCTGCCACGGTCCGGAACCGGCGCTTTGTGGTCAAAGCACCTGATGCAAACCAGGCGCCCACAGCTGAGAACGGCATCGCCAGGATGAGCAGCCAAGCCATGGCCGCATTCCCGTCCCCTCCACCAAAGAGGGACAGCAGCCACAGCACGTAGCCAAAGGGGTCGCCGTGGCCGGGCAGGCCCGCGCCCAACGGAATCCACCACGTGGAGGCGTTGGCCCAGATCTCGGTCGGCGATCCGGAAAGAGGGAGAAGCCCTCCACCGGCGACAGCGCCGGAGCGAAGGAGGCCCAGCAAACCAATTAGGGCTGCCGCAAGTGCAACGCAAGCGGCGGCAACAGCACCTGTTCCCACCCACCCACGCTCGTTCGTGGCCAGCGCAGCGAAATCGTCAGCCGCATCGCCGCTGGGCTCGGGGGCCAACAGGTCGCTTGTGGGCTGTGAATCTTCACCGGGACGGATGGCTTCCAACAAGGAGCGCCGGTGGGCCCGGACATCGCGCGTGGGCGTTTGGAGGCCCCGAACCACGGAACGATGTACCCGACGCGTCCGGGCAGCTGCGCGGCGCCCCCGGGCAACCGCCAGGGGACGGGCCAAAGCGGCAATCGTGGCAGTGAACTGGGAGAAGCCGTAACCCGGCTCCTTCACCAGGATGCTCAGCACGAGCCTAACGATGGCGCCGAAGAAGGCGCCCAAGGCCTGGAAGGGAACATTCCACCACGGCGTGTGCTTGAGGCGAAGGTGGATTTGGGCTTTACGTGCAGCAGAGGACGTTCCCAGGGCGTGGGGTCGATGCTCGACATGGAACATCCGGGCACTGGGGACAACAACCACCCGGTTCCCGGCGAGCCAGTTCCGCCAGCAAAAGTCGACGTCGTCGCCGCTGCCGGGCAGGGCAGGATCGAAGCCATCCAACTGTTCCCAGACGTCCCTGCGGATCAGCATTCCCGCGGAATTGACTGCGAACGTGTCCGAACGGGCGTCGTACTGGCCCTGGTCCACTTCGTCGGCGTCGATCAGGGTCAGGCGCTCGGCCCAGCGGCTCGTTGAGAGTCCTGCATCCACCAAATGACGGTGGTTGTCCCAACCGAGCTGCTTGCAACCGGCAACGGTTACTGACGGGGCACGCTCAACTGCATGGAGCAGCTCAGCCAGCGCATCCGGCGCGGGAGCGGCATCATCGTGCAGGAGCCAGATCCATTCCACCGCTTGGTTATCGCCGGACCGCACCGGAGCGAGCTCCTGCAGCCCCGCACGGACCGCAGCGCCAAAACCGCTCTTGGCCTGGTGGAAAGTGGTGACGTTGCTGTGGCCGAAGGCATCACCGAGCAGGTCCAGGGAACTATCCGTGGAACCTGTATCAACGCCAATGGCGGCATCTGCCGGACGCGTCTGGTCCGACAATGCCGCCAATGTCCTGGGCAGGTAGTTACCGCCATCGTGGGAAACCACGACAGCGGTAACGTGCACTTCCTTGAGAATTAGACCGCTCGCTTCCTTAGCCGACGGCGCTCCCGCTCGGAAAGACCGCCCCAAATACCGAACCGCTCGTCATTGGCCAGAGCGTACTCCAAGCACTGTGAGCGGACGTTGCACGCTCCGCAGACCTTCTTGGCATCCCTGGTCGATCCGCCTTTTTCGGGGAAAAACGCTTCAGGATCCGTCTGCGCGCACAGCGCGTCCGTCTGCCAGCCAAGTTCGCCTTCGTCGTCGAAATCCCCTTGGCCGGGGAGACCGATCCAAACAGGCTGCCCAGGCGTCTCAAGCGGCCGGCGCAGCTCCATGGGAGGATCGTCGAGTTCATCTTCCGGACCAGCCGGCAAGTCACCGATCAAGGCCTCGTGTGCTGCAAGGAGGGCTGTCGCCTGATCCTCCAGAGACTGCTGCACATTCTGGTTGTATCGATCTGCCGCTTCCGGATCCGCAGGGTCCACATACCAGTCTCCCGGCACTTCCCGCGAACGGTATTTCACCGACGCATGCTCTGCGACGACTGCATCTTCCTGGATACGCAACGCTTGCCCCATGGCGTCCCTCCTGAGTTTGCAGCTGCTGCGTGGATGTATTTCCGATTCCCGGTGGTGTTCCGGTTGTCTGTGCAGCGGCGTTGATTACTAATTACACGCGTGTAACTACCCGTCAGTCAAGCGGCGCCGGGATAATAATCAAGAAGCTGTGGAAAAGTGGGATGCGCCACGCCCAACATTTGGGCCACGGCGACGGCGTGTCCCGGCGGAAAATGAAAGCGTTGGATCGGTTGAGGTTAACTTTCGTTGAATTTCCGCGGAGACAGCGGGAGCGCCACCCCCAACCCCAGTGAATGGACAAACGCCACTGTGTCGCAATTCACATTCGGGTGTTCGTTGCCCGGAGTGGCGCGGGGACGCCGTGGCAAGATTGACGCATGAGCATTCCGGCAGTGAACTTGATGACCGCCCTCAGGTCCGGGCATTCCACATCCCCCAGGCTCACTTGGTATGGCCCTGATTCGGAGCGGGTGGAACTTTCCGGCCGGGTTTTCGACAACTGGGTGGCCAAAACAAGCAACCTGTTGCAGGACGAGCTCGATGCCGAACCTGGCATGGCCGTTCGGCTGGACCTCCCCGCACATTGGAAGTCCTTCGTATGGGCCCTTGCCTCCTGGCAGCTGGGGCTGGAGGTCGTCCTGGATGGCAGCTCCGCGGACCTGCTGGTTACAGACACGCCCGACGACGGCGCCGGGGCCGGCTTCGATGCGGTGGTCGCCGTCCCGCTCGCCTCGCTTGCCATGCGCTGGCCCGGTGAGCTGCCAACCGGCGTTGTGGACTATGCGGCGGAAGTCCGCTCCCACGGCGACGTGTTCATGGCCCATAACGAACCCGAAGCAGGCAGCGCCGCTGTGCGGGGCACGGCCACACACCCGCATTCGGACCTTCTTGAGGGATTCGCCGCTGCACAGGAACCCGGCACCCGCCTGCTGGTGCGTACCGGGGACGGACTGGAACCATGCCTTTCCGCTGCCCTGGGCGCTTGGAAAGAGGACGGTTCCGTGGTGCTGGTGCACCCGGATGTGGAAGTCACCGAGCACCTGATGGAGAACGAGCGCATCAGCCGCCCGTAACGTCAGTGGTTGGTTGGCCGGTCAGGGTTTATTGGCCGGTCAGGGCTTCTTGACTGCAGGAAACTCACCGGTTGCCGGGTTGCCAGCTCCGGCTTCCGCCCCGGCCTTGGCCTTGGGGTGCATGTCCAGGAGTTCGTGGTCGTGCGAGAACTCGGGCTCAGCGTCCAGTTCCTCGTTGAAGACCCAGAAGCGGTAAGCGAAGAAGCGGAAAATGGTGCCCAGGATCAGGCCCACCACGCTGCCTGCGATAAACAGGGACGGCTTGTCATTGAGTTCCAGGATGTACTTGGCGAACCACACACAACCAGAGGCGATAAGCAGGCCTACGACGTTCATGACGGCGAACAGCACGGCTTCGCGGACGACGTTCGCCTGCTTGCGGTGGCGGAATGTCCAGAAACGGTTGGCCACCCAGGAGAACACACTTGCCACAATGGTGGCGATGGCCTTGGCCCACACTTCGCTACCGTGCATCGGACCCGAGAAAAGCCAGATGTAAACAGCCGAGTCGATGACGAAGGCAACACCGCCGACGGCGCCGAACTTGGCTACTTCGCGCCAGAAAAGCGAAGCAAGTCCGCGGATGCGATCTGCAAGTGTGGTGATCATGACCCTCCATGGCCGTTGAAAAGTGGGCCGATGGGCCTTGACCATTTTAGCGCCCATTTCCAAGCGTTGCCCGGGAGTACCCTGTGAGAACGGCAATATCGAGGCCTCAGCACACGATATAAGGAGCCAAAAGAGCGGCAGAATCAGTGATCTTGCCGACGGTTCGGTAGGCTGAACCTTGTGACTTTTCCAGTAATTGGCGTTGTTGGCGGCGGCCAACTCGCACGAATGATGGCTCCGCCCGCTACCGCAATGGGCTTCGAACTGCGCGTTTTGGCCGAAGGCGAGGACGTTTCAGCCGTGGCTGCCGTGGCCACGGCACCCATTGGCGACTACAAGGACCTGAACGCACTCCTTGAGTTCTCAAAGGGCCTGGACGTGTTGACGTTTGATCACGAACACGTCCCCACCGGGCACCTCAGGGCTCTGCTGGACGCGGGAGTGAACGTCCAGCCCGGTCCTGACGCTTTGGTGAACGCCCAGGACAAGCTCGTCATGAGGGCCGCCATTGACCGCCTCGGCCTGCCCAACCCGGAATGGTCCGCCGTGCACACAGTGGATGAGCTGGTTGCCTTCGGCGACAGGATCGGCTGGCCCGTTGTTCTGAAGACTCCGCGGGGCGGCTACGACGGCAAGGGCGTCAGGATCGTGGACTCCGCGCAGGACGCCGTGGAGACCGAGGACTGGTTCCAGACCATGAGCCCGCTGCTGGCCGAGGCCAAGGTGGAGTTCAGCCGTGAACTCTCCGCGCTCGTGGCCCGCACGCCCAGTGGCGAGTCCCGGGCGTGGCCGGTGGTGCACACCATCCAGGTGGACGGCGTCTGCGACGAAGTCATTGCCCCTGCCCAGAACATTCCTGTCGAAGTAGCTGCCGCAGCTGAAGAAGCCGCGCTCCGCATCGCCAACGAACTCGGCGTCACGGGAGTCATGGCCGCTGAACTGTTCGAGACGCCGGGTGTCGGAGCAGGGTTCCTCATCAATGAGCTTGCCATGCGCCCCCATAACACCGGCCACTGGACCCAGGACGGATCCATCACCAGCCAGTTCGAGCAGCACCTCCGGGCGGTTCTGGACCTGCCGCTGGGTGCCACCGACGCACTGGCACCGGTCACGGTGATGAAGAATTTCCTGGGCGGCGACAACCAGGACCTCTTTACCGCCTTCCCCATGGCGTTGGCCTACGAGCCCGCCGCCAAGGTGCACTCCTACGGCAAGTCCGTGCGCCCCGGCCGGAAAATCGGGCACGTCAACCTTGTCGGCAGTTCGGTATCCGACGTCGATTCAGTCCGCCAGCGGGCAACCACCGTGGCCAACATCATCCGTGACGGCCGCAAGCCGGAGCAGACCACTCTTGAGGAGACCGAATGACGACAACACCACAAGCCCCGTTGGTAGGACTCGTCATGGGCTCAGACTCGGACTGGCCTGTCATGGAGGCGGCTGCGGACGCCCTGGCGGAGTTCGGCATTCCCTTTGAAGCAGATGTTGTTTCAGCCCACCGCATGCCCACGGAAATGATCAGCTACGGCCAGAGCGCCCACGAGCGCGGCCTCCGGGTCATCATTGCCGGTGCCGGCGGGGCCGCCCACCTCCCCGGAATGCTGGCGTCGGTGACTCCCCTCCCCGTCATCGGCGTTCCGGTTCCGCTCAAGACACTGGACGGCATGGACTCCCTTTTGTCGATCGTGCAGATGCCCGCAGGCGTTCCGGTGGCGACGGTGTCCATCGCGGGAGCCCGCAACGCGGGTCTCCTGGCGGTGCGCATGCTCGCATCCGGTACTGATGAACTTGCCGCCAAGCTCCGGGGCGACCTCCTCGGTTTTGCCCGGGAACTCAATGATGTAGCGGCCAAGAAGGGTGAAAACCTTCGCCGCAAGGTAGAGGAAGTCTTCTCTCCGGCCAACGCTTCAGCCCGGAGCCCGCGCTAGGAAGGCAGCGGATGACTACCATGCACAAGAACCCGAATCAGCCCGGCTCCGCCCTGACTGATCCAGTCCGCTACCCATCCGGCGCCAGTGCGCCGGTGCGGACCAAACGCGCCTTCGTGCTGGTCCTCCTCACGCTCTTCATTCCCGGCAGTGCCCAGATCGTTGCGGGCGACCGCAAACTCGGCCGCATGGCACTTCGAGTAACGCTCACAGTGTGGGCCCTGGCGCTGCTGACCATTGCCATTGCGGTAGTAAACCGGACAATGCTGCTCAGCATCGTGACCCACCCGGTTGGATCGCTGTTCATCATCGTGATCCTGGTGGCCCTCGCCCTGGGATGGGCATACCTGTTCCTCAACACCCTGCGGATCATCAGGCCCACGCTCTTGGCCCCCGGCATGCGGCCCATTATCGCCGTGGTGGTAGCCGTCTCCACCGTTCTTGCCAGCGGTTCGCTGGGCTACATCGCGTACGTGCTGAACGTGAGCCGTAACGCAATCGGCAGCATCTTCGACGCCGGCCCGGCGATCGACCCCGTGGACGGGCGCTACAACTTCCTCATGATGGGCGGCGACGCCGGAGATGACCGGACCGGACGCCGTCCGGACAGCCTGTCGGTCATCAGCGTCGACGCAAAAACGGGCGAAAGCGCCATCATCTCGGTCCCCCGCAACCTCCAGAACGCACAGTTCAGCGAGGGATCCCCCATGCGCAAGATCTACCCCGAGGGCTACAACTGCGGCGATGAATGCCTCATCAACGCGGTCAACACCGAGGTCACCAACAAGTACAAAGACCTGTACCCGGGCGTTCAGGACCCCGGTGCCCAAGCTACCCTGGAGGCCGTCTCGGGCACCCTTGGCATCACCGTCCAGGCGTACGTCCTGGTGGACATGGACGGTTTCGCCAAGCTCATCGACGCCATGGGCGGCATCCGCATCAAGGCCGGCGGCTGGGTACCGATCAGTGGCCCGGTCACTGATGAGGCCAACGGCATCCACGGTATGCCTGATGGCTGGATCCCCGCAGGGGACCAGCACCTGGACGGCTTCCATGCCCTTTGGTACGGCCGTTCCCGCGAATTCGTGGACGACTATGCCCGCATCGCCCGCCAACAGTGCGTACAGCAGGCGATGCTCAAGCAACTGGATCCTGCCACCTTGCTGACCAAGTTCGAGGACATCGCAAACGCCGGAACCAAAGTGGTGGATTCCAACATCTCTTCCAACCAGCTGGGCAGCTTCGTGGACCTCGCGCTGAAGTCCAAAAACCAGCCCGTCAAACGCCTCACCATCGGGCCGCCGGACTTTGACGCGGCGTTTTCCACGGTGCCGGACTTTGACCTGATCCACTCCAAGGTCCAGGAAGTCCTCGGCTCGTCCAACAGTCCAAAGGCGAGTGACGCCGTCGTAACCCATGACAGTCCGGGGGCCGGACCGATCATGGCTGCCGGGCCCCTCAAGGGCCTGTCGCCCACAAGCCAGTTGCCGTCGCCGTCGGCCGACTTCACCCCCGTGACCACCACCCCGGATGGCAGGCCGATCACCATTGAATTGCTGAACGGCCTCAAGGCCCAAGGCGATGAGCAAGGCATCCGCGACCTCGTGGCCACCAATGGCCAGTGCGCACCGCTCTAAATCCCACGTTCAGCGCAACGATAAGGACTTTCTTTCGTGTACCAGATTGAGAATGTTTTGCGACCCTATGCGTGGGGTTCGACGACGGCCATCGCCGAACTGCTGGGTCGGCCCGCCTCCGGTGGTCCGGAGGCAGAAATGTGGATCGGAGCGCACCCGGACTCCCCGTCCACAGCCGTACACCCCAATGGGGTCACCCAGCCGTTGGATGCCTTGATCGCCTCGGATCCACAGCGCTGCCTCGGCTCGGAAAGCCTGGCCGAATTCGGTCCCCGCCTGCCCTTCCTCACCAAGCTCCTGGCGGCTGAGCAGCCGCTCTCCCTCCAGGTCCACCCGAGCCTGGAGCAAGCCCGCGAGGGCTTTGCCCGCGAGAATGCCGCAGGGATGGCCCCCGACGCCGCCGAACGCAACTACCGCGATGACAACCACAAGCCGGAAATGATTTTCGCCCTCACGCCGTTCAAGGCACTGTGTGGCTTCCGCTCCCCCGCTGATTCCCGGGCCGTCTTTGAGCACCTGGCACGCATCCTCGACTCGGCGGCGATCGATGTCCCGCCTGTCATTGCCGACGTGATCACCGACCTCAGCGGGACTGACGAGGCCGCAGCACTGAAGGCCGCTTTCAGCCGGCTGATCCAAGGCGGAAGCGACGTCCCGGACGCCATCGACGAGGTTGTCGCGGTGTTGTCGGCGGGGGCGCCGTTGGAACCGCACCGTGAGGCTTTGGCGGCCATGCTCACCATCAACGAAGCCTTCCCCGGTGACCCTGGCGTCCTCATCTCACTGCTGCTGAACCACCTTTCCCTGGAACCCGGCGAAGTTGTGTACCTGCCCGCCGGCAACATTCACGCCTACCTGCACGGCCTGGGCGTAGAGGTCATGGCGTCCTCTGACAACGTTCTCCGCGGCGGACTCACGCCGAAGCATGTAGATGTACCGGAGTTGCTGAAGACCGTCCGTTTCGAAGCGTTGGGGGTTCCCCGCGTGGAGGCCAGCGGCACGGAGTTCGGGCAGGAACTGTACCGCCCGCCGTTCAAGGAGTTCCAGCTCCAGCGCATCGAGCTGCGTCCTGATGCCGCGCCGGTGCCGTTGGCACAAACCGGGCCCGCCGTCGTCGTGGTTGTATCCGGTTCCGTGCTCCTGGACTCGCCCAAGAGCGACCTCCAGCTGGGCCGAGGCGCAGCAGCGTTCATTCCCGATATCGAGGCCCCGGTCAACGTCCACCCCGTCCAGGGTGCCACCGACACCAGCATTGCCTTCGCAGTCACCACGGGCTTGGGGAACTAAACGCATGGAATTCTTCCTTCAAACGCCCGCATGGGCGGCCGTTCAGCGTTCCCTGGGCCGGCGTGTCCACGAAAAATCCGGTCCCGGATGGAGCTTCCTCGCCATCGAGGAAAAGAACCCGGCCGGCAAGGTCATCTACGCCCCGTATGGTCCGGTGGCGGACTCGGTGGAAGCCTTCGACGCCGCCACGGCGGCCTTGGTGGCTTTGGCAAAGGCGGAGCATGCGGTCTTTGTCCGGATGGAACCCGCTGCCGCAGGTTTCACAGCGTCCGACGCCGGTCCCCTCCTCCGCGCCCGCGGCCTGCGGCCCGCGCCGGTCAACCAGCAGCCGGAGCTCAGTTGGGTAGTGGATCTTGACGGCGACTTCAAGGACGTCCTCGCCGGCATGAAGCCAACCAACCGTAACCTTTACCGGAACATCCACAAGAAGGGCGTGACGTTCAGGGCTTCCAACGACCCGGCGGACATTTCCATCCTGCTGCATTTCCTGCACCTGACGGCTGCACGGAATGGCTTCAAGCCCCAAAGCGACGAATACCTGACCCAGGTGGCGGCGTCGTTGTTGCCCTCGGGTGCGGGGACTTTGTTCATCGCAGAGCTTGAAGGCGAGCCCATCGCAGCCGCCTTCGCCTATGATTCCGCAGACACCCGCGTCTACGCCCACGCGGCACTGGATGACACACACCGCAAGCTCAGCGCTGGCATCCCGCTGCTGGTGACCCTCATGGCCGACGCCAAGGAAAAAGGCCTCAAGCACGTGGACCTCTGGGGCGTGGCCCCCGACGACCAGCCCGACCACAAGTGGGCCGGCTTCACGGCTTTCAAGAAGTCCTTCGGCGGCCGCGAGGTCTCCTACCCCGGCACCTGGGACCTCCCGGTGAACAAGCTCCGCTACGGCGCCTACCAACTGGCCAGGAAGCTCCGCGACACAGCGAAAACCCTCCGCAGCAAACTCCCCCGCCCTTAACTCTCACCAAAGAAGCGCCAAGGGTCTGGGGCCCTGGCTTTGCAACACAGCAGAAAGCGCCCCATCGCGTCAGCGGCATCAAATCGACGAGGAACGAGGAAATAGCCGCAGAGCGATGGGGCGCTTTTCGCGCCCGAGACGCGCTACGCCGGGGGTACTAAGCCTTGCGCGCGTACGTCTCCCACTTGGATGCGTGGTGCTCAGCATCAACGAAACGGACCGTTCCGGACTTCGAGCGCATCACGATGGACTGCGTCAGGACGCGGTCCTTCTGGTAGCGCACGCCGTGCAGGAGGTCGCCGTCGGTGATGCCGGTGGCTGCGAAGTAGCAGTTGTCCGAGGTGACGAGGTCGTTGGTGGACAGGACGCGGTCGAGGTCGTGTCCGGCGTCGATCGCCTTCTGCTTCTCGTCGTCCGACGTCGGCCAGAGCCGGCCCTGGATGACGCCACCGAGGGACTTGATGGCGCAAGCTGCAACGATGCCTTCCGGAGTGCCGCCGATGCCCATCAGGGCGTCGACGCCGGTGCCGGTGCGGGCCGCAGCGATGGCGCCGGCAACGTCGCCGTCCATGATGAACTTGGTGCGTGCACCGGCTTCACGGATTTCCTCGACCAGCGGGCGGTGCCGGTCGCGGTCCAGGATCATGACGTTGAGCTGGTTGACCTTGACGCCCTTGGCCTTGGCGATCAAGTGCAGGTTCTGCTTGACGGGCAGGCGAAGGTCCACCATATCGGCGGCTTCGGGACCTGTGACGAGCTTCTCCATGTAGAAGACCGCCGAGGGATCGAACATCGAGCCACGCTCGGCGACAGCCAGGACGGCAAGGGCATTGTTGATGCCGAGGGCGGTCAGGCGGGTTCCGTCGATGGGATCCACGGCGACGTCGCATTCGGGACCAGTGCCGTCACCAACCTGCTCACCGTTGAACAGCATGGGGGCTTCATCTTTTTCGCCTTCACCAATCACCACGACGCCATTGAAGTGGACGGTGTGAAGGAACGAACGCATGGCATCGACGGCGGCGCCGTCTGCCTTGTTCTTGTCGCCGAAACCTACCCAGTGGCCACCGGCAATGGCCGCGGCTTCGGTGACACGGACGAGTTCAAGCGCAAGGTTGCGGTCAGGTTCGTCGATGCCGACGGCAAGTGACGGCGAAATCGTGGAATACTGCTGGGTCATTGGTGCAGGAGACACTTGAACCTCTTCTTCGAGTGACGATTCACGGGACCGGACATGGTTGCGCGGGGCAACCCGGGGTTCCTCTACCAACGATCATAGTCGCCGGAACTCTTCGGCGTCGTTGAATGACCACCGGCCGCAATACCCGTGGTGAGTTTGTCCGATGTGTGTTCCCTGCCCTGATAAGGGATCATGGAGGGGTGAGTGAAACGCAGGACAAGCCCGCCGCCGGCACCCAACCGGACGCTGCCGCGGCTGAACCAACCAATGCCCAGGATGCCCCCTTCAAGCCCGTCATTGCGGCGAAAGCTGCCAAACGGGCCAACGCATCCGTCATTGGCATGCTCATTGCCCTTTTGCTCTGCGTGCTGGCTTTCCTTCCCATCGTCTTGATGAATCCCGCACCCAAGGGTGAAGGCTTCAGGCCCCCCATCGATGTGGCCTCCGTCGCCAAAAATGCCGAGGGTGTGGCGGGATTCACACCTGTCACCCCGGATACCAACGACACATTCACCCCGAATTACGCCCGATGGGAATCCGGCAGCGGAACCGGCGTGCCCACTTGGGAGGTTGGTTTCCTGACTCCCAAGGAAGCCTTCATCGGCCTCACCCAGACCAACAAGGCCAATCCCACCTGGGTATTGCAGCAGACCGGCAACCTCCCCGTCACCGGAACCCGCAATGCCGGCGGCCAGGACTGGGAACTGCGCGACTCGGGCAAGGAAAAGCGCAGCATGGTCCTTGACTACAAGGGCACCACCATCATCCTGACCGGCACGGCAAGCCTTGATGAGTTCGCAAAGCTGGCCGCCGCCGTCGTCAAGTCCGCGGACCAGGGCACGGCACCTGCCGGTTCAGCAACGCAGTCCTCCTGAGCGCTCCGCGCGCAACAGTTTCACGGACGGGCCCGTGGTCGTCGTAAAGTAAGGTTCGTGCCTACTTACCTGACTCCAGCCCTGGCGTGGCGCCGTCTCCGCGAGGGCAACGAACGTTTTGTCTCCGGCGAATCCCTGCACCCCAACCAGGATGCCGCCCGCCGCTCGTCCCTCCTTGAGGGCCAAAATCCCTTTGCCGTCATCTTCGGCTGCGCGGACTCACGCCTCGCCGCAGAGATCATCTTCGATCTCGGCCTGGGCGATGCCTTTGTGGTTCGAACGGCCGGGCAGGTGATCGACGACGCTGTTCTCGGTTCGCTCGAGTACAGCATCACCGAACTCAAGGTTCCCCTGATCGCCGTCCTGGGCCACGACAGCTGCGGCGCCGTAACGGCGACCAAGGGCGCTGTTGAAACCGGCGAAATGCCGCCGGGCTTCATTCGCGATCTCGTTGAACGCATCACCCCCTCGGTGCTCACGGCCAAGCGCAACGGCCAGGAGGACGTCAACGACATGGTGGTGGAACACGTCAAGCAGACCGCCGAGCGACTTGCTGACAGCTCCCGTGTGATTTCCGACGCCATTGAGGATGGCCGGGTGGCCGTGATCGGCCTCTCGTACAAACTCGGTGAGGGCCAGGCGGCCCTTGTTTCCGCTATCGGCGAGCTCTAGGACTACGTGCTCCGGCCCCCGGGCCGGAGCACGTAGCACTCACCTCCGGGTTTTCAGTGAAGCGTCCAATCGCCATAAGCTAGCCCCATGACTTCCACCACTGAGTTCCGTATTGAACATGACACGATGGGCGAAGTTCGCGTCCCCGTGAACGCCCTGTACCGCGCCCAGACGCAGCGTGCTGTGGAGAACTTCCCCATCTCCGGCAAGACGCTTGAGCGCACCCACATTGAAGCCCTTGCACGCGTCAAGAAGGCCGCCGCACTGGCAAACGCCGAACTGGGGGTGCTCGATGGTGAGCTCGCCGAGGCTATTGCCGCAGCTGCCGATGAGGTTGCAACGGGCAAGTACGACGGCGACTTCCCGATCGACGTCTTCCAGACCGGCTCCGGCACGTCCTCCAACATGAACACCAACGAGGTCATTGCCGAGCTCGCTTCCCGTGCCCTCTCTGCTGCAGGCAGCGACAAGGTGGTCCACCCCAACGACCACGTGAACGCTTCGCAGTCCTCCAACGATGTCTTCCCGACGTCCGTCCACGTCGCCGCTACCTCGGCCCTGATCAACGACCTGATCCCGGCCCTCGAGTACCTGGCAGCTTCCCTGGACCGCAAGGCTGTTGAGTTCAAGGACGTCGTCAAGTCCGGCCGCACGCACCTCATGGATGCCACGCCCGTCACGCTCGGCCAGGAGTTCGGCGGCTACGCAGCCCAGGTCCGCTACGGCATTGAGCGCATCAACGCCGCGCTCCCCCGCGTCGCCGAAGTTCCCCTCGGCGGCACGGCCGTTGGTACGGGCATCAACACCCCCGCCGGCTTCCCGGAGCGCGTCATCGAACTCCTGGCAGCAGACACCGGCCTGCCGCTGACCGAGGCCCGCGACCACTTCGAAGCCCAGGCCAACCGCGACGGCCTTATCGAAGGTTCCAGCCAGCTGCGCAACATCGCGATCTCCTTCATGAAGATCAACAACGACCTCCGCTGGATGGGCTCGGGCCCCAACACGGGCCTCGGCGAAATCGCCATCCCGGACCTCCAGCCGGGCTCGTCCATCATGCCCGGCAAGGTCAACCCGGTTATCTGCGAAGCATCCATCATGGTCTGCGCACAGGTCATCGGCAACGACACCGCCATCGCCTGGTCCGGCACCAACGGGGCTTTCGAGCTGAATGTCGGCATCCCCGTGATGGCCGCCAACCTGCTCGAGTCCATCCGCCTGCTGGCCAACACCAGCCGCGTCATGGCCGACAAGATGATCGACGGCATCACCGCCAACGTGGAGCGCGCCCGCTTCCTGGCCGAGGCTTCCCCGTCCATCGTGACCCCGTTGAACAAGTACATCGGCTACGAGAACGCGGCAAAGATCGCCAAGATCGCCGTCAAGGAAGGCCTGACCATCCGCCAGGCTACCGAGAAGCTTGGCTTCGTTGGTGAAGGCGAAGGCAAGGTCTCCGAGGCTGACCTCGACAAGGCCCTGGACGTCACCACCATGACCTCCCCCGCCCACAAGAACTAAGACTCAAAGCACGACGACGGCCGGTACCTTCCGCACGGAAGGTGCCGGCCGTCGTCGTCCCCTGGAGTTTTTGTACACCTAATGCCCTTAAAAGCCCTCCATAAGGGCTTTAGCTGTACAAAAACTCCAAAGCATTTTGCACTTTTAGTCCATGAGTGCAAAACTTTACTTTGTGAGCAATAGTGCAAATACCGACGGCGGTCTTCGCGAGCGCAAGCGCGCCGCCACTCGGCTGGCCATCACCGCAGTCGCGAGAACCTTGACCGCTGAACGCGGCCTGAATGGCTACACCGTGGAAGAAGTGTGCGAAGAGGCCGGTATCTCCCGCCGGACGTTCTTCAACTACTTCCACTCCAAGGAAGACGCAGTGATCGGAGCTTTCTCCGATGACCTGCCCCAGGATGCCTTGGATGAGTTCAACCGTGATCCGGAAAGGCTGCCGGGCAGTATCTCCGCCACCTTGCTCGCCGCCCTTTACCACCTCACGGTGGGCATCGTGGAGCGATCCACCATCAGCCGCACCGAGATCCTCCAACTGATCGCTGCCATCAAGGCCGAACCCCAGCTACTGGGCCGCATGACCTTGGAGGGTGAGGCAAGGGAACGGCAATTCATGGAGTTGATCGCCGCCCGTGAGGGCCTCTCCCCCGAGCATCCGGAAGTCGTCATGGCTTCGGTGGTTTTCGGCGCTGTTTCCAAGAAAACGTCCCATCAGTTCTTCTCGGAGGACAACACCCGGCCTTACCGCGAGCTCCTGGACCAGAACCTCGCCGCAGCCCGGAAACTCTTTTCGCAACCGCTGGACACCACTCCTGCACAGACACCGAAGGACCCCGCATGAGTACACTCTCGAAAGCAGCCGAGCCGTTGCTGCTGACCCAGAAGCGTATCTGGATCATCTTTTCGGCACTGATCGCAGGCATGCTCCTGTCCAGCCTGGATCAAACCATCGTCTCCACGGCCATGCCGACCATCGTGGGCAAGCTGGGCGGGGTGGACCACCAGGCATGGATCACCACGGCCTATCTCCTGGCCACGACCATCGTGATGCCAATCTATGGCAAGTTCGGTGACATCCTGGGGCGCCGCAACCTGTTCCTGGTCGCCATCGCATTGTTTACTTTGGCGTCCGTGGGCTGTGCGTTTGCCACTGATTTCTGGGGCTTCGTCATCTTCCGCGCCATCCAGGGCCTCGGCGGCGGCGGCTTGATGATCCTCTCGCAGGCCATCATCGCCGACATCGTCCCAGCCAAGGAGCGCGGGAAGTACATGGGCCCCCTGGGTGCCATCTTCGGCCTCTCTGCCGTCGCCGGCCCCCTGCTGGGCGGATTCTTCGTGGACCACCTCACCTGGGAGTGGGCGTTCTACATCAACATCCCCATCGGCATCGCTGCGTTCATCACTGCCTGGTTCACCCTGACGCTGCCCAACAAGAAGGCCGAAAAGAAGATCGACATCCTGGGTGTCATTTTTCTCTCCGCTGCCACCACCTGCCTCATCTTCTTCACGGACTTTGGCGGCAAGAAGGACGAGGGTTGGGATTCTCCCCTTACCTGGGCCTTTGGCGCCGGCCTGGTTGTCGCGGCTTTCGCGTTCGTGATGGTTGAACGGCGTGCCGAAGATCCCATCATTCCGCTGAGCCTGTTCAAGAACCCCATCTTCATCAACGCAACGGCCATCGGCTTCACGCTGGGCCTGGGCATGTTCGCCGCCATAGCTTTCGTCCCCACGTTCCTGCAGATGTCTTCGGGTACCTCCGCTGCCGAGTCCGGACTGCTGATGCTGCCGATGATGGTGGGCCTGATGGGCACCTCGATCTACTCCGGTATCCGCATTTCCAAGACCGGCAAGTACAAGCTGTTCCCCATCCTGGGCGCGGCAATGACGATAGCCGCCATGCTCTGGTTGACCACCCTTGCCGCGGAAACGCCCATCTGGGTTATCTGCGTCCAGCTCTTCATCTTCGGCGCGGGCCTGGGCCTGATCATGCAGGTCATCGTCCTGGTGGTGCAGAACTCCGTTCCCGCTGACCAGATCGGTACGGCCACCAGCACGAACAACTATTTCCGCGAAGTAGGCGCATCGCTGGGCGTCGCCGTCTTCGGTGCCATCTTCACCAACCGTTTGTCCGAGTCACTGACCCAGGCCTTCACGGGGGCGGGCGCCTCGGCAGAACAGGCCTCGCAGTCCACCAGCACGCTGGATCCCCAGGCACTGGCCCAGTTGCCCGAACAGTTACGCGATGCGATCGTGAACGCCTACGCGAACTCGCTGGCACCGGTGTTCTGGTACTTGGTTCCGTTCATCGCCATCGCGCTCATCCTGGCCATCACGCTGAAGCAGATCCCGCTCTCCGATACCGCCGGAATGGTGGCACGCGGCGAGGCCATCGGAGGCGCCGAGGCCGAGCAGCTGGAGGCGGAGAAGCTGGAGGCCGGGCACCGCGAATCGGCGCAGCTGGAAACCAGCCAGTAAGGCTCGGGCTAGTCCTCCACCTGGTACGCCACGGCGCCTTCGGGCTCCGTGGCGAGCCTGATGGCTTCCAGGTTTCCGGCGCTCATCTCCGGAAGGTCGTCCAGGGCAAACCACCCGACGGCCAGCGATTCGTCGTCGTTGACCCGGGCGTCTCCAGAGACGTAGCGGCAGCGGAACGTGATGTCCAGGAAGTCGCACACGTCCCCGTTGGGAAACGTCACCGGACCTACAACGCCGACGCCGACGATCCGCTCGGTCTCTGCCACCACCGCTGTTTCCTCGAAAATTTCGCGGACCAGGCCGGGGGCAGGATGTTCGCCCGGTTCCAGCATTCCGGTGATGAGCGCCCAGTGCCCGTTGTCGGCGCGCTGTCCCAGCAGCACCCTGCCGTCGTCGTCAAAGACCACTCCCCGCACAGCGGGCAACCACAAGGGGTCATGGCCTATTTTCTCCCGCAGTCTGAGCACAAAATCCGGTGCACCCATGGTTCAGCGTTCCTCACACGATTGATCGATCCTGCCGCGGTTGCAGCCTTGCTGACAGGCTAGCCTCAAGCGGGCAGCAGCACCATTGCGGCGGCCGCTCCGGCCAGCATGAAGGGGCCGAACGGGATGGCCGAGCCCAGGGTGCCCCTGCGCGTGGCAAGAATGGCAAGGCTCCACAGCCCTCCCAGCAGGAAGGCCGCGAAGGTTCCTGCGATGATGTGGCTCCAGCCAAGGTAGCCCAAATAGAGGCCCAACACTCCGGCCAGCTTCACATCGCCGAAGCCCATGCCTGGCGGGTATATGAACCGGAGGATGAAATAGAAAAGCCAGAGGACCGCCCCGCCGGCTGCTGCCGCCAGGCCCGGCACCCCGAACAGGCCAGCCGAAGCGGCGTCACGCGTGCCTGCCCCGGGCATGGATGCCAGGATCGCCGCGGCCAGAAGCAGTACGCCGGCCACGCCGTAGGCCGGGAGGACGATCCGGTTTGGCAGCAGGTGGCTTCGGACATCGATAACGGTGAGCCTGACCGCCATCACCACGAAGTACACGCAGGCGGCCACCACCAACCAGAAGCCCAGCGGGCTGGCTGTCCAGAGCTCGGAGAGTCGTCGGATCACCTTCGGATGCTATCCCGTTTTGGGCGTCCGGCCTGCTTGAACGCGTGGGTAAACTGTGGATATGGGGCGCTACAGTGCAGATGTACCGGGCTTTGACTTGTCCTCCACATTCCGGAATCTTTGCCGCTCTTCGCCGTGGAAGTGGACCACCCTGCGGTTCGAGTACCTTGAGAGGCCAAGCACCGGCGCCAATATCGTGCGTGCGTGGTTGCGGCGTCCGGGTGCGCTCCGCCTTGAGACAGCTGATGGGCAGTTGCTCCACAGCACCACCGGCATCAACGACTCCCGGGACGACATGTACGTCAGCGCCACGCGCCGCTCCTGGCTGCTTCCGGCGCACCTGGTAACCCCGGTGTACGACGACGCCGGACTGGTCCGCAGGCGTCCCGAGGCAGCCTATGGTGAGCCCTCCTTTGGCAACGGTCGCCTGGCCGCCGCCCTGGATCCGGTCGAACTGGCAGGCAATGCACCCGTCCCCATCGAATTCCCGGACACCAACCGGATATTTTTCGAACCCCCGCGGGAAGTGGACCACGAAGGCCGTCCTGCCTTGGAAACCGTCGTCACACCCAGCCGCACCTACGTCCCCTCCGATCCTGCCCAGCCCCTGGTCCATCCGGGGAGGACGCTGATCCGGATCGACGTCGGGACAGGGGTCTGCGTTGCCAGCCAGAGCCTGGATGGCGACACCTCGGGCACGGGCCACTGGTTGAAGATCCTAGGCGTTGATGAGTACATGCTCGATGACCTGTTCCTGGCGGAATCGATGAACCTCACGGACGTCCGTCGCCACATTCCCTGGGACGTAGGGCCGGCGGCCTGACCACCGGCACAATCCGGGCTAAGCTACGGCGATGACATCGCTGGCAGAAATATGGCCCCCGTTCGGACTCATCCTCACCACCCCGAGGCTCACCATCCGCCCAATTCTCGACGACGACATCCCCGCCGCCGTGGACGCGGCCCGCTCCGGCGTCCACGAAGCCGGCAAGAGTCCGTTCAGCAATCCATGGGCGGAAATGCCGCACGCAGAGCTGGCACCGAACATGGCTCAGTGGTACTGGCGCTGCCGCGGGAATTTCACCAAGGATTCCTGGACCCTCCTCCTCGCGGCCTGGCACGAGGACGAGTTCCTGGGTGTGCAGGACCTCGGAGCCAAGAACTTCAAGACGCTCAAGACGGTCAGCACGGGTTCCTGGCTCAAGCAGTCAGCGCAGGGCCAGGGCTTCGGCAAGGAGATGCGTGCCGCCGTCGTGGGCTTTGCTTTCGACTATCTGGACGCGGAAGTCGCTGAATCCGAAGCCGCCGTTTGGAACAGGCAATCGCTGGGTGTCTCAGCGAGCCTCGGCTACGAACCCAACGGTCTCTTACGCGACAACTGGGGCGACAAAGTCGAAGAAGTCCAACGGGTCCGCCTTACGCCGGACACCTTCAAACGCCCCGACTGGACCCTCAAAGTCCAAGGCGATGAAGAGCTCAAGGCCTACCTGGGGCTTTGACGGCGAAGGGCCGTGGCCCGGCGAACCGGACCACGGCCCATAAGCCAGCAAGCCGCCTAGATCTCCGCCCCCTCCAGCAATTCGGTGACAAGGGCTGCAATAGGCGAACGTTCGGAACGGGTCAGCGTGATGTGCCCGAACAGCGGGTGCCCCTTGAGGGTCTCCACCACGGCGGCAACGCCGTCGTGCCGCCCCACGCGGAGGTTGTCCCGCTGCGCGACGTCGTGGGTGAGGACGATCTTGGAGTTTTGTCCGATGCGGCTCATGACAGTCAGGAGGACGTTCTTCTCCAGCGACTGTGCTTCGTCCACGATCACGAAGGCGTCGTGCAGCGAGCGCCCGCGGATATGGGTCAGCGGGAGGACCTCGAGCATGCCGCGGTCCATGACTTCTTCAACCACTTCCTGGCTGACCAGTGCTCCCAGGGTATCGAAGACGGCCTGTGCCCACGGGTTCATCTTTTCGGATTCGGATCCTGGAAGATAACCGAGCTCCTGGCCGCCCACTGCGTAGAGTGGCCGGAAGACCACCACCTTGCGGTGCTCACGGCGTTCCAGGACAGCTTCCAGGCCTGCACAGAGTGCCAGCGCAGACTTTCCCGTGCCGGCCCGTCCACCGATGGACACGATGCCCACGGAAGGATCCATCAGCATGTCGATGGCAAGCCGCTGTTCGGCCGAGCGCCCGTGGAGGCCGAAGACGTCCCTGTCGCCCTTGACCAGGCGCACCTGCTTGTCCGCTCCGACGCGGCCCAAAGCGGAGCCCCTGTTGGATAGGAGCACCAGGCCTGTGTTGACGGGAAGTTCGGCTGCTGCCGGGATAAAGACTGGTTCGTGGCCGTAGAGCGAGGTGATTTCGTCGTCGTTGGCTTCTATCTCGGCCATGCCGGTCCAGCCCGAGTCCTTGACGAGTTCGTTGCGGTACTCATCCGCCTGAAGTCCCATCGCCGAGGCCTTGACCCGCATGGGAAGGTCCTTGGAGACAACCGTGACGTTGTGGCCCTCGTTCGCCAGGTTCTTGGCCACAGCCAGGATCCGGCTGTCGTTGTCGCCTCCCCGGAAACCTGCCGGAAGCACATCCGGGGAAATGTGGTTCATCTCAACCCTGAGAAGGCCGCCGTCTTTCCCCAGCGGAATGGCTTGGTCCAGTCCCCCGTGTTCGATCCTGAGGTCGTCCAGGAGGCGCAGGGCTTTCCGGGCGAAGTAGCCAAGTTCGGGATCGTGGCGTTTTCCTTCGAGCTCACTGATGACCACGATTGGAACGATGACTTCGTGCTCCGCGAACCTCAACAACGCGTGGGGATCGGAAAGCAGGACGGATGTATCGATCACATAGCTGCGGCCCGTGGCGGACGCTGCTGCCCGCGCTTTTTGTGGGACCCGCTTGGCGCGAGAGGTAGCTGCACTTTCCCCGTCGGAAACCATAGCGGACAGTTGCTCAGAAATAGCCACATCGACTCCAGCCCCGGGCGGTCGCCCGGCCTAATGGTGAAGCGGCTCGGCCGGAAGGCCGGGCGTGGCCTCCCATGTAACTGGTGCGATGTTCCGCTCCATGTACTGGCCTCCCCGATCAGCGGGCGGTTTTGCCTGCTGATGGGATTAACGTAATCCCGGACACATTCATTTCCGCAATCCATCGTCGGCAAGTCGCATGTCCGAATCGTTAATTTTCCGTGAACCGCCCCGGGGCTAGGTTCCGTACCGGCGCTGCCGCCCGGCATAATCCCTGAGCGCACGCAGGAAATCGACCTTGCGGAAGGCCGGCCACAAGGCTTCGCAGAAATAGAACTCGCTGTAGGCGCTTTGCCACATAAGGAAGCCGGAGAGGCGCTGCTCCCCCGAAGTGCGGATCACCAGGTCGGGATCGGGCTGGCCCCGGGTGTAGAGGAAGCGGGAGATGTCATCCACCGAAAGTTCATCTGCCACCTCGGTCATGGTGCGCCCCTTGGAGGCGGCGTCGTGCAGAAGTTCCCTGACGGCGTCGACAATCTCGCGGCGGCCGCCATAGCCAACGGCGACGTTGACGTGAATCTTTTCGTGGACCGGCGTGCGGGAGGTCAGCTTGTTCAGTCGCTCTGCGAGGTAGTCGGGAAGGAGTTCCGGAGCACCCATTGCATGGACGGAGACGTCCTCGTCCTCGTCCAAGCGGTCCATCGTGTTGGCGATGATGCCCATGAGCAGGTCCAGCTCTTCACCGGAGCGGTTCATGTTGTCCGTGGAGAGCATGTAGAGCGTGACAACCTTGACGCCCAGCTCCTGGCACCAACCCAGGAATTCGTGGATCTTGTCCGCGCCGGCCTGGTGTCCCTGGCTGGTTGGCGCATTGAACTGACGCGCCCAGCGGCGGTTGCCGTCCACCATCACACCGATATGCCGTGGGATCTGGTCCTGCTTGAGCGAGCGCAACAATTTGCGCTCATAGAAGCCGTAGAGGAAACCGGGCAGCTCCACCGGACTCTCACCTGACTTCCTTGCTTGTACGACGACGCACATCCAAGGCTACCTTCCCAAGGTGCCGAGCCGGTGCAGCAGACGGTCAAAATCCGCTCGACCCTTGTTACCAGAAAGTAACTTACCGGAACGTAGGTTATTCTTGAACCATGGCCGAGCTCCTCGAAACCAAGCCCCTCTGGCGCGGCTGGATCCACGCAGTTGCCGCTCCTTTTGCGCTGGCGGCAGGGATCATCCTGGTAACAGTCGCCCCCACCCCGGACCGGAAAATTACCTCCGCCGTGTATGCCCTGACCGGCTTCCTGCTGTTTGGCGTCAGCGCCGTGTACCACCGGGGAAACTGGTCCCCCAAGGTCCGAATGCTCCTCAAACGGCTGGACCACACCAACATCATGCTGGTGATCGCCGGCAGCTACACGCCGCTGGCCTGGTCACTGCTGGAACGCTCCGAGGCCGTGACCTTGCTTTGGCTCGTGTGGTCCGGAGCAATCGTGGGAGTGCTGTTCCGGGTGCTGTGGACCCACGCGCCGCGCTGGCTCTACGTACCGGTGTACATCGCCCTCGGTTGTGGGGCCCTGTTCTACCTGCCGCAGTTCTTCGCCGCAAACGCTGCAGCGGCGATCCTCATTTGCGTCGGCGGCGCCTTGTACATTGCCGGTGCGGTGTTCTATGCACTCAAGAAGCCGAACTTCAGCGTGCGGCATTTTGGCTTCCACGAGCTGTTCCATGCGTTCACGGTGCTTGCCTTCGCTGCGCACTTCGCGGCCATCATGATGGCAGTACTGAGCTAGCGGGCGCCGGGGCCCTCAGAGCCGTTGGCGCCTCGGGTCTCATCCCCGTCAGCACCGTTTTCCCCGGGCACACCATCGGCCTCCGCGGCCAGGCGGGCCTCCTCCACCTGGGCACGGTAGCGAACCCGGCGGATCCTGCGGACCATGTCCACGATCAGGAAAGTCGTCAGGATCACGATGAAGGCCGTCAGGACAAATCCCCACGTTCCCGGCGTGACCTGATCCTCGGACAGGCCAGGCCGCAGCGTGCCCGTGGGATCGGGCGACGGAGTCACGGTCAGGGCGAGAATCAAGTGGTGCACGGTCAAACCTTCTGTGGGAGCTGGTGCGTACCGGCTGGCGAAACGTAACCGGGATGCTGGTGGATGGCCGGGTAATTTCTACAAACGATAGAAACTACCAACATTCCTATCTTATCCCTGCGAACAGGTCCTTTTCCGGCAGCTCGGTGGCCACCCGGGACGTGATCAGGGTGTAGTCCTCCCATGGCCACACAGTCCGCTGGAGTTCCGGCGAAACGGCGAAGAAGAACCCCAGGGGGTCGATCTGGGTGCGGTGGGCCCGCAGGGCGTCGTCACGGACCTCGAAGTAATCGCCGCAGTCGATCTGGGTGGTGGTCTGGTGCCCGCCCGCGGGCGGAGTGTGACCCTCGGCGTCGGCCTCCAACCACGCCGCGAGCCGCTCAGCGTAAGGGGACTGCAGACCGGCCTCTTCCAAGGCGAAATGCAGGGCGCGGAAACGCGCGGGGCTGAAGGCCCTGTCGTAGTAAAGCTTGTGAGGGGCCCACGGCTCACCCATGCCGGGGTAGCGCTCAGGATCGCCCGCGGCCTCAAACGCTTCGACGGCGACCTTGTGCGCCATGATGTGGTCCGGGTGCGGATAGCCGCCGTTTTCGTCGTAGCTGAGGATGACATGGGGCTTGAACTGCCGGACCAGCCGCACCAGCGGAGCCGTTGCCCGCTCCAGTGGCTGCAATGCGAAGCAGCCCGGCGGGAGCGGAGGCAGAGGATCGCCTTCGGGCAGGCCGGAGTCAACGAAGCCGAGCCAGCGCTGCTGGATACCCAGCACCGCTGCCGCTTTTGCCATTTCCAGGCGGCGTGCGCCGGCCATGTCGCGTTTGGGGTGCGGTGCATCCTCCATGGCCGGGTTCTGGATGTCTCCACGGGATCCGTCAGTGCACGTGGCAACCATGACCTCCACGCCGGCGGCTGCGTACATCGCCATGGTTGCCGCGCCCTTGCTGGACTCATCGTCCGGGTGGGCATGGACGGCGAGCAGCCGCAGCTGCTGGTCGGAACTGCTGGACGCTGTCACGTGACGGCTCCTCTTTCGTGGATCTGGCTTCATGGATCTGCCGCGGACGGCGGCAATGAGCCGCCGGGATCGGCACTAAACTGGACGGGTGACTTCAGAGGACCTTTCGGCCACCCAAGTACCGGCAAGCACCAGCCTAGCCAATCGCTACGGCGGTCAAAAGCGCGCCATGACACGCAAAACCAAGCGGAACATCATCATCGCCGTTTTGGTGGTTGCCATCGCGTTGGCTGCCTATGTGGCAACAGGGTCCGCGCAGGCTCCGGTCACCTTCAAGGACATCGGCTACAGCACCGTTGACGACACACAGGCCGAGGTGGATTACCAGGTCACCAAGTCCCCCGGCGCGACGGCGAAGTGTGCCATCAAAGCCCTGGATTCCAAGTTCGCCGTCGTGGGCTGGAAGGTAGTGGAAATCGGCGCCAACGAGCCCCAGGACGACCCCGACGGCGGCAGGACCACCGTCCAGCGGACCACCCTTCGAACAGAGTCCCCCGCCGTCTCCGGTGTGGTGGACAACTGCTGGATTGTAGGCAGCGGGAAATAACAAAGGTGTGACCCACGGCTCAACCGGTTTGGGTTCGTCCAAAGGATTTACTACAATGGATGAAACCTTCACCCCGTTAAGTTGGTTACTGAGTTTTACGAGTGGCCACCTCGGCGGGGTCTTTTGCATTGTCAGATCTAGAGGAGAAATCCGTGTCTACCACCAACAGCGCCACTGCGGCTTGGCTTACCCAGGAAGCTTTCGACCGCTTGAAGGCTGAGCTGGACCACCTTTCCGGCGCTGGCCGGGCGGAAATCGTCCAGAAGATCGAAGCTGCCCGCCAGGAAGGCGACCTCAAGGAAAACGGCGGGTACCACGCAGCCAAGGAGGAGCAGGGCAAGATTGAAGCCCGCATCCGGCAGCTCACCGTCCTTCTTCGCGACGCCCACGTGGGCGAGGCCCCGGCCGACGACGGAATTGTCGAGCCCGGCATGCTTGTTGTTGCCCGCATTGCCGGTGACGAAGAGACATTCCTGCTGGGCTCGCGTGAAATTGCCGGAGACTCCGATCTGGATGTCTTCAGCGAGAAGTCGCCCCTCGGCGCAGCCATCATCGGCCACAAGGAAGGCGACAGCCTCAGCTACGTCGCTCCCAACGGCAAGGAAATTCCGGTGGAAATCGTCTCCGCCAAGCCGTACGTCGCCTAGGCTCCAGCAAAAGCACGACGCCGGCCGCCTCCTTCGCGGAGGGGGCCGGCGTTTTTTCGTACCCGCTTTCCCAACTGGGTCAGGCCACGAGCTTGGACTTGGGGCGCAGCAGGATGGCTGCGCTAACGCCGCCTATGGCACCGCCGAGGTGTGCCTGCCAGGAAATGTAGCCCATCACCGTAGGCAGCACCCCGAAAAGGATGCTGCCGTACGCCATGAACAGCAACACGGACAACAGGATCTGCCACCAGTTCCGGTTGAAGAATCCCCTGACCAGCAGGAATGCGAAGAAACCGAACACCAGCCCCGAAGCGCCGACTGTCACTCCTCCCCCGCCGATGAGCCACACGGTGAGCCCTGAGCCCAGCCAACTGAAAGCCAGGGCAGTGATAAACACACGGATTCCCGACAGGAACACCAGGAACCCGAAAATGATCAGCGGGAGCGTGTTGGAAATCAGGTGGTTGAAGTTTGCGTGCAGCAACGGAAAGGTCAGGATATCCAGGACGCCGTCCATGGATCGCGGGCGGAGCCCGAAGGTGGCGTTCAGGGCATGCCGCATAAGCGTGTTGAGAATCTCGATGACGTAGAGCAGGACCACGAAGCCGCCCATGAACAGCAGGCCGCCCTTCGCGCGCCCGGCCAGCGATTCCCCGGCGTCGGCCGTAGGCCCGTCAGGCATTCCCAGCACCATGCACGTTCCCCCTGTCAGTGCACCACGATGGGCTGGAAGCCTTCGGCCCGCAATGCGCCGAGGACCTGTTCACCGTGTTCATGGCCCTTGGTTTCCAGGTTGATGGTGATGGAGACGTCGCCCATGCTGATGGAGCCACCCAGTCGCGTGTGGTCCAGGCCAGTGACATTGGCGTCGTTTTCGGCGATGATGCGGGCGATCGTGGCCAATGAACCCGGCCGGTCATCGAGCATCATGCGGACCGTCATGAACCGGCCTGCGGCCGACAAACCGCGCTGGATGACCTTGAGCATGAGCATGGGATCGATGTTGCCGCCGGAAAGCACGACGGCGGTGTTCCCCGGGTTTTCGATCTTGCCGTCCATCAGTGCGGCTACTCCCACGGCACCGGCGGGCTCAACCACCATTTTGGCCCGCTCCAGGAGGAAAATAAGGGCGCGCGCGAGGGAGTCTTCGCTGACGGTGACAACGTCGTCCACGAGTTCACGGATGATGCTGAAGGGCAGTTGTCCCGGCCGTCCCACAGCGATGCCGTCGGCCATGGTGGATACCTTCTTGAGCGGTACCAGTGCGTCTGCGGCCAGTGAGGGCGGGTAGGCCGCGGCGTTTTCGGCCTGCACGCCGATGACCCGGATCTCGCGCCCCAGTTCCTTGGCGCGGGCCTTGATGGCTACGGCCACGCCAGCCAGCAGTCCGCCGCCGCCTACGCCCATGAGGATGGTGTCCACGTTGGGGACCTGGTCCAGGATTTCCAAACCGATGGTGCCCTGGCCCGCGACGACGTCCACGTTGTCGAAGGGGTGCACAAAGACTGCGCCCGTTTCGTTGGCGTAGCGCTGGGCTTCGGCCAGGGCTTCATCCACGTTGTGGCCGTGGAGGACCACTTCTGCGCCATGGCTGCGCGTTGCGGCCAGTTTGGGAAGGGCCACGCCCAGGGGCATGTAGATCCGGGCGTTGATGCCCAGGCTCTTGGCAGCCACTGCCACACCTTGGGCGTGGTTGCCTGCGGAGGCGGCCACCACGCCGCGCTTCTTCTCTTCGGTTGTCAGGCGGGCCATGCGCACGTACGCACCACGGACTTTGAAGGAGCCGGCGCGTTGCAGGTTCTCGCACTTGAAAAAGACGTTGCCGCCTACCAGGTGGCCCAGTGCCCGCGACGACTCCACCGGAGTCTTCGTAATAATGCCCTCGAGCAACTCCTGCGCCTTGAGGACATCGTCCAGGGTGACGGGCAGGGTATCGAGGGTATTCACTGACTATTCTCCTTTGTTGGTGTCGGCCACAGGAGCCTCCACAGAGGTGCTGCCTGAAGCCTTGGTCTTGCCACTGCCGCCCTTGCCAAGGCGGGATTCGGGTCCGGGAAGGTGCACTTCCCTGAAGTTGGCGTCGTCGTCCTTTGTTGCCGGAGCGGCCGCCGGTTGGAGTTCGACGCCACCCAATCCTTCATCATGTTCCCACGTCCGGCCCGCAATGTAGCGAACGGCCGTGTTTACTACGGCGAGCAACGGTACGGCGAACAGCGCTCCCGGGATGCCCGCCAGGTACGAGCCGGCAGCCACCGAGAGGATGACGGCCACGGGGTGGAGGGCCACGGCTTTGCCCATGACCAGGGGCTGCAGGATGTGGCTTTCAAGCTGTTGCACCAGCAGGACGATGGCCAGCATGATCAGGGCGTTGATCGGGCCGTTCGCGACCAGGGCCAGCAGTACGGCGATGGCGCCAGTAACAAGCGCACCCACGACGGGAATGAAGGAGCCGATAAAGACCAGGACAGCAAGGGGCAGGGCCAACGGGACCTGGATGATCGCTGCACCAACGCCAATTCCCACGGCATCTACGAAGGCCACGAACATCTGGATCCGAACATAACTGACCATGGAGGTCCATCCCCGCCGGCCGGCGCCGTCGGTGGCACGCCGCGCCCTCTTGGGCAGCAGGCGCACCAGGAAGCCCCAGATCCGGTTCCCTTCCAGCAGGAAGAAGATGAGGATGAACAGTGCCAGCACGAGGCCTGCAGCGAAGTGTCCGGCAGTGCTGCCGAAGGACAGCGCACCGCTGAGTATGCTGCTGCTGTTGTTCTGCAGGGCGTTGGCGCCGTCGGCGATATATTGGTCGATCTGGTCTGCGGTCAGGTGGAGAGGGCCATCGGCCAGCCAGGTCTGGATCTGCTGGATTCCCATGAGGGCTTCCTGCCAGAGCGCCCCGAAGCCGGAAACGAGTTGCCTGCCCACCAATGCCAGGGCGCCGGCGATGACACCGATGAAACCAAGCACAGTGATTGCCACGGCTGCCCCGTTGGGCACTTTGCGGTTGCGCAACCAGGCCACCACCGGATACAGCAAGCCGGCCAGCAGCGCAGCCACCATCACGGGGATGATGAGGAAGCTGACTTTGCCGAGCAGCCACACCAATGCGCCGATCATGAGCAGGATCAGCCCCGCCCGCCACGACCAAGCGGCGGCAATGCGCACCCCGTAGGGGATGTCCTCGGCGATTTGGCGGTCAGAACGGGTCTTGGCGTCCGGTGTTGGCGTCATGAACCCATAATTCCGTAGCCCGCCCCGTATGGGAAACCGACCCGCAGACGGGGACCCCAAACGCGGCGCAGCTCCTAGAGGGAGGCTGCAATCCCCCAGTTCATGGTGAAAGCCTCCCCTGGCGCCAACCAGCGGAGGCCGTCACCGCTGTTGAACGCGTTCGCCGGGCCGGTCATTGGTTCGATGGCCACTGCCTTGGAACGTCCGGGAAAGGTATCGGTGATGAAGACGTGGACGTACTGGCAATTCGCGTCCTGCTCGAGGCTGACACTGCGGCCGTCAGGACCAGAAAGCGTGTGGCGCGCCACGCCGCCGTCGAACGCCAAGTCCGTCAAGGCGACGTCCACGAGCGCCGGGCCAACCGCGGTACCTGCGGAAAAATCGTAGGCATCATCGGCTGGGGCGGTGCTTCGCGGGATCAGGCGCTCATCGGCCACCAGCCGGGTGCGCGCTTTGACCGTCAGGACCAGGTCCTCAGGTGCGGTGTCCCCCAGCCGGAGGTAAGGGTGGGCGCCCAGGACGAAGGGAGCCGGACTCTGCGACTCGTTGACCAAGGTTTGGGAAACACGAAGGTCCAAGGCGTCGTCGAGTTCGTAGCGGACACAGTGCACCACAAGGAACGGGTAGCCGTGCTGGGGAAAGACAGTGGCTTCCAGGGTGACGGAGAACTCGGATTCGTCCACCAAGGCATAGCCCGTATTGCGCAGGAGGCCGTGGCTTGCGTTGTTGCGGGAAACTTCCGTGATGTCGAGTTGCTGCTTCTTGCCGTCCAGGTACCAGAGCCCGTCTTCCACGCGGTTGGCCCAGGGGGCAAGCGTGATGCCGGTGGCGCCGGGCGGGATCTGGTCGTCGCCATACGTCTCCGTCAACTGGATGCTACCGCGGGAGTAGAGCCGCAGTCCCGCAGCCAGTTCGGTGACGATGGCAACCGCGTCTCCCCGGCGGAGCTCGAACTGCCTCCCGGTGGCGAAGCGGCGGGACTCGGAATCATGGGCACTGTCAGCGGGCAACGAAGAGGCGGGCATGGCATTACCGTACTGCATCCGGGATACACCGCCGAGAAGCCAATGTTTGATTTTGTTAGAAACTATGCGCTTTTGATCAGTTGTGGAATGATGGACTCATGACCCGCATCACCAGTACACGCCTCTCGGACAGCCGCGAGCTGATCTACTTTGACGATCCCGGAACGCCTGAACGGACACCGGATTCCCTCGTGGACCACCGTGGACTTCCGGCCCGTGGCGAACCCGGTGAGGTCAGGTACGACGCCCTGTCCGGAGACTGGGTGGCAGTTGCCGCCCACCGGCAGACCCGGACACACTTGCCGCCGGCCGATCAATGCCCCATCTGCCCCACCACGGCCGCCAACCCCTCCGAGATCCCCGCGCCGGACTACGACGTCGTGGTGTTCGAGAACCGTTTCCCGTCGCTGGGACCTGCGGTGGGCGATATTCCCCCTCTGCCCGCGCCGGGCCACAATGCCCATGGCATCACCGGACCGGCCTTTGGCCGCTGCGAGGTTGTGGCCTTCACGCCCGAGCACACAGGCTCCTTTGCGCAGCTCGGCGAGACGCGCGCCCGCACCGTGATCGAAGCGTGGGCCCAGCGGACCGGCGCACTGAGCGCCCTGCCCGGCATCAAGCAGGTGTTCCCGTTCGAGAACCGCGGCGCGGACATCGGCGTCACCCTGCACCACCCGCACGGCCAGATCTACGCCTACCCCTATGTCACGCCGCGCGCCGCCCAGCTGGGTGCCGTCGCCAGGAAATATTACGACGACGTCGACGCGAAGGAGACGCTGGGGGCATCGCTCCTGAGGGCGGAACGCGAAGACGGAAGCCGCATGGTGCTCGAAGCCGGGCACTTCAGCGCCTACGTACCGTTTGCTGCGCGCTGGCCACTGGAAATCCACCTGGTCCCGCACCGTAGCGTGCCGGACCTCGCCGCACTCACGGGCGAAGAGCGGGACGAACTTTCGCACGTCTACCTTGACCTGCTGGGGCGGCTGGACTCGCTCTACCCCACGCCCATGCCCTACATCTCGGCGTGGCACCAGGCACCGTTGGACCCCGTCCTCCGCCCTGCCGGCCAGCTGCACCTGCAGTTGACCTCTCCCAGGCGCGCGGCCGATAAGCTCAAGTACCTCGCCGGATCAGAAGCGGCCATGGGAGCGTTCATCAACGACACCACCCCGGAAGCTGTGGCGGAGCGGCTGCGCAGCGTCCCCGCACCGTCCACCGACAACACCATGGAAGGCATCCGAGCATGACCACCACCACGGACGCCAGCGTCCTTACCGCCCGCTTCCAGGAGACCTTCGGTTCAGCACCCGACGGCGTGTGGCAGGCGCCGGGTCGCGTCAACCTGATCGGCGAACACACAGATTACAACGAAGGATACGTGCTCCCCTTCGCGATAGACAGGACTGCGAAGGTAGCCCTGCGCGTCCGTGACGACTCGACCGTACGGATGTTGTCCACCTTTGGTGGCCACGGCATGGTGGAGGCCACCCTTGCGGACTTGGAACCCGGGTCGGGCGAAGGCTGGTCCCGCTACCCGCTTGGGGTGGCGTGGGCTCTTCAGGAACGCGGTATTTCCGTCCCCGGCTTTGACCTCCTGCTGGATTCCGATGTTCCGCTGGGCGCCGGGCTCTCGTCGTCCCACGCCATCGAGTGCGCCGTCATCTCTGCGCTGAACGAGCTCACAGGCGCCGGCTTCGCGGCCGAGGAACTCGTCCTGGCCACCCAGCGCGCCGAAAACGTCTTCGTGGGGGCACCCACGGGGATCATGGACCAGTCAGCGTCGTTGCGCGGGGCCAAGGGGCATGCTGTCTTCCTTGATTGCCGGGACCAACACGTGGAACTGGTCCCCTTCGACGCCGAGGCTTCCGGCCTGGTGCTGCTCGTCATCGACACCAAAGTCTCCCACTCCCACGCCGACGGCGGTTACGCCTCACGGCGCGCATCCTGCGAGTTGGGCGCTGAGGTGCTTGGCGTAAAAGCACTGCGCGACGTCGGCGTCGAACGTTTGGAGGAAGCTTCAGGACTGCTGGATGAGACAACGCTTCGACGGGTCCGCCATGTTGTCACGGAAAACGACCGCGTGCTCCAAACCGTGGAAGCGCTGGGCAGCCAGGGGCCGGCAAGCATCGGAGCCCTGCTGGACGCCAGCCATGTTTCCATGCGGGACGACTTCGAAATCTCCTGCCCGGAACTCGATCTCGCTGTCGACACTTCCCGTGCCAACGGCGCCATCGGTGCACGCATGACCGGGGGCGGTTTCGGTGGCTCCGCCATAGCGCTCACTCCGGTGGGGCAAGAGCAGCAGGTGCGTGACGCCGTCGTACATTCCTTCGCGGAGGCCGGCTTCACCACACCTGACATCTTCACCGTGACCCCGGCGGCAGGCGCGCTTCGCCTGGCCTGACGCTTCTGCAGGCTTAGGCCCGGCTCCTCCCGAATCCCGGGCGTAAGCTGGGGCCATGACTGAGGCTGTCATTGTTTCCACTGCCAGGAGTCCCATCGGCCGCGCCTTCAAAGGCTCCTTGAAGGACGAACGCCCCGACGACCTCGCCACTGCGATGGTGCAGGCTGCCCTCGCCAAAATCCCCGCATTTGATCCTGGCGCCGACGGCGGCCAAGGCCTGGACGATATCCTCCTTGGCTGCGCCGAACCCAGCGGTGAGGCCGGCTCCAACATGGCACGCGTGGTGGCGGTGCTCGCCGGATTGGACCGCGTTCCCGGAGCCACCATCAACCGCTTCTGCGCATCCAGCCTGCAAACCCTTCGCATGGCCTTCCACGCCATCAAATCCGGAGAAGCCCACGCGATAGTGTCCGCCGGCGTGGAAAGTGTATCCCGCTACCAGAACTGGGCCGGTGCCGGCGAAACTGACACCGCCAACCACAATCCGCTCTTCGAAGCAGCGGCCCAACGCACTGCAGCCCGCGCCGCCTCCAACATTCCCTGGACGGACCCCCGGCTTGGCGGCCGGTTGCCGGACATCTACATCTCGATGGGCCAAACTGCCGAAAACGTGGCAACCAGTTACGGAATCAGCCGGGCCGAGCAGGATGAGTGGGGCGTCCTGAGCCAAAATCGGGCCGAGGCCGCAATAACCACCGGGTTTTACGCCAGGGACATCACCCCGTACACCCGCAAGGACGGCTCCGTAGTGGACCGCGACGACTCCCCCCGTGCAGAAGTCACCTTGGAGGGGGTGTCAGCGCTGCAGCCCGTTTTCCGGCCCGACGGCACGGTGACTGCGGGAAACGCCTGTCCCCTCAACGATGGTGCTGCCGCCGTGGTGGTCATGAGCGATACCCGGGCCCTCGAACTTGGGCTCGAACCCTTGGCCCGCGTGGTCTCCACCGGCCTCAGTGCCCTCTCCCCGGAACTCATGGGCATGGGACCGGTTGAGTCTTCCCGGCGCGCACTTGCCTTGGCCGGACTGACCATGGACGACATTGACCTGGTGGAACTGAACGAGGCCTTCGCGGTACAGGTGGTGGCGAGCGCACGGGAGCTGGGCATTGATCCCGACAAGCTCAACGTCCACGGCGGGGCCATTGCCCTGGGTCACCCCTTCGGCATGACGGGTGCCAGAATGACGACCACCCTGCTCAACGGGCTCAGGGAACGCGACGGGACCCTGGGACTGGCCACGCTCTGCGTGGGGGGTGGCCAGGGCATGGCTGTGGTGTTCGAGCGTTTGAGCTAGGAAGCAAAAATGCCCCCGAAGCAACTTCGGGGGCATTTCTCGGTGGAGCTGATGGTGACTAGTCGTCGCCTCGCAGGATTGCCAGCAGGCGGATGATTTCCACGTAGAGCCAAACCAAAGTGACCGTCAGGCCGAAGGCTGCAACCCAGGAGTAACGTTCCGGGGCGCCGGCGCGGACGCCCTCTTCGATGCTGGTGAAGTCCATGATCAGCGAGAACGCTGCCAGGCCGATGGCCAGGATGCCGATGAAGACACCCAGCGGGATGCCGAAGATCTCCACGCTGGTACGCAGGCCGAAGGGCTCCTGCACGGCGCCGGTCCACATCATCACCAGGTTGATCAAGGCGAAGACTGCGTAACCGATGGTCGCAATCATGAAGAAGCGCACCATCTTGGGCGTTGCGCGCACCTTGCCGCTCTTGAACAGCACCAGCGTGACGCCAAAGACCGCAAGGGTACCGATGACCGCCTGCAGGCCAACGCCGGGGTACATGCCGTCCAGGATGCGCGTGAGGCCACCGAGGAACAGGCCCTCCAGGCCGGCGTAAGCCAGGATCAACGCCGGAGACGGCTGCTTCTTGAAGGTGTTGACCAAGGCCAGGACGAAGCCGCCCAGGGCTCCGACGATCATCAATACGCTGGACAAGCCGGGCGCCACGAACAGGGTCACGGCCGCACCGATCACCAGGACCACCAAGCAGGCAACAGTCTTCATGATGACGTCGTCATAGGTCATGCGGCCGGTGTCAGCGGGGCCTGCCGCCGGCTGGTTGTACATCTGCTGCAGTTGCTCGTTGGTCATGCTCTGCTGCTGTGCGGACCATGCGGCCTGGCCGTCCATGACCTGTCCGGGCGCGCGGCCAGCGGGGTTAAATTGCTGGCCGTACGGATTTTGCGGTACAGGCGGGGCCTGCTTTGCTCCACGGAAATTCTTTCCGTTGAAGACTGGGTTTCCGCCAAGTGCCATTACGGGTGTCCTCCTGAGAAAGGGCTAAGTGATAGTTCACGGTACCAATTAGCACGTGTGCGCGGCAGGGAAAGTTCCCTTGTTCACTCAGACGAAACTGAACCGTGACCCGGAAACCGACATTCCCGCGCTACGGCGTTCTTTAGCCGAAACTTTAGGCACATGCCCGTGCAACGAAAGCTCCATTTAGCCGAGCTACATCAATAGTTGCCTATAGCTTCACAGTTGTTATCTGATCGCTATCTTTGGACCCCCGAACTGGGCATTCTTTGGTCTCCGTGAGCTGTAACATAGGCCACACATGGGTGACTTAGATCACAATTGAGGCAGCTAGGCAAGTACTGTTCATAAGCCCCATGAACCCGTTCGCACCGGCTGCAATGGCGCAGTCGGGACCACCCCCACTGTGGAGGTTTTCCATTTTGAGAAGCACACTGCGCGACCCGTCCAAGAGACGGTCCAAGGGACTGCAGAGAGTCGTGGGGGCACTGTTCGCAGCCCTGATCGCCACTCTGTTGATCGCCGCCCCCTCGGCACAGGCAACCACCCCCTCGCCTTCGCCATCTCCGACTACTTTCAAAGACAACATCAGCGGGTTCCTCCGCGATGACAGCCGGGCCCCCATTCCCGGGGTCAAGATCAAGGCCTCTGGCAACGGATTCGAAGGTGAAGCCACCTCCGGAGCGAATGGTGCCTGGAGCATCGGCGTTCCCGTCCAAGGCACCTACAAAGTTGAGCTCGATACCTCCACCTTGCCGGACGGCATCAAGCTCGCAGATGGACAGGAAAATCCAAGGAACGTCACCTTCAGCCAGACGTCCAACTTGTCCGTGATTTTCGCCTTCGGCAAAGGCATCGTGGTCCAACAGCAGGACTTCGGCCAGAACCTCCTGAACCGCCTGGTGGCGGGTCTGAGCTTCGGCCTCCTCCTTGCCTTGGCCGCGGTGGGACTGTCGTTGATCTTCGGAACCACCGGCCTCACCAACTTCGCACACGGAGAAATGGTCACCCTCGGCGCAGTCCTCGTTTTCATGTTCAACGGGTTCGGGTTCCCGTTCTGGCTGGCGATCCTGCTGGCCCTGGTGGGTGGCGGCCTCTTCGGCTACGTCCAGGACGCGGGCCTCTGGCGGCCCCTGAGGAAGCGTGGTTCCGGCCTGGTTCCCATGATGATCGTCAGCATCGGCCTGGCCCTGGCCATCCGGTACGTCATCCAGTTCTTCTTCGGCGGTGCGACACAGCAGCTGCCGGGAGCACAAAGCGCCGAGATCCAGATCGGCCCGGTTTCCATCTCCCCGAACAACCTGTGGTCGCTGGTCATCAGTGCCGTAGTGATCGCCCTGATCGGATTCATCCTGCTCAAGACCCGCCTGGGCAAAGCAACCCGCGCTGTGGCCGACAACCCCGCGCTGGCGGCGGCCTCCGGCATTGACGTCGACTCTGTTATCCGCATCGTCTGGATCGTCGGTGGCGTGCTCGCTTCCCTGGGTGGCATCCTCTGGGCCTACTACCGGCCGGGTGTCACCTTCGACATGGGCTCGCAGATCCTGCTGCTCATCTTCGCGGGCGTCACGCTCGGCGGATTGGGCACGGTGTTTGGTGCCCTGATCGGTTCGATCGTTGTAGGCATCTTCGTGGAACTGACTACCGTTTTCGGCCTTCCTGCCGACCTCAAGTACGTCGGTGCCCTGTTCATCATGATCGTTGTCCTTCTGTTCCGACCGCAGGGTATCCTCGGCCGGCGTGAGCGTGTGGGTTAGGAGCGGGCCATGGATTTCGGATTTATCTTCTCCAGCGCCCTTGGTGAATTGTTCAGCCCGACGACGGCGGCCTACGCGCTTGCCGCTTTGGGCCTTGCCGTGCACTTCGGCTACTCGGGCCTGCTGAACTTTGGCCAGGCAGGCTTCATGGCAGTCGGTGCCTACGGTTTCGCCATCTCCACGCTGACCTTCAACGCGCCGTTCTTCGTTGCCTTGCTTGTATCGGTCATCTGTTCGGTCATCTTCGCCTTCATTCTGGGCATTCCCACCCTCCGGCTACGGGCCGACTACCTGGCTATCGTCACCATCGCAGCCGCCGAAATTGTCCGCTATGTGGTTACTACCAACCAGCTCACCAAGGTCACCGGCTCGGCAAACGGCCTGGCTGCCTTCGAGAACACGTTCTATGCCATGAACCCCTTCCCGGAGGGGTCCTACATGGGCATGAACAACCGCGATTTCTTCATCCGCGTAGTCGGTTGGGGCCTGGTGGCCGTGTGCTGCGTCCTGGTGTGGCTCCTCATGCGCAGCCCGTGGGGCCGTGTCCTGAAGGGCATCCGCGAGGACGAGAATGCTGTCCGGTCCCTCGGCAAGAATGTGTACGCCTACAAGATGCAGGCGCTGGTCATCGGCGGTGTCCTGGGCGCCTTGGCAGGCATGATCTTCACACTCCCCCGTGGCGCCGTCCAACCGTCCAATTACGGTACTGAACTGACGTTCTTCCTCTGGACCTGCCTCCTGCTCGGTGGCATGGCCACCGTACTGGGCCCAGTCATCGGAGCAATGATTTTCTGGGTTGTGCTCTCCTTGACCCAGAGCCTGCTCTACGGCCTCATCGAATCAGGGGCAGTCACCTGGCTGACCACGGTCCAAGCCGGCCAGCTGCGCTACATCCTGGTGGGCGTAGCACTGATGCTCCTGATGATCTTCCGCCCACAGGGCGTGTTCGGCAATAAGAAGGAGCTTGCTTTCGCATGAGTGAGACCAACGACCGCAATATCGGCAACAGCGAAATTATCGATTACATGACCGATTCGCGCCCGATCGCCGTCGGGGAAAATACCCCCGGCTGCAAGAAGCGCGACCCGATCGTAGTGGCAGAGGACGTGACCCGTTCCTTCGGCGGCATCAACGCCGTGGACGTCGAGTACCTTGAAATTCCGCGGCACAAGATCACCGCGTTGATCGGACCCAACGGCGCCGGAAAGACCACCCTGTTCAACCTGCTGACCGGCTTTGACACTCCCAACAGCGGAAAGTGGCAATTCGAAGGCAACAGCCTTGCCGGCGTGTCCTCCTACAAAGTGGCACGCATGGGGATGGTCCGCACCTTCCAGCTCACCAAGGTGATGGGCAAGCTCACTGTCATGGAGAACATGCGCCTGGGTGCTGCCGACCAACCCGGCGAGCGGCTTTCCAAGGCCCTGTTCAAGGGCATCTGGGGTGGCCGGGAAAAGGAGATCACGGCCCAGGCCAACATCCTGCTGGAGAAATTCAAACTGGATGCCAAGAAGGACGACTACGCGGCGTCACTCTCCGGTGGCCAGCGGAAACTCCTGGAAATGGCACGCTCCTTGATGGTGAAGCCCAAGCTGGTCATGCTGGACGAGCCGATGGCCGGCGTGAACCCGGCACTGACCCAGTCGCTGCTGGACCACATCAAGAACCTCAAGGCCGAGGGCATGACCGTCCTCTTCGTTGAGCACGACATGAACATGGTCCGCCACATCGCAGACTGGGTGGTGGTCATGGCCGAAGGCAAGGTCGTTGCTGAAGGACCTCCCGGCGAAGTGATGAAGAACCCTGCCGTCATCGACGCCTACCTTGGCGCGCACCACGACGTCGACCTCGGCGACGCTGAGGGCATCAAGGAACTCGAGGCCGAACTTGAGGCCGACGACGAGTCGGTGGTCGGCACCGAAGATGCCGGCATCCTTTCGGACGTCGTCGAACCCAGGAAAGAGGAGGGGAAATGAGCAGCACCAGTGCCATGCCGGCATCGGCTCCGGCCCCCACGGGCGACTCGGTGGTCAAGGTCACCAACCTCGTTGCCGGGTACATTCCCGGCGTCAACATCCTGAACGGCTGCAGCATCGAAGCCCGTAAAGGCGAACTCATCGGCATCATCGGTCCCAACGGCGCCGGCAAGTCCACACTGCTCAAGGCCATGTTCGGCTTGGTGAAGGTCCACTCAGGCACTGTCGTGGTGCGGGGGCAGGACCTCACCGGGTTGAAGGCCAACAAGCTGGTCACCCAGGGTGTGGGGTTCGTGCCGCAGACCAACAATGTGTTTGCCACACTGACCATCGAAGAGAATCTTCAGATGGGCATGTTCCAGCGGCCCAAGGTGTTTGCTGAGCGCTTTGACTTCGTCACCAGCCTCTTCCCGGAACTGGCCAAACGGCGCGCCCAGCGTGCCGGCTCCCTTTCAGGTGGCGAGCGCCAGATGGTGGCCATGGGCAGGGCACTCATGATGGACCCTGCGGTGCTGCTCCTCGACGAGCCCTCTGCCGGCCTCTCCCCCGTCAAACAGGATGAGACCTTCCTCCGGGTCCACGAGATCAACCGTGCTGGCGTGTCGGTGATCATGGTGGAGCAGAACGCACGTCGCTGCCTACAGATCTGCGACCGCGGCTACGTCCTGGACCAGGGCAAGGACGCCTACACAGGCACCGGCCGTGAACTCATGAAGGATCCCAAGGTCATCCAGCTGTACCTGGGCACCTTGGCGGACGAGGTCTAGCCAGAAGCAACGCGGGGTCACTCCCGGCCCATGTTGGGTTTCCCAACGGGCCAGAAGTGACCCCGCGTTGCTGTTTGCTGGCATGCTGGACGGATGAGTGAAGGCATCACCGAGGAACAACACGGTCTACTGACGTCCTGGTTGGGCCGCTACCGGGTAGTGCGGGATCATTCCTGGCCACTTCAGGACACCACGGTGCTGCAGCTGGAGAGCGCCTGCGGAGACCAGGTCATCGTCAAGGCGAGTGGGACCAGCCATCATATCCGCCGTGAAATTGCAGCGTACTCCCGTGGAATGCCGGGGCTGGAGGGCAACGTTCCTGTCATGCTGCACGCCGCCCCAAACGCCGGGCTCCTGGTGACGCGGTACCTCCCGGGCGAGGTAGTCGCAGGTACACCGGCAGAAGAGGACCCGGAGACGTATCGGCAGGCCGGAGAACTCCTGCGCCTTCTGCACCAGCCCGCAGGAACGTCCGGCAGCTATCTGAAGTCGCTCAGCATAAGAACCGCCTCAATGCTGGAAAGGGCGCACGGGTTGTTGGCGCCTCCCGTGCTGCGCGGCCTGGCTTCGGCGATTGCCGCCGTCGAACATCTTCCCGTCGAGGTGGTGACCACTCACGGCGACTATCAGCCCCGGAACTGGCTGCACCATGACGGGACCATCAGGGTCATCGATTTCGGAAGGGCTGAGCTGCGCCCCTGGGTCCACGACCTCGTTCGTCTCGGCCATCAGCAGTTCCTGGGACAGCCCGGGCTTTCAGCGTCATTCCATCAAGGATTGGGCAGGCTTGTCGCGACAGAAGAGGAGTGGCAATCGTGGCGGCTGGAGAACCTCAACCAGGCCGTTGGCACGGTGGTCTGGGCACACCAAGTGGGCGACCGGGACTTTGAGCAGCAGGGCGTCCGGATGGTGGAAAGGGTGCTTGACGGTTTCGAACCCTATCCCGGTTGACGATCCATATCCCCGCTGACACGGAACAGGTCCCCTTCCGGCTGGAAGGGGACCTGTTCTGGTTAGTGGAGAGTGAGCGGCTTAGAGCTTGCCGAACTCCTCACGGACGGGCTTGTAGGTGTTGTCGTCCTGGTACTCGTAGATACCGATATAAGCCTCGGTGGGGTCACCGGCGTCGGAGAACGTGACCGGTCCGGACTGGCCGTCGTAGTCGATGTCCTTGCCCTGGCGGAGCAGGGTGACGCAGGAGGGGAAGCTGGTGCACTTCTCGCCACCTTCGGAGACGTCCTTCAGCTTGGCAGCGATGTCCGTGCCCTTGGTGCTCTTGGCGGCCTCGGCTGCCAGCGAGATCAGGTTCACGGCGTCGTAGGACTCACCTGCGTAGCTGTAGTCCTTCAGGGCCGGGTCGATAGCCAGGAGCTTCTTCTTGAAATCATCCTTGGCGAACGTGCCCGGGATGGTTCCCTGCGCGCCCTTCAGCGTGCCTGCCTGGAAGTCCTTGCTGTAGTCGGAGGTGTTGCCGTCAACCATGAACAGCTGCGTGGGCTTGATGCCCTTGCCGGTGATCAGGGGGACGATGCTCTTGGCCTGGTCGAAGGTGATCAGCGCGATGGCGTCCGGCTTGGCGGCCAGGACCTTGTCCACCTGGCTGCTGAACTGGGAGTCGCCCTCGTTGAACAGTTCCTCGGCTACAACCTTGCCGCCGGCTGCTTCGAAGGCTTCCTTGACGTTCTTCTGCAGGCCGGTTCCGTAGGCGTCGTTAAGGACGATCATGCCCACGGTCTGCGCGCCACAGGTAGCCATGTAGTTGCCGAGCACCTTGCCCTGCAGGACGTCCGACGGTGCAGTACGCCAGTACAGGCCCTTGTCGTCCCAGGTGGTGAAGTCGGGCGACGTGTTCGCAGGCGAGAACTGGATGACACCGGCACCGGTGATCTGGTTGATGACCGTCTTGGAAACGCCCGAGGAAGCTGCGCCCACGATGGCGCTTACGCCCTGTCCGAGCAACGCCGTGGTGGACTGCGTGGCGATATCGGTCTTGGTGTCACCGGAGTCGCGGTGGACCACGGATACGGGAGCACCCAGCACACCGCCGGCATCGTTGACTTCCTTGATGCCGAGGTTGACGCCGGCGATTTCCGGTGGGCCAAGGAAAGCCAGCGACCCCGTTGTCGGCAGGAGCGATCCAATCTTCAGCGGCGTGGAAGTAGTAGTGGTCGAAGGAGGTACAGGTCCAGAGTTGGTGGCAGCCTGGCTGTTGCCGGCACCTGCCCCCGCACTGGGAGCCGGGCAGGAAATGCCAGCCGCGGCGGCGGAACTGGAGCCGGAGCCGGTCTGGCTCGGCGTGGAGGACCCACCACAGGCCGTGGCGAGAAGAGCCACCCCAATGCCAAGCGCTGTTAGCTTGGCGGCCCGGGGCGCCGCTTGGGAAAGATCAAACATTCGTTGTCTCCTCGATCGAAAGGTGCGAACTGCCTTTGATGCGATTACTCAGGTGTTCCTGATTAGGACTCAAACTAGTGCAATTGATCCGGGAACATAAGTGATTCAGGTCACATCCCTATAACACTCGTTGCCTGTGGGGAATCTACGAGCTTGCTGGGAAGATTCTCTGAGAAGAAAACGAAAAAAGGAAGGGGAGCAGATGCTCCCCTTCCCGCTGTGCCCCAGGTGGGACTCGAACCCACAACACGCGGATTTTAAGTCCGCTGCCTCTGCCAATTGGGCTACTGGGGCGCCCGGACCATGGTATCCCAGCTACAGCCGGTTGAAGGGTTCGGCATAGCGAAAGGTGCCCCGGACGCCGTCGGGCCAGTCCGGCAGCGGCAGCAGCTGGAAGTGCTCTCCCCAGCGCGGTTCCGGCGGCTCCACACCCAAAGACCTGGCCGGCACGAAGCCGAAGCGTCCATAGTAGGCCGGGCTGCCAAGCAACACGATGCCCGGCTCCCCCAAGGCGGTGGCGCGGGCCTCGGTCTCCCGCATCAAAGCGGATCCAACGCCACGGCCCTGGAACTGCGGAAGCACTCCGATCGGCCCCAGGCCAAGGACTGTCACATCACCGATCCAACCGCGGGTGCTGATGGCATGGCCCACGATTTCCCCACCCATCTCGGCCACGATGCTGAGCCCGGGAATGTACTCGCTGCACTCAAAGAGTTCCTGGAGCAACCCCACCTCGACAGGAACGCCCTCCACGGGCTTCCCGGTCACAGGCGAGATGGAGAATGCCCGCGCTGTCAGTTCAAGGATCTCCGCACGGTCGCCGGGCTGCTCGGGGCGCAATACAATCCCCCGGGCCAACAGGCGCAGCACGTCCATGGCCCGGGGCGCATCCGCGATCGGCACCAGCAGATGGTCATGATGGAAGCCAGCCAGGACGTTGCAGCTGATTCCCGCATGTGTGAGGGCTGCGCTGACCGCAGCGGTCAGACCCACCGCTTCCAGCGCGGAGTGGACCTGCAGCGTGATCCACGACGCCACAAAGTCGTAGGCAAGGCCAAGGTTGTCCGCTTCCTCGCGGCGCACCACCACGGTCAGCCCCTCGGCCTCACGAACAGCGGCTTCCACGTCACCTTCCAGGGGCCGCCCGTGTGGCCAGAGCGCGTAGACGTACTCACCGTCGCGGGCCACGGGCTGGAGGGCCGTCAGCAAGGTTGTCAGATCAGTTTCACCAGGCATGGCATCAGTCTATGAGAGCCGGTTTCGTCTGGCGGCTTAAACGTCGACGGCGGCCACTCCCCTGAGGGGAGCAGCCGCCGTCGGGCGTGTACTACTTGGCGTTAGCAGTTACCGGGGTCTTGTCCTCGGCAGCCGCAGGAGCCGGTGCAGGTGCAGCGGCCGGCTTGGGAGCCGGGGTAGCTGCGGCAACGAAGGCACCGCGCGGGTTGTCGAGGTCGATCAGCTGCGTGGTGTCGCGGCCGGCGAAGAAGGACAGGATCCAACCGAAGACCACGCGGAACTTGCGCTCAACGGTGGGCATCGCCATACCGTGGTATCCACGGTGTGCAAGCCAGGCGAGACCGCCCTTGAGGCCGATGCGGCCCAGCAGGTTGATGTTGGCAACACCCTTCCACTCGCCGAAGCCGGCAACAGCACCAAGGTTCTTGTGCTTGTAGTCGTGCAGCGGCTTGTCCCAGCGGGAAGCCCACAGGTTCTTGGCCAGCTTCTTGGCCTGGCGAAGTGCGTGCTGCGCGTTGGGGACGCAGGTGCCGTCCGGCAGGCCCTTGCCCGTGAGGTCGGGAACAGCGGCGATGTCGCCGGCTGCCCAGGCGTTCTCGATGATGCCTTCGTCGCCTGCGATGCGCAGGTCCGGGAGGACGCGGACGCGGCCGCGCGGTTCCAGCGGGAAGTCGGTGGAGCGGATCATCGGGTTTGCCTGCACACCGGCAGCCCAAACGAGGGTGTCTGCTTCGACTTCACCGGCAGAGGTCTTGTCCGGCAGGTTGATCAGCTTGAGGTTGTCCTCGGCGCTGTCCAGCGAGGTGTTGAGGAGGACCTCAATGCCGCGGCTCCGGAGGTGCTCCACAACCCATTCTGCCTGGGAAGCGGTGACCTCGGGCATGATGCGGCCCATTGCTTCGACCAGGATGAAGCGGACTTCTTCCTGGCGGATGCGCGGGTTGTTGCGAACCGCTGCGCGGGCGAGGTCTTCCATTTCGGTGAGGCATTCGATGCCGGCGAAGCCGCCACCAACTACCACGAAGGTCAGTGCCTTGGCGCGCTCTGCGGGGTCCGTCATGGTGGATGCGGCTTCGATGCGCTCCAGGACCTTGTTGCGCAGCGCAACGGCTTCCTCGATGGTCTTCAGGCCGATGCCCTTGTCCGCGAGGCCCTTGATGGGGAACGTACGGGTGATGGCACCAGCTGCGATAACGACGTCGAAGTACGGGATCTCGAAGGGCTCGCCGCCATCGGACGGCGCTACAACGGCCGTGCGGTTGGCGTGGTCGATGCCCGTGACGCGGCCCTGGATGAGCTCGGTCTGCTTCAGGTGCTGACGGTGCGAGACGACGGCGTGGCGTGCCTCGATGTTGCCACCTGCCACCTCGGGGAGGAACGGCTGGTAAGTCATGTAGGGCAGCGGATCAACGACGGTGACGATGCCACCTGCATTCGCGATCTTCTTCTGCAGTTTGAGGGCTACGTACAGGCCGACGTAGCCGCCGCCGACGACGAGAACCCGGGGACGGTCAATGAGCTCAGGGGTGGTTGCCATGAGTCCAGAGTACAACACTTTGTGAAAATCTTCACTAACTACGGTTTGGCGGGTGGATCCACCGTCTCCAGCGTTCCCGTTTCGGCCTCTTCGGGCACCGGGGGAGGGTTCTTTGAAACCCGCCTCAGCTGGATTGCCGCGCCGGTCACCAAGGCGATGAAAAGGGCACCAAAGCCCAGTACGACGGCGGCAGGCAAGGCCTCGTCGACGGTCGCCGGAGTCTTGGCTACAGGAACGGTGGGATCGGCCAGGGTGGGTACCGCACTGGTTGGGCTCGTGACAGGGGCTTGTGACGGCTCGCTGAGCACACCGCGCCGGTGCACGCGGATCCAGTCCGCGATGGATCCCAGCGGGTTGCTGCTGGTGGAGGGGACATCGCCCTTGAGCGCTGCCTCGGCGTCGAGGATGCCGTAACCGTACAGGGGATCCTTCCCCGGGGCGCCAGCATCCTTGGCGGTACTGACAATCCTGTTGATGACCTGGTTGGCACTCATCTCCGGCCATTTGGAACGGATGAGCGCTGCCACGCCGGACACGATGGGGGCTGCACCGGAGGTTCCTGCCCACTCGGCGTAACCGTCTCCGGGAATACCGCCCACAAGGTTTTCCGCCGGTGCCGCCACTCCGATGCTGATGCCTTGCGAGGATGAGTCCACGCTGGCGCGGCCTTCGCCGTCGAGGCCTGCCACGGTGAGGACGCCGGGAATGGTGGCTGGAGCGCCTACCTGGATGTTGCCGCCCACCCGGTTGCCCGCGGCAGCCACGATCACGACGTCTTTCTGCTCTGCGTAGAGGAAGGCCGCGTCCCAGCTCTGGGGCCAATCCGGCGATGTGCTGCCAAGGGAGATGTTGATGACTTTGGCGCCGTTGTCCACGGCCCAGCGGACAGCGTCAGGAATCTGCTCCTGGTCGGTCTTGCCTCCGGGGTTGGGCGAGCCAAGCCATGTGGAAACAGACAAGAGCTCAGCCTCCGGCGCCACGCCTGTGATCCCGTCCGGTCCCCCAGTCGGAGGCGCGGCCGGCGGGGTTGTCGCGGTGGGCGATGCGGACGCAGAAGCCGACGGCGGCGGCGTGGGTGTCGTGTGGCCGCGTCCGGCCAGCATGGTGGCCACCAGGGTCCCGTGCTCGGTCTTGGCACCGATGCTCTTCTGCCCATTGGGCGCCCCTGCACCCGAAACATCTGTCCCACCCACCACGGCACCTTTGAGGTCGGGATGGTTTCCATCGACACCGCTGTCAATGATGGCCACTTTGACCCCTGCACCCTTGGAAACCTGCCAGGCGTTGGCGACCCCGGAGTCCTTGATCCAAAACTCCTTGTCACGCCAAGGGTCCGCGGCGGCAGCCGGAGCCGTCGCCAGGGTGCCCAGCAGCGCTCCACCTGCAAGCAGGGTGGCAAGGGCGGCGGACATGGTGCGGCGGTGTGGAACCGTCATTCAGCGTCCCGGATGCTCAGCGCTATGCCGTCCAGGATGTCGTGCTCACTGGAAACCGCTGTACGGATGCCGCCATTGCTTACCTCGGTCAGGCGCGCCAAAATACGGCGCCAAACCAGGGCGCCGGCACCGATGACATCCACGCGGCCCGGATGCATGTACGGAAGCGCGGCACGCTCCTCGCGGGTCATTTCAAGCAAACTGGTGCACGCATCGCTGATCGTGACAAGGTCCAGCGAGGCACCGTGGATCCGCTCCGGCTGGTATTCGCTGAGGCCCAAGGCGTGCGCGGTGATGGTGGTGATGGAGCCTGCAACGCCAACAACGGCTGTGGCGCGGTCAAGCGGCACAGTTTCCGCGGCGAGGTCCAGCGCGGAATCGACGTCGGCCTCGGCTGCCGCAATCTGCGCCGCAGTGGGCGGGTCGTTGCGAAGGTGGCGTTCAGTAAGCCGCACGCAGCCGATGTCCACCGAGCGGGCTGCGATGACGCCGTCCGAGTCACCCAGGACAAACTCCGTGCTTCCGCCGCCGAGGTCCACCACCAGGACAGCCTTGTCCCCCATCGCGGGCAACGCGCTGCTGGCTCCGGCAAAGGACAAAGCAGCTTCCTCATCGCCGCTGATGACCTCCGGCTCAACACCCAGGAGGTCCCTGATGCCATCCACGAAGACCTGGCGGTTCCGGGCGTCGCGTGTGGCCGAGGTGGCTGCGAAACGGACGCGTTGGGCGGCGTGCTGCTCAATCAAGCGGGCGTAGTCGGCAGCCGCAGCGAAGGTTCGTTCGAGGGCTTCGGGAGCCAGTTCACCGGTGGCATCGACGCCCTGGCCAAGGCGGACCACACGCATTTCACGCACGACGTCGGCCAGCGGCCCGGGTGCCCCGCCCGCCGAAGCGTCGGCGATCAGGAGCCGGATGGAGTTGGTTCCGCAATCGATGGCGGCCACACGGCTCATGCAGTTCCCTCTTCCGCTCCGGACTTCGACTTGCGCACCGGTGCAGGCCGGCCCACGATGTCCGGCAGTCCCTGCGGACCGTGGCGGCTCAGGTCCCTGGAGGGCGCCTCGCCAGCAGTGTCCCAGGCGCCATCGCAGTAGCAGCGGTCCTTGGTCCACCATTCGGTGATGGCTGCCAACGCTTCGTCTCCGAGCGGATTCACCCCGGGACCGGCAGCCAACGAGTGGCCCACCAGGACATGGAGGCACTTTACGCGGGTGGGCATGCCGCCTGCGGAGATTCCGTCGATTTCAGGAACGGCACCGGTACCTGAGCGGTCCGCGATATCGTTTCGGGCCTGCAGATAGGCCTCATGGGCGCCCCTGTAGGCATCTGCCAGTTCATGGTCGCCGGTCAGGCGATCGTTCATCTCGTTCATGAGCCCGCCCGCTTCGAGCCGCGACACCGCGGACGTGATCACGGGGTGGGTCAGGTAGAAGGTGGTGGGAAACGGTGTCCCGTTGCTGAGCCGGGGGGCAGTTGCCGCCACCAGCGGGTTGCCGCACACACAGCGCGCGGGGATCTCAACGACGTCCCGGACAGGCCTGCCGAGCTGGCGGCTGAGGACCTCGAGGTCGTGTGCTGATGGCTGGCGGGATTCCTGCGGCACGGCTGCAGTGTTCTCTTCCACTTGCGCTGCCAACCTTCCTGCCCTTTTTGCCGTGTCCCATGCGGACACGACGGCGGTGGGCGCCGCGTCTAGTCAGTTGCCGATCGTCTGATGGACTCCCAGAGAGCATCCACCCATGGCAGATTCTCCGGGTTTGCAGTTGATCCGGAGCCGGTGCGGCCACCTGGCGTGCCGGCGGCATCTTCCCCGCCAAACACCCAGTAACCTGTTTCACCCGGCATAACCATGTTAATGCGGTCGCGGGCCTGCTGTTTCACATAGTTGGGATCCTGCCACCGCGAGATCTGCTTGTTGAGTTCTGTTTGCTCGGCCTTCCGGCTGGCAATCTCGGCTTCAAGGGCGGAAATTTCCGAGCGCTTCTCCAGGAAAATCTTCACTGTCGGCGCCAAAAGGATGGTGATGGCAATCATCACCACTGCCAACGCAAGCATCCTGCCGGAGAAGGCTTTGGCGGGCACGGGGTCGAGGTGCTCGGACTCCTCATCAGCCGGACGTGTCGAGCGTGCTTTGTCCTTGGTTGTGCCCGCCTTGCTGCCGGTGGCGCCTTTGCTTCCGCCCGGCTTCCCCGCGCCGGTTGCGGCTTTGCCGCCTGGCCCGGGCACTGTGGCGCGGGCCGGCGTCGTCGACGATTTGGGCGCCGACGATTTATCTGTGGCGCGCGTGGCACCCAAGGAGATGATGTCCGCGTCCTCGGAGGCAGGACGGGAGGAAGCGGGCGTCCCGGCGGGGCGTGCCGCGCCTGCAGGGCGGCCAAGGGCGTCGGCCCTGGGTACTTTTGGACGACGGGTGGCCATGACACTCCTGTAATGCCCGGTGCTTGCCTGGCGGGTTGCAGCGCTTGCTTTCGAACCTGGCCAGCTTAAACAGAACCGGTGGCCATGGTCTTTCCACCATAGCCACCGGTCAGCTGTTTTCGCTGAAGGCTAGCCCTTGAAACGCGGGAACGCGCTGCGGCCGGCGTAGCGTGCGGCGTCGTCGAGTTCTTCTTCGATGCGCAGCAGCTGGTTGTACTTGGCAACGCGCTCGGAGCGGGCCGGGGCACCAGTCTTGATCTGACCGGCGTTGGTGGCAACGGCGATGTCAGCAATGGTGGTGTCCTCGGTTTCGCCGGAGCGGTGCGAGGTGATGGTGGTGTAGCCGGACCGCTGGGCCAGGGAAACGGCGTCCAGGGTTTCGGTCAGGGAACCGATCTGGTTGACCTTGACCAGCAGGGAGTTGGCCGTTGCGGCGTCGATGCCCTGCTGCAGGCGGACCGGGTTGGTGACGAAGAGGTCATCGCCAACCAGCTGGACCTTGTCACCAATGGTGTCGGTGAGGGTCTTCCAGCCTTCCCAGTCGTTCTCGTCCAGCGGGTCCTCGATGGAAACCAGCGGGTAGTCGGCAACGAGCTCAGCGTAGTAGGCGCTCATCTCGGTGGCAGAAAGTGCCTTGCCTTCGAACTGGTAGGCGCCGTCCTTGTAGAACTCGGAGGAAGCCACGTCCAGTGCAAGGGCGATGTCCGTGCCCGGGGTGTAGCCGGCGTTCTTGATGGCTTCGGTGATCAGGTCCAGTGCTGCGCGGTTGGACGGCAGGTTGGGGGCGAAGCCACCTTCGTCGCCGAGACCGGTGGAGAGGCCCTTTTCCTGCAGAACGGACTTGAGGTTGTGGTAGACCTCGACACCCCAGCGCAGGCCTTCGGAGAAGGTCTCGGCGCCGATCGGGGCGATCATGAATTCCTGGATGTCCACATCGGAGTCGGCGTGCGAGCCACCGTTGAGGATGTTCATCAGGGGAACGGGCAGTACGTGGGCGTTCGGGCCACCCAGGTACTTGTACAGCGGCAGGTCAGCGGAAGCTGCTGCAGCGTTGGCCACGGCCAGGGAAACACCCAGGATGGCGTTGGCGCCGAGCTTGCCCTTGTTGGGGGTGCCGTCGAGGTCGATCATGGCCTGGTCGATGCTGCGCTGGTCAGTGGCGTCAAAGCCAATGAGGGCCGGGGAGATCTCGTCGATGACGGCGTCTACGGCCTTCTGGACACCCTTGCCGAGGTAACGGCCTTTGTCTGCGTCGCGGAGTTCGACAGCTTCGTGCTCGCCGGTGGAAGCACCGGAGGGAACTGCTGCGCGGCCGATCTGGCCGTCGGAGAGCAGGACCTCGACTTCTACGGTCGGGTTTCCGCGGGAATCAAGGATCTCGCGTGCGTGGATGGCATCGATAAGCGCCATGGATGTGCTCCTTATGGGCAAATTACAGGAATGAGGAGGGAAATTCTCAACGTCCTCGTCGCTACTAGCGTAGTCCAGAGTGGCTCAGGTTACGGAACGGATTCCAACCTTTCACGTCATGAAGGCTGGGCCTGGCTGTTCTGAAACGATCGAACGGCGGCACGGAGGGCCCGTTCGGCGTCGAGTCCTTGCTCCCTGGCCCCGGCGACAACCGCCAGGAGCAGCTCACCGAGCGCCTCTTCGGAGGCAGGGATGGCAGGAATTCCGACGGCGGCAGTGCGGCTTTGGACCTCCACCTGAAGGCCGGCGCGGGCCGCCCGGTCCAAGGATTTTTGAGCCGCGGCCAAGGCCGGAAGGTGGGGCGGAATTCCCTCGAAGGGATCAGTCCGCTCCGGCTTCTCCGCACGTTTGGCGGCGTCCCACTTGGTGATGATTTCCTCGACGCTTGCCGGGAAGCTCTCCTGCAAGGAGCCGTCGGCCTTGAAGACGTGCTGGTTGCGCCGGACCATCTTGGCATTGATGCCCTCGGCGACAGCCTCAAAGTCGAAGCTGCCACGTTCCTCGGCGAGCCGGGCGTGCAGCACTACCTGAAGCAGCACATCACCCAGCTCGCCGCGGAGCTCGTCGTCAACAGAGCCGGCCTCGATCGAGTCCACAACCTCGTAGGCTTCCTCGATCAAGTACTCCACCAGGGACTCATGCGTCAGCGCACCCATCCAGGGACAGTGCTCACGCAGTGCGGCGATTGTTCCTATGAGGGTCCCGAGGCTCGAACCGCTAGCCGAGGTTGGCGTAGGCGTCATTGATGTACTCCACCAACGCTTCGCGTTCATCCAACGGCAGGAACGCTGCCTCCGCTGCGTTGAGCGTCAGTTCCAGCAGGTCGTCGAGATCGTAGTCGAAGGTTTCCACCAGGAGCTCGAACTCATCGGTCAAGGTGACGCCGCTCATGAGGCGGTTGTCGGTGTTGATGGTCACGTTGAAGCCCAGCTGGAACAGCATGTCCAGGGGGTGGCTTTCAATGCCGTCGCCGAAGCCGGAGATCGCGCCGGTCTGGAGGTTGGATGACGGACAGATCTCCAGGGCGATGCCCCGGTCGCGGACCCAGGCAGCCACGCTGCCGATGGTCACCAGGCCGACCGTGTCCTCGCCGTCGTCCTCCGAATTGTCCTCAAACTCCACCGAGATGTCCTCGGCAATCCGCACGCCGTGGCCCAGGCGCAGGGCCCGGCCGTCCACCAGAGCGGACTGGATGCTCTCGAGGCCTGCGGCCTCACCGGCGTGGACCGTGGCGGGGAAGTTGTTCTCTGCCAAGTACGTGAAGGCATCCTTGAAGCGCGAGGGCAGGAAGCCGTCCTCAGCCCCTGCGATATCAAAGCCGACGGCGCCGTTGGCCCGGTGGCGGACTGCGAGTTCAGCGATTTCCTGGCCGCGGTCTGCGTGACGCATGGCGGTGATCAGCTGGCCCACCTGGATCTGCTGGCCCCGCTCCTCTGCCGCGTCCACGCCTGCTTCGAGGCCCGCCTGCACGGCCTCCACCACTTCATCCAGGGTGAGGCCGTTCTGAAGGTGCTGCTCGGGAGCCCAGCGGACTTCGCCGTACACGACGCCGTCCTCGGCCAGGTCCTCTACGAATTCCTTGGCGACCCGGAACAGGCCTTCCTTGGTCTGCATGACGGCGATGGTGTGGTCAAAGGTTTCGAGGTACCGCACCAGCGAGCCGGAGTCGGCTGACTCGCGGAACCATTCACCGAGGGCAACAGCATCGGTGGAAGGCAGCGTGTGGCCAACAGCTTCAGCCAATTCAATGATGGTGGCGGGGCGCAGGCCGCCGTCCAGGTGGTCGTGAAGGGAAACCTTGGGCAGGCTCTTCAGATCGAAGTCGAGGGCAGGGGCGGCGTCAAGTATGGGCTCAGTCACGTACTAAGACTAGGGGGACGGCCGGACCTTAGCCAGCGGGCTTGGAACGGTCGACGCCGACAATCGCCTTTTGGGACTTCTCCGGCTTTTCCGCCGTGGGCGCCTCGGCTGTTGCCGCGGCCTCCTTGGAGTGGTCCTTCTTCTCGAGGTATTTGTGCCACCAGCGCAGCGCGTGATCGACGACGATACCCAACACCACGGCGAAGGCAACTGCGATACCCACGCCCAGGAGCGGATTGTTGTGGACCCACTGCCCGGCAAGCAGGCCTATCCCGATGGAATACGCTACCCAGGTGACGCAGGCGAAGGCGTCGAGAAGGAAGAAGGTCCGGTGCCGGAATCCGGTCTGCCCAGCAACGTAGTTGACCGCCACGCGGCCCCAGGGGATATAGCGGGCCGTAAAGATAAGCACAGCGCCACGCTTGTCCAGTTCGTACTGGGCCCACGCAAACATCTTTTGCACCTTGGGCCGGCGCATCCACTTCCATCGCGTGAGGCCGATCTTGCGGCCGAGCATGTATGCCATGTTGTCGCCCGCCATGGCCCCCACCAGGGCGGTCGCGCCGAGGATCCAAAGGTTGGGTTCTCCGCTGTGAAGGGACAGCGCCGAGAGGCCAACGATTGCTGTTTCGCTGGGGAGGATGGTGGCAAATCCGTCGATGAAGAAAAAGACCAGGAGGACCGGATATATCCAGGGCTGCCCGGCTGCATGCTCGAGCATTTGGTTCAAAAACTCCACGCGGCGGTAGCTCCTAGATGAATATGACTTGACAGTGTGACCGAAGTCGCTCTTAGTGTCCCACGGCCGGGACGTCGTTCGCTACGCCCCAGCCTTGGGATCACACGCTTAACGCTATCGGCCGGGCGTTGCGGAGGCGTCAACCGGCGGACTGATCTTGGGTGGCCCCCGGCGTCATACCGTGGGTGGAGGCGGGGCATCCTGCTCGGGGATGTTCTTGCCATCCAGGGGCACGGAACCGCGCACCCGGCTGATGATGCGGTCGATGATGACGCCAAGGATCACGGCCACAACGATGGCTATGACTGCGCCCAGCAAGTGGTTGTGCTCAAACCAGACGCCGAAGAAGTAGCCCAGCACCACGGAGTACGTCGCCCAAAGAACTGCCGAAACCGCGGTCAGCATCACAAAGCGGCGATGGTTGAAGTGCGTGGCACCAGCTGTCAGGTTGACCGCTACCCTCCCGATGGGAATGAACCTGGCCACCATGATGAGTGAGGCGGCCCGGCGTCGAAGTTCTTTGCCCGCCCAGTGGAAAGCGCCCTGCATCCTCGGCCGGCGCATCCAACCCCAGCGCTGGGTTCCGATCCGGTTGCCGATGATGTACGCGATGTTGTCCCCGGAAAAGGCACCCAGCGCCGCCATGAATCCCAGCAACCAGATGTTCGGCGATCCACTGCTGCCGGAAACTGCGCTCAGCCCCACCACCACGGACTCGCTGGGAATCGGCGGAAAGAAGCCGTCGATCAAGCAGCAGGCGAGCACCAGGAACAACACCCACGGCTGTTCCGCTGCGGCGAGGATGAAGTCGTTGATGCCCTGCACGGTTTCCTTAAGGTAGGCGGCTCCCCCACAGGCGCCGGATGACGAATGTTCCGGGCCGTCCTGGAGGACGGCCCGGAACCACCCAGCCTAGGCGATCCGGCTGATAATAAGCTGACGGGCGGGACGTGAACCCTCAGGGGCAATGACCACTGCGTCCTGGAGGGCTTCCTTTGCACGCTCAAACTTCTCCGGGGTGTCCGTAAGCAGCGTCATCAACGGCTCACCTGCCCGCACCAGGGCCCCGGGCTTGGCGTGCATCCGGACGCCGGCCCCCGCCTGTACCGCGTCTTCCTTGCGCGCCCTGCCTGCACCCAGGCGCCAGGCGGCGACTCCCACGGAGAGCGCGTCCAATTCCACCAGCACGCCGTCCGCTGGGGCATAGACAACCTCGGATTCCTTGGCCACCGGCAATGCAGCCCGGGGATCGCCGCCCTGTGCCTGGATCATGCGGTTCCAGACATCCATGGCCCGGCCATCCTTGAGCGCAGCGGCGGGATCGGCATCGTGGATGCCGGCACCGGCCAGCATTTCTTCGGCCAGGCGGACGGTCAGTTCGACGACGTCTTCCGGACCGCCGCCCGCCAGGACCTCCACCGACTCTTCCACTTCGATCGCATTGCCCGCAGTCAGTCCGAGCGGCGTGGACATGTCGGTAATCAGCGCAACGGTGTGCACGCCGGCGTCCTTGCCCAGGGCCACCATGGTTTCCGCGAGCTCCCGGGCACGGGCTTCGTCCTTCATGAAAGCCCCGGAACCCACCTTGACGTCCAGCACCAAAGACCCGGTGCCTTCGGCGATCTTCTTGCTCATGATCGAGGAAGCGATCAGCGGAATGGCCTCCACTGTTCCGGTGACGTCACGCAAGGCGTAGAGCTTCTTGTCCGCGGGTGCCAGGCCGGAGCCGGCAGCACAGATCACTGCGCCCACGTCCTGGAGCTGGGCCATGATCTCGTCGTTGCTGAGGTTGGCACGCCATCCGGGAATCGCCTCGAGCTTGTCCAGGGTTCCACCCGTGTGGCCGAGGCCCCGGCCGGACAACTGCGGAACGGCGACGCCGAACACTGCCACCAGCGGGGCGAGCGGCAAGGTGATCTTGTCCCCTACCCCACCGGTGGAGTGCTTGTCGCTGGTAGCCTTCCGGCCGCCGTCGGGCGTGGTCAACGACGAGAAGTCCATCCGTTCACCGGAGGCGATCATCGCCGAAGTCCACCGCGAGATCTCCTGGCGGTCCATGCCGTTGAGCAGGATGGCCATGTTCAACGCGGCCATCTGTTCCTCGGCAATGACCCCGCGGGTGTAGGCATCAATGGTCCAGTCGATCTGCTCCGGCGTGAGCGTGCCCTTGTCCCGCTTGATGGAAATGATCTGGACGGCGTCGAACGCTTCTGAACTGGTCACGGGGTTTCCTCCAGGTGTTCGGGACCGAAGGCGTCGGGCAGTACCTGGTCCATGGTTTTGATGCCTTGGGTGGTCATGAGCTGCATGCCGGGGGCCCTGAATTCGTAGAGCAACTGGCGGCAGCGTCCGCACGGCATCAGGATGCTTCCCTGGCCGTCGACGCAATAGAAGGCTGCAAGCCTCCCACCCCCGCTCATGTGCAGCTGGCCCACCAAGGCGCACTCTGCGCACAGGGTCAGGCCGTAGCTGGCGTTTTCGACGTTGCAACCGCTGATGATCCTGCCGTCCTCGGTGAGGGCCGCAGCCCCCACCGGGAACTTCGAGTACGGGGCGTAGGCACGCTCCATGGCCTGTTTCGCGGCCGCTTCAAGGGCGGGCCAATCGACGTCGTGTTCGGGCATCGTCAACCCTTCACGTACGGTATGCCGCTTGCGGCCGGTGGCCGCGACTTACCCACAAGGCCGGCGACGGCGAAGATGGTCACCAGGTACGGGAGCATGGCCATGAACTGGCTGGGCACCGGCGTACCGATGATGCCCAGGATGGACTGCAGGTTGTACGCAAAACCGAAGAGCAGCGAGGCCAGGAACGCACCGATCGGGTTCCATCGGCCAAAGATCAGGGCAGCCAGGGCAATGAAGCCGCGGCCACCGGAGATGTCCTTGGTGAAGGAGTCGATGGTCACCAGCGTGAATACCGCACCGCCGATACCGGCGATGGCACCGCCCAAGGTGACATTCCAGAAGCGGGTGGCGTTGACGTTGATGCCCAGGGTGTCCGCGGCCTGCGGGTGCTCGCCGACTGCACGGACACGGAGGCCCCAACGCGTCTTGAACAACCCGAACCACACCACGGCCACGGCAATGTACATGAGGTAGCCGGCGATGGACTGCTCGAACAGGATGGGCCCGATGATGGGGATGTCCGAAAGCAGCGGGATCGGCAGGATGTCCAGGCGGCCCGGGGTGTTGAACTGCTCCTTGTTGGGAACCATCAGGGTGCCGTACAGGAACCCCGTCAGACCGGAGACCAGCACGTTGAGCACAACGCCGACGATGATCTGGTTCACGAGGTACTTGATGCTGAAGACCGCCAGGACCATGGACACTGCCGCGCCTGCAGCGGCTGCAGCGATCAGGCCGATGTACGGGCTCCCGGTCATGGTGGCCACCAAGGCTGCGGTGAACGCGCCGCCCAGAAGCTGGCCTTCGATGGCGATGTTGACCACGCCCACACGCTCACACAGCACGCCCGACAACGAGCCGAAGACCAGGGGCACTGCCAGGGTCACAGAACCGGCAACCAGGCCTGCGAGCGATATGGAGGGCTGGCGTGCGCCGGCCACGATCCACACCAGGAGGGCGAACACGAACACCACGGCAAACGCGATGGGAAGCCACTTCGGCGACTTTTCTCCCTGCGTCCAGCGATAGATCGAGTAGGCGGCCATGGCCAGCAGCAGGATGCCAAGCACCACACCGCCAACCTGGCCAGGGATCATCAAGGCAGGAACGGCGACGGCGTCACCGGAGTCGCTGATCTTCATCTCGGCGGTCTTGTTCGAGCCCAGGAAGCCGAAGAAGACCAGCGCGATGAGCGCCAGGACGCCCAGCGAGACCGGGACCTTCAGCGAAGGCCGGAAGGCGGGCACGGCCGTGGACCCCGATGTTGGAGCGGTGGTTGTCGCGCTCATTTGGCACCTCCGGTGGCGTTGGCAAGGGCAGCTTGCGGAGCCGCCTTCGGTGTCTTGTTCTTCTTCTTTTTCTTGCTTTCCAACCGGAAGATCGATCTGATCAGGGGCGGTGCAGCGATGAACAGGACGATCAGGGACTGGACCACCAGCACGATGTCGATGGGGGTTCCTGTTTGGATCTGCATTTGCACGGCACCGGCACGGAACGCACCGAACAGCAACCCGGCGAAGAACGTCCCCCACGGCGTGCTGCGGCCCAGCAAAGCAACGGTGATGGAGTCGAAACCTATTTGTGCGGCCACACCACCGGTGAGGACCTTCTCCGTGCCTGCAACCTGGGCTACGCCACCGAATGCTGCCAGGGCACCAGCCAGGGCCATCACCAGGATCGTGGCACGGGGTACCTTGACGCCCGCTGTGCGCGCGGCAATGGGGTTTGCGCCAACGGCACGGAATTCAAAGCCGATGGTGGATCTGTTCAACAACCACCACACGCCGTAGGTCAGTGCGACTGCTACCAGGAAACCCACGTGGAGCCGGGATCCCGGGATGAGCACGGGGTAGGTGGCAGATTCATCCAAGCGCGGCGAAATGGGGCTGTTGTCTCCCGGGCGGCGGAATGCGGAGGTGTTCAGGAGGAAGTCCAGGAGGAACAAGGCCACGTAGTTCAGCATGATGGTCACGATGACCTCATGTGCACCGGTCCTGGCTTTGAGGATGCCAACAATTGCACCCCATGCAGCTCCGCCAAGGACGCCCATGATGATCACCAGGAGCAAGTGCAGCCCGAAAGGCAGGTGCCAGGTGAATCCCACGTAGGCGGCCAGGGTTGCACTGATGATGATCTGGCCCTGCGCGCCGATGTTGAACAGGCCCGCACGGAAAGCCAGGGCCACACCGAGGCCTGCGCAAATCAAGGGCGTGGCGACGGTCATGGTTTCGAGGATGGGCTTGAAGCCTTCCCGGGGGCTGAAAACCGAGCCTTGGAACAGCGCTACGTAGCTGTCCGTCATGGCCGACCACAGCGCAGTCAGGAAGTCGCTGGGGCGGGCGAAAAGATAGCCGGCAGTCTTGGCAACCTGGGAATCCGTGCTGGCAATCAGGAGGCCACCGAGGAAAAGCGCCACTATGACGGCCAAAACCGAAACGAAGCCATTGCCCATCACAATGCGGCGCATTAGGCTGCCCTGTTGGTGCCCGGGGTCGCCGCTCTGGGAGGAGACCGGGACGATGGACGGCTCCAGTGTCCCGCCTGCGGTATCCAGGGAAACATCTGCTGCCTGCACTGCCGCGGTGGACTCTGCAGGGGTTTGGTCCTTGGTGGACCCGTCGCTGCTAGTGGTCATCGGAGCCTCCTTCCGGGCCGACGCCGGCCATCATCAAGCCGAGCGTGTCGCGGGGCGTGCCCGCCGGGACAATTCCCACGAGTTTGCCCTTGTAGAGCACTGCAATCCTGTCCGCGAGCTCGATCACTTCATCAAGCTCGGTGGAAACGATCATCACCGGTGTTCCTACGTCACGCTCGGCGACGATGCGCTTGTGCAGGAATTCAATGGAACCCACGTCCACGCCACGGGTTGGCTGGCTGGCAATGAACAACCGCAGCGGCCGTGACAGTTCACGGGCCATGACGACTTTTTGCTGGTTGCCGCCGGACAAGGTTCCGGCAGCCGAGCCCGCGGAGGGAGTCCGGATATCGAATTCCTCGATCTTGGCCTTCGCATGTTCAGCCACCTTGGCAGGCTTCATGCTGATGCCGCTGGCAAATGGTGCTTGGTCGTACAGATCAAGCACCAGGTTTTCGGCAACGGAGAAGGGACCCACCAAGCCGTCCACGGTCCGGTCTTCGGGAACAAACCCGACGCCGGAACGCAGGACATCCTTGACGGGCAGGCCAAGGAGTTGCTTGCCGTCCAGGACCACCGAACCGGTGACGTGTTCCTGGATGCCCAGGATCGCTTCGGTCAGTTCAGTCTGACCGTTGCCCTGGACGCCGGCGATGGCGAGGATCTCGCCCTGCGCGATATCGAAGCTGATTCCGTCCACCACGTTGGTCCCGTTGGAGGCGCGGACAGTGAGGTTTTCCACGACGAACGTGGTTTCCTTGGGCTGCGCAGCGGCCTTGTTGAGGCTCAGGCTCACAGGGCGTCCCACCATCATGGAGGCGAGCTCGGTGGCAGATGCCGTGGGAGGGGCGTCGCCCACCACTTTGCCGCGTCGAACCACGGTGATGACGTCGGAAACGGCCTTCACTTCCCGCAGCTTGTGCGAAATGAAGACAATGGACGTCCCGCCGGCCTTGAGCTGGCGCATGATGTCCAGCAGTTCGTCGGTTTCCTGTGGGGTGAGCACGGCCGTGGGCTCGTCCAGGATGAGGACTTTGGCTTCCCTCACCAGTGCCTTGATGATCTCCACACGCTGCTGGACGCCGACGGGCAGGTCCTCCACCAGTGCGTCCGGATCAACGTCGAAGCCGTATTTGTCGGAAATTTCCCGGATCTGCTTCCGGGTTTCATCAATGCTGAGGACGCCGCCAAAGCTTGTCGGTTCAGCACCGAGTGCTACATTTTCGGCAACCGTGAATACCGGGACCAGCATGAAGTGCTGGTGCACCATGCCGATGCCGGCTGCCATGGCATCACCGGGGCCGCGGAAGCTGACGGGTTTGTCGTCCACCAGGATCTGGCCTGCCGTGGGCTCGTAGAGCCCGTAAAGCACGTTCATGAGGGTTGATTTGCCGGCACCGTTTTCGCCGAGGAGGCAATGGATCTGGCCGGATTCGACCACGAGGTCGATGTCTTGGTTGGCGTAGAAGGTCCCGAAGGCTTTCGAGATCCCCTTCAATTCGAGTTTCACAACTCCCACCGTTCTGTGAGTCCGAGGGACTTTGCTGCCGCAAGCCGTTGGCTTGGGATCAGCCTAGTCAGGGCAAAAACGCGCCGCCAGTACCGGGGCTCGGTACTGGCGGCGCGTCCAGGAATTGCTTACTTCTTGGGGCTGGCCTTCGATTCGACCACGAGCTTGCCGGAGACGATGTCCGCCTTCAGAGCGTCGAGTTCGGACTTGGTTTCGGAAGAAACCGCGGAGTCGAGATCGTGGAACGGTGCAATGGCCACGCCGTCGTTCTTCAACGTGCCAACGTAGGCTTCGTTGCTGAACTTGCCGTCCTTGTCATCCTTCACCACGGTTTCAACGGCCTCGCCCATCTGCTTGACCACAGAGGTCAGCATGAGGTCCTTGTATTCCGGAGCCGTCAGGTAACCGTCGGAGTCAACCCAGATGAGCTTGACGTCCTTGCCTGCAGCCTTGGCTTCCTTAAGCGCGGCGCCGGCACCCTTGCCCACCGGGCCGGCCACGGGCATCACGATGTCCGCACCCTGGTCCAGCAGGTTGATGGTGACCTGCTTGCCGGTGTCCTGCTTCTCGAAGTCACCGGTGAACGAGCCGTCCTGGGTGTTCTTGTCCCAGCCGACAACCTGGACGTTCTTGCCCTTGGCCTTGTTGTAGGCCTGGACGCCGTCGTAGAAACCGTCCATGAAGATCGTCACAGTGGGGATCTTGATGCCGCCGAAGGTTCCCACCTTGCCGGTCTTGGACGTTGCTGCGGCAGTATAGCCAGCCAGGTAGGCAGCCTGGGCGGTGTCATAGACCACCGGCTTGACGTTGGCGATCGGAGCGTCGTAGGCGAAGTCGATGATCGCGAAGTGCTTGTCGGTGTTCTTCTCGGCAGCGGCCTTGGTGGCATCGCCCAGGAGGAAGCCCACGGTGATGGTCAGGTTGCAGCCAGCGGAGACCATGCCGTTGAGGTTGGTTTCAAAGTCGCTGTTTGCCTTGGATTCAGCCGACTTGGTCTGGATGCCCAGGTCCTTTTCGGTCTTCTTCAGTCCCTCGTATGAGGACTGGTTGAAGGACTGGTCATCGAATCCGCCGGAGTCGGAAACGATGCAACCGAGGAAGTCGCTCTTGGTGGCGGCGCCGGATCCGGCGTCGGGGGCCTGGCCACAGCCGGTCAGCAGGAGCGCTGCTGCGCCGACGGTTGCAACACCGGCCATTGAACCGCGCTTCAGGGTGGCACGCAGTGGTTTCTTCAATTTTCCTCCAGGAAGAAAGTGATTGGCGCTACGACGGATGGTCAATGAGTGTCCGTTTCCAATACCTGAGGCAGAAATTCTGTTTTCACTGATGCTCGCAGCTGCGCCGAAGCGCATTGATGACACCACCCTAGTGGCCTACAACACACCCGGATAGCACAAAGGCGCTCTCCCGGTCAGATTGTTGACTTTTTGTTACCAAGCAGTAGCCGGGTGCGCAAGTCACACCCGGCTACGCAACCGTCACAGCCGGACGAGCATCTTTCCGGTGTTGGCTCCGTCCAACAAATCGATAAAGGCCTGCGGCGCATTTTCCAGGCCATCAACAATCGTCTCGTCGTAGCTGATGGTTCCATCGGCAAGCCATCCGGCCATCTTCTGGGCAAACTCGGCGGCATGCTGGCGCTGCCCGCCCACGAGGAAGCCGCGGAGGGTCAGCTGCTTGCCGATGGCCACTGCCATGTTCCGCGGAGCGGCCGGCGGCTCGGTGGAGTTGTACTGGGCAATGGCGCCGCACATGGCCACCCGGCCACCCACGGTCAGTGTTGCCAATGCGGCCTCGAGGTGCTCCCCGCCCACGTTGTCGAAGTACACATCGATGCCGCGCTCCCCCGCAGCTTCCAGGAGCTGCTCCAGGACCGGGCCATCGTTGTAGTTGAACGCGGAGTCGAAACCCAGCTCCAACAGCCGGGCCACCTTCTCCGGCGAGCCCGCACTGCCGATGACCTTCGAAGCTCCCATGGCCTTGGCAATCTGGCCCACCATGGAGCCGACGGCGCCTGCGGCCCCGGAGACGAACACGACGTCGCCCTCTTTGAACTCGGCAACCTTGAGCAGGCCCGCATAGGCGGTAAGGCCCGTCATACCCAGTGCGCCCAGGAAAGCGGAGGTGGGAGCAAGCCCCTTGGGCACCGGAGTGGTTGCTGCGGCATCCACCACGGCGTGTTCGCGCCACCCCAGTTGGTGCACGACGACGTCACCCACCTTGTGCGCGTCCGAACGGGACGCGATCACCTCACCTACGGCACCGCCGTCGAGCGCTGCGTCCAGCCGGAACGGCGCGGAGTACGACTTGACGTCGTTCATGCGCCCGCGCATGTAGGGATCCACGGACATGAACTGGTTCTTCACCAAAAGCTGGCCCTCGCCGAGCTCGGGCACTGTGGCCTGCTCCAGGCGGAAGTTCTCAGGCGCAGGGCGACCCACGGGGCGGGATGCGAGGTGGATTTCGCGGGTTTGCAGCGGCATTCCGGCGCTCATGCTGCAAACTCCACGAGCTTGAGGTCCACGGCCATGTTTCCGCGCGTTGCGTTGGAGTAGGGGCAGATCTGGTGCGCCTTGGCCATCAGGGCTTCGGCGGTTTCGCGGTCCAGGGCCGGCAACGCGATTTCCAGTTCAGCAGCCAGTCCGTAGCCTTCGCGGTCGGTGAGTGCGCCAAAGTGGATTTTGGCCGCAACGGCCGAGTCGCTGACGTCGGCACGCTCCTTGCGGCCGACCAGCCGCAGTGCGGAGTGGAAGCACGCGGCGTAACCGGCCGCGAAAAGCTGCTCGGGGTTGGTTCCCTGGCCGTTGCCACCCAGTTCCACCGGGCTGGCCAGGGCCACATCCAGCTTGCCGTCCTTGGTGCGGGCGTTGCCGTCGCGGCCTTCGCCGGAGGCCAGCGCCTCTGCTGTGTAGAGAGTCTTCATGGGGTTCCGTTTCTCTTCGGGAATGGCGTGAAAAATGTCAGAGTGAGCTGTTCAGGGCCGCGGTGAGCTTGCCGAGGGTTTCGTGGAGCTGCCCGATTTCTGCGGCGGAGAGTCCGGCCGCGTCGGCCAACCGCTGGGGCACTGCCTGCGCCCGGGCACTCAAGGCAGTTCCGGCGTCGGTCAGGACCACGTCCACGCGGCGCTCGTCCTCGGCGGACCGCTTCCGCTCCACGAGCCCCATTCCTTCAAGGCGCTTGAGCAGGGGCGACAACGTGCCGGAGTCAAGCCCCAGTTCCGCGCCGAGCTCGCGCACACTGCGCGGTTCCTGCTCCCACAACACCAGCATCACCAGGTACTGCGGATACGTCAGCCCGAGGTCGTCAAGGACGGGGCGGTAGACCGCCGTCGCCGCTTTCGACGCCGAGTACAGCGCGAAGCAGACCTGGTGGCGGAGTCGGGGTGCATCACTCATGGGAAAAACGATAGTACACAATTCAATTGTGCACAACTCATTGCGGCAAACCCCTACCAACTGGGTCGCAGATAAGGCCGTTTTGAGCGCTCAAAACGACCTGAACTGCGACCCAGTTGGGTTACTGCTCGAGGTCCCGGATGGTGCGGAGCGCGGCGCCCGTGAGGACACGGACCGCGTAGCCCAGTGCGCGCTCGTCCACGATGAAATCGCCGCGGTGGAGGTCATACTCTTCCCCGCCGGGGGTGTGCGTGCCCAGACGCATCATGGCTCCGGGAAGATCAGCGAGGAACCAGGCAAAGTCTTCGCCGCCCATGGACTGCGGAGTCAGGACTACCGCGTTCTCGCCCAGCTCGGCACGGGCCGATGCCTCGATAAGGGCCGTCTCATGTTCGGAATTCACAACAGGAGGTACGCCGCGGGTGTGCTCCAGGTGCACATCAACGCCATAGGGCGCAGCTACCTGCTTGACCACGTCATCGAGCAACTCCCCTGCACTGTGCCAGGCGTCCCGGTCCAGGCAGCGCATGGTGCCTGCCATATAGCCCGACGCCGGGATCGCGTTGGGTGCCGAACCGGCGGCAATCTGGCCCCACACCACCGAAACGCCGCTCCGGACGTCCACACGGCGCGAGAGGACAGCCGGAACATTCACGGCAATCTGCGACAAGGCAAAAACCAGATCTTCGGTAAGGTGCGGACGGGAGGTGTGCCCGCCCCTGCCGGAGAGCTCGATCTTGATGGTGTCCGAGGCCGAGGTGATGGCACCGATGCGGGTACCGATCTGGCCAACGTTGATCCGGGGATCGCAGTGCAGCGCAAGGATGCGCGGTACGCCCTCCAGGACCCCCTGCTCAATGCAGGACAACGCCCCACCAGGCATGGTCTCTTCCGCAGGCTGGAAGATGATGCGCACGGTGCCGCCCAGCGGATTGTTCTTATGCATGCGGTGCAGCACCAGGGCAATTCCCAGCATGGTGGTGGTGTGGATATCGTGCCCGCAAGCGTGGGTGACGCCATGGTTCTTGGAGGCGAAAGGGAGCCCGGTTTCCTCAATGATCGGCAGGGCATCAATGTCCCCGCGGAGGGCGGTGGCGATAGGCCCCTCCCCGACATCGACGGTCAGCCCGGTTCCTTCGAGCCTGCGGGGCTTCAGACCTGCTGCTTCCAGCCGCTCCACCAGCTTGTCCGTGGTGCGGTACTCCTTGAAGGAAAGTTCCGGGTGCGCATGGAGGTCCCGGCGGAAGTCGATGAGTCCGGGCAGGAATTCGTCAACCCAGGGACCGACAACGGGAGTGGGCTCGGTTTCAGTCGAGTAATTGCGCACGTCACAACTCTAGCCATGCGCGGCCCCCGAAGAACGAAAGCCACCTCTTGGTTACGCTGCGTTCAGGCGCAGGAGAACCAAAGAGGTGGCTGACGGTATAAGCGGGGTGTTACAGGACGTCAGTATCGCCGCTGGCTTTCAGGGCGTCGACAGTGCCTTTGACCAGTTGCGCATGTTCCTTGGTAGTGACCAGGAGTGCATCCGGCGTGTCCACGATGACCACGTCCTTGATCCCGATGAGGGCAATGACGCGCTTGGTGTCGGAGACCACCACGCCGCTGGCGTTCTCCGCGAACACACGTGCACCCTCGCCGAGAACCGTCACCTCATCGACGTCGCCGGCGTTGTTGAGGCGACCGATCGCGGCAAAGTCGCCGACGTCGTCCCAACGGAAGGTGCCAGGCACGACGGCGACATCGCCGGCTGCCGCTGCCGGCTCCGCTACGGCGTAGTCGATCGCGATCTTGGGCAGCGTGGGCCACACCCGTGCCGTCACTTCAGCACGCTGCGGAGTGTCCCATGCTTCGGCGATCTCCTGGAGGCCCGCGAACAGCTCCGGCTGGTTGGCTTCGAGGTGCTTGAGCATCAAGGCCACCGGAGCCACGAACATGCCTGCGTTCCAGACGTAATCGCCTGCTTCGACGTATTTGTTGGCAACTTCCTGGCTGGGCTTCTCAACGAACTCCGCCACGGCCAGCGCATTCGGGGCACCATCAATGTGGAGGGCAGCACCGGAGCGGATATAGCCGAACCCCGTGGAGGGGTGGGTGGGCTTGATCCCGATGGTGACGATCTTGCCCATGGCAGCGGTGTAGATCGCTTCCCGGACTGTCTCCTGGAAGAGGTCGTCGGGGCTGATGACCTGGTCGGCCGCGAACGAGCCCATGATCGTGTCCGGGTCACGGCGGTAAAGGATGGCGGCAGCCAGGCCAATGGCGGCGCCGGAGTCCTTGGGTTCGCTCTCAAGGACCAGTTCGTCGTCCCCTACTTCGGGGAGCTGGCGGCAGACAGCCGCACGGTGGGCTTCACCCGTCACTACCAACACGCGTTCACCGGCCAGGGGCTCGAGCCGATCGTAGGTAGCCCTCAACAATGTGCTGCCGGAACCGGTCAGGTCGTGCAGGAACTTGGGCGCAGCGGCACGCGAGAGTGGCCACAGCCGGGTCCCCACACCGCCCGCCGGAATAACCGCATGGAAGCGGTTCATGGGCGATTCCGGGTATTTCGCGTCTTCTGTACTCACCGCAACACTTTATCCGACGCAACCGTGAAGCTTCGCAGAACGCCACGCATGTGGCGTTCGTCTCAGGCAGTACCCAAAATCGCCTGAATCCGGGCAGGAAACATGGAATTAACAACCAGAGAAGTCCGCCCTAAATTGAATATGCTGTGAGCGAAGCCTAGATTTAGGCGTGAGCTACGAGTGCTCTCGCAGCAGGCGTTCCCCCCGCATGGATCCCATGCCAGCGCCGCTGTGTTGCAGGAAGGTTTAATCAGTGCCGACAAAACCAGCTGGCACCTTGTACCGCGGCCGTGAAGGCATGTGGTCCTGGGTTGGACATCGTATTACCGGTGTAGTGATCTTTTTCTTCTTGTTGGTCCATGTGCTGGACACCTCATTGGTGCGCGTGTCCCCTGAGGCCTACACGGCCGTCATTGGTGCTTACAAGAACCCCCTCATGGCCCTGGGGGAAACGGGCCTGGTCGCCGCGATCATCTTCCACGCCTTCAACGGCCTGCGTGTGATCGCGATCGACTTCTGGAAGAAGGGCGCGAAGTACCAGCGCCAGATGCTGTGGGTCGTGCTTGCGCTGTGGCTGGTCACGTTCGCCGGCTTCGCCATCCGCCACCTTTCCCTCGCGCTGGGAGGCCACTAAGCCATGACAACCATCGAATCCCCCCGCAGCGGCAAAATCGGCTCGGGCAAGATCGCCCCGAAGTACAACCGCACCGGCTCCAGCCGCGGCAACTTCGAGATGATCGCCTGGCTCTTCATGCGCCTGTCCGGCATCGTCCTGGTGGTGCTGATCTTCGGCCACCTCTTCGTGAACCTGCTGGTGGGCGAAGGCATCCACGCTATCGACTTCGGTTTCGTCGCCGGCAAGTGGGCCGATCCCTTCTGGCAGTTCTGGGACCTGGCCATGTTGTGGCTTGCCATGCTGCACGGCACCAACGGCGTCCGCACCATCATCAACGACTATGCCGAGAAGGATTCCACTCGCTTCTGGCTCAAGATGGTCCTTTACGCGGCCACCTTGGTCATCATCATCCTGGGCACCCTGGTGATCTTCACCTTCAACCCGTGCCCCGTCGTCGACGGCGTTCAGCTGCCTGGCGGATTCTGCCCGGCCCCGTAGGGGGCTGTGCCACAGCGGCGGTCCGGCGCCTCCTCGGAGTGAACCGGTTCGCCTGACGTAGCGGAGCAGCCTCCGCCGACCATCTGAATTTTTGAAAGAGAGAGCATCTGGTATGCAGGTCCATAAGTACGACGTCGTCATTGTCGGTGCAGGTGGCGCCGGCATGCGCGCCGCGATCGAGTCCGGTCAGCGCGCACGCACAGCGGTACTGACCAAGCTCTACCCCACCCGCTCGCACACCGGTGCAGCCCAGGGTGGCATGTGTGCAGCACTGGCCAACGTCGAAGAAGACAACTGGGAATGGCACACCTTTGACACCATCAAGGGTGGCGACTACCTGGTTGACCAGGACGCAGCCGAGGTCATGGCGAAGGAAGCCATCGACGCCGTGCTGGACCTGGAGAAGATGGGTCTGCCGTTCAACCGCACCCCCGAAGGCCGGATCGACCAGCGCCGCTTCGGTGGCCACACCCGTGACCACGGCAAGGCTCCCGTCCGCCGCGCCTGCTACGCAGCCGACCGCACAGGCCACATGATCCTCCAGACCCTGTACCAAAACTGCGTCAAGCACAACGTTGAGTTCTACAACGAGTACTACGTCCTTGACCTGCTGATCGTCGAGGAAGACGCCGTACGCGAAGACGGTACGCCGTACAAGCAGAAGCGCGTTGCGGGCGTGGTCTCCTACGACCTCGCCTCCGGCGAACTGCACGTCTTCCAGGCCAAGTCCGTGGTGTTCGCCTCCGGTGGCGCGGGCAAGGTCTTCAAGACCACGTCCAACGCCCACACCCTTACGGGCGACGGCATGGGCATCGCGTTCCGCCGCGGCATCCCGCTGGAAGACATGGAGTTCTTCCAGTTCCACCCGACCGGCCTCGCCGGCCTGGGCATCCTCCTCACCGAGGGCGCACGTGGTGAAGGTGCCATCCTGCGCAACTCCGAAGGTGAGCGCTTCATGGAGCGCTACGCCCCCACCATCAAGGACCTCGCACCCCGTGACATCGTGGCCCGCGCCATGGCCAACGAAGTGCGTGAAGGCCGGGGTTGTGGCCCGAACAAGGACTACGTCCTCCTGGACCTGACCCACCTTGAGCCGGCACACATCGAGGCCAAGCTTCCGGACATCACCGAATTCGCCCGCACCTACCTGGGTGTGGAACCGTTCACCGATCCCGTTCCCGTGTTCCCCACGGCGCACTACGCCATGGGTGGCATCCCCACCAACATCACCACTGAGGTGCTGCAGGACAACGACACGATCGTTCCCGGCCTGTACGCAGCCGGTGAAGTCGCGTGCGTCTCCGTGCACGGCTCCAACCGCCTGGGCACCAACTCGCTCCTGGACATCAACGTTTTCGGCAAGCGTGCTGGTATCGCCGCTGCCGAGTACTCCAAGACAGCCGATTTCGTCGAACTTCCCGAAGACCCCGAGGCAATGACCCGCGGCATCCTGGAAGGCCTGCTCAACGGCAACGGCACCGAGCGCGTCGCCCAGATCCGCAAGGAACTGCAGGACACCATGGATGCCAACATGCAGGTGTTCCGTACCAAGGAGTCGCTGGAACAGGTCCTTCGCGACATCGCATCCTTCGAAGAGCGGTACAAGAACGTCACCGTCCAGGACAAGGGCAAGCGCTTCAACCTGGACCTTCTGGAAGCAGTGGAGCTGGGCTTCCTGCTGGACATGGCCAAGGTCATGACCGTTGGCGCACTGCACCGCGAAGAATCCCGTGGCGGCCACTACCGCGAGGACTTCCCGGACCGCGATGACGAAAAGTTCATGAAGCACTCCATGGCTTACCTGGACACTTCCGTCACAGCCGCCTCCTCGGCGGAATCCGTTGCGGGCATCCGTCTGGAGACGAAGCCCGTGATCTTCACCCGTTACGAGCCGATGGAGCGTAAGTACTAATGACGACCGAAATGGCAGAGCCCGCATCCAAGATCGAGCTCCCGGCGAGCGTTGCCGGCGACGGTGAAATTCCCACGTTCCACATCACCCTCCGCGTGCGCCGCTACGATCCCGAGATCTCGGAAGAGGCCCGCTGGGATGACTACAAGCTGACCATGTACGGCACGGACCGTGTGCTGGACGCCCTCCACAAGGTCAAGTGGGAAATCGACGGCAGTGTTTCCTTCCGCCGCTCCTGCGCCCACGGCGTCTGTGGTTCGGATGCCATGCGCATCAACGGCCGCAACCGCCTCGCCTGCAAGACGCTGCTGAAGGACCTGGACACCTCCAAGCCCATCACCGTCGAGCCGATCAAGGGCCTCCCCGTGGAGAAGGACCTGATCGTGGACATGGAACCCTTCTTCCAGTCCTTCCGCGAAGTCATGCCGTTCCTGATCAACAAGGGCCACGAGCCCACCAAGGAACGCCTGCAGTCCGTCGAGGACCGTGAGCGCTTTGACGACACCACCAAGTGCATCCTGTGCGCCGCCTGCACCTCGTCCTGCCCGGTCTTCTGGACCGATGGGCAGTACTTCGGGCCGGCGGCAATCGTCAACGCACACCGCTTCATCTTCGATTCCCGTGATGACGCCGGCGACATGCGCCTTGAGATCCTCAACGACAAAGAAGGCGTGTGGCGTTGCCGCACCACCTTCAACTGCTCGGAAGCATGCCCGCGTGGTATCCAGGTGACCCAGGCAATTGCCGAGGTCAAGCAAGCCATCCTGGCCCGCAAGATCTAGTTCGCCGTTCAGCCAAAAGAACAGCACGACGACGGCGCCGCTCACCACTGCAGGTGAGGGGCGCCGTCGTCGTTAATCAACTGCCGCAACCGCATATCCCAACGCAAGGAGACCCGCGTGTCACGTTCTGAGAAGATCAGCTTCACGGGAAGCACCGGCGATACGCTGGCCGGAATCGTGGACGTCCCGGAAGGGCCTGTGCGTGGCTGGGGCTTGTACTCGCACGGGCTCACGCTCGGCAAGGACAGTCCGGCCGCTTCGCGGATCTGCAAAGGCCTCGCGGAGCAGGGCGTGGGGATGCTCCGGTTCGACAACCTGGGCCTTGGCGGTTCGGCGGGCGAGTGGTCCGCCGGCTCCTTCAGCGTCAAGGTGGCCGACACGATCCTCGCCGCGGCATTCATGCGGGAAACGGGACGTGCCATCTCCTTGCTGGTGGGCCATTCCTTCGGTGGCGCGGCTGTCCTTGCTGCTGCCCGCGATATTCCGGGCCTCAACGCAGTAGTGACCGTTGCGGCGCCCTACGAGCCCAAGCACGTGGAGCACATGTTCGACGCCGAGATCGACTCGATCCTTCGCGACGGCAGCGCCGTGGTTGACCTGGGTGGGCGGCCGATGGAGGTTCGCCGCCACTTCGTGGAGGACGTGGAGAGCGCCGACCTGCGCGATTGCATCCGGACGCTCCACAAGCCGCTGATGGTGATGCACTCCCCTACTGACAACACCGTGGGGATCGACAACGCGAGCGAGATCTTCCGTACCGCCCGGCACCCACGCAGCTTCATCTCACTGGAGGGCAGCGAGCACCTCCTCACGGGGAAGGGCCAGGCTGCAAGGGTGGCCCGGATCATCGGCGCCTGGGCCGACCCCTACCTGGAAATCCGCGACACCCACTGATTAAAAGCAACGCGGGGTCACTTAGGGCCCATAATCCGCCTCCGGATGGGCCATAAGTGACCCCGCGTTGGTGTTGCCTACTTGCCGATGGCGGCTTTGCTCTCGCTGAGCCACTGCTCGGCCGCCTTCTCCGGGGTCAGCCGTTTGAAGAGGACGTCCGTGTTGATACGGGCCGTAATCTCCGAAACAGCGGTTGAACCGGTAGGGCCGATGAACGTCGGGGCAAAGTCCATGGTGCCGATCTGGTCGATGTAGGCAGCTTCGACCTTTCCTTGTGGCGTGAGCAGGTCCTTGATGGCTGTCCGCATGCCCGAGTTGCTGGGTACGCCGCGGTCGCTCTGGATGATCTTGGCAGCGGCCTCGTTGTTGACCAGGAAGTTCACCAGTTTGGCGGCGGCGTCCGTGTGCTTGCTGCGGGCGGAGATGGTGTAAAACTGCGAGGACTGGAGCCAGATGCCAGGAGTGGGAGTTTCTCCGGGGAGCTTGAACAACTTCAGGTCCGCTCCCGAGGCCTTGCTCAGCGCGGAAAGTGAGTTGCTCCAGGTGAGCATCATGCCCGCCTGGCCCATGCCCATGAGCGTCTGCTCGGTACTGACATTGAGCTTCTCCACCGTCTCCGAGGCACTGGGAGCCGCGCCCGACTCACTGAGCTTCAGCGAAAAGTCGAAGTAGTCCTGCACGGTGTCCTTGTCCAGTCCCAACTGTCCGTCCTGTGTGTACAGGGACTTGCCGCGTTGGCGTGCGAACGCGTCCAACGAGTCATGGGTGAGGACAGTTGCCGTCCCGTAGGTCCCCTTGGGGCTCTTGGCCGTGACATCCCCGGCTACCTTGGCGAAATCGTCCCAGGACCATTTGCTGTCGTCTGGAAGCGCGACTCCGGCTGCCTGGAAGACCGCCGGATTCACCACAACCGCCAGGGCATTGGCTCCGGTGGAGACACCATATTGCTTGCCCTGGATCTGACCGTTTTCCAAAGCACCTTCGTCCATCTTTGACAGGTCCAGCGAGCCCTGCACCTTTGACAGATCGAGGAGCGCTCCCCTGTTGGCGTATTCAGCCGGGTAGGCACCACCCATGGTGATCACATCGGGAGCATCGTTTGCTGCAACCTGGGTGGCCAGTTTGTCGAAGTAGCCACTGATGTCGCCATACTCGGGCTTGACCTTGATGTTGGGGTTTGCTGCCTCGAATTCCTTGATGGCCTTGTTGGTCAGCTCGGCACGGGAAGCGTTGCCCCACCAGGAAAAGCGGATTTCCACCGGGCCGTCCTCGGCTTGGTTCGAGGAGGGGCTGGAACATGCAGCGGACAGGCCAAGCATGCTTACGGCCGTGAGGATTGCCAAGGATTTTCGAAGGTTTCGGAGAGATTTACGCGTCATTGGGTAAGCTTCTTTCAGGCTCAAGAAAACGGTTCCTGAAACGTATCAAGCCGGTGTATATTCGTCAATAGTTTTGAGCTTGAACTATTCACCTCCAGAGGAGCCCGCCGTGCCACAACGCCTGGAAGACATCCAAATCCGGGATCCCTACGTCCTGACGCTGCCTGAATCACAGGAGTACCTCCTGTTTGGCAGCACGGACAAGAACATCTGGACCGGGGCGGCTACGGGTTTCGACTGCTACAGAAGCAGCGACCTTGAGGAGTGGGAGGGCCCGATCCCTGCTTTTCGTCCCGACCCGGATTTTTGGAGCAAAGAGCAGTACTGGGCGCCCGAAGTCCACCTATACAACGGGCGCTATTTCATGTTTGCCACCTTCACAGCCCCGGGCCGTTGCCGCGGGACACAGATACTGTCCGCGTCGAACCCGCAGGGCCCCTACGAGCCATGGAGTGATGGACCAGTTACCCCGGAGGACTGGGAATGCCTTGACGGAACTCTTCACGTGGACCAGGAAGGCGCCCCGTGGTTGGTCTTTTGCAACGAGTGGAAGCAGGTCATCGACGGCACCATCGCTGCCCGGCGGCTGAGCCAGGACCTCCGCTCTGCCGAGGGAGAACCCACGGTGCTGTTCAAGGCTTCCGACGCACCCTGGTCGCGGGCCCTGGACCGGCCTTCGGACAGGGACATGCCTTCGTACATCACGGACGGGCCTTTCCTCCACAGGCTCCCCAGTGGCAACCTCATCATGTTGTGGTCCAGCTTCGGTGACCACGGCTACGCCATGGGAATCGCGCGAAGCGAATCCGGAACAGTCCTCGGCCCTTGGACCCAGGAGCAGGAACCCCTCTGGGGAGCCGACGGCGGGCACGGCATGATTGGCCGGAAGCTGGACGGCAGCCCCTTCCTCACCTTGCACCAGCCCAACAAGAGCCCCAACGAGCGGGCGGCGTTCTTCCGGCTGCGGGAGCTGGAGGAAACGGTGGTGCTGGAGCCTTTCGAAACAGCACAATCCCGTGCCGCCATCGATCGCGAGGCACTGGTACGGCGGCACAACGTCAGCCAACATGAGCTGGACCCACGCAGCCCCGTATCCGTTGGCAACGGCGAATTTGCCTTCACCATGGACCTCACCGGCCTCCAGACGCTGCCGGAGTCCTACCCAGTGGCTTCCCGCGATGACCTGGCGCCGGGCACGCTCCTGGGCACGCAATCCCAATGGGGTTGGCACACCATACCTCCGGCGGAACCCTACGACCTCGCCGGATCCACTGTCCTCTACGATTCGCCCCGCGGCCCTGTCCCCTACGTAGACATGGTGGGCGACATCGTCAATGACCGCGAAACCAACACCTCCCGCGCCGAGGAGTGGCTGCGCGCGAACTCCCACCGGCTCGACTTGGGACGCATCGGCCTCCGGTGGATGGAAGAGGGCGTGGAGCGTGCCGTCCGGCCGGAAGAGATCACTGACGCGAAGCAGACGCTGGACTTGTGGACTGGCGTGGTGAGCAGCCGCTTCACACTGGCCGGACACCGCGTGAAGGTCACGACGGCGTGCCACCCGGACCGGGACGAACTCGGCTTCCGAGTGGAGTCGGCTGCGCTCGGGGCCGGTTTGGTGGTGGGAGTCGCCTTCCCGTACGGATCGGAGGCCTGGCATAACGCGGCCGATTGGTCCCAGCCGGGCGCGCACAGCACGGTTCTGGCTCAAACGAAGCCCCTGGAAGCTCTCGAGGACCTCGGTGCTTGGACTGCCCACCGCGAGCTGGATGACTCCCGCTACCGCGTGGTTATCACTGGCCGGGACTTCACGGTTGAACAAACCCAGGAGCACAGGCTCCGCGTTTGTTCGTCGGAAAAATCCGGGCCTGCTGCGGGCGCCGTCCTGGACTTCAGCGTTGCCTTCATCTCCGACGGCGACGGCGACTGTCTTCCTCGGGGTGACCACAGCGGCGGTGACACGACGCTTGACCTGGGCGGCGACCCTCAGGCGGGTACCGGCGTCGTGCTTGATCCTGGCAGTCGAATTGCAGCCGCTTCGGCGGAGCGTTGGCCCGGGTTTTGGCGGTCGGGTGGAGCTATCGAGCTCCACGCGCCGGAGGATCCACGGGCCCAGGAGCTGGAGCGCAGGATTGTGCTGTCCCAATACTTGACGGCGATCAACTGTGCCGGTTCGCTGCCACCACAGGAAACAGGGCTTGTATGCAACTCGTGGCGAGGCCGCTTCCACCTGGAGATGCATTGGTGGCATGCGGCGCATTTTGCGCACTGGAACCGGGTGGAGCTGCTGCTGCCGTCCCTGCGCTGGTACTCCACGATCCTGGAGACCTCGCGGCAAACCGCGAAAGCGCAGGGCTTCGACGGCGTCCGCTGGCCGAAGCAGGTAGGGCCGGACGGCCGGGAGAGCCCCAGCCCGATCGGCACGTTCCTGATCTGGCAGCAGCCGCACCCGATCTACCTGGCCGAGCTTGTTTACCGGGCCAACCCCAGTCAGGACGTCCTGGAAGAGTTCGCGGAAATCGTGTTCGAATCGGCCGCGTTCATGGCCAGCTTTGCGCATGCGACGTCCCGCGGTTTTGAGCTGGGCCCGCCCCTGATTCCGGCGCAGGAGAGCTACGGCGATATCAGGGCCGCAGTCACCAATCCCACCTTTGAGCTGGCGTACTGGCAGTGGGCCCTCCAAACAGCTGCGTCCTGGCGCGAACGCCTGGGACTGGAGCCTGTGGAGGAATGGACGGCGGTATCCCAGGGCATGGTGGCACCGCGAGTGGTGGACGGGGTGTACGCAGCCATTGACGTGGAACCCTTCACTATCCGTACCGACCACCCCTCCATGCTCTGCGCGCTGGGTGTGCTGCCGCAGACTGGGCTGATCGATCCTGCGATCATGCGGGCCACCCTCAAGGACGTCCTGGCGGATTGGGACTGGGAAAGTACCTGGGGTTGGGATTATCCAGTAATGGCCATGACCGCCGCACGCCTGGGCGATCCCGAGGCCGCCGTGGATGCGTTGCTCCTCACTGCGGGCAAGAACACCGTCCTTCCCAACGGCCATAACCGCCAGACCGATTCCTTGCCGCTCTACCTGCCGGGAAATGGAGGGCTGTTGGCCGCGGTGGCGCTCATGGCTGCCGGCTGGGACAACGGCCCGGAACGGCATGCGCCGGGATTTCCGCCGGAATGGAAAGTCTCATGGGAGGGCCTGGTGAAAGCTCCCTAACGCCCGTTCAGCCGCGGCGCGGACCTACTGCCGCCCCAACCAGGGCGCCCAGGCCGACGCCCAGGAGGATGCCGAGAAAGGGCGAGTTGAAGATCAGCTGACCCACGATCAGGCCGGCGGCGGCGCCCAAGAGGCAGGCGATCCACAGATGATTGTTCATTCCGGCTCCGCTGGGTCCGTCAAGTACGCGGTGCCACGCGACGTGAACCGAGGACCTTCTTCCGCGGGCTCTCTCCCGACGCCGTGTCCGCCTCCCGGATCGCGGACCATGAAGCCGAAACGAGGTACACCTGGCTCACCAGGTTGAACCAGATCAGCAGGCCGATAATGATGGCGAACGAGGCCAGGACCGGATTGTTTCCGGACCGGGCCAGCAACTCGGTACTGAAGAACTGCAGGACCGTGGTGCCGACGCCGGCAAGCACCACCCCTTCAAGGAACGCCCGCCGGCTCAACGAGAGGCCGCCCGCGACGCGGAACAGAACTGCCGCCGTCGCGCAGTTCAACAGGAGCGGGACGACGACCTTGACGACCCCGGCGATGGGTGCGGCAACGTTCTCATCGAGCTTCAGCAGGTCGAAGAACCAGTCTGCCGCGGTACCGAAAATCAGCGATGCACCAGCACTGACCACCAGGATCACGCCCAACAGCAACAGGGTGCCGGCGTCGATGAGCTTTTGGAGGATGGCGTTGCGAACCAGAGGACCGGCGTTCATCACCCCACGCAGGCCTTCCCTGACGCTGGCGATCCAGCCCAGGGAGGTGAAGATCGTGACAGCAGCTGCGATCACCGCGGTCCAGCCCAGGCCGGAGGGGTTCAGCAGGGACTGTGGATCCACCAGCCCCTCGCCACCGTTCACCTGCAGCAGCCCGGGAGCAGCGGCGGCCACGCTCCGAATGACGGCGTCCTCCAGGACCGGGTTGCCTCCCAGGACGATGCCTGCGATGGCAAAGCCGGTGGTCAGCAGGCCCGTCACGGAGAAGAACATGTTGAAGCCGATGCCTGCGCTCAACAGGGGCCCGTGCTGGCGCGTGTAGTGCTGGAACGAACGCATGGCCCGGTTGGTGTTCAGCCGTGCCATGAACAACGCGAAAAAGGCGCCTGCTTTCTTCAGCAGCCCATCCCCTGCCCGTTTGGCGTGGCCCCAGTCCTGCCGTTTATGGAGTAGCTCGAGCTTGAGTTTTGCCAGCTCAGTTGGCAGCGGAGGAGCGTCCGCCTGCGTGGCCTGAATCCGCTTGCTGTTCTTCGTCAGTATCGCCGCCAAAGTCGAGCTCTTCCCGTAGCTGCCAAATTCCATTGGTGTCGTGCTCGTAAAGTCCCATGCTAACCACAGGGAAGGTGGCCCGGTAATCTCTGAGGACCGTTTCGGCCTCATCAAGATTTTCCTGGGCGACGTCGTGAGCCACGGTGACGTGCGGATGGTAAGGGAAAGGAAGCATTCGTTCGAGCGGACCGGTCTGGAGTTTCTCGTGCAACTGCACGCATTCCTCAAAGCCCTCTTCGACGTTGACGAACACCACCGGCGAGACAGGCCGGAATGAACCCGTACCGGAAATCGTAATGTGGAACGGTTCCTGGGTACGGGCCACTTCCCTGACATGCTCGCGGGTAGCGTCCCAGTCCTGGGTGGGCGTTGTGGTGATCAACGTGATGTGGGCCGGGATGACCTCAGCCATCGGATCACCGAAGGAAGCCCGCCACTCCTGGAGCTCACGGGCTATCTCGGGCGGGAAGCCAAGGATCACGCCAACGCACATGGCGTCACCGGCGCCACAGTCAGCGCCGGTGACAGCAGGCTGGCGAGAGTGGTCAGGACCCGCGCCCTTGCGGGCGTCGGACGTGACGTTGAGCTGGCCAGCAGAGCACATGAAGTTAGCGGACTCCCTGGATTCCGTTGGATGCATCCCCGCGGTAAGGCAGGAAGCCGACCTTGGAGTAGACGTCAGCCAACGTGGCAGAAGCAATTTCGCGCGCCTTGTCAGCACCATGGGCCAGCAGACGGTCCAGTTCCGCGGGATCTGCCAGGAGTTCGTTGGCGCGTTCACGGATGGGGGCAAGGTGACCGGATACGAGCTCCGCCAGGTCAACCTTGAGGTGGCCGTACATCTTGCCCTGGTAATCGGCCACGATCTTCTCCACCGGAGTACCACTGATGGCCGAGTAGATCGTCAGCAGGTTGGAAACACCTGGCTTGTTCTCGCGGTCATAGCGGATCTCGGTTTCGGTATCCGTGACCGCAGATTTGATGCGCTTGGCCACAATCTTGGGATCGTCCAGCAGGTTGATAAGGCCGGCCGGTGATTCCGCGGACTTGGACATCTTGGCCGTGGGGTTCTGGAGATCGTAGATCTTTGCCGATTCCTTCTGGATGAAGGCCTCGGGCACCTGGAATGTCTCGCCGAACCGGCTGTTGAAGCGGTTCGCGAGGTCCCTGCTGAGTTCCACATGCTGGCGTTGGTCCTCGCCCACCGGCACGCCGTGCGGCTGGTACAGGAGGATATCCGCGGCCTGCAGGATGGGGTAGGTGAAAAGACCTACGCTGGCGTGGTCCGAGCCCTGCTTCTGGGCCTTGTCCTTGAACTGGGTCATCCGGGCGGCTTCGCCCATGCCGGTGATGCAGTTCAGGACCCAGGCCAGTTGGGCGTGCTCAGGAACCTGGGACTGGACGAACAAAGTGCACTTGTTTACATCCACGCCGCCTGCAATGTACTGGGCAGCTGTGACCCGGGTGCGCCGGGCGAGTTCGGCAGGATCCTGCGGCACTGTGATGGCGTGCAGGTCCGGAATGAAAAAGACGGCGTCGTACTCGTCCTGCATGCGGACCCAGTTGACCAGGGCGCCGAGGTAATTGCCCAAGTGCAAGGAGTCGGCGGAGGGCTGCATGCCTGAAAGCACCCGGTGCTTGGCGCCAACTGCCAGCTTGGTGGACGTCACCGATTGCTCGGCGGTGGAGGTACCGGTTTCAGTCGTGGTGGAACTTGTCATGGAGGAATACCTTAGGGAACTTGGAGCCGGTAGTCGACTACCAGCGGTGCGTGGTCGGAGAAGCGGGTGTCCCACGAAGGCGCACGGTCCACCACAGCCGAGAAAGCGGCTGCGGCAAGATCCGGGGTGGCCAGGTGGTAATCGATGCGCCAGCCTGTGTCAGTGTCAAAGGCCTTACCGCGCTGGGACCACCAGGTGTAGGGGCCGGCGACATTTCCTGCCAGGCCCCTGTGGACATCCCTCCATCCGATTTCTTCGCCGAGGAAACGGTCAAAGTAGGCCCTTTCCTCCGGGAGGAAGCCGGCACGCTTGACGTTGCCCTTCCAGTTTTTGATGTCGAGTTCCGTGTGTCCGACGTTGAGGTCGCCAACCACCAAGGCGTGGTCGCTGTGCTTGGCGAGTTCCGGAAGCCGGGTGATCATGGCGTCCAGGAAGCGAAACTTGTCGTCCTGCTTGGGCGTTCCGACTTCGCCTGAGTGGACGTAGGCGCTGACCACCGAGAGCGTGGCTGATTCCCCCGCGGAATTCCTGACGTTGAAGTCGGCTTCGACCCAACGCCCCGAAGTGTCGAAGTAGGGGTCACCAATCCCGATCCGAGTAGCCGTGGGCTCCGCACGGGAAGCAATGGCAACACCGGCCCGGCCCTTGGCTTCAGCCTCGGTGTGGAGAATGTGCCAGCCTTCGCCGATCAGCTTCCTGACGATGTCGTCGGGGGCGCGGACTTCCTGGAGGCAGAGAATGTCGACCTCGCGCGGCTCCAGCCACTCCGCCATGCCGTTCTTGTAGGCAGCCCGCAGGCCATTGACGTTGACTGATGCGATGCGAAGGAAGTCCTTCTTCAATGCCGTACTCACCCGCTCTACTCTAGTCGATGATGGTGCCGGCAACGGGCTCCTCCGAGCCACCGGAGGACTTGATCATGTCCCTGGCGTTGGTGGCCGTAATGGCGATGGTTTCAAGTGCGCGGTTGATGGTGTCCTGGTTTGCGGCAGCACCCTTGGCACGTTCCTCGTCCACCACGCGGACCTGCACCTGGACGATCTTGAAGGAGTGGTCCAACTTCAGGTCCCGGACCTCGTCCGCCTGGCTTCGTTCGGCAACCACCCGGGTGCCGCCGTTGTCAGCAACGTTCGACGACGGCGCGCGGCCGGCTGCCGAGTTGAAGGCCGCTTGGGCTTCGCTCAGTTTTGCACCTGCCCGCTGGGCTGCCCGCCGGATGCTCAGGACAACGAACGTGGCAAGAGCCAGCCAACCAAAGGCCACTACAGCGACCACCCAACCGACGACATCGTTCTGGTTGGCCGCGAAGATGACGGCCACCAGGAAGGCGATGATGACGACTGTCATCCCCAGGCCGCCGATGCGGAAGCCCTTGAACATGCCTTTACCGGCGGAGGACGTGGACGGGTGCGGGTCACCGAGAGATTGCATGACCCCATTCTCTCAAACGCCGAAAGGTGCCCGGCACTCTTCCACGGACGGCGAACACGGGAGTTTTTGTACAGCTCTTGCCCTTTAGACGCCTCTTTAAGGGCATTAGCTGTACAAAAACTCCATCATTTGAGGAACAGCCGGCGCAGCCTTCCGGTGGTGAGCATGATTCCCAGGCCGATCATCACCACGTAGTAGCCCACATGAATGGCCGTCGCGGGGCTGAACGAGCCCACGCTGATCTGCCTGAGGAGCTCCACGCCATGCCACAGCGGCATCGCCTGGATGAACCACTGGATCGGTTGCGGATACACGCTGAGCGGGTAGAAGGTGGCACTGAACAGGAACATGGGCAACAGGAAGAAGTTGATCCAGTCCATTTGCTGGAACGTCTTCATGAAGCTTGTAATGCCCATGCCGAAGCTCGCGAAACCAAAGGCGATCAGCACCGAAGCCGGGATGACCAGGATGGCCCACCAGCTGGTGAGCAGCCCCATGACACCCATCACCGCGGTGAACCCGGTGGCGTACAGAAGCCCCCTCAACAAAGCCAGGAAAATCTCACCGATGGCAACGTCCAGCGGTCCCAGGGAGGTGTAGAGCATCCCTTGGTAGAGCTTGGCGAAGTTCATCTTGAAGAAGACATTCCAGGTGGAGTCGTAAATAGCGCCGTTCATGGCCGAGACCGCCAGTAGCGCAGGGGCAATGTACGCGGCGTAGCTGATTTCCTGGCCACCCGGGCCTTGGACGGTACCCACGATCGAGCCCATGCCCACGCCCATGGCCAAAAGGAAAAGCACGGGCTCGAAAAACCCTGACACCATGACGAGCCACGTGCTGCTCTTGGCCGCCATCAGACCGCGACCCACCACGGCCCGCGCGTTGCGGGAGTACAAGGAGCCGAACTTCCGTTCGCGGGCAAGATCGGTAGCGCTGTGGCCACCCGTCAAGACGCTCATGAGCCCATCCTCTTCACGAATTGTCGGCGGACCAGCACCCAGCCCACAACGGCTGCCGCCACCAGGAACACTCCGTGGGTGATGGTCAGCAACGGGTCCTCATCCATGCCGTAGGTGAACACGCGGCCCAACTCGGTTCCATGCCAGACCGGCGAAATCCAGCCGATCCAGCGCACCGCAAGAGGCAGTGTGTCCAACGGAAAGAACGTTCCGGAGAACAGGAACAAGGGCATCACAATGAAGCGCTGCACCAGGGCGAACTGCCCTTTGTCCTGGGTGATGCTCGCCGCGTAGGCCATGAGCGGCAGGCCGAAACTCAGGGCCGCAACAGTAGCTACCAACGCTGAGACCCAACCCCAGGGGCTCGGCGAAGCGCCAAACATGGCCACCACGGCGAAGTAGACCACCGATTGCAGCAGGAACCGCAGGGAGCTGGCCATGACATGTCCACTGGCGATCTGCTGCGGCGTCAACGGAGACGCATGCGGCCCATAAAACACCCGGCGCCATTTGAAACCGTCCATAATGGGGTAGGAAAACTCCCCCGACGCCGTCATCACCGCTGCGGACACCAGCAAGGCGGGCGCCACGAACTCGAGGTAGCTGACACCTCCGAATGCCGAGGCACTGTTGGCATCCACCAGGGTGGCAAGGCCAACTCCCATGGCGAACAGGTACGCCACGGGTTGCCCTACGCTGTACAGGATCACGGACCAGCCGTAGTTGCGCATAACGCGGAGTACTTGTTCCGCGTAGTAGAAGGAACCCCAGCGGCGCGCCCTGGCGGCCGAGACCTCCGGTGAGTGTGCCCGCAAAGGGGGCTCCGCCGTCGTGGTCGCCTTGCTCAGCGGTTCCTCAGTCAACGAGGCTCCTCCCGGTCAAGCGCAGGAACACGTCCTCCAGCGATGAGCGGCGCACCAGCGATGTCATGGGCCGCAGGCCGCGGGCAGTGACCTGCTCCAGCGCTGCCTCGCCGTCGTGCGTGTAGATGAGCACGCGGTCAGGCAGCGTCTCCAGCCGCTCGCCGATGCCTTGGAGTTCGACGCCGATGGTCGCGTTTCGCTCGGATCCGAACCTGAGCTCAAGTACTTCACGCGATGAGTGCTCGCGGATCAGTGCGGCGGGCGAGCCCTCGGCCATGATGCGGCCCTTGTCCACCACGATCAAGCGGTCACACAGTTGTTCGGCCTCGTCCATGTAGTGCGTGGTCAGGATGAGCGTCACGCCCCGTTCCTTGAGCCTGAACAACCGGTCCCAGAGAATGTGGCGCGCTTGGGGGTCCAGGCCTGTGGTGGGTTCGTCCAGGAGCAGGATCCGTGGCTCGTTGATGAGCGAACGGGCAATGGTGAGGCGCCGCTTCATGCCACCGGACAACGCGTCCACCTTCGAGTTGGCCTTGTCCGTCAGTTGCGCGAATTCCAGGAGTTCGTCGGCTTTCGGGCGCAGGTAGCTCAGCGGCAGGCCGAAGTAGCGCCCGTAGACGATCAGGTTCTCGCGGACCTTGAGCTCCTCGTCCAGGTTGTCCTGCTGCGGGACCACGCCCAGGTGCGCACGGACCTCGGGGCCGTGGGATTCGGGGTCCAGGCCCATGATGCTCAGCGAACCGGACGTCCGCTGGGAGACGCCGCCGATCATTTTCATGGTGGTGGATTTGCCTGCCCCGTTGGGACCGAGCAGTCCGAATGACTCGCCCGCCGGCACGTCGAAGGAGATGTTGTCGACGGCTGTGAGGTCGCCGTAGGCCTTGGTGAGGTTCCGGGCGCTGATGACGGTTGGCTGGTCCATGTCGAGGCTGGTTTGCGACGATTCTGAAGGGTTTGCGGAGCGGGTTGCTTCATTGTGCACCCTCAGCAGACTAGTAGCGCCCGGGAATATGTGAAAGATGTATTCCGCAACTTTCTGGATTTAGCCGCGGAGGGGTTACCTGCCCGGCATCCGTCACGACGACGGCTGCGAGCGCAATACTTCCAGCCGCTGCCGGAACTCTGTCTCATCGATCTCCCCACGTGCATACCGTTCGCGGAGCACGCCTTCCGCACCTTGCGTCGCAGCCCACTGGTGGTTCCGGCGCCATGTCCTGCGGGCCGTGAAAATGATCAAACCGATCACTACGATCCAGAACAACGGGAACAGCAGGAAGAACGGCCACGCAACGCCGTCTCCCCAGGGACCGTGGGCGACGACCATGGCCGGCACCTGCCCCAGTGAGGCTCCCAGCGTGGTGGTTTCGCCAACAATTGACGTCAATGCAGTGAACATGTCGGTGATCCAAACTCTCTCCGCCAATGCCGGCGGGAACCGTCTTTCGGCTCTGGTTCAAGTCTCTTCAGCGACGGCGGGTGGGGCATCCGGCGTCGGGAGTCACCTTGGTGCGGCCGCGTACTCCGCGGGGAGTGGGTCAGCTGCTCCAGCCCGGCTTCACCAGTCCGGATTCATAGGCGAGGACCACCAGTTGGGAGCGGTCCCGGACCATCAGTTTTGTCATGATGCGGGACACGTGGGTCTTGGCCGTGAGGGGCGTGATGAAGAGCCGCCCTGCGATCTCGGCGTTGTTCAGGCCCTCGCCCACCAGCGCAAGGACCTCCCGTTCCCGGTCGGTGACCTGATCGAGCGGGACTATCTTTCCCGCGGCGCGGCTCTGGGAGGCCAGCTGGGCCATGATCCTGCGCGTCACGGAAGGGGAAAGCAAGGCGTCGCCGTCGTGGACCACCCTGACGGCGCGGAGGAGTTCCGTCGGTTCGGTGTCCTTGACCAGGAACCCCGCGGCACCGGCCCGGACGGCCTCTGCAATGTAGTCGTCGAGCTCGAAGGTGGTGAGGATGATGACCCGCGTGCCGGCCAGGGCCGGATCACCGAGGATCTTGCGGGTGGCAGTGAGGCCGTCTTCGTCGGGCATCCGGATGTCCATGAGGATGACGTCGGGCTTCTCGCGCGAGGCCAGGCGGACTGCGTCCTGGCCCGTGCCGGCCTCCCCCACCACCTCCATGTCCGCCTCGGCGTCGAGGAGCGCTCGGAAGCCTGCTCGGATGAGGGTCTGGTCGTCGGCCAGGAGGATGCGGATCATGGGCGGGTTCCTTCCGCTGGTAATGGCAGGACTGCGTGAACGCGCAGGCCCGGTTCCAGTTCGTGAAGCGCGAGCGAACCGCCCAACGCCACCGCCCTCTCCCGCATCCCCGTGAGGCCGTTGCCGGCAACCGCGCCGCCCATGCCGCCGCCGTCGTCCTCTATAGTCACCGTCAGCGCCTGGCCGGTTTGGGCAAGGCGCACGACGGCGGCTTGGGCACCTGAGTGCCGTCCGACGTTGGTCAGGGCTTCCTGGACGATCCGGTAGGCGGCTTCCTGCTGGGCGGGGCCCACGAGCTGGTGGTCGGCGTGGTCCTCCAAGGTCACGTGCAGGCCGCCGGCCTCGGCGTTCCTGACCAGCTCGGGGATGCGGGCCAGCTCGGGGATGCGGGCGAGCGTGGGCCACGCGGCAGGTGCCAACGGGATATCCTCGCGCAACACGCCCAGGAGCTGGCGGACTTCGGTGAGGGACTCCTTGCTGGCGGCTTTGATGGCTTCGAGGGCGGGCCTGAGCTTCTCCGGATCGTCGGCACCAACGTGCAGGGCCACCGATGCCTGGACGTTGATCATGGACAGGGAGTGGGCCACGACGTCGTGGATGTCCCGGGCCAGCGTGAGCCTGTACTCGTCCCGTTCTGCTTTCTCGGCCGACTCGCGGCGGCGCCGGTACTCGGCAAACCGTTCACTCCGGCGTCGGATCCCCTGCCCTAGCAGCACCAGGATCGCTGCCCACGCCACCCCCGCGGACGCACGCACGGGCCAGGTTTCGTCCCCCGTCAGCGCAGCGGCTGCGACAACGGCCATTGCGGCTATCCCGGCACCGGTCCACGCCTGCCAGCGCAGGCCAGCTGCCGCCGTCATGATGATGGCCAGGGCCAAGGACAAGACAATGGGCCCCCAGGCGTAACCCAACGCCAGATAGGTTCCGGTGGCGACAAGCGCGGCCGGAAGCATTACCTGCGGCGCACGTTTCCGGAAGGCCAGCCCTGCCGGACCGGAAAGGAGCAGCACGATCGCGGGCAGGTCCAAGGGCCTTGGGCCATCCTGGTGTCCAGCGGAAAACAGCGTCCCCACGATCTGGATCACAGCAACCGTAATGACGATGAAGCTTGTGGGCGGGCCCGTGAAACGGCGGGGACCCGGGTATCGCGAAGCCCCCGGATGCCGCCAGGACTCAGGGGAACGGGGCTGCATATACAGAGCCTAGCCGTGGTTGCCGTCAGCGTCGTCGGGTTAACGGAGCAGGGCGCCTACTCCGTGGGGAGTAGGCGCCCTGCTCGGCAAGCATGCGCCCGTTTCGGGGGTTAGCTGCCGGGGATGCCGTGCGCACCGCATCCCCGGCAGCTCCGCCCCGTAATGGGCGCCGGCCAGTTCGCGGGAACCTAGGCGATGCCCGCCTGGCGTTCGGCGCTCTCCACCACGTTGGCAAGCAGCATCGCCCGGGTCATCGGGCCCACGCCGCCCGGGTTCGGGGACAGCCAGGCGGCGACGTCGGCAGCTGCCGGGTCCACGTCTCCGGTGACAACAGCCTTGCCGTTGCCGTCGTCCACACGGCTGACGCCGACGTCGAGCACTATTGCGCCCGGCTTGAGGTCCTCAGCCTTGATCATGTGCGGCACTCCGGCGGCGGCAATGACGACGTCGGCGTGCTTGAGTTCTGCTGGCAGGTCCACGGTTCCGGTGTGGGCGAGGATCACCGTGGCGTTGACTTCCTTGCGGGTCAGGAGCAGTCCGATGGGGCGGCCGATGGTGACGCCGCGGCCCACCACCAGGACGCGCTTGCCCTTGAGTTCGATGTTGTGGCGGCGGAGCAGCTCCACACAGCCCTTGGGCGTGCAGGGCAGCGGGGACTTCATCTCGCCGTTTACGTTGGCCACCAGGCGGCCGAGGTTCATGGGGTGCAGGCCGTCGGCGTCCTTGTCAGGATCCATGGCTTCCAGGATGACGTCCTGGTCGATGTGCTTGGGCAGCGGGAGCTGCACGATGTAGCCGGTGCACTCGGGGTTCTCGTTGAGTTCCTGGACCACTTTCAGGAGGTCTTCCTGGGAGATGTCCTCAGGGAGGTCGCGGCGGATGGACTGGATGCCTACCTCGGCGCAGTCCTTGTGCTTTCCGCCCACATACCAGGTGCTGCCGGGGTCTGAACCCACCAGAATCGTGCCCAGGCCAGGAACGATTCCCTTGCCGGCGAGGACGGAAACGCGAGTGGTCAGTTCTGCCTTGATGGCTGCGGCGGTGGCCTTGCCGTCAAGGATCTGTGCGGTGGACTGTGTCATTCCATCTGCTCTTTCTGGTGGGAGGCTCATGCCAACGGGACCCGCCGCCGAAGGTGTGGCGGCGGATCCCGTTGGCTCCGGTTCAGTGCCCGGGTAGTGCTTTTTCAGCGCTTGTTGTCGCGGGAACCGCTGTTTACCACTGCTCGTGCTGCGGGTACAGCGGGAAGTCAGCGGCGAGCTTGTCGACGCGGGCCTGGAGGGCCTCAACGTCCGTAGCGGAACCTGCCTTCAGCGCGGTGGCGATGATCTCGGCAACCTCGGTGAACTCGGCAGCACCGAACCCGCGGGTAGCCAGGGCAGGCGTACCGATGCGGAGGCCGGAGGTGACCATCGGCGGGCGGGGGTCGAACGGAACAGCGTTGCGGTTCACGGTGATGCCAACGGAGTGCAGGAGGTCCTCGGCCTGCTGGCCGTCCAGCTGCGAGTTGCGCAGGTCAACCAGGACCAGGTGGACGTCGGTGCCGCCGGTGAGGACGGAAACGCCGGCTTCTGCGACGTCGGACTGGTTCAGGCGGTCGGCAATGATCTTGGCGCCTTCGAGGACGCGCTCCTGGCGCTCCTTGAACTCCTCGCTGCCGGCAATCTTGAACGCAACAGCCTTGGCCGCGATGACGTGCATGAGCGGTCCACCCTGCTGGCCAGGGAAGACGTTGGAGTTGATCTTCTTGCCGTACTGTTCCTTGGCCAGGATCACGCCCGAACGCGGGCCTGCGAGGGTCTTGTGCACGGTGGAGGTGACGACGTCGGAGTGCGGCACCGGGCTCGGGTGCAGGCCTGCTGCAACCAGTCCGGCGAAGTGCGCCATGTCCGTCCAAAGGAGTGCGCCAACTTCATCGGCGATGGAGCGGAAGGCAGCGAAGTCGAGGTGGCGGGGGTACGCGGACCAACCGGCGATGATGACCTGCGGCTTTTCGGCGATGGCCTGCTCGCGGAGCTTGTCCATGTCGATGCGGAAGTTGTCTTCTTCAACCTGGTAAGCGGCTACGTTGTACAGCTTGCCGGAGAAGTTGAGCTTCATACCGTGGGTGAGGTGGCCACCGTGGGCAAGGGAGAGACCAAGGATCTTGTCGCCCGGGGTGATCATGGCCGAGAGTGCTGCAGCGTTCGCCTGGGCACCGGAGTGCGGCTGGACGTTGGCGAACTCGGCACCGAAGAGTTCCTTGACGCGGTCGATGGCAAGCTGCTCAGCGACGTCGACGTATTCACAACCGCCGTAGTAGCGCTTGCCCGGGTAGCCTTCGGCGTACTTGTTGGTCAGGACGGAGCCCTGGGCTTCCATAACGGCGCGGGGGGCGAAGTTTTCTGAGGCAATCATTTCCAGGGTGCCGCGCTGGCGGCCAAGCTCCTGGTCAAGGACTGCTGCGATCTCGGGGTCGAGTTCGGCGAGCGACTGGTTGCTGACAGACGCTGAAGTGGTGGTAGTCACGGAGATCTCCTGGCTAGGGAACGGGTGGTGCTACAGGTCAGGCTACCGGCAGCAGCATTCCCGCGTCCTCTTGGTTACAGGAGGCATCGGTCACGTGCGTGCGACGGTAAGACATGACCCTCGGCCCAGGCGTACGATCCGTGGTCTTCGTGATTGCCGCTCCCTGGTGGTAGTCCACCCAACGCCAGTTGCGACCCATTAACAGTACAACAAGGCAGCACCGGTAGGCTTGTCTGTGTGACTGACTCCACCGCTTTTGTTGTGACCCTCTCCTGCCCCGACCGTCCCGGCATCGTCCATGCTGTTGCCGGCGCCCTCCTTGGCGCGGGGTGCAACATCGCCGATTCGCAACAGTACGGAAGCCCCACCACAGGCAACTTCTTCATGCGCGTGGAGGCAACGACGTCGAGCACCCAGGCGGAACTGACGGCGGCACTGCAGCCTGTGGCCGAAACCTTCGGCATGACGTGGCAGATCAACCCTGTGGGCCAAAAGGTGCGCACCATCATTCTGTGTTCCAAGGATGCCCACTGCCTCAACGACCTCCTGTTCCAGCAGCGCGCCGGAACCCTCCCCATCGAGGTCCCGGCCATCGTTTCCAACCACCGCGACCTCGAAGCGTTGGCGGAGTTTTACGGCATCCCGTTCCACCACATCCCGGTGACACCGGAAACCAAGTCCCAAGCCGAAGCCCAGCTGCTGAAGCTCATTGCTAAGCACGACGTCGAGCTCACCGTGCTTGCCCGCTACATGCAGGTACTCTCCAACGATCTATGCACGGAGTTGAACGGCAAAGCCATCAACATCCACCACTCCTTCCTGCCGTCCTTCAAAGGTGCCAAGCCCTACCACCAGGCACATGCCCGCGGCGTGAAGATCATCGGCGCCACGGCCCACTACGTGACGGCCGACCTCGATGAGGGACCGATCATCGAGCAGGAAGTCATCCGCGTGGACCACGCCCGCACCGCTGCCCAGTTCGTCCAAATGGGCCGCGACGTCGAAGGCCGTACGCTGGCCCAGGCAGTCCAGTGGCACGCCGAGCACCGGGTTCTCCTCGACGGCACCCGCACCGTGGTGTTCAACTAACCCCTGCACCCAACTAGGTAGCAGTTCAGGTCGTTACCAAGGCTGAGAACGACCTGAACTGCTACTTAGTTGGGAATATGCTGGGGCTCATGGCTCCCTCTTACACTTTCGCCGGGGACACCCCGGCCATCCATGACACCGCCTTCGTGGCACCCACAGCGTCCATCATCGGAAAGGCGACGCTGGCCGAGGACTCCAGCGCGTTCTACGGCGTCTCCGTCCGGGCTGATACCGCCGCGATCAAAGTTGGCGCAGGATCCAACCTCCAGGACAACGTGGTCCTGCATGCCGATCCCGGTTTCCCCTGCACAGTTGGCGAGCGCGTCTCCGTGGGTCACAGCGCGGTGGTCCACGGCTGCACCGTGGAGGACGACTGCCTCATCGGCATGAGCGCCACCATCCTCAACGGCGCGGTGATTGGCACGGGCTCACTCATTGCAGCCGGCGCCGTGGTCCTGGAAGGCACTGTCATTCCCCCGCGCTCATTGGTGGCGGGTGTGCCCGCAAAAGTTCGCCGCGAGTTGACGGACGAGGAATTCGAGGGCGTCAAGCACAACGCTGCGCACTATAAGGAGCTGGCCGCTGCGCATCGGGAGATGCACGCCTCTTAAACAACAATGCGAGGCCTGCTCTGCATCCCGGACTTGAGGGTTTGGGGCGCAGAGCAGGCCTCGCAACGTTGGAGGTCCTGGTCCCGGAAAATCAGTCCAGGCTGATCGGGCCGAGCTCGTCCAGCACGTCACCAGGACCGGGGTTGCCAGCCACGGATGACCCACCGAGGTGGTTCACTACGCCCCACACGGCATTCAGCCCGGTGGTCACTGCACCCTCGGCCCAACCGGCGGTAAAGGAGACGTCGTCGCCGGCCAGGAAGATGCCGCGCTGGCTCTGCGGCAGCTTGTCCTGCTTGAAGTGCGTGAACAACCGCTGCTGGTACCGGTAGTGCCCGGGCAGGTTGGCCTTGAATGCACCCATGAAGTTGGGGTCCGCTTCCCAGGACACAGTGATCGGCTGGCCAACGATGTGGCTGGCGATGTCCACACCCGGGTAGATCTGCTCCAGCGAATGGAGCATCAGCTTCACGCGTTCCTCCGCGGTGAGGGCGAGCCACTTCAGTGCGTCATCGTTCCATGTGTAGGACAGGAGGATGACAGCGGGCTTGTCCGGGCCGTCGTCGAGCAAGTACGTTGCCCGGTTGAGTCGGTCGGTGAGGGTCATGGACAGGACTTCGCGGCCGGTTTCCGGGTCGATGTCCTTCCAGAACGGCCTGTCCACCATCACGAAGGTCTTGGACGACTGCATGTAGTGGGAGCGCTCGATCGCGGTCCACATCTCAGCGGGGAACAGGGCCTCTTCAGTGTGGATGCGGGTGGAGAGCAGCCAGGACTGGCAGGTGGTGACCACGGCCTGGTAGGTGGCTTCGCGGCCCCAGTTCTCCCTCACCACGAGATCTCCGTTCTCTGCACGGCGGATGTTGTCCACGGCGCCGCGCGGCGAACCTGAGTGCAGCGAGGCCAGCGAGGTTCCTTCCGGCCAGTGCTTAATGCCCGACGGCGCGTGGTTCCACAGTGCCTCGGGGAGCCTTTGCGCTCCTCCCGCAATGGAGCGGTGCTGGTCATCCGCATCGGTGTACACGACGCGCAGGATCTCGAGGATGGAGTTGGGGAAGTCGGTGTCCCAGCCACCCGTACCGAACCCGACCTGGCCGAACGCCTCACGGTGCGCGAAGCCGGCTTCCTTGAAGGATTTGCTGGCGGCGATGAAGCCGTAGAAGGTCTGCTCATCCAGTTCCGGCAGGAGCGCGTTCCACAGTTCCTTGATCCGCTTGGTGTCGCGGGCCTTGATGGCTTCCTGCATCTCGGCGAACGCGGCGCCGTCGTTGATCGCGGCCTTCCAGGCATCGGCGACTTCGCGGAAGAATTCCGGCAGCTCATCAGCCGTGGTGGCGTAGTGCTTCTTGCCTGCGAGTTCGATCACGGTGCTGGACGTTGCCGGCGCCATGGGGTTGGGGAACTCGTTGGTGTCGAGTCCGAGCAGGTCCACGTAGTGGTAGAAAGCCTTGCCCGAGACCGGGAAGCGCATGCCGCCGAGGTCGGCCACCACTCCAGGTGCGGAGGGGAAGCTTGCCGTCCGGAGCCGGCCACCGATCTGGTCGGCCTCATAGATGACCGGCTTGAGGCCGAGCTTCATCAGTTCGTAGGCAGTGACGAGTCCCGAGAGCCCCGCACCAATGACGGCAACTTCGGTACCGTACTGTTCCTCCGGGATGGAACCGAGTCCATCCGGGTGCGCCAGGTAGTGGTCGTAGCTGAAGGGGAAGTCCGGGTTCAACATGGTGATCGGGGCTTCCGTGGCGCCCGGCGCGGGGGCTACGGCATCGGCGGTGGGAAGTTCGGTGGCGATGGTCATGGCTTTGCTGCTTTCACAGGTTCCGGGCCCGCGGCCCTGGTTGTCAGTTCACGGTAGTCCTGCTCGCTGAGCGCGGCTACCTTGGAGTTCCGGCGTCCGTAGCCGAAGTAGACAGCGATGCCCACAAGCATCCACACGCCAAAGGTGATCCAGGTATCGGCACCCAGGTTGAGCATCAGGTAGGCGCACATCAGGGCGCCGAGGATCGGCGTGATCGGGTACAGGGGAACGCGGAAACTGCGTTCAAGGTCGGGGCGGTTACGCCGCAGGTAGATCACTGCGACGTTCACCAGGGCGAACGCGAAGAGCGTGCCGATGCTGGTGGCGTCTGCAAGGGCGCCCAGGGGCACCAGGCCTGCAGTTAGGGCGACGGCGGTACCAATGATGAGCGTTCCGGCCACCGGGGTGCCGGTGCGGCGGGAGACGCGGCCGAAGACCTTGGGCACCATGCCATCGCGGGACATGGAGAGCATGATGCGCGTCTGGCCGTAGAGAACTGTCAGGACGATGCTCGCGATCGCCAGCACGGCGCCGATGGAGAAGACCAGGGCAATCCATGGCTGGCCTGTGATCTCGTGCAGGATCTGGACCAGGGCGGCTTCCGTGCCGTCGAACCATCCCCAGGGCCGGGCACCAATGGCAGCAACGGAGACCAGGACGTAGATGCTGGTGACGATCACCATGGAAAGCATGATGGCCCGGGGCAGATCGCGCTTGGGGTTCTTCGCTTCTTCCCCGGCGGTGGAGGCGGCGTCAAAGCCGATGTAGGAGAAGAACACGCTTGATGCGGCAGCCGAAACACCTGCGGCACCCATCGGCATGAGGGGTTCGAAGTTGCCTGCGTTGAATGCGGTGAAGGCCACGGCGCAGAAGAAGATCAGGATGCCGACCTTGATGATGACAATCGCGGTGTTGATCCACGCACTTTCACGGGCGCCGCGGACCAGCAGGATCATGGCGAAGACCACAATGACGACGGCGGGCACGTTGACCATTCCGCCGTCCCCCGGCGGCTGGGACAGTGCGTCCGGAAGGAACTGCCCGAAGGCTGCCAGGGTCTCGTTGACGTACTGCCCCGCGCCCACTGCGACGGCGGCCACGGACACCGCGTACTCGAGTACCAGGCACCAGCCACAGATCCAGGCCATGCCCTCGCCCATGGTGGCGTAGGAATACGAGTAGCTGGACCCGGCCACCGGAACCAGCCCGGCCATCTCCGCGTAGGACACCGCTGAGAGAAGGGCAGCCAGTCCGGCTATGACGAAGGAGATCCAGATGGCCGGTCCCGCCAGCGGCACGGATTCGCCAAGAATGACCAGGATGCCGGTGCCGAGGGTGGCGCCGACGCTGATCATGGTCAGTTGCAGCACTCCAAAGCTGCGGACCAGCGGAGTGCCGCCCTCGCCGCTTCCGGACTCACTGACCATTTCCCCAATGGGCTTACGACGCAGCAACTGGGCTCCGAGGCTCGGCCTCGCAGCGCCCACCGCCGCTGGGTTTTCGGTGTTCACAGGCACAGTCACCCTTGACGTCCCTTCCAAGTAGTTTCGATTTCCCCTCCACAAGACTGGCATGTGAGCCACCTCTCACCACGGTGCAAAATGACCTATAGTGTTCAACCATGAGACGTAATGCACACTATCAAGAGGCAGCTTCAGCAGCCCTCTCCGGGCAGGTCACCGTTGACCTGTCCGCTATTTCAGACAACGTCAAAGCCCTGAAGAAGCGCACCGAAGCGCCTTTCTTTATGGCAGTCGTCAAGGGAAACGCCTACGGGCACGGCCTGGTGGAAGTTGCCCGAACGGCAGCGGAAGCCGGCGCCGACTGGCTGGGCACGGCCCAGCTGACCGAAGCCATCGCACTACGCAAAGCCGGCATCACTTTGCCCATCCTTTCCTGGTTGTATCTGGCATCCCAGACGAGCGCCACAATCCTGGAGGCCCTGGAAAACGACATCGACGTATCCCTCGGAAGCGTTGGCCAACTGGAGGTGCTGGCAGGCATCGCGGCCCGCCTCGGCCGTCCCGCCGTCGTGCATCTGGAACTGGACAGCGGCCTCAGCCGCGGCGGGGCACGCAAGGAAGACTGGGCAGAGCTCGTGGCGCAAGCGCGGCAATCCGAGCTCGAGGGCACCCTTCGCGTCCGGGGGCTCTGGACCCACCTGGCCTGGGCCGATGTTCCCGCGCACCCTGGCAACGCAGCCGCCGTCGCTGAGTTCGAGGACGCCGTCCGCGAGGCCAAAAACGCCGGACTGACGCCCGAGCTCAGGCACGTTTCCAGCTCCGCGAATATCCTGGACCGCCCGGAATTCCACTTCGACATGGTGCGGGCCGGCCTGGCGATTTACGGCCTCGCTCCCGCCGACCACCTGGACCCCGCCGACTTCGGCCTGCGCCCTGCGCTCAGCGTCACGGCACCCCTGGTGATGGTCAAGAAAGTCCCCGCAGGCACAGGCGTGAGCTACGAGCACCAAGCCATCACCTACGAACCGAGGTACCTGGGACTGATCCCCCTCGGTTACGCAGATGGCATCCCCAAAGGCATCAGCGGCCGCTCGGTAGTGAACATCGCGGGCCGCAGCGTTCCCGTGATCGGTAAGGTCTGCATGGACCAGTTCATGGTGGACCTCGGACCGGACGCGTCCGGTATCGCCGTGGGAGACACCGCCGTCCTGTTCGGAGACCCGGCGTGCGGAGCCGCGAGCGCCGATGATTGGGGCGCCGCGATCGGCAGCCACGGCGACGAGATCATCAACAGGATCGCGCCACGCCTCCCGCGTGCCTACTCCACTACCGCTTACGAGTGCCCCGACTACCAGGAGCCGGCATCCGCCGGGCAGGGCAATGTCGCCTGAGCCCGCCACCGCCCGCCTCAGTTTCGTCACGCTCGAACAGTTCGTTGAGCAGCTGCCGCCGGAGTTGACCATGCTTCACGACGGCGGCAGCGGCGCCTCGCTGCTGCGGTGGGTGGAACCCAGTGAGCTCGAAGACCCCACGCCATACCTGCCGGAGGGCGAGTTCCTCCTCACCGCCGGGCTGCCTTTCCTTGGGAAGGGCGGCTCGGCGGCCAAGGTGGACGCCTACGTCCGCCGGCTCGTGGACGCCAAGGTCGCTGCACTGGGCTTCGGCATCCGGCCGTACTTCGACGCCGTTCCGGACGTCCTGGTCCAGGCATGCCGCAAGCACAACCTCACCCTGTTCGAGGTTCCGGAGTCCGTGCCTTTCGCCGCGATCGGGCTGTCCTTCTCGCAACTTCTGGAATCCGACAACGCCCGCGTCTTCCGGCAACTCGCTGAGACCAACCGCCAACTCATGCGCGCGGTCCTCTCCCCCCGGCCGGAACATGAACTCCTGGCGGCCCTCGTCCAACGCGTGCCCGTGTGGGCCCTGCTGGTGGGGGCGGACGGACGGGTCCGGGCCCGCGGGCACAATGCCGGCGGCAGCAACGGCGTCGAGCATTCATTGCTGGCACCGATGCTGGAACGGCTGCTGTCCGGCAGCGGTCCGCGCGTGGAGATGGATGGTTTTGAGCAACCGGGATCGGCGCTGGTTTTTGGGCACCCCCTCCGCAGCACCAAGGACGCGAACCTCGGCGCGTTGATCCTGGGCTCCGACGCCCCACTGACGCCTGCCCAGAACAACGTGGTCCAAGCGGCCGTGGGGTTGCTCGAGTTGCTGGTGCGGCAGCGGACCAGTGGTTCCCTTGCTCCGAGCCAATTGGCGACGGCGGTGCTGCTGCATCCGGAATCGCTGGTCTCGGGCGGAACGAAGCACGTCAACGGGCTGAAGGACTTGCTGGCGCAAAGTTTGTCCTCTACGCGGTCCGCTCAGATGCGGGTTATCCAAGGCGTCCGGGTGGACGGTTGCGTGGACGATGGACCGGTCCGCGAGGTGCTCCAATGGCGTCGGCTTTTCGACACCAAACTCGTGGAAATCACCGAGTATGGTTTCGCGGCGATCACGCGGCTGCGCGTTGACGATTCGCTGCTGGCCGAGGTCGAGAAGCTTGGGTGGCGCCTGGTGATTGGTGAGCCCACCGAACTGCACGGGCTCCCGGCGGCCTACCAGCGGGCGAGTTCGCTGCGAAGCCGCGTCGTTTCCAGCGGGATGAGCGCACGCGTGGATGAAGTGACATGGTCCGTCACTGGTTTGTTGGGCCGGGATGCGGGCGTCATGCTCGCCGAACGCCTCCTTGCGCCCGTGCTCTCGCTCGAGCCCGACCGCCGGGATCCGCTGCTGTCAGTCCTGCGCGGATGGCTCAGCGAAAACGGCAGCTGGGACGGCTCGGCCAAGCTCCTTGGATTGCACCGGAACAGTGTGCGGCGGCAGATCGGCGTAGTGGGAGAACTCCTCGACATGGACCTCAACCAGGCCCAGGTCCGGGCCGAGCTGTGGATTGCACTGCAGTACGTGGACGAACTCGTGGCGGTGGACCGCGAGGCCATTGCCTAGGCCTGCTGGCCCCACTCCCGGTACAGTTCCGGCCTGCGCTCGCGCAGGTACGGGACTTCGTCGCGGGCTGCTTTTACTGTTTCCGTTCCAACTTCCGCGAACAGCAAAGTCGCCCCCTCCCCCGCTGCGGCCAGAAGCGACCCATCGGGACCGGCCACAACACTGCCACCCAGGAAGTTGTAGACGTCCTCGTGCCCTGAATGGTTGGCGTAGGCCACGTTCAGCTGGCTCTCCAATGCCCGGGCACGGATAAGGACCTGCGGCACGTTGTCGAACCCGGCTGACAGTGCTGTTGGAACCAGCAGGAGTTCGGCGCCGCGGGTGGCGGCAGCACGGACTGCTTCCGGGAATTCGACGTCGTAGCAAATCAGCATGGAGGTACGGATTCCGTTGAAATCCACGACGGCGGGAGGTTCTTCAGCGCCGACGAACGCCTTGTGTTCCTCGGCACCGAAAAGGTGGACCTTGGCGTAGTGGAGCACTTCGTTGCCCGACGCGTCGAGCAAAGTAGCCGTGATGTGCCATGAGGTTCCAGCGTGAGGCGGCTGCGCGCCGTCGTCGTGCCTTTCGTCCCGCTCTGCCACGGCCGGGAGACTGTAAACAAGCCCGACACCGTGCGTGCGCGCGATCCCGGCCAGGCGTTCGCGGACAGCCGGCAACGTCGCTGGATCCAATTCTGCGTGGAGCCGCAACGGCGCGTAGCCCACGGGAAAAAGCTCTGGCGTGAGCAGCAGCCCGGCCCCTGCTTGTGCGGCACGTCGTGCTGCGTCATCGATCGTGCGCAGGTTGGCATCAACGTCCATCACGGAGGCGTTGGCTTGCAGGACTGCGAGCAGCATCTTTACCACCTTTGTTCTCCTGGTTCCCGCCATTGGAGGGCGGAACTTCTTCTTGATCCAAGCCTAGGCTCAGCCCGTTCGTGCGCGGCGAGGCAATTGGACCCGGCAGCCCCGGATACGGGACGCAATGCACGCCCATCCCTGCATAACGGGGGCCAAAAGGGGTACTTGATAGGCACCTTTGCGTTGGAGTATGTAAGCAACGGTTGACTCACTGCGTTCACTTCTTGACTACAACACATCTTCTGGGGCAATCTTCTTGTCATGCCCGCTACGCAGCGCTCAACGAAGAGCCACCCAAGAAAACCCGGCTCGCAGTCCGCGCTCCGCCACCTCAATCAGCAGCGCATCATCGAGTGCTTGCTGAACGGGCCATCCACGCAGGCAGAGCTTTCACGGCAGACCGGGCTCTCTACCGCCACAATCTCCAACATCGTCAAGATCATGCAGGACGCCGGGCTGGTCTCCACGGAACCAACCACGAGCTCCGGCCGCCGGGCAACCAACGTGAGGCTGAACAGCAACGGTGCCGTCGCCGTCGGAATCGATTTCGGTCGCCGCCACCTGCGGGTGGTCCTGGCGTCGCTGGGCTACCACGTAATTGCCGAGGACTACATCGAATTGCCCCTGGGGCACCAGGCCGAGGAAGGCATCGCCGCAGCAGTCCGTTTGCTCGAAAAACTGCTCCGCGAAAACGGCATCGACAGGACCGCGGTGGTGGGTGCCGGGGCCGGCATTCCCGGCCCGATCGACCGCAGATCCGGCACGGTGGCACAGGGCGCCATCCTCCCCGAGTGGGTGGGCATCGACATCCTCCATCGGCTGGAAGAAGCCCTGAATTGCCCCGTCTTTGTTGATAACGACGCCAATCTCGGCGCCTTGTCCGAAGTTACATGGGGGCCCCACAGCGGGGTCTCCAACCTCATGTTCCTCAAGATCGGTTCGGGTATCGGCGCGGGCCTGATCCTCAATGGATTCCCGTACTACGGCAACGTTGGCATCACCGGTGAAATCGGCCACGCGACCATCCACGAGCACGGCCTCGTGTGCCGCTGCGGGAACCGGGGTTGCCTCGAAACGATAGCGTCCACCACCACCATGATCGAGCTGTTGGGGCGCGGCCAGGACACCCTGTTGACGCCGCAGGACATCGTCCGCAATTGCCTCGCCGGAGACTCCGCGACCCAACGCGTAGTGGACGACGCCGGCCTCGCCGTGGGCCGTGCTTTGGGGAACGTTTCGAACCTGATCAACCCCGAAGTGATTGTTGTCGGTGGACCGCTGGCAGGACTTGGGGACCTCCTTTTGGACCCCATCCGGCGGGGCCTGGTGCGGCACGCCGTGCCCGTAGTTGGCGAAACAACGCACCTTGCAATGTCCTCGCTGGGTGCGCGCGCGGAGGCCCTTGGAGCGGCCGCATTGGTGTTCCAGCACGCGGGTATTACTGGTAGGTAACGAAATCGTTAGCTGGATCATGCGTTCAAGTCTTGACGACAAGATAGGTGATCCAGTTTACTTTTTCATCAGACAGCTCCGCCGTTTGCGGGGCCGACAACGAAGTCATGCATTGGAGGCGTAAGGGCTGATGACAACCCTCGACACGCAAGGCGAGCCCATCCTTTTGGAGATGCGCTCCATCACCAAGGAATTCCCTGGAGTGAAAGCCTTGTCGAATGTAAGCCTGCGCGTAATGGCCGGCGAGATCCACGCTATTTGTGGTGAGAACGGTGCAGGCAAATCCACGCTGATGAAGGTCCTGTCCGGGGTTTACCCCTACGGCAGCTACACGGGCGACATCGTGTACCAGGCCGAGACGCAGCAGTTCAAGGACATCCGCGCCAGCGAGGCAGCGGGCATCGTGATCATCCACCAGGAACTGGCACTGATCCCGGAACTGTCCATCATGGAGAACATCTTCCTTGGCAATGAGCCCACAAAGTGGGGCGTCATTGACTGGGCGGAGGCACGTAAGCGCTCCCTCGAGCTCCTTGCGCGCGTTGGCCTGCGGGAAGACCCGGACACCCCCATCAAGGAAATCGGCGTCGGCAAGCAGCAACTGGTGGAGATCGCCAAGGCGTTGAACAAATCCGTGAAGCTCCTGATCCTGGACGAGCCCACGGCAGCATTGAACGAATCGGACTCCCAACACCTGCTGGACCTGATCCTCGGCCTCAAGGGCCGCGGCATCACCTCGATCATCATTTCCCACAAGCTCAACGAGATCGAACAGATCGCGGACGAAATCACCATCATCCGCGACGGAAAGTCGATTGAAACACTGAACGTCAAGCGCGACGGCGTGGACGAGGACCGCATCATCAAGGGCATGGTGGGCCGGACGCTTGAATCCCGCTTCCCGGACCACGAGCCCAAGATCGGCGAGGTCTTCTTCGAGGTCAAGGACTGGACCGTGGGACACCCGCAGATCCAGGACCGGCTGATTTGCAAGGGCTCCAACTTCTTTGTGCGTCGCGGCGAAATCGTTGGCTTCGCAGGCCTCATGGGCGCCGGCCGCACGGAACTGGCTCGCTCGGTGTTCGGCCACTCCTACGGCCGGTTCATCAAGGGCCAGATCTACAAGGACGGCAAGCCGATCCAGATCCGCAGCGTCCGCGCCGCGATCGACGCCGGACTCGGCTACGTGACCGAGGACCGGAAGTCGCTGGGTCTGAACCTGCTGGACGACATCAAGACGACCACCGTGGCGGCCAACCTTCGCGCCATCAGCAACTACTCGGTAGTGGATGACCGCAAGGAATTCAGCGTCGCGGAGGAATACCGGAAGTCGCTCCGGACCAAGACCCCATCGGTTGAGGAAGGCGTAGCCAAACTCTCCGGTGGCAACCAGCAAAAGGTGGTGCTGGCGAAGTGGATGTTCACCGATCCGGACCTGCTCATCCTGGACGAACCCACACGTGGCATTGACGTCGGCGCCAAGTATGAGATCTACGGCATCATCCAAAGGCTGGCGAACCAAGGCAAGGGAGTGATTGTCATTTCCTCGGAGCTTCCAGAACTCCTGGGCCTGTCCGACCGCATCTACACCATCTTCGAAGGCGCCATCACCGGTGTCCTCGACAAGAACGAAGCAAGCCAGGAAAGCCTCATGAAGCTGATGACTTCCTCCCGCAAAGCAGCTTGACCCTTTGGCCCAGCCCCGCCCCTTCCTGACACAAGGACCAAAACAATGAACGCGCTCAAGAAGCTATTTGGTGGCAATACCCGCCAGTTCGGCATGATCTTCGCCCTGGTGGCACTCATCGTCTTCTTCCAGATCTTCACCGACGGCCGCACGTTGACCCCCGGCAACGTGATCAACCTCTTCAACGGCAACTCCTACATCCTCATCCTGGCCATCGGCATGGTCCTGGTCATCATCGCCGGCCACATCGATCTCTCTGTGGGTTCCGTGGCAGCATTCGTGGGCGTGTTCGTAGCCCTGGCAATGCGCGACTGGGGGCTCCCCTGGTGGGCGGGCGTCCTGTTCGGCTTGCTCCTTGGTGCTGTGATTGGCGCCTGGCAAGGATTCTGGGTGGCGTACGTGGGCATCCCTGCGTTCATCGTGACGCTGGCAGGCATGCTCCTCTTCCGCGGTTTCAACCAGTTCGTGGGCAAGTCCAACACCATCCCCGTTTCCAAGGACTTCCAGTTCCTCGGCTCCGGCTACTTGCCTGAAATCGGACCGAACACGGGCTTCAACAACCTCACGTTGCTCCTTGGCATCCTTGCCGCAGCGTTCGTCATCATCATGTCCCTGCGTGCCCGCGCCGCGAACAAAGCACTGGGTGCCGACGTTCCCGAGCTCTGGGTTGAGGTCACCAAGCTGGTCCTGATCTGCGGCGCCATCCTCTACGCCACGTACCTTTTCGCCACTGGCCGCCCTGGAACGTCCTTCCCCATCCCGGGCTTGATCCTCGCAGTCCTGGTCCTCATCTACGGCTTCATCGCTGACAAGACGGTCCTTGGCCGCCACGTCTACGCCGTGGGTGGCAACCGCCACGCAGCCGAGCTGTCCGGTGTCCAGTCCAAGAAGGTCAACTTCATGGTCATGATGAACATGTCCGTCCTGGCAGGTCTTGCCGGCATGATCTTCGTTGGCCGTTCCACGGCATCGGGTCCGTTCGACGGCGTGGGCTGGGAACTGGACGCCATCGCCGCCGTCTTCATTGGTGGCGCTGCCGTTACCGGTGGTGTTGGTACGGTGATCGGCTCGATCGTCGGTGGTTTGGTCATGGCAGTGCTCAACAACGGCCTCCAGCTCCTGGGCGTCGGCGCGGACCTCACCCAGATCATCAAGGGCCTGGTGCTCCTGGCAGCCGTTGCCTTCGATGTCTACAACAAGTCCCAAGGCAAGCGTTCCATCACCGGCATGCTGCTCAAGAATTTCCAGCGCAACAACAACGAGCTCAAGCCCGACGAAGCCACCTCCACCAGGGAGGTCATCTCCAAGGAAGCCTGAGCGGTTTCACTTCACACTTCTCCACCCAGAAGACTCGCTCCACCCCACCCACACAGAAAGTGACTCAAGATATGCGAATGTTTGGTAAAGCAGGAAAGGCAGCAGCAGTCGCTGCCATCGCGGCACTGGCGCTGACAGCCTGCGGCCGCACTGACAGCGGCTCAAGCAGCAGCACAGCAGGCGGGGAAGCGTTCCCCAAGGACTCTTTGATCGGCGTCGCACTTCCGCAGAAGACCAGTGAAAACTGGGTTCTCGCGGAGAAGCTGTTCAACGATGGCCTCACCGGCGCCGGCTTCAAGGCCGACGTCCAGTTCGCCAACGGCGGCGTGTCCGAGCAGCAGAACCAGATCAGTGCCATGGTCACCAAGGGTGCCAAGGTCATCATCGTGGGAGCCATCGACGGCGCCCAGCTGGGTACGCAGCTCCAGCAGGCCAAGGACTCCGGCGCTACCGTTATCGCCTACGACCGCCTGCTCCTGAACACGGACAACGTGGACTACTACGTGGCGTACGACAACTTCAAGGTTGGTGTGCTCCAGGGCCAGGCCCTGCTGGACGGCATGAAGGCCAAGAAGGCAAGCGGTCCGTACAACATCGAGCTCTTCGCCGGTTCCCCGGATGATGCCAACGCCAAGGTGTTCTTCAACGGCGCCATGAGCGTGCTGAAGCCGAAGATCGACGACGGCACCCTCAAGGTAGTCTCCGGCCAGACCTCGTTCGAGCAGGCCGTTACCCAGGGCTGGAAGCCGGAAAACGCCCAGAAGCGCATGGACGCACTGCTCTCGGGCAGCTACGGCACCGCTGCCCTGGACGGTGTCCTGTCCCCGAATGACACCCTGGCCCGCGCGGTACTGACCTCCGTCCGGAGTGCAGGCAAGCCGCTCCCCATCGTGACCGGCCAGGACTCCGAGGTTGAGTCCGTGAAGTCGATCATGGCTGGCGAGCAGTACTCCACCATCAACAAGGACACCCGCAAGCTCGTTGAGCACGCCATCACCATGGTGAAGGACCTCCAGGCTGGTAAGCAGCTGGAAATCAACGACAAGGACTCCTACAACAACGGCGTCAAGACCGTTCCGGCCTTCCTCCTGCCGCCACAGATCGTGACCAAGGAGAACGTCAAGACGGCATACGTCGACGATCCGGTATTGGGCCCGATCACCAAGTAACACCGCTTTTTCACAGCACGGGAAGCCCCGGTCCGCCACTAGGCGGGCCGGGTCTTTTTCTGTGTTCAGCCGGGATTTCACAGCCCACGCATAGCTTCGGCTGGTGCGCCGCACAGCAGCACTCAGCAATGTTGGACCTGCAGCCCGCGCCGTGTGGGCCGACAAACTTGCAGGTCCAGAGGAGAAACGTGAGCGTCCTTGCCCGGAGCGTAGGCAATGCCTTCCGCAACAAAATCAGAACGGCGGCGGTGGTCGCCGTCCTCGCCGTAGCAATCGGCTTGGCGTTGGCCATGCTCGTGGCCAACCAGGCCGTGGGGGCCAAGGTCCAGGAGCTTAACGCTTCAGTTGGGACCACCTTGACGGTGAACCCCGCCGGTGGGCAAGGTTTCGAAGGCGGCGGCGAACCACTGACGACGGCGCAAGCCCAGACGGCGGCATCGGTCGCCAATGTGACGTCGGTGGTGGGAACGAAGGCCCTGCGCCTGCAGACCGCCACAACTGGCACTACCGGCACTACGCAACAGGCCGGCCCGGGTGGGGGCTTCGGTCCCGGCGGCCAGCAGGCGTCGGTCAGCACCAGCCTGACGGCCGCCATCGACGCCGGCACATTGGGCAACCGCAACAACGCGAACGGAAACACAGGCACCACCGGCGCCACAGCCCAGCCCGCACGATCCCTTCCCATCACGGCTACCGGTATCGGCGCGGAGGTGGACACCACCGGCAAGGCCTTGAATATCACCAGCGGCACCGGCTTGGGCGACTACACCACGGCCGCGGAGAAGGCTCTGGTGGGTACTTCGTTGGCGGAAAAGAACAACTTGAGCGTCGGGTCCACGTTCACCATCCAGGACAAGTCCTTCACCGTTGCAGGCATTTTCGACGCCGGAACAGCGTTCGGCAACAACGCCGTCTACGTGACCCTCCCCGAAGCCCAGACCCTGGCCGCTACACCCGACGAACTCTCAACCATGATCGTCACGGTCAACAGCATGGAGAACGTGGACAGCACCAAAACGGCAGTCCAGAGCGCGCTCGGTGCGGACAAGGCGGACGTCACCCAGGGCCAACGGAACCTGGAAACCGCCGTCAGCTCCCTGGACAGCGTCAAGGGCATTTCCATGGTTGCCTTCATCGCGGCCCTCGCGACGGCCGGGATCATCATCCTCCTGATCATGGTCATGCTGGTCCGCGAGCGCCGTCGCGAAATCGGTGTGCTGAAGGCCATCGGCGCCCCCAACCGAACCATAGGACTGCAGTTTGTGCTCGAGTCACTGGTGCTCGTAGCCATGGGCAGCGTAGTAGGCGCGGTCATTGCCTCGTTCGCCAGCGGCGGCATCGCGTCGGCGTTGATCAGTTCGAATACCACCACGACGGCGGCACCCACCCAGCGTGCGGGCGGCCTCGCCGGTGCCGTGCCAAACGGCGCTATCCCCGGTGGCGGGGGTTTCGGTGGCCGTGGCGGTGCGTTCGGCGGGGCTTCGCAACTGCTCACCTCCGTTACCGCGAGCGTCTCCCCCGGCGTCCTTGCAGCGGGCATCGCAGCTGTGTTCGCCGTCGCCATCATCGGCGCGCTGGTTCCGGCGCTGCTGACCGCACGTATCCGTCCCATCGAAGTACTCCGAGGAGAATAGCCGTGATTGAAGTCAAAGACCTGGTCCGCCAATTCAAGTCCGGAGACCGGACCATCAAGCCGGTCAACGGTGTGAGCTTCGAACTCGAAAGGGGCTCGTTGTCATCCATCGTGGGCAAGAGCGGCAGCGGCAAGAGCACACTGTTGTCCCTCCTGGGTGCGCTCGACAAGCCCACGTCAGGGGACGTCGTCGTGGACGGCGTCAGCCTGGCGGGGCTGCCGGACGGCAAGCTGACCGAGTACCGCCGGCGGGACATCGGGTTCGTGTTCCAGCAGTTCAACCTGATCCCGAACCTCAGTGCCGTGGACAACGTCATGCTGCCCATGGAGTTCGCGGGTGTCCGCAAGGGGGCGAGGCTGAACCGGGCCAAGGAGTTGCTGGAGCAGGTGCAGCTGGATCCTGAAAAGCACTCGCGCCGTACCAACCGGCTGTCCGGCGGGGAGCAGCAGCGCGTGGCGATTGCGCGGGCGCTGGCCAACGAGCCCAAACTCATCCTGGCCGATGAGCCCACCGGCAACCTCGACGAGCAAACCGGTGAGCACATCATCGAACTGTTGAGCTCGTTGAGCCGCGATCACAACACCACCATCCTGGTGGTTACGCACGACCGCACCCTGGCGCAGAAAACGGAACGCTGCTTCCGCCTTCAGCAAGGCCGGCTCACCGAGGAGGTCAGAACCGGATCGCGTCGATGACCTTGACGCGATGAATGGGTTGTCCCCTACGGCGACGGGTTTCTCCGGTTACTTTCGGGAAGTGAGAGGATGTCACTCATGACTCTTCCTATCGCCGTGCCGTGGTTGTCCTCGCAAAGCAACAAAGATCCCCGGGCAGGCACAGGGAGGACTCTGCGGTGGGGTGTAGTGTCCACGGGAAACATCGCCAACAGCGTCTCCCAGGACCTGTCACTGTTGGAGGACGCGGAACTTTACGCCGTCAGCTCCCGCACGCAGGCTGCCGCGGACGCCTTCGCCCACGAGGTGGGGTTCGCCAAGGCGTACGGAGACGACGCCGGGGTACCCGGCTACCAGCGTTTGGTGGAGGATCCCGCAGTGGACGTGGTCTACGTGGCAACACCCCATGCCCAGCACTTCCATATTGCGTCGGCGGCCTTGCGTGCCGGGAAGCATGTGCTGTGCGAGAAGGCCCTCACCATCAACGCCCGGGAGGCCGCGGAGCTGGTAAGGATCGCCCGTGAGCAGAACGTGTTTTTCATGGAGGCTGTGTGGAGCCGCTTCCTGCCCAGCATGCAGCGGGCTTTTGAGATCGCGGCATCCGGTGAGCTGGGGCAGCTCCAGTGGGTCAGCGCGGACCTTGGATTTCCGGCACCATATGATCCTTCAGCCCGTATTTGGGCCCTCAACGACGGTGGCGGCGCGCTGCTGGACATCACGGTGTATCCCTTGCTGTGGGCGCTGGGTACACTCGGCTTTCCCCAGTCCGTCACTGCGATTGGTGCGCTGAACGAGGACGGAGTGGACACGCAGAATGCCCTGACCCTCGGCTACGACACAGGTGCCCAAGCTCAACTGACCTCATCCTTGATGGCGCACGGGCCCAGGACCGCGACCGTGGCAGGAGGACTCGGATTCCTGCAGACCGTGGGTTCAGTGAACAATCCCCGCGAGCTGCTTGTCAGGATTGGCTGGGACGAACCGCGGACCGAGCGCTTCGACGTCGCAGGCACCGGGTACACGTACGAACTCCGCGAGGTGACGCGCTGTGTTCAGCAGGGACTCACCGAAAGTCCGGTGATGCCGCTTGAAGACTCGATCAATGTGATGCGCCTCTTCGACGGCGTTCGATCACAGCTGGGGGTCCGCTATCCGAACGATGCCCGCTGATGTTAACCCGCGCGGGTTAAGCCGAAGGTTACGCGCCGCGCCTGCCCGGCTGCCTTGCCAGTTTGCGGTCAAGCGAGAACGCACCTGAGCCCAGGAAGACAAACGCCACGGACACGGCGAAGTAGATAATGAGCAGCTCCGCGGTCACGCCTGCCTTGTCCGTGAGCAGCGGCTTGCCGGCTTCGGTCACGAACCAGATCCCGGCGAACATGATGGCGGCCAGGAAACCAGCCACGCGGGTCAGCGCTCCGAGGACCAAGAGCAACCCCAGGCCAACTTCCCCGGCAATCACCAGCCAGGCCACAATCTCGGGCTTCTGCACGCCCATGGCTGCTACGGACGCGGCGAAGGCAGCATGTCCGGCCATGAACTTCTGGATCCCGTGGACCATGACGAGGGCGCCGAACACTACGCGCAGGATGGTGACACCACGGGCGGAGGACTGGGGTGAGGGGTGAAGGAATTTCACGGGTTCCAATCTTCCATGCCCACCCGCCAGACGCCAACCCCGTCAGTGGGGGCAGAATGGGAGGTGGCTCTGGTTGGAGCTGCGGACTTTGTGGATGGAGCAGGCATGCAGGTTGACGTTGTAGTTGTTGGCGGAGGAGCAATGGGATCGGCTGCCGCGTGGCAACTCTCCCGCGCGGGCAGGTCGGTGGTCCTGCTGGAACAGTTCGAGGCCGGCCACCACATCGGCGCCTCCCACGGTGCCACCCGCAACTTCAACACCGCCTACGCTGAGGCCGACTACCTGGACCTCCTCGCTGAGTCCAAAGTCCTGTGGGACGAGCTCGCGGCCGAGCACGGAGCACCCCTGCTGGACCTTGTTGGGCTGGCAAACCACGGCAACATCCCCAAGCTGGAGCGGGTCCGGGAAGCGCACCAGGAACGCGGCATCGAAAGCTATTTCATCTCCGCTGACGAGGCCGCCAGCCGGTGGCAGGGCATGAACTTCGCCACGGATGTCCTCTTCGTGCCGGGATCGGGCCGGATCCGTTCGGCTGATGCGTTGGTTGCGCTCCGTAAATCTGCGGAAGCCCACGGCGCGGTTTTCAACTACTCGACGCCGGTCCGGGACATCCGCCTCGACGGCGCCGAATCAGTGGTGGTGGTGACGGAAGAGACCGAGTACACGGCAAGCCGCGTGGTGGTGACCGCGGGCGCATGGACCCCGAAAGTCCTGAAGGACCTCGCCAAGCTGCCTGCCCTGGTGGTGACGCAGGAGCAGCCCGCCCACTTCACACCGACGGACAACACGTTGGTGTGGCCAAGCTTCAACCACAACCCGGACCCCGATCCCAACAACGAGCTCTACGAATACTGGTTCAGCCCCGTCTACGGAATGCTTACTCCCGGTGAAGGAGTCAAGGCCGGCTGGCACGGCGTTGGGCCGGTCATGGACCCGGACGAGCGCACGTTCGAGCCCATCCCCCAGCAGCTCGAAGCCTTGGTGAGGTACGCAGAAGAGTGGCTTCCCGGCGTCGACCCTTCCACTGCGGTTCCCATCAGCTGCACCTACACCACCACGCCCAACGAGGACTTCGTGCTGGACAGTTTTGGCCCGCTGGTGGTGGGAGCTGGCTTCTCGGGGCACGGGTTCAAGTTCACTCCGGCCATCGGCCGGGTGCTGAAGGACATCGTCGACGGCGGGGTGGCACCTGAGCGGTTCCGCGCCACCCGCTAGGGAGTTTTTGTACAGCTAACGCCCTTTAGAAGGGCTTTTAAGGGCGTTATCTGGACGAAAACTCCACGGCGGGACGAAAAAAGTCCCCGCAGGCATGGCGCCTGCGGGGACTTTTTTACGGTGGCTACTTCAGGGTCGCGAGGACCTTGTTGAACGTAGCGGACGGGCGCATGATCTCAGCGGCCTTACCGGCGTCCGGGCGGTAGTAGCCGCCAAGGTCGACGGCGGGACCCTGGACTGCGGCAAGCTCGCCGACGATTGCCTCTTCGCTGGAGGTCAGGGCATCCGCGATCGCGGCGAAGTCCTTGGCCAGCTCGGCATCTTCGGTCTGCTTGGCCAGTTCCTGGGCCCAGTACATGGCCAGGTAGAAGTGGCTTCCGCGGTTGTCCAACTCACCGACGCTGCGGCGCGGAGACTTGTTTTCCAGCAGGAACGTACCCGTGGCGCGGTCCAGCGTGTCAGCCAGGACCTGTGCACGCGCGTTGCCCGTGGTGGTTGCCAGGTGCTCGAAGCTCACGGCCAGGGCCAGGAACTCGCCCAGGCTGTCCCAGCGGAGGTGGTTCTCCTTGACCAGCTGCTGGACGTGCTTGGGAGCGGAGCCGCCGGCGCCGGTCTCGAACAGTCCGCCACCGTTGATCAGCGGAACGATGGAGAGCATCTTGGCGCTGGTGCCGAGCTCGAGGATCGGGAACAGGTCCGTCAGGTAGTCACGGAGGACGTTGCCCGTAACGGAGATGGTGTCCTCACCCTTGCGGATGCGCTCCAGGGTGAAGGCCGTGGCCTCGACCGGGGAAAGGATCTTGATTTCCAGGCCCTCGGTGTCGTGGTCCTTGAGGTACTCGTTGACCTTGGCGATGAGGTTGGCGTCGTGCGCGCGGCCCTCGTCCAGCCAGAACACGGCCGGGGTCTGGGAGGCGCGGGCACGGGTAACGGCCAGCTTGACCCAGTCGCGGACCGGGATGTCCTTGGTCTGGCAGGCGCGCCAGATGTCACCCGGGAAGACCTGGTGTTCGGTAAGGACGGTTCCCTTGCTGTCCACGAGCTGGACGGTGCCGGCAGCCTGGATCTCGAAGGTCTTGTCGTGGCTGCCGTATTCCTCGGCTGCCTGGGCCATGAGGCCCACGTTGGGAACGGTGCCCATGGTGGTGGGATCGAACGCACCGTTGGCACGGCAGTCGTCCAGGACAACCTGGTACACGCCGGCGTAGGAGCTGTCCGGAATAACCGCCAGGGTGTCGGCTTCCTTGCCGTCCGGGCCCCACATGTGGCCGGAGGAACGGATCATGGCCGGCATGGAGGCGTCCACGATGATGTCCGACGGAACGTGGAGGCTGGTGATGCCCTTGTCGGAGTCAACCATTGCCAGCGCAGGACCGTCTTCGAGGCCCTTGGTGATGGCTGCCTTAACACCCTCGCGGACGTCCTCGGGCAGGTCTTCCAGGCCGCTGAGGATGGCTGCGAGGCCGTTGTTCGGGCTGATGCCCGCAGCGGCGAGCTGCTTGCCATAGGTGTCGAACAGCTCGGAGAAGTAGGCCTTGACCACGTGGCCGAAGATGATGGGGTCGGAGACCTTCATCATGGTGGCTTTCAGGTGCGCGGAGAAGAGGACGCCCTCTTCCTTGGCGCGGGCAACCTGTGCCTTGAGGAATTCGTCCAGGGCATCGGCGCGCAGGACGGTAGCGTCAACGACTTCGCCGGCCAGGACCGGGAAGTCCTTCTTGAGGACCTTGGTGGTGCCGTCTTCGCGGACCAGCTGGATGCTCAGGGCGTCATCAGCCTTGATGACAACGGACTTCTCATTGGAGCGGAAGTCGTTCTCACCCATGGTGGCAACGTTGGTCTTGGAGTCCGCGGACCAGGCACCCATGGAGTGCGGGTTCTGGCGGGCGTAGTTCTTCACCGACAGCGGGGCGCGGCGGTCCGAGTTGCCTTCGCGCAGGACCGGGTTCACAGCGGATCCCTTGATCTTGTCGTAGCGGGAGCGGATGTCCGTCTCGGTGTCCGAGGAGGGGTTGTCCGGGTAATCCGGGAGGGCGTAGCCCTGGGCCTGGAGCTCGGCGATGGCAGCCTTGAGCTGCGGCACGGAGGCGCTGATGTTGGGCAGCTTGATGATGTTGGCTTCCGGCTGCTTTGCCAGTTCGCCAAGCTCGGCAAGGGCGTTGCCCGTGCGCTGCTCTTCAGTCAGGAAGTCACCGAAGACGGCAATGATGCGGCCCGCCAACGAAATATCGCGGGTCTCCACCTCTACCCCTGCGGTCGAAGCGTACGCTTCCACAATCGGCAGGAATGAGTAGGTAGCCAGCATCGGCGCTTCGTCTGTGTGGGTATAGATAATCTTGGCCATTGGCGGGGTTCTCCCTGAAAGTCTGCAGATTTCAACACTCCTAACTTACCCGAGTAGACGGTTTTGGCGGCTCTTCGTGTCCGGGATCACGTGTTCGTTACCGGGTTCCGGCGATTAACGCGCGACGGCGACCGGCCCGCCGCCCCGACGTGCCGCCGTCGTTCGCTCCCTCCCGGAGCACGACAAGAAAGTGACAGCAAATTATCACGGTCGCCATCACTGGCCGCCTCACTCCCTCGATAGGTAGGAACAACGTGACAAAAACCAAGACCCTGGCCACAAGCCTGCTGAGTCTGTCCGCTGCCGCAATCCTGGCGCTGGTTGGAACCACCAGCGCCAACGCAGCACCGTCAAAGGACGCGGACACCAGCGGCGCAGCGGTCAGCAGCCACGCAGTGTCCGACGCCGGCGCTGCGGATTACTGGACGCCGGAACGCATGAAGAACGCCAAGTCCGGTGACATCCTCGGCGCCAAGGCGCTGGAACGCGGACGGCTGCTCAACCCCGGCAAAGCGCCGGCCACCGAAGCCCCGGGCGCCATCAGCAGCATCGCGGGCCAGCCTGCGGCCACCGACTCCACCACGATCGACCGCAAGGTCAACCAGAGCGAGACGCCGGTCAAGCACATCGGCAAGATCTTCTTCACGCTGGGCGGCTCCAACTACGTCTGCTCCGGCAACTCCGTTACAGCGGCCAACAAGAGCACAGTGTCCACCGCCGGCCACTGCGTCAATGAAGGCCCGGGAGCCTACGCAACCAACTTCGTCTTCGTGCCCGCCTACCTCAACGGCGCAGCACCCTACGGGAAGTGGACGGCAAAGGCGCTGTACTCCCCCACCCAGTGGGCTTCCAACGGCAACATGCAGTACGACACCGCGTTCGCCGTCATGAACACGCTCAACGGCCAGAAGCTCGCGGACGTCGTTGGCTCCTCCGGCGTCCAGTTCAACGCCGCGCGCGGCCTGAGCTACAAGTCCTTCGGCTACCCGGCAGCTTCTCCCTTCAACGGCGAATCCCTCAAGAGCTGCTCCGGGCCGCCACCAACGATCCCTACAACCCGCAGTTCGCCACCCAGGGCATCCCTTGCAACATGACCGGGGGTCCTCGGGTGGTCCGTGGTTCATCGGCAACAGCTCCACCGGCTACCAGAACTCGGTCAACTCCTACGGCTATGGCAGCAACTCAACCACCATGTACGGCCCCTACTGGGGCACCGTGATCCAGTCCACATACAACACCGCAGCGGCCTCGTAAGCGAATTAGCAAGTCCCTGTTAAGTACGACGGCGGCCGCCCCCTTCCGGGGGCGGCCGCCGTTGCGTTGTGCTGCTTTGGCCCTTTGCGGCCGGAGTCTTCTAGTGGAAGAAGTGGCGTGCGCCCGTGAAGTACATCGTGATGCCTGCAGCGTTGGCTGCAGCGATGACTTCCTCGTCACGGACCGATCCGCCGGGCTGGACAACAGCCCGGACGCCGGCGTCGATCAGGATCTGCAGGCCGTCGGCGAACGGGAAGAACGCATCCGAGGCTGCAACGGCACCGCGGGCGCGCTCAGGTGCGTCGGCACCGTCGGCGTTGGAGGCGCCGCCAGCACCTTCGACGTCGGACTCCACCGAAACGCCCAGCGTGTTGGCGCGCTCGACGGCAAGGCGGCACGAATCCAGGCGGTTGACCTGGCCCATGCCGATGCCTACGGCGGCACCATCATTGGCGATCAGGATGGCGTTGGACTTTGCCGCACGGCAAGCGGTCCAGGCGAAGGCGAGGTCCGCCAGGGTCTTCTCGTCAGCGGCTTCTCCGGCGGCGAGGGTCCAGTTGGCGGGGTTGTCGCCGTCGGCGTCCACCTTGTCGGTCATCTGGACCAGGACACCACCGGAGACCTGGCGCATCTCGGACGGGTAGCGGCCGTAGCCCTCGGGAAGAGCCAGGAGACGGATGTTCTTCTTCTTGGAGAGGATTTCCACAGCTTCGGGCTCGAAGTCCGGAGCGATGACAACCTCGGTGAAGATGTCGGCAACCGTGCGGGCCATGCCGGCGGTGACGGTGCGGTTTGCTGCGATGACGCCACCGAAAGCGGAGACGGGGTCGCAGGCGTGGGCCTTGGCGTGGGCGTCCGCGATCGGATCTGCGGCATCGGCGGAACCGACGGCGACACCGCACGGATTGGCGTGCTTGACCACTGCAACAGCGGGCTCGGCGAAGTCGAAGGCGGCGCGGAGGGCGGCATCGGCGTCGACGAAGTTGTTGTAGCTCATGGCCTTGCCGTGCAGCTGGTCAGCCTGGGCGATGCCTGCCGGAGCAGCCTTGTCCACGTAGAGCGCGGCCTGCTGGTGCGGGTTTTCGCCGTAGCGGAGGACCTCGGAACGCTCCAGCGCCAAGCCCGCGTAGGCGGGCCAGTCGATGACGCCGTCGCCGTCCTCGTCCAGGAACTGGCTGGCGGTCCAGGAAGCAACAGCGTTGTCGTAGCTTGCAGTGTGAGCGAAGGCCTTGGCAGCCAGGCGGCGCCGGGTGTTCAGGTCGAAACCGCCGTGGGCGGCGGCGTCGACAACTGCACCGTAGAAATTGGGGTCAGTGACAATGGCGACGGCGGCGTGGTTCTTCGCGGCCGAGCGCACCATGGCGGGGCCTCCGATGTCGATCTGCTCAACGACGTCATCCTGCGCTGCGCCGGACTTCACGGTCTCGACGAACGGGTACAGGTTGACCACCACGAGGTCGAAAGTCTCGATCTCCATACCGGCGAGCGTGTCCATGTGTGCCGGGACGCGGCGGTCGGCCAGGATGCCGCCGTGCACGCGCGGGTGCAGGGTCTTGACGCGGCCGTCCAGCATTTCCGGGGAGCCGGTGACTTCTTCGACTTCCTTGACCGGGATGCCAGCGGCGGCGATCTTCTTGGCGGTGGAGCCGGTGGAAACGATGGCGACGCCGGCTGCGTGCAGGCCCTTCGCGAGCTCCTCCAGTCCCGTCTTGTCGTAAACCGAGATCAGTGCACGGCGGATGGGAACACGGTCAAGCTGCGTCAAGCTCACAAAAGTCTCCGTCTTAGTTCGCGTAGATGTCGCGGGTGGTGGGGATACGGAGAGTTTATCGTGTTTCGGTGCGTGGCTGGTTTTGCGTCGTGGTTGCTCTTGCGTTGCGGGGCCCACTCCGCACGGGTCCCCACCGAAACACCCTGCACACCCGGCCCCACAAGATGAGGTCTTGCGTTGCGGGGCCCACACCGCACGGGTCCCCACCGAAACACCCTGCACACCCGGCCCCACAAGTTGAGGTCTTGCGTTGCGGGGCCCACTCCGCACGGTTAGTGGTTCACAGGGAATTACGACGCCGGCCCTCGCCACCCGCGCGACACCAACGCCTCGCGCAGCTTCCGTTCGGCGTTGGCCCACCCGCCTTTCATCTGAACCTGGGAGAACCTCAGCACAATCCATCCCGTGGCTCGCAGGCGGTCATCGCGCTCGATGTCCTTCCCCCACTGCACGGGGTCGGAGCGGTGGTGGTCGCCCTCGTATTCCAGTGCAATCTTGTACTCCTTGTATTGGAGATCGGGTGTGGACACGTAGCGCCCAAGCTCGTCGTAGATGGGTTGCGTCACCGCTGGCTCCGGCAGTCCGGCGTCGACGATTTTCACCCGCAACCGCGACTCTTGGGGTGAGTCGACACCCACACGCAACAGCGGCAGGATCTCCCTCGCCATGCGGATTCCTTTGACCTTTGGGCGCCGGTCTACGACCTCTTGAATGGCCTGAATCGAGCTCAGCGGGTTCTCCCGTGCCAGGAGCGCATCGCCCGCGGCTACCAAAGAACCACGCCCCAAATGCCGGGCGAGATCTACCCATGTCCATTCTGGCGAGGTGATTTGGATGCCATTCAACACGCGAACATCCCTCGCCAAGAGTGGAGCACGGTGACCCACCACGCCGCGACGTTTCACTCTCCCGATCTCCTGCCTACGTGTCACGTGGATCAGCCCGTTGTTGCCTTCCTCTTCCAAATAGATGGGCAGCGGCATGGACCACAGCAACGCTGCCGTGACGTGGCTGACCGCGCACCTCGGAGTTATGGCAGTGTGAAGCCGCCCGAGCAGTTCCAAACCTGGCTTTTCGTTCCGGGCAAGCCGAATACCTCGGCTGGGAGTCACCAGCCCATTCGATTGGAGCCTGCCTCGAGGCACACCTGCCGCAAAGGCGTCCGTCACGAGAAAGCCTCGGGGGTCAATGTGGGGCGGCAAAGGGTTGGGCTTCGACATCTGACTATGCTCGCCAAAATCGCTTGCTGGTGTTCGGTTATCCACAGAAATCGACGTATCGACCTTTTGGACTGTTCCTCCACACCCGCGTTGCGGGGCCCACTCAGCAGGGGTTTCCACCCAAACAGCCTGCGCAGCGGGCCCCACAACGAAGGGGGCGCGCGTTGCGGGGCCCACTCAGCACGGGTTCCCACCCAAACACCCTGCGCAGCGGGCCCCACAACATAGGGTTACTCCATGGAATCCACCGAGGTCATTCTTGTCGCCGATGTAGGGAAGAGCCGCTGCCGCGTGGAGCTGCGCAGTGGAACTGAGCTGCTGGGCGCCGCCGACCAACACGGGTTCCCCGGGGTCCACGTTGAGAATGGCCCTGCCCTGGCGTTCGAGCTCCTCGTCGAAACCGTCAGCATGCTCCCGCCAGGGCTTCCGGTCAGCACCCTGACTGGGATCGGGGCAGCCGTGGCTGGCGTTGAGGCTTCCGCGCCAAAATCACGCGAGCTCGCCACGATGCTTTCGCAAAGGTTCGGGGTTCACGCCGCCGTTCTTTCGGACGCAACAGCCGCACAGCTCGGCGCTCTCCAGGGCGCTCCGGGCACTGCACTGATCGTCGGCACCGGGGCTGTCGCCTTTCGTTTTGATGAAGCCGGCGTCCTGCACCGGGCCGACGGTTGGGGGCCCTATTTGGGCGATCGCGGCAGCGGCCGTTGGATCGGCCAGCAGGGTCTCCAAGCGGTTCTGGAAGCGCAAGACGGCGGCCGGGCCACCTCCCTGTCCGCTGCGGCCACAGCCTTGGTCGGCTCGCCGGAACTCCTCCCCGGTTGGCTGGCCGAACAAGAGAACCCCTACCGGGCGATGGCCCGATTCGCGCCGCTGGTTCTGCAGGCAGCGGAGGCGGGTGACGCCGTCGCGCATGACATCATCGGCGAGGCCTGCCGCATCCTGACCCGCACGGTTGAGCTCGCATCCGGCGATGACAGCGGTTCCAAACGGGTGGCGTTGCTGGGCGGAGTGGTCGGTTCGGAGTTCTTTGCCGCGCTCTTGCGCAAGTCCCTCACTTCGGCTGGGATTGAGGTGGTGGCCCCACTGGGCGATGGCTTGGACGGTGCTGCCCTCGCTGCGACACGCCGCGGGCTCATCCAGGAAAGGTACATCCACCGTGACGGAACACACTGGCCCGGCTGACGCGGACAAACTCGCCGGCCTCCGCACGGAACTGGCCGGGTTGCAGACCGAAGCCACTGCCGAGGGCCTGGAAAACCTGGACATCCTGGGCACCGAGGAACTCGTGGCCGCCATGCTTGCCCACAGTGCAGGAGTACACGACGCCGTGGCTGCTGCCAGCGCGGCAATCGTGCAAACGGTCGACGCCGTTGCGGAGCGGCTCCAGCGCGGGGGTCGCCTTCTCTACGTGGGGGCTGGTACCGCCGGGCGTTTGGGTGTGCTGGACGCGAGCGAGTGCCCGCCGACGTTCGGCACCCCGCCGGGACTCGTCGTCGGACTTATCGCGGGTGGGGTTCAGGCGATCCAGAAGCCCGTTGAGTACGCCGAGGACAACGCAACCGCGGGCGCGCGCGACCTGCACGATGTCAACGTGACCGAAGCCGACGCCGTCGTGGGTATTACGGCCTCCGGGAGGACGCCGTACGTGATCGGCGCGCTGGAGGAGGCGCGCAAGAAGGGTGCGTTTACGGCGTCGTTGGCGTGCAATAGGGGCTCGGCCGTAAGTCATCTGGCGGATGCGGCAATCGAGGTTGTGGTGGGTCCGGAGTTCATCGCAGGATCCACCAGGCTGAACTCGGGCACGGCGCAGAAACTTGTCCTCAACATGATCAGCACGCTGGTGATGGTCAAGCTTGGCAAGACCTACGGGAACCTCATGGTGGACCTGCGCGCCACGAACGAGAAGCTGGTTGCCCGCTCCCAACGGACCGTTCAGCATGCCACCGGCGTGTCCGCACAGGAGGCTGCTGCTGCGCTGGACTCAGTTGGCGGCTCGGTGAAGGCCGCGATTTTGGTGCTCCTCACGGGCATCGACGCTGGTCAGGCCAAGGGTGCGCTGGACGAAGCGGGGGGTTTCCTGCGAAGGGCGATCGAGAACCAAAAGTAACGCGGACTTCCGCGCCGTGCGCAGCGCATAAAGTTGCATGCAGGAGGCCCAATGAATACATACACAGCCGTGCCCAGCGGCGAACAAGTAGTGCAGGAACTGCCGTGGCGGTGGAAGGTTCAAGGCAGGATTTTCCTGATCGGCGGGCTGGGGTTCATGTTCGATGCCTGGGACGTCACGCTCAACGGCATCCTGATTCCGCTTTTGTCCAAGCACTGGTCGCTGCAACCGGCTGACGCCGCCTGGATCGGCACGGCCAACCTGATCGGCATGGCCGTGGGTGCGTTCGCGTGGGGCACCATCGCTGACACGATCGGGCGCAAGAAGGCCTTCACCGCCACCCTGCTCATCTTCAGCATCTTCACGGTTCTGGGCGCGTTCGCCCCCGACATCGTGTGGTTCTGCATTTTCCGTTTCATGGCCGGCTTCGGTTTGGGCGGTTGTATTCCGGTGGACTACGCGCTGGTGGGTGAGTTCACGCCACGGAAGCAGCGCGGCAGGGTGCTGACGGCCATGGATGGTTGGTGGCCTGTCGGTGCTGCGCTTTGTGGGTTCATCTCGGCCGGACTCGTCGCGGCTTTCGGCGACTGGCGGCTCACCATGCTCATCATGGTCCTGCCCGCGTTGCTGGTTTTCTGGATCCGCCGCTCCGTGCCTGAATCTCCGTTGTTCCTCATCCGCAAAGGCCGGCGTGCGGAGGCTGCCGCGGTCATCGATGGCCTGGTTGAAGCCACCGGGGCTTCCCCGAGGGCGTACAGCCTGCCCGATGCCCAGGCCGCCCCGCGCCTCTCCCCCGGCAGCGCATGGGCCCAGCTCCGCAATGTCTGGACGTTCAACTGGAAGATCACCACAGCCGCGTGGGCCCTCTTTTTCTCCGTGCTGTTGGTCTATTACCTGTCCCTCACGTGGATGCCACGCATCCTCATCGGCGCGGGATTCGAGGAGTACAAGGCCTTCGTGACGACGGCGGGCATGGCCGCCGTCGGGCTTGTGGGCGTGGTGGTTGCCGCGCTCCTGGTCGAACGCGTGGGCCGCAAGTGGATCCTTGCGATCACTGGTCCGTTGTCCGCGCTGACGCTGGTGATCGTGGCTTTCGTGGTGGACGTGCCCTCAGCCGCCGTGTTCTGGCTGCTGGTGTTCGGCTTCGTGGTGCAGGTGGCTATCCCGGTCCTGTACGCCTACGTGTCCGAGCTCTACCCCACTGAACTGCGCGGCTCGGGCTTTGGCTGGGCCTCCACGTTCTCACGGGTCGGCGCAGGGTTTGGCCCGCTGGTGTTTGCTTCGTACTTCTGGCCGGAGTTCGGGCTGGCGACCTCGTTCGCCTTGGCCGGTGGACTGGTGGTGTTGTCCGTGCTGTGGATGGCCTTCTTCGCCCCGGAAACCAAGCAGCGCGAGCTCTCGTAAGTGCTTACCCAACTAGGGGACAGCAGATGTTCCACTGACTGCTCAGAGGAACGTTTGCTGTCCCCTAGTTGGGTGACCAACCGCGTTGCTCGAGCGCCCGCCTGACCTTGGCGACCGCGGTGACCGCGCCGGTGGACATATGACGCTTCGAGATGCGGACAAGTATCCATCCAGCGCGGCTGAAATCCTCCTCGCGGGCAATGTCCCTCACAATCTGGTCCGGGTCCGAATGCCCCTCGCCTTCGTACTCCACCGCGACCCGCCACTGGCGATAACCAAGATCAGGTTGACGTACGACGCCGGGACTTAGCTGAGTGCGCACGTTGACTTCCGGTTTGGGCAGTCCAGCCCGCCCAAGTGCCAGCCTCAGTCGCGTTTCGGGCGCGGAGTCGGCGCCCACGCAGGCCTGTTCCAAAGCCAACCGGGCCTTTCGAATGCCCGGAGTTCCCCAATGCCGGTCCAGCATCTCTTCGAGGTCGTCCACAGTGCAGTACGCTTCGGAGCGTCCCTCAAACTCCGGCCGTGGGATGCGTACCAGATGGTCCGCCACAACGGTGATCTCATCAATGTCCATCTTCCGTGCGCAATCCAGCCACGTCCGGGCACGGCTGGTGATGTACAGGCCGTTTTGCGTGGTGATCTCGTCCTCGAAGAACTGGCCTTTGTGCGCAATGACGCCCCGCCTTCTGGCTCTGCCCCTCGTGTCCGGCCTCGAAATGTGGATGCCCGGCATATTGCTTCCGGGCAGGAACCCGGGAAACTCCCAGATCAAGAATGCTGTTGCGTGAGAAGCTGCCGAGAAAGGCGTGACAAGGGTCAAGGGGCGCGCACGATCTTGCACTGGGCCCTCGTCCGCGGATCGAGGGACAAAGATTTGTCGGCTTGGCGAGTCCAGATCCCTGTAGCGTAAGCGCCCGACAGTCACACCGGCGTCGAGCGCTTCCTGCCTGGTAAAGGGCTTCGACGACAAATGGGCGGGAAGAGGCTCAGGAATCTTCATCTGTCCATGCTGGCAAAACGGCAACCCTTGCGTGACGATATCCACAGGCTCCTGGGTCTGGACCGAAACTAAGGGACAGTAAACGTCCCTCTGAGCCCGCAGTGCGACGTTTGCTGTCCCCTAGTTGGGTACGCGGGAAGCGGCGGCGAGGTCTGCGAGCGTCTGGACCAGGAGCCGGCGCTCCACCACCTTGATGCGCTCGTGCAGGGTTTCCTCGGTGTCTTCGGGAAGCACGGAGACAGCTTCCTGGGCGATGATGGGGCCTGTGTCCACGCCGGCGTCGGCCCAGTGGACAGTGCAGCCGGTCACCTTCACGCCGTAGGCCATGGCGTCGCGGACACCGTGGGCGCCCGGGAAGGACGGGAGCAGCGCGGGGTGCGTATTGACGTACTTGCCGCCAAAGGCATCGATGAAGTCGGCGCTGACAATCCGCATGAACCCGGAGGAAACCACCACGTCGGGGCTGTAGGAGAGCACCTTGTCGCGCAGGGCCGCATCCCACTCAGCCCGGGTCTGGAACGAGTTGAAGTTGACCACGAACGTCTCGATGCCGGCTTCGTCAGAGCGCTCCACGCCGTAGGTATCGGGGCGGTCAGCGCCCACGGCGGCGATCTCGACATCCAGTTCACCCGACTTCACGGCGTCGATGACAGCCTGAAGATTGGAACCAGTACCGGAGACGAGGACAACAATGCGCATTGCACTAGCTTATGGGCGGCTCGCGTAGGCTGGAAAACATGAATCCCGACGTCGGTCCCAGGCCGAGCCAGCAACCTCGCTCCGAGGCCGAAAAGTCAGCCCTCGGCGTGACCCAGATCCTGTTCCGTGCCTTCCTTTTGTCGGCCCTGGGCTCGTTCTTCGTGTTCTCCCTCAACGTGAACTACGTATGGTTGAGCGCCATTTTGACGCTGGCAGCTTTGGTATTGGGCATCGCCGTTCTGGTGCGGACCATCAAGTACAAGCACCCGCGGCTCATCCTCTTCGGGACGATCTCCGGCCTGGTAGTCACGGCCGTCATGTGCCTGCTCATCCTGACATCGGCACTGTTCTTCAAGCAGGTCAGCACCTACCAGGATTGCGCCCGCGGGGCGTTGACCGAGTCCGCCAAGACCCAGTGCCTCACGCAGCTCGAGAAATCGATGCCGGGCTCGCTCAGGTAGCCCAGCGACACTGGACCAACGCGCCTAGGCGTGTTCGTCGTCGTACGCTTCCTCGTCCAGATTGGCCTCGCGCAGCTTCTGGCGGCGTTCCAGCCACGGCCCCACAGCGTAGCCAATCACGACGCCGATACCGACTTCCGCAGCCAGCCAGACTGCCGTCCACAACGGGTGGGGTCCGATTTCGGTGAGCCGGCCAATCCCGGCGGAACCGCGCGCGATCCATGCCAGGGCGCCAGCGAGCAGGCCTGCAACGGCGCCAATAAAGGCCCCAAGGAACAGTGTGGAAACGGTGGCCGTGAACCAGCGGGCTTTGATCTTGATGGAGAGCCACTCGTCAAAGTGGTTTTCGCCCTCGCGGAGGAACCACCAGCCGGCCAGGATCCCGGCAAGTACAGGCAGCGCAAGTGCCATGGCGCCGGCGTCGAGCTGTCCCGCGGGCAGGCTGCCCAGGATGGGAACGGCGGGAAGAGGACCCACCGCGGTTCCCAACGGACCCGCCGTCGAGCCGATTCCCAGCGAGAAGCCTGCTCCCGAGGACCACGCCAACGCGAAGATCACCAGGTTCGGCAGGAACCCGAGCTGGGCGATGGTGAGCACGGCGCCGCCCAGGGCCCCGGCTTGAAGGCCTTCGTAAACGGCGATGATGTCGGTCCAGTGCCACACGATGGTCACAGCCAACAGGACAGCAGCCATGCAGACGGCGGCCATCGCTGCCACGAAACCAGCTTTCAATGCAGAGCCCACGTATGAGCCCGCCCACCGTGAATGCTGGCTGGTCTTGGCGAGCCAGGCCACGGCGTCCACGCCGATCAGGCGGCTCCAGGAACCGGCCTCGCGTCGGGCGCCCACAACCAAACCCAGGCCGAACGAGATCAAGGGAATGGCCATGGCCAGCCACAGATTGATGACAACTTCGGTCGTGCGGCACACAAAACCCGTAGCTGCGCCGAAGGCCGCATATACAAGGAATGCGCCGAAGAACGCCTGCCACAGCTGGTCAGTATAGGAGGCGCGGGCCAGACGGCGGCCCGCCCGCCATGCCAGCAGAAACGGGATGAGCGTCAGGCCCAAGGGAATCAAGGACAGCAGCCCGGATCCCGGCTGCGCGGCGGTGCCAATGTTGACATGCGCGAGCTCCAGCGGAACACCGTGGATCAGCAACCACGCCTGGCCACCGAGCCGTGCCAGCGAGTCCACGTTGCGGTCCTGGAAACCGTCCGTCGCCCACACTCCCACCAGCGGAAGCACCACCACGATGGCTGAAATGAACGCTGCCTGGGCCGCTTCCAAACCGCCCTGCAGCCAAAGGGGCATGGGGAGGCCACGGTTTCCGGTCTGATCAGCGCGCAGTTTCATCGTGATCAATCGTGCCACGACGGACCGCCCTCCCCCGTCAGGCGCCCCTGAAATACCGCGATTTTCAGCGCTTTTTCCTGTGGGCCGCCGTAAGATGGGAGGTGTTCTGCGGGGGCAGACCACCGTCCCCGATCCATGTTTAAGGCCCGGAAACAATCGAAGCCGGGAACTAGGAGCGGCCAATGGATAGGTGTCACAACTTTTAACAGAAAGTCGTACTAGCAGCTGGTGCAGCCACCTTAGGATTCTTTCCCAGGCTGCACCAGCCTTCTTTTTGACGCTCTTCCTTCCTTCCCCGCGTGGTCCACGGACGGCCGCACAACTGACGCACAAATGTGCTGGACTTCCCTGCTCCGGCAGAACGAGACTGTGTACACGAGCAACCATTTGGCCTATTGGGGGTCAACCAAAGTGCGGCGCTCACACCGTCTGAAGGGACAGGGTCAATGGACGACCTCTCAGCTTTCTTTCCTCTTATCGCAGTGATTCTTGGCGTCGTTCTGGTCATCGGGTTCATTTGGCTGGCCACGAAGGCCATGTGGAAAGTGGCGGAGCCGAATGAGGCGCTCATCATTTCAGGGCTGACGCGCGGAACACTGGAAAATACTGACGGGATGGACTTCAAGATCGTCACGGGCAAGGGCGCCTTGGTGATCCCCGGGCTTCAGACGGTCCGCCCCTTGGCTTTGACGTTGAACGAGACCGAGCTCAAAGTCTCCTGCGTCACCTCCCAGGGCATCCAGGTAATCGTTGATGGCGTAGTGATTTACAAGATTGGTGATGCTCCCCCGTTTATCGCCAACGCGGCCCGCAGGTTCCTGGGTCAGCAGCCAAAGATGGAGAGCCAGGTCTATAACGTGTTCGAGGGGCACCTGCGCTCGATCATTGGAAGCATGACTGTGGAGGAGATCATCCGCGAGCGGGACAAGCTCGCCTCGCTGGTCCGCAGTGCCAGTGGCGTGGAGATGGAGAAGCTTGGGCTGGTGGTGGATTCGCTCCAGATCAAGGACCTGCAGGATCCCACCGGTTACATCCAAAATCTGGCCAAGCCGCACATCGCGCAGGTCAAGATGGAGGCCCGCATTGCTGAGGCTACCCGCAACCGTGAGGCCGCGGAGAAGGAAGCGGAAGCCGCCGCCTTGATCGCAGACGCTCAGAGCCTGTCCGCGATCAAGCAGTCAGCAGCACAGGCCAATGCCGAGCAGGCCCGCGCCCAGGCTGCCCAAGCCGGACCACTGGCCGACGCCACGGCCCGCCAACAGGTGGTGGTCCAGGAGACAGAAGTTGCGAAGCTTGAGGCTGACCGGGAAGAGCAGAAACTGCAGACCACCATCCGCAAACCGGCCGATGCCAGGGCCTACGCCCAGCGCACTGACGCGGAGGCGAAGAAAGCGGCAGACATCAGCGCCGCCGAAGCACTGGCCAAGCGCACCGAACTCGAGGCTCAGGCGAACGCGCGGCGGGTGGAACTGGAAGCCCAGGCGGCTGCCGGTGCCGCCGCTGCCATGGCGGGAGCCACGCGGGTGACCGGTGAGGCTGAGGCCGCCGCGACGACGGCGCGGGGCAACGCTGCCGCTTCGGCCGTGAAGGCCAAGGCGTTGGCTGAAGCTGAAGGCATTAAGGCCCGTGGTGAAGCGTTGGAGACCAATCAGGATGCAGTCATCTCGCAACAGATCGCGGAGAACATGCCAGCCATTGTTTCCGCAGCGGCGGAGCCGTTCTCACGAATCGGGCAGCTGACCGTGCTCAATGGCGGCGAGGGTCTGAACAGCATGGTGGGCGGGATCTTGTCCCAGGTGGGGAGCTTCCTGCCGTCACTGGCTTCGGCGTTGCGGGGCAAGGAAACACCGGCGCAAGCTCCCGTGAAGCAGCCGCCTGCCCCGTCCAAGGCGCCCGATGCATAAAGAGGTCAACCGGAGCCTCACTGGCAAGATCGGCAGGGTCACTGGAACCATCGCCCCGGGCACCATCGGGGAAGTCATGCTGCCCTTCCACGGCGGTACCAGTGCGTTCTTTGCGCACCCGTTCGACAAGACAAGTACTTTTCCCGTGGGTGAGAAGGTCCTTGTGATCTATTACGAGCCGCCGCAGACCGTGTTTGTTGATGAGCTCCCCGACGTCCTGCGGGAGTAGGACGCCGAGGGGTGGAAAGAGCGCCTCAAGAGAAACGAACACTCACAACTGCGGGCCGTAGATAAACTCCTTGGCATGGTTGACGGCCTTCTTGAAAGCGTCGTTGCGCAGCGTCACCTGCTCCTGGTTCGCTCCCCCTCGTGGTTCCAGGAAGGTGGTGGGACCGGGCCGGAGCATCCAGATATCGCCTGCGGGCGGCAGGTAGAACACCCCGAAGGACCGGTGCTCGGGGTCGTCGGTCCAGATTGGAACGACGGCGATCGCGGCCCCGGTGTCCGGATTGATCCACTGTGCCCGGGGCAGTGGTTGTTCGTGGACTTCAGGATCCAGGAATGGCGCTGTCCCTCTCCCCCAGCGTTGTTCGAACCGCTCGTAGAACGCGGGGATGATGTGGTCGTCGTACGGCCGCCAAGCACTCATGGATTGCTCCTTGGTGTTCTCAGGTTTCTGGATGAGGGTTCCCAACGGGGCGGCCCGAAGGAGAGCGGTGACTGGCCGCCGTCGGACCCGGGCCGGGGTTCTTGCCTATGCACCCGCACCTTCACCGGTGTACCGCCCACACCAGCTGGCGCCCGCCGCGCCTGGTCGTATGCCGCCCGCTTGCCTGGGTCCGACAAAACGACGTACGCCTGCATGATGGCGTGCAGTTCCTGGAGGTCGGCCGCTGAGGTGGTGTCGCCGTCGTCGACCTTTTGGCGCGTATCCGGGTGGTGGGTCCGGAGCAGCGTGCGGTAGGCGCGGGCGATCTCGCGGGCCGTCGCGTTGGGCGGGACGTGGAGGGTGGCGTAGTGGTCGGGTTGCGTGCTCACTGCTGGTTCCGGTTCATGCTGCGGATCAGGAGATGGCCCCCGGCCTGGGCCGGGGGCCATCAATCGGGAGACGACGGGCGGGGGTCGCTTTCATGTGCACTAAAAAGCGCTGTGACGTGGCGCGAAGCCTGCGCCCAACTATTCCGATGCGGCCGCCTCCGTTGTTCCCGGTCTCTGTCCTGCCGGCTGGCCACCCCGGGTGGGTCTGCCGGCAGGACGGCGGGTTTAGGCGTTGATCTCCTGCCTCTGTCCACTGGATGTGATCTCGATGCGCCGCGGCTTGGCCTTCTCGGCGACGGGGATGCGGAGTGTGAGTACCCCGGCGTCGTAGTTGGCTTGGATGCCGTCGGTGTCCAACGTGTCACCGAGGATGAGTTGGCGGCTGAAGACACCCTGTGGGCGCTCGGCGGCGATCATCTCGGTGTTCTCGCCCGCGGGCGACTTGCGTTCTGCCTTTACCGTCAGGACGTTGCGTTCGACGTCCAGGTCCACCGAATCAGGGCTTACGCCAGGCAGATCGAAGGCAACAACGAATTGTCCGTCCTCCTGCCATGCATCCATCGGCATTCCGGCCGGGCGTGCTGTTGTGCCAAAAACCTGTTGGGCGAGCCTGTCGAATTCGCGGAACGGGTCAGTGCGCATCAGCATTTGGTTCTCACTCCTCTGATTTCGATGCTGATTCTGTTGTCGGTACCAACCTCCAGATCTGTGGTGGTTGGTATAGATTTTTTATAGCACTGGTGAGAGAGTGGTGCAAGTAGGTTTTGGGAAGATTTTCGGAGGTTTTGATGGCGGGTGCAGAGCGCGGGACTGCTGCTGAAGAGCACGACGGCGGACTGGTCGCCTCGGCTGCCGACGGCGCCGCTGCTTTCGCCGGCGACCGGGACGCCCAGGGTGTCTACGCGATCTCGGTTGCAGCGGAACTTGTGGGCACCGGGCAGCAGAACATCCGGCAATACGAGCGCAAAGGCCTGCTCACCCCTGACAGGACCGACGGCGGCACGCGCCGTTACAGCGAAAACGACCTGGCAACGCTGCGGCGCATCGGGGTATTGCTTGATGAAGGACTGAACCTGGCCGGGGTGAAGCGGGTGCTCGAGCTGGAAGCGGAGAACCGGGGGCTGACGGAAGACAACCGCGGCCTGAGCGAGCACAACGAGGAGCTCAGGGCGGACAACCGGGGGCTGCGGAAGGATTTGAAGCGGGCGCGGGGTGGGACTGAGCTCGGGAAGCGATAGCATTACGAGCCGATCCTTTTCCCAACAGATGTTCCTGCAGGGTCTTCGAACGGCAAACATTAGGGCGCTTGAAACGACAACCCTAAGCGAATAGCTTGGAGGCCGGTCCCGAAAGCAGACCGGCCTCCAAGCTATAGGACGGCTACTTCCGTGCTATAGACCGGACCCGAACCCGATTATCGTTGGATCATTTCGAGACGACGATGAAAAATCGACTTCCGCAAAAGCCAGTCCGATGATCGATGACTTCGCCGGCACAAGGTAAGCCCAAGTCATGGGCGACTCGAAGCCCGGCTGCAGTTGAGAATTGCACTCCGGATTTCCCTTGATTTTGTAGGAGTCTTGGATCGGGCTGTACACCTGGGCGGAACTGTTGAAGACCTTGACGTCGATCGGGTAGCCGCAGGTCAAATCGATCGGGGCCTTGGCATTGTTCGTTACAACTGCGTTTACGACGATGTAGCGTCCACCACCCTGGGCAGGCACATCTTCATACGTTTCATATCCACTTCCGGCCCGATAGCCGGAGGTGTTCATGGGAACGGTCGGAGACGAAACAGCTGAGGTCACCGTAATTTGAATCCCTCCGTGAACGGCGGCATCCCCAATCTGAGCCGTCTTCTTCGTTGGGGTAGGTGTCGGAGTTGGTGTCGGCTTGGGCGACACCTTCTCGCTAGCAACCGAGGAGGCAGAATTTGACGCCGACTCTTCAGAGACTGGGGCAACCGCTGGTGCGCCGCACCCGGAGAGCACGACCAAAGTGCCAATCGCTAGCAATAGATTTTTTCTTTTCAATGGATCCCTTTTTTGAGTGATGAGCCCCTAAGGAAGGAGCAAACTCAGCATACGGATTGCTGGTTTATTTCAGGGCCTATGACATGCATTCATGCCCGTCCGATGGCAACTGTGCGGCCAAGGTGCCAAGACCCCCTGCTTCATTCTGGAGAATTTCTCAGCCCCGCTTCACTTCAACTCCTGGTCTCTGATAGAAGCAGGAACTTAGGGCCTTCTCCATGCGGGCCCGGAAGTCACTGAACCCTACATAGATTTTGTTCGTCACCGAATGCACAGTCGCGGCCCCGGGTTACGCTGTCAGCCACTGCCACCTCGCCGGCGCTTTCACTGACCTAAACCTTGTTGCTTACTGCGTTTATGCCAGCGTCCAAGGACTAGAGCATGTCCGACTTGTCACCGTCCAGCACTAGGACAATTTTCCCCGGCAGCAAGCCGGGCAACACCCCCAGATCCTGACCGTCTGAGCGCGTCCGTTGGAGAGGAGACCTGCAGCCGTCCCCGGACAAACAGAGCCCCACCTGTTAACCAACTCTTCCCCCACAGGCCACCCCCGAGCACCCAATAAGCCAACCGCCGCGACCACCGTTGAAGGCGTGAGGATCGCAATCGTCGCCGAATCATTCCTGCCACTGATGAATGGGGTAACCCACTCGATTCTTCGGGTGCTGGAGCATCTCCAGGAGCGCGGGGATGAGGTGATGGTGATCGCGCCGTCGACCTCGGACACTGATGTTTCGAGCGTCGAGAAGGGCGCCTATGTGCATCGGCTCCCCTCGGTCCCGCTGGCGGGCTACACGAATGTGCGGGTTGCGTTGGGTGGTGTGAATCGGGTCAAGCGAATCCTTGCCGATTTCTCGCCCGACGTCGTTCACCTCGCCTCCCCGTTCGTGCTCGGCTGGCGCGCCGTGCAGGCCGCCCACCAACTCGGCATTCCCACGGTCGCGATCTACCAAACCGAGGTTCCCAGCTACGCGGGCCGTTATGGCGTGCCCTTCCTGGAGAACTGGGCTTGGAACCGCGTGGACAACATCCACCTTCTGGCCACCCGGACCCTGGTGCCGTCCACTTTCGCGCTGAACCAGTTGCGCGGACGCGGCATCCTGCGCGTGGACATGTGGCGTCGCGGTGTGGATACCGCGCGCTTCAGTCCCGCAAAACGTTCGACGGCGTGGCGCAGCAAGGTTGCGCCCGACGGCCAAAGGATCATCGGCTACGTCGGCCGGCTCGCCGTCGAGAAGCAGGTTGAGGATCTCGCCGTGCTGGCAGACGTGCCCAACACCAAACTCGTCATCGTTGGCGACGGCCCTCAGCGCGAAAGCCTCCAGGCCGCACTTCCCAAGGCGCATTTCGCCGGCTTCCTGGGCGGCGATGCCCTGGCCGAAGCAGTTGCGGGATTTGATCTCTTCGTCCATCCCGGCGAGTTTGAGACCTTCTGCCAAACCATCCAGGAATCCATGGCTTCGGGCGTGCCGGTGGTCGCGACTGGCCGTGGCGGCCCCTTGGACCTGGTGGAAAACTCCCGCACCGGCTGGCTCTACGAACCGGGAAACCTGAACCAACTGCGCGCCTACGTCCAGGACCTGATGGGCGACGACGCCAAGCGCCGCGCGTTCGCAGCGGCGGCCACCGCTTCGGTCCAGGGCCGGACGTGGCCTGTGCTCAGCGCAGAGCTGGTCCGCCATTACAACGAAGTCATCGCCGGCACTCCCACCGAAAAAGAGCCCAGCGAATTCACCTCAAGCAAAGGACCCTCCTCATGAAGATCTCAGTGATCGGCTGCGGCTACCTGGGCGCAGTCCACGCCGCAACGTTGGCGTCCATGGGCCACACCGTGGTGGGGATCGACGTCGATGCCTCCAAGGTTGAGCAGCTGAACAAGGCTTTGGCACCCTTCCACGAACCGGGCCTGGATGAGCTCCTCAAGGATGGCCGCACCACGGGCAGGCTGAGTTTCACCACTGATTTCGCTGCGGCGAAGGACGCGCAGGTGCACTTCCTCTGCGTGGGCACCCCGCAGTCCAAGACCTCGGACACCGCGGACCTCTCCTACTTGATGGGCGCCACGAAGAGCCTCCTGCCGCACTTGGCGAAGGGTGCCGCCGTCGTGGGTAAATCAACGGTGCCGGTAGGCACGGTGGAGACCCTCCGCGCGGTGCTGGCGAGACGCCCGGACGTGCTCCTCGGCTGGAACCCGGAGTTTTTGCGGCAGGGCACCGCGGTGAAGGACTCGCTGGTTCCGGACCGGCTGGTGTACGGGGTTCCGGGTGGCAAGGGAGCCGCTGCGGGTGGGCCCATCACCGCCGCGCTGGATGCCGTGTATGAGCCCCTGATCGCGGCCGGGATCCCGCGGCTTATCTGCAACTTCGCGACTGCGGAGCTGATCAAGTCGGCGTCGAACGCGTTCCTGGCTACGAAGGTCAGCTTCATCAACGCTATGGCCGAGTTGTGCGATGCATCGGGCGCCGACGTGAGCGAACTCAGCGAGGCGATGGGCCTGGACCCGCGCATCGGCAACCGCTACCTGCACGCGGGGTTGGGTTTCGGCGGCGGCTGCCTGCCCAAGGACATCCGATCCTTCCGCGCGCAAGCACGGGAACTGGACGTGCCGTCCGTGGATGAGTGGATGGCTTTGGTCGATTCGGTGAACCTGGATCAGCGTTCCCGCGCCGTTGAGGTGGCCCGCGAAATGTGCCGCGGATTCCTGTCCGGGCGCACGGTGACCATCCTGGGCGCGGCCTTCAAGCCGGACACCGACGACATCCGCGACTCCCCCGCCCTGGATGTCGCCCAGCAGCTTGCCGACGCCGGTGCCCACGTGACCGTCACCGATCCCAAGGCCATCAACAACGCCTGGATCCGCTACCCGCAAATCCGCTTCGAGGCATCCACTAAACGCGCCCTGGAAGGCGCCGAACTGGTGCTGCTGCTCACCGAATGGGCCGAGTACGTCTCGCTGTCGCCGACGGTCGCCGGGTCATTGGTACGACGCCGGATGGTGCTGGATGCTCGGAACGTCCTGGACGCTGAGGCTTGGCGGAGTGCAGGGTGGACGGTCCGCGGGTTGGGTACGGGAGGTTCGGTTGTTGGTGAGGATGCTGCGGCTGATCGGACCGATCGTTCGAGCCGCGCTGACAAAATTGACCGCACCGACCGAAAGCGGCACGCGCGGGCGTAGCTTGCCTTTGGGCTAGCGGTGGCGCTGGGCGGCCTCGGCGAGTGACAGCAGCCGGGGCTTGTCCGGGCATGTGTTGTCGATGACCCGCGAGGCACGGGTCCATGGCTGGGCCTGCTCAAAATAGAGCCGCTGCCCGCCGACATACCGGCGCATCGAGGGGTGCTCCGGGTCAGTGCTGCCACCGTCCCTGATGGACATGCGTCGGGCGGTTTCGGTGAAGGGGACGTCGAGGAAGATGGAGTAGTCCCAGCGGCCGGCCATGCCGTCGCGGTGGAGGAACATTCCCTCAACGAGGACTATCGCATCATCCGGAGCTTCCAAGGGTTCAGCATGGAGAGTGAGGTTCCTGCGGGCATCGGTGACCGCTGGCCGGTAGAGGCCGTCTCCGCCGTTTCCGAGCGGGGCGAGTACGAACTTTTCCAAGGCCGCGTAGTCGTAGGTGTCCAACCAGAACCCCTCGGGGGACGTCCGGCCCCTGCTATGGCGGACTTCCTGCAGGTTGAGGAAGTCATCCACGTGGATTGTCACGATGGGGCGGCCTTCCATGGCCGTGAGCGCTTGGGAGAATCCGCTGGCAAAGGTCGATTTCCCGCTGCCGTCAACGCCGTCAATACCAACCAGTTTCCGGCCCGGTCCCATCACTTCCAGGTCCGCTGCGAGCACATCAAAGAGCTCGCTCCTCGTCATGGCCGTGTCTTCCCCAAACATCCCCCCATGGTGGCACAGCTGGGTGGCTGTTTCGCCGCAAAAGTCATACCTGTCTTTTTCTAGCAGGATTTCCTGGCGGGTGTTAGGGTCACACCACGCGCCATCGCATCGGCGCATTTACAAGGGGGCATTACATTGAACAAACAATTTTCGCGCGCCGAAAAACGATCGGCATCCGGTACCACTCCAAGCAGCGCTCGTCGGTCCAGGACACTTGGCATCGCAGCCGTCGGGTCGCTGCTCATCGTGCTGACGGCATGCGCACCGGGATCGGTCAACAAGGCAAGCTCAATGAGCAGCAGCGAGGGGTCATCGTCCACGTCCTCATCGCCCACGGCGACTCCGAAACCAACGCCGAGCAAGATTGCCGGAACGCCATGCACTGCGGAAAAAAACACACAGGTCCTCGCTGGTGAGACGTACGTGTGCGCTGTGGACCGGGCCGGAAAATTGACGTGGTTGGACTCCGCCACTGCGAAGGTGCTCAATGATGAGCGGGCAGCCTCGGCCAAGGCCGCGGCTGACAAAGCGGCCGCCGACAAGGCAGCAGCGGACCAAGCCGCGGCAGCCAAGGCAGCAGCAGACAAGGCTGCTGCAGACCAAGCCGCGGCGGATCAGGCAGCGAAGGCCGCAGCCGATCAGGCTGCGGCAGCTCAGGCGGCAGCCAAAGCCGCCCCGGTTGCACCGGCAGCGCCCGCAGCACCCGCCCAAGGCCGGTGCGACCCGAATTATGCCGGCGCCTGCGTGCCGATTGACTCCGATGTCGACTGCTCCAGCGGCAAGGGCAACGGACCCTCGTACGTCCGAGGGCCAGTAACGGTGATCGGTTCGGACATTTACGGCCTGGACAACGACCACGACGGTATCGGGTGCGAAAAGGGCTGATCACTCCTCTGGACAAGATGATCTATGCGGAGATAGTCTGTGCATAGATTATCTTTCCAAGGAGGCAGTTATGTGGGATTACGAGCACAGCATCCAGACCAGCGCGGCACCCGAGGACATCTGGCGCCTATGGGCCGATGTTGAGAATTGGGGCGACTGGAACCCTGGAGTCGAGCGGATCGAGATCGATGGACCTTTCGCTCCAGGCACGAACATCCTCATGACGCCACCGGGCGAAGACCCGATCCCGCTGCGGGTCGCTGAGGTGGAGGCCGGAGAGCTTTTCGTTGATGAGGCACGGTTCGACGACTTGCTGCTGCGCACCGTCCACCGCATGGAAAAGCTCGACGGCGGCCGCGTCCGGATTGTTTACCGGATGGAGATCACCGGGGACGGCGCGGACCAGGTTGGGCCGGCGATCGGCCCGGGCATTACGGCCGATTGGCCCGAGACCATGGCCGCGCTCGTCGAGCGGGCCCGGCGCTAATGCCGCTCAGGCCCGACGAGAGCCCCGGATTCCTCCTCTGGCACGCTACCCTTCGCTGGCAGCGTGAGGTCGCGGCGGCACTTGCTCCGCATGGCATCACCCATGTGCAGTTCGTCCTGCTGGCGTGCACGTGGTGGCTCAACAGGGAGGGAGAGCATCCCAATCAGTTGGCAGTCGCACGCCAAGCGGGCACTGACGTGAAGATGGCGTCGCAGGTCCTACGCACCTTGGAGTTGAAGGGACTCATCCAACGCGAGGTCGACCCCGCCGACACCCGGTCCAAACGGCTGCGCGTCACGAATGCAGGGGCCGAGCTGGCCCCACTCGCCGTTGCCGCAGTTGAACAGGCCGACGCCCGGTTCTTTGGCGAGGCCTCCGGCAACGATCTTGTGCCGCTGTTGAAACGATTGGCACACGCGACGGATTAGCCGCCCCGGATTAACTCCAGGCCGGGCCACCACCTAGACGGGCCCGGCTCACCACTCATTTTTCTGCGGTTCCGCCCACAAAACCGCCTCCGGGACCACCTAGTTTCAGGATTTGACCACCTAGTCCCGAAAACCTGGCCATATGGTTCTCTTGTGCCTCCGGAGCGGGATCCCGGTGTCCGGCGGGAAACCCCACCCGTTCCAGGTGTAGGCGGCACTACGGCACGGCTTCACCCCTCTACCCCCGGTGGAGCCGTGCCCAGCCTGCCTGCATCACCCGTTGAATCTGTTCCGGCGCAATCGCAGCAGCCGGTAAAGGATGCCGACGGCGAACATCACCACGCCCAGCCCCACGGAAAGTGGTGGCAAGGTCACCACCAATCCCACGCATGCCACTGTGCCGGCCACCTGCAGGAACTTGGGGTACCTTCGGTCTTCCTGCGGCTGGGTGTAGGCGGCAATGTTGGCCACCAGGTAATAGAGCAGAACGCCGAACGATGAGAACCCAATGGCACCCCTGAGGTCAGCCACAGCGATCACCAGGCAAATGACCGCAGCGAGCGCCAACTCCGCCCGGTGCGGCACCTTGTACTTGGGGTGGACGGCAGCCAGCCAAGGTGGAAGGTCATGTTCCCGGGCCATCGCCAGGCTGGTGCGCCCCAGTCCGGCAATCAAAGCCAGCAACGCGCCCAACGACGCAACAGCCGCACCGATGCGAACCACCGGAGCCGCCCATGCCATCGAGCCTGCGGCCACGGCATCAGCCAACGGTGTCGGAGTCCCGGCTACTCCTTGCGGACCAAGGAATCCCAGCACGGTGACCGCGATGACCGCGTAGATGACGATCGTGATTCCCAAGGCGATGCTGATGGCTTTGGGGATGGTCCGCCTGGGGTCGCGCACTTCCTCACCCATGGTCGCGATCCTGGCGTAGCCGGCGAATGCGAAGAACAGCAGGCCAGCCGATTGCAGGACGCCGTACCACCCGTGTGCCAGCAGCCCCTCCCCTACGATGTTCCCAAAGTCGGGACCCGAGCCGCCCCACACTGCGGTGACAGCAATCGCGAGCGCAGCCAGGACGGCAATCACCAGCACCCGGGCGACTCCCGCGGTTCGCGTCACGCCGTGATAGTTCACCGCTGTCAACAGCACGACGGCGGCGATCGCCACCGGACGTTCCCAGCCTTGCGGAGCGGCATAGGCAGCGAAGGTCATGGCCATTGCCGCCGCACTGGCCGTTTTGCCGATGATGAATCCCCAGCCGGCGAGGAACCCGGGCCATGGACCGAGCCGTTCCCTGCCGTAGACGTAGGTACCTCCGGAGGTGGGATACGCCGCGGCCAGTTGAGCGGATGAGGTGGCGTTGCAGAAGGCGACGAATGCGGCCACCACCAGACCGATCAGCAGGCCTGATCCGGCTGCTGCGGCTGCTGGTGTGAATGCCGCGAAGACACCGGCTCCGATCATGGATCCCAAGCCAATAAGTGAGGCGTCAAAGGTGCCGAGTCTGCGGGCCAAAGCCGGGTGGTTGCTCACTGAAACCCTTCAAGAACCCGGGCGCGGGCTGGCGGCCGGAAACTGCTGTTAGGAAGTGGTTTCAGCCTATCCCGCCTTACTGTGGCGGAAGTAAATTTCCTACGAGCATGAAGAGTCCATTGCGGGAAGTTGCCCTGGTTTTCCGGAGCGCGTTTGAGATGTGGTTCTCCACTGTCCGGGCACTGATGCCCAGATGTTCGGCGATCTCCACGTTGCTTCGGTGCCCGGCGAGCACAGCGACTTCGATTTCCCGCTCCGTGAGTGGGGTGGTCCTGAAGGAGTTGAACGAGATTTGCTCGCTGGCAGTGGGAAACCTGACGGCGAACATGGACGATGCCTGCGCGAGGGCATCCGCTGCTGCCACATCACCTTCGATCACGTGCCTCTTGAGCGCCCCGCGGAGCAGCATCCCTACTTGGTAGGTGTCGACGTCCGGCTCATAGTGCTTCAGGAGCAGTCCCAGCAGATTGTGGTCACCCTCAACCACAGCTGTAGCAATGGCAATGAGCTGGTCATGGACTGTGATGCCACATTCCCGCAGAGTCTTCTGCAGAAGGTCAAGGACCGGCCTTCCGGGGTTCAGGCACGTGCAGAGAAGGGCAGTCATCGCAGCTTCGAACAGGTAGCCGCACTTCAACTGCCGTTGGACAATTTTTGTTGCCTTGCGATCGAACGTTGACGGTTGGGCACCGTTGTTGGCCACCAGCTCATAGGGTCCCTTCCCGATGCCCGGCAAAGGACCGATCTCGGGAACGTCCGTTCTGGCTTGGGCCGCGATGGAGAGGGCCGGTGGTGTGGCCGTGGTGCTGTGGCGTAGTCCAGCGAGGCGCAACATGGCCTCGTAGAGGGTGTCCACCACGAATCCCGGCCGCCCCATGGCAAAGACACTGCTCATGAGGTACTCGGCTTCTTCGAAAAGGCCGCTGTAGAGCAACCCGTGCGCGGCTACGTAGCTACTGGTGATCACACCGAACTGGTCCAGGTTTTTCCGCGCTTCGGTTCGCCAGTCCAGGGCAAACACCAGGGACTCGTCCACACGTCCGGCGGCGAACAGCGCAAAGCCGTGTATGAAGGGCCGCAGCTGTGGGAAAGCGTCGTCGTCGCCCGGCCCTTTCACGGCTTCGATGGCGGCCGCCGGCTGGAGGCGGTAAAGGTGCAAGAGCCCCTGCACCAGGCTTCCCATGCCGGATCCCTGCTCTTTCGGGTCCGCGGGAAGGCGTCCCATGTGTTCTTTGACCGGGCCGTTGGAGGCCGCGATGAAGAGGATGGCAGCTTCGGCGTCGTCATTGCACTCGGGGTGGCTCTGGGCGAAGTCCCGGAGGACGTCAAGGGAATTGGCCAAGCCCTGCCCTGTTTGCAGCGCGAGCATGGCCTTGGTGATTGCAAGGAAAAGCAGATCCCCGGGGTCCCCAAGCTGCTCAGGGGTTTCTGCGCACACCCGCAGGGCCCGGGCAGTGTTGACCGGCGCGCCCCAATAGATCCGCAGGAGGGACACGGCGTTGGCCACGGACTTGTTGGCTTCCCACCGCTCAAAACGGCTTTGTTCACGGGATGAGTTGTGTTCGTGGAAATGGCGGGCGGTGACGGCGTCGTCGTCGCCCTTCTCCAGCCGCAGTGTCGCCAACGCCCGGGAGAGGCAATCGGCGGGGGTGGCGCCTTCGGGTGCCGTTTGCGGCGGGGCCTCCAGCACGCCCGCTATCTTGCTGCGGAGCAGATGCCTGTCCCTCAACATCTTTTGGCCTCGGAAGTAGTCGGCCACCACAGGAGGGCTGATTGCGGCGTTCGAGCCGTTCTGGTGGTCGTCCAAGACCGTGAGGAATCCCTTCCGTTCCAGGTCTTCCAGGACGTCGGGCTGAATGACCTTGTGCAGGACGTCGATGCGGGCCGTGCCAAGGATCGCCATGATGTGCAGGGCAGTGAATTCTCCCGGCGTGAGTTCAGCCAGGAGGGCTTCCAGGGTTCCGCGCAGGTGGTCATTCCACAGGCCGTTCGAAGCCATGCGCCACTGCTTGTCCTCCAGGACCAGGAGGTTGCTCAGGAGTGCCGTCTCCACGATCCTCACCACCAGCCGGGGGTTTCCAGCCGATTTGGTGAGCACCCGCGCCGTCGTTTCGGCATCCGCCGGGGACCCCAGCACTTGTGCAATGAGCGTGTGCACCTGTTCGTAGTGCAGCGGGTCCAGTTGGAGGTGCGCCTCAGGGCGACTGTTGAGGACTGCCAGTTGTCCCTTGGAGAATGCCCAGGTCTCCGGCGCTGTAGCCACCATGGGACAATCCGATCGCCGCCGGACAGCCTCCAGGACAGCCAGTGACTCGTGGTCCACCAGATGGAGGTCGTCCACTACCAGGAGATGCTTTCCAGCCGTGCCCAGTTGACCTGCGAGCACATCAGCCAGATCCAGGACGCCGCTGCGGCCAGGCCTCATTTCCAGCCCGAGCCCCTTGATGGCCGCGAAGGGGATGGTGCGGTGCGTGCGGAGGCCGCTGATGAAATGCACGACGACGCCGGTCTTCTCCACGTTGGCGACGACGCTGCGCACAACGGTGGTCTTTCCACTGCCCGGAGCCCCAACAATCCGCGCACCGATACCGCGTGCAATAAAGTCCAGTATTCGCTGAACCTCTGAATCGAACACTCGACCTGACCTTCTGTTTCTGTGGACGCCCGACATGCGGCTCACCTCGCAGGTTAGATCTGGAAATTGGGACTAGGTGGCAAAACGGCCTTGCACAGGCCGATTTGGGTCCATCTAGGTGGTGATTTGGGCAAAAATAGGTGCTCGCGGGCCGCGTCTAGGTGGTGGGCCGGTGCGGACATCGGGTGATTCATGAGTAGCTCCCTCAACTCCGTGGGTGGATTACCTCTCACGCTACGGAGGGCTGGAGCAGAGTTACATGGGTGTAATTCGCTATGTGGATATGTATTCGAGTCTTCTTCTGATCAATAGAACTGGTATTCGATTCCGGAGCGCAAAAAAACAGGGCCGGTCAGTGACCGGCCCTGCTCTTTGCGTTATCCGAAGACTAGATAGCCTGGATGTTTACTGCCTGGGGACCCTTGGGGCCCTGCTCGACGTCGAAGGAAACCTTCTGGTTCTCTTCGAGGGAGCGGTAGCCCGAGGAGTTGATCGCAGAGTAGTGAGCGAAAACGTCCTGGCTGCCATCTTCAGGAGAGATGAAGCCGAAGCCCTTTTCGGAGTTGAACCATTTCACGGTACCTGTAGCCATTTTTTCAGTCCTTACTGAAGGTGGAGATGCTCCCGACTTTCGGGTCTCCGGTGTGGGGTGTTCTCCACCGTTACTTCAGAAGGTCACGATCCAGAAGGATCATGGGGACTGCCTGAACTACCAAATGCCAAACACAACAACACCGTCTAGTCTACAGAGTTCTGAGCAGATGGCTAGTGCTGGGAAATAATTTGTCCATCGGATGTGTCAGAGTCGCCGAAAAACAGAGCCCAGCCCGGTGTCAGATCAAACACGCGACTGGGCTGCTGCACAGCTTTCGAGCTTCCCGTCGACGCCCCGCACCCACTCCAAACCATCGCTGTCCATGAAACGCACAGTTGCCATGTAGTCGATGTTTCCGGGGATCGGCTCCAGCGTCTGATTGGCGTCAAGGAAGCAGGGCCACCGCTGGGCGTCGCACCGGCCAGAAGGCGACGCGCCCTGCTTGGCGACGTGCCGCCGTCGTAATTGCCCGGTCGTCGCGTTCGGCTTCCAAGCGGCGCATGCGCTGCGCTTCTTCAACCGCTTGCCTGGAGTGACGCGTTGCCTTCGCCACGAAGAACAACGCCACAGACGTGGCCAATGCCCCAATGATTTCTGCAATATCTACCCAAAAATCCATGCCCAACCTTTCCGTGATCCGTTCATGGGTCCCCCACTTTCTGTCGCAGGGCACCTCTGATGAGTGATCCGTGGCGGGTACTTATGACGACAGTTGCGTCATAAGTCGGCCCCGCCCGGCACTCCTTCAACAGAAACAGCACAAGCGCCCAGGGGGCCAGTCACATTGAGCACCACGGAATTTCCGGATGCCGGTTCGGCGTCCGGCCGGACGCCTCTGAGGAGCATGTGGACCAGCCACTTGCTGAGGAACTTCGACCTGAGCGGCAAGGCGCCGTCCATCACGCAAGGTGGGGAGGCGGTGCTCCGCGAAGTTCTACCCAACGCCCTGTTCCCGCGTGGTGCCTCGGCGTAGAGTCCACCTCATGGGACCCATCCCAGACACTGTCATAATCGGCGCGGGCCAAGCCGGCCTGGCCACGAGTTACTGGCTGACGCAGCACGGCGTCGAGCATCAGCTCCTGGAGCGGCGCGACACCTTGGGCGGGGCCTTCCAGGACCGCTGGGACGGCTTCTACATGAATACGCCCAACCTTTCGCTGGACCTCCCGGGGATGCCGTACGACGGCGGCGACCGGGACGCGTTCATCCCTCGCGATGCCGCGGTGGACCTTTTCAGGCGGTATGCGGAGCTGATCGCGGCTCCGGTCGACACAGGCGTTGATGTCACCCGCTTGTCCGCATCGCCGGAGGGCGGGTTTCTTGTTGAGACGTCGCTTGGGACCATGCGGGCCCGCCAGGTTGTCCTGTCGACGGGCGCGTATCAGGTGCCGAAGATCCCCACTTTGGCGGCCAAGCTCCCGGGCGGAGTGACCCAGCTGCACACCCACGACTACCGCAATCCGGAGCAGCTGCCCGATGGTGCCGTGTTGATCGTGGGGACCGGGCAGTCCGGTGGGCAGATCGCCGAGGAACTCCTGGCCGCCGGCCGCGAGGTCCACTTGGCGATTTCCGTGGTCCCCGAAGCGCCCCGTCGCTACCGCGGCCAGGACCTCATCTACTGGATGCTCGAGACCGGCAAGCACGGCCCCGACTACGGCATCAATGCCCTCACCCGCGAGGCTTTGCCCTCCCCCGCGTTGCGCTTCGCGCCCAACCCGCTGCTCTCCGGAACCGACGGCGGCCACAGCATCCACCTCCGTGAACTCGGCCGCCGCGGTGTGCACCTGCACGGTCATCTTGAAGCGGTCGACGACGGCGACATCACGTTCAGCGACGACCTCCCCGAACGCCTCGCAGCCATTGAGTCCGTGTTCGGGCAGCGGACAGGCAAAGCGATTGATGCGTACATTGCTGCTGCGGGGATCGATGCACCGGAGCAGGCGGCTGCGGAGGCGGATTCCTGGGTACCGGATGAGCCGGCGCGGGTGAATCTGGCCGATGAGGGCATTACGGCGGTGTTGTGGGCTTCGGGTTATCGGCTGGACTTTGGCTTTGTGGACCTGCCGCTGGTGGACGAGTGGGGCTACCCGAAGCATTCGCGGGGTGTGACGGAATTTCCCGGCCTGTTCGTGGTGGGGCTGCCGTGGCTGACCCGGCACTATTCGTCGATTGTTGGGGGCGTGGGGCTGGACGCGGAGTACGTAGCGGGGCGGGTTGCTGGGGGGTGATGATTGCCCTGGTCCTGCTTATGAACGGAGGGCGTTGCTGCTAACGTCGCGTCATGGCAGAGAGCCAGTCTTTTCGATCTGAATTGCGGCGTATCTATTGGACGCGCCAGTCCCTTCGCTTGCTTGTCCTCGTCCTTGCGGTGTGGCTGTTTGTAGCTGTCTACCTGTTCTTTGCGACGCCGAGGGACATTCGCGACTTCGGTTCCATGGGAACTCTCGTACAAGAGGTATTTGGCGGTCTTTGGACTGCCATATGGCTGCCCGCGGCATTCGTTGCGATGTTGCTGGTTGCAGCTGTCGTCCTGCGGACAAGCGATATCCGTCGTCGTGATCCGCAACGTAGGTTTACGCGATACCAGCGTCGTGAAGGAATGGTGCGAGCTGGCGGGCAATGTGAGCTGGAGTCGGGTTACGGGAGGCGCTGCACACGAGCTGCGGAACACGGAGATCACTTCTACCCCTGGTCCAGAGGTGGAGCGACTTCGCTCCGAAATTTCGTTGCCGCATGTGGTGACTGCAATAGACGTAAGGGCGCCCGCATTCCGAGCCCGGGACTACACGCGCGCCTTGAGCGACGTCGCGCTTCGTACGTCGGAAGTGGTGATGCGGTTCCTGTGGGCGAACGACGAAGGTTTGGATCGACATAGCTCACGCACCACGTCGGTTTGTCCGCTTTGGCACCCTTTACGCCTGATCGATCTCCGCCATGTTGCCAACCGCCGGCGTCCCTTCCACCAAAGCGTAACGCTGCATCACGGCGCCCTTAGGGGAAGCAACCACGGGCTCAATAAGCCGGAGGTTCGTGGGCACCACCCCATCGGCGAAGACCTTCTTTCCGCTGCCGAGGAGGATTGGATAGACCCACAGGTTGAGCTGATCGAACATGCGCTCAGCGAAGAGGGTTTGGACGAAGTCCAGGCTGCCGATGACGTGGATGTTCTGGTGCTTCTCACGGAGTTCCCGCAAGGATGCGACGGTGTCAGAGCCCAGCAGCGAGGATCCCGCCCACTCAAGTTCTCGCGACTGACGCGACGCCACGTACTTCGGAAGTCGGTTGAACAGTTCTGCGATTTCACCACCCTGGTGCGGCCAATACGCGGCGAAGATGTCGTAGGTCCGCCGCCCCAGCAGCAGCGCGTCCATCCCCACCATCCCGGAGTCGATCTGATCGCCGACAACCTCGTCAATCAGAGGTGCCTGCCAGCCACCGAACGCGAAGTCGTCAGCCGGGTCCTCCTCGGGTCCGCCGGGCGCCTGCGCGACGCCGTCGAGAGTGGTGAACAGGTCAATGTGAATTAGTCCCATGCGCGGGTTCCCTCCCAGTTGCCCATCGTCACCCCGGCGACAGGATCAAATCGAGGGTTCCACAGGTTGGGTCTCCGGGCAATGGGTCACTGGGAAGAGGACCCGTCCCTCAGCTTCTCCGCGCCCTGGCGCCGCTCAAGAATCACCCAAGCCACCGTCGTCGGAGCTCCGATAAGCACCAGAAGTGTCATGCTCCAGAAACCGTCGATTACTTTGGTGAATTGCAGGGTCAAAATGGCTAGCAGCAGGACTGAGGCTGCAATATTCAGAACGCGAAGCTTACGTGCAGTAGTCATTTTCAAGATCGTTCCCCCTACGATGTCGTCCAAGAAGCCTAACGCCACCCGCGGGAAGCAACGGCCTTCTAGGCTTCCTTCAAGTCCAGCTGAGGTGCCGGTCGGCGGAACCCACGAGTTAGGTAGGCCAGCCAGACCAAGCCAACGGCGGCCCACGCCAGACCGAAGCCGATCGACAATCCGCTAAGGCTCGTCCACAACCAAACGGTGAGCGCAAAACCAATGCCGGGCAGCAACAAGTTATGAATGACTCCCTTGGCTCCACGGGCCTTCTCGTCAATGAAGTAGTGCTTGATCACCGCCAGGTTCACCACCGAGAACGCTACGAGCGCTCCGAAGCTGATCAACGAGGAGATCGTCAGAAGGTCCAAAACGAAGGCCAGCAAGGAAACGGCCGAGGTGAGAAGGATCGGTAGCACGGGCGTACGGAATCGTGGGTGCAGGCGACCCAAAGCAGCCGGGAAGACGCCGCTACGACCCATTGAATGAATGATGCGCGATACCGATGCCTGAGACGTGAGGGCCGATCCCAGGCTGCCGGCGATGTAAGCAGCCGTGAAGAAGGCGACCAGCAGGTTGCCACCGGCTGCGCCAATTACTTCAATCGCGGCAGCGTCGACGTCGTTGAACGTGCTGACCGGCAAAACCAAGTGGCTGATGTAAGCGAGCCCCAGGAAGATGATGCCCGCCAGGACCGTGGTGATCATGATGGCGCGGGGCAGGTTCCGCTTAGGGTCCTTGGTCTCTTCGGCGAATGTGGACACGGCGTCGAACCCCAAGTACGAGAGGCACAGGATCGCGGAGCCGGCGAAGATCGGCGAGAGGCCATCGGCGCCATCGACTCCGGTGAAGGGTGCCAACAAGTCGACTTTGCCCGCAGCCGTGATTGACGAGAGTCCCAGAGCAACAAAAAGCACTATGAACAGCCCCTGCAGTCCGACGACAACGAAGTTTGCCTTGGCGATCGCTGTGATGCCGAGAACGTTCAGCACGGTCACGGCCGCGATGGAGACGATCATGAATACCCAGGCGGGGATAGCCGGGAAGGCAGCTTCCATGTAGATGCCGATGAGCAGGTAGTTGATCATCGGCAGCAGCAGGTAGTCGAGCAGTAGCGACCACCCGGCCATGAACCCCAGGCCGGCTCCGAATGAACGCGTTGCGTATGTGTACGCGGAGCCTCCGAATGGGAATGCTTGCGACATGCGGCCATAGGAACGCGCGGTGAACAGCATAACTACCAAGGTCACCGCGTACGCAGCGGAAAGCCGCCCGCCGGTCAGCTCGACGACGATGCCGTAGGTGCTGAAGATGGTCAGCGGCACCATGTAGACCAAGCCCAGCAGGACCAACGACGGAACGCCAAGGACACGGCGCCAACCCTGGGTGCTCGGCTGAGCGGATGACGGCCCCACAGGCTTCTCGCCTGCCGGTGTCTCTGTTTCAAACGTGGGGGTCATGGGGATCCTAAGTCGTGATGCTGGTGTGAGCTTGGAAGCTGCGACGCTGCAGGCCTCGTGGCGGCAACCGGATCTCCGGGGTGACCGGGATCCTGAAGTGCTGGGCGTGACTCGCGAGTTCTCGATCGAGACCGCAGGCCACGTGAAGATGAAATGAATAGCGTTCATTTATTGTGACGGTGAGGCGGGTCACAGTCAAGGTGTGACGCAACGAACGCAACGAATGGGGCAACGCGGCGGGAAAAGCCGCAATGCCGTAGATGCACCCCTAACCGGGAGCCCCGGCCTACTAGATCTGGAATGCCGCGGCCGGCTCGGGGCTGTCAAAAACGGTCACGACGGGGATTCTCGCTTACAGGGACGAAATCCGGCCATGGGAGCGCCTGAATTTGACGGTCGCTGGCCGTGGTCACCGCACGCAACCGTCAGTGGAATCGACAGAAAAACAAAGATCCCCACAATTAGTGTCACCTGAACATCAAACGTGACGCGGTTTTCATATATTTTGAACAAAGATCGTTGGCTTCAATGCCAGACTCAGACGATCCGCCGGTTCGTAATCGCAGGACGTCGCCGGCACCAAAGGGGCAAGACCGGGGGGGTACATCCATGGGGGCTTTGTCGGAGCTTACGGATCCAGCAGCAATAGCAAGAACTGTCGATGAGTTCAGGAACTTGGGACGCGAGGCTTTCTTAGCCAAATATGGACAACAACCTTCCCTGCGGTACTTCGCCGAAGTTGACGGCATGCTCATCGACTCCAAGCCGCTCCTGGCAGTTGCCTACGGCCGCCAGCATCCTGGCAAAGGCCCACTTTCAGTTCGACATTTCGCCGGCGGAGATGAGACTCGACGGGCACTGAAGCGCTTTGGTATCGAGCTAGTCTCGAACAACAGCAAGGGCCAGCCACTGATGTACGGAGAGATCCCCGATTGCCCGCCAGGGACTGTTTTCAAGGATCGACGGGAGGCCTACGAGGCTGGTGTTCATCGGACTACGCAGGCAGGAATCGCTGGTCAGTCGGATGGTACGCAGTCCATTTGCCTTTCAGATGGGTACTCGGACGACGAAGTTCAAGGTGACCTGATCACATACACCGGCTTCGGAGGCCGCGCCAACAGCGGCCGGCACGTCGCAGATCAAAAGCTGGAAAAGGGCAACCTTGGCCTTGTCGAAAACTACAAGCTTGGCCGGCCAGTGCGCGTATTGGTTAAGGAGTCTGTACTAACCGGCCGACGGGCTTCCAATGATTACATCTACCTGGGACTCTTCACGGTGACAGGATGGGGCTGGGGTACGCGGGACGGATGGAAAGTCCTGATTTACCAGCTACGAGCAGTCGCCGGAGACAGTCTCATCCCCTCCGAGGTGGCCACGGCATTGACCCGAGGAGAGGACGTGGCGCCGGCTCGCCGCAGCGTGAATGTTAACCGGATCGTACGTAACTACGACGTCGCCGCGTCCGTGAAGCGTCTCTACGACAACACCTGCCAGATTTGCGCAACCCGGCTCGTCTCCGCTGCGGGACCTTATTCTGAGGGCGCACACATCCGCCCCCTCGGTATCCCTCACAACGGGCCCGATACTCTGGAAAACATGCTCTGCCTCTGCCCGAACTGCCATGTCCTCTTTGATGGACATGCACTAACAGTTCGGCCCGACGGCACGGTCATGAATCTGGGGAAGCCAGCCGGAAGGCTCAGAGTGGCTGCCGACCACGGGCTGAACTACGAACACCTTGCTTATCAAGAGCAGTTTTCGACAGCCGAATCAGTACGTGCCTCCAGAGTAAGCCGAGACATTGGCCAAGGTGTTTAGTCCTGCCGGCATTTAGAGGTGCGTTGGCGGCCGAAAGGTGCATTGGAATGTTGCTGTTTGCGCTGATCCACCGTCCCGGTCGGCCCTCGAGCCTGCCGAACGTAACCGGCAGGCTCGAGGAATTTGAGTGGCTCTATAGGCACGCGCGCTCAGCGATGCAGCTAATTCGATCGTCCTCCCGCCGCCCCCGCGGGACAAGGATCAGAACAGTGCCCACGTCACCTCAGCGCTTCCGCCTTCACCAACTGCCGCCTACCCGCATCAGCCCCGGGCCGCTGCACCAAAAACACCGACCCCAACACCAACACCGCCCCAACCAACTGCCACCCCGACAACGCCTCCCCCAGGAAAACGAACCCCAGCCCGGTAGCCACAAGTGGACTGAGGAATCCCAAGAACGAGACCACCATCGTGGGCAGCCGCTGGATCCCCCGGAACCACACTGCATAGGCCACAAGGGCCCCGATCACGCTCAAGTAGGCAAAGCCCGCGATGTTAGGAACATTAACCGACCCCGGCAGTCCCTCAACCACCAACGTCACCGGCAGGAGCACGACTCCACCCATCGCCAACTGCAGGCCGGTAAACCCAAGCAGCCCTACGCCGTCGGGCATTCCCCAGCGCTTGGTGAGGACGATGCCGGCGGCCATGCTCAGCGCCGCTGCCATTCCGGCGAGCACGCCCACAAAAGTCAGCGTCGCTTCGGAACGCAGGACCAGCAACCCGACACCAACAGCACCCACAGCGCAGGCAACCACGTGGGTCAGACGGATCCGCTCCCCCAGCAACGGCACTCCCAGGAGCAGCACGAACAGCGGCTGAATCGAACCCACCAACGCCGCCACCCCACCCGGCAACTGGTACGCGGTAAAGAAGAGCAGGAAAAAGAACAGCCCGATGTTCAGTGCACCCAGCGCTGCCGCCTTGAACCACCACGTTCCCCGCGGCCATGTTCGTGTGAGAAGCATCAGGACAATACCCGCTGGCAGAGCACGAACGGTTGCGGCCAGGAGGGGCCGGTCGGCAGGGAGGAACTGCGTGGTCACCAGGTACGTGGAGCCCCACACCATCGGCGCGAGGGCGGTGATGAAAAGGTCGCGAGGAGAGGCCATAGCCATTGTTCACTTCCATACATTTTGATGTCGAATTATTTGATGTATGACAATCTAGGTGTTGTACTGTTTGAGGTCAAGCATGGGAGGACAATGAACCGCGACGCAGTGGACACGATTCTTAACCAATGGAAGAGGGAGCGCCCCGATCTGGACGTCAGCTCCATGGGTGTCCTGGGTCGGCTTAGCAGGGCTAGTCGACTGGCGTCACTCAACGTCCAGAAATTCATGAACCAGTTCGGTCTGGAGCCGTGGGAATTCGATGTGCTGGCCACCCTGCGTCGTTCGGCGCCCGAGGCTCCGCTTACGCCTGGACGCCTGGCCAGTTTGACCATGATCGGCTCCGCGGCCATGACCAACCGCGTCGACCGACTGGTGAACCGCGGGCTGATTCACCGCGAGACCAACCCGGAGAACCGCCGTCAGCTTCTGGTCAGCCTCACGCCTGAAGGGCGCGCCCTCGTTGACGACGTGGTTGAGCATCACGTGGAGAACCAGCAGAAAATGCTCGAAGGCCTATCCCGGACCGAACAGACACAGCTGGCAAACCTTCTGCGGAAGTTCCTCCTGGCAAACAACGACGGCGAACCCTCCTAAGCCCCTAGCCTCACCAGTGAACGACCCGGAGGCTCGGCAGCTAACCGAACTCACCCGACCCCGCCCAGCCCCTACCGGCACAACCGGTCCTGGGCCTCCATAAGCGCGGACAGGATTTGGCTGCTCATCAGATCACGTTCGTCCACCAAGTCCGCACCGGCCCGGAACGACGGTTCCGGGGCTGGGGACACGGTCATGGTCGCCTCGTACCGCCCGTCGGCCGAACTGAGCGCAATGGTCCGGAAATCCAGGAAGCCGCCCCTGGCGAAAAAACGCGGGGCACCACTGCAGTCCGGGGACCACTTGACCAGCCCCAGCGCAAAGGGGCCGATCACAGCCTTCTTCATCTCGGCTAACGCGTTCGTGGAAATGAGCCGGCCACCTAAGAGTGTTGCCATGAAGTCATTGACGTCGGACATGGTCGAGACCACGCCTGGCAGAGGGGAACCGAGCTGCTCCAGGGTGGGGCCGCCGGTGACACGCCTGCCCCCAACGCTGACATAGCCCTTAAGCACGTCAGGCGCGTCCGACACCTCCTCGCCGATGGTGGTGTGGGTCAGCCCCAGCGGTTTGATGATGTCATCACGAAGTATCTGCGGGTAGGCCTTGCCACGGAGCTTTTCCAAAATCAGTGCCAGCGCCAGGTTGTTCGAGTCCGAGTACCGGAACAGCCCGACAGTTCGCGCTTCCCAGGGCAATGTCCCGGCGATTCCAAGAGCCTGGAGTGCAGTCAGCCCCCGGTTGGGAGCGGAAACAAAGTCATCCAGGCTCCTGAACAGCACGTCTCCGTACGACGGCATCCCCGAGGTGTGGGAAAGCAGCTGCCGCACAGTGATCGGAACGGGAGGCTTGAGACCAACCCCGAAGCCCTCCAAAAGCCCGTTGACGGGGTCATCAGGGCCGATCAATCCATCATCGACGAGTTTCAGCACGGAAACCGCCGTCATGGTCTTCGTAACACTCGACACCGGGACACGGTCCTGCGGCTGGGCCGACTGCCTCGTGTCCAGGTCACGGACACCGTACGCCTTGGACCATTCCCCGCCCGGCCAACGCATCTGGGCGAGGACTGCCACAGCGTCCTGGTCCATGAAGGCCTGCATCGCGTATTCCAGCGAGGCTACCGCCTCTGCGTCACCAAACGACGACGGCTTCGCGGTTGACGGCGACGGCGACGGCGACGGCGACGGCGACGGCGACGGCGACGGGCCCGGTGATGTGCACCCGGCCAGAAGCACAGCGACCAGAACCGCGATCAATCGAACCAGCCAGCCCCGGCTGTTCACCACACACCAACCTTGACGGGAGGTACAACCACGAAGCCAGTCCCGATCCCGGCCTTCGACTAGCCGCTCAGCGCTGGTTTCCGGATACGGCTCAGGGCCGCCACAACGCAGCACCACATACGCATTCCAGCGATGCAGATAATTTGATCGTCCTCCCGCGGCTCTTGCGGGACAAGCCTCAGATAGGCGCCAAGTCGTCTGCGCGCTTCCTCTCTTTGTCGTCACCCTCCGGCCGACATCAGCCCGGGTAGCTGCCCTGAAATACCGACCCCACGCCAGCACCACACCTGCCAAAACTGTCATGCCGCTAACGACTTTCCTAAGAACAGGAACCTCGGCGAGTGGAGTCAGGGACCCCCGGAACTGAGCGTACATTAAGGACAGTCGCGCGACCCCCGTAAACATACGGCGTAAGCAACCAAACCGGTACCCTCTCGGCAATGACAACCAATAAGGGGGTGAGATGCGCGTCACGTTTCGGGGTGCGCCCTCACAAGAAAGGTGTCCGGGGAGCACGGACGCAGCCCCGACTGTCTACGAGGGAGACCTAAATGAACAAGAAATCCAGTACGCGCGCTGCCATAGCTACGACGGCCACACTCCTATTGGCCGCCTCCGGTGTTGCGCTCAGCACCGCACCCGCACAGGCGGCGTACGACTGCCAGTACAGAATCTGCCTGTGGGACGACACAAACTACGGCGGTTTCAAGGAGAGCTACTACCTCTCCCAGGGTTATGTCGGGGACGCTATTAACGACAAGGCAAGTTCAGTTGACAGTCGGTCATCCAGGGTATCAACCCTGTACGCCGACTTAAATTGGTCCGGAACATGGTTGCAACTCGCCCCGGGCGAGGATGTAGGTTACCTCACAAATTACGGCGTGCCGGGCCACTGGCCGTACACCTATTCGGACATCATTTCGAGCCTGTCAATGTAAATAAGGCACGGCAACCATCGATGCTCGGGCATTCAGAATTCTTCCGGGTGCCCGGGTCTCGGACCGTCTACGACCGGAAGAAAACATGCAAGTTCGTAAAGTTCTCATCGCGGCAATCCTGTCAACAGCAACTCTCACCGGCTGCGCGATGGGCCAACCGCAGTCCGACGCAGCCCTCCAACCCACTAAAGCCAGTGCACTGCTGCGTTCAGACATCGAGTCAATAGTATATCCACTCGACAAATACTCCGTCTCAATTAGTGAGTTAAATCTCATTGAACGTGCGGGAAACATAAGAATTCAAAAGTTCATGTCAGAAAACAACCAACCAATTGATTTAATGTCCACCTTTAAGGACAGAACAACTGCATCGGAGCGTCCTTATGGAATCTGGTTGATGGCCACAGCCGAACAATATGGTTACGGGCGGCCGGAAGAAAACCTTGGTGCTCCGCGGCTTGAAACCAAGACGCCTGAGTTCAACCACCAGTGGGATTCTTGCCTGAGCGAAGTAATACCTTCAACGAGCTACGGCATCGACCGAAATGCCTTATCCGTACAACTAACAGGAAAAGCGACTGAGGCTGCTAAGAAGGATCCACAGACCATTGAACTCGTCGAAAGGTGGAAATCCTGCCTTAGAGACCACGGTGGAACGTTTGACGGCAGCGACCAGTGGAGTCCGGTCGAATCATTGGGCGATAAGGAAACCGGCATCCGCGTGGCAGTTGCCGACATTCAATGCAAGGAAGACATGAACTTCGTGCAACAGATGGCTGACATCGAATCCTCTTATCAAGCAACCCTAATCAAGGAAAATGAAGCCGGCTTGCTGGCCCAGCGGCAAAAAATCGACGAGACACTGAAAGAAGCTACTCAAATCGTCAGTACATTCAGTGGAAGTTAGGACATTTGTCGATGAGATCTAGAAATATTCGATACGGTGAAACCGCTGAAATCGAGACGCAAGCACGTCGCCTCCTGCATCCTATGAGGGTCTGGGTATTCCTTCTCACAGTTCTCATGCTGCTGGCAGTCGCATTTTGGGCGGGCTCCCTGGTCAAAGCCCCCAGCGACGTTGCACTGAACAACGCCAAACTCTCTGTGCCTGTCACGTTTCCTATATCAATGAAGGTTGTGGACAAACAGCTGACACTCAAAGGATCGGTTGTCCGGGGTCAGGCCACAGCCGTGCACCCTTCGGTTTCGTCCGGCGCCGCCCGCCAGGTTGTAACCAAGCCGGGCCCTGCAGTAGGCACAGAAGTTGCACCCGGATCCTTCCTTGGTTCAGTCGGCGGCCACCCAATCTTTCTCCTCCCTGATTATGTTCCTTTATACCGGGACCTCGATACGGGCGATTCCGGAGATGATGTCACCGAACTTCAAAAAGCACTACAGGCAATGGGCTTCGGAACTGTCACCGCATCGGGCACGTTCGATGCGGCCTCCCGTGATGCCATCAAGCAGATCTACATGGGCGATGGCCTCAAAGCTCCAGATAAGCCGCCGTTTAGCTGGCAGGACTTTGCCCAGATCCCCGGCAACAAGGGCATGGTCACAAGCACTGCCGGGCTCGCATCGCTGGTCGATGACACTTCGCCGCTCGTAATGATTCAGACAACAGCGGACGTGCTTGTCGCCCGAGCATCGATTGTTGATGCGGATGCTGTCGCTGCCGGTAACAGCGTTCGCCTTTCTGTCGGCGACCAGTCCGTAGAGAGCAGCATTCTGTCCGTGGGAGCATTTACGGAGAAGGTCGGCGCGAACGGCGAGGGTCCCGGGAAGGACATCACCATTTCCGTGCCACGTGATGGGTCATCTTGGTTGGTCCCAGAGAAGATCGTCAACGTGCAACGGACATCAGTACCGCAACCGAGGCTCGCCGTCCCACTGATCGCGATACAGCACGATGGAGTCGGTTCCTTCATCGAACTCGAATCGACGGCGTCGGGGAGCCAGGACGCGTCACAATTCCAACGAGCGGACGTCACCGTATCGTCTCAGTCCTCTGGGTGGGCTGCCGTAGATTCAAAGGTTCCGCTGGCGGTCGGGCAGAAAGTCCGAGTACCATGACAAGTCTTCATCCGAAGGTCGTCATGAGGGCCGAGGATCTGCGGCGCGTCTTCGATGGCGAGGTGCCGACCGTAGCCCTCAGAGAGGCAAGCTTCGCGGTACGGGCCGGGGAGTTCGTTGCTATCGTGGGGCCCTCAGGATCTGGAAAGAGCACCCTCCTCAATGTGCTGGGACTCCTGGACAGGCCGACCAGCGGCCGTTTTGAGGTTACGGGACGCTCCGCAGGGTCCTTGACCGAACGCCAGCGAAACGAATTGCGATCAGAGACGATCGGTTTCGTCTTCCAGAACTCCTACCTGCTGCCGCATGAACCTGCGGCTCTGAATGCCGCACTTGGATTGCGAATTCAGGGCGTTCCCCTGTCACAGCGATCCGCCATGGTCTCGAAGATTCTGGAACAGTTCGGGCTCTCCCATCGAGCTCTTGTTCAAGCGAGGCTGCTATCTGGAGGCGAGCGCCAGCGGCTTGCAATCGCCCGAGCTATGGCAACCAGCCCCCGGATACTGCTCGCCGATGAACCAACCGGCAACTTGGATTCAGCGAACACATCCCTCGTCATCGATGACCTGCGCTCTGCGGCAAACCGAGGCGTTGCCATTGTCGTCATCACACACGATGAAAGAGTTGCCGCCGCAGCAGACCGCCGCCTTTCACTGACGGACGGCGTGCTCAGCGAAAGTTCTTCGGCTGCCTGCAGACCGCTCCAACTTGAGCAAGAAGCGGAGCGGAGTAAACGCGGATCGAGCTTCCTGCGTCTACTAGAAACCGTAGCGGATAGCGTCAATTCACTTTCCAGCCGTCCAATGCGGACTGCGCTGCTGTTGACGGCATTTGTCCTTGGTGCCGGTGGGCTGGTCACCGCCACCGGACTTACGCAAACAACCTCCGCACAGGTAGCGGAGCGTCTAGACCTAGCCGCCTTGGACGAGCTTCGGTTCACAGACAACCGGCTTCCCTCCGGAACCATGCCAACTAATGCCCAGCTGGAAGCCACCTATGAGGCTGTTGATGCCCTTGAGGGCGTCGAACGTGTTGGCCTGACGTCCATCATCGCACCAGCCGACGCTCACATAGGCCGGTCCTCCGCCTCGACGACGTACTTCAATGGGCTCATCGAGGTTGCTGACGCCAACCGTCTATCCATCCTGGACAGCGAAATGCTGCCTCAAACGGCGGGGAGGAACCTAGCAGCCTACCCGGACATTCCCGCCGCTGTCATCGGGACGAAGGCGGCGGCTACGATTGGCATTGAGAGAGCTGCCCCAGGCGTCGTTATCTGGGTCGACGGAAACCCAGTTCCCGTCATATCCCTCATCCAAAACAGCACGCGGGATGCATCGGCAGAGGACAAGGTATTCCTGAATCCGCCCGCTGCATCCAACATCAAAAACCTGCAGCCCTCCTACATTGCCCGGACAAAACCGGGCTATCCAGCACCGCTAAGCGATGCGATTCCGGTGGCTTTGAGTCCAGATAACCCCGGCGCCATCAACGTCCAAACTGTAGCTGACCTGCGCAACCTGAAAACTGGCGTCGGCGACCAGCTTGGGCTTATGGTCGGCCTCGTATCAGGCGTTCTGTTGGTGTTGGCCTCGCTAACTGCCGCAACTGCCATGTACTTGTCAGTACAGGCGAGAGCCGGAGAAGTCGCGCTTCGACGTGCCTTGGGCGCCAGCAAATGGTCTGTTGCACGCTTGTTTCTTCTCGAGGGTATAACCGTTGGCTTAGCCGGAGGCATTGCTGGCAGCGTCCTCGGTACCAGTGCGGTTATAGGAGTTTCCGCCGCCAACGAGTGGACACCTGTAATTACGTCCAGCATGCCTTTGCTCGGGGTCGTAATTGGAGGACTTACCGGAGCGATCTCAGCCGCCTACCCAGCAATCGTCGCCGCTCGTGCCGATCCTGCAATAGCACTTAGAAGTTAGAGCCCTTGACGACATGGCCTGCTACGCCAAACAGAGAGTAGCTTGTTATTTCGGAAATTTCCGACATATGATCGCCTTGTGCCCTCAGACGTCTTCGGCGTCCTCGCGAATCCTTCGCGGCGGACCATCCTCGACACCCTTCTCGAGGGACCTCTGTCGGCAGGCGAGCTGACTGGGCGTCTGGATCTCAGCCGCTCATCGGCGTCGGAACATCTGACAGTCCTCAAAGAGGCGGGCCTAATCCGCGAGGAACGGCAAGGCAGGCACAGGATCTACCACCTCCAGCCGCAAGGACTACGTGAAGTCAGTGGCTGGCTGAAGCACTACGAGCAATATTGGAACCAGCGGCTCGATGCCCTGGCCAACCTACTGGATGAGGAGAATACCCATGACTGAAAACGCGATCCGCCTCGAGCGCACCTTCCCCCACCCCAAAGACTCAGTGTGGGCCGCCCTCACCACGCCGGAACTCCTCGCCCGCTGGTGGGCGCCCGGCGACATCGCGCCCGTCATTGGCCACCGCTTCACCATGGATATGGGCGGCTGGGGCCAGCAGCAGTGCGAGGTCACCGCCGTCGAACCTGGCGAGTCCATCACTTTCCTCTTCGCCGAGGGCTCTTTGGACACCACCATCACCTGGAGGCTTGAAACGGTCGACGCCGGGACAACACTCCACTTCGAACACGCCGGCTTCAACCTGGACTCGCCTATGGGACGGCAGGCCATCGAGGGCATGGGCAACGGTTGGCCAGGCCTCCTCGCGCGCATCGACGAGGTGTTGGTCAGCGTCAGCTAGCGTCAACCCGACGGACCACGAACTGCTTAGTCAGGGCCTATCTGGGGGACGTTGACACTGGTTTAAGGGAGAACAAGCATGACTTAGCGCCGTATTCGCCGACCTCCGCAACGAAACGAAATTTGTCGTTCTCACCCACATAATCCGGGATCTTTTCACCGGTTAATTTGAGATCAAACATGTTCACGTCTTCGTACTTGAGTGCTGGCCCCAACACGGATTTGGTACCTCCGTCGCCGGGTCCCAAAAGGATGTCGTAACGAGTTTGGTAGCTTCCGTGCTTTTGCATGTTGGCGATGGACCCGTCGAACTCAATCGAACGACCTTTGTACTTACTAGCAAATCGCGCTATAGACGCATCACAGTAGTCACCAACCTTCATGATGGCGGCGAACTCAGGGGTGTTGTCGACGGTGATGTTGTCGGTCGTTGTCTCGCTCGGAGCAGCGGCGGGCGAAGGAGTTGCGACCTCTTGGAGGGATGGCGCCGGAGCACTAGTCTGGTCTGGTCCATCTTGCGCAGATCCATCACGCATCTCGTGGCTGGAGGAAAAGCCAATGCCTACTGCAGCGAGTGCCACAACAGTTGCGCCGGCTCCGGTTATCACAGCCCGCTTTCTGGGGCTGAAAGCCCTGAACGCGACCAACCACGTGGACAAAGTCGATTCAGGCTTTAGGCGGCGGAATTTAAGCGTCGTTCGCAGCGTTCCCTGAGTTTGATCTATGAGTTCCCAGCCGCCCTCTTGCTGAGCTTTGGCTAAAGCCCGGCTCTCAAGGCCGCGGACGGCTTGGACAGACTTATACTCGTATTTGGCGTCGTTCGACACTCGGCTCCCCAAAATAATGACGAAAGCGAACTGCGTTGCGAAGATTCGCGACAGGTGACATTTCCGTCCAGTTCGCCATTGGCCAGACCAGCATAGGCGACGGGCATCTGCGCTTCGATTATGTCAGCCTGATGCGACGAGCCAAAATATGAATTATGCGCCCAAAGTGTAGAGGGCTAAATCGACGTCTCGCGCCGTCCATTCGTGATTCTGTGCTTTGGCTGTCGCGCGAATGGCCTCTACCTGTTCCATGTATCGGCCATACCGTCCTCGAGCTGGCGACAACTTAACCCCTATGACCTTTAGGCCCTTCTGAGCACGACGATCATAGATGGCCATACGGTGCGGTGCCGCGGCAACCAGCAGTGCCGAGGCCAAAGCATCGCCACTTCCGAAGCCAGGCAATGCAGAAAGTGCTTTGCGACCGGCTACGGCGGCCTCACGCACGGAAAGTGACAAGTCGTTAACCCCTTCCACCGCAGGGGCAGTGAGCTCGCGCACTTTGGCTTCAGGCAGCTCCAATAGTGCTCTAGCCCAAATGGTGTCGGCACGCAACCTTTTCCAAAACAGTAGGGCGCCGATATCGGCTTTGCCGATGCTTTCGGCCTCTCTCACGCGTTCTGCAATCTCCGTCAGGACCTCGTCGTATGAGGGTGGTCTAACAGCGTGATAGCTCTGGTGGGCGGACAGAAGTATCGTCAAGGACTCCGGCGAGATAAGGGATTCAGTCGGGAAGGCTGTGGTCATAGGTTGAAGCGTGCCATCAAGCTTGGCGTTGTCATCACACCACGCCGCCACAATTGTGAACAAGACGGTTTGCCTCAACGCTTGACCATCCACCCGCCGTCGTGCATCCCGTGACACACACCGGTTACCCGCCACCATCCCAGACCCGGTAAATTTGATTCCACGAGTTTGACCCTCGGTGAGCAACACCATTCGCGCGCCTCACGAAAGCAGGATCATATGACCGTCTCTCCCCTTATCTGGGGCATCACCATCGTCGCCATTCTGGCGCTCTTGGCCTTCGACTACTTCTTCCACATACGCAAAGCCCACGTTCCATCGCTTAAGGAAGCAGCGATCTGGTCGTCCATCTACGTAGGGCTGGCCGTAGTCTTCGGCATCCTGGTGCTGGTCTTCGGCGGCGCTCAGATGGGCTCGGAGTACTTCGCCGGCTACATCACGGAGAAGGCCCTCTCGGTGGACAACCTGTTCGTGTTCCTGATCATCATGGCGAGCTTCCGCGTCCCGCGCGAAGACCAGCAGAAGGTCCTGCTGTTCGGCATTGTGTTCTCGCTGATCGCCCGTACCGGCTTCATTTTCCTTGGTGCTGCGCTGATCAACTCGTTCGCCTGGGTCTTCTACATCTTCGGCCTGATCTTGCTCCTCACCGCTGGCAACCTGCTCAAGCCCGGCGACCACGGCGATGACCAAGCCAACAATTTCATCATCCGCATGGCCAAGAAGTTCTTCCACACCACGGACAAGTACGACGGCGACAAACTCTTCACCGTGGTCAACGGCAAGCGTGCCCTGACTCCCATGTTGCTGGTGATGGTGGCGATCGGCGGCACGGACATCCTGTTCGCGCTGGACTCCATCCCGGCAATCTTCGGCCTCACCCAGAACGTGTTCATCGTCTTCACGGCCACCGCATTCTCGCTGATGGGCCTGCGCCAGCTCTACTTCCTGATCGACGGCCTGCTGGACCGCCTGATCTACCTCTCCTACGGCCTGGCAGCGATCCTCGCGTTCATCGGCGTCAAGCTCGTCCTGCACGCCCTCCACGAGAACAACCTGCCGTTCATCAACGACGGCGAGCACGTGGCCGTCGTCGAAATCACCACCGGCCTCTCGCTGAGCGTGATCATCGGTGTCCTTGTCATCACCGTGGTGCTTTCACTCATCAGCCCCGCAGGCAAGGCACAGACGGCCATCAACAACGCCCGCCGGCACGCGGTGGACTACCTGGACCTCGACTACACCGCCGACGCCAACGAGCGCGAGCGGATCTACCGCGCACTGACGGCCGAGGAAGCGCAGATCGTGCAGATGCCCCTCAAATACCGGAACAAGGCCAAGGATGTGGAGAAGATCCGCGAGCAGGTGAAGGAAGCCCACCGCCAGCACGAGGAATTCCTGAACCGCTAGAAGCTAACCCCCCAGCAGCACGCTGACCTGGGCGCGGATTTCGTCGCCGACCTGGGCATCACTCAAGCCCAGGTTGGCGGCGGACGTCATGCTGATGAACATCACGGCGGAAATGATTCCGGCCAGCTTTGCAGATCCACGCGCCGCCAGTTTGGGGTCACGGTTCAGGACATCGACGACGGCGGCTTCCGTCCGTTGGGTGAGGGCGAGCGCCTCGGCGTGGTGCGGCTCAGCCGGGTCACCAAAGACGATCTCCTTCAAATATGTTCTGCCGTTCTCAATCTGGACCCGGTTGCAGGTGATGATCGGATTGATGATGGCCATGACGGCATCAATCACGGTCTCTTCCCGGGCCGCAGCAGCCACGCCCGTTTCAAGAGCCTCGGCGTATTTCACGTTGTGTACCAGCAGAAGCAGCTCCGCCTTGGTCTTCGCGTACAAGAACAAGGTTCCCGAACCGACGTCGGCCTTTTCAGCTACTTGCTGGGTGGTGACCTCGTCCACGCCGTGCTGGGTGAAAAGCTCTCGTGCGGCCGCGGTGATGCGGTCAAGCTTCTCCTGCTTATTCCGCTCACGTCGGCCAAGGGTCTGGGGCGCAGGCTTCATCCAGCTACCGTATCAGCGGCCCAGGAATTCCAGCACTGCGGCGGAGAACTGCTGGTGGTACTGGAAGATTCCACCGTGTCCTGAGTCCGGGTAGATGATGAGCTCGCTGCCGGGAATCCGGCGGTGCATGTCCTCCGAAAGGACCGAGGGGACCATGCGGTCGTTGTCGCCGTTCGCAATCAGGGTCGGTTGGGTGATGACACCCAAGTCCACCGACGGCGACAATCCCCACCGCCTGATAGCCTTCAGCTGGGCCTGGAATGCGCTTAGCTTGATGGGCACTTCCCGGTTGGTGGTCCGCTCTTTGAGCCGGTTGATGAAAGCCCTTGCCGCGGGCTTACCGGCTGCATTCCGGTTGAAGAACAGGAATTCCTTGGGATCCTGCCTGGTGAGGGTGCCACGGAGCACGTCGTAATAGGTGACGCCCATGATCTTCTCGATCCCCCGCCCGCTGGCAGGACCCGTGCCGGCAAGGATGAGCTTGCGGACCAGTTCCGGGTGTTTGAGCACCAGCGACTGCGCGATCATGCCGCCCAAGGAGAAACCGAACAGGTCCACTGCGGGATAGCCCAGGGCCTTGATGAAGCTGGCGGCGTCGTCTGCCATAGCCTCGATGGAATCCGGGACGGCTCCCGTTGTGGCGCCCACCCCGCGGTTGCTGAAGGTGATCACGTGGTGCGTCCGGGCAATGGGATCGATGATGCTCGGATCCCAGTTGTCCATGGTCCCGGCCAGATGGATCAGGAACACCACGGGGACGCCACCCCTGGGGCCGAATTCCCGGTAGGCGTAGCTGACGCCATCTGCTGTGAGAGTGGCGGCGGGTACCTGCAGATAAGTGCCTTGCTGCTGATTGGTCATGACGTGGTCCTGTCTGGGTTGTAGCTGTGGCTGATGACGGTCTTGCCGCGGACGCCGCCTTTGTCCAAGGTGGCGAGTACTTCGGAGGTTTGGTCGAAGGGAACCACTCGACCGACCACCGGTTTGATGTGGCCCGCGTCGATGAGGTCCGCGATTTCGCGCAACTGTCCGCCGTCGGCGTGCATAAAGAGGAACTCGTAGGTGACGCCGAGACGGCGGGCTTGGCGGCGGATGCCCGAGCTGAGGAGCGACATCACGCCACGCAAGATGGGGTTCGCGCCAAGCTGACGGGCAAACCCGGCGTCCGGCGGCCCGGCGATGCCGATGGCTTTTCCGCCGGGCTTCAACACCCTGAGTGAACGTTCCAGATTCTCGCCGCCCAGGCTGTCCAGTACCAGATCGTAGTCGTGGACGATCTCCGTGAAGTCGTCCTTCCGGTAGTCGATCACCACGTCCGCGCCCAGCTCCCGCACGAATTCTTTGTTACCTGTACTTACCGTGGTTGCGACGGTGGCCCCCAGGTATTTGGCGAGCTGAATGGCAATGGAGCCCACTCCCCCGGCGCCGGCATGAATCAGCACTTTCTGCCCGGGGCCCACGGCACCACGCTCCACCAAGGCCTGCCAGGCCGTCAGGGCCACCAACGGCAGGGCTCCGGCTTCGTCCATGCTGATGGTGGACGGCTTGATGGCGAGGTCCTGTTCAGCGACGGCAATGCGCTCCGCGAACGACCCAATCCGGTGGTCGGCTGCGCGGGCAAACACCTGGTCGCCGGGGGCGAACGAACGGACTTTTGCGCCTACCTCCAGGACGACGCCGGCGAGGTCATGTCCAAGGACCTGGGGAAGGCGGTACGGGAGGATCTGCTTGAACTCCCCCAGCCGGATTTTCTCATCGAGCTGGTTCAGGCCCGCCGAATGGACCTGTACCAGCACGTCGTGATCCCCTACGACAGGCTCCGGGACATCAACTTCCTGCAACGGCTGCTTGTACTGCGTGAGGACGAAGGCTTTCACTGAAACTCTCCCTTGTGGAAATTACTGACTTAACTCAATTATGAGCCTGCTCAGTTATTTAAGCAAGGCTATCGCCGCGTTGGACTTTCGACCGCCTAAGGCTTATCGGCCCCCACGGTCAGGACTGGAGTCGGCTCTTGAGACGCTGGGTGCCGGCCAATCACACACGCGCAACGCTCTCCACAGCCGGGGCGGTGGCACTTCTGGCCTCACAACGCCCCACCCGTGAGTTGCGGGGACTACTCTGCGCCTGTCAACACCGAAATACCCTGCACAGCGGGCCCCACAACGCCCCACCCGTGAGTTGCGGGGCCTACTCTGCGCCTTTCAACACCGAAATACCCTGCCCATCGGGCCTCACAACGCCCCACCCAGAAGTTATGGGGCCTACTCCGCGCCTTTCAACACCGAAATACCCTGCACATCGGGCCCCACAACGCCCACCCGTGAGTTGCGGGGCCTACTCTGCGCCTTTCAACACCGAAATACCCTGCACATCGGGCCTCACAACGCCGCACCCAGAAGTTGTGGGGCCTACTCTGCAGGCTTCCGCCACATCACGGTCAGCACCAACACCACGGCACTCAACCCCAGCATGACCAGGACCATGAGCCCCCAGTTGGCCTGGTTCACGCCCGAGCCATAGAGCACACCGATCAACACGGTTGCTGTAATAGCCCCCAGGTAGCGGCACGTCTGGAAGATTCCGGCTGCCACGCCCCTCTCCTCGGGCCGCGCCGAAACATAGAGGCCCTGGTTGGAGGCGGTACTGACAACACCGTAAGGAACACCCATCACCGCGGTCAGCACGAAGACCACCGGCGCCCACAGGGACATGGTCAGGACCCCGAGCGCTCCCGCTGCGAGGGTCAGGATCAGCACCCCGGTGATCAGCACGGAACGGACGCCGAACCGCTCAATGAACCGCACGGTAAGGGGCGTCACCACAACCGACAACGCCGCAAGCGGCAGCATCAGCAGGCCTACCACACCGGCGTCGTAATGCCCCGCTTCCTGCAGCAGCTGCGGGAGGCCGAAGAACGCGAAGTAATACACGCCGCTGAACACGATGAAGAGCAAATAGACCAGCAACAGCGGCCGGTTCCGGCCCAGCAAACGCAGGTCCAGGAACGGAGGCCGGAACCTCAGCTCGCGCCAGGCAAAGAGGGCGCCGACGACGGTAGCCGCACCCAGAAGGTACCAACGGTAGCCGGGCAGTACGTTGAGCAGCGCCATCATGGCCAGCATGAGTGAAGTAACGAAGGCGAGGATGCCGGGGATGTCGGAGTCGCGGATGAGTGTTCCGAACGAACCGGTTTCCCGGCCGGAATCAGCCGGTGCGGTTTTGCGGACAACAAACAGTGCAAGCAGCGCGATGGGAACGTTGATCGCGAACAACGCCTGCCATCCCACCAGGCTCACCAACAGTCCACCGACCACCGGACCAATAGCCGCAGCGGACGTATTCGCCATCTGGATCCGCCCAAGGGGACGGGTGGATGGCAGGTTGGCGAGCTTGCTCAACTCGGTCACCATAACCACGGCCGACGGGTATGCGGTGGCGGTTCCCACAGCCATAAGTGCCCGGGCAACACAAACCAACGCGAAATTGGGCAGGAAGGGAGCGACTGCGCACGTCACAGCCACCAATGCCATGCCGAACATAAACAATCGGCGGGGACCAAATCGATCAGCGAGCCTGCCCATGAGTGGCTGGCCGGCTGCGGATGCCAGATAGAACGACGTGATCACCCAGGTGACAGTGGCGACGTCGAGCGCGAAGTGCTCCCGAAGGACCACCAACGCGACAGCAATCATGGACGAATTCAGCGGATTCAGTGCCGTTCCAAGGCTCAGCGCTGCTATCGCGAGCCCGGGACGGGGTTTGTTGGCGGTCACCCAACCCAGTCTGCTCCATGGTTGCCTCGGGTTACGAAACGGGGCCACAGGGCGGACTCAGCAGGCGCTGGCGCGATTCTGCTGGATCATTCGGGCGGGCAACGCGGGACCCCCGGAACTACGGGGACTCGGTCGAGTGCGGACAGCAAATTCAACCCCGCCAAGGAGGATCACCTTCATTCCTCGAAGTGCGTGGTGATCTTCCCCGAGGAAACGGCGGCAATGATGGACTTTGCCAGGTGCCGCAACTTGATGTTGCGGTTGCTCGAAGCTGTGCGGAGGATCGTGAACGCTTCGTCCTGGCTGCAGTGGTTTTGAGCCATGATCGCCCCTACGGCCAGGTCAATGACGGTGCGCGACTGCATTGCGGCCGCCATGTCATTGCGTGCGTCGCTGAGTTGGGCGATTTTCAGGGCAAGTCGAAGCGACTTGGATGCATGCAAGGCGAAGACCTCCGCCCGCTCCACATCCGCATCACTGAAGGCATTGATCTGCTCCGAGTACAGGTTCAGGGCCGCCCGGGTGTCACCTTCAACCAGCAGCGGAACGCTGAGGATCGAGCGCAGGCCCTGATCCGACGCAGCATGGACGTAGTCGGGCCAGCGGTGCTCAGTCAGGAGATCCTGGACCAGCACCGGCGTGAGCTTGTCCATGGCCGTGAGGCAGGGGCCCTCGAAGGTACTTTGAAGTTGATCCATGACGCGGGCGCGCTCGTCGCTGCTGGCCGCGGTTGCGGACTTCTTGCGGCGTAACACGGTAATGCCGCTGAATACCGGGCTCTCCGGGTGGGAGAGGCTCTCGGCGGAGAACACTGCGAGATCGCTGAGAAAAGCCTCAACGTCCTCGCTGCCCAGAACGAGATCCAAAAAGTATCCGTTCCGGAGAGCGTCCTGCTCGGGGAGGGGGTTGATCATGCACGTTCCTACTGACTGAAAAGCGTCCCCAGCAGACAGCAAAGGAGCGAAAAGGGCCGCCCTCTGCAAAACGGTCTGGCATTACCTTATCCCCCAACGATCAACGGTACAAAGTGCGATCGGAGAGGCCTTGACCTGCGGGAACACCCACAGCATCGCGACGATTTGTCAACTCCGTCAACGCTTCCATAGGCTGCAACAAGTAAGTAAGCTTACTATGCAATCAGGCCCAGCCACGGGCCATTCTGCAAAGGAGTCATCAGATGGGCGTAGAAGACAGCATCCGCAAGGCAACTGAAAATGCCATGGAAGATCTGGCAGGCACCTCCGACCCCGTAGACAAGGGCCAAGTCCCCGAGCCCGGCGAGAAGGACGATGACATCCAGGTCCACTCGTCCATCAGCGAGGGCTCCAACGCTATGGACGAGGACCTCCCGCCCAAGGAGAGTCGCCCCACCGGTCGTCGGCGCGCTCCGGGGGAACCCGACGGCGTTAAGAACACCGGCGGTAACGGAGACGACGCCGGAACCCGCCAAGCAAGCGAAGACGACGCCGATGTGCCGGCCGCTTCAGGTGACGTCACGGGCCCGGCCGGGCTGCCCAGCGGAGACCCCGACGACCTTCGCGCCGACCCCTCCGAAGGCGGCGGCGACCCCTCGACAAGCATGGGTCGCGGCTAGGAGGCCCGCGTCGCCGTCGAGCCCCTGACCACAAGTTCGGTTCCGAGCTCGATCCTTTGCGGCAGCTCCTCGTCGCCTTCAAGGTGGCGAAGGAGCGCCCGCATGGCAGTCTCCGCCATCTGAACAACCGGCTGGCGGATGGTGGTGAGGCCGGGCTCGATCCATTCAGCGGCTGGGATGTCGTCAAAGCCAATAATGGACAGGTCCTCGGGAATCCGCAGACCGGCCGCTCGGGCAGCCCGGTAGGCGCCCAGGGCTTGGGCGTCGTTACCGGTGAAGATGGCTGTCGGCCGCTCTTTGAGAGCCAGGAGGACCTCGGTTCCCCGGGCACCCGATTCTGTGGAGAAATCGCCCGGCACAATTAAGGACCGATCCACCTCTATCCCTGCACGGCGCAGGGCGGCCTCGTATCCGTCTTCGCGAGCGCCGCTGCACTGGAGATCTTCGCGGCCACCAATCATGCCAATCCGTGTGTGCCCCAGCTTCAGCAGGTGCTCCGTCGCCGAGAAGGCACCGTCCCAGTTCGCTGCGCCCACGGTCATCAGATCCGGCCCGGGCTGACCCACGGGGTCGATGAGGATGACGGGGATTCCCAGGGACTTGATGCGCTGGATCTGCTTTGAGTCCAGTCCGAAAACGGCGAGCAGCACGCCGTCGGACTTTCGCTCGGCGAGGTTCGCCAGCCAGGGGCGGATCCTGGAACCATCCAGGGACAGGCTGCTGACCACGGTGCCATATCCGGCTTCCTGGGCTACGCGCTCCACGCCTTCAATAATCTCGCAGGCCCACTCCGAGCCCATGCCAGGGAACACGAGGTCCACCAGGCCGGCCCTTTTGGTCCGCTTCGCTGGCCGGCGGGCATAGTCGCGTTTGGCGATGATCTCTTCCACCCGGGCCCTGGTGGCTGCCGCAACGTGGGCGTGGCCGTTGAGGACCTTCGAAACTGTGGGTACAGAGACGCCGGCCTCCCGGGCGATCTCACTGATCGTGGCCCGTCCCGAGTCCTGCTTGGTCGCCATCGGTCCCCACCTTTCCAGCCAGGGATCAGCCCCCGGCGATGTCAGTTTCGGAAAGTTCCCACGCTTGGATCCGGCCACACATGCCATAAATCCTGCGGGTTTTCCGTTCGCCCATCGTAGTCCTCGCGTCCTGCAAGTAGAAACTTTCCAAGGCCTTCAGGGAGTGCAGCTGCCGACCAGTCAGGGCAGCTTGGCGCTCCGCACCCCCGGCCAGATAGTCACGCCAAACGTCGGTCCGGCCGCTAACCAACCGCGCTGCCGCAGCGTGGAAGGAAGCGAGCGCCCCGACGCCGGAGGACTGCACCGCTGCCTTAAGCTCAAGGTAACCCTCCAGCGCCAGGTCGCGACGACGGCGCGCTGCCGCCTCAGCGGCCTCGTCACCGGCGTCGGCGTTCCTTCCTCCGGGCAGGGCAGCGGCGCGGGCGTAAGCGTCGACGTCCTTCAAGTGCTCCGGCGGGAAAGTCATCACGGCGTCGCCATTCTCCGGCAGCCCGGCATTCTGCATCACCACCAGCACCCTCAGATCGCCGGAGTCGTTGATGGCCCTGTGCACGGTGCCTGGCGTGAACCAGACCACTGTCCCGGGCGCCAGAGGGGTGGTGGTGAATCCGCGGGAGTCCAGCGTTTCCAGCCGACCCGTGCCCTGCTGGACCACATAGGCCTCGGTGGACGCAGTATGCAGGTGCGGCGATCCGCCCGCTGCCCCGTCCAGACCCGGCCAATCGTAGATGCTGACCTCGGACACCGCGGTGGCACCAGGAAAGGAACTTCCCATCCTAGGCCCAGCCCTCCAGCGCGCCCTGGGCGGCGTCGGCGAGCGCGGCTGCCTGGTCCTCGTCCAAGGCACCGTCGGCAATCACGACGGCGTAGCGGTACGTGAGCGGCTCGCCCTCCTTGAGCGTGACTACTTCGCTGAAGAAGGGGGCCGATCCCAGGCACGCGAACATGGACGAGCGGGCGAACCACTGGTTGGGGGCACCCGGGTTCGCCTGGTCTTCGACGAACAGGATGCTGGACTTGCGGCAACTGACATCATGCTGGCCAGTGAAGGCGATCCAAGGTGAGCGGGTGCCCATGAATTCGTCGCCGCCAACGCCTGCAGCAGAACGGAATTCTCCCCCGGTAAAGGACCGCGGTCCGCGCCAGAACAGGCCGCCGTACCCCGCGTTTTCCCGGCCCTCGGTGGTAGGGCTGCCGATCTCTATGGTGGTGCCCGAAACGTTGGCCAGGGTGGATTCGAACAGTACCGCCCAAGCGTTGACTGCTGGTAGCAGCTGGATGGCGAAGCGGCGCTCTTCCCGGACGAGCTGGGTACCCTCCTTTGATGCTTCAGCAGGCTGGCTTGTCCAGAGCAGGGATTCGCGGGCGGAAACCGCCGACGGGCTCTCTTCGATGGACGTGAACGCCTGGTGTTTCATGGCTCCGTTGTTGTCCAGGTTCGCGTAACCGGTCTCGCGGGTATATGTGGCCCCACCCCAGAAGTTGTGTGCACCGACGTTCGGCAAAGCCCAGGAGAGCCCCTTGTGCCAGACGTGATCCCATGGCCTTGAGATGCTGACTTCATCGCCTTCCAACGTGGTCAACGGATGGAAGTACGGGCGGGGGCTTTCATACTGCTCATCAGCCGGAAGGTACGTGTAAGTGGCGATGTCCCGGGTGCCTACAGTGAAAGTCAGGGAATGGCCATCATCGGTATAGCTGAGGGTTTCGGTCAGTGTGGGCTGGGTTGTCATGGGGTTCTCCGATTAAGTGGTTGATCAAGCGTGTGCGGCGGAGGCCAGGGCAGTGGAGTCCAGGACACGGGTACCGAGGCCCCCGCCATCCATGCCGTCGTAGAAGGGGTGGCCGGGAACGATCCCGCCGCGGCGTACAGCTTGCCCGGTAAACGCGGAGGCGTAAATCGCGGCAGCGAACTCCAGGGTTTGCCGCGCTGAGTCCGCTCCGGCTGGAAGCGGCAATCCGGCGTCGAGCGCGTCATACATAGCCAGGAATTGCGCGGAGTGGCCGCTGCCGCGTTCAAGGGGCTGGCCTGTCCACGCTGCCGACACTGCCTCTTCATGGCCGGGCACGGCCGTAATGGTCCAGTCCTTGGAGCCGTAGCCGTAAAGGTGGCTGAGCTCGATGGTGGCGAATTCGCAGTCGACACGGATGTCCGAGGTTTCACGCGGCGAGAGCAGCGAGTTGATCACTGTCGCAACCGCTCCGTTCTCAAAGCGAACCAACGCGGCAGAAAGGTCTTCCGTGGAGGTGGCCCGGGCTTGCCGGGACGCAATGGCCGTCACCTCATCCCACGGACCCAGAAGGTGGAGCAGGAGATCGAACTGGTGGATGCCGTGGCCCATGGTCGGCCCGCCTCCTTCGGCCTTCCAGGTGCCGCGCCAGGGAAGGTCGAAGTAGTCATCCGGCCGATACCAGAGGGTGTCGCAACGGGCTACGAGTGGCCGGCCGAAGTCACTGCCACCGATCAGGGAGCGGGCAGCCGCCGAGGCGTCGCCGAAGCGGTGCTGGAACACACAGGAGAACTGCGCGCCGCCCTTTGCTTGGGCGTCGTTGAGGCGGTCGAAATCGGCAAGACTGAGGGCCGGCGGCTTTTCGGACAGGACGTGGACGCCGGCTTCGAGACACTCGATGGCCTGGTCGATGTGCATCATGGGCGGAGTGCACAGATGGACGATGTCGGGCTTGGCCTCGTCCAGCAGTTCGGTGAGGCTCTGGTAGCGCCCAGGGATGTTGTGCTCGTCCGCAAAGGCCTGGAGCCGGGCTTGGTCGACGTCGCAAGCGGCCACCAACTCCGCCCGGTTGTGGGTACGGGCCAAGTTCGAGGCGTGGACCGCGGCAATCCCACCCGTTCCGACGATGGCCACTCTGTAGGTCTGCATATGGGTCTCTCCGTTGAGCATGGAAAATGTCCGAAAGTTTCTGATTTCAGGGCGGGCTATTTGACTCGCCAGAACCGCCGACACCTCAACGCTAGGGAGATTTGCCTCATAAATCAACAGAAAACGTCCCTAGAAACTCGATTAAAGTTTCTGATACTTTCTTAGAAACAACCTCGATCACAAGGAGAAGCCTGTGAGCACCGGCGCCGCCGACCAGCACGCACTTGCCCGTGTACCAGCGTCCAACGTCGTGGAGCACCTCATCAGCGAAATGACGCTCGAGGAAAAACTGGCCCAGTTGGTCGGGGTGTGGGTCAACGCTTCCACAGACGGCGATTCCGTGGCTCCACTGCAGAGCCAAATGGCCGGAGACGCCCGCGAGTGGGACGACATCATCGCCGACGGCCTGGGGCAGATCACGCGCATGTACGGCACCGTCCCCTTGGAACCTTCCGAAGGTGCGCGGCGGTTGGCAGCGGCACAGGAGCAGATTATGGCCGCCTCCCGTTTCGGCATTCCGGCCCAGGTTCACGAGGAATGCCTGGCTGGTCTTGCAGCCTGGAAAGCCACAGCGTTTCCGGTCCCCTTGGCGTGGGGTGCCACATTTAACCCGGCCCTGGTAAAGCAGATGGCGGCCCGGATCGGCAAGAGCATGCGGTCCCTCGGGGTTCACCAAGGCTTGGCGCCGGTGCTCGACGTTGTCCGCGATCTCCGCTGGGGCCGCGTTGAGGAAACCATCGGCGAGGACCCGTATCTAGTGGGAACGGTCGCCACAGCGTATGTTCAGGGCTTGGAGTCCTCGGGGATCGTTTCCACCCTCAAACACTTTGTGGGTTACTCGGCATCGCGGGCGGGCCGCAACCACGCACCAGTGTCCATGGGGCCGCGTGAGTTCGCCGATGTCATGCTGCCGCCATTCGAAATGGCACTGCGTTACGGTGGCGCGCGGTCGGTCATGCACGCTTATACCGACGTCGATGGCGTACCTGCCGCGGCGAACCGCGCCCTTTTGACCGGGCTGCTTCGTGAGGACTGGGGTTTCACTGGCACAGTGGTTGCCGACTACTTCGGCGTTTCCTTCCTTGACGTCACGCATCGTGTGGCCGCCGACTCCGGGGATGCCGCAGTGCTGGCGCTAACCGCGGGCGTGGATGTGGAACTGCCTACCGTGAATTGCTTTGGCGCGCCGCTGCTTGCCCGTGTTCGCGAGGGGGCCGTCGATGTGTCTCTGGTGGACCAGGCCCTCCGGCGGGTGCTGGCGCAGAAGGCCGAGCTGGGGCTCTTGTCTCCCGACTTTCCTGCCGCCCCGCCGGCATTGGGTGCTGCCATCGATCTCGACCCTGCAGAAGACCGTGCCTTGGCACGTAAATTGGCGGCGCAATCCCTCGTCCTGCTGAGCAACCGCTCCTTTGACGGCACTCCCGCACTCCCCTTGCCGGCTACTGGATCTATTGGGGTCGTGGGACCGTTGGCCGATGACCCGTTCGCGATGTTGGGCTGCTACTCCTTTGATGCGCACGTCGGCGCCTCGCATCCTGATGTCCCAATGGGCATCTCCGTTCCCTCGGTCGGTTCAGTGGCCGCTGCACGCTTTGTGTCCGTGGTGACATCCGTGACCGGCAATTGTGAGTCAGCTACGGAGGACGAAATCGCCGAGGCGTGCCGCGTCGCTGCTTCCGTGGACACCTGCGTGGTGGTGGTCGGAGACAACGCCGGACTGTTCGGTCGGGGCACCTCAGGGGAAGGAAACGACGCCGCAGACCTCCGCCTCCCCGGCGACCAGTACCGGATGCTCGACCGGGTTCTCGCTGCCTGCGCCGACTCCGGATCACGGGCTGTAGTGGTGGTCCTCAGCGGGCGACCGTATGCGCTGGGCGACTTCGTCGACCGTGCCCACGCAATCGTTCAGGGGTTCTTCCCCGGCGAAGAAGGCGGCGAGGCGATCTGGGATGTGCTGACCGGCGTCGTAAACCCCTCCGGTAAGTTGCCGGTTTCGGTCCCGCGTTCGTCAGGCGGCCAGCCCGGCACCTACCTGCATTCGCGGCTCGCTGGACCCACGGAAGTGAGTTCGCTGGACCCCTCGCCGCTGTTTGGCTTCGGGCACGGCCTGTCCTATACAACCTTTGAGCTGTCCGGTCACCGAAGCAGCGCACCAGCTATGACGACGTCGGACTCCGTCACCGTCAGCTGTACTGTCACGAATACGGGGTCCCGCAGCGGCGCCGAGATTGTCCAGCTTTACTTGGAGGATCCGGTGGGCGAAGTAGTGCGCCCCGTCCGCGAGCTGATCGGTTATGCGCGGGTTGAACTGTCCGCCGGCGCCTCAGCTGATGTGGAGTTCACGGTCCATGCTGACCGCACCTCCTTCACCGGCCTGGACCTGCAGCGGGTGGTGACACCGGGACTGGTGAAGCTGCATGTGTCCACCTCCAGCGTCTCCGATGCCGCCACCCACGAAGTGATCCTGCACGGGCCGCGGCGGGTGGTGGGGTTCGATCGCGAGATGCACACACCGGTGCTGGTGCGGGCTATAGCGAGTTAGCGCCACTCGGTACGCTGAGGATATGCTCCCCCAACCGACCAGCCGCCTGCGCTTCCGGGAGATGACACCGGACGACCTCGACGACATGGACTCACTGCTTGGTGATCCCCGGGTCATGGCCTATTACCCCGCGCCGAAAACCCGGGACGAAGCAGCTGCCTGGATTTCCTGGAACCAGGCGAAATACGCGCGCCACGGCTACGGGTTGTGGATCATTGAAACCCTCGACGGCGGTTTTGCCGGCGACTGTGGACTGACGTGGCAGAACGTCAATGGGCGTTCCGAGCTTGAGGTGGGGTATCACGTGCGCCTGGATCTTCAGGGGCGTGGATATGCCACCGAAGCCGCCCTGGCCTGCTTGGACTACGCCCGGGACGTGGTGGGCGTAGGCCTGCTCGTTGCGATCATCCACCCCTCCAACGTTGCCTCGCGCCGTGTAGCGGAGCACCTGGGCATGCGGCACCTTGAGGATGACCTTTCAGGTTCCATGGTCCGGACAGTAATGGGCGTGGAGTTGGGTGCTGCCATCTAGGGCGTCACGCGAGGCGGGCGTCCGTGTCCGGGTCCCTCCTGGGATCCAACATCCCGGCGATCTTGCCTTCCAGGGCAGCAACTGTGGCTTCGGGAAGGACAATCAGGCCGTCGAGTTCCTTCCGGGCACGCTTGTATGCCGTTTGACGTTCGGCGGGCGTGGCGGCGGTGTCCTCGGCGATACGCAGCAGCTTCCTCGCGGTCGCCAGCCGTTGCCGCTCCGGGCCGCTGAAGTTGCCGTCCTTGATACGCCGGGCTTCCCGCTCAGCGACGTCGAATGCGAGTTCGTAGCTATGGACAGCGGCGCGGTACTCGGCGAGCCGGGCCGGCGTCGAGATTTCTTCAGGCGCTCCGGGGCGAAGACCGTCGGCTTCCTTCTTGGCGCGCAGGAAGGCGACCGTCAGAGGCTCGCGAACATCTGTCATCAGAGGGAAATCGATGAGGTTCCCGACGTCGAGCTCATAGTCCAGCCATCTGTGATTTACGGAATCGTGCGCGGCCATCAGCGAAACCACCTCAGCCTGGTTCGCTTCCTCGTGAACGGCCAATTGGTTGCGCAGCTTCAACAATTCCACTGCGACGGTGCCGCTCTTCGCTGGCTTTGGACCATGACCTGGCCCAGCCACCGGCCATGCCGCCGATGGGGAAGATGAGCCACCAGTAACTGCCAAGGAAGTCGAAGAGGGGTTCCACTGATCCATCCTCCCACCGCCGGAGACTACCCCTCAACAGTCCGATTTCAAGGAGCGCCACCCACCAGCGGCCTAACGGTGTCGTGCATCCCCAAATCATTAGAGTCTTTTACTCTAAAGCCATAAACACGTTAGTTCACCTTGCTCACGGGATAGGCTCCTTCCCGACCATGATCACCCTTATGGAAGGACATGCCTTGCCTACTACGAATGACCACAACGACGTGGCATCCACCCCAGGCCCGAACGTCGTGGTGGCAGGATCGACGAGTGCCGCCGGCCAGGCGGTCGTCGCCGCGCTCCTGGCGGCAGGCGCCCGTGTTGCCGCCGTCGACCTCGACGCCGCCCGCCTCGAAGAACTCGCCTGCAAGCACGACGGCGTAGTTCCCTATACCTGCAACCTGGCGAACCTTGAGTCGGTGGAGAAGCTGGCGGCCTCGGTCCGGAACGACCTTGGTCCCGTTGACGGGCTCATCCACCTGGTCGGCGGTTGGCGCGGAGGCGAAGGGATCACGGGCCAGAGGGACGAGGACTGGGACGTGCTGCACGCCAGCATCATGACGACGCTCCGAAACACCTCCCGCGTGTTCTACCCGGACCTGGAAGCGTCGCCCCGGGGTCGCCTTGCCATCGTCTCCGCCACGGCCGCAGCGAACCCAACTGCCGGCGGCGCGAGCTACTCGGCCATCAAGGCGGCCTCCGAAGCTTGGGTTCTCGGCGTCGCGGATGGCTTCAAGGCAGCACAGTCCGGACATAAAACCGAGCCCAAGGACCAGACCTCAGCTGCGGTGGTCTTCGTGGTCAAAGCCCTTCTTGACGACGCCATGAAGGAGGCTGCACCGCACCGCAAATTCCCCGGCTACACACACGTCGCTGAACTTGCCGAACACATGGCCGCCCTGTTCGACGCCCCGGCTTCCCACCTGAACGGTACCCGTCAGCACCTTGCCTAAGTTCCGGCGTCGTAACCTGTCGCTAGCATGTCCGTATGGACCAGCGACTGCACTTCATCACGTTCGCCACGCCTGACCTCGACCGGGCCCGAGCCTTTTACAAGGACGGGCTCGGTTGGGAGCCACTCATGGACGTGCCCGGCGAGATCCTCTTCTTCCAAGTTGCCCCGGGTTTGATGCTCGGCCTGTTCGACGCCGAAAAGTTCGACTCGGACCTGGCAGGAGGCATCCAAACGCCGGGCGTGAACGGAGTGACCCTCTCCCATAACGTCGGCAGCCCAGCGGAGGTTTCCAGCACCATCGATGCACTCGTTGAAGCGGGCGCCACGCTGATCAAGCCCGCACAGGCAGGTGCTTTCGGCGGCATCTTCCACGGGCACGTCAAGGATCCCAACGGCATCGTCTGGGAGATCGCGCACAACCCCGGCTGGCGGATCGACGAGGACGGTACGGTGGTTTTCGCATGAGCGCCACCACGCAGGACGTCACGCACGGGGACATCCGGACACAATTCGAGGCGTTTCTGGATGAGCACCGCCGGGCCTTGGAAACGTGTTTGGACGGACTCACCGAAGAACAAGCACGACGGCGACTGGTCGCGTCGCGCACGACGCTTCTGGGTCTGGTGAAGCACGCGACTTTCGTGGAAAAGGTGTGGTTCGACGAAGCCATCACCTGCAGGTCTCGGGCCGAGATTGGCATTCCGGCCTCACCAGATGAGTCCTTCATCCTCGGGGAAGACGACACGATCGCCAGCGTCCGAGCGGACTACTCGGCAGCTTGCCAAGCTTCGCGGAATGCCACGTCGGGTCTCGGGCTGGACGATCTTTTGCCCGGTAACCGCCGTGGACCGCTCCCCCTACGCTGGGTGTACCTGCACATGCTGCGTGAACTTGCCCAGCATTGCGGGCACGCGGATATCCTGCGGGAACAGATCACAGAAGATTGAGGGGGCTGCCACCAAGACTGCTTACCCAAAAACTGGATAGGAAAGCAGTTCTCGGCGACGAGCCCCCTCTGAGTTTTGACGACCTAGGAACCCTTCACCGCTGCGATGAAGTCTTCCAGGGTGCCCTCAAACTTTGTTCCCTCAGCGTCGAAAGGTGTGACCCTTCCGTCGATGACTTCAAAGCGCCCTGACGGTCCACCGATTACATAAAATAGGCCAGGCTCCGGCTCTTTGAGGAACAGGACGGCATTTTCAGAAATCTTGAACAACGGGTCGTCTGAGATCTGATGAAGAACCCCGTCAACAGACCCGCCAGTCTGTCGCACGGTTATGCGGGTCCCCTCTTTCAAGGTGCCCGCGGGATCATGGATTACTTCGTCAACGGTGAACTCAAAATCCGTGATAGGGACAGTTTTGATTTTGGATTCGTCTATGATTCGCGTGAAGCTTCCCTCGACAGCTAGGGCGCTGTGCGCTTTTAGATCAGTCAAATTGTCGTAACTCTCCGCCCAACTGGCGTCCATGCCTACGGTACTGACGGGGCTCCTTGAATCACCCGCATCAGGCGAACCGGCGCATCCCGCGAGACCCGCAGTAGTTACTATGGCGATTATCGTTGAAGCCATACGTGGAAATGCGGACTTCTTTATGAATTGTGTCCTCATGATTTCAGCATCCTCTCTGAACAGAGCAATCAGTACAGGGCAATAGTGCCGTTGTTGTCATCATTGGTTGGCCCAAATACCCCACAGCTATTTCGTGTGGAGGTGGAGGAAGTCATGAGAACGCAGCCGCCGGCGTGGCCTAGTCCGATAGCGTGACCCAGCTCGTGAGCTGCGACTCCTTGGATCGTGGCCGGAGAGTAGCCTGACGTGTAGTAATAGTTCAGATACGCGTTGGCATAAGCAAAGCAGTTTCCTGTCGAGCAGCTGTGCCAGCTGTAATAGGTGACACCATCCCATCCCACGGTAGAGGCGTACGCATCGTCAACCGTCAGCGCGCCGGGTCCGCTGGGAAGGTAGATGTTGTCCGGAGCGACGTTCCATGCATAACGACCATTATCCCAGCCTGCTATGTTGATGCTGTACATACTTGGCTGGTACTGAATGTAAATGGTTGCGCAACAACCGCTGGTCGGCGTGCCTTCCCACCGAACGCCCTCAAGGACATATGCCTTTGCAGGGCTCATGCCAAGTGCTGTCATCAGAAGTATCACCAACCCTACGGTCAGCGATTTTAAGCCGAAGCGACGTCGACCCTTTTGTGCCCAGTTGAAATTTGATCCGCGGACGCAATTCTCCCTGTTCATGTTTTTCCCCATCACTTGCCACAGAGGACGCCCATTGCACCCCCTACTCTTTCTGTGGGGCCGCCCTCCAGAACGTGACGCAGATCTCTTGAAAGAGTGCTGATTGATTTCTGTCGGTTCGGATAGGACACCGCCAAGCAGAATCCTGCGCCGTCCTTAGGTGAACCTGGCTTCAACGAACCTCAGCAGTGAAAGGGAATTGAGGCAGACGAGGTACAGCACCAAACCGGCCGTAAAGAGCATCAACCAGACCGTGGTCATTCCAAGAATGAAGGCGGTCACGAAAAGGATCCCGGCCGTGCCCAACGACACTCTCTTCTCCGCTCCCAACGCGTAGAGGGACAAGCGGTAGATGTCCCTGGTGCGGAAGCTAAAGCGGGAGAGGATGAGCATCGCGTTCATGCCGGCAGTGCTGACCAGGAGCGCGAGCCCCACCAGACCCATGCGTGCGGCGAGCTGCGTGCCGGAGCCGGAGGAAGCATCCAAGGACCCTGGCAGGACGCTCAGATTGAACGCGATTACCATCAGGAACAGTACGTAGGGCAGCCATACGAGCAGTGCCTGCTTGAAGTTCAGGCGGTACGAGGTCAGGAAGTCGTGCAGCACCCCGCAGTCCCCACCTGCAAGAAGTCGATTGAAGGCATAGCAGGAAGCCACAACGGAGGGCCCCACCAGGACAAAGCCCAGCAAAGCCCAGGGGCCCAGCACACCGATCAGCAACGGCAGGAGAACCACCGGCAAATTGGCCAGCACCAGGAGAGCGCTGCCTGTCATGACGCCGTATACAGCACCGGCGGCTTTGAACAAGGGTCCGGACCCGAATTCGGGCTTCCTGCCTGCCATCGGATCTACTTCTTGTCCGCGTACGCTTTGTACGCTTTGTTCGCCAGCTCCACGTATTTGGTCTGGCCCTTGCTGTCGAGTTCCTTGACATAGGCGTCGAACTCGCCGAGGGGACGTTGGCCGGTGATGAACTTGAGGGTGTTCTGTTTGACGTGGTCCTTCAGCGGTGTGAGCGCCAACGTGGCTTGTTCGCGATCGACGTCGTTGAACGGCACAGGCGGTGCGACCGGGCGCGGCTTCTTGGACTTCATGGCCTCCTGGAAGGCGAGCTCCTCCTCATTGAACGTGGACTGCAGGAGTTCCGTAGTACCGCCGTAAGCAAAGTTGCCGCCGGAGAAGCCATAGTCCACACGCAGGTCCTTGGTGCCCGCAGGATTGAGTCCCTGGAAGTTGATGTCGGCCGCGAGCTTGCGTTTGCCGCCTTCCTTGGTGAACGTGGTTCCTTCAACTCCCCACTTGCTGAATTCCTGCCCGGCGTCACTGTAGAAGAGCCAATCGATGTACTGGATGAGCGCAACGAAGCTGTCCTTGTCCTTCACGGACGAGTTCAACATAATGCCGTTCTCCAAGCGACTGCCACCTATGATGTCGCCCGCCGGGCCTCCGGGAACGATGATCTTGCCGATCTCAAAGTTGCCCTTGCCCAGCGACTGTTCCATGGACGTCCGATAAGTGATGACATTCTGGGAGTTGGCGCTGATGACGAAGGACTTCCCTGAAACAAACTTTTGGATGGCAGAGTCATCCGTCTGAGTGAAACTCTCCGGATCCATCAGCCCTTCAGATACCAGTGAATTGAAGTATGTAACCAGGTCTTTGAACTTGGAGGAGCCTGCGGCGAATCCGAACTCCTTCTTACCTTCGTCAAACTGCAGCCCGTCCACCAAGCCCCAACCTGCGACAGTTCCGAAGGCTGCGCTGGCGATGTTGAGGACGCTGTCACCCTTGAACCGGTCGGAGAAGGGAATAACATCCGGATAAGCCTTCTTCAATGAGCGCAACACATCGCGGAATTCCTCCCAGGTTTTTGGTTCGGAAATGCCCTCCTTTTTCAGCACGTCCTTACGGAAACACAGGGAGTAGTCCGGCCATAATTCCTCGTGCAATCCGGGAAGGACGTAGTACTTGCCGTCTTCCTGGGTCAGTGCTTCAATTTCCGGTTCAAGCTTCCATTTCTTGACCTTTTCCTGGAAATGCGGCATCAAGTCCACATAGTCGCTGACAGGGAGGACCGCGCCGGCTGATACGAACGCGGATTCCTGTCCCGGATAAGTCTTGGCGATGATTTCGGGCGCACTGCCTGAGCTGATGAGGAGGCTGCGCTTCTGCTCATAGTCACTGTTGGGAACGATGGTCGGTTCCAGCGTGACGTTGTTGTCACTGGCCATCTTTGTGAAGAGCAACCAATCCTTCTTGTACGGGTAGGTGGGCTGGTCGGAGAACAGGAAACTGAACGTCAGCGGCACCGTTGCCTTGAACTTGTCTCCTACTCCAAAGCTGTCCATTGCTCCTTTGCGCGACTTTGACGTATCCACTTTTTCGCCGGTGTCCGAGTCACAGCTGGTCATCATCAATCCGATGGTGACTACGGATGCGAGGCCCAAAAAGTCTCGTCTGCGAAACTCTCGTTTAGTGATCATTGGCTTTCCTTTCATAGGGTTATTCCTTGACGGAACCGAGCATCACGCCCGAGAAGAAGTACTTCTGGACGAAGGGATAGACGCAAAGGATGGGGATGACGGTGAGCACGATGGTGACAGACTGAATGTTTGCCGCGATTTGTCCTACGTTCTCGGCCGTACCGCCAGCAGATCCGGCCGTGGTGACTCCGGCGATCATGTTGCGTAGGTAGATCGTCACCGGAAACAGGTCCGGATTATCGAGATAGAGGAACGCCTGGAACCAGGAGTTCCAGTTGGCCACTGCGTAGAAAAGGACCATGGTGGCCACAATCGCCTTACTCAGCGGCAGCACCACCCGGAAGAGGATTCCGTACTGGGTGAGCCCGTCGATCGACGCAGCTTCCTCGAGTTCACGCGGCATGTTCTCGAAGAAGGACTTCATGATGAGGAGGTTGAACACGCTTATGGCGTTGGGCAGCACCACGGCCCAGATCGTGTCCCGCATTCCCAACGAGCTGATGAGGACATAGTTAGGGATCAGTCCGCCGTTGAAGAACATGGTGAAGACGGCAAGGCCAATGAAAATGCTGCGGCCTTTCAGGTCCTTCTTCGCAATGGCATACGCAAAGGAGGTGGTCAGCACCATGGAGATGGCCGTGGCTACTACCGTGTACAGCAGCGTGTTTCCATAGTTTCTCCAGAACGAGGAGTCCGCCAGGATCACCTTGTACGTTTCCGTGTTGAAGCCCATGGGGAACAGGTTGACCTGGCCGGCGTTGATGAACCCCTCGCTCGAGAATGACTGGGCGATGATATTCAGGAACGGGTACACGGTGAGGAAAACCACCACCAGGAGAAACACCAGATTGAATGCCCTGAAGATCCGCATTCCGCGGGAGATCTTCATGTCCTTCAGCAGGACACCCCTATCAGCAATTGAAGACTTGTTCACCACAGACTCGTTCCTGCGAGGCGCTTGGAAATCGCGTTCGCTGAGAGGATCAGCGTGAGGCCGATGACGGATTCAAACATTCCGATCGCGGCCGCGTAGCTGAAGTTGCTGGATTCCAGGCCCACCCGGTACAGGTAGGTGGAGATGACATCCGAGGTTTGGTAGTTCAGCGGGTTGTAAATCAGCAGGATCTTCTCGAAGCCGACCGCCATGAACGTACCGATATTCAGAATCAGCAGGGTGATGATGGTCGGTCGAATGGCGGGCAACGTCACGTGCCAGGTCTGCTGCCAGCGGTTGGCCCCGTCAATCCGCGCCGCCTCATACAGCGACTCGTCCACCCGCGTCAGCGCCGCAAGGTAGAGGATCGCTCCCCACCCCATGGTCTGCCACACCTCGGAACTGATGTACATCGGACGGAACCAGTTCGGATCCTGCGTGAAGTTCACCGTGTTTCCGAAAAGCGACTCCGCTATCTGGTTCACCGTGCCGTTCAATGAAAAGTTCTGCAGAATCATGCCGGCGATAATCACCACGGACATGAAATGCGGCAGATACGCCACGGTCTGCACGAACTTCTTGAACTTCTGCGACCTTAACTCGTTGAGCATGAGCGCAAAAATGATCGGCATGGGGAAACAGAAAACCAGTGTCAGGACGCCCAACACGATGGTGTTTTGGAAAGCCTGCCAGAAGCTCGGATCGTTGATGAAGAGGGTGATGTACTTAAGGCCCACCCACTTCTCGCCGAAAATGCTGCCGCCAGGCTGGAACTGGCGGAAGGCGATCACGTTCCCCAACATGGGCAAGTACCTGAAGATCAGCAGGTACAACAGCGGCAGCACCAAGAGCGTGTACAGGCGCCAATCACGTTTAATGGCGAGCTTCCAGCTTCCGTGCTTATCGCGCCTCTTCTTGGTATCCCCGGGCTTCTCTCCGGGGACTACCTCCGGCGCGGAGTCCAATCTCAGTGCCATGAACCTTCTCCTTCTTCAAGAATCAGGACGTCGTTCGCCTGGATCTCTACCCGCCCCTTAACCGCGCGCCCGCTGATCCGATCCGTGCCGCCGTCGTTGACGTCAACCAGGGTGGGGGCGTCGTTATGGTTGAGGACCAGCAGGAAGTTCCGTCCGTTGCCGGAACGACGCCGGGCCTGGACTCCCGCAGGCGCCTCCAGCACGGGTTTCACTCCGGCACTGAGAAGTTCGTCGTCGAGCAGCTGTTGGAGAAGGCGGCCCTCAACCCTTGCTGACAGGTAGAGCGCGGAGCCCTTCCCGAACGGGTTCCGAGTCACAGCGGGCGATCCGGACAGACGGCCTGAAGAGTAGCTGGCCACGACGTGCGCCGTCTCAGTGTGGAGATGTTCCGTCCAGTAATCAGCGGAAGCGGTACCGCCGTCGGCCGTTGTCAGCTTTACTTGTTCGCCATCTTGCGCGAGCGGATGCATTTCCTCGCTCCAGGCGCCGAGCACATGCCGCAGCGCGCCTGGGTACCCTCCCAATCGGATGGTGTTGTTCTGGTCCACAATGCCCGACAGGTACGAGACCACAAGCCGCCCGCCCTCCGACACGTAGTTTTCGAACCTTGTGGCGGCCGCATCGGTGAGTAGGTACGACGCCGGCATGATCACCAGGCTGTAAGGGGAAAGGTCGCTGCTGGCGCTGACGAAATCCACGGTGATGTTGGCTTCGAACAGCGGCCGGTAGAAGCGCAGTACCTCCTGCGTGTAATTCAGGTCCGATCGCGGCGAATTCCCCAACTCCAGCGCCCACCAGCAATCCCAATCGAAGACGATGGCCACTTTGGCCATGGAGCGGGTGCCGGTCAGTCCGCCAAGGGTCTTCAGTTCTTGGCCAAGATCGCACACTTCGCGGAAGATCCTGGTGTTCGGGCCTGCGTGGTTCACCATGGCCGAGTGATAGCGCTCGGTGCCGCCCTTGGCCTGACGCCACTGGAAGAAAAGGATGGAGTCCGCTCCTTGGGCGATTGCTTGGTACGAGCCGAGCCGCATCTTCCCGGGAAGCTTCGAGACGTTGATGGACCACTGACTGACCGCCCCCGTGGCCTGCTCCATGACCATCCAAGGCTGCCCCTGACGCAGGGAGCGCATTAGGTCGAAGTTCAAGGCAGCGGCGATATGCGCGTCTTCTTCCCGTGGGTCCGGGTAGATGTCCAAGGCTGCGGCATCCTCTTCGGCAGCCCATGCCCAGTAGTCGTTGGTTTTGTAGAAGCGCATGAAATTGGTGACGATCGGCAGGTCCGGGCTGTGACGCCGCAGGATGTCGCGTTCGGCCTTGAAATGCTCCAGCATGCTGTCCGAGGTGAAGCGATGGAAATCCAGGCGGCGCGATGGGTTGGACCATGTGCGGGGTTGCGCGGGGACACGGACCTGCTTCCAGTCCGAGTAGATCTGGCCCCAGACGGATGTGCTCCATGCCTGGTTGAGCTCGTCGACGGAGGTGTATTTCCGCTGCAGCCACTCCCGGAACGCCTTTTCGGCCCAGGGCCCATAGGACACGGGACCGTACTCGTTGCCCACGTGCCACATGCGCAGCGCCGGATGCTTGGCGTAGCGCTCCCCCATCCTCTCGGCCAGGGTCAGTGACTTGGTCCGGTACACGGGGTGGGAAACGTCAAAGTGCTGGCGGGAGCCGAACCCAAAGATGCTGCCGTCGGGGCGCTCCGGCATGATGTCCGGGTGCTGCTCGATGAGCCAGGCCGGCGGTACGGCATCCGGTGTTGCCAGGTCCACGCCAATCCCATGCTCATGCATCAGATCCATGACTGTGTCCAGCCATTCGAAGTCGAAGACGTTGTCGCTGGTTTCCAGGCGGCTCCACGAAAACACAGCCAAGGTCACCAGGTTCACTCCGACCTGCTGCATGAGTTTGGCATCCTCGAGCCACACCTCGCGCGGCCATTGCTCAGGGTTGTAATCGCCGCCGTAGGCAAGTCCGCCTAATCGCTGATGCAGCTGCTGCAGCCGCTTTTCAGCGGCCTGCAAGTCCTCGGGGTGGATGGTCATCATTGTCCTTCACTCGGGCTTCGTCGCTCCGAATTACAGTGCGACGCACATCACGATGAGAAACTATCGTAAAGTTTCAGCAATAACAACAGTCCAGAATCGGAAACTCGGGAGTAACTTATGAGCGTGATTTACGGATTCAACCATGGTTTACGGGTGTATCAGCGCTGAAATTGCTTGGGAGACCACAGAGTCGCCCCGAATGGTGCGCGGTAGTTTCGATAAGAAATCGGAAACTTTCTGAAGTGGGTTGGAGCTAAATATAGATCGTGGGAAATGTTGACACGTGACCAAACAGTCACCTATTCTGATCCCATGGACGCCGTGTTCAAGGCCTTGGCAGACCCCACCCGCAGGGAGCTCCTGGACGAGTTGTTCCGTGAGGACGGCCAGTCCGCCACCGCCCTCGGAGCCCGGTTCGAGATGACACGTTTCGGCATCGCGAAGCACCTCAAGCTGCTGGAAGATGCAGGACTGGTGGTGGTCCGCCGTCGGGGGCGTGAAAAGCTGCACTTCCTGAACCCGGTCCCCATCCGGCTCATCCACGACCGCTGGGTGAGCAAATACGCAGAACCATGGGCCGCTGCCCTCAGCGACCTCAAATCCAGATTGGAAAGTCCCATGGAAAAGATCTTTGAGATTTACATCAAGACCACTCCGGAAAAGCTCTGGGAAGCCATCACCGACAGCGAAATCCGCAGCAAGTACCAGTTCGGTAATACGCTGACTTCGGACTGGACGCCGGGAAGCCGCTTCGAAATGCGCAACCCCAAGGCGGATGCTCCGCTGGGCGAAGGCGAGAACATCGAGGTCGACCCTCCACGCAGGCTGGTCCAGGCCATGACGGCGTTGTGGGGCGAGGACGTGAAAGCCGAGGGGACGTCGCGGATCACGTGGGAGATCGAACCTGTGGGAGATTCCTGCCACCTCACAGTCACGCACGATCAGCTCCGCGAAGGCGCCAACGATCAGCTCTACGGCGGATGGCCAATGATCCTCTCGGGCCTGAAGACCTGGCTCGAAACAGGCGAGAAGCTCACCACCCCCGGCTCGCTCATGTACGCGTAGAACCCCTTAAATGGCGACGACGACGGCGGGCCGCTGCCGCCGTCGTCGCGTTCTGGTCCTCCGCCCGTTAGGCGACGGGCTCGCTTACCTGCTCTTCGCCGAGCCATGCCGCCTGCAGGGTCCCCAGCAGGTGCGGCGCGAATTCCTCACCGATGGACAGGACCACGCGGCATCGGGCTCCGCGCTGCTCCGGGAAACCGGCGTACTGTCCGCGGAGATCGCAGACGGTCTGGCCGCGGCCGGGCCCATCCGTGGTGTCCACCTGCACACGAACCGTCGGCGCTACCGCAAGCTCCACTCCCTTGACGGCGATGGCTGCAGCGAGGGGATCGTGCATCGCCGAGCAAGCCCGGCCAAAAATATCCACGTAGAAGCCAAAGTAGTAGCCCAGCATTTCGCCCAGCGCCTGCGAGACGGGGTGTTCGGTTGCCAGCAGTTCCTGGCGGTGGTTTTCCTCCAGGACGTTGGTCATGGTGACATCCAGCGGGACCAGGGTCACGTTCCAGTCAGCGGCCAGGACCTCGGCGGCCGCCTCGGGGTCGTTGGCGATGTTGGCTTCTGCCACCGGAGTGATGTTTCCCGGCGCCAAGGCCGCGCCGCCCATGATAGTCACCTCGGCAATAAGCTGCGGGAGCTTCGGTTCCAGCCGCAATGCCTCGGCGATGTTGGTCAGTGGGCCGATGGCCACCAAACGCAACTCCCCCGGGTATCGGTGTGCCAGCTGGACCAGGAGCTCAGCAGCAGTAGCCTCCACAGATTCGCGGTCGGACGGAAGGAGGTCCACTCCTCCAATCCCGTTGTCACCGTGGACATGTGGGGCACCACCATGGAAAGTGCCGACCTGTGGATCGTGCGCCCCCACGGCCACCGGGATGTCCGGGTGGCCTGCCAGTTGCAGCAGGTCCAGGGTATTCCGGGCTCCACCGGCCGCACTGACATTGCCGCTCACCGTCCCGATTCCCACCAGGTCCGCCAGCGGGGAGGCCAGGAGGTAAGCGAGGGCGAGGGCATCGTCGATGCCGGTATCGCAGTCAAGGAAGAAGGGAGCAGGCTGGTTCACGGTTCTCTCAATTCAGGTTTAGCGGTGGTGGGGTGACTCGCAGAGCCGGCGGACCGGCGTCGAGCTTTAGATCTTTTCGCCCTTCGGCGCGGCGATGAACAGGCTCACGATAAAGGCGACAGCGGTGATGGACACCGAAATCCAGAGCGCCGTGGAGTAGCCGGCGGCGGTGCCCTGGCCTGCGAACGGCGCTACAACCACGACGCCGAGACTCGCCCCGATGCCGAAGGAGGCGCCGTTGATGCCTGGCAGCGCGGCAGGTGCTTCCTTGGGCGAGAGCAGCACGGACAGGCCGTTAATGGCGGTGAGGAAGAAGCCGTTGTAGAAGATGCCCAGGGCGGCAATGGCAACGAGTACCGCGACCTCGTTGTTGGCGAACACCGCTGCCACGATGGCGCAGGCAAGGCTGGTGGCAGTGCCGACACGCACGGTCTTGATCCAGCCGCGGCGGTCGGCGATCCAACCGGCGAGCGGAGCCGCAAAGACGCCGATCAGCGCTGCAGGAGTGAGGAACAACAATGCCGCCAGCGACGCCGGCAAACCGAAGCCATTTTCCTTGTCCTGGCTGAGCAGCACCACGGTGAAGTTGATGATGGCGAAGATTCCGGCGAGCGTCAGCACCGTGGTCGCAATGACGGGCCAAACCTGGCGCGAACGAAGGTGGTGAACGGCGACCAGCGGAGTTTCGCGCTTCTTCTCGATGAGCCAGAACGCGGTGAAGGACGCAATGCTGCCAGCGAGCAGGCCCAGGGCGGCAGGCGAGGTCCAGCCCGCCGACGAACCGGTGGAGACGAAGTACGTGATGAAGACGAGGAACACTGACAGAGATCCTGCTCCCCACCAGTCCATCCGGCCGGGGGCAACGGCGGACTTTCCGGCGGGCACGACCTTGATGACGCAGACGACGGCGATCGCGGCCAGGACGAGCACGGCAACAAAGATGGACTGGAACCCAAGAGTCTCGGCCATGAGTCCGCCGAAGTAGCCATCCACGCCGCCGACGCCACCGTTGATGGCCGCGATGATGCCGATGGACGTGCCGAACAGACGTGCCGGCAGGTACTCGTTCAGGACGATGTAGGACAGGGCGAAGATGGCACTGGAAACGCCCTGCATGAAACGGCCCGTAACAAGCAGGGGCAGGGTGGGAGCGAAGATGCAGAGCACAGTTCCGGCGCCCATGATAGCCAGCACCAGGAGGAGGGCATTGCGGCGCCCAATGAAGTCGCTCCATCGGCCAATGACAGGACCGGAAATAGCACCGGCCAGGAAGAACATGGACTGAACTTGTGCCACGGCCTCCGGGGTTTCACCGAAGAAGGAGCCGATGTGCGGGAGCGCGGGGGTAATCATGCTGGCGTTGAGCTGGAAGGCCAGCACAGCCAGGACCAACGTGGTGATCAGCAGAGCCGCAGCTTTTCCGTGGATCCGGTTTTCGTCGGAGGCCGGGCTGGTTCCAGCCGAAGATGCGGCCTGCGGGTCTACCGTCTGCTGGCCGGTGGGGATGTTCACATCAAACTCCTTTGTCCTAAGGCGCGGGGGCGGCGCCACGAGATGTGAGTTGTTATACAAGCATGTATTACGAGCTTGTGCAACCTATCACATTGATCCGGTACAGTATCGGTAACCCATTCCAAGTGAGGCACCCTTGACCGACAACGCCGTCCAGTTCCTGTCCCGGCCCATAGCTACCCAGCCCGGGCAGCCCCTCCGCGTCGCTGCGTACTCCCGCATCGCCGAAGCGATCCGCACCAAGATCCTGCCGCCGGGCTCCCTGCTGCCCACGGAAACCGAACTGGGCACCATGATGGACGTCAGCCGCACCGTGATCCGGGAAGCATTGATGCTGTTGGAAGAAGACGGCCTCACCCGGGCACGGCGAGGGGTGGGCCGCTTCGTTGCCGATTCGCTCCCCCGGATCGGCATTGAACACATCCGGCCGTTCGACCAACTCCTTGGCGGCCCGGACCAGGACATCCAGGTCAAAAGGGTGGCAGCCATCAAGCAGCCGGCGTCCGAATTCGTGGCACCGGGCATTGGCGTGGAACCCGGCAAGGATGTCTGGTTCTGGGAAAGCGTGCTCATCCGGAACGGCGAGCCAGTGGCCCACCTCCAGGAGAACGTGTCACCGGAAATTCCGGAGGCGGACGTACTCGCCAACATGGCAGAGACGCCCACCCTGCCGGCATCGACGCTCCTTGAGGTCCTCGCCGGACTCCCCGGCGCGTCCCTGGGACCCGGCGAATGCGAAATCAGCCTAAGCACCGCCGGGCCCAGCCGCGCAAAACTGCTCGGGCTGCGCCCCGCCGATCCAGTACTGGTCCTAACCCAGTACGTCCGCCGGAACGGCTCGCCCTTCTACCTGGCAAAATGCCTCGTGGCAGCCAAGGCCGGGCATCTTTCCGTCATCCAGTCCTCCTGAGTCACCCCCGCGCTGACCGACCACAAAGGAACTTCCATGAACACTCCTCGCTCTTCCGCGCCCATCGTGGCCTCCAAACTGACAGTTGTCGGCAGCATCAACCTCGACATCACGGCTACCGCCAGCCGCCTCCCCTCCCCGGGTGAAACCGTCGGTGGCGCCACCCTCCGCCAGCAGCCCGGCGGCAAGGGCGCCAACCAGGCCGTCGCCGCAGCCCGCCTCGCGGGCAGTTCCCGCATGGTGGGGACCGTCGGCCAGGACGACGCCGGACGGAGGCTTCTGGACGCAATGGCCGGTGCCGGCGTCGATACCAGCGATATTGCCCAAGCGGACGCCGCGACGGGAACAGCGCTGGTCCTGGTGGACAGCGACGGCGAGAACCAGATTGTGGTGTGCCCGGGCGCCAACGGCTCGGTGTCCCTGGACGGCGTCGCATTCGGCACAGACGAGGCCGTGCTGTGCCAGCTGGAGGTGGATCAGAACGTTGTCCTGGAGGCCGCACGGCGAGCCAAAGGCTTCTTTGCGCTGAACGCCGCCCCGGCCGCACCGATCATCCCGGAACTGCTGGAACGCTGCGATCTGGTGATCGTGAACGAGACCGAGTACGAGCTGATCCCCGCCCTCAAGAATGCGCCGCTGGTGGCCGTGACTTACGGAGGTGAAGGTTCAGCGATCTTCGTCGACGGCGAACGCGTCGCCGAAGCTCCCGCAGTGCGCGTCAAGGACATTGCCAACACCATCGGAGCCGGTGATGCCTTCTGCGCAGCCTTGGTTTTGGCCCTTCAGGCTGGGCTAAAGCACGCACACGCCCTGGCCGTGGCGAATGCCGTCGGGGCGGATGCAGTGCGGGATTCCGCTTCCCAGCCCGCACTCAAAGCACTGGAACACTACATCGAAGCCACGCAGACGGCAGATCAGCGCCCCTGAGGCGTACAGAACATCCGAGCCTCCATGCACACTGCTACGATTGCTACGGAGGTTCAACTATGACGACTATTCCGCATCGGGAACTGCGTAATCAGAGCAGCAAGATCCTCGAACGCGTCAAAAATGGTGAAGTGATCGACGTCACCAACAACGGCGAGGTTGCAGCTACCCTTATTCCGCCCTCTGCGTCTCCGTTTGAACGTCTCCTGCGGGCCGGTAACGTTCGACCTGCCTCTGGCTCGCCGGTTGATTTCCGGTTCCTGCCGCGCGTCCGGAGTGAAATGTCCACCGCGGATATCCTGGCCGACCTGCGCGGCGATCGGTGATCATCTACGCGGATACCTCCGCAGTCTTGAAGCTCGTCGTGGAAGAGCGGGAGTCCGAAGCCTTGGCCGCACATCTGTACGAGGCCACCGCTTCCGGAGGCCACTTGGTCACGTCGATGCTCCTCTATACCGAACTCCATTGCGCAGCACGCCGCCGCAACCTGCCGTTTGACCACGTCAACAATGTCCTTGCGGGCATCAACCTTGTAGACGTCACCCGCTCCGATCTGATGTACGCCTCAGCACTGCCCAGGCAACTCCGGAGCGCCGACGCAATCCATCTGGCAACGGCCATCAGATTGCAGGCAGACGCAGTAGTGGCATATGACCAGGAACTGCTCCTGGCGGCAAAGGAATGCGGACTAATGACCGAATCGCCGGGGGCCTAAGGGCCCTACCCCACTATCCGGAACCCGTCGAAGTCCCCCGTTGCTTCCGATACCTCGACATCGACGTTCTCCACCCGGCCCGGCGCATTCGTTGAACGGAGCCAGGCCACGATGCTGTCGATGTCTGCTGCGGACCCCTCGACCACCAATTCCACGGAGCCATCATGGCGGTTGCGGACAGTCCCCGCCAAGCCCAGCTCATCGACCTTTCGGGCAGTCCAGTAGCGAAAACCCACGCCTTGGACGACGCCGGTGATGCGCGCCGTGAGTCGATTTCCCACTGAGTTCATGGACCCACCTTAACGAAACCTGCCCCTGTCCGTCCCGCTTACCGTTCAACGGCAGGCGAAGCGAACAAGGGCAGGATGCGCCGGCGAAAAGCTAGCTCACCACGATGTCACGCGTTGCGTGGCTGTACGTGATGGTGACCGGGCCGCCGTCGTGGTTCAACTCGTGGTTCGCACCGTCACGGGCGCCAAACGCACCATAGTTCTCGTCCCACGAGCGGTTCAGCGCGATCTTGTACGTGTAGAAACCGGCAGGCAATTCAGCTGTCAGTGTCCACACCTGCGCCAAAGGGCTGAAGGTCATCTGGGCTTCGTCGTACTGTGGGGCCCAATCCTCGGGAGCGCCAAGGATTGTGTTGAAGTCCCCGGCAATCGCGACGGCGTCCGGCTGCGGCACGGTCTCGACGGCGGTGGTCGCCGCGGCCTTGGCAGGAGCCTTCCGGGTGGAAGGCTTCTTTGTTGCAGCAGCGGCCTTCGGTGCGGACACCTTCGCTGCGGCAACCTTGGGTTCGGCTACCTCGCTGGCGGCAACCTTGGGAGCGGTTTCCTTCTTTGCAGCAGCGCGCTTCGGAGCTGCCACCCGCTTTGCCTTGGCCTTGACCGGCGGGGCGGTGGGGACTGGAACGTCGGCAGGGACCGGCGTTCCGGCGTCGAGCGCTGCGGCAAAAGCTGCAACGTCCGCGAAGGCGACCGTCGCGCGCAGGCCGTCCTCCGGGATGGTCCAGCCCGAACGTCCCTTGACCAGCCAGCCGGCCTTCACCAGCTTGGCCGAGGCCGAGGTGAGCGTCTTGTGGCCGCGCGGGATGCCGCCACTGAGCAGCTCGGCCTCGTGGTCGTTGAAAGGAACGCGGGCGATCGCTTCGGCCAGCACTTCGCCGGCGTTCAGCGTTGCCCCGGACCACACGCCCTCGGCGAGGATGTCCAGGACGGCCTTCAGACGAAGGTTGGTGTTCTCGGCGGTGTTCGCGCCCATGCTTCTCCTTCTACGGTGGATATTCCCTTGCAGTTTGCCAATGAATTGTTAATTCCCGCGACTGCAGTTGGTAAACACCGTGTGTCGTGACTGAGTGTGACATCACAAGCGGCGCAAGTGATGTACGGGTCTCGGCTGATGTGCTTTACGGGTGCGGAACGGACGCCTTGACCCATTCGGTGACCTCGTCCAGGAGCACGGCTTTCCGTTGCTCGCTGGCAAAGGAGGACCGGATAGAGTTCGCCGCCAAGGTGGCCTGTTCGGGCACGGAGAACTTCAGGACCTCAACCAGTTGCTCGAAGTTGTCGTCCACGTAGCCACCAAAGTAGGCGGGGTCATCGGAATTGACGCACACGTTCAGCCCGATTGCGAGCATTTCCGGCAGGGGATGGTCCTCGAGCTTGTCCACGGCGCGGAGCCGGACGTTGGACAGCGGGCAGACGGTCAGGGGCACTTGCTCGGCCACCAGCCGCTGCACCACATCAGTGTCTTCCATGCACCGGATGCCGTGATCGATACGCTCGACGTGCAGGATGTCCAAGGCCTCCGTGATGTAGGACGCGGGCCCTTCTTCGCCGGCGTGCGCGATCCTTCGAAGCCCAGCCTCGCCAGCGCGCTGGTACAGGCGCTCAAATTTCGACGGCGGATTGCCCACCTCGGCAGAGTCCAGGCCGATGCCGGCGATCGGGGCATGCATGGCAAGGAGCTGTTCCAGTACCTCAAGGGCAGATTCCTCGGACATATCCCGCAGGAATGCAGCGATCAAGAGGGTGGAGACGCCAAAATCCTCTTCCGAGGTTGCCAGGGCGGTGGCCACCCCGTTGACGCAGGTTTCCAATGCCACTCCACGGGAGGTGTGGGCCTGCGGGTCCATCATGATTTCCGCGTGCCGCACTCCCCCGGCGGCGGCCCGCTCCAGGTAGGCGCGGGTCATGTCGGTGAAATCCTGCTCGGTCTGCAGGACAGCCATGTTGGCGTAGTAGAGGTCCAGGAAGGACTGCAGGTCCGAGAATTCGTACTTCTCGCGCAGCTCTTCGATGTCTTCGTACGGCAGTTCAATGCCGTTGCGTTCGGCCAGGGCAAAGATCAGCTCTGGCTGGAGGGTCCCTTCAATGTGCAGGTGCAGTTCGGCAACCGGAGGTGCCGTAGTGGTTGTTTTCTCGCCAATAGTTTCCACCCGACAACTCTAGGCCCGAACACGGGCACGTGTCCCGGAGCACTCAACTTGGTTCTCACGCCCGGCACCCTCAAACTGAAAGGATGCAGACTTTCCTCCCCTTCGCCGATTTCCGCGAGAGTGCCGCGGCGCTCGATACTTCAAGGCTCGGCAAACAGCGCGTCGAAGCTCTCCAAGTACTCCGCGCGTTGGTGATCCCGGAGTACGGTTGGCAGTCCCACCCGGCTGTCCGCATGTGGATGGGGCACGTTCCTGCGCTTACGATGTACGGCCTGGCCATGGCCGACGAATGGATCAAGCGCGGCCACCCGGACAACACCCGCACCAATATCGCTGAGTTCGCACCGCAGGCCGCCCACCCGGACTACGCGTCCAGGATCATCATGCCGCCGTGGTTGGGACACGAGGACCTGCACCTCAGCCACCGTTCCAAGCTGATCAGCAAGGACCCGAAGCACTACGCGCAGATTTTCCCGGGCACCGAGGAAAAGCTCGAGTATGTGTGGCCGGAGCCTCTGCACGAATTCCACCCGGAGGACCCGGAAGAGGACAGCTTGTGGATCCTGCGTTCCAACGTGGAAGACATCCGCCCGGAGCAACTCACCACTGTCAGCATGCCGCCCCATGGCAAGGCCCGCGCCGCGGCTCCCGCAGACCCCGACGAGTACCAGTTCGTATACGCCGAAGAAAAGTCGCGGCGGCAGGTCGGTGGCCCCAAGAAGCGCCCCGTGAAGCAGCTTGAGAAGAAGCCAACCCGCAAGCGTCAGGCCCAGGAGAAGGCGTTCACCACCCTGCCCGGCAAGACCGAACTGGCCGTCCCGTTCGACGACGGACAGACGTTCGCCGTCGGACTCATTCACGGCCGCCCCATCACGGACAACGGGCGCTTCGCCCGCAACTTCGAGGTCACCAACGTGATCAAGCGCTCCGACTTCGACTACCCCGCACTCCTGCAGGATCCCCGGGTGTTCTTCCCGGTTCCGGCACCGGCGCTGTAGCGGTACGTTCCACCAACCCAGGGAGGGCCATGGATTTCCAGCACATCATCGAAGCTGTCGGCAGGTACATGGACGCCGCCGGGGTGGCCGTCATGGTGATTGGAGCACTGGTCTCCATTCCCATGGCGTTGCGCGGCTACCAACCGGAACGCGCTCGCGGCCTGGAGCCGTTCACGCCGTACCGCGCCTACCGGCAACTGCTGGGACGTTCCATCCTCTTGGGCCTCGAACTCCTGGTGGCAGCGGACATCATCCGTACCGTCGCGGTGACACCGACGTTTGAGAGCGTCGGCGTCCTGGCCATCATCGTGCTGATCCGGACGTTCCTCAGCTTCTCCCTCGAGCTGGAAATAACGGGCCGCTGGCCGTGGCAGAAGGAAAAGGGGGCCGGCACCAGCGAACCGCTACGATCGGATCCATGACGCAGCCGTGGGTACCGGACATTCTTGGCGAAGGCTTTGAACAACAAACACTGAGGCTCGACGACGGTGCTGTCGCCACGCTGGTGCGTTACGTTGGGACTGAACCGGACCACGCTGCACCGGAACCCGGCGTCCTCGATGCCGACGTCCTCTACGTCCATGGCTGGTCCGACTACTTCTTCCAACGCCACCTTGCCGAGTTCTGGTACAGGGCAGGTGCCCGCTTCCATGCGCTGGACCTGCACAACTACGGCCGGAGCCTGCGGCCGGGACTGGTCCCTGGTTTCGTCACCAACCTCGCCGATTACGACGCCGACACCGCCGCGGCGCTCTCTGCCATGGGCCGCTCAGGTACTTCGGGTGCGGACCGGCCGCTCATCCTTTTGGGACACTCCACCGGCGGACTGACCCTGAGCCTCTGGGCCCACCGTAATCCGGGCATAGCCTCAGCGCTGATCCTCAACAGCCCGTGGTTGGAGTTCCAGGCAACCGAACTGGGCCGCCGCGCGATCGCACCGTTGGTGGGACTGCATGCCAGGCTCCACCCGCTGGCACCACTGCCGCCGGTGGATCCGGGCATCTACACCCGCGCAGTGTCAGCGGCACTCGACGGCGAATGGGACTACAACCTCGAATGGCGACCCGACCGGGGATTCCCGATCACGCCCGCATTCCTGGACGCAGTGTTCCGCGGGCAGGCAACCGTTGCTGCCGGGCTGGGCATTGATGTTCCGGTGCTGGTGCTGCTCTCAGACAAGAGCTATCTTCAGCCGAAGTGGTCGGCCGATGCCCTCACCGCGGACGTGGCCTTGAACGTGGACGCCGTGGCACACCGTGCGCTGTCCTTGGCGGATACCGTCACGGTGAGCCGGCTTCCCAACGCTTTCCACGACATCTTCCTCTCCCCGCAGCCCATCCGGCGGGAAGCCTTTGAACGGATCGCCCGCTGGCTGCCCGTGGCCCTGCAATCGGCCCTTGCACAGAGCAACGCGGGGTCACTTATGGCCCATGTTCCACCCCTGGATGGGCCATAAGTGACCCCGCCTTGCTTCCAAGAAGACGGGGTTGGAACTACTTGCCGAGGCCGGCCCGGCGCAGCGCCTCGGCCATCGCGGTGTTCGCGGGAGCGGCTGGAGCCTGCTGCGGCTTGCCCTGGCGCGGGTTGCCTTCGCGTGGGTTGCCTTGGCGACGGTCGCCCTGCCGGGGCTGTCCGCCACCCTGCTTCGCCGGGCCAGAGCTCCGCTGGCCGCCCGCGGCCCGGTTGTCGCGTCGTTCGCCTGCGGCACGCCCGCCCGAGGTGCGCCCGGCCGCAGTGCCGGGTTCGTCGTCGAGCCTTAGTGTCAGGGAGATGCGCTTCCGTTCCGGGTCGGCTTCAAGGACCTTGACGCGGACCACCTGCCCGGACTTCACGATTTCGCGGGGATCCGAGACGAATTTGTTGGACAACGCCGAAACGTGCACCAGTCCGTCCTGGTGCACTCCGACGTCAACGAAGGCACCGAACGCGGCCACGTTGGTGACCGTGCCCTCCAGGATCATTCCGGGCTTGAGGTCGGAGATCTTCTCAATCCCTTCAGAGAAGGACGCTGCCTTGAACGCTGGACGCGGGTCGCGGCCCGGCTTCTCGAGCTCGGACATGATGTCCTTGACCGTGGGCAATCCAAAGGTGCCGTCCACGAACGCCTGAGGGTCCAGGGCGGTGGCGGGGCCGCCGCCGGCTGCTACCAGGATCTTGCGCGCAACGGAGTACGCCTCGGGGTGCACGCTGGAAGCGTCCAACGGTTCCGCTCCCCCGGTGATCCGCAGGAATCCGGCGCACTGCTCAAAGGCCTTGGCGCCCAACCGCGGCACCTTCTTGAGGTCGCTGCGCTTGGCGAACGGCCCATTCTCGTTCCGGTACGCCACGATGTTCTCGCTGAGCAAAGGTCCGACGCCGGCCACCCGGCTCAGCAAGGCAGGTGAAGCCGTGTTCACGTCCACGCCGACAGCATTGACGCAGTCCTCCACTACGGCATCCAGGGAACGGTCCAGCTTCGCTGCGGTGACATCGTGCTGGTACTGGCCGACTCCGATGGACTTGGGCTCGATCTTCACCAACTCCGCCAGAGGGTCTTGCAGGCGGCGGGCAATGGAGACGGCTCCACGCAGGGAAACGTCCATACCCGGGAGCTCGGACGCCGCCAGGGCCGAGGCCGAATAGACGGAAGCTCCGGCCTCGGACACCACCAGTTTCTGGATTCCCTTGGAACCCGAGGCTTCCAGGGATTTGATGAGCTCAGTGGCCAGCTTGTCCGTCTCGCGGGAGGCAGTTCCGTTGCCGATCGCCACGAGTTCCACGTTGTGCTGCTTGGCCAGCCGGTGAAGGGTGGCCAGTGCTTCGTCCCACTTCTTCACCGGAGCGTGCGGGTAGATGGTGTCAGTGGTGACCACCTTGCCGGTCCCATCCACCACGGCCACTTTCACACCGGTCCGGAGCCCTGGATCCAGGCCCAGGGTGGCGCGGTTGCCGGCCGGAGCAGCAAGGAGGACATCGCGCAGGTTCGCTGCGAAAACGCGGACGGCCTCGTCCTCGGCATCGGCAAACATGCGGCCGCGAAGGTCCGTGGTGAGGCGGTCCAGGATGCGGCCGCGCCACGCCAGCTGGGCAGTTTGCATCAGCCAGCCATCGGCAGGACGGCCCTGGTTGGAAACCCCAAGGCACTTGGCCACGGCGTTCTCGTACTTGCCGCGTGCGGCGGCCAGGGCGTCGTCGTCCGCGGGGTCCGCCTCGGCGAGGTCCAGCTCAAGGACGCCGTCCTTTTCGCCGCGCAACAGCGCGAGCACCCGGTGCGATGGCATACCGGAAGGCACTTGAGTGAACTCGAAGTAGTCCTTGAACTTCTGGCCCTCGGCCTCCATCCCTTTCTTCACGCGGGACACCATGCGGCCCTGCTTCCAAAGCCGTTCACGCAGGTCCTCGGCAAGATCCGCGTCCTGCCCCACGCGCTCCACCAGGATGGCACGGGCACCGGCGAGCGCGGAGGCGGCGTCATCGATGGAATGCTCCGCGTTCAGGTAGTTGGCGGCCTCGGTGGCCGGGTCCAGTTGCGGGTTGGCGAGCAGGACATCGGCCAGCGGCTCCAACCCCGCTTCGCGGGCGATCTGGGCTTTGGTGCGGCGCTTGGATTTGAAGGGGAGGTAGATGTCCTCCAGCCGCGCCTTGGTATCGGCTCCGACGACGGCGGCTTCCAGTTCCGGGGTCAGCTTGCCTTGGGCGGCGATCGCCTCCAGGACGGCCTTTCGACGCTCTTCCAGCTCGCGAAGGTACCTGAGGCGTTCTTCGAGGTCGCGCAGCTGGGTGTCATCGAGCGTCCCGGTGGCTTCCTTGCGATAGCGGGCGATGAAAGGGACGGTGGATCCGGCGTCGAGCAGTTCCACCGCGGCCTTTACTTGCCAGGCCTTGACGCCGAGTTCTTCGGCGATTTGTGCGTGGATGGCAGAGTCAGCTGACTGGTGTTGGAGATGTGAAGTCACCATGACAGTTTGCCTCACGCGGGCTCCCGTGTGGGAAACGGGCCGCGAGGCGTTCCCGTCCGGGAGTGCCTCGCGGCGGCTGGCCTTGCCCTCCGGCGGCTACTGGTGCGACATGTGCTCCTTGGCCGAGATGTGCTCCACCATTTCGCCCAGGCGCTGTTCGGCGTAGTGGTTGCGGGCAATGTCACCCTGGCTGATGATGCCCACCAAGGCGTGGTCGCTGATGACGGGAAGCCGGCGTACCTGGTGCTCTTCCATCATCCGGATGGCCTCGTCCACGTTGGCATCTGCGTCGATCCAGTACGGCTTGCCTTGGGCGAGCTCGCTGGCACGGACCTCCCGGGCATCCTTTCCCTCGGCAATGCACTTGACCACAATGTCGCGGTCGGTGATGAAACCAGTCAGTTTGCCGTCGTTGCCGCAGATGGGAAGTGAACCGCAGTCCATATCCCTCATCATGCGGGCGGCTACCTCAAGGGTCTGGTCCTCGACGACGCACTTGGCGTCCGTCGTCATGAATTCACGTACGACACTCATGGGTCCTCCTTCATCGATGGGGATTATCGACGCGGGGCCCTTCGGCTCCAACGCCGATGATGCCAGCCTACGCTCGACCAGTAGCGGTGACCAGATGAATTTCAGGCCTCGGCGATGTCCTCAGCCCAGAGTTCCCGGTGTTCCTCCTGGAAGGTGCGCATCATGTCCACACAGCGCTGATCATCCAGGACCACGACCTCCACACCGCGGGAGCGGAGGAGGTCGAACTCACCCGGGAAGGTCTCCGCCTCCCCCACCACAACCCGCGGAATCTTGAACTGGATGATGGTCCCCGTGCACATCGCACAGGGCGCGAGGGTGGTGTACAGCGTGGTGTCCCGATAACTCTTCTGCCGGCCCGCGGCACGCAGTGCGGACATTTCCCCGTGGGCAATCGGGTCGCCGTGCTGGACACGTTCGTTGTGCCCGGTAGCGATGATTTCCCCGCCTCGGGCCAACGCTGCCCCGATGGGAATTCCGCCCTCGCTGAGGCTCTTCTGTGCGGCCTGGTAGGCGGCCTCGAACGCTGGGTCTGTGGTGGGTGTTTCAGTCATGGGTGCAGTCTAAGTGGAGCGCACGCTATTTTGTCCGGGTCCGCTGATAGCTTGGCTTTGAATGGTATTCACGGCAAGGAAGGCAGGTGGCCCGCAATGTTCTTTCTCGATCCGGAGCTGGCAGGCGCCCCGCAGGATCTGGTGTTCTCGGCCAGCGATCTCGTTATTGCCGCCACCTGCGAGTACCAGCTGCTGCGCAAGCTCGACGAAAAGCTGGGCCGGACTCCCCGGCCGGACTTCCCACCGGATGCCATGCTGGAACGCACTGCCCAGCTTGGCGATGTCCACGAGCATCGGGTCCTGGATGAGTTCGTGGCCGAATTTGGCCCGTGGGACCCGGCAACGCGAAAAGGCGTTTACGACGTCGTTCCCGCCACCGCGATGGACCGCGCCACCCTTTCGGCCAAGCACGCGGAATCCATCGACGCCTTGCGGTCCGGAGCGGACATCGTCTTCCAAGCCGCCTTCTTTGATGGCACCTTCCATGGCCGCTCCGACTTCCTGGTCAAGAAGCCGGGCGGCCAGTATGCGGTATTCGATACCAAGTTGGCCCGGCATGCCAAAGTCACGGCCCTGCTTCAACTGGCAGCTTATGGAGACCAACTGATCCAAGCGGGGATCACGCCGGATCCCACTGTCACCCTGGTGCTGGGCAACCGCGTCCACAGCGACCACCCGCTTTCCCAGATCCTCCCCGTGTTCAAGGAACGGCGCGAGCGGTTCCTTGAAATGACCACTTCACACGTCTCAGGGGACCAGCCTGTTGCCTGGGGAGACCCCCGGTACTCTGCTTGCGGCCGTTGTGACTACTGCGCCGAACAGGTCCAGCTGCACAGGGATCTGCTCATGGTTGCGGGCATGCGCATCAGCCGCCGCAAGAAACTGATCGAGGACGGCGTCACCACCATCGACCAACTGGCCGCCTTACCGGCAGCGGGCGATCCCACCTTGTTGCGGATGCGCGAACAGGCCCGGTTGCAGACTGGAGCCGGCACCCCGGATGGCACAGTGCAGTACACGGACCCGTCCGGAGAAGCCAAGGCAATCAGCTACAACGTCCTGGCAGATAACACCCTGGGGCGGTTGCCTGCTCCGGATCCCGGCGACATCTTCTTCGACTTCGAAGGCGATCCCCTGTGGCAGGACCCCGTCACGGGGAAGTGGGGGCTGGAATACCTGTTCGGCGTCATCGAGAACCCTGTGGGGCCTGGTGCCAGCCCAGTCTTCCGCCCGTTCTGGGCTCATTCCCGGGCCGAGGAAGGCAAGGCCTTCGTGGACTTCCTGGACTACGTTGCCAAACGGCGTGCACAGTACCCGGGCATGCACATCTACCATTACGCCGCGTACGAGAAAACAGCGCTGAGGAACCTGTCCCTGACGCATGTGGTGGGCGAAACCGCCGTCGACGATCTTCTGAAGCAGGGCGTCCTGGTGGACCTTTACGATACCGTCCGGCACAGCATCAGAATCTCCGCGAACTCCTACAGCATCAAAAAGCTCGAGCCGCTCTACATGGGGCGGCACTTACGCTCCGGTGACGTGACCGACGCCGGAGCTTCCGTGGTTGCCTACGCGGACTTTTGTACGGCCAGGGATACCGGCCAGGCTGCCACGGCAGCCCGGATCCTTGAAGGCATCCGGGACTACAACGAGTACGACTGCCTCTCCACGTTGGAGCTGCGGAACTGGCTGCTTGCCCGGGCCGCGGAGCGCTCCATCGCCCCGGGCTCCTTCACTGCTGGACCTGGTGACCCGGAGCCAGGTGATTCGGAGAATGGCAAGGACACAACCAAGTACGAGGCCGCGCCTGAGGAGACGGCACTTTTTGAGTACCTTGCCCAGCTCCCCGAGACCGAGCGTTCCTCTCCGGATGCCCGCGCCATAGGGATTGTCGCCGCGGGCGTGGGCTACCACCGCCGCGAGGACAAGCAACACTGGTGGAGCCACTTCGATCGCCTGGAGAAGCCAACGTCCCAATGGGATGACGGCCGTGATCTGTTCATCGTGGACCATGCCGAGCTTCTCCAGGATTGGGCCAAACCGACGCCCCGCAGTAATCCGGCGCGGGTCATCAAGCTGCTCGGACGCTCAGGTGACGGCGCGGGACTGGACCCAGGCAAGAGCTACTTCAGAATGTACGAGCCCCCGCTGCCTGACTCATTGCTCCCGAAGGAGTCGTCGGTCCTCGGCCGGGCCGGCTGGAGCAACACCAAAGTTACCGAGGTCGGCGAAGACGGGGACTTCGAGTCAGTCACCATATCCGAAAGCCTGCGCAAGGACTCCACGGAGTTCACCCAACTTCCCATGGCGCTGACTCCCGACAGCCCCATCCCGACCAGCGGCCAGAGGGCAGCCCTCGCGGCACTGGCAACAAAACTCCGCGCGGCGCTCCCGTCCTGGCCAAAAGACCCGGCACTGGACCTGGTCCGCCGGCAACCTCCACGGCTTCGAAGCCTGGAAGTTTTGCCTGCCGTGGGGGCCTGTCCCGATGGGTATGTTGATGCCATTACCGCAGCAGTCAAGGACCTTGACCATTCCTACCTTGCGGTGCAGGGTCCTCCAGGTAGTGGAAAGACCCATGTCGGTGCGCACGTTCTGGCGCGGCTTGTGGCCGATGGGTGGAAAGTCGGCGTCGTGGCACAATCCCATGCGGTGGTTGAACACATGCTGTGCGCCGCCGTCGAGAAGGCCGGCGTGGACCCTCAGCGGGTTGCCAAGGAGGTCAAGCACAACGATCCTGTGCCGTGGAGCGGGTGCGGAAAGGCCGACGTCAGCGAAGCCCTGGCCATGCCCGGTGGCGCCCTGATCGGGGGCACCGCCTGGGCCATGGTGGGCAAGGAGGTTCCGGCCGGATCACTGGACCTGCTGGTCATCGACGAAGCCGGCCAGTTCTCCCTGGCCAACACCATGGCGGTCAGTCGTGCTGCCAAGCGGCTTCTCCTTCTAGGCGATCCGCAGCAGCTGCCGCAGGTCACCCAGGGCAAGCATCCCGAACCCGTCGACGAGTCCGCGCTTGGCTGGCTCTCCGACGGCTACAACACCTTGCCACCTGAGCTCGGCTACTTCCTGGCATTGTCATGGCGGATGCACCCGGATCTCTGCGGGGCCGTGTCCGAACTGTCCTACGACTCCCGGTTGGAGGCAGCCCCAGCGGCATCACAGCGCCGGCTGGAAGGTGCCGAATCAGGCATTTCGTGCATCTACGTGGACCACACCGGGAACTCGACGTCCTCACCCGAGGAAGCTGCGGAGGTGGCCAGGCAAGTACGGACCCATCTCGGCCTGAAATGGCAGGATCCGTCCCAATCCCCGGAAACCCGTCCCCTGGACCAAACCGACATCCTGGTGGTCGCGCCCTACAACGCGCAGGTTCAACTCATCAAGCATGAACTGCACGCCGCCGGCTTGAACAAGGTCCGCGTAGGCACGGTAGATAAGTTCCAAGGCCAGGAAGCGCCGGTGGTCATCGTGTCCATGGCTGCATCCGCCGCCGGCGAAGTCCCCCGCGGCATGGAGTTCCTGCTGTCACGCAACCGGATCAACGTGGCGGTGTCGCGCGGTCAGTGGCGCGCCGTCGTCGTGCGTTCTCCCGAGCTGACCAACTACCTGCCGACGCATCCTGAGGGACTCGAAAACCTCGGCGGCTTCGTGGCGCTGTGCCAACGCGCCTCCGCACCCAACTGAGTCGCACTTGGGGTCGTTCCCAGCGCTGGGAACGACCTGAACTGCGACCTACTTGGCCAGGGCGAGGGCTTCGTCCAACACGCGGCCGAAGTTGGCGGCATCGTGCGCGAAGCGGCCAAGGAAGAGGCCTGATACGCCCGAGAGCTTGGGCAGGAGTCCGGGCTTCGCCGAGCCCCCATAAATCACCGGGAGGCTGGCCAGGCCATGCTGCCCCAATGCGGCGCGCAACGCGCCCACCACCATTGAAACGTACTCTGCCGAGGCCGGTTCCGGAGCGCCGATTGCCCACACCGGTTCATAGGCGACGACGAGCCGAACAGCCAAGGACCAGTCACCGCAGACGGCTGCCTTGATCTGGTGGTAGACGACCTCTGCCGCAGCCTCGGGGGCGCAGGCCTTGTCCTCCCCCACGCACAGTAACGGTGTCAGGCCGGACTCGACGGCGGCGCCCACCTTCAGTGCCACCATGGCATCGTCTTCGGCAAAGTGGCGGCGACGTTCGGCATGGCCGATCTCCACCAGGACAACCCCGAGCTCCGCCAGCATCGATGGGGCTACCTCGCCGGTCCACGGGCCATCAGACCAGCCACAGTTCTGTGCGCCCAGGACCAGCGGAGAACCAGCAGCCAGCTCAGCCGCGGCGGGAAGGACCGGAAACGACGGGATGACAAACGGGACAACCCGCCCGGCCGCGAGGGCCGGACGGGCGTCCACTTCTGCCACCAACTGCTCCAGCCAGGCAAGGCTGCCGGCGTACCCCATGTACATCTTGGTACTGACTCCGATGTACAAGGTTTCTGGAGTATTCATGGCTGTCCGATCCATTTCTTACTTACCAAGCAGCTCGTCGGCTTTGTTGGAGAATGCCCGGGTGCCGAACATCATCGCCGCGGCCAGGAAGGGCAGGACGCCAAGTGCGTAGACGCCCATGGTTCCCGTATCCGACGCCGTCATTTCATTGACCGTGGTGCGCAGGATCGGAGCGACGAAGCCACCCAGGTTTCCCAGGGAGTTGATCAGGCCGATGCCGGCGGCTGCAGCCGTGCCGGTGAGGAACGCCGTCGGATAGGACCAGCAGATGGGACCAATTGCCAGGAAGCTGCACACCGCAAGGGTAATGAAGATGATGCCCAGCGCCGGAAGGTGATTGGCGCCGGCCCAGGCGGAACCGAAGATGCACAGGCCGGTGGAAACGAAGAGTCCCGTGCCCCAGATCCGCCGACGCACCACAGTGTTCGCGGCCTTGCCGACGAAGTAGCAGGCAAAGATACCGAAGAACCAAGGAATGGCGGCCATCAGCCCGACGGCGAGCCCCACCTTTTGTCCGGTGAGCTGGGCTACCTGCTGCGGAAGGTAGAAGGTAACGCCATACACCGCGATCTGCAGGCAGAAGTAGATGATGGTGAAGTACCAGACACGCCCGTTGCGCATCGCGGCCATGACGCCGCGCGGACCGGATTCTTCCTTGACCGTGTCCTCCAAAGCCATGACATCGGTCAGGGCAACCTTTTCTTCCTTGCTCAGGAACTTCGCGTCCTGGGGGCTGTTGATCAGGAAGAAGAATGAGGCAATACCGGCCAGGATGGCCAGTGAGCCTTCGACGAAGAACATGACCTGCCAGCCGGCAACGCCGGGAACCTGGTCGCCAATGTTGATGAGCCAACCGGACAACGGAGCGCCCAACATCTGCGAGAGCGGCTGTGCCAGGTAGAAGATGGCGAACATCTTCACGCGCACCTTGTTGGGGAACCAGGCGGCGAGGAACATAATGACGCCCGGGAACAACCCTGCTTCGGTGACGCCCAGCAGGAACCGGAGGATGATGAACGAGGTCTCACCCTGAACGAAAGCGAAGCACGCAGACACGATGCCCCAGGTGACCGCGATGCGGGCCAGCCACATCTTGGCGCCGAACTTGGTCAGAAGCAGGTTGCTGGGGATCTCGAACAGCGCGTAACCGATGAAGAAGATGCCCGCACCCAGTGCGTAGGCCCCGGCGGTGATGCCCTTGTCCACCCCCAGGGCGGCTTCAGCAAAACCAACGTTGGTGCGGTCAAGGAATGCCACCACATAAAGGATGACCAGCATGGGCATAAGCCGGAATGAAGCCTTGGAGATCGCGGATTTCAGAACCGGCGAGTCCAAGAGCTCCTTGGTGGAACTCGAGGCAACAGACATCGAAACTCCTCTTTGAGTAGTCAATTGGGGGGGAGATAACCTAAGCGGGTTATCAGCGCGGGAGGAAGATGAGCACCAGGCCCACAGCGCAGGCGAGGACGCCCACGGCAAGATAGATCTTTCGTTCTCGAGTCCAGGTCTTCATCGACGAAGGCCTAGTGCATGTACAGCCCGCCATCCACATTCAGCGTCTGGCCGGAGATGTATCCGGAGTCCTCGCTGATGAGGAAGGCGATGGCCGCTGCGATGTCACGCGTGGAGCCCACCCGGTTCACCACAAGGTCCTTGGTGAGCTCGTCCTTGCGTTCCTGGCTCAGGGTGCCGCCCATGATGTCGGTATCGATGGGGCCGGGTGAGATGGCGTTGACGGTGATGTCGTATTCGCCCAGCTCGCGGGCCGTCGCACGGGTCAAGCCAATGACGCCCGCTTTTGCTACCGAGTAGGGGGTCTTGGAGAACGTACCGCCGCCGCGCTGTGCGGAGACCGAGGAAATATTGACGATGCGGCCGATCCGGTTCTTCACCATGGACTCGGCCACGCGCCGGGTGGCGTAGTGGACACCGTTGAGGTTGATGTTCAGCACCCGGTCCCACTCGGCCGGTTCAAGTTCCAGGTAGCCGATGGGCGAACTGACGCCGGCCACGTTGGCCAGCGCCACGATCTGCGGCAGCTCGTTTTCAAGCTCGTCAATGGCTGCACGGACTTCGGCTTCGCTGGCAACATTGGCTCCGACGCCGTGGGCCTGGACCCCGTATTCGGAGGCGATTTCCTTGGCGGCAGCTTTGCACGCGGCATCGTCAAGGTCGATGATGCCGATGTTCCAGCCCTGCGCAGCCAGGTAGTTGACCGTTGCGCGCCCGATGCCGCGCTCTGAGACAGCTCCAGTGACGATAGCCGTCCGTGATGCGGGGAAAGTCATGTGGTTCTCCTCCGTTAGTTGATGGGAGCCGGGCCGAGCTCTTCAATGAGCTTCTGCATGGCGACGTAGGCCTTGTTGCGGTAGGCGATCAGTTCCGGGGTGCGTTCTGCCGGAACGTTGAGGAAGCCTGCACCGGTCTTGGTGCCGAGCTTGCCGGCCTCCACCAGGTCCGAGAGGATCTTCGGCGTTGCGAAACGCTCCGGGAAACCGGTCTGCAGCGACTTGTAGCAGAAGTTGTAGACGTCCAACCCGGCCATATCCGCGATGGCGAACGGGCCAAAGAAGGGCAGGCGGAAGCCGAACGTCGTACGCACCAGGGTGTCGACGTCGTCCGCTGTTGCGATGCCCTGCTCCACCAGCTGCGCGGCTTCGTGGAACAGCGCGTACTGCAGGCGGTTGAGCACGAATCCGGTGACGTCCTTGACGACGGCGGTCTGCTTGCCGGCTGCGTGCACGAGGTCGCGGGAGGCGGCGACCGTGGCGGCGGAAGTTCCTGCGTGCGGAATGACCTCGACGCCCGGAATGAACGGCGACGGGTTGGAGAAGTGGATGCCCAGGAACCGCTCCGGGTTGGTCACGGCTTCGGCCAGCGCTGCAATGGAGATGGTGGAGGTGTTGGAGCCGATCAGGGCGTCCGGGCGGGCAGCCGCGCTGATCCGGGCGAGGGTCTGGTGCTTGATCTCCAGGACCTCCGGAACGCACTCCTCGATGAAGTCGGCGTCCGCAACGGCTTCTTCGATGTCCTTGGCCGCCCACAGGTTCTGCTTGAGGATCTCCGTGGACCCTTCCGGGAAGAGGCCGTCAGCAATGAACTGCTCGGACTCTTCCAGCAAACGCTCGTAGTTCTTCTGGGCTACCTCGGCAGAAACATCCGCCAGGGCAACGCGGGCGCCACCGAGCGCCAGGACCTGGGCGATGCCGCCGCCCATGTAACCGGAGCCTACGACGGCGATCTTCCGGGCTTGGGTTTCTGGTGAAGTCATGATCAGACTGCCTTCGTGTAGTCGGGCTCGTACGAGCAAATGGCGTCCACCTTGGCGGCGGAGGATGAATTTTGGTCAAAGCGGTGGCTCAGCCACTCCCCGACGAGCTTTTTGGCCAGTTCCAGGCCAATCACGCGCTGTCCAAGGGTGAGGACCTGGGCGTTGTTGCTCAGGACGGAGCGTTCCACGGAGTAGCTGTCATGGGCGGTGACGGCACGGATGCCGGGCACCTTGTTGGCTGCGATAGCCACGCCCAGGCCGGTTCCGCAGATCAACAAGGCCCGGTCAGCTTCGCCTTCAGCTACCTTGCGGGCGGCATCGACAGCCACGTGCGGGTAGGCAGTGGAATCGTCAGGGCCTACTCCGACGTCGGTCACGGATGCGACACGCGGGTCGGCTTCAAGCAAGGCCTTCAACGCGTTCTTGTATTCCACGCCTGCTTCATCGTTGCCGACGACGATGCGCCAGCCTTGGGTGTTGCTCATTCCGAGGCTCCGTTTCCGGCCGATACCGCGGTAGTCGCGGCAGCCAGTTGTGAATCGATGTGGTGGGAGATCCTTGCGGCAATCAAGCCGAAGGACACAGCACCGGGGTCAGGGTGGCCGAGGCTCTTCTCGGCCAAGGGACGTGCGCGGCCTTTGAGGGGACGTAACTCCGCTGTCCTCGCGGCAGCGGACTCGGCCGCCGCAGCGGCTACTGCCAGCGCCCTGTCAACGGGAGCACCGCCGTCGAGCTCAGCCAGGAAAGCGTCCCGGAACGGCAGGAGCGCGTCCACCATGGTCTTGTCGCCCGGCTCGGCTTTGCCGAGTTCGGTGATGGCGCTGACGAAGGCTTTTACGGCTGCGGCGGCATCCCGGGAGTCGTAGGACTCACGGTTTCCGAGCGACTGCCCGGCCGCGATGACGGCCGAACCCCACAATGCGCCCGATGTGCCGCCGGCACGCTCGCTCCATGCCTCGCCCGCGCTGGCCAGGATCCGGGCTACCGAAGAACCGCTTACAGCCTCCCCGGCGGCCGCGGCAGCGTCCACGCCGCGGCGCATGCCGATACCGTGGTCGCCATCGCCCGCGATCGCGTCCAGCTTGCCGAGTTCCTCTTCATGTTCGACGACGACGTCCCTCACCTGGGCGAGGATGGCCACGGCCTCGCGGCCGAGTTCGGCGGCAGCCACGGTGGGCTGTTCGAAATCGGCGGTTTCGGCGTCGTCAAGCGTCGCCTCGGCGCGGGCTGCCCGCGGTGACATGCTGCCCTTCCGGAACGCCGGAGTGTCCGCAGGGGCGGCCCAATACTGCTCAAGTTCCTCATCCAGCCACAGCAGCGTCAGCGAGAGTCCGGACATGTCCAGGCTGGTCACCAGCTCGCCGCATTCGGGTTCAACTACTGTGAGTCCGGCTGCGCTGAGCAGCTTTTCGATCTTGCCGAACAGCAGGAAAAGTTCGTCGTACTTCACGGTGCCCAGGCCGTTGACGATCGCCACCACGCGTTCTCCAGCGTCCTCAGGCTTGTCCGCCAGGAGCTTGGACACCAGGAGTTCGGCGAGTTCGGAAGCTGTGGGCATGGGGTGCTCGGAGATGCCGGGCTCGCCGTGGATTCCAAGGCCAAGGGACATCTGCCCCGCGGGTACATGGAACAGCGGGTCCTTGGCGCCCGGGAGGGTGCAGCCGTCAAAGGCCACGCCGAGGGAACGCGTACGGTAGTTGGTCTTGATGGCCAAGCGCTCGACGCCGTCAAGGTCCAGTCCCGCTTCTGCGGCGGCTCCGGCGATCTTGAACACGGTGAGGTCCCCCGCGATGCCGCGGCGCTTCTCCAACTGCTCGATAGGGGCGCTCGCGATGTCATCGGTCACGGTGACCGTCCGGGTTTCGATGCCCTCGGCGTTGAGCCGAAGCTGGGCCTGGCCGAAGTGGAGGACGTCGCCGGCGTAGTTTCCGTAGCTGAGAAGGACTCCGCCCCCTGCGTTGGCAGCCTTGGCCACGCGGTACACCTGGCCAGCTGCCGGTGAAGCGAACATGTTGCCGCAGGCGGAACCTGCTGCCAGGCCCGGACCCACAAGCCCGGCGAAAGCCGGGTAGTGGCCCGAACCGCCGCCAACCACCAGTGCTACCTGGCCGGCAGGAACTTCGGTGGAGCGGACTACGCCGCCGTCAACACGGGCCACGTAGTTGCGGTTTGCGGCGACAAAGCCATCCAGTGCTTCGTCGGCGAAGTCTGCCGGATTGTCGAAGATCTGCGTCATTTCGCGGCTCCTGCCAAAGCCTCCGCGGGCTGCTGACGGCCCTGGGCCACTTGGCTCTTGCCCAGCGCATAGCCATCGGCCTTGGGGAGGACATGCCGGCGGAGGTAGTCCTGGTTGCTCGCGGTGACACTGAGGCCGTCGCCTCCGTAGTGTTCCGTGCAGAGGATGCCTTGGAAGCCCACTGAAAGCGCTACCTTGAAAGCTTCGCGGTAGTTGATGAGCCCGCTTTCCATCGGCGCGGGCATGGTGATGTAGCTGTCGCGGGCCACGTCTTCGTCGCGGATGTAGTTCTTCATGTGCCAGTAGTTGGAGTACGGCAAAGTCTTGGCCACCATTTCCCGCCAGTCCTCGATGGGCCTGTGCAGGCGGATCAGGTTGCCGATGTCCGGGTTCAGGCCAACGTTGTCCAGGCCGATGTCCTGGACCAGTTGGACAGAAGAATCGGACGTGCCCAGGTAGGTGTCCTCATACATTTCCAGGGAGAGCAGGATGCCCGCCTCCGCTGCGTGCTTGCCGAGTTCACGGATGCGGGAGACAGCGTTGCCCCAGGCTTCCTTGTCCCCCAAGGGGTCCTTGTAACCCTCCACGGTCCAGAACCACAGTTGTTTCTGCTGCTCCGGGGTGATGGCCTGGTGGAGTCCAATGGAGACTACCTCGCAGCCGAGCTCTGCAGCGGCGTCTATGGTGCGGTGGCTGTAGGCGAGGTTGTCGGCCCAGTCCGTGGCGTGGATGACGCTGCGACGGATGGCTGAGATGACCGGTACGCCGATGCCGACGTGGTCCGCCGTTTGCTTGAACTCGGCCAGGCGGTCCTTGCTGAGGTCTCCGGGACGCACCCAGCTGTCGGTGAGGTCCGCGTTGGCGAAACCTGCTTCTTTCACTTCCTGGAGGACCTCTGCCCACACGGAAGCGTCGGCGTCGTTGATGTCCTTGCCCGTGACGTCTTTGCCGGGGAACTGCAGGAGGGCCGCTGTTATGGGCCAATTCTCGGCGGTGTACGCCATGATAATCACTCCTTCGTGGAATCCTGTTTCCTATAGGATTTACGACTGAGAGGAAACTGTCAAGCTTTTTTGGAAACTTCGTAGATCCTATATGTCTTACGTATGTTCGTGAAGGGGGTCACAAAAAGGGTCCGCCGGCTGAACCGGCGGACCTCGGGAGGAGCATGGCTACTCTTGGGGAGCGTCCGCCATCGCGCGTCCGCGGACCTTCTCCACGTGTTCGATCATTTTCTGTGCGGCCTGCTCGGGGTCGCCGCTCATCATGGCCTCCAGGACAGCCTGGTGCTCCGAGATTGCCTGTTCGGCATCCGTGATGCCCACTCCCCCGAACAGCCGGAAACGCTGGATCTGACCACCCAAAGTGTTGTACGCCGCCAGAAGGAATTGGTTGCTGGCCTGGGCGGCAATGAGCTGGTGGAACCGTTCGTCCGCTTCGAGGTAACTGCGGTATTCAGCGAAGGTGCCGCCTCGGGGGGCAGTCTTCAAGTCCTCCACGGCCTGCTTGAGGGACTCCAAACCTTCGGGCGTCATGCGCGCACAAGCCAAGCGGGCATTGACCGGCTCGATGGACAGCCGCGCCTCCATGAGCTCGGCAAAGTCCTCCCGCGTGAACACTGGAGCCACCCGGTACCCCTTCAGGGCGACGCGGCGCACCATACCCGTGTGTTCCAGCCGCGCAAGTGCCTCGCGCACGGGCGTCGGCGAGACATCCAGCTCCCGTGCCATTCCGTCGATACTGAGTGCGGCCCCCGGCTCCAGCCGGCCGTCCATGAGCCATTCAAGCAAAGCTTCATAAACGTGGTCGGCCAGTACTTGGCGGCTGACAGGAAAGCCGGGGCGGGCGACTGCCGGCGAAGGTTCAGACATGCCACAAATCCTATAGGAACGCGGTCCCGAGGCCGACAAGGAGCGGCCGTCACATTCTGCCTTGCTTTGGTGCCCAGCGCTTAAAGCACGACGCCGGCACCCTGGCTGGGTGCCGGCGTCGTGCTTCTCCTGCTGTTTAGTTCGCGTAGAACGGGTAGTCGGTGTAACCCTCGGCGCCGTCCGCATAGAACGTGGAGGCATCCGGTTCGTTCAGCGGCAGGCTTTCACGCCAGCGGCGGGCCAGGTCCGGATTGGCGATGGCCGGGCGGCCAACCACTACTGCGTCGGCGAGGCCTTCTTCGATGATGGCGAAGGCCTCATCGCGGGTGGTGATCTCGCTGAAGCCCGTGTTGACCAGGAACGTTCCGTTGAATCGCTCGCGGAGGTCCTGGACCATCACGCCCTTGGGGTCGTGGTGCAGGATGCTCAGGTACGCCAGGTTGAGCGGTGCGATGGTGTCCACCAGGACCTCGTAGGTAGCCCGGACATCGGCGGCGTCAGTTTCGGCAATTCCCTGGACGTTGTGTTCCGGGGAGATCCGGATTCCAACGCGGTTGGCTCCCAGGGCTTCCACCACAGCGTTGACAGTCTCGATCACGAAGCGGGCGCGGTTCTCGGGGGAACCACCGTAGCTGTCGGTGCGGACGTTGGAGTTCGGGGCAAGGAATTCGTGCAGGAGGTAACCGTTGGCGGAGTGGAGTTCAACGCCGTCGAATCCTGCCTCAATCGCGTTCTTGGAGGCGGTGACGATTTCCTGGATGACTCCCGGCAGTTCGTCCGTGCGGAGTTCACGCGGCACCGGGTAGGGCTGCTTGCCATTGGGGGTGCGGACCTCGCCGTCGATGGCGACTGCGCTGGGGCCCACGATCTCGTGTCCGCCCGTGATGTCGGCATGCGAAACGCGGCCACCGTGCATGATCTGGGCGAACATCCGGCCACCCTCGGCGTGGACAGCGTCAGTGACCTTTTTCCAGCCTGCAACCTGGGCTTCGGTGACGAGACCGGGCTGGCCGGGGTAGGACTGGCCCGCCGGAGCCGGGTAGGTTCCTTCGCTCACGATCAGCCCCAGGGAGGCGCGCTGGCGGTAGTGCTCGGCGATCAGGTCGTTCGGTACGCCATCCTGGCCTGCGCGCAGGCGGGTCAGCGGGGCCATCACCAAGCGGTTGGCAAGCTCCAGCTCGCCGAGGGCCAAGGGGGAAAACAGCATGCGCGGTTCCTTTCAGAATGAAACAGGTTCATTGCGCACAACTGCATGGCGTCTGCAACTATTCCGCCTGAGGCACAGATCACAAAATCCCGGGTCCGACAACTTCGGCAGCCTGCTGGTCCAGCAACGCCCCCACTTTGTCAAAGTAGGAGTTCCAAAAGCTGCGGCCTGCCTCCTGGTCGATGTCCACTTCGGAGGGCAGTTCAAAGTCAGTCTCGATGGTCAGCCGAGATCCGCGCCCCGTAGCCTCCAAGCGGTACCTGGTCTCCATGTCCATTCGGCCGGCAGGGAGAAGGGAACGGGTGACTGCCATCTGCTCGGGGATCTCCTCGAGCACTTCAATGGCGCCGATCTCGCCGTTGCGATGAAAGAAGCACTGCAGTTCGCCAGGCCCTCCATCAACAGCAGGGACCGATATCGCGTGGTAAACGCCATCCACGAACGAGAGTGGCGATTCGGCAGGACGAACCAGCGCCCAGACTGCGGAAGGTGCATAGGCGAAGTCCGCGGAGGCGTCGATGGTGATCGTTTTCAACTCCGGCACGCCGGCTTTGTTAGAGCGCAGATTGCGCTCCGCGGCGCGGGCTGCCCGGCCAAGCATAATCCCGTAGACGAAAGTGAGCAGGAGCCCGCCCACCACCAGGGCAAGGACGGCGATGCCCCTGTTATCGTCGTGTTGCAGCATGGACGCGCCGAGGACGCTGAGAGACACCAGACCCGCGAGCGCGAGCACCGCAAAGTAGCTGATAACCGTATTCTTCACAGGAAAAGCGTGCCACGGCGACGAGCCCGCCTTGGGCAGGCACACCACCGCGCCGTTACTTGGCCAGCTCCCGCATGGACTCGTCGAAGCACTCGCAAAGGGCCAGGACCGCAACCAGGTGGGCTTCCTCGGCGTGGGGCGGATCGGTGTTAATATTGATGGCTTCGTTGACCGACTGGCCCAGTTCTTTGGAGTCCCGGCCAGTCAACGCCCACACCCGCGCCCCGACGCTCTTGGCAGCAGCTGCAGCGTTACGGAGGTCGTCGGTAATGCCTTTGGCTGCCAGGAGCACCACGATGTCGCCCTTTTTGACCAGCGACGGGATCTGGTCGGCGATGGTCTCTCCGGCATCTTTGTTGGCGACGACGGCCTTGAAGGAGTCAGGGTTGCCGCCATGATCGTGGGCGGCATCATGGGCCGTGAGCTCGGAGGCGAACCGTTGGGCTTCATGGGCTGAGCCATCGCTTCCAGCAGCGAATACGCTTCCGCCCCGGAGGCGGACACGCGCAAGCTCTTCGCCCCATTCAGCCAACCTCGATGACTCACGGCGCAGGGCCGCCACAGCTGGTCCAATCTCGCCAAGATGGCCGAGGACCACGTCCACTGCATGTCGATTTGTCTTCGACTCGGTCGTACGGATTGCCTGACCTGTCCGCCTCACCACAATACTCACTTCCCTACCTCCGCTTCGTCGTCGAAACTACAGGTTCCTTTCGTCCTCCCGCGTGGAGCCTTCGCGCCTGCTCCGGTCGCGCGTCAGCCGCTCGCCCTCAGCGACGTTGGAGCGGTCGGCGTCGTCGCGGTCCACGTTGCCCGGGCCACGATCGTTGGCACGGCCGTCATCGGCAGACCGGCCCGCTGTGGCGTTTGGATCAAGTTTGTCGGCGTGGCGAAGGTGCTCCTCCACGCGCCCGTGCGCCTCGTCGGCCTTTTCGGCGTGCCGTTCGGCATCCTTGCGGAGCCGGTTCGCTTCGGCCTCGGCTTGGAGGGCACTTGCCTCGGCTTGCGCGGCCTCAGCCTTGGCTTGATGGGCGCCAATTGCTTCCCGTTGGGCCTTTTCGCGCAATTCCTCTGCCCGGCGATGGTTGATTTCGGCCTTCTTACGGCGTCCGATGACTACCGCAACGATCACTACGGCGATGACCACCACGGCCAGCACGATGATCAGTACCAGTTGTCCTGTGTCCATAAGGATTGCCTCCCTGGTGAGCGGACTTCTGTGGGCGCCGCTCGCAGCCCTTGCTGTTCAGTGTTCGAGGTGTACCCCAATCGGGTCATTCCCAAACGATTCCGGTCCCGCCTCTCCTTGTATCGTAGCTAGTTATCAGGTTACTTACTAGTTTCAGCTGCCAGTCTCCTCGGGATGTTCCCTGGCGCGCTTTTCTTCCGGCGTCGCGCCGGTGTCATCCGGTATGAACGTGGGGTCAAGTTCCGTCGTGAAGTCGCCCGATCCGACAGTCCCTTTGTCACGTTCGACGGCGTCAGGCGCCTCCGGTTCCGACGATCCGGAAGGTGCCTGTTCGGCTTTGTTTGGTTCTTCGCTCATGGCCTCAATGTAGGCTTCGCCAGCGACCCGTGTCGAGAGTGGGCAACCTTGTGCCAGGACATGATCTCTGCTTCGCTGGAAAGGTCTCCAGAAGAGCGGGACCCACCCCGGCAGCAAGGCAGGGAGATCCAAACGTGAAAGCAGTGACATGGCAAGGCCGGCGTTCACTCAGCGTCGAAGACGTACCCGATCCTTCGATCCAGGAGCCCACGGACGCGATTGTCCGCATCACCTCAACCGCCATCTGCGGCTCGGACCTCCACCTTTATGAGGTCCTGGGTCCATATATGCATAAGGGAGATGTCATTGGTCACGAGCCCATGGGCATCGTGGAAGATGTCGGATCGCAGGTCCACCGCCTCAAGAAGGGCGACCGCGTGGTGGTGCCGTTCAACATCTCCTGCGGGCACTGCTTCATGTGCAACCAGGGCCTGCAGTCCCAATGCGAAACCACCCAGGTCAAGGCGAAAGGCTCAGGAGCGGCGCTGTTTGGCTATTCCGAACTCTATGGTTCCGTTCCAGGCGGGCAGGCGCAGTACCTGCGCGTTCCGTTCGCTGACTATGGCCCGGTGAAAGTGGACTCGGACGCGCCCGACGAACGCTACCTTTTCCTTTCCGATATTCTGCCCACCGCCTGGCAGGCAGTGGAGTACGCAAACGTTCCTGACGGCGGGACCTTGGCTGTCCTGGGGTTGGGACCCGTGGGCCAGTTCGCGGCAAGGATCGGACTCCACAAGGGGTTCCGCGTCATTGGCTTTGACCCCGTCCCCGAACGCCGCGCCATGGCTGAATCCCACGGCGTGGAGACACTGGATTACAGCTCGGACGTCTCTGCGAAGGTCCGCGAGGAAACACTTGGCCGGGGACCCGACTCCGTGGTGGATGCTGTAGGTATGGAGGCCCACGGTTCGCCGGTGGCCTCATTCCTGCACCGGGCAGTGTCCCTCCTCCCGGACAAACCGGCCCAGGTAGCCATGGAGACCATGAGCGTTGACCGGCTCGCGGCCCTCCACACGGCCGTTGACATGGTGCGCCGCGGCGGCACGCTTTCCCTGAGCGGGGTCTATGGCGGCCAGGCCGATCCCATGCCCCTCATGACCATGTTTGACAAGCAAATCCAGCTCCGCATGGGTCAATGCAATGTGCGGAGTTGGATAGACGATCTGCTTCCCTTGGTGGAGGACGACGCCGATCCCCTGGGAGTGATGCACCTGGTCACCCACACTGGAGGCCTGGATGAGGCGCCTGCACTGTACGAGAAATTCCAGAAGAAGCAGGACGGGTGCATCAAGGTGGTGCTCAAGCCCTGACTCGATCAAGCCCTGGCGCGATCAAGCCCTGACGCGATACTGCTCTGATGCCTAGGCCAGGTGCATTCCCCCGGTCACGCCGATGACCGATCCGGAAATGTAGCTGGATTCCTCCGTGGCCAGGAGCACGTAGGTTGAGGCGAGTTCGGCGGGCTGCCCTTCCCTGCCCAGCGGGGCGTCCTTGCCGTACGCGGCAAGGACCTCAGGGGGCTCCGAGGGCTGCGGGGACTCCTGAGGTGAGTGGGCCGCCGTCGAAATTGGCCCCGGAGCCACGGCATTGACGCGGATCCCCCGGGGTCCCAAGGACTCGGCCAGGGAAAATGTCAAACTTTTTACCGCCGCTTGGCTGGCTGCGAAATCCATGAGTCCAAGGCTTGGATGGTAGGCCTCGATAGAGGAGGTGTTGATGATCGCGGCTCCGGGCTGCAGGTGCGGCAGGGCAGCTTTGCAGAGCCAGAAAAGTGCGTAGACGTTGGATTTGAAGGTCCTGTCGAACTGTTCGGTGGAGAGGCCTTCAATGCCTTCCTTGCATGGCACGCGGATTCCGGCATTGTTCACGACGACGTTCAGCCCACCGAATTCTGCAACGGTCTGCGCAACCACTTCCTGGCAGAATTCCTCGTCCTGCAGGTCCCCCGGCAACGCCAGTGCCCGGCCACCGGCGTCTTCGATGAGCTTGACGGTCTGTTCGGCATCCTGCTCGTCCTCCGGCAGATAGGTGAAGGCGACGTCCGCGCCTTCACGGGCATAGGCAAGGGCAACGGCCCTGCCTATACCGCTCTCTCCGCCAGTGATTAGAGCGCGCATGCCCATCATCCTGTGGTTGCCTATGTAGCTTTGCTCGCCATAGTCCGGGCGGGGCTTGGTGGGCTCGGTCCATCCGGCGAGCTCCTGGAGCCGGGGCGCATTGGCCGCAGGCAAGTCAGGGCTTTGAGGCGCCTCGGCTTCTTCCGGGACCTCCGCGGCCGGCTGGATCACCTGGTTGACCAGGGCCATGGCGAGGTCCTCGTCCAGCTCTTCCTGTTCCGTTTCCCCGTCCCGGGTTCCTTCAGCCATGAGATCAGTGTAAGCATCCTGACATTTGCCCGAACGCTTTCAGGAAGTACCCAGAATCGCTCGTTAGCCTAGCAATTGTCAGCGTTGGACTACATCGAAGGAGACCCCATGGGACTCGGAGACAAGATCAGCAACAAGGCACAGGAAGTCACCGGCAAGGCCAAGGAAGCCTTGGGAGACGCCACAAACAACGAGAAACTGCAGGCCGAAGGTGTTGCCGACCAGGCAGCGGCCAAGACCAAGCAGGCCGGCGAGAACGTCAAGGACGCCGCGAAGGACGCCTTCGACAAGTAAGCCCCCACAGCAACACACAGAACACCGCGAACGCCCCGGTTCCCTTGAAGGGAACCGGGGCGTTCGCGTGAACCGAAGTACGTCGGGTCCGGGGAGGCTACTTTTGCGCCGGGAGCACCAGCTCACCCGACTTATCCGTGGACAAGGCGAGAGATGAGATGTACTGGGGTTCGCCGTCGGGCGTGTCCTGACCTGACCGGAGCATGTCCGGACGTTCGAACTCCAGGCCCGTCACGTGGCACAGCAGTTTCACGTCGCTGGGGTTGCCGTCGGCGTCGAACATCGGCAGGTCGATGCCGTCGTCCGTGCGCCGCAGGTAATACCGGCCCTTGGTCGCCAACGCCAACACGGGCGGCAGCACCAGAGCCAGCCCCACGGCAAAGATAGGCGAGAAGGGCTGGACCGCGGCACCGAACGCACCGAAGAACACAGCTATGGACACCCCGGCTGAGACCAGCATTGAAGCAAAGCCCACAGGGTTCACGGCGTAAAGCATGCCGCGGCGGAACTCGGGAACCTTGGGTGAGATCTTCAACAGGTACTTGTTGATGGCGATATCCGAAGCCACCGTCACAACCCAGGCCATGGCGCAGTTGGCGTAGAAGCCCAGGATGGTGTTCAGGAATTCGAACATGTTCGACTCCATGAGGATCAACGCAATGACCAGGTTCACCACCACGAACACCATGCGGCCCGGGTACGTCTTGGTGATGCGCGTGAAGGAGTTGGTCCATGCCAGCGAACCGGAGTAGGCGTTGGTGACGTTGATCTTGATCTGCGAAATGACAACCAGCACCACAGCGAGCGTCATGGCGAGCCAGGCCGGCATCATTTCCTCATAGACGCCCAGGAACTGGTGGACGGGTTCATTTGCGTGGACCGCAGCTGCGGGATCGAGCTTGGCAATGAGGTAGATGGCGATGAACAGGCCAATGATTTGTTTGATGGCACCGAAAATCACCCAGCCCGGTCCGGCGAGGATCACCGCACGCCACCAAGCGCCCCTGTTCTCGGCCGTCTTGGGAGGCATGAAGCGCAGGTAGTCGATCTGCTCTGCGATCTGCGCCATGAGGGAGAGGCAGACGCCGGCGGCGAGCATCACCGAGGCCAGGTTCGGGCCACCCTCGCCCGCAGCACCGGTGAACGCGAAGAAGGCATCGATGCTTTCGGGGTGGGACAGCAGGAGGTACCCCACGGGGACCACCATCAGCAGCAGCCACAGTGGAGTGGTCCACACCTGCAGGGTGGCCAGCGTCTTCATTCCGTAAATGACCAGCGGAATGATGATGATGGTGGACACCGCGTAACCGATCCACTGCGGAATGCCCAGGCCCAATTGCAGCCCCTGCGCCATGATGGAGCCTTCAAGCGCGAAGAAGATAAAGGTGAACGTGGCAAAGATGATGTTGGTGACCACTGAGCCGTAGTAGCCAAAACCTGAGCCGCGGGTGATGAGGTCAAGGTCGATGTTGTACCGGGCGGCATAGTAGGCAAGCGGGAAGCCGGTGGCAAAGATGATCACAGCGGCCACGATGATGCCAAATATCGCGTTCACTGTTCCGTAGGAAATGCCGATGTTCGCGCCGATGGAGAAGTCGGCAAGGTAGGCGATGCCGCCCAGGGCACTCGTGGCCACCACGCCCGCGCTCCACTTCCGGTAAGAGCGCGGGGCGAACCGGAGGGTGTAGTCCTCCAGGCTTTCCTTCGCGGCGCTCATGGCGTCGGCGTTGCCTGACGCTGGGACAGCTGAGGTACCGGGCGCGACGGCGGTGCTTGCCGCCGTCGTCGGCTCCAGCGTTGCGGTGCTCGTCTTGTCGTCGCTCATGCGGGCTCGCTTTCTTCGTGGTCCTTGGCTCGTCCACGACGCTAGTCACGCAGCGCGTCAATTCAGTCACGGCCATGTTTCGCAGGTGTAACTTCTGCACCAGCCGTCCCAAAAACAACGCCAAAATCCGCAGTCTCGCTTTGTGCGCACCCCACAAAATGGCCTCCCACCTGCACGGATACCGTCGAGGACATGACCCACGCACCCCAAGAAGCCACCCGCTACGCCATCCTCGACACCGCGCGAAAGCAAGTCCTGGAACGCGGCGAAGGGCTCGATGAAGGCCAGCTTGTCGAGATCCTGCAGCTGCCTGACGACGCCATCCCGGCGGCCCTGCAACTTGCGCACGAGGTTCGCTTGAAGCACTGCGGGGAGGACGTGGAGGTGGAGGGCATCATCTCCATCAAGACCGGCGGCTGCCCCGAGGACTGCCATTTCTGCAGCCAGTCCGGACTGTTCGACTCCCCCGTCCGCGGCGTATGGCTGGACATTCCGGAACTCGTCAAAGCCGCCAAGGAAACAGCCGCAACAGGAGCCACGGAGTTCTGCATCGTCGCGGCCGTCCGGGGGCCCGACATCAAGCTCATGAACCAGATCAAGTTCGCGATCGACCGCATCAACGAAGAAGTGGACATCAACATCGCCTGCTCGCTGGGCATGCTGACCCAGCGCCAAGTGGACCAGCTCGCCGGATGGGGCGTGCACAGGTACAACCACAACCTCGAAACCGCCCGGAGCTACTTCCCCGAAGTGGTCACTACCCACAGTTACGAAGAACGCCTGGAAACCTGCGCCATGGTCAAGGCGACGGGCATGGAATTGTGCTGCGGCGCCCTGATCGGCATGGGTGAGTCCCTGGAACAGCGGGCGGAACTTGCCTCCCAGCTCGCAGCCTTGGAACCCCACGAAGTTCCCCTGAACTTCCTCAACCCGCGCCCCGGAACACCCTTGGAGAACCAAGGAATCATGGACGGCAAGGATGCCCTCCGCGCCATTGCTGCGTTCCGCCTGGCGATGCCGCACACCGTACTCCGTTACGCGGGAGGCCGCGAGCTGACCCTCGGCGACCTCGGCACCCGCGAGGGCCTGCTCGGCGGGATCAACGCGGTGATCGTCGGTAACTACCTCACAACCCTGGGCCGGCCCGCCAACGCCGACCTGAACCTGTTGGTGGAGCTGAACATGCCCATCAAGGAACTCCAGAAGTCGCTGTGAGCGGCGCGGATCCGGCCGCCTACTGCGGGCGCTGCGGAGGTGACAGCCCGACGTCGAACGCCCACCAAAGCTGCCAGCAGCAGTTGGCGATGGAGCCGCCGCGCTTTTGTCCCCAGTGCCGGCGGCGGATGAAAGTCCAGGTTACGCCGTTGGGCTGGAGCGCGGAATGCTCCCGTCACGGCTCCAGGAGTTTTCGTACAGATACTGCCCCTTAGAGCGCTCCATAAGGGCATTATCTGTACAAAAAGTCCCTGGGTAGGCTGGTTGTTATGGGCGAGAGCCGTGACCTGCTGACGCCGGAACAGCGCAGCCGCAACATGTCCAAAATCCGGGGCAAGAACACCAAACCGGAGTTACTGGTCCGCGGGCTCCTGCACGCCAAGGGCTACAGGTATCGCCTGCACGGGCAATCCGGTGGAACCAAGCTCCCCGGCCGTCCCGATCTGGTGTTCGCCGCCCGTCGCAAAGTCATCTTCGTCAACGGCTGCTTCTGGCACTTCCACGACTGCAAAGTGGGCCTGCATGCTCCTGCGGCAAATGCCGCATTTTGGGAAGCCAAACGCACCCGGACCAAGGAGAGAGACGCTCAGCAGCGGGAGCAACTTGGCAGTGCAGGCTGGGAGGTGCTGACGGTCTGGGAATGCGAGCTGAAGGACCTGCCGGCCCTGGAAAACCGGTTGACGGCCTTTCTGGGGGCCCGACCCAATTACGGCTTGGAGGACGTGGACGGGGCGGACTCGACAGGGTGATCGGAGCCCGCGCTATGTGAGCTCTGTGTCCACAATGCGTAGGCGGCGGTGCCGCCAATGCCGAGAAGGATGGTCATGCAAAAGACGATGATGACCATCAGCCCAGGTGATGGGCGAGCACCAGTGTCCATGCGGTTTACCTCTCCCTTGTTCACGTCCTGAAGTGTCCCGGGTCCCGGGATTTCTTGTGTTCTTTGCTACTTTCCGGCCCGGGAATCAAGACTCCCTCTGAGTCCGCTCAAGATTGGATCAATCTTTACTTTTCTGGCGTTGGGGCTGTTCCGCGGGTCCTACTGTTGAATCGTGAACCTATTGTTCGGAGGCGGGAGGGGTTTGGTGTCTGAGTATGACGAGTGCACAGACGCCGTGGTGGATCACACCGTCCTCGTTGAACTCCAGGCCGAGCTCGGCGGAGACCCAGCCATCATCCATGCGTTTGTCCGCAACTACGTAGCGTTGCTGCCGTGGCGGGTTTCCCGTCTGCATCGGGCCTTGGACAACCTCGACATCGAAGACGCCATGGACGCCGTCCTCAGCCTGAAAACATCCAGCCACATGGTGGGCGCAGTCTGCATGAACCGGTTGGCGACGGAGCTGGAAATGAGCATCCGGCTGTTGCCGAACGCCAGTCACCTGCCCGAACTCGTGGATCAGGTCATCACGATCGAGAATTGTGTCGTCGGCACCATCCGGGAGCTGGAAACCCCGCTCCCGTAAATACCGCGGGTGGCTTAGTTGTTGTTCACGGCCGGAGCGAGCCTGTAGCCCACGCCGCGGACCGTCTCGAGCCAGCGGGGTCCCTGGATGCTGTCGCCCAGCTTCTTACGCAGGTTCCCCATATGTACCTCAACGGCACGTTCGTCCGCGTCGCTGACGTAACTGCCGACGTCGTACGGTTCATTGCGAAGGCGACGGGCAAGATCGGCCTTGGTCCGCACAATACGGCCGGTCTCCAGCAACGCCAGCAAGAGGTCGAACTCCGTGCGGGTGAGCTTCAGCTCGGTGCCGTTCAGGGTTGCCGTGCGGGAACCGGCTGAAACGACCAGTCCGTTGTGGATCATCTCGGGATCGGTTTCTTCCGGCGCGCTCTTGACGTCCGACGACGCACGCGGCCTCCGCATCATGGCCTCCACGCGGGCGCGCAACTCGCGCGGCCGGAAGGGCTTGGTGAGGTAATCGTCGCCACCGGCTTCCAAGCCCATGAGCGTATCGAGTTCCTCGGCCCGGGCAGTGAGCATGATGATGTACGCGTCAGAGGACTTGCGGATCTGCCGTGCGACCTCGAAACCGTCGATATCAGGAAGGCCAAGGTCCAGGGTAATAACGTCCGGATTCAATTCGCGGGCAGACGTAACACCTGCCGAACCCGTCGACGCAGTGTGAACGTCAAAACCTGCCTGGGAGAGAACCACCCGCACCAATTCGCGAATATCCTGGTCATCTTCAATGACCAGCCCCACACGTACTTCACTCATCGCTGCCCCTCAGCCCCTTCGATAACCTCAGAAGTATATCCGTTATGGTTAGGCTGATCCCATGAACCGAATTTCTTCCGCACCCGAGGTGGTTGTGCCATGACCCAACCCTCTGCTTGGGATATTGGTGAAAAGAAGAAATTGCTGGTTTTTCAGCGCTCGTTCCACGAACATACCCTGCGGATGCGGGTTGTCCTCAGCCAATTGCCGTTATCGGTGTGTGTCTGTCTTTCGGCCATTCTGGTTTGGCTGTTTTTCCCCGCCACGCTCGAAAACCCCCTGTTCCTTATTTTCCTGCTGAGCCAGGCGTTCCTGTTGGCGCTGTGCATTGTGGTTCCGTGGCACCGCCTGCCTTTTGCCAGCTTCCTCACCATCCCCATCCTGGATATGGTCTCCATTGCCTTCGGCCGTGAAGGAGGACAGGAAGCCCTCACCGGGCTGAGCGTGCTGGTGGTGTTGCCCGTCATTTGGCTGTGCGCTTCCGGCCTCTATCCGCGGCTGGCCATAGTGCTGTCCTTCGTGGGGCCGTTGGGCATCGTGTGGGTTCCGGTGTTCCTCCATGACCAAGTCAGCGAGCAGGCCCTTACCAAGCCTTTGCTGTTCCCGATCCTCATCCTTGGCATCGGTGTTTCCGTGAGTGTCCTGACGTTGAGCATGGTCCGCCAGCAGCGCGCCTTGGAGCAAAAGGACGAGGCTTTGAAGGAAGCGCTGGACATCAGCACCAAACAGGAGCGGTTGCTGAACACGGTGATGGAAGCCTTGCCGTTGGGTGTGGTAGCCGTGGACGGTGACGGGCACGACATCCTCATGAACCGGCGCCAGCGCCAGACCCATGCTTTGGCCACCCCTCCGGACAACAACGACCCCAACGAATCGCAACTGCTTGTCTTCGACACGGACAGGACCACGCCCCTTCCCCCGGACAGGCGGCCGGTCAGGCGCGCCGTCCTGGGCGAGCGCTTCACTGACCAACTCGTGTGGCTGGGTACCGGCGAGGAGCAGCGTGCCTTCACCACCAGCGCCCGTCCCATGCTGGACGACGCCGGCAAGTTCGCCGGCTCCGTGGTGGTTTTCAGCGATGTCACCGACCTTGTGAATGCGCTGGCAGCCAAGGACGACTTCGTAGCCAACGTCTCCCATGAGTTCCGCACCCCGCTGACCTCGATCCTGGGCTACGTCGAGTTGATCCTGGACGACGCCAAAGCCCTGGATGACCAGTCCCGTAAACAGCTCGACATCGTCAGGCGGAATGCGGAGCGACTACTTACTTTGGTCTCGGACCTGCTTGCCGTGCGCTCTGGCCAGATCGTCATTCAACGGCACACGGCGGACGTCGCCGAACTGGTCCGGGGCAGCGTAACCTCGGCCGAGCCCCGGGCAGCCAAAGCCGGCATACGCCTCTCGATGGACCTTCCCGAAGCCCTGGAAGCACGGGTGGACTCTTCACGCCTTGCCCAAGTGCTGGACAACCTGGTCTCAAACGCCATCAAGTACTCCCCCGACGGCGGTGATGTGGAGGTCGCTGCGTGGGAGGATGACGACTTCGTCTTCTGCCGCGTCACCGATACAGGCATGGGCATGACCGAGGAGGAGCAGGCCGAGGCCTTCACCAAGTTCTTCCGCGCCGGCGGTGTACGCAAGAGCGCCATACCCGGTGTTGGCCTTGGCCTGCCCATCAGCAAGGCGATCGTTGAAGCCCACGGGGGAACCATTACCTTGGAAAGCGTTCCCGGGCGGGGGACCACTTTCACGGTAAAGATGCCCGCCTAGGGTTGTTTGTGGAGCACGTCAGAGTGCGGCAGGTTCGCTCCACTCCGGGGCTTTGAAATGCGCGCCGCCATACATCGGGAAGGACAGCATGCCCTGCTGGTCCCGGAGTTGGGCCCAGGGCCGGTTGATGCCGTGGGTACCGTACCGGCGGAGTTGGGTCACCCGGTCCAGGTCAAGGACACCGTAGAGGATCTCCTCGCCGCCTTTGGCCTGCTGCATGATGGTCCCTTCCGGGTCCACAATGACGCTCTCCCCCACGCCCGCAGGGTCGGCGCCGTTGACGTTGACCACGTACACCTGGTTTGCGAAGGCGTTGGCTTGTGACATCACCAGCTCCATCGCCCTGTCCCGGGTAGTGGTCAGCGTGGGTTGGACAATGACCTCGGCTCCAAGCCAAGCCAGTTGCCGGGCAACCTCGGGGAAGCTTCCATCGAAACAGATGGCCAGGCCCACCCGCCCCTTGCCCGGGATGTCGAACGTCACGAAGGAGTCACCCGGAGTCGTTGTCTCGAAGGGGCGCCACGGAAAAAGCTTCCGGTACCGCGCCGTGATTTCGCCTTCCGGCGAGACTGCTATGGCTGTGTTGTATGTCTTACCGCCGTCGGTTTCCAGGAGGGAACCGGGTACGAGCCAGACCCCCAGCCGGCGGGCCAGCTCCGAGATCCGGTCCGTGAGGGCACTGGGAACCGGGCCGGCAGAGCGGGTCTCGGCCTCTCGATCCGGGAGCAGGAACTCCCCTGGTGCTGCCAGCAAAAGTTCGGGGGCGACTATGAGATCTACTTCGGGACCGAGCGCCTTGGCGGATTCGGCTTGGGCGGCGAAGCGCTCCCAGGTTGCTTCGACGTCGTAGGGCACGGGTTTGGTCTGGATTGCTGCAATGGACAGGACGCGCATTTATGCCTCGGTTTCGCTGCTCAGGATGGATGGAAGTTCGTGACGGGTGGAAAAGGTTCCCCGCGGGATGGTCTTGCCGGTGAGATAGGGCCGGAGCCTGCCATGGACGACGCCCAGGGCCAGGACGCCGAGGGCGAGTGCACCCATGCCGATCCAAAAGACCGTTCCGACGCCAAGCCAGGACATCCCGACGTATTCGGGAGAGACCATGTCCACGGCGCTGTACGCGAAGGCAGCTGTCATCAGCAGTGCGCCCAGGGCCGGGAGGATGCCCTTCACCACAAGGGCAGATGCTGAGGTCCGCAGCTGGGACGCGAAATACACCACGCATGCGAGCGCCGTGGCGGCGTAATATGCAGCAATCATCAGGCCTACCGAGAGAATCGCCAGGCCGATGAAGTCCGGGCTGATGGCTGTCAGGATCACGGTCACGGCAATGCTAAGGATCGCCCACCAGAGTATGGACGTGGTGGGGGTGCCCCGGGTGGGATGCATCCTCGCGGTGGACTTGGGAAGGGCTCCGTACGTTCCCATGCTGAGCCAGGACCGGGGAGTGCTCACAGCAACCGTCATCAGGGCGGACAGAGCCGAAAGTCCGATGGCGAGGATGATGACCTGCCCAAAGAGCCCGCCGGTGGCCAAGGGGCCAAGCACGGACAAGACGTCCGATACCGTTGCGGGATCCGTGATGCCGGATACCCCGGAAAACCCGACGGCGGCTGTTGCGGTTGCAACGTAGAAGACCAGCAGGATGACGGTTGTGATGACCACAGCCCGGCCGGGCGTTCCTTTGCGGTCGGTCGTTTCTTCATTGACCGAGATCAACGCATCCCATCCCCAATAGATGAACAGGCACAGGATCACACCATGGACCAGGCCGGAGAGGTCACCTGAGGCAAAGGGATTGAACCAGTCCAAGCCCGGCTTCTGGGCATCCTCTGCTGCGGCGCCGGAGCCCATGGCTGCAAAAGCCGCAATGCAGAATCCACCCAGGGCAACCAACTGCAACGCAATCAACGCATATTGGACCCACACGGAAAGTTCGATTCCCCTGGCAGCCACGACGCCGCTCAGTGCTATGAGTCCGCAGGCAATGGCGGCGACGATGACAGGTTGCGATGCAGCCCATCCGAACCCAAGAAAATTCAGAAGGTAAGTGGTGGCCACTTGGGCAAGGGCGGCACTGGCGATGAACGAGGCAACCTGGGGCACCCAGCCGCCGAAGAACCAGCCGATCCGTGGTCCGAAAACCCTAGTTACCCACACGAACACGCCGCCGCAGTCAGGCATCTCCCGGTTAAGGTCCCGGAAGGCGAACGCAGTGAACAGGATGGGTAGAAACCCCAGCAGGAAGGCCGCGGGCGTGCTCGACCCGACGGCCACGACAACGAAGCCCAGGGTCACCGCCAGGCTGTAAGCCGGGGCAACAGCCGCCAGACCCAAGGCAACGGTCGCACCGATGCCGATCGATCCGGCTTTGAGTCCTTTGCCTGCAGCCGCAGGCGGAGGAACAGCAGGTGGCACAGTTTTGGAGAAGGGGGATGACATGGAGGCTCCTGGTCGGGTTGAAGGTAATTTGAATCACGTTCAAATTTGAATGCCATTCAATATCCGACTAGGCTCGTTGTCAATAGGCATCCAGCCAAAGGGGAAGACAGCATGGCAGAAGTCAGCAAGAGGGAGCTGAGGCGCAGGGACATCGCGGCGGCTGCACAAGCCGTGGCAGTCCGTGGCGGTGCAGAGGCTGCCACACTGAGGGCTATAGCTGCAGAGGCGGGCATGGCCCCCAACGCCGTGCTGTACTACTTCGGAGGCTTGGCGGAGATCACCGCCGCGGCGGTCAAGGCCTCCGCAGACCGCTTCCTGGCGAAGCTATCGGAGGCCGAACACTCCGACATAGATCCAACAAACAAGCTCGCGGCGGTGATCCGGGCAGGCACCACGGCGGGTTTGGAGGACGACTCTTCCCGCATCCTCTACGAATACTGGACCCATTCCCTGCGGGATCCCGAGCACCGGCGCATCCAGGAAGAGCTAACCCGCGCGCAGACGCTTACCTATCAGAGGGTCATCGACGAAGGTTCATCGGGCGGTGCGTTCTCTCCGGTCCTGGAACCGGCAAAAATCGCCCGCACCCTGGTGGCCCAGGAAGACGGCTTGGTCATGGACGTCCTGGCCGGCTCCACCACCAGTGATGACGTGCTGGAGATGGTGGCAGGCCTGGCTGCGGCCCTGCTGGGCCTTGACCGGGCCGCGCTTCTTGACCAGGTGACAGGCCACGTTTCGGGGCCACGTCAACGCTGAAGGACGGTACCTGCTGCGTCGCCGCGCCGCCGGCCAAACAGGAAGTAGCTGACCGGGCCGAAGAAGTTGATGAACGACACAGCACGCCAGATCGCTTTCCTGCCCCTGATCTGCGAGTCAGGCGTCCTGCCGATACTGCGCTGGGCGGCAGCCAGCAATGCCAGGTTCAGTGCGCCGCTAAGCAGGACGGAGATGCGCTGGCCTTTGCTCATATCCCGCCACGACTTCTTGCCGGCCATGATGCCTCCTATCGGCGAACGGTTTACCTATCAGGCTAGTCCGACGCCGATCGTCCCGCCACAGCTTGGCGTACTACTTCGCCCCACGACTGTTCAGCGAGGTCGGCGACTGCTGCCAAAATTTCCGACGGCGGCCGCGACAGATCCAGCGGATACTCCACGATGTCGATGTCCGTGTTCAGGATGCGCCTCAACTTCACTTCACCTGCCCCCGCGTACACCAACCAGGCCGTGGGTACCCGCAGGGCAGTGCAGTACGCCAGCAATTGGTAGTGGTCCGCGCTGAGCGAGGCCCCGGCGTCGGAAGCCGCCTTGTATTTGGAGTCATACACCACCACCGGCCGGCCCCCGAGGAAGTGCACGGCATCAGGACGGACAGTCAGGCGGTCGGAGTCCCGGACGGCTTCGTTCAGGAGCGCGCCGTACTGAAGGCGCATCTCCCCCGGATGCGCGCTCATGGCGCTCCGGAGGGCGGTCCCCACGAACTCCTCGAAGACCTGCCCCATGTCCACCACGAACGAGGCCGTCCGCTGCTTGCCGTGGCCAGCCTCCGCGGAGGCGTTGCGCAGGATCACCTCGGCCAGGCGAAGCACTGCGTGAAACCGAAGGTTCATCCGGCTGGCCCGCCACGGCGGCAGCGGCGCGCCAGGCTGAAGGCGCGTCACGGCGTCGAGCTTTCCCTTGAGCTGCCGCAAGCGGCTCAGGACATCGGGCCGGACGCCCGGGACCTGGCCCATGCGTTCCAGGGCGGCACGGAGGATCCGGTTCTCGGCAATGTCCTCGGTGAACTCGTCGTAGGAGACCTCCAGCGGCACCATCATTCCGGGGCGTCGGGAGATCTGGTCCGAAATACGGATGCGGCCCTTGACGGTGCGCAGCGACTCTTCGACAGTCAGGTAACCCTGCAAAACTCCCCGGTTGAGGGCCTTGTCCGCCAATTGTGCCAGCGATTCAGCCAGCGCACTCCACAGGTCCGGGTGCTCCACGGCCTCCACGGAATGGTCCCGGAAGCCTTGGTCTCCGGCGTAGCTGAGCAGGAACAGCAGGCGGTTGAGGCCCAAGCGGTCCTTGGGCCGGACTTCCAGTTGGATGGTGGCGGTCCGCACTGAGCCCACCTTGCCGGCCGGCTCAATCCGGTAAAGCCCCATGCCCATGGGCGAGGCCTTGGCCAGCCCACTGGTGTTGATGAAGGCCGCCGATTCAGGATCGAGTTTGTCCACAACCCCACCGGAGAGCTCATCCATGACGATGTGCCGGGGCCCCGTGATCGCGGTGCGGGCGCTGGAGGGCGCCCTGGCCGGCCTCGGGGGGATGGCGTTAGCGGTCCCCAAGACGTCCCAGCAACTGGTCCAGGCCGAAGCGCTCTTCCAACTGGGCCCGGTTCAGCTGCCCGTGGTAGTGCTCCTCCAGCAACGGCATGAGCTCGTACTTCCAGATGCGGCGCAAGCCGGCAGGGTTCTGCGCGGCGTTCTTCATGAAGTACGACGGCCCGATCATCAGGTCGCGGTCCCAGTCATCGATAGCGTCGTTGAGGGCATCCAGGAGATCTGCGTTCAGCGTGTCCAGCCCACGGGCCTCCAGGAAGCGGCGCAGCGAACCACGGACCGGTTCCACCTTGGGGTGCAGCTCAATGAAGGCGAAGCGGCGGCGGATGGCGGCGTCCATCATGGCGATGGAGCGGTCCGCCGTGTTCATGGTGCCGATGATGTAGAGGTTGTCCGGCAGGCTGAAGGGCTCGTTGGGGCTGTACTGCAGGTAGATGCGGTCGTCGCGGTATTCCAGCAGGAAGTACAGCTCACCGAACACCTTGGCCAGGTTGGCACGGTTCATTTCGTCGATGATCAGGAAGTACGGTTTGTGCGCGTTCTCCGGCTTGGCTGCTTCTTCCGCGAGGCGACGCAACGGCCCGGCCACGAGCTTGAAGGAAACCTGGCCGTCGTCGGTCTTGTCCGGCCGGTACCCCTCAAAGAAATCCTCGTACGCGTATGAGGGATGGAACTGCACCAGCTTTACGCGTTCATCGGTGCTGTCGCCGGCAAGCTCTGCGGCCAGGTGCTTGGCGAGATAGGTCTTGCCGGTCCCCGGAGGACCATACAAAACCAGCTGCCGGTTCTCTTCGAGCAGCTCCGCGATCTCCTGGAGCGGCTCCAGGTCCATGTGCAGGGATGCCGCGAACTCTTCAGTCAGGGGACGGAAACCCTGGTGGACGACCTCGACGACGGCGGTGGGCGGCGTTTCGTCCTCTCCATCGGTTTCGGCTTCCACCGGGAGCAGTTCCTGCAGTGCCTGGATGACGCGGGTGACATCCACCAGGATGCCAGGAGTGGACAACTGCCGCTGGGCGTGGCGCGGGAGTTCCGAGATGGCGTAGCTGTCATCGAACCACCGGACCTTGCGGCGGATGCGCCGGTTGTCCTCGTGGTGCTCGGGCTCGCCAAGCACCACACCCACGCGAACACGCCCCGCATGCTGGTACAGGGTGAGGTCGCCCGGTTTCATGACGGTGAGGAAGGCGAACACGGCTGTCTTGGTGTCTTCGCGTTCCACATAGCCCAGGTGCTTGTAATCCTCATCCACCGCATGCTGGACTACGCCGGCGGTGACACCGGCAGTGAGTGTGCGGAGGTGCTGTACGTCCAGGGTCGCCTTCTCTTCAGCGACCCAGGACGCGAGAAGCTCAGCGTTGTCATGGTGGGTGCGCAGGAGCCAGGAACGCCGCCCGGGATCGCCCACCTTCCGCCACTGGCTTACCAGCTGACGGGCGTACCAGTCGATGCGTTGCCCGGCTTGTTCGTCCAGGTGCAGGCGGATGCGGTGGATGTCCGCGGTGATGTCCTCATCCGTGTCGCCGTTGGCGCCGCCCACCAGCGAGGCGAAGGCATCCCGGATCTCCTGCCGTTCAACGTCAGCCACCACGGGCTCGAAGTAGCTCGGCCACACCAGGTATTCGATGCTTCGCCGCAGGGCAGGCTGGTCTTCAGGCGTTGCGGCTGCGAGTTCGTGGAACTTCAAGGGATCAGCCAACGCCTGGTTGATGGTGGCCGTGCTTTGGCTGTCCACGTGGGCAACGAAACGGCACAGCCACTTCAGGTGGTCCCAGATGGTCCAGTTGAATTCGGCGGTACGGTCCCGGATCACGCCGTGGTCCGTCATGCCCTCATACAGTTCTTCCGGCAGCTCGATGGGCGGCTCAACCCAGGAAGCTGCCTCGGCCACGCGGGCCCGTTTTACCCTCAGGGACTTGACCTCGTGCGCAAGCGGCAATGACTGGAGGAAGAGCAACTCCACGGCCAGCAGCTTCGCTTCGCGGGAGGCGCCTTCAAGGTTCTGCCGCAGGTTGGTCATCATGGGCGCTTTGGAGTCCTCAACACCGCGCTCAAGCCTTTCCAGCAACTCGGCAGCAGCATCCGCAGTCCAGGTAAGTGTGCGGCCGTCCAGCGCCGAAGGTTTGCCGTGAAGCGCCGGACCGAGCACATACCAAGCTGCGTCCTCGATCTCCTTGGAGACTCCGGGGGCGCGGTCAATGGCAGGTTTCAGGGAGGGAATCACCATGCCAACTTACCTTGTTTGGTTTAGCCAAGCATCTGGATATCCACAAGCTTCCCATGCTATTGGCCGCCCGGGCGGGGCTGCCTTCGCGGAGCTCGGGACGCGCTCTAAGGGTGGAGCTAATGCATCCCGAACTGGTACGCCGCCGGCACCGGATCGCCTGCGCAGACTTCTTCCCAGAGGGCGGAAATCGCGTCCTCCCCCTCGCGGAGGTCCGGGATTTCGACGCCCTCGCGCAGAATTGCTGCTGCTTCTGCCGGGCGTCCGGTCCTGGCCAGCGCCAACGCCTTGAGGAACCTCACACGCCCAACGACGGAGACCTCCGCGGGTGCCGCCTCCACCAGTTCCAGGGCCATGGCCGGGTCGCCATGCCGGATTGCCAGAGTAATGGCCTCGATAAGCAGGGCCCTGGTGGCTGGATCGGTGTCCACGCCTTTCCTGAGCTCCGCCAGACCCTTTTCGTCCTCCCCCGCGGCCAGCAGGGCCAAGCCGAGGCCGCGATGCACCAATGCCCTGGTTTGAGGGCTAATGCTGGTGCCGTTGGCGGCGAGGACCTCCCGGTACAGCTCCTCGGCCCCCGCCAGGTCCTGCCGGGCGTGCTTCATGGTGGCCAAGTGGAAGGTGGTGGCAGGACTGTCCTGCGCCGCAAGCAACCGTTCCCAATCCAACCCGGAGACGAAGCTGCTGGCGCCGTCGAACGCTTTTCCCTTCAACAAGCCGAGCCATGCTTCCTGCTCCCCCGTGACGCTCTCACCGACGAACGGGGTGCCGCTTTCATCGATCCACTCCATGCCGGCCTTCAACCGGCGGGCCCTCTCCACCACGCCCCAACCACTGCCGGGGAGGAGCATTTTCGACGGCGGCACGTCGGCATTCTTGACGGCCTGCGGCAGCATGTCCTGCAGGTCCTGATGGGGCATCAGTTCCTCGAGCCGCTCGCCTGCGTGGGCTATGGCGGCGTCCCAGTCACTCCCGTGCGACGTCCCGGGATCCAGATGCCCGTTGCCGTACGCTTCCACCCACGTCCACTCGGCACCGGCCGGCATCACAAGATGCTCGAACTGGGTTTGGGCGAGCCCGGCCTGGATCTCGGCGTACGGCCCTGCCCCGGGGCTCAACCACTCCTGCCAGCGTTTGCCGCCCTGGCCCTGGCCCCATACGAAGAGCTTCTTTCCGCGCTGACGGGACGTCGACAACATTGCCAACCCGTCGCCGTCGTCATCTGCCGCCACGACCCACCGCCGCTCCGAGGGATCGATGTCGAAGAAGAAGTCGGCCGCGTGCGGGTTGTTGACCAGCCAGGTGCCGTCATAGCCCTCATGGGCGGTGGGCCGGACGCGGGTAATATCCGTGGCGTAGTCGCTGCCGAAAGCTTCGTGGGCGGGCGCAATGACGCGGGTGCGGGCAGTCTCCGGAATCGCAGCGTTGCTCCACCAATACATAGGGACATCGTGGCGGTTCGGGTTGCGTAGCCGGATGGCTGCAAACAGGACCTCCGATTCCTCCGGAAGCCAAAGGTCAACCTGGAAGACCACTTCCCGCAGCCGTTCGTACTCCCACATGCGGAGGATGTGCTTACCGTCAGGGGTGTGGACAATCGCCGTGTGCAGCGGATCGCAACTGGTGGGCGAATGCCCCCGGGTGCCGATGTTCCATTCCAAACCACCGGCGAACCACGCCTTCCGCAATGCGATATTGGCCAGCTGGGGTGCGTTGTGGGTGTGGAGGAGCTGCTTGCCGGTGGCTTTGTGGAACAGCTCCCAGACGCGGCCGCCCAACGACGGCAGGACGGTCACCTTGAGCTTGGAGTTTTCAAGCACGACGGCGGGAACCTCCCTGGGTGCCGCGTCCCGGCTGTAGCCGTCCTGCATCAGATACGGGAAGATATTGGGCACCACTCCATAGCGGGCCGAGGCCTGAAGCTCTTCGGGCACGCCTTCACCCACGGTGTAGGGCTGGTCGAGTTCGGCAGCCACCACGGGCAAGGGGTTCAACGGGCCTATGTCCGCCATGGTCAAGGCGGTAGTGGTCACTGTCAGGGTGGAAGTTGATGCATGTGCCACGTCATTGTCCGATCAGGAGAGTGCTGCCAATGTCCGGCGCTCGTTACCGGGTGTTGGAACCGTAAATCAATGGGGGTCGTCGCCGAGGTTCAACGCGTTGATTTTCGCTTTCGCGGCACGGACGGCTTCCCGATCGGTCACCGTGTAAGCGGTGGGATCACTGCCGTCCTGGGTGCCCAAGGAGATGGTTCCCTGCTTGAGAGTGGAGACTGTCCTCTTGGCGGAAAGGTGGACTGCCGACAGGCCGGCTGCATGCATGGCCGGGATGTCCTCCAAGGCCAACCCGCCGCCGGCCATGATCTCCAGCACCTGTCCTGCCTGTTCCACCATGGTGGCCAACGTGGCAAGGCCTGCTCCGGCCGTGGCTGCGTGCCCTGAAGTGAGGACCCTGGTGAAACCCAGTTCCACCAGCTGGTCCAGGGCAGCCAGCGGGTCCTGGGACTGGTCGATGGCCCGGTGAAAAGTCACTTGGGCCTCCGGGTTGGCCTCCCTTGCCGCTTCCAGCAGGCGTTGGACGCTGTGAACGTCCACGCCCCCATTGGGTGTCAGTGCCCCGATGACAACCCCGTGCGCCCCCTCCAGCAACAGATGCTTCACCTCATGCACCATGGTGTCGATATCCGATGCCGAGTACAGGAAGTCGCCTGGACGGCAGCGGACCAGCGGATGGATCTCCAGGCGCCCGTCCACGTGCTCCATGCTCGCTTCCAGGAGCCCTTGGCTGGGCGTCACGCCACCGAGTTCAAGGCTGCTGCAGAGTTCGACGCGATGGGCGCCCTCGGCGGCAGCCACGCCTGCACCGGCAGCACTGACCACGGCGATTTCAAGTTTCATGGTGAAACTCTACGTGCCCGGAACGTCAGGCCTTATACCTTTCCAGCTTTTCCTTTTGTGCAGGCGTGAGCCTCAGTACGCGCCCGGTAGCCTCCGCGACGAAGGCCAGGTGGGTGGTTGCCTTGACGCAGTCTTCCCGGGTCACAGGATCCTTGATGACATAGTGAAGATCGAAGCTGGCCCCCTTGATGGCACCCACCCAGATCTCTACTACTGCCGGAATGTTGCGGTAGTCCAACGTCCGGACATAGCGGACTTTGTGCTCCACCACCAGTGTCATGGTGCCCTCCTCAACATCGTTGAAGAGGGCACCCGGAGGCTCTACGCCGGGAAGGCCCGCACCGCTCGGTGGCCCGAAGGCTGCGATGCGGGCTTCCTCGAGAATGCGCACGATCTGGACATTGTTGATATGGCCGTATGCATCCATGTCACCCCAGCGCATGGGTACCAGGACCTCAATGCGCCGGGGTTCCACGGACTCATTCAGGGGTTCCCCGCTCAGCTGTGCACCGCCGTCGAATCGTCAACCGCAGTCTCTTCTTCGCCAGCGAACTGGGACATGTACAAGCGGTAGTACGCGCCCTCCAGCGCAAGCAGCTCAGTGTGATTGCCCTGCTCAACGATGCGGCCATTCTCCATCACGAGGATGGTATCGGCATCGCGGATGGTGGACAGGCGGTGGGCAATGACGAAGCTGGTCCGGTCGGTTCGCAGCGCCGCCATGGCTTTCTGCAACAGCAGTTCCGTACGCGTATCCACCGAGCTCGTGGCTTCGTCCAGGATCAGCAACGAGGGATCGGACACGAACGCGCGGGCGATGGTGATGAGCTGCTTCTCACCGGCACTGACGTTGTTGCCTTCTTCGTCGATGACCGTCTGGTAGCCGTCCGGCAGTGCACGGACAAAGCGGTCCACGTATGTGGCCTTGGCTGCTTCCATGATCTGCTCTTCGGTAGCGTCCAGCTTGCCGTACTTGATGTTGTCGTAGATGGTGCCGCCGAAGAGCCAGGCATCCTGCAGCACCATGCCCACCTTGGACCGGAGCTCGGAACGTGTGAGGTCCTTGATGTCCACGCCGTCGAGGGTGATCCGACCGGAATTGAGCTCGTAGAAACGCATCACCAAATTCACCAGGGTGGTCTTGCCTGCGCCAGTCGGACCCACGATCGCCACAGTGTGGCCAGGTTCGGCGCTGAAGGACAGGTCCTCAATCAGCGGCTTGTCCTCGACGTAGCTGAACGAGACGTGTTCGAACTCCACATGGCCGTCAGTCTTGGCAGGCAGATGGCGCGTACCATTCTCTTCGACCTCCTCATCCGCATCCAGGAATTCGAAGACACGCTCAGCAGACGCGACACCGGACTGCAGCATGTTGGCCATGCCAGCGATCTGGCCCAGTGGCTGGGTGAACTCACGTGAGTACTGGATGAAGGCAGTGGCATCGCCCAGGCTCATGGAACCGGAGGCAACCCGGAGGCCACCCACGACGGCGATTCCCACATAGGACAAGTACGACACGAAGTTCATGGCGGGGAAGATCACGCCCGAAACGAACTGCGCGCCGAAGGATGCCTTGTAGAGTTCCTCGTTCTTCTCATCAAAGCGCGTCAGCATGTCGGCATCGCGGCCGAACACCTTCACGAGGTCGTGGCCGGAGAACGACTCCTCGATTTGCCCGTTCAAGGCGCCCGTGTTCTTCCACTGTGCCGAGAACAGCTTCTGGCTGCGTGCCCCGATGACGCCGGCAACAACACCGGAGAGCGGAAGGGCGATCAACGCGATGAGCGCCAATTCCCACGACACGATGAACATCATGACCGTGATGCCCAGGACGGTGAGCACGGAACTGACCAGCTGGGAGAAGGCCTGCTGGAGGCCCTGCTGGACGTTATCGACATCATTGGTTACACGGGACAGGATGTCGCCGCGCTGCCGGGTATCGAAATAGTTCAGTGGAAGCCGGTTGAGCTTGGCCTGGACGTCGTTGCGGAGCTTCTTGATGACCCGCATGACGATCCTGTTGAGCAACCAACCCTGTGCCCACAGGAAGATGTTGGCCACGAAGTACATGAGCAGCACGATCGAGATCAGGAACGTCAGCTTGGAGAAGTTGATGCCGTTGGTGAGTTCCATCTTGGACACCATGTCGGCAAAGTTCCCTTGGCCCTGCTGGCGCATGAGCTCAACGAACTGTTCCTGCGATACGCCCGGGGGAATCTGCTTGCCCATGACGCCGCCGAAGATGACGTCCATCGCGCTGCCCAAAATCTTTGGTGCGATCACGTTCAGGACCACGGAAACAATCACAAGCCCGATCACGATGAACACGCCCACGCGTTCAGGCTTCAACAGGCCCATGAGCCGCTTGGCGGAAGGCCAGAATTCCTTGGCCTTCTTCGCAGGAACGTCCCCGAACATGCCGCCGTCGGCTTCGGAGGGCACGTACTCTTCCTCAACGAAATCGTCGTCATCCAACGCTTCGGTTGCAACCTCCGCGGCCGCAGTTGCCTTGGCGTCCTTCGCGGCCTGTGCCTTGGCAGCCCAGCCACGCTTCTTCTGCTGGTTCTCCCCGCTCATGCCACTTCCTCCACGCTCAGCTGGGACTCGACGATTTCCTGGTACGTGGGTGACGTCTCCAGTAGTTCGTCGTGCGTTCCCCGGTCAACAATGCGGCCGTTGTCCAGTACCAGGATCTCGTCAGCGTCCGCAATGGTCGAAACCCGCTGGGCCACGATGATGACCGTGGCGTCCTTGGTCTTGCCCTTCAGGGCTTTTCGGAGCCTGGCGTCGGTAGCGACATCCAGCGCCGAGAAAGAATCATCAAACAGGTACACATTTGGCTTCGTCACCAGCGCCCTGGCGATGGACAACCTTTGGCGCTGTCCACCGGAGACGTTGGTGCCGCCCTGTGCGATCCTGCGGTTAAGGCCGGAGGACTTCTCCTCCACGAAACCCTTGGCCTGTGCCGTTTCCAAGGCTTCCCACAGTTCCTCGTCCGTGGCATCGGGCTTGCCGAAGCGCAGGTTGTGCTCAATGGTTCCGGAGAACAGGTACGGCTTTTGTGGAACGGAAGAGACACGGCTGGTGATTTCCGAGGCGTCCATTTCGGTGACGGGAACGCCGTCGAGCAGGACCTCACCCGAGGCGACGTCGTAAAGCCGCGGCAGCAGCGAGACCAAGGTGGTCTTGCCCGCGCCGGTGGAACCGATGATGGCGAGCGTCTTGCCCGGTTCTGCCGTGAAGGAGATATTGCTCAATACGGGTGCCTCTGCGCCCGGGTACTTGAAGGTGACGTCGCGGAATTCCACGCGTCCCTTCTTTTCTGCAGGTACCACTGGGGAGGAGGGGTTGTGGATGGACGGCTCCACGTCCAGGACCTCGCCGATGCGGTCTGCGCAGACGGATGCGCGCGGAATCATCATGGCCATGAACGTTCCCATCATGACGGCCATGAGAATTTGCAGGAGGTACTGCAGGAAGGCCGTCAGGGAACCCACCTGCATGTCACCGGTATCAACGCGCTGGCCACCGAACCACAGGACGGCCGCAGTGGACAGGTGCAGGATCATGCCAATAGCCGGGAACATCAGGACAAACAGGTTGCCGATTTTCACCGATACGGCCGTGAGGTCCTGGTTGGCATCACCGAAACGCTTGGCCTCGTGGGGTTCACGAACAAAAGCGCGCACCACGCGGATGCCGATGATCTGCTCGCGAAGAACGCCGTTGATGGCATCGATCTTGGTCTGCATGGAACGGAACAAGGGCATCAGGCGGACCACGAGGTAGCCCACTACCGCCACCAGAACCGGAACGGCGACCCAGACGAGCCAGGAAAGGCTGAGGTCTTCGCGGAGCGCCATGATGATGCCACCAACGCACATGATGGGCGTTGAGACCATGAAGTTCAGGCCCATCAGCACGAGCATCTGCACCTGCTGGACATCGTTGGTGCCGCGGGTAATCAGGGTGGGGGCGCCAAAGCGGTTGACATCCTGGGCGGAAAAGCTGCTGACCTGGCGGAACACGCTCCGGCGGAGGTCGCGGCCGATGGCCATGGCAACACGGGCGCCGAAGTACACGGCGGTGATGGCGGTGAGTACTTGTCCAAGGGCAACTGCGAGCATGAGCGCACCGGTTTGCCAGATGAAATCGGTGTCGCCGCGGGAGACCCCCTCATCGATGATTTTGGCGTTGAGGCTGGGAAGGTAGAGCGTGGCGATGGTGGACGCCAGCTGAAAAATCAGCACGGCCACAATCTGCGGCAAATACGGCTTTGAGTAGCGCCGTATCAGGGTGACAAGCATGCCCACGGGTCCTTAGAAAGAGTGCGTTAATGTGACGTAAGAAAGTTTTGCAGCAGGGGCTGACAGTATTAGCCTCCCCACTCTACGAAATCCGTTGCCCCGGCGAAACAACTTCGGGCAAAGATCATCCCAGCGGAGTATTTCCCGTGTCGTGGCTGCTCCCTCCGGTGCAGGAGGATGCCGAAACACGGCAAAGCGCCGGCTGGAATCCCAGCCGGCGCTTTGGTGCAGCAGGTTCTAGCCTGCGTGCTTTCCGTGTTCCTGACGGGCTTCAACACCCTGGAGGAGAAGCAACGCCACACGTTCCTGTTGCCTGCGTTCGCGCTTGAGCTGCTTGCGGAGCGCAGCCAGTTCCTCCACGGTGGCTGCCTGCTGCTCGGCAATGCTCTGCTGCTCCCGCAGGCGTGCCTGCAGTTCCACGTTGGCCCGGCTGAGCTGGAGTTGCTGTTCTGCCAGAACGTACTGGGTACGCGTCAGCTGCTCCTGCACTTCCTTCACATCGGACGTGGCGTGCGAACGCTCCTGGGTAAGGATCCGGGCGAACTCAAGGTCAAGGTCCGAACCCGGGTTCTCCGGCCGTACCTCACGATCGGCCCCCGAAAGGGGACGACGGGCACCCAGGTGGCTGGCGTCGTCGTCGGGGGTCTTCACGGCGTCCATGGACGCGGTGTCCAGCGACATGCCGGCCTCCCCCGACGCCGTGGCCACGAGCTCCTTTTCCGGAGCCGCGTCAACCGTGCGGCGCAACGGGCGTTCCTTGATGAACAATACCGCCAGGAGGGCCACCACGCTGATGATGGCGGAAATCAGGAAGATCTGCGCGGTTGCGTCACCATAGGCCGCGCGCATGATGTCAGCGATGGGAGCCGGCATATCCGCCAGGTCCATGCTGGCTCCCGAACCGCCACCCTGGACGGGGATACCGGCCGCAGCCATGCCCTCGAGGGCCAGGTCCTTCACGTGGTTGGACATGATGGCTCCGAGAACCGAGACGCCGATCGCGCCACCCACCGAACGGAAGAACGCTACCGAAGCACTGGCTGTTCCAATGTCCTTTGCCTGGACAGTGTTCTGCACGGCCAGCACCAGGTTCTGCATCAACATGCCCAACCCAAGGCCGAACACACCCGTGTAAATCGCGACGATCCACAGTTCAGTGGTGTGGTCCATGGTCCCTGCGAACGCCAGGCCACCGATCAGGAGAACCGAGCCTGCGATCAGGAACCGCTTCCATTTACCGAAGCGGCTGATCAGGACGCCCGACGCCACGGAACCGATGAGGTTGCCGGCAATCATGGGAAGTGTCAGCAAGCCGGCTTCGGTAGGCGTTGCGCCACGGGCCACCTGGAAGTACTGGCCCAGGAAGGTGGACGAACCGAACATGGCGATACCAACGGCAACAGAAGCGACGATGGCCAACGCCGTGGTGCGCTCGGAGATGATCTTGAGCGGGATGATCGGCTGGGCAACCTTGGTCTCCACGAACACCAGGAGGGCAAGGAGGGCCACGCCGCCACCGACCATGAGGGCGGACTGCCACGAAACCCAGTCGTAGTACTCCGGGTTGCCGGCGAAGGAAACCCAGATGAGCAGCAGGCTCACGCCCGAGGTCAGCAGGATGGAACCGAGCCAGTCGATCTTGGCCGGGCGCTTGATGTGTTGGATCTTCAGGGTGATCTGGAGCAGGATCAGGGCGACGACGGCGAGCGGAACGCAGACGAAGAACGTCCAGCGCCAGCCAAGCGGGCTGTCAACGATGAAACCACCCAGCAAAGGTCCACCGGCGGTACCCACTGCCATGACGGCACCCATGTAGCCGGAGTACTTGCCGCGGTCACGCGGAGGGATCATCGAGCCGATGATCGCCTGGGCCAGTGCCGTGAGGCCACCCATGGCAATGCCCTGGATAACGCGTGCGGTCAGAAGCAGCGGAATGGTCTCGGACAGGCCGGCCATCACCGAGCCGGCCACGAAGATGATGATGCTCAGCTGGACAAGGAGCTTCTTGTCGAAGAGGTCCGCGAGCTTGCCCCAGATGGGCGTAGTTGCGGCGTTGGCCAAAAGGGCTGCGGTGATGACCCACGCGAAGTCGGTTTGGGTGCCCTTGAGTTCGGACATGATCGTGGGCAACGCGTTGGCAACGATAGTGCTGCTCAGGATCGCCGTGAAGAAGGCCGCGAGGAGGCCCGTAAGGGCTTCCATGATCTGGCGGTGGGTCATGGGCGCGGCAGCCTTCGCTGCGGCGTCCACCGCCGTCGGGTTTTCTGTTGCTGGTTTAGCCATGCGTGGGCTCCTAAGCTGTCTGGTTTGTCGTGATGGAGCCGGCCGCCGTTGCCCGGATTGAGTCCTTGAGGGACTCCGTGAGTTTGTTGATGACCTGGGAGGCCTCGAGGGCGTCAGCCTCGCTCCAATCCGCCAGGTAATCCCGCAGTCTCACGCTGCGTTGTTCTTCGAATTCATGCAGCTTCGCCGCCCCGCGTTCGGTCAGGGCCAGGAGTTGCGCCCTGCCGTCGGCCGGATCGGGCCGCCTGGCAACGAAGCCGAGTTCCTCCAGCTCCGCAATGTGCCGGCTGAGGACCGGCGCACTCACACCCAAGCGCGCAGCCAGGTGCGTGGCACGGGTCTCCCCCTCGCCAATGAACCGCATGACACCCTGGACCGCCATTCCGACGTCGGGAACGCGGGCCATGTGGGCGGTGACCACGCAGCGCAGAGTCCGCTGCAGGTCGAAGATCTGATGCACAAGATCGGTTGCTGTGGCAGAACCGACAGACATGTAAAACACCCCTTTTGTTTGCCTAAAGCAACTATAACCTAGATTGATTGCTTTGGGAAACTAAAGAAGAAACCGGGCCCTGGTCCTCCACAACGCACGAAACCCCCGCACAGATAACTGTGCGGGGGTTTCACTGGTGGGTTTCTAGTCGCCCAGATGCGTGGGGCCGAACATCTTCAGCAGCGTCTCAACCACGACGACGTTGGGGCCGTCCGCTTCGAAGGACGCCTTGAGCGCGTCCCCCACTTCCTCCGGGGCGACCCGTCGGGCCGGGACGCCGAACGACTCAGCCAGCTTGACGAAGTCGGGGCGGGCAAGCTCTGTTGCGGTGGCCTGGCCGAAAGCGCCCACCATGTATTCGCGCAGGATGCCGTAGCCGCCGTCGTCCACGATCAGCCACGTGACCGGGACGTTGTGCTGCTTGGCAGTGGCGAGTTCCGAGATGGAGTACATGGAGGAACCGTCACCTGAAACAGCGAGCACGCGCGCCTGGTTACCGTGCTTGCCCGTGGTTTCCAGGCCCACGGCACCGCCGATTGCTGCGGGGAAGCCATAACCCAAGCCGCCGGCACCCTGCGCCGAGTGGAACTGGCCCTGCCGGGCGTCCCAACAGCTCCAGCCCCAGTAAGCGGAGATGGTCATGTCCCAGAACGTCTGCATGTCAGCCGGGACTGCCTCGCGGATGTCGGACATGAACTTCAGTTCCTTGGCCAGGTCCTGCGATTCCAGGCGGGCGCGGACCTTGGCGAGGGACTCCTTGACCACGTCTTCCGGGCTGCTGCCGTGCCAGTCCCGCTTTGACGCGTCCGCGGCCCCCGCTGCTGCGAGTGCTTCGTCCAGTGCCGCCAAGGCCTGCCCGGCGTCTGCACGGATGCCAAGGCCGGGGCGGTTGGACTCCAGGACCCGGGGTTCGGCGTCGATCTGGATGATGCGGCCGCGGGGTTCGAAAGTGAAGTAGTTCGAGGTCACTTCGCCCAGGGAAGAGCCGATGACGATCAGCACATCCGCGTCTTCAAGGACATCGGTCATGTACCGGTCCTCGATCCAGGACTGCAGCGACAACTCGTGGGTCCAAGGGAACGCACCGTTGCCGCCGGGGGTGCAGATGACCGGAGCCCGAAGCTGCTCAGCGATGGAGAGCAGCGACTTCTCGGCCCTGCCACGGCGGGTTCCGCCGCCTGCGATGATCGCCGGACGTTCCGCCGTCGAAAGCCACTTCACGGCCTCGCGGATCAACTCGACGCGCGGCGGGTTGTCCGCTGCCTCGGCGAGGGCGTCTTCCACAGGGGGAACCATGATCGGATCCAACAGGACGTTCTGCGGAATCTCGATCCAGACCGGGCCCTGCGGCGAAGAAATCGCCTCGGTCCAGGCATCCTGGATGGCCGACGGGATGCCGGAAGCGTGCTGGATCAGGCGCTGGCTCTTGGTGACGTTCGCCGCCGATGCCTTCTGGTCATCGAGCTGGTGAAGCATGCCCTTACGGCGTGCGCCCAGGCCGTCGAGCGGAATCTGGCTGGCAACCACCACCATGGGAACACCCGTGGCATAGGCCTCCTGGAGGCCGGCCAGGGACGTCAGGGCGCCGGGACCGGTGGACAGAAAAAGAACGCCCACCTCACCGGTGGCGCGGGAGTAGCCGTCAGCGGCGAACGCCGAGTTGTTCTCCACGCGGGAGGACACGAAGTGCAGGTTGCCGCGGCCCATGGCATCAAAGAGACCCAGCGCGTGCTGGCCGGGGATACCGAAAACAGTTTTCGCGCCCAGCGCTTCAAGGGTTTCGACGACGAGGTCCCCACCGTTGCGCTGGTTGGTCCCTTTAGTAGGGGCTGCTGTGCCGGGATCGAAATCGATCATCGCTGCGCTCCGGTTGCATGGGCGATTTCTTCGATGCGGGCGCCGAGTGCCTGCTGCGCGTAACCGTTCGGGGCACCGTGGCGGTCACCTTCCACGGCGTTGTCTGCCATGAGGGTCACGAGTTCATAGGCCACGTGACTGCCTGCGACACCGGTGATTTCAGCGTGGTCGTAGGCCGGGGCGACCTCCACGACGTCCGCACCCACGAGGTTCATGCCGCGGAAGCCCCGGATGATTTCGAGGAGTTCGCGGCTGCTGATGCCGCCGGCTTCAGGGGTGCCTGTACCGGGGGCGTGGGCCGGATCCAGGACGTCGATGTCCACGGATATGTACAGCGGGCGGTTGCCGATGCGGTCGCGGATCTTGGCCACGGTTTCCAGGACGCCCTGGTAATAGACGTCTGCGGAGGTAACGATGCCGAAGCCGAAGCGGTGGTCGTCGTCGAGGTCCTTCTTGCCGTAGAGCGGGCCGCGGGTGCCTACGTGGCTGATGGCCTCCGTGTCCAGGATGCCTTCTTCGACTGCCCTGCGGAACGGGGTGCCGTGCGTGTACTCGGCGCCGAAGTAGGTGTCCCAGGTATCCAGGTGGGCATCGAAGTGCAGCATGGCAATGGGTTCGCCGGCGCGCTCTGCTGCTGCGCGGAGGAGCGGGAGGGCGATGGTGTGGTCACCGCCAAGGGTGACGAGCTTGCTGCCGTTGGCGGTGAGGTCCAGCGCGTTCTGCTGGATGGTCTCGATGGCCTCGTTGATGTTGAAGGGGTTCACGGCCATGTCACCGGCGTCGGCGACCTGGATGTTCTCGAATGGGCTGACATCCCAGGCCGGGTTGTACGGGCGCAGCAGACGGCTGGCCTCGCGGACGTGGTTTGCACCGAAACGCGCGCCGGGACGGTAGGAAACACCGGAGTCGAAGGGCACGCCGACAACCGTGACGTCGGCCTTGGAGACCTGGTCGAGGCGGGGAAGGCGGGCGTAGGTGGCGGCACCGGCGTACCGGGGGATGCGGGATGAATCAATGGGGCCCAGGTTGCCGTTGGCCTCGATACGGAGCTCTTCCAAAGTACGCCACTCCTTGAGTGAATAGGTGGGTTGAATCTGCGGACTGTGACACCCATCATACACTCAAAGTTGTCTAATATGCATCACTTGTTTACATCTTCCCGTAGGGGTATGACCCCGCTCACAGCGGGCGTAAAGATTCCATAAAAACCGGTGTCCCGGCGTCGAACGCCGCCATACGCTCCTTCCGGAAGCAGTACCGTGCTGCACGAAAGGACACCGTGACCACCCTGTCGAGGCCTCCGGCCGACCCGGCCAACCGGCCAAAGAACTCCTTCAAGCTCAAACCCTGGCTGCTGGAAGGAATGCCGGACACCTCAGGCAAGCGGCAAGGCCCCCACGGCCGCCCCTCGGACTCCCACAAGCCGCAGGCCTGGTGGAAAGTCATGTGCCTCACCGGCCTGGACTACTTCTCAACCCTCGGCTACCAACCGGCCATCGCAGCGCTGGCCGCAGGCCTGCTGTCCCCCTTGGCCACACTGCTTCTGGTCATCGCTACCCTGGCTGGTGCGCTGCCCGTCTACCGCCGGGTGGCCAGGGAAAGTCCGCGGGGCGAAGGCTCCATCTCCATGCTGGAGCGGCTCCTCCCCCGCTGGGGTGGAAAACTTTTCGTCCTGGCACTGCTTGGCTTCGCGGCCACGGACTTCATGATCACCATTACGTTGTCCGCTGCCGACGCAACGGCCCACCTCATTGAGAACCCGTTTGCGCCGGAGTTCCTTGAAGGCCAACAGGTGGTCATCACCCTGGCGCTGATCGCCGGCCTGGGTATCGTCTTCCTGCGCGGGTTCAAAGAAGCCATCAACGTCGCCGTCGTCCTGGTGGGCGCCTTCCTTTTGCTGAACCTTGTGGTCATCGCCGTGTCCATCGGCCACGTATTTACCGAGACCCGCGTCATCACCGACTGGTGGACCGCACTGACCACCTCCCACGGTGACCCGATCATGATGGTCGCGCTGGCACTGCTGGTGTTCCCCCGCCTGGCACTTGGCCTTTCCGGCTTTGAAACGGGCGTTGCTGTGATGCCCCAGATCAAGGGCCACCCCACGGATACCGAAGCGAATCCGGCAGGCCGCATCAAGGGCGCCCACAAGCTCCTGACTACCGCCGCCATCATTATGAGCTCGTTCCTGGTCACCTCCAGTTTCACCACGGTCATGCTGATCCCGGCGGCTGAATTCGAACCCGGCGGCAAGGCCGATGGCCGCGCGCTGGCGTACCTCGCCCACAAGTTCCTTGGTGATGGCTTCGGCACCGTTTACGACATCAGCACCATCGCCATACTCTGGTTCGCCGGCGCTTCTGCCATGGCCGGCTTGTTGAACCTCGTCCCGAGGTACCTGCCGCGTTACGGGATGGCACCTGCCTGGGTACGGGCACTCCGCCCGCTGGTCCTCGTCTTCACGGTGATTGCCTTCATCGTCACCATCATCTTCCAGGCCGATGTCAACGCCCAGGGTGGCGCCTATGCCACCGGCGTACTGGTCCTGATCACCTCGGCATCCATCGCCGTCACACTGTCCGCGCGGCGGAAGAAGCAACGCGGACAGGTCATCGGCTTCGGGATCATCTCCCTGGTGTTCGTCTACACCACCGTGGTCAACTCGATCGAGCGGCCCGACGGCCTGAAAATCGCCGCGCTTTTCATCCTCGGCATCCTGGCCGTCAGCTTCGTTTCCCGCATGAGGCGAGCCTTCGAGCTGCGGGCGACACACATCCGGATGGACCAGAAAGCCCTGGAATTCACGGCCAACAACACGCACGGACCCGTCCGGATCATCGCGCACGAGCCCAAGCGCTTCAGCGCCGACAGGTACAGGGAGAAGCTCCAGCATGCTCAGCAGGCCAACCACCTGCCCCTGGACTGCGACGCCGTGTTCATCGAAATCATCGTGGACGACAGCTCCGACTTCGAACAGGAACTCCAGGTGGTGGGCAAGGAACGACATGGGTTCAAGATCCTGGAAGTCCACAGCAACAATGTGCCAAACACCCTGGCCGCAGTACTCCTCCACATCCGCGACGTCACCGGATTCATGCCGCACATCTATTTCCGGTGGACCGAGGGCAACCCGATCTCCAACCTCAGCAAATTCCTCTTCTTCGGTGAAGGGGAGATCGCGCCCGTGACCCGCGAGGTACTCAGGGAGGCCGAGCCGGACATCACCCGCCGCCCCTGGGTCCACGTGGGCTGACCGCCCCGAACCACCCCGCCGATATGGCAGTTAATGACAGTGTTTTGGGTAAACATTGGCATTAACTGCCATATCGCGGGGAGTGGGCGGAGTCAGCGGCTTGCTGCGGGCACCAGGACCCAGAGCACTTCCACGGTTTCGTCCGTCGGGTTGATCCAGGTGTGGGGCTCGCGGCCAGGGAAGGAGAGCGTGTCCCCTTCCTCAAGGTCATACTCCTCATTGGTCAGGATGAGCTTGATACGGCCCTTGACCACGTGCAGCACATCGACATCGCAGTCCACCGCGTAGAGCTCGTTCTCGCCACGGCCCCGGGGCTCGATGGTGGCTTGGAGGATCTGCAGGCGCCGCTCCGAGCGCGCAGTCAAAAGTCGTTCCACAATGCCCTGGCCACCCAGGGAAATCCGGGGCCCATCGTCACGCCTGGTCAGATGGGTTTCCGGGGCGGCAAACAAATCACCCACGGAGACGGACAAGACCTGGCACAGGGTGACCAGGGAAGCGACTGACGGCGATGTCAGGTCGCGCTCCACACGGCTCAGGAAGCCTTTGGTCAGGCCGGTCGCGTCCGCTACCTGTTCGATAGTGAGGCGCTGCGCTTGCCGGGCTGCGCGGATTCTGGAACCGATGGCAACGGGAACATTGCTTGGTTCAACGGGGAGAGCCTTCATTCACGAACCTTTCAGGCCTTTCATGTGGCCCTGTCATTGGAGCAATAGTAGCCGGGAGGCGCGTCAACGAGACCACTGCGGGCGTAACGATGCCCAAAGGATCTTGACTGTTACTCCGATCACAACATATCCTCATAGGCAACAAGTGTTGTCTGTGAGGCACACAACACATCCCCAAGCTTCAAACCCCAATCTCCAATCATCCGCACAGAGACTTCGACGCATCGCAGGAGTATCGTCGAAAACCCCAAACCTCCGTGCATCAGCTCCAAGGACCGTTCATGGAATCTTCGGCTATTAATATCGCAATCGTGGTGGTGTACCTGCTCGCCATGCTGGCCTTTGGCTGGTGGGGCAAGTCCCGTACCAAGAACAACAGCGACTTCCTGGTGGCCGGCCGCCGCCTGGGACCCTTCCTTTACACCGGCACCATGGCCGCGGTTGTTCTCGGTGGCGCATCCACCGTGGGCGGCGTGGGCCTCGGCTACAAGTTCGGCATCTCCGGTATGTGGCTCGTCGTGGCCATCGGCTCGGGCGTACTGCTGCTCAGCCTCCTGTTCGCCGGCACCATCCAGCGGCTGAAGATCTACACGGTCTCCCAGATGCTGAGCCTCCGCTACGGCAGCAAGGCCACGCAAACCTCGGGCATCGTGATGCTGGCCTACACGCTCATGCTGTGTGCCACCTCCACCGGCGCGTACGCCACCATCTTCGTGGTGCTCTTCGATTGGGAGCGCTGGATGGCCATCGCCGTCGGCGGCGCCATCGTACTGGTGTACTCCACCATCGGTGGCATGTGGTCCATCACCTTGGCCGACCAGGTTCAGTTCCTCATCAAGACCGTGGGTATCTTCTTCCTGATGCTGCCGTTCGCCTTGAACGCGGCCGGTGGAATGGACGGCATCCGCCAACGCCTGGACGACACCTTCTTCCAGATCGACGGCATCGGCGCCCAGACGATCATCACCTACTTCGTGGTGTACACCTTGGGCCTGCTGATCGGCCAGGACATCTGGCAGCGCGTCTTCACCGCCAAGACCCCCACAGTTGCCCGTTGGGGCGGCGCCACGGCAGGCGTTTACTGCATCCTGTACGGCATCGCCGGCGCCCTGATCGGCCTGGCAGCCCGCGTCGCCCTCCCGAACATCGACGTCGCCAACCTCGGCAAGGACGTCGTCTACGCAGAGGTCGCAACACACATCCTGCCCGTCGGCATCGGCGGCCTGGTTATGGCAGCAGCCGTTGCCGCCATGATGTCCACCGCTTCGGGCGCCTTGATCGCCGCCGCTACGGTGGCCCGCGCCGACGTCGTCCCGTTCGTGGCCAGCTGGTTCGGCAAGACCATCAACACCGATGACACCGAAAACCCCGAGCACGACGTCAAAGCGAACCGCTACTGGGTCCTGGGCCTGGGCATCGTTGCCGTACTCATTTCCATGGCGGCCCAGGACGTGGTTGTCGCCCTCACCATTGCCTACGACATCCTGGTAGGTGGCCTGCTGGTCGCCATCCTTGGCGGCTTGGTCTGGAAGCGCGGAACGGGCATCGCTGCCGCATGGTCCATGGCAGTCGGCTCGGTTCTGACACTTGCCCTGCTCATCATGTACGCGGTTGGTGCCATCCCCAGCGAAGATGGCGTCTACGCCAACGAGCCCATCTACTGGGGCCTCGGCGCCTCCCTGCTGGTCTACATCGTGGTCTCCCTGCTGACGCCGCCTACCGACGCAACTGTCCGCGAAGCCTGGGACAAGCGCGTTGCCGGCGCAATTTCGGAGGAATTGCCGCCGGAAGTTCACCCGGTCGGCAGCAAGTAACGTACAGAGCTGAACCCGAATAAAGCAATTTACGACGGCGGTGCCGCCCCTTTCCGGGGCAGCGCCGCCGTTTGCTTGCGTCCGGGACGCAGTAGCCAGGGCTGCCTTGCGCCACGGGGTATCGCCTTGCGTCACGGGGTATCGCCTTGCGCCTGGGCGTATGAGGTACTGTTGTCCCAGCTTCAAGAGATGTGGCGCCAAGCTCCGACTGGCCGCACACCAACCCCATGTTCACGGGTGGTTCGGATGAGGAAGCGGCCCGTCCCGGACCTGAGACAACCGAGCGGGCAAGAGCACACTCCCCGGGAGCAGCACCTTGCCATACCAGAGCGAGACCAGCCAAAGCAGCGCACGCCCGGCCCGTGGCACCCCATCCGGCGCCCGGGCAGGCACGGTGATTCCCGCCGTCGACCTTTACCTCGGCACGGTGACCATAGTGGCCAGGAACAACACCATGCATTTCCGGCATCCCCAACCGCGGCAGATCGCCGCCGCGCTGGCGCAGGCCGTCCGTCCTTCCACGTGGTGTGAGGCTTCCAGGACGCTGACGGTCACGATTGCCGCGGTGGGGAAACGGGACGGCCAGCCACGCACCTTCACCTTCGACAGCCGGGAAGGGGCCTAGATTTCCTCTTCCTCGCCGCGGAATTCCTCGGTTTCGTCGATCGGCACCACGCGTTCGTCGTCCTCGGGGGCGTCCACTTCCTCCACCCAGGGTTCATCCACTTCCTGGTCTTCGGCGTAGTCGTACGCCGGGTCCGACTCGATGGTTGTCCGTTCCGGATAGTTGGCGTGTGATTCGGTGGTGTCCATGCTGCTACCTCCGTCCCGTGGGCCCTTCAAGGCCCGTTGGCCAAATGCGGGGAGGTCCCCCGCCCCTGTCCTTCCATCTTGGGCACCGGCGCAAGCGGCGGTCAAGGAAGGCCGCACAAAAGGGCAGGCCGCGATCGGAGATTACGGCGCACCGAACATTCCAGCTAAGGAATACCAGCCAAAAATCCCCGCAAATACGCGGTAGTGTGGACCGTGCAATGGGGCCTCAACAACCCCACCAAGCACAGGAGATAAAGTGCAGATGCACCAGGAATCCCACAGTTCGTCGAGCCCGGCTCCGGACCCCACCCCCGAAACCGGAACCGCCAACACGGCCGGAGACCCCGCAGCACCCACGGCGTCGGACATACGGCGCTGGCGGCAATACTTGGCCGACGAACGCGCTGAAGCCGCGGTCTACCGTGAGCTCGCCCAGCGCCGCGATGGGGAGGAACGCCAGATCCTGCTGGCTTTGGCCGAGGCCGAAGGACGGCACGAGGCACACTGGCTCAAACTCCTGGGAGAACACGCCGGAATGCCCAAAGCGGCTTCCGCCCGCAGCCAGTTCCTGGGTTTCCTGGCCCGCAACTTCGGGTCCGTCTTTGTCCTTGCCCTGGCGCAGCGTGCAGAGGGCCGCTCCCCGTACGGCACCGAACCCGCAGCCACACCCGCGATGGTGGCAGATGAGCAGATCCACGAGGAAGTCGTCCGGGGTCTGGCCACCCGGGGACGCAACAGGCTCTCGGGGACCTTCCGCGCGGCCGTTTTCGGCGCAAACGACGGCTTGGTAAGCAACCTTTCGCTGGTGATGGGCATGGCCGCCACTGGCGTGTCGAGCTCCGTGGTGCTTATGAGCGGCGTGGCCGGATTGCTGGCCGGCGCACTGTCCATGGGCGCCGGCGAATACGTGTCCGTCCGCTCACAACGCGAACTGCTCAATGCCACCCTCCCCACCCAGGCCACACTCACCGCAGCACCATCACTGGACATCGACCACAACGAACTGGTCCTCGTATACCTGGCACGCGGCATGACCCGGGAAGCTGCCGAGCACCGCGCAGCCGAGCGCATGGGATTGTTCAGCTGCGACTGCGACCCCAGCCTTTCCTTGCAGCCCGAAAAGCCGGTGGCCGACGAGCACGAATCCGTGGGATCGGCCTGGGGCGCTGCGATGTCCAGCTTCTGCTTCTTCGCTTCCGGTGCCATCGTGCCCATCCTTCCTTTCATCTTTGGCATGACGGGCATGGCCGCCCTCCTGGTAGCAGGTGTCCTGGTGGGTATCGCGCTGTTGGCGACTGGCGCCGTCGTGGGTTTGCTGTCCGGAACTTCACCCCTCAGCCGCGGTCTGCGGCAGCTGGCCATTGGGCTGGGAGCAGCGGCTGCCACCTATGGGCTTGGATTGCTGTTCGGCGCAGCGATCGTCTGAGTTTGGACGGCTCCGCCGGCAGACCGTAATGTTGGTTCGTCCTCCGCGCTGCCCTGCGTGACCAAGGGCATGAGGAATGGAGAACCGTGGACTCGGAGCGGGAAGCAACGCGTGTGCCAAGGCACCGGCGCACCGGAACAGCCGGGCGCGTTCTCCGCGGCCTGCTCGGGGCAGTCGTCGCCGCAGTTGTAGCGGTCCTGGTGACAGGATTCCTGAACGGCGACCACCGGATCACAGCACTCTTCCCGGGCGTCAGCGTTCCGGGAGGCCCCAACATTGGGAAAGTCCAGCCAACCGCCGCCCGTGTTCCGGACGCACCACCCCCGGGACTTGAGGAAGCGGACGCTCCTCTGGCCTCGCCGACCACGCCCGGCACCACCAACGATTCGTACAAGTTCCTGGCCACCAACGACGACGGCACTCCCGTGGGCTACTCCCCTTGCCGCCCGCTGCACTACGTGGTGAACAAAGCCTCTGCGCCCGAAGGAACCGATGCGCTGCTTTCCACGGCCATCGCCAACATCTCGGCAGCCTCCGGGATCCAGTTCGTCAACGATGGAACCACCGATGAACAACCCGTGGACCGGCGCGAGCCCTACCAGCCAAACCGTTACGGCGACCGGTGGGCCCCCTTGCTGATTTCCTGGACAACACCCGAGGTAGCGCCAGCGCTGGAAGGCAAGGTCATCGGCACCGGCGGAAGCACCATGTATTCCCTGGACAAGGGCCCCAAGAGCTACATCACCGGGAGCCTGGAACTCGACACACCCCAGGTGGCCGAACTCCTCGAAGACCCGGGCGGCTCGGACTACGTCCTTGCCGTCATGCAGCATGAGCTGGGACATGTGATGGGCCTGGACCACGTGGACGATCCCATCCAGCTCATGTACCCGGAAATCGGAGCACCCGACGGCCTTGCCGCCGGCGACCTGAACGGACTCCACCTCCTGGCGTCCGCCCCCTGCCGCAAGGACATCTAGCCGCGCCGGGGTTGCTCGCTGTTGCGCCATGGACTCCGGACGACGCTGGACTTATGCTGGCGGTTACGGCCGACGGCGGCGCCCCACCGCCAGTCCGCGGCCACCACGTCAGGGGGTTCCATGGAACCTTATGGGCCGTCCCAGTGGCCGGACCCGGATCCCTCCCGGCCCCGTTTCCTTCCGTCGTCACCAGGTCCGCAGGAGCCGCCAGGTCCGCAGGAGCCGCCAGGTCCGCACGAGCCGCCTGAGCCGCGCGAGCCGCCTGAGCCGCGCCCGCCCATCAAGCACAGCAGCATCGCCGCCATACTGTTCCTGCTCGGCGTCCTGGGCCTTGTCTGCGCCGGGGCCTATTTCGGCGGCGAACTGCAACAGTTCCTGTACGGATCGTCCCAAACCCAGAGCCAGCCGCCACGGCCCGGGTTGGTCCCTTTCGGGCAACGGGACGAGCCCTTGCCCGGCCGCGAAGAAGCCGATGCGCCGCTGGGAACGCCGCCTCCATTGCTCCAAACCAGCAGCTCGTATAAATTCCTGGCAGTCAAGGAGGACGGGACACCACTGGCGTACTCACCGTGCAGGCCGATCCATTACGTGGTGAATTCGGATCTCGCGCCCGCGTCCTGGCAAGCCTTGGTCGAAGAGGCCGTGCGGCAAGCCAGCCTGGCCACGGGATTGAAGTTCATCTACGACGGACCCAGTTCCGAGGTCCCTTCCCCCAACCGTTCCGGCTACCAACCTGCACGGTACGGCGACCGTTGGGCGCCTGTGCTGATCGCGTGGAGCACACCCGAGCAAGTACCGCGCCTTACCGGCCAAACAGTGGGGCTTGGCGGCAGCTCCTCCATTGGCCTGAGTAACGGCTACAAGGCCTACGTGACTGGGACGGTATCGCTGGATGCGCCGCAGTTCGCCGCAATCGTGGACACCCCCAGCGGCGACGAAATCGGCGTGGCGGTCATCATGCACGAACTCGGCCACCTGGTAGGCCTGGACCACGTGGACGACCCCCGGCAGCTCATGTACGGCCAGGCCTCCTGGGTCCGGGACTACGCTGCAGGCGACCGGACAGGGTTGGCAAAGCTCGGTTCGGGTCCTTGCAGCAAGGACTTCTGAGCGCTTCTGGCGTGGCGGGGAAAGCTCATCAGGACAATACCGCGAGCGCTTCCTCCACGGAGTCCACCAGGAAGATCCGGTCCGCCATGGGCTTTCCCGCAGCCAGGCTCTGCAGCATGGGCCACGCCGGGTAGGTCCGTTCCCAGTGCTCGCGCCCCACCAGGACCATGGGGGTGATGGTTTCCGGCGCGCCGTAGTAGTTCTCGCAGGCGTCCTGGAAGATTTCCTGCACCGTTCCGGCCGCCCCCGGCAGGAACACGATCCCGCCGTTGCACAGTTCCAGGAGGATGGCCTCCCGGATGGCGTTGGCGAAGTACTTGGCGATGTGGGTGGCGAACAGGTTGGGTGGCTCGTGGCCGTAGAACCAGGTTGGGATGCCGAGCGTCGGGGTGCCGCCCGGATAACGTTCGACGACGGCCGCCGCGCGTCGCGCCCAAGCCGACACCGAGGGCCTGAAGCCAGGCACTTCGGCGAGCGTCCCCAACGCAGCTTCCAGTTCGGCGTCGGGCCTTCCGCTGAAGTAAGCACCCATGTTGGCCGCTTCCATGGCACCGGGACCTCCACCGGTGGCGACTGCGAAGCCGGCCCGGGCCAGCAGGCTGCCCAGGCGCGCGGCGTCGGCGAATTCCGTGGTTCCGCGCTGGGCGGCGTGGCCTCCCATGACTCCGACGATCTTTGTGCCGGCGAACACGCCATTGTCCAGGGCCTCGTCCAAGGCGTCGCCGATCGCGTGGTCGTGAAGAGCGGCGGCGAGCGTGGCATCGAGGCTCTTCCCCTGGCCGGGAAGGATGCTCCACTGGTAGACCTGCGCGTCAGGGGTGGATTCGTACGCTGTGGAGGAGATGTCCTGGTAGAGCTCCCCCGGGGTGTAGAGACTCCCGCGATACGGGTCAAAGGGCACGCCGAGCAGTTTTGGGAAGATCAGCGCACCGCGGCTTCGCAAGCTCTCTTCCATGCCGGCGTCGAACGTGCAGCCCAGGAAGATCGCCCCCTGCGGATCCATCGCCTTGAGTTGGCGCGAGTAGCCCCGAAGGTCCAACGACTGGGCGTGCCAGCCATGCATTGATGCAGCCCCTGAACTGACCAGCCGGTCGAAGTGGACCACGCTTTCGACGTCGAGCGTTCGCGGACTCGGGTTCAGCGGAGCGGTGCGGTTCATGGTTTCAGCGTAATGGCCCGGCAGTCGGGGCTGCTTGGTATCTGCGGGCTGTCCGGGCCGGACCCTAGCCATGGATTTTCATGAGGAGTACAGTATCGATCACTGCTAGTGTGCCGGCTGGGGGGCCCAACATCTGCTCAAGGAGCATGGTTGTGGACCGTCCAAAATGCGCTCGGCGTCGTACTCATTTCCCTGCGTTCAGCACCCGTTCCTTCTCGAGAAAAATCCTTGGCTTCCTGCTGGGTATCTCCGTTGCCTTCACAGCACTCACCGTTGGTATTGCTGCGCCTGCCTCGGCGGCCGTCCCGCCGTGTCCGGGCACTGGTGGAGCAATGCAGATCGTGGCCCACACGGATGACGACCTGATTTTCATCAGCCCGGATTTCATGCGGGACATCCAGGCCAAACGCTGTGTTCAGACGGTCTACACCACCGCCGGAGAAGCAGGTGAGGGACCGGCCTATTGGAACAGCCTCGAGGCCGGAATCCGGGCAAGCTACGCCAAAATGGCGGGCGTCGCCGACGCCTGGACCACCTCTGACGCGGGCGTCCCGGGGCGTCCCCTTACGCTTCAGACGTTGAATGCGGCACCCAACGTTTCTGTCATTTTCATGCGGCTTCCGGATGGTTTCCCCGATGGAAAAGGCAGCAGCCGCTACAACGGCCAGAGCATTTTGAAGCTTTGGGACGGCAGGCTCAGCTCAATCCGTCCGGTTGACGGCGCAGCAACATTCACCAAGGCCCAGTTCCAGGCAACCCTGAACCAGCTCGTAACCAACTACCAACCCACCACGTTCCGCACGCAGGACTGGACGGGCAGCTACCAGGACCCCTATGACCACAGTGACCACTGGGCTACGGCCAAGTTTGCCCAGTTGGCCAGCAGGGCCTACACGAGCCCGCACACAGCCTCGGCATACGACGCCTACGTGATTGACGAATACCCCCAGAACGTTACCGGTGCGGACCTGACCAACAAGGTGAACACCTTCGTGCGGTTCGCCGATTTCGACAAGTACCTCTGCGACACTCCATGCCCGGCGCCCCCTTACAGTGACTGGCTCAAGCGGCAATACATTACGGCCATTGAGTGGACGGGCAACGCTGCCAAGTCCGCCGGAACCACAGTGAGCGCTTCATCCCAGAAGGCCTCGGCACAGGGCCCCGAAAAGGCCCGGGATGGGTACGCATGGGGCTCCCCCATGGATGCCGGCCGCGAGTGGGTGACAAATGGTGGCAAAGCCGGGAGTTGGATCCAGTACAACTTCTCCCCCGCCCGGACCATCAACGCCGTGACACTGTTTGACCGGCCGGTCCTCAGCGATCAGGTAACCGGCGGCAACCTTGCCTTCTCCGATGGCAGCACCGTGCCTGTGGGAGCCCTGCCCAACAACGGCTCGGGACTCACTGTGAACTTCCCGGCGCGGACCGTCAGCTCGGTCCGCTTCAACATCAGCTCGGTCAGCGGTTCCACCACCAACGTGGGCCTCTCGGAGTTCGAGGCCTACATCACGGCCGATGTCATCGCACCGGAAGTGACAGCCACTCCTCCGGGCGGCACCTACGACATCGGGCAGAAGGTCACGCTGGCCGCGAACGAGCCCGCGACCATCTACTACACAGTGGACGGAGCAACGCCCACGACAGCGAGCCCGAAGTATGCCACTCCGATCACCCTGAATGGTCCGCTCACGCTGAAGTACTTCGCCGTGGATGCTGCGAACAACCCATCCGCAGTGGTCACCCAGACCTACTCCACCGGCCCTGACGTGACCAAGCCTGTTGTCACGGCCAACCCGCCCAGCGGCGCCTACGCGGCGGGGACCAGCATCACCCTCAGCTCCAATGAGGCCAACTCCGTGATCAAGTACACCAAGGACGGAACGGATCCCCTGGCTGCAGGCCTGGTGTACTCCGCGCCTATCGTGTTCGCGGGCCCGGATCCTATGACCCTCAAGTTCTTTGCCACGGACCCTGCCGGAAACGTCTCCGACGTCGTCACCCAGAACTACACTGTCCCGCCTGACACGCGGGCGCCTGTAGTGACAGCGAATCCAACAAGCCGGGCGCTGGCCAGCGGGGCAACCATCACGCTCTCCGCCGATGAGCCCGGCGCCAGCATCTACTACACCACCGATGGCAGCACGCCCACGGCTACGGAGTCTGCCACCAACATCAAGTATTCGGCTCCGATTGTCATGGGGACATCGCAGTTGAACCTGAAGTACATCGGTGTGGACGCGGCGGGGAACGCCTCGCCCGTTGGAACCCAGACGTACACCGTTCCCGCAGCCGGACCGCCGTCGTCCCATGACTTCAATGGCGACGGCAAAGCGGATGTCTTGTCCTCCGATACTGCCGGAAACCTGTACCTCTACCCCGGTGACGGCGCAGGCGGCCTCGGGCCACGACAGACCGCCCTCGCCGCGCCGGAGTGGTCCACGGTCACCGACATCATCACCCCCGGCGATTTCAACAGGGACGGCAAGCCGGACCTGCTCGCCCGGGCGGGAGATGTCCTGTGGTTCTACCCCGGTGACGGCGCCGGCAGTTTCGGCGCACGGGTCCAGGTGAGCACCGGATGGAGCACCATGAGCCAGTTGTTCTCCCCCGGCGACTTCAGCGGCGACGGCATCCCGGATGTCATCGCCAGGAGGAGCGGCGGCGACCTGCGACTTTACGAGGGCACGGGCAGCGGCGGCCTCCGTGCACCAACCACGATTGGAACCGGCTGGAATGTTATGAATGCAATTCTCAGCACGGGGGACTTTAATGGAGATGGTACGACAGATGTGCTGGCCAGGCGCGCGGATACAGGCGCCCTCTGGCTCTACCCGGGCGACGGAAACCGCGGATGGCTCCAGTGGAAGCAGATCTCCGCAGGTTGGGACAACCGAACATGGATCGCAGGACCCCGGGACCTCGACCGCGATGGCAAGAACGACGTCATCGGCCGGATCGGAGACACCCTGTGGCTCTACCCGGGCAGCGGCAGCGGGACTATCGCCAACGTTCCGCCCACGAGCCTCGGCACTGGTTGGCAGGCCATGAAGCTTATCGGCTAGCCAACCCCATGAACCTGGCGCGGGTCGGAGTTTTCCCCCAGACTCTTCGGCCCGCGTCAGCTATGTCCGCCCCCGTTGAACGCCTCCCGCTGACCTTCGGGGATGGCGTGCTAATAATGTCAGACCCTGGTGACAAGGTTGATTCATGGGAAGCATTGGGGATGTTCTGGCGCGGCGGGCAGGTTCGCCCGGCGCCAAAGTGCTGCCTCGACGCATCCGCCACAGCGACAAGACGCTTACTGCCCGGCCGGCCTCGCAGACGGGTTCGACGGCGTCACTCACCGCCGCGCACACCAGCGGCGGCGCTGGCGTGCGGCTGCTAACCGCTGGCTTGTCTTTTGAGGGCCGCGCCGGGGCTGCGGGACTCGCTGAGTCTCTGGCTGTGGGTGCTGCCGCAGTGGCAGCTGTGCGTTCACTCGCGGGCGAGGAAGCACGGCTGTTCGACTTCACGGAGGCTGCGGATTTCGCCGGCAGGGTCGAGGAGATTTCCCGGACGGTTGAGTTTCTGCAGGTCGTTGCAGCTCAAGCGGTGGAACGGACCCGGACCGAGGCGCAGGCGCGACAATCCAGACAATCCAGCCCGTCCGGCGCGCAGGAGTGGCGGACGGGGTGGACCGAGACGGCTGAAACCCAGGCTGCTGCGACGGAAGACGCCCCTGGCAGTGTCTTGGATGACGGGTACCGGAACGCGGCGGAGTTCCTTCGGGCCCGGTTGCGGATCGGGATCGGTGAAGCCCGGCGCAGGCTCGCCCTTGCCACCGTCCTGCTCTCCAGCACTGGTACCACCGGGCAGGGCATCCCCGCACGACGCGAAGAACTCGCCACCGCAGTCCACACCGGGCAAGTCTCCTCCCGCTCCGCGACGATCATCAGCACTGCCCTGGACAAAGTCCAACACTTCACCGACCAGGACACCCTCACCGGCATGGAACACGCCCTGACCACCACCGCCGCGCAGTCCGATCCCGACTTCCTCACCACCATGGCCCGACGCTGGACCGACTACATCGACCATGACGGCCCCGAACCCACCGAAGAAGCACTCCGCCACGTCCAAGGCGCGTTCCTCCGCCGCCGACGCCGCCACGGACTGCACCACCTCGAAATTTTCGCCACCGGTGAACAATACGAAATCCTCGCCACCGCCATGAACGTCGCCACCAACCCCCGCCTCACCACCACCCCAGGCACCAGCACCGCCGACACCAACAGCACCCCGGGGCCGGAGCTGGACCGGCGCTGCCGGGCCCAGAAACTCCTCGACGGCCTCGTCGGAGCCTGCACCCTGGCCATGACCACCGGGAACCTACCCACCAACGGCGGACTCCGACCCCAACTCACCATCACCATCGGCCACGATGAACTCTTCAACACCATCGAGCACCACACCGGCACCGGCGCGGGTACCAGCACCGGGACAGCGACGTTCACCGGGCCCATGCACCCGAACACCATCCGCGAAATAGCCTGCGACGCCGAGATCCTCCCCGTCCTGCTCGGCACCGACTCCCAAATACTCGACATCGGCCGCAGCACACGGATCTTCCCACCCCACATCCGCAAAGCCCTCACCGCCCGCGACGGCGGCTGCGCCTTCCCCGACTGCACCATGCCCGCACCCTGGTGCGAAGCCCACCACATCACCTACTGGACACACGGCGGCACCACAGGAACCAACAACGGCGTCCTGCTCTGCTCACACCACCACCTCATCCACAAAGAACAATGGAAAATCCGCATCCAAACCGGCGCCCCATGGTTCACACCCCCACCCCACATCGACCCCCACCAAACACCACGCCGCAACCACCACCACACACCACTCAGAACATGAGCGCGCGCGAAGTAGGCACACTTCAACTAGACAGCAACCCTGACCGGCGCACCCGTCTCCAGGGACTCCTGCGCTGCGTCCGCCACTTTGGAAGCAGCCACAGCATCCTCGGGAGTGCAGGGGTTCTTGCGTTGCCCAAGGACTACTTCCACGAACGCAGCCATCTCCGAGCGATAAGCCTGATCGAAGCGCTCAGCGAAAGTCAGATGAGGGGTTCCCGCAGGAAAGGCAACCCCCGGCTCGGCAGAACGCATCGCCATCTGTTGGTCCATCCCCACCAGGACGGAGCGTTCGGAACCCTGGAGTTCCAGCCTGACATCATGCCCGGCCCCGTTGTAGCGGCTGGCCGAGACCGTACCCACGGTGCCGTCGTCGAACGTCACTACTGCCAAAGCGGTGTCGACGTCGCCCACCTCACCGATTGCCGGATCACCGTTATTGGAGCCCTTGGCATAGACCTCCACGATTTCCTTGCCGGTGAGCCAGCGGAGGATGTCGAAGTCGTGGACGGAACAGTCCCGGAACAATCCACCCGAGGTGGCCAGGAACTGGACCGGCGGCGGGGTCATGTCGCAGGTGACGGCCCGAAGCGAATGGATCCACCCCAGCTCCCCCGCTTCATAAGCGCGTTTGGCCTCAAGGTAGCCGGCATCAAAACGGCGCTGATGGCCGATCTGCACAACACCATTCTTCTCCCGGATGTACTCAAGGACTGGAAGGGACGCCGCCACGTTCACGGCAACTGGCTTCTCACAGAACACGGGGATCCCGGCGTCGACGCCTGCCCGGATAAGGTCCGGGTGGGTGGCTGTGCCTGTAGCGATCACCAGGCCGTCAACTCCCGAGCCGATCAGTTCCTCCACAGAGCCCAGGAACTCAGCTCCCACGTTGGCGGCCACGGAACGGGCGTGCTCCTCCGCGACGTCCGTCAGCTTCAGCCGTACCTGCACACCGTCCTGCCCCAGTGTTCTGTCCTGGTCGGTGCCGTTCAGCGCGCTGATGTTGTTTGCGTGCATCACACCGATCCGGCCAACGCCAACCAGTCCGAGGGTCACTTCGTTCGTCATGTTCTGTCTCCGTCACTGCAGCAGAATGTGGTCTCCGGGCGAGAATCCTGAAGTGAGACTAGATCTTGTTAGTTTGTCCTGTCAAACTTTCTGATTCAATGACTCATTCAGTGCGGCGTCGGCGTCCAGCAGGACTTTCGCCGCGACCTCCAGGCCTTCGATGCGCCCCAAGGACACGTCTTCATGCTCGATGTTGACCAGCATGTCCGGGTCTACGTCATGCAACGCCCGGAGGAACCTGGTCCAGAAGGCGGTATCGTGCCCACGGCCCAGCGCAACGAAGTCCCACGCCGAGTTCTTGGGCCACTCATTGGCCCACTCGTCGCCGCCAAGGTTAGTGCGGTTCTCATCGGCTGAGAGTCTGCGGAAGCTGTTGTCCAACACACCGTAGAGTGCGGCGTTTTCTGTGTTCACCCGGACATCCTTGGCAGCCGCCTGGAAAACCAACGGGCCAAGCTCCCGGACCACGGCTACCGGATCCATCTGCTGCCAGAACAGGTGGGAAGCGTCCAACTCCACACCCACATGGGTGGCGCCGGTGAGCTCGATCAGCTTGTAGACGTCGGCGGTGTTGAACACGATGTTCTGCGGATGCAGCTCCAAAGCCACCTTGACACCATGATCGGCAGCGAGGCGATCGATTTCCTTCCAGAATTCCGCGGCAATACCCCATTGGTAATCCAGCACATCCAGCGCCGCTGAGTTCCAGGCGTTGACCACCCAATTGACCGTAGTTGCACCAGGCTCACCACCAGGTAGGCCGGACATGGTGACCACCCGGCTCTGGCCCAAACGGGCCGCCAGACGGATCGAGCGCCGAATGTCCTCCGCGTGCTTCTCACCGATCTCACGCTTTGGGTGCAATGGGTTGCCGTTGCAGTTCAAGCCTGCAATGGACACGCCAGTGCCCTCGAAGACCGCAAGATAGTCGTCCCGGGCTGCGTCGCTTTCCAGGATCTGGTCAAAAGTGGGAACATGCACGGCGGGAAGGTAGCCACCGGTGTTGATCTCGATCCCCGTGAGCCCGAGGTCGGCGATGACCTTGAGCGCTTCCGGCAGCGGCCGGTCGTGAAGGATCGCGTTGTAGACGCCGAGCTTCATAGCGTGATCTTCTTTCCGTTGTTGAGGGCGGAGTCGGTGACCGCGCCGAGGAGTTCCATATTGCGGACACCTTCATCGAAGGTGGCACAGCGGGGCAGGGAAGACTCCGCGCCGAGGCCGGCGACCTCTTCCAGGAAGGCCCGCGCCTGGTAGCCGAACGCGTCGTTCTGGCCGAAGCCAACCTCGGGCGCATCCATGGCCAATCCTCCGGCGATGTAGGGGTGGCCCGGGCCAAGCGAGACTTGGCGGTAGCCGTTCTCACTCCCGGATCCATCGTTCAGGAACAACTGGATCTCCGAAGGCCTGCGCTGGTCGAACTTGGCGGCACCGTTCTCGCAGAAGACCTCGAACTGGAGACTGTTGGCATGGCCGGCCGCCACACGTGAGACTTCGAAGCTGCCGGCGCCGCTGGTGAACTCAGCGTTGAAAGCTGCGTAGTCGTCATTCTCCACGGCTTCGAACACGTCACTGACAGCACCATGGTCGTGGCCCATCACCGCGCTGAGCGGCAGGGGGCGCTTGTCGATCGCCGTCGCCAGTCGCCCTCCGCTGATGGATTTGATGTCGCCACAGAGGAATTCGGAGACGTATGTCAGGTGGCTTCCGACGTCGGCCAGCGCGCCGGAGCCGGGGCCGCCCTTGTAGCGCCAGCTCATCGGCGCAGCGGGGCTGAAACCATAATCGGTCCAGTAACGGCCACTGAAGTGAAGCACGTTGCCGAGGGGTCCGTTGCGGATCAGGTCGCGGATGTAGGCGATGCCAGGGGTGCGGCGGAACGTGAAACCGATTCTGGCAAGCGTTCCGCGGGCTTCCGCGGCCCGGGCGGCGTCAGCCATGGCCCGCGCGTCCTCCAAGGTATCGCTGAGCGGCTTTTCGCACAGTACATGCTTGCCTGCTGCCAACAACCCTTCAACCACTTCGCGGTGCAAGGAGTTGGCGATGACCACGCTGACAACATCGATGTCTTCAGCTTCGGCGATGGCCTGCCAGGAGGCGTCGTGGCGCTCGTACCCGAAACGTCGCGCGGCCAGCGAGCCGAATTCAGCATTGACATCGCCGATCGAGACGAGGCGGACCGGTGGAAGCACCGGGCTGTAGAGGGCCGATGCCGTGCGGTAGGCGGCAGCGTGGGCTTTGCCGGCCATGCCCGCACCGATGACGGCGACGCCGAGGCTTTTAGCCATGATTTCTCCTTCGAAATTTCGCCGCCGCGCGAGGCGTTTACGGCTTTTTGTAGCGCTACAATTTGCAGGCTGGATTTGATCGTAACTATGTCTATATGTCCTGTCAATCATTAACCGACTATCCTCGAAGACAGAACGAAAGGCATCCAGGAATCCCGTGACAAGCCCCGGAACACAGAACAGTCCCCTGGCCCGACGGCCAACGCTCTACGACGTCGCCACACAGGCCGGAGTCTCCCCGTCGTTGGTTTCCTTGTTCCTCAAGGACCCCGCACGCATCAGCGAAAAGCGCCGGGGCGCTGTGCAGAAGGCCATCTCCGAGCTCGGCTATCGACCCAGCCGGGCCGCCACCACTCTGGCCAGCAGCAAGACCAAGAGCATCGGCCTGGTCATCGACGACTACCGGAACCCCTGGTTCGTGGATCTTCTCCGTGGCATGGAGTCCGTCCTTTCGGACCTCGGCTACCAAGTGATGCTCGCGGACTCCAGGCCCGGCGAGAACCGCATCAAGGAAGCCACCGACGGCCTGCTTGCCATGCACGTCGACGCCCTGGTTCTCGCTGCCGAGCCCAGTGAAGCCATGTTGTCCGGAACCTGGGCTCCCACCGTGGTGGCAGGCTGGCGCAACGGCATCCCGGAAGGCGCGGACTTGATCACCAACGACGACGACACCGGCGGCATAAAGGCCGCCAACCATCTGCTGGATCTGGGTCACGTCCGCATCGGTCACCTCTCAGGTTCCGACGGCGCCTCCGCACACCGGCGGGCCGGTTTCCTGCGCGCGGTGGAGGCTGCCGGCGTCGAGCCTGTTGTTAGTGAATGCGTGGGTACGTCGGAGGAAGATGGCTATGCTGCCGCCGTGTGGCTCCTGGAACACCACCCGGAGACCACCGCGGTCTTCGCAGCCAACGACACCATGGCGCTGGGCGCCTTCGCCGCCCTCAAGGCCCGTGGCCTGTCGGTGCCGGATGATGTTTCGGTGATCGGCTATGACAACTCCCCCTTGGCGAAGTCGCGCTACCTGGACCTGACTTCCATCGACAACCGCAGCGATCTGGTCGGAGTGGACACGGCCCGCAGGCTGCTCGCCCGGGTCGACGACCCCGCACTCCTACCCGAGCGGAAGCTTATTGAACCCCTCCTGGTACTGCGCGGCACAACGTCCATCCGCTGAATTGACTCTGCCCGGAACCGTTGCAGGCTCCGGGCAGAATCCCATGAAGAGCCGCCTAGTGGCGCTTGGTGGTGGCCTCCGTCGCGGCCTCGGCGACGTCGGCAACCTCGGCCTTGACTTCCTCGAGTGCCGCGGAATGTCCGCCAAGCTGTTCCAGCTCATGGGCCAGCTCGGCCAACTCCGCACCACCGGCCATCTGGGCCGTCAGCTCGTCCAGGGTGATGTCCTTCTTGTCGTAGTAGCCGATCGACTTGCCGCGCTTGAGCAGCAGGAACCGGTCACCGACCGGGAAGGCGTGGTGCGGGTTGTGGGTAATGAAGATGACGCCCAGGCCCCGGTCGCGGGCCTGCAGGATGTAGCGGAGCACGACGCCGGACTGCTTGACTCCCAGCGCTGCCGTCGGTTCGTCCAGGATCAGGACCTTGGCACCGAAGTACACAGCGCGAGCGATCGCGACACACTGCCGCTCGCCGCCTGAGAGCTGGCCGATGGGCTGCTCCACATCGCGGAGGTCGATGCCCATGTCGGCGAGTTCCTTCTTGGTGATGTCCTTCATCTTCTGGACATCCATGCTCTTGAACGGCCCGAACCCGCTGGTCAGCTCTGAGCCCAGGAAGAAGTTCCGCCAAATCGGCATCAGCGGGACCACGGCCAGGTCCTGGTAGACCGTGGCGATGCCGGCGTCGAGGGCATCCCGGGGTGAGTTGAACTTGCGGGCGTCACCCATCACTTGCAGGGTACCTTCGTCGTGCTGGTGCAGCCCGGCAATGATCTTGATCAACGTGGACTTGCCGGCACCGTTGTCACCCAGGACGCAGGTGACGCGGCCGTTATCCACGGCCATGGTCACGTCCCGCAGGGCGATGATGTTGCCGTAGTGCTTGCCAATGCCCTCGAGTGAGAGCAGGTGCACCGGTGTGTGCGTCAAAGGGTCCTTCTCGTCTTTCAACAGTGTTTGCTGGTCGATCTGTTGTGCGTTCATGGTTCCGGCCCCTTACTTCAGCTCTGCCCGGCGTTTGACGATGAGGTTGACGATGGTTGCCAGCAGGAGCATCAGGCCCAGGAAGAACTTGAACCAGTCCGGATTCCATTGTGCGTACACGATGCCCTTGTTGGCCATGCCGAAGATGAAGGCTCCGATAGCCCCACCCACTGCCGAGCCGTAACCGCCGGTGAGCAGGCAGCCACCAATAACGGCGGCGATGATGTAAAGGAATTCGTTGCCGACGCCTTCACCGGACTGAACGGCGTCGAAGGCGAAGAGGTTGTGCATGCCCAGGATCCAGCCGCAGAACCCGACTGCCATGAACAGTCCGATCTTTGTCTTGGTCACGGGGACACCTACGGCGCGGGCAGCGTTGGCGTCACCGCCCACTGCGAAGATCCAGTTGCCAACTTTCGTGCGCAGGAGCACCCAGGATGCGATGAGGACAAGAACGATCCAGAAGAAGACGGTGATCTTCACTTCCACTCCGCCAATGCTGACGGAGGACGCGAAAACCGCACGCGCTGATTCGAAGCCGTCAAGCTTGGAAATGGACGGGGAGGAGACGCTGCCGCCGATCAGGCGGGTCAGAGCCAGGTTGAGGCCTGTCAGCATCAGGAACGTGGCCAGGGTGACGATGAAGCTTGGAAGCTTGGTCTTGATCAGGATCCAGCCGTTGATGAATCCAATGCCCAGCGAGACCACAAGGGCCAGGCCGACACCGACCCAGGCGTTCAACGAGAAGTTCCAGCTGAACAGCGAAGCTGTCAACGCTGACGAGATCACGGCCACGCCTGTGGAGAGGTCAAACTCGCCACCGATCATCAGCAGTGACACGCCTACGGCCATGATGCCAATGGTTGAAGAACCGTACAGCACGGTGGCGAGGGCGTTCGGTTGGGTGAACGTCTGCGACACCGAGGCGAAGAAGATAAAGAGGACCACGGCACCAACGAGGGCACCAACCTCGGGCCTGGCGAGGAATTTCTGGAAAGGATTGCGGCGGCCGACCCGTTCATCACCAGGCGATGTCGCCGGCGGCAGGGTTGCTGTGTTTGCCATGGGAGTGACTCCTTGTTGTCCAGGCTGCGCGGCGATTCTCCGCCGCGCAGCCTGATGCCGGGATCTAGCGAACGCCCTGCTGGGCGAATTTGAGGACGTCGGAAGCGTTGGACTTGTCCACGATGGTTGGTCCGGTCAGGACCGGCTGGCCGCCGCCGATCTTGAAGCCGCCGCGCTTTGCCTGCCACAGGGAGTCCACGGACATGTAGCCCTGGAGCCAAGGCTGCTGGTCGACAGTGAAAATCACTGCGCCGTCCACGATCTTCTGGGCGAGATCGGCGTTGAGGTCGAAGCTGGCCACCTTGGACGAGCTTCCTGCGTCGGAAACAGACTTGAGCAGTGTCAACGTGATCGGGGCACCGAGCCCAATGATCACGTCCGCATCCTTGGCCGCCTGGAGTTTGGCGGTGGCCGTGGACTGGACCGCCGTCATGTCCTTGCCGTCGACATAAAGGATTTCCGTTGCGGGAACCTTGGCCTTGACGCCAGCACAACGTGCTTCCAAACCTACGTGGCCCTGCTGCTGGATGACGCAGACGGGGTGCTTGTAGCCTTCGGCTGCAAGCCTGGTACCGACGGCTTCACCGGCCAGTTGCTCGTTTGAACCGAAGTGGGTGAAGGCGCCGAGTTGGGCCGAGACGGACTCACCGGCATTGAGGCTAACCACCGGGATGCCTGCATCGGTGGCCTTCTTCAGTACGTCCTTCAAGGCGTCGGGGGTCGCCAACGTCACGGCGATGCCGTCCACCTTCTGGTCAATGGCCTGCTGGACCAGCTGCGCCTGGCGTCCGGCTTCCGGGTCGCTGGTGTAAAGCAACTCAACATTGTCCTTGGCTGATGCTTCCTCCGCACCCTTGCGGACGATGTCCCAGAAAGTGTCGCCGGCAGCAGCGTGCGTAATCAAGGCAACTTTGATGCGGTCCGTGCTGGCCACCTGGCCGGCGGCTGCTCCTCCACCGGAATCGGCCGGTTTGCCACCCTGGCTCGAACAGGCGCTCAATGCCACCAAGGGAACCACCGCAGCGACGACCGCCGCTTTACGCCATGAGAATTTTGCCACCGTTATCTCCTTTGATTTCAGGTCGAGGGTCCGGAGACTCGTGTCCGGATCTCCCCACTACACCGATCATGGTGACTGACCTCACACTTTGTCAATACTTTGTCCTGACATTAGGATGTTTTTACGTAACCTCCTCGAGTAGACGGCCAGCCACGCCCCCAAAAGGCCACATCCTTGACGGTGAAAAGCCGGCTGCTATTATCAGAAAAGGCAGTATGTCCTATCAAGAGAACATGAGCGGACATACGCTTCCATCCGGCAGAGGAGCCCTATCCCGGCTCCTTTGCCGGCCTTAAGCAGGCGGCTAGGAGAATCCAGTGGCGAACCAACTCAGTCTCAGCATCGATCGTTCGTCCCCGGTGCCCCTCTACCATCAAGTAGTTCAGGGTATCGAGGCCGCGATCCACAGCGGCGTACTGGAACCAGGCAGCCGCCTGGACAACGAAATCGACCTCGCGGCGCAGCTCAATCTGTCCCGACCCACGATGCGCAAGGCAATGGATGAGCTCGTCCGGGCCGGACTCCTGGTCCGCAAGCGCGGCGTGGGTACCCAGGTGGTCTCCAGCCAGGTCCGGCGCCCGCTGGAACTGTCGAGTCTCTATGACGACCTCAGCAACAACGGCAAAAAGCCCACCACCGAGGTCCTGAGCTTCTCCCACATTGAAGCCGATGCCGCCACGCTCACAGCCCTTCAACTGCCCGCGGGGTCCAAGGTCTACCACTTCACGCGATTGCGCAAAGTAGGTGGCAAGCCCCTGGCGCTCATGGAGAACTGGGTCCGCGACGACATCACCACCATGGATGAAGCCCAGCTCGCCAGGGAAGGCCTCTACGCCATACTGAGGCGCGGAGGCGTCAACTTCCGCTTGGCATCGCAGCGCATCGGCGCCATGATCGCCAATGACTACCAAGCGCCCCTCCTCGAAGCCGAGGTGGGTTCGGCCCTGGTCACCATGGAACGCACCGCGGTGGACGACACAGGCCGCATGGTGGAAACCGGCCACCACGTCTACCGCGCCGATTCCTACAGCTTTGAAATGACACTCGTACAGCGCTAAAAAACAAGGACAGAAACTTATGGCCAACTGGGTCTACCCGCTGGGAACAGCCAATGACGGCAAGTGGGACATCTCCCTCGGCACCTCCGATTCCAGCCTTGCCATCGATGGCTGGGCCCATACGGGCCTGAAGTCCGCCACGCTCGCCGCCGGTGCCGCCGTCGAACTTCCCGCCGCCGCGGAAGAGCGCATTGTGGTTCCGTTGAGCGGTTCGTTTACCGTAACGGTCGACGACGAACAGTACCGCCTCGCAGGCCGGCAGTCGGTTTTCCACGGACCAAGCGACGTCCTGTACACAGGGATCGATAAAGCGGTCACCATCAGCTCGGACGACGGCGGCCGGGTCGCCGTAGCGACCGCGCCGGCGAAAGCCGGGTACCCCACCAGGCTGATCACCGCTGGAGAAACACCCGTGGAGCTCCGTGGCGCGGGTAATTGTTCGCGCCAAGTCCACAACTTCGGCACACCGGCTGCGCTGGAAGCTGATCGCTTTATTGTTTGCGAGGTCATCACCCCTGCAGGCAACTGGTCCTCCTACCCTCCCCACAAGCACGATGAGGAGAGGGAAGGGGAAACCAGCCTCGAGGAGATCTACTACTTCGAAACGCGCATCGCCCCGGACTCCCCAGCCCCCACGGACTCAGACGCAATCGGCTACGCACGCGTGTACGCCTCCGACGATCGGCCCATCGACGTCTCCGTCGAGGTCCGCACCGGCGACGTCGTGCTGGTGCCCTACGGCTGGCACGGACCTGCGATGGCAGCCCCGGGCTACGACCTCTACTACCTCAACGTCATGGCTGGCCCCGGACGGGTCCGCGATTGGCTCATCAGCGACGACCCCCACCACGGCTGGATCCGCCAAACCTGGGAAGGTCAGGACGTGGACCCAAGACTCCCCTTCACGGCCTGAGTTTTTGTACAGATAAAGCCCCTAAGACGCGGTCTTAGGGGCTTTATCTGTACAAAAACTCCAGGGGTTTAGGCCTGGGCGATGTAGTCGTTCATCGTCTTGAGCTGGTAACGGGAGACGTCCTCGGCATTCTCGTCCTCTGCAAAGACGGAGGAAACCATCACGGTGTTCGCCTTGTCCAGGAAGCCGATCTCCTTCAGGCCGCCAAAGAACTCGTCCCAGTTGACGTCGCCGTCGCCGATCTTCAAGTGCTGATGGACGCGGACGGCATTGCCGGGTGGGTTGGTGATGTACCGCAGACCGTGGGAGGCATGGTGGTTCATGGTGTCCGAGACGTGGACCAGTCGGAGCTTGTCCCCCGCGGCACGCATGATCTCCAGCGGCTTGTTGCCCATGTGGAAAGTGTGCGAGGCCACGTACACCATGCCGATGTTCGGCGAATTCACGCCACGGATAACGCGCAAGGCGGCAAGGCCGTCCTCCACGAAGTCGTCCGGGTGCGGATCAATCAGCACGTCCATGTCTTCGCGTTCGATGATCGGCAGGAGTTCCTCCATGGAGCGGTAGAACGCCCGTTCCGATTCCTCGGCCTTCTCGGGACGGCCGCTGAATTCGGTGTTCATCGTCTGCACGCCAAGGTCCACGGCGATTTGGATAGCGCGTTTCCAGTATCGGACAGCGGCCTCGCGTGCGTCCTCGTCCGGACCGGACCAGCGTAGGACGGGCAGGACCGACGCGATTTCGACGCCGGCGTCCTTGCACGCTGCTTTCAGCTTGCCCACCAGTTCGTCGTCGGCCTTTGGATGGTTGTAGAAGGGAATGAGGTCCGCATGCGGGGTCATCTGCAGGTACTTGTAGCCCAGGTCGGCAGCAACGCGGGGAAACTCCAGCAGGCTGTGGCTGTGGTGGAAAGGCGTGGGATCAAGTGCGATTTTCATGCTCAATCCCTTACTTGTAGAGGTCCGGCTTCGTGTTCAGCTGGACCTTGACCTTCTCGCCGGACTTCTGCGCCTCCACCCCGGCCTCGCAGCAGGCTGCGGTGGCGTAGCCGTCCCAGGCGGTGGGGCCGCCAATTTCGCCACGAAGGGCGGCGTCCACCCAGGACTGGACCTCGACGTCGTACGCTGCACCAAAACGGTCCTCAAAGCCCGGGGTGACGGTGCCGCCCCACTTGCCCGCGGTCTGGATGTAGGGGCCGGAGTCGCCGCCGATGCTCACGATGCCGTCCTCAAAGGACGCCTGCGTTGCCACCTGGTAGCCGAACTTGGCGTTGACGTAGATCTCGACGTCGGCCAGCACACCGGACTCCGTCTCCAGCAGTACGTGCTGGGGGTCGTGCTGGCCGTTCGGTGCGTTGCGCGTTGGCTTGCCCAGGCGGACCTGCACGGAGGTGATTTCTTCGCCCGTGAAGTAGCGGATCGCGTCGAACTCGTGGACCACGGAGTCGTTGATCAGCATCTCGTTGGTGAAACCTTCAGGCGTGGTCGGGTTCCGGTGCTGGTGGTGCAGCATCAACAGCTCTCCCAACTCGCTGTTGCGGATCACCGATCCGAGCGCCGCATACTCGGCGTCGAAGCGGCGCATGAAGCCCACCTGGATGCGCTTGTGGCCCAGCGCTTGTTCGGCCTCCACAACCTTCCAGGCACTCCCGGCGTCCGGGGTCAGCGGCTTCTCGCACAGGATGGGAAAGTCCTTCTCCAACGCCTTGTAGAGGATTTCCTCGTGGAGGAACCCAGGAGTGGCGATGAGAACGGCATTGACGTCGCCATTGTTGAGTGCCTCATCGGCATTTGCGAGCGCCACTGCGCCGTCGATTCCCTGAATGGCGGCTTCCGCCCGGGCGAGGTCGACGTCGACGACGGCGGCTACTTCAGCGCCATGGATGCGGGTGCTGAGGCGCTTGATGTGGTCCGCACCCATGCGGCCTGCACCGATGACGGCAACGCGGAGAGTCTTGGTCACTGTTTCTATCCTTCGTGAGGTTCGTTCGGAGGTTGCTGCTGGCCGGAGTTACTGGACCCGCGTACGGGATCCGCAGGAAAGCAGGTAGTTGCGGGTGCGCTTGGCGATGGGCATCGGCACATCGAACGCCACCGGGTACATGTCCTGCTCCACGATGCCGAAGATGGGCCGGTTGAGGGCCTCCACCGCTTCAATGACGGCGCGCAGATCGGGCAGGCCGTTCGGCGGCTCGGTCATGACGCCGGCCAGGTTGGCAGCTGCCCACGTCATGTTCTTTTCGTTCACTTCTGCCAGGACCGCAGGATTGATCTGTTTCAGGTGAAGGTAGCCGATCCTGTCCGGGTAGTTCTTGATGAGCTCAAGGCTGGAAGCTCCGCAGTATTCGGCGTGACCCGTATCGAGGCACAGGTTCAAGTACTGCGGATCCGTGGCGGCCAGGAGCGTTTCAATGTCCTGCTGCGCGCCAACATGCGAGTCTGCGTGCGAGTGGAATTGCTGGTGCAGGCCGAAGTCCTCCAACAGCACTTTGCCCATGCGGTTGTGGCCGGCGAAGAGGTCTGCCCACTGCGCGTCGGTAAGTTCGCCGTTTTCCACCGCTTCCCCAGTGACGTCATCGCGCCACATCGCCGGGATGACCACGATGTGTTCCCCACCCATGGCCGCCGTCAATTCGGCAACCTTGCGGGCCGGCTCCCATGCCTCCTCATACTGGGCAGCACCGCGGTGGAAGGCCGTGAAGACCGTACCGGCAGTGACCTTGAGGTCGCGCTGCTTGAGTTCCTCCGCCAAGCGGGTCGGATCGTTGGGCAGGTAGCCATACGGACCCAGTTCAATCCACTTGTAGCCCGACTCGGCTACCTCATCCAGAAAGCGCTCCCACGGCGTTTGCTGGGGATCGTCGGCAAACCACACTCCCCAGGAATCGGGTGCGGTGCCGATGATCAGCTTGTTCTCGACTTCAGTCATGACAGCGTTGTCTTTCTCTATCAGGGCCCACACCGCCAGGGTTCCCTGGCCGAGCTTGCGAGGCGAGGGTGGCGGTGGGGATGGATCAGTTGGAGGGGAAGTTGTAGGAGGCGCCGGAGGCGTGGGTGGGCTCGGGCCAGCGTGAAGTGATGACCTTGCCGCGGGTGTAGAAGGAGACGCCTTCGGGGCCGTAAATGTGCTTGTCGCCGAAGAGGGAATTCTTCCAACCACCGAAGGAGTGGTAGGCCACCGGAACGGGCAGGGGCACGTTGATGCCCACCATGCCCACGGTGACGGAGCGCTGGAACTTCCGGGCGGCTGCACCGTTGGAGGTGAAGATCGCCGTGCCGTTGCCATAGGGGTTGGAGTTGATCAGCCTGATGCCTTCTTCGAGGTCCGCGACGCGGACCACCACAAGGACCGGCCCGAAGATTTCCTCGGTATAGGCGCTCATTTCGGTCTTGACGTGGTCGATCACGGTGGGCCCTACCCAGAAGCCGTCTTCGTGGCCGGGGACCACCAGGTCGCGTCCATCCACCACCATCGCGGCGCCTGCTGCTTCTGCTTCGGTGACGATCCTGACGATGCGTTCCTTGGAGGCCGGGGTGATGACCGGGCCCATTTCGGCGTCGGGTTCGGTGCCGTTGTTGACCTTCACGGCCAAGGCGCGTTCTTCGACCTTCTTCACGATCAGGTCCGCGGCGTCCCCTACTGCCACGGCGACGGAAATCGCCATGCAACGCTCCCCTGCCGAACCGAACGCCGCGGCGGCCAGGTGGTCGGCGGCGTTGTCGAGGTCGGCGTCGGGCATCACGATCGCGTGGTTCTTCGCCCCGCCCAGGGCCTGGACCCGCTTGCCGTGCTTGGTGGCGGTTTCGTGGACGTACTGCGCGATCGGGGTGGAGCCAACAAAACTGATGCCATCCACGTCCGGGTGGGTCAACAGGCCATCAACAGTTTCCTTGCCGCCATGCAGGACTTGGAACACGCCATCAGGCAGGCCGGCCTGCTTCCAGAGCTTGGCCAGGAGCATCGAAGCGGAGGGGTCACGCTCGGAAGGCTTGAGGATGAACGCGTTGCCGGTCGCGATGGCCATGGGCGCCATCCACAACGGCACCATCACGGGGAAGTTGAACGGGGTGATGCCGGCAACCACGCCCAGGGGTTCGCGGAAGGAGAAGACATCGATGCCGGTGGAGACCTGGTCCGAATAGTCACCCTTGAGCAGCTGCGGGATGCCACAAGCGAACTCAATGACTTCCAGGCCACGGCCGATCTCACCCTTCGCGTCGGAAAGGACCTTGCCGTGCTCGGCGGTGATCAACTCGGCGAGTTCGTCCACGTGCGCTGCGACGAGTTCACGGAACTTGAACAGCACGGCGGTGCGCTTGGCCAGGGAAATGTCACCCCAGGAATCTGCAGCTTTGCGGGCCGCGGCAACCGTGGCATGCAGGTCAGCCTCGTTGGCCAGGCGCAACTCCGCGGTGACCTGCCCCGTGGCCGGGTTGTACACCGGCTGGGTGCGGTCGCCCTCACCGGCAGACTCCGCGCCGTTGATGAAGTGCTGGATGGTGGTCAGTGTGGTCGTCGTCGACATGTGCGGACTTCCTTTGGTCTGTGGGTCTGTAAGTCTGTGGCTATGTAAGTCTGTGGCTCTGTGAGTCTGGGCAATCAGCCGAGCAGCTTGCGCTGGCGGCTCTTGTGGTCGGTATACGTCTTGTAGGCCTGCTGCGTGGATTCCAGCTCGGAGACTGCCGAGACGGGCACGTCCCACCAGGACTCCGAGGACGGTGCGTCCAGCAAGGGATCCGACTCGACATGGATCACGATCGGGCCTGTTTCCGGGGCCGCTTTGGCTTCCTTGATCGCTGCGCCCAGGGATTCGATGACGTTTTCGCCCGGTTCGATCCGGATGACCTTCGCCCCGAGCGATTCGGCGTTGGTGGCGAGGTCGATGGGCAGGTGCTCACCGGCATCGAAGCTGTGCTGTTCCTTGTCCAGGACGCGGTACTGCGTACCGAACCGCTGCGAACCGAGCGACTCTGACAGGGAACCGATGGAGGCGTAACCGTGGTTCTGGATCAGGACCACGATCAGTTTGATGCGTTCGGCGACGGCGGTGACCAGTTCGGTGTGCATCATCAGGTAGGAGCCGTCCCCCACCATGACCACGACATCCCTCGTGGGACCGCCGGCAGCGGCTTCCGCCAGGGCCGCGCGCTTCACGCCCAGCCCGCCCGGGATTTCGTAGCCCATGCAGGAGTACGCGTATTCAACGTGGTAGCCGAACGGGTCGCGGACGCGCCACATCTTGTGCAGGTCGCCCGGCAGCGAACCCGCGGCACAGATGACGACGTCGTGGTCATCCATGGCCTTGTTCGTGGCGCCGATGATCTCGTTCTGGGCAGGCAACGGCGTGAAACGGGTATCAAACGCCTCGTCCACGATCGCATTCCAGCGCTTCTTCTCAGCCGCGATCTTCTCTTCCAGGTCCGCACCCACACGGTAACCGCCGAGGGCTTGGTTCAGCTTCACCAGTGCCTTGCGGGCATCGGCGACGATCGGCAGGGTGGTGCCGTGCTTGTAGGCATCGATCGGTGCGACATTGATGTTCACGAACTTCACGTCCGGGTTCTGGAACGCCGTGCGCGAGGCCGTGGTGAAGTCTTCGTAGCGGGTGCCGATCCCGATGATCAGGTCCGCCTCGGCAGCAATGGCGTTCGCCGCCGTCGTGCCCGTGGAACCGATGGCGCCCAGGGAATACTTGTGGTCCCACGGCAGGACGCCGACGCCTGCCTGGGTGTTGCCCACAGGAATGCCGGTCAGCTCAGTGAACTTGGCCAGTTCCTCGTTGGCGTAGGCGTAGAGGACGCCGCCGCCCGCAATAACCAATGGCCGTTTGGCTGCACGGATGGCCTCCACGGCGCGGCGGATATCGTCATCTTCGGCCTCCGGACGCCGGATACGCCACTCACGCTCAGCCAGGAATTCTTCCGGGACATCGAACGCTTCGGCTTGGACGTCCTGGGGCAGCGAAATGGTCACAGCGCCGGTTTCAGCAGGGTCCGTCAGAACGCGCAGGCCGTGATGGAAAGCGGAGAACAACTGCTCCGGCCGGGAGACCCGGTCGAAGAACTTGGACAGAGGACGGAAGGCGTCGTTGACAGTGATGTCGTATGCGTACGGCAACTCCAACTGCTGCAGCACGGGATCAGCTGCACGGGTGGCAAAGGTGTCGCTGGGCAGGAGCAGGACAGGCAGCCTGTTGGTGGTGGCCAACGCTGCGCCGGTCAGCAGGTTCGAAGAACCCGGACCGATGGAACTGCTGATCGCGAACGTCTGGCGGCGCCGGGTGTGCCGGGCATAACCAACGGCCTGATGTACCTGGGCTTGCTCGTTGCGGCCCTGGTAGTAGGGCATGATGCTGGGGTCCGCAGCCTGGTATTGCTTCAATGCCTGCCCAACACCGGCCACATTGCCGTGCCCGAAAATACCGAACGTGCCGGGAATAAGGCGCTCACGGTACTCCGTGCCATTGATGGAATCCACGGTGTACTGCTTGGACAGGAATTCGACCACAGCCTGGGCCACGGTCATCCGACGGGAAGACATCTGTTCTTACTCCGATACTTTCACTGGAATGCGGTCTGACGAAGGGGCCGGGCCGGCGGCAGCGGGGGCAGTGCTGTTCAGCAGCGAGGCCGCCGTCGCGACGGCCCCGGCCACGTCGCCGTCGTGCGGGTACAGCAGAGTCCGCCCCACCGTCAGGCCACGAACGCCAGGGAGTGCAAGGGCTGCCTGCCAACTCGCGAAGACTTCGTCCTGAGTGCCGCTGGGATCGCCGCCAAGCAGCACAGTGGGTAGCGTTGTGGAGGCCATGACGCGCTCCATCTCGTCCACCACGGGGAGCTTCATCCAGGTGTAGGCGCTGGTGGAGCCAAGGCCCTCGGCGATGCCGACCGACTTGATCACGGCGTCCGCACGGAGGTCGTTGCGGACCTTGCCGTGGGAATCGCGCACCGACAGGAAGGGCTCCACCATGGCAATGAGCTTGCGCTCGGCCAGGGAATCGATGGCCTTCGCCGTTGCTTCCAGGGTGGCCACGGTATCCGGGTCGCCCAGGCAAATACGGGTGAGCATCTTGCCGCCGTCAGCGCCCAGGGCTTCCAGGGCCGCTGCTGTGTGGCCGGTGAAACGGTCATCGAACTCGTTCACCAGGCCGGCCAGTCCCCCGCGGTTCATGGAGCCGAAGATGAGTTTTCCCTCCAATGCGCCAAGGAGCAGGAGGTCGTCCATGATGTCCGGGGATGCGAGGATGCCGTCCACTGCAGGGTTGGCGAGGGCGATCTGGAGGCGGTCCAGCAGGTCCCGGCGGTCCGCCATGGCCATGGGCTCGGACCCGACCGCCAGTGCGCCGCGGGCCGGGTGGTCCGCGGCGACGATGAAATTCTGCGTCCCGTGCTTCAAACCAGGATGACGACGGCGGGTGGCAGCTGCGCGGGCAACGGCCTCCGGGTCCTCAAGCCTGATGCGGCTCAGGTGTTCGTAGCGGCGGGGATCATCGTTCAGGCTCAACGGACGGCTCCTTCAGCAAGGGTGCCTGCCGCGACGGATGCACCGGGGATGGGACGGCCGCGTTCGGCGAGCAGCGAGGTGACCTCATCCGGCGTCGGCATCGCATCCGCACAGGAAAGCCGGGAGGCGACGATCGCACCGGAAGCGTTCGCGTAATCGAGGACTTCGGACAACGGCCAGCCGGAGAGCAGGCCGTGGCAGAACGCGCCACCGAAAGAGTCCCCGGCGCCCAGGCCGTTGACGGTTTCCACCGGCACTGGGGCGGACACCACGCGCTCGGTGCCGGTCTTGGCCATCACACCTTCCGCGCCAAGCTTCACCACTGCGATTTCGACGCCGGCAGCGAGCAAGCGGTCCGCCTGCTCATCGGGGGTTCCCTCGCCCACTGCCACGGCGCATTCCTTGTCATTGCCGATCGCGACCGTGACCTGCGGGAGGATCTTGGCAACCTCGGCGCGGGCTTCTTCTTCGGAAGCCCAGAACATGGGCCGGTAATCGAGGTCCAGGACAGTGAACTGGCCCTCCTGCAGGCCGGTCCGGGGACGGGCCTGGTGCGCCGCAATGTGTGCGCTGCGGCTGGGTTCCTGGCACAGGCCGGTCACCGTGGACCAGAAGATCCGGGCCTCCCGAATGGCATCCAGGTCCAGCTCATCGGCTTTGATCTGCAGGTCCGGCGCCGTGGGAAAGCGGCCGTAGAAGTACAGCGGGAACTCGTCGGTTGCGGGCTTGATCGCGCAAAAGGTGACGGCCGTGGGGTACTGGGCTACCGGCGAAACGAAGGAGTCGTCCACGTTGAACTTGTGCAGTTCACGGTGCAAGTACTTGCCGAACGCGTCATCGCCGGTGCGGGTGATGACACCGGCGCGGCGGCCGTGGCGTGCGGCAGCAACAGCCACGTTGGAGGGCGAACCTCCAAGGTATTTGCCGAAGGACGTCACGTCCTCCAGGTCCACTCCGATGTCGTTCGGGTAGATATCAACGCTGATGCGCCCGATCGTGAGTAGTTCGTGGGTCACGGTAATCGTTGACCTTTCTCTTGTGAACTCTGAACCTTTGAGCGCTGGGCCCCAATGCCTTGCCACCCCTCAGTGAGCGGGGCCACATGACTACTTTGCACCAGATTTCATGTCCTGTCAAAGGTTTGTACTGACATATTTACAACATGACACGAGCCTCATTTACTTGCGCGGAACGGCCAGTTCTCCGGTGACATACTGACTGCGCCCGAAGCCGAACGACCAGTCACCCGCCGCGTTTTCCACGTACCCAATGAAGACGTCCTCCCCCGCAACGCCGACGCCGACCAAGCCGGCAGCGATGGCTTCGAAGAGGCAGCTCTTGGCCATCTGGCTACGCCCGCCTTGCGTGAAGATCTGAATCATGACCACAGCTGGGCTGCGCTCAAAACCCAAGCCGGCATCCTGGGCAACAATCTGGCCGCGCGGATGCTCAGTGAGGATGTGGAAGTAGTCCCGCTCAGGGATTTCATACTCGGAGACGATGGCATCGTGGATGGCCCGGCTGATGGCGGACAGCTCTTCGGGCGAGCGGCCCTGGTTGACATCGATTCGAACAAGCGGCATCGCAATCCTCCTGAAATAGTTTGTCCTAACATACTAACAAACTATGTGAGGTACTGATACAGGTCTACAGGTGCTTAAAGCACGACGGCGGCCCCGCCGCCTTCCGTTGGAAAGGTGCGGGGCCGCCGTCGTGCTTTAAAGAGCAACGCGGGGTCACTTTGAGCCCATTCCACAGTCAGGAATGGGCCGTAAGTGACCCCGCGTTGCTTTGGGTACTAGAGCGTTGCGAAAACTTCGCGCAGCAGCTTGGCGGTCTCGGACGGCGTCTTGCCGACCTTCACGCCTGCAGCTTCGAGGGCTTCCTTCTTGGCCTGAGCGGTACCAGCGGAACCGGAGACGATGGCGCCAGCGTGGCCCATGGTCTTGCCTTCAGGAGCGGTGAAGCCGGCCACGTAGCCAACAACCGGCTTGGTGACGTTGGCCTTGATGAAGTCAGCTGCACGCTCTTCAGCGTCGCCACCGATTTCACCGATCATGACGATTGCCTTGGTCTCGGGGTCAGCCTCGAACGCAGCCAAGGCGTCGATGTGCGTGGTGCCGATGATGGGGTCGCCACCGATGCCGATCGCGGTGGAGAAACCGAGGTCGCGGAGTTCGTACATCATCTGGTAGGTCAAGGTACCGGACTTGGACACGAGGCCGATGGGGCCCTTGCCCGAGATGTTTGCCGGGGTGATGCCAACCAGGGCTTCGCCCGGGGTGATGATGCCGGGGCAGTTCGGTCCGATGATGCGCGTGATCTGCTTGCCGTCAGCGTCCACCTTGGACTGGGCGAGTGCCCAGAATTCGGCGGAGTCCTGAACCGGAACGCCTTCGGTGATGACCACGACGAGGCCGATGCCGGCTTCGATGGCTTCAACCACGGCGTCCTTGGTGAATGCCGGCGGAACGAAGACGATGGAGACGTCTGCGCCGGTTTCAGCGATGGCTTCCTTGACGGTGCCGAAGACGTTGATTTCCTTGTCGCCGTGCAGGACCGTGGTGCCGGCCTTGCGGGCGTTGACGCCACCAACAATGTTGGTGCCGGCCTTGAGCATCAGTGCGGTGTGCTTGGTGCCCTCGCCGCCGGTGATGCCCTGAACGATGACCTTGGAGTCTTTGTTGAGGTAGATAGACATTGTCGCGTCCCTTTACTTAGCTGCGTTGGCGAGCTCGGCGGCCTTGTCGGCGCCCTCGTCCATGGTGGCGGCCAGGGTTACCAGCGGGTGGTTGGCCTCGGTCAGAATGCGGCGGCCTTCCTCAACGTTGTTGCCGTCGAGGCGAACAACCAGCGGCTTGTTCGCCGAGGAACCGAGCTCGGCAAGTGCACCAACGATGCCCTTCGCCACAGCGTCACAAGCGGTGATGCCACCGAAGACGTTCACGAACACGCTCTTGACCTGGGAGTCGCCCAGGATGACGTCCAAACCGTTGGCCATGACCTCGGCGGAAGCTCCACCACCGATGTCCAGGAAGTTGGCGGGCTTGACGTTGCCGTGGTTTTCGCCAGCGTAGGCAACGACGTCGAGGGTGGACATCACAAGACCGGCGCCGTTGCCGATGATGCCTACTTCGCCGTCCAGCTTGACGTAGTTGAGGTCCTGCGCCTTTGCCTTGGCCTCGAGCGGGTCAGCTGCGTCCTTGTCCTCCAGCGTTGCGTGGTGCACGTGGCGGAAGTCAGCGTTCTCGTCCAGGGAAACCTTGCCATCAAGGGCAACGATGTCGCCGGCACCAGTGCGGACCAGCGGGTTGACCTCAACCAGGGTTGCGTCTTCCTTCTTGAAGACGTCCCAGAGCTTCAGAATGACGTCGGCGACCTTGCCGCGCAGTTCTTCCGCAAAGCCGGCAGCTTCGACGATCTCGTCGGCCTTGGCCTGGTCGATGCCTACAGCGGGGTCGATGGCGATCTTGGCCAGGGCCTCGGGACGCTCGACGGCAAGCTGCTCGATTTCCATGCCGCCTTCAACCGAGCACATGGCCAGGTAGTTGCGGTTGGCACGGTCCAGGAGGACCGAGAAGTAGAATTCCTCGGCGATGTCAGCGCCCTGGGCGATCATCACCTTGTTAACGGTGTGGCCCTTGATGTCCATGCCCAGGATATTGGTGGAGTGCTCAAGTGCCTCGTCGGCAGTCTTGGCAACCTTGACGCCGCCAGCCTTGCCGCGGCCACCAACCTTAACCTGTGCCTTGACGACTGTTACGCCGCCGATCTTCTCGGCAGCTGCCTTCGCTTCTTCAGGAGTGTGCGCCACGATGCCGGCGAGCACGGGTACACCGTGCGCCTCGAACATATCGCGCGCCTGATATTCAAACAGGTCCACGGTTTAGTGTCCTTCTACGTCGAAGTAGTTTTCTGTTCAGCCGGGAACCGCGATGACCGCGATAGCCAGCTGCGGAGAGTACGCGGTAAACAACCGGGATTCATGCCGGTCACATTGCGTAAGGTCCTCTCGGAACTTTAGCCCTTTAGGGAGTCCCGCCAGCTACACACTACCTGTTAAGTGAGTAACCTTACACTTCTATCGCATGTAGAAAAACCGCATAATCACGCGGTTTTTGGGTTCATCAACGTCCCCACCGTGGCGGTCAGAAGCCATCTTTCAGGCTGCCATGGACCGTCTTGCCGCCGTCGGAAACCAGCTGGTAACCCTCGCGGCTGACGAAGAACGCCACGCCACCTGAGACGTTTCCGCAGGCGACGCCACCGTTGTAGGCCGAACACCGCAGGCCATTGCGCTCGATGTTCTGCCCGTCGGCCAGCTCGCGAAGCTTGGAGATCGGGCCGTTGCGGCTGCCCTTGGGCCCGAACTCGGACTCCATTTGTGTTACGCCGGAACGACACGAGCCATACACGGCCTTGTCCGGGCTCAGCAGGGCCGTACCGCCCAGGTATCCCAACCCGGTGCCGGCGCAATTGTCCGCGATGTCCTCGAGTTCGGGCTTGGCATAGGCGGCAAGCTCGCAGTGGACCACGGGCACCACCGCGAACTTGTTGTTGGCGGCGTCCGAGTAGCTGTTGGCCTCGTAAGGCAGGTTGAGGTGGCCGCCCCTCGAGGACGTCATGGCGCACACGATGCTCCGGTTCGCCGCGACGAACGCGGTCACGTCCTCGCCGGCAGCCAGTGTGGTCTGTTCAGCAAGGGGAACCTGCTGCAGCTGCTCCAACGGCGGCAGCGGCGCAGGCGGAACATAGTCCGGGTCCTTGGTGGCGAAGGAGCAACCCGACACCATGACAAGGAGCAAAGCGGCCAGGATCCCCCACACTGTGCGTCGCATGCCACCAATTATGCCGTGCGGCGTCATGCATCAAGTTTGGTCAGCGGCGCGTAACGCAAGAGCAGGCGCTTCTCGCCGACGTCGAACTTCACCTTGGCCACTGTCTTGTCGCCGGCGCCTTCGACGCCCAGAACCACGCCATTGCCGAAACTCGTATGGTTGACTTTGTCCCCCACCACCACGGAAATGACTTCCTTTTGCGGCTGCACCCTGTTGCGTGCGACGGCGGCAGGGACGTCGGCGTCGAAACCTGCAGTCGGGCTGGCGGCGGCACCGCGGGACGTACCCGCGCCCCAGAACGAACCACCGTACCGGTTGGACCCAATGGGAGCAGATCCCCACCCCGCCGATTGGCGGCTCATGCCTTCGCGCTTCCACTCCACCAATTCGGAGGGAATCTCTTCCAGGAACTGGCTTGCAGGGTTGTACTGGCTCTGGCCCCACATGCTCCGGACCTCCGAGCGCGTAACGTAGAGCCGCTTGCGCGCACGGGTGAGTCCCACATAGGCCAGCCGGCGCTCTTCTGCCAGTTCCTTGGGGTCCGTAGCCGAACGCTGGTGCGGGAAGATGCCGTGCTCCATGCCGGTGAGGAACACCACCGGGAACTCGAGGCCCTTTGCGGTGTGCAGCGTCATGAGCGTGACAACACCCATGCGTTTGGCTTCTGCCACTGCGGCGTCGATGTCCGCGCCGGGAGCATCCGGAATCTGGTCGGCGTCGGCCACCAAGGAAACCTGTTCCAGGAACTCGCCCAACGATCCTTCCGGGTTGTCCCGTTCGTACTCACGGACCACGGCTACCAGTTCGGCGAGGTTCTCCACCCGCGATTCATCCTGTGGATCCGAGCTCGCCCGCAGCCCGGCAAGGTAGCCGGTCTGTTCCAGGACGGCTTCAAGAGCTGCGGCGGCACCCGAGCCGGAGGCGACTTCGGCGAGGTCGTCCAACAGCTTCACGAAGCCCAGGACGGCGTTGACAGAGCGGGTTGCCATGCCCGGAGCCTGGTCCGCCCGGCGTGCAGCGGCCATAAAGGATGTGCGTTCGCGCTCGGCAAGGGCTGCAACTGCACCCTCCGCGCGATCCCCGATCCCACGCTTGGGTTCGTTGAGTACGCGGCGGAGGTTGACGTCGTCATCCGGGTTGACCAGCACGCGCAGGTACGCCAAAGCGTCCTTGATTTCCTTGCGCTCGTAGAAGCGGGTGCCACCCACCACTTTGTACGGCAATCCGACGCGGACCAGCACATCTTCAATGGAACGGGACTGTGCGTTGGTCCGGTAGAAGATGGCGACGTCTCCGGGACGAAGGCCTTCCTCGTCCTGCAGGCGGTCGATTTCCTTGGCGATGAACTGGGCTTCGTCGTGCTCATTCTCGCCGACATAGCCTATGATCTTTTCGCCGTCGCCCTCGGCAGTCCACAACCGCTTCTCCTGGCGGTTCGGGTTGCGGGAGATGACCGAGTTGGCTGCGCTGAGGATGTTTTGCGTGGAGCGGTAGTTTTGCTCCAGCTTGATGGTGCGGGCGTTTGGATAGTCGGCCTCGAACTCCACGATGTTCCGGATGTCCGCGCCGCGGAAGGCGTAGATGGATTGGTCGGAGTCGCCTACCACCGTCAGTTCGCTTGGCTGGACGTCCGTATCGGTTCCGAGCCCCACGATTTCCCTGACCAGCGCGTACTGGGCGTGGTTGGTGTCCTGGTACTCGTCCACCAGGACGTGCCGGAAGCGCCGCCGATAGGACTCTGCGAGCGCCGGGAAAGCCCGGAACATGTAGACGGTTTCTGCGATGAGGTCGTCGAAGTCCATGGCATTGGCTTGGCGCAGGCGTTGCGTGTAGCCCTTGAAGACCTCAGCCACGGCCTGCTCAAAGGGATCGTTGTAGTTCGCCGAAGACGAGTAGGAGTCGGCGTCGATGAGCTCGTTCTTAAGGGCGGAGATCTTGTGCTGGATCGCTTTCGGCGCGAACTTCTTGGGGTCCAGGTCCAGGTTCTTGGCCACCAGCGTAATCAGCCGCAGGGAGTCCGCGGAATCGTAGATGGAGAAGTTCGAGTTCAGGCCCACGTTGGCGGCCTCGCGCCGCAGGATGCGAACGCAGCTTGAGTGGAATGTCGAGATCCACATGCCCTTGGCCCGCGCACCCACCAGTGCTTCGATGCGTTCGCGCATCTCCGCTGCCGCCTTGTTGGTGAAGGTGATGGCCAGGATCTCGCCGTGGTGAGCACGCTTGGTGGCGATCAGGTAGGCGATCCTGTTACTGAGCACGCGGGTCTTGCCGGAACCGGCGCCGGCAACGATGAGCAGCGGGCTTCCAGCGTGCTTGACCGCCTCTTCCTGCTGCGGGTTCAGCCCCTGCAGCAGGGCCTCCGCGGAAGGAAGGCCTGCAGAGCCCGGGCTGCCCCAGCCGCCCGAGGCAGGGGTGTCGGCCCCTCCGCCCTCCTGGAAGCGGGCTCCCGAGGGACCACCGCCTGAACGTGAAAGCTCAGGGGCAGCCTTGACTGCGGCTTTGGTGCCTGCTTTGAAGGGTCCGTCTGCGTAGGGGTCAAACAACATATCCATGGTGCCTACCAGTCTAGGCGGTGCCCCTGACACTATAAGCCTGCGTATCCACAGCGCGGGTCAGCCCCGGAAGCTACTGCCGTGGGTCCTCCAACAGCCATCCGCTGGCGGTAAGCCGTTCCCGAAGTCCAAGCCTGCTCAGCGGCTCGGGGCCGTCCTGGAACTTACGACGGACCGACGCCAGATGCTTCTTGACGCCGTCTACCGAGATGCCCAGCACTTCCGCGGTCTCAGCCATGGTCCCGGCCGCTCCCCCAAGGTACACGGACACCACCTGGTGCTCCCTGGCGGACAGTTGCGGTTCGCCCAGACCGGCGTCCATGGCTGCGGCGACTTCGGCCGTGATGTGCTGCAGGCCCTGCGCTGCCCGCCGGAGCGCGGTCTCCACCTCGCTCGCGGAGGCAGTCTTGGGGATGTATGCCATGGCACCGGCGGCCATGGCCTGGCGCATGACGGCAGGATCAAGGACCGAGCTGCACACCACGACCTGTGGGCCGGAAGAGACAATTGCCTGGATTTTGGCCCGCAGCGGCACTTGATCGCCCAGGAGGACGTCCAGGATGACGACGTCGGACAACGCACCCAGGTGGGCGGCGGTTTCAGCCCAGGAGGCGAACCTGCCTACAACCTTGATGCCCGTGGTGTTGTCCTGAAGCCATTGGGAGAGTCCCTCAAGCAGTACCGCGTGGTCTTCCACGATGTCCACTTCAATAGTTGGTTGGGACACCGGGTATCGCACTTTTATCGGTCCTCCCCACATATGATGCTGCCTAGGTGGTCATCATATTCCGATGACAGGTTTTGGGGAGACATTCATGGGGGCATGGATAACGCGGCTGGCGGCCCGCTGGCGGGCGTTGGAACGCTCGGACCTGCTGGCCCGCGGCGGGACAGTGATCAGCTTCGTTTTCGTGGCTGCCTCGTGGCTCTATCTGTTTCCGATCATGGGCGGACCCCTGTGGCACCGGGTCCTTGCCTGGGTGATCGTGATGGCACTGGTTGTTTGCCTCGCAGTGATGCTGGTGACCGATGTCTGGCCTCTCCGGCTGGGGTTCGTGATGGGGTTGATCACGCTGTCCGAACTACTGGCAGGTGTCAGTTACCGCCAGGACTCGGATTCGCTTCTCCTGGCGCACAGCCTGTTGATCGGCGCCAGTTCCACGGTTGCATTGTCCTTGCGCTGTTCATGGCAGTCCGGCGTCTATACCGCGTTGCTGGGGGTCATGGTTTTTGGACACACCATTGCGACATCAATCCAGCATCGCCTCGGTCCCACCACCTTCGCGATTCTTGTGGGATTCTGGCTCATCATGCTCGCCATCCGTCATACAGCGCCCAGGTCTTTGGACGTTTTTATGCGCGACCAGGCCGTCAAGGCAGAATCCCTGGCCGCCCAGAAGGTTGCGCGGGAACGAACCACCGCTGCGGAACAGGACGCCCGCCATCTGCACGACACCGTCCTCCGGGCACTGACCCTGCTGGCCCGGGGCGGCGCCGGCGTGGATCCGGACGACCTCCGGGGCGTCTTCGGCGCGGCAGCGTACGACGGCGGCGGGTCCGGTATCCGCCAGGACGGCAACGGCGTTGTGGTGGCCGTGGAAGACGACCGGACCACGCGTATGCGCGCCGGCGGTGGCGTCGCCGTCGTCGAACCGTCCACTGGATCTGACGTGGTCTCCCCGCTGAGGGAGCGGGCGCGGGAGCACAGCAGGAACGGGTTCAGCATCGATGTCTTCGGTGAGGCGGGGACGTTGCCGCCGGACCTCCTGGGGGCAGTGGCCGATGCGGCGGAAGAATGCATGGTGAACGCTGCCCGGCATGCCGGGAGTGACCACGTGGATGTGCTGGTCTCGCGTACGGGTTCGGTGGTTTCGGTGCTCATCAGTGATGCCGGCCGCGGCTTTGATCCCGGGTCCCTGCCGACAGGGAGCTTCGGAGTGAGGCACTCCGTGGTGGAGCGGATGGCACAGGTTGGCGGAAAGGCCCGGCTGTTGTCGGCGCCGGGACGGGGCACCACCGTTGTCCTTGAGGTAGCGGCTGCATGAGCAGGGCTCTCCAACACGCCACCGGAGTTGCCAACGGACCCCTGTTCCTTTCCCGGGGAGTTCTCGTCACGGCCAGCCTCTCGCTCTGGATACTTTCCTTCATTACCCAGATGGGATCCTTGGACGGCAGTGCCCTTGACCGGCCACGGCTTGCTGCAGTCTCCTTCGACCTCCTGGGGTTTTCCGTGGCGTGCCTTGCATCGACGCCCAGGACTCCCCGGCAGCACCTTCCTTACCTGCGGATTGTCTGGCTTGGCACGTCCATTGCCTCGGGAATGATGACGGCCGAAGTCGTCACCTTGGCCTCGGGCTACCTTGCGCTGGCCTTCAACGTGATGCTGGCGACGGCGCTGGTTTTCCTTGTATGCGCGCGCTGGGACCTGATGGGTTTCATGCTCCTGGCCGCTGCGAACTCCGTCCTGAGCAGCGCCTACTATGCGGCCACTCCCCGCTTCGGATCAGGGGAGGGATTGCTGATCTTCTTCATCACCCTGATCCCCGGGCTTCTGGGGGCTTTGGTTGTTGTGGGTGTCCGGAGCCGCATGGAGGAACAGATCGCCCGGCACGCCTCCCAGGCCGTGGCCTCCTTGACCCGGGAGGCCGATGCCCGTGCTTCAGCCCATGCCGAGGAGTTGTCGGCCACGCGCCGGCAGATTCAGGAGCTTTTTGACCGGGCTGCGCAGAGCGATGGACCCGCACCCCGCCTGGCTGAAGAAGCCCAAGGCCTGGCTTCGCGTTTGCGCGAACAGTTAATGGTGGCCCACAGCAGCAACTGGTTGACCGAGTCCCTGGTGCTGGCGGGCCTTGATTCCAAGGTTACTGTTGCCGCTCAGCCGGACCTTCTCCAACGGATTCCGCAGGCGCAACGCCCCGCAATCCTGTCAGTCACCATGATGCTGCTGAAGCCCGTCGCGGACACTACGGGGCGTGCCGGCCACGCTCCTGAAGCAGCTGCGAGGCTGCACGTCTATGTGGAACCACATGTGGAGGATCAGTTGCTGATTACGTGGAGGGTGGGCAACCTCAATCCCAACCGCTGTACGCCTGCATTGTGGAGCGAGATCGAATCGCTGGGTGTGCCCCGAGTGCACACCGATCCCGCTGGGGCCAGCGTGATGGTTCATGTCAAGGCACCGAAGCTATGGTGACGCGGCTGATGGTGGTGGACCAGCACCAACTCATGATCGACACCCTGGATGCGTGGCTGCGCCGTAACGCCCCGGATCTGGTGGTCGCTGCAGGCTTGACGAGCCTTCCTGCCCAACTCCACCAGGAGGCGTTGGCGGGACTCTCCGTCACGGTGGCCCTGCTGGGCACCCTGGATGACCGCGCACAGCTGGTCCCTGCGGTTCAGCAGCTGGTCCAGGCCGGGCTCCGGGTGGTTGTTCTTGCCACCGCCCTGGACCGTTGGGATGCGCGCGCGGTCCGCTCTGCAGGTGCCCTTGGCTATGTACCCAAGGCCGCGGGCCCACAACACACCGAGCTCGCCCTCCGCGCCGCGGCATCCGGACAGGAGTACATGCATCCTGACGTCGCACCCGGCCCGGAAACCGGCACACCGGCGCGCATCACGCTCTCACCCCGGGAACAGATGCTCGCCGAGCTGTACCTCGGCAGTGACGCCATGTCCATCCGTGGGGTGGCCGACGCCATGGGTATCAGCGAACAAACCGTCAAAGCGCACCTGCACCGGATCCGCCAGCGCTACGCAACGGCCGGCATCAAGCTCGGCAATGTCATCAGCCTGCGCAAGCAGTTAACCACTGATGGCTGGCTCAGCTGATCCCTGTCGCGCCCTGGCCCGCCGGCCCCTGGTCTTTCGCGCCACTGCCTTCCCCGGGTCCGAGGCCAGGAGGCTGATCAAGGCCACCAGCAACGGCCCGCACAACGCCGCCATGAAGCCGGCGATGATCATGTGCTTGTAAACCTCGGCCTGTCCACCATTGAGCATGACGGCCCAGAACTGCAGCCAACAGCCCAACACCATGATGACGGCCAGCCGCCCCACGGCGCTCCGCTTGCGGAAAGCCACGGCAAGGCCCAGCAGCAGGGTCACCAGTTGGATACCTACAAAGGCCACCGGAGCAGCCTTCACGGCGCTGAACAGGCCCAGAACCACAGGAAAACGCCGTTCCTTTTCATGAGCGCCGTGCCCGGAGCCTTCGAGGTACGAGCCAACATAGCCCAGTTCCGGTGTCAGCATGGCGGTGACTCCGCGTTCGCCCATGGTGATGAGCCGCTCCGGATGGGTGGCGTAAAAACCAGCGATCGTGCCAAGGCTGATTTTCTCCTGGAACTGGGGATACAGGGGGTTGTAAACAGCCGAGCGCGTGGAGGCCACTGTGGTGTCCATGGCGTTGATGAAACTCGGATCCAGCCCCAACCATTCAAGGTCCGCCTCCGGCGTCGGGCTGTACGGAAGCAGCTCCACGAACACTGCGTTGTACAGGTTCACCTCGGAGAAGCGCTTGGGTTGGGCGTTGATGAACGCCACCGAAAACGCAGCGATGAGCAGCACCGCCGTCGCGGGCAGCAACGACGCACGCAAACGGTGGCCTCTCCTGCCTGAAGCAGCCGCCGGGGTGCCGCCGGATGGGGGTTCGACGGCGGATGGGGGTTCGACGGCGGATGCCTCGCCGTCCGTTGTGCCTTGGCGCCATGGCTGCCACAGGAGCGCCAGGGCAATAACGGGCAGCCACGAAACGGTTTGTGTCTTTGCGGCGATGGTAAAGACAGTGGCGAGGACAACCAGCAGCAATGCCAGCCACCGCGGGCCCCGCCCATTCCAGTAGTGCAGCAGGGCTACAGACACAGCCAGGATCCCCAGGAAGGCCGCAGGCTCGCTGTAGGGAGAAATGAAGAAGTCGGCAAAAATACCGTCTGCCATCACTCCGGTGACCAGGGCGGCAATCAGGATGCGGAACCATGGACGTCCCGGCAGAACATTGATCAGCGCCGCGATCAACAAACCGAACACCACGCAGCACACGATGCCGACGGCGCGGGTATCCAGTCCTGGCCCCCAGCCCATCAAGGGCGTCAGCAGTTTCCCCAACCACAGCAAAAGCAACTGGGAAGAGTAGTTCGGTTCCCCGGTTCCGTTGGCGCCGCAGCCCTCTCCGTAGAACTGGTGCGGGATCCAGGCAGGGTGGACGTACTTGGTGAACTCCGCATAATCCCAAGGCCGCTGGTTCATGACGCCAAGGGAGCACACCAGCCCATGCCCGTCTCCTTGGTCCGCCATGCCCACGGGTTCCGGTAACAGCAAGCGGACCACCATGAGGGCCGCTGAGACCAGCCCTGCGACCAGGGCCACGCCCGGGACGGGTCCCAGCGTCAACGCGCCGGGGCCGAAGGTCCTGGAAAGGTATCGTGCCAGGCTTCCAACCGGCCTGGCCTTGGTTCCTTTGCGGCCCCGCACCGGTGCCGGGGTGAACGTTTCCTGCGATTTCCCAGCCCGCTCACGGAGCTGCGTGGCGTTCCCGGATCCCTGCTCAGCCATTGTTTGCCACTCCCCCGGTTCCGGCGGGGCGTCCAACAGGTGTGCGCACGGGAGCCAGGCTTCCGATCACAGATCCAGCAGTTTCGCCCGGCGCTGCTTGTTGCGCGGGTGCCACTGCGCATCTGACGGTCCGGGCGGTGCCCACCGTACGGATGATGGGGCGGACCGCAACTCCTGCCGGCAGTTTTTCGGTATCAAGATATTCAAGTGCGTAGGGAAGGCAGCGCGCTTCCCGCTGTGCGGGCGTTGCGAGTGTCGCATCCTGCGAAATCCACGCGCTGATGTCTTCAGCGGTATGGGGTTCCGAGCACGGAACATCAGTTCCGTCGTCGGAAAGAACGCCGTCTTTGAGTTCCTGCCGGTAGCAGAGCCGCACGGCGGCGGAGTTGGGTCCTGCCAAGGCTCCCTTGAGGTCCAGGCCGGTCTCTTGTGGTGTGCCGTGCTGGTCCGTGACCGCTACGTCACAACGAACAGCCCTGCTGCCTGCAGCCCAGGCGTCCCGGTCAGGGAAGTAGCTGGTGACCGCCAGGCCCGTGGTCGCGTCCCTGGCTGATGCGTCAAGGTATGTCCGCAAGGCCTCGCTGGTGCACAGCCTTTTGCCAACGGCTTTGAGCTGCTGCTGGTTGGGGCGTGTTTCCTGGCTGGCGAGGGGCCCGGGAACCGTGGCGACCTGGAACGTTTGCGTGGTGTGGGGTTCGGCGCACGGAACAGGTGGGCTGGGTTCGCTGCTGGCATCGTATTCTTCCGGCGACACCACGACATGGCACAGGCCCGCCTCCGGATTCGCGGTGTCCACACCAGGTTCACCTTGATCGCAGGCGGCCAGGGCTGCCGTCAATAACACCGCAGCCATGACAGCTGCCGTTCTGAAGATACTAGGAGGACGCACGCCGACCCTTGCTGCGGGACCCTGCCCGGTCTTTGCGGACGACGGCGGCCCGCACCAGCACGATGATGGCGGCAACGAAGCCGAAAATCACCACGAAGGAACCAAGGAAGTGGTGCATGACGTCAAAGCCCTGCTGTCCCCAGCTTTGTTGGGCCGCGGCGATCATGAAGTAGCGGGTCGCGTTGCTGACGCAAACGATCAGCAAGGCGATGATGGCGGCCGGCATGAGCCGCGAGACCGGGATGCGCCCCATCAGGAACAAGATCCCCGCCAGGCCGGCAATCGGCGTCAAAAGAACCGCGCTGGAACACAGGCCTGTGACTTGGAGGGCAAACGGCTGTCCCCCGCCCACGTTGTGGAAGATGATGTCGTCCACGCTGTAGGACGCCCCGCCGAGGACGCCGTCGAAAATTGCTGACATCAGCCAGGCTTCAGCGGCCCTGATGTGCTCCTGCTGCAGCATCGCCCCGGCAGCGGCGGCGATGAAGAGCAGCCCGAGGAGGCCCCCGCCGCGGGACTTCCGCACCGGGATTGCGCGCGGGCCTGAGGGGACGCTGATGTTGCCGGCTTGGACGCTCATGGCCACTACGCTTCCTTCGCTAGGAGTTTGACGTCTGCTTCCTGGTTGCGGCGGGTCTTGGCCCACCCCTGCCGGCCTGTAATGAGGCGGTAGGTTGCCCTCAGCACCGTGACGTAGTTCTGGTACATGTAGAGCCAGTAGCCGAAGCCCCAGAGGACGCCCAGCATGAAGTTCTTCTCCGGCGTGACCTGTTTCCGGTACACCAGGCCCCACAAAGCGAACGGCAGCACGCCTGTTGCAAAGATCAAGGGAATGATGAACCATGCGGCACTGATCCAGGCACCGAAGCTGCCCATGGTCAGTGAGCCCTGCGCCACCATGGTGATGAAAAGCGTTGGCCACAGGACCAAGCCGAGGATCTGGATAAACGGCTGGACCAGGAAGTAGCTGGATTCGATTGCGCCGACGTTGCTGAAATAGGGCGATTCGAAAATCCGCTTCAGGTAGACGCTGCACTGCATGCCGCCATGGCACCAACGTGTGCGCTGGGTCAGGAGGCGGCGGAGGTCCGGGAGGGCTTCCTGGGCCACGTGGGTGTCATGCATGTAGACGGTCTTGTAACCGCCAAGCATGATGTGGATGGCCAGTTCATAATCTTCAAGGAGCGCCCCATGCCATGGTTGGCCGGACGTTTTGGCGATGACATCCAGGGCAGACAACCGCGTGAACTGGCCGTTTCCGCCCAGGCCGACCGTCAGCGTGTGGCGCCGAAGGGATTGCATGGCAGCGATCGTGGTGCGGAATTCCATGTCCTGCATGAGGACCAGGTACCGGCCAAAGGACTTCCGGAAGCGCTGGATGCCGGTGCCCCCTTCCAGGGCCGGGTCCTGCAGGTTGGACATCCAGACGGCGGTTTGGGCGGCGCCCACTTCCGGGTCGCCGAACGCGAGGGGACCAGCCGCCTGACGGAACGCATTATCGGCCAGGTGGCCATCGGCGTCGACCACCAGGACGATCACTGAAGAACGGTCGACGTCGGCCGGGAGCCAGGCGTCCAGGGTGCGGTAGGCGGCATTGAGGGCGTCTCCCTTGCCGGTGCGCGCCAGAGGGCGCCGCCGTCGTACCAGATGGATCATGGAGTCGCGTGTCGAGGCGGCGTCGACGATGTCCGCAGTGGCGTCGTCGCTGTCGTCATCGACAACCCAGACGTGCGCCTGCGGGAACTGCCTGCGCAAAAGTCCCAGTGTCTCGCCGATCACCACTTCTTCATCCCTGCACGGAATGAACACGTGCCATGAGAATGAGTCGGGATCGCCTTCGGGATCGGGTTTGCGCCGGAGGAAGGGAACCAGAATCACCAGGATGTACGACAGAAAAACCACCAGCAGCACAAAAGCCAGCGCCTGTGCGGATTCGAGTACCGACATTTACTTCCGATGCTTGGGCGAGGCCGGAAAGGCCCGGGAAAAATGGGGTGGCGGGACGGCCCGGAAAGAGCCGCCCCGCCGATGGTATTACGAGTTGGGATCTGCTCCCCGCTTTGCGGCTTTGAGCCTGCTGTTGCGCAGGACCACAAAACCGGTAATCAGCAGGGCAACCCCCACCAGGATGACCCAACCGAGGGTTGGGGCACCGGTGACAGCCAGCGTGGTACCACCTGCGGCCGTGCCGCCTGCAGTCCAGTTATTGCCGTACATTGAATGTTCTCCTTTCGCCGTTGCTGATCGCCGGGGCGATCAGGCAGCGGCTGCCGCTGTGCGGCGGCGTGAGCGGACGAACAGCCAGGTGAGCAGTGCCAGGAGGGCCACCCCACCGCTGATGGCCATGGTGTCGGCGTTGACCAGCGGGATCGCCGCTGCGTCAAGGTTCGGTCCAACAGTTGCGTTGGCCAGGTTGACAGTGGCGATGGAGCCACCGGCAACAGCGATCTGCAGGGCGCGCTGGGTGAAGGCGCCCGACGGTGCGGTTTCCTGGACGTTGACCTTGGCCGAAACCAGGGCCGTCAGGGCGGTGCTCAGAGGAGCCACGACGCTGGAAGCGACTGCACTGGTCACACCGTTCAAGGTGGAGGTCAGGACAGCCAGGGCAGGACCAGCGGTGAGCTGGGCGATCGGCCCGAGGCCGTTCACTGCAGCCGTGGCGGTGGCCAGGGTGCTGCTGACAACCGAGGTCAGCTTGTTGGCAACAGCCTGGGGCAGGAACGAGATCAGGTCGGTCCCGGCCGGCAGGGAGTTCAGGTCTGCTACGCCGGCAACGGCCAGCAGGTCTGCCTCGGTGATGGAGATGGTGCCGCCGGCTACCGGGTTGGCCACCGTGACGCCCAAGGGGGTCAGGACGGCGTTGGCCGTGTTGATTGCCGTGGTGATGGTGCCTGCGACTCCGCCGATGACCGTGCCGCCAACTTCAGCGGAAACGCCGGCCACTGCATAGGCACCCTGCGGTGCTGCGCCCTGGTCCTTCTTCGCGGCTGCCGCGAGCGTCTCAACCTGGAGGTTCACGTTGACCAGGTCAGTGCCGCCGAGGATGGCAGCAGTGCCGAGGTTGATGCGGGCCGCCGGGATGGAGGGGTCGCCGGATGCCGGCAGGCCACCGGGCAGGGTCACCAGGCCGGGAGCGCCGCTCACGGTACCGGAGAATGCTTCCGAGGAACCATCGTTGACTGCCTTGCCGTACTGGCTGACAGCACCAACCTGGATGATGCCGTTGTTCTGGAGCAGCGGAATATTGCCCGCGCCCACGTTGACGACGCCGAAGACTGCGCTGAGGTCCAGCGGGTCGCTGGCTTCAATGACTGCCGGGCCGGACGGCGGGGTGCCGATCTGCTGGGCAGTTGCTGCTCCGTTGGATGCCAGGCCGGCAAAGTTCGGAAGCGCCAGGACAGAACCGTCGATGATCTGTCCGCTGCCCACCGAAATGACGTCGGTGGGTGCTGCGTTTGCGGCCGGCGCGGCCACGAGGCCGATTGCCAAGGCCGATACGGCTGTGACGCCCACGGCTGTGGGCCACAGCTTGTTCTTGCTGTTCAAGTATTCCCCCTTGCGAACGCTGCAGCACAGGGCTGTTCTGCAGCTGAGACTGTGGGGGCAGACGCCCCCCGCTGCAAAATAACAAGGAGATTGGGGGCAAGCGTGCGGGGGTACCCGAACGGGTTAACCGGCCTTCTGGAGGGTCAGGCGAACTGCGGAACCGAGGTCAGGGCGGCACCCAACTCGCGGACCGCCGTCGGGCTTCCGGCAACGAACCAATTCATTCCGTTGACCTTGACGACGGCGGTGTCCCCACCGGCGGCGCGGACGATCGCCTTGCCGGGGAGCCAGTCCCATTCAGGGCAACTGTGCTGGAACCAGCAGCCGAGTTCACCGTCGGCCACCCGGCCGAGGTCGCACGAACCGGAGCCGAACATCCGCAAGGACGCAGCGGTGATGGCGGCGGCGTGCCATGGCATGGCGGTGCGGGGATCTGCGAGCCAGGTGGGGTGGATGTAGGTGGCTGCGGAGATTTCAGCTACGGAGACATCCCCGGAACCGGAAATGGGCTCCCCGTTGAGCGTGGCCGCCTGGTCTTCTCCGCCCAGCCACAGCTTGTCCAGCTCGGGCTGGTAGATGGCGCCAAGGATCACCGAGGGGTCCACCACCGGATTGCCTCCGTGGTCTGCGTCATCACGTTTCAGGGCAATGGCCGAGCACCAGTACGTGGAGCCGTGCAGGAAGTTGTAGGTCCCGTCCACGGGATCGATCACCCAGGTCCGGCCGCTGGTCCCTGCCACGGATGCACCCTCTTCGCCCAGGATGCCGTCCTCTGGCCGGCAGCGCCGCAACTGGTCCAGGACGTAAGCCTCGGCTGCGTGGTCAGCGGCGGTGACGACGTCGGAAATGGACGTTTTGCGTTCACCTTGCAGCCCGCCCATCCGCATGAGCAGCGCCAGCTGCCCTGCTTCCCGGACCAGGGCGCTGGCCAGTTGGTAGTCGTCAAGTGAAGGATCGAGTTCAGTTGCGGTGTGCCTGCCGGTGGTCATGGGTCCAGCTTATGTGGCGGGATAATGAATGACATGGCCAAGACACCAGCGCAGCGCATCAAGAAGCACGGAGCAAAGGCAGTGGTTCCCGATCACACGCTGCCTCCCGTGATCAACAACACCACGCAGCGCACGCCGCAGAAGGCACAGAGCAACTCCAAGCTGATCGTGATCGCGGGCGTGGTGGCCAGCTTGTTCCTCTTCTGGTACCTGCACTTGCTGACCCTGAACCAGATGACGCAGCTCTCAGGCGGGCTTGCGATGCCTGACTCCCTGATCGGCGGCTTCTCCCAGGACTACGTTGCCAAGTTGCGCGCAGCCATGGACGAGTCGGCACGTGGCCAGCTCAACTACGTCCACAAGACTGCCGGAACGCTGTTCCCGCTGATCTTCGGCTTCAGCTGGCTCCTGCTCATCGGCACCAACGTGGCGCGCAAGTCCTGGCGCTGGGCCATGTGGGCCGCTCCCCTGCTTTTCGCTGTGGCCCACTTGTGGTCCAACGTCGCCATTGATTCGGTGCTGGCCGCAGAAACGCCCGACGCCGGTTCGGTCGCCGTGGCGTCGGCGGTCACCGTTGCTTCCTGGGTACTTTTCCTGCTGAGCCTTGTCTGCGGCGTGGTTGCCGTCTTCCTCGGAAAAAAGCGGGCCACCTGAGCCAGGCAGCGTGGGCCCGAGCGGCCTGATCCCCCGCCGGACCCGTCCGGGGGCACTTCTCCCCATTCCGCCCCAGACCCCGCCCCGATACTGTGAGCCGTGCCGCCAGGTTCCGGCGTGCGGAGTGTATTGGGGGCATTCATGGGAGAAATTCGAGCCGATTCCAGGCTAAACATCGTTCAGGTCAGCGGTCTGGCCTGGGCAGCAACGTGCCGCAAAGCAGCCCAAACGATGCTCAGCGGCGAGGACGCAGACCCGGCCGCCCGTCAGTCCTCCTTGCAGGCACAGGGTGACATCAGTCCGGAAATCGCGGAGGAACTCCTTCGTGCCGGCATCCTCGACGCCCACGGCGTGATGTCACAGCAATGGGTGCTCGCAGTCTTCCTTGCCGCGTCCGCACCGCTGAAAGCCTCCAGTGTGGTCCAGTTTGAGGACACGGAGCGGCTTGAGGAGACGGAGCAGTTAACAGGCACCCTGCTGTCGGTCCACACTGACATCGGGCTGGCCGGAGGTCGGGGCGTCGGCGTCTCGTACCGCCGACGCAGCAGCCACGAAGCGGGCGGTGCGCCGGTGACGGAAGTCCGCAACGCCGTCGAGGTTTGCTTCTTCCAGGAGGAAAATGCCTGGGCGGCCATCAGCCGCCATTTTCCGGACCCCACACTTATACCTGGCTCCCCTCCCAACCCTCCACAGCCCACCGCAGCCAACATCGGATGCACCATCCACCTCGATGTTTCGGCAATTCCCTCCGGCACGGCACAAGGTTCCGGATACGTGCGCCGGCACACCTGGGGCGTAACCGACCATCTCTACTCCGTTGAACCAGCCCACGGAGTTGAACCGGCCCGCGGAGTTGAACCAGCCGGCGGAGAAGGTCCCACCGCATCGTTGGTGCCAGTTCCCGCCACAGACATCGCAAGCGAGTTCGCATGGTCCCTTCTGGGCGCCCGTGAATACCTTGCCAGCATCGGCGCAGGGAGCGTGCCCGCATGAGCCTGCATGGAATGGACGTCGAAGGCGGGCGGCGCCTCAGCAAGGAGTTTGCCCGGAGCAGCCAGCGGTTGTTGGACTTGAGCGGCAGCCTCACTCCCCTTATTGCCACGGTGGACTGGCACGGCGAGGACGGGCAACGGTTCACCAACGACTGGAAGGCTTACCGGAGCCAACTCGTCGCGGTCGGGCATGCGCTCGATGCCGCCTCACGCGCCGTGCAACGAAATGTTGACGAGCAGCTGGCCGCCAGCGCCGCGTCGGGTGCGTCCGCAGGAACTTCCGCCCTTGAACGGCTGTTGGACGCCACCGCCGAGGATGCCGGCGGCTTGTGGGACACGTTCGGCAAGGTCACCAGCGTGCTGGCCGGTACCGCCTCGACCATGTGGCATCTCGCCCAGGACCTGGCGCCGCTGCCTGTCGGAAACCTCATGGACGCCGAAGAGAACCATGCCACCCGGTACGGCGACCTGGTGAACATGGGCTGGGGCTGGCTGACCTCAGGCGAACCGCCATCAATCACCCAGATGGTGTCCAACGGGGTGCTTTTTGTGGCGTCAACGTGGAATGCGGCTGCCACGGTTACAAGTTTCGGCTTCCATAACCCGCATCTCCTTGATGACGGCAGGCCCGTGGCCGGGAATCCGATTCCCCTGACAGTGGGAAAGCCAGGGGAAGCTGACGCCAACGGCCGTGCAGTCACGCCGGTGCCGTCAACTCTCAGCGCGATCCTGGCCACCACTGATGCCGCGTACGCCGACGCCGGAATGGCTGGCACCGAAGATACCGGGATCCGGATCACTGCGGTGGACAAACCAGGCGCGCCTCCGGCCTACATCATCAGCATTCCAGGCACGACGCGGTGGATGCCCGACGGTGCGGCCAACGCCACTGACCTCACGGGGAACCTCGAACTCGCCGGCGGCAACTTGTCCACCGCCGCAGAGGCAGTCCGTATTGCCATGGAGAAGGCCGGCATTCCGCAGGACGCCCCCGTCCTGCTGACCGGGCACTCCCAGGGCGGCATGATTGCCACGGCGTTGGCCTCGGACAGCAGTTTCACGGAGAGGTTCAACGTGACCAACGTCGTCACCTACGGGTCGCCGGTGGACTCGGCCCCCATCCCGTCTTCCATCGATGTCCTGGCGCTCCAGCACGCCGGTGACCCCGTCCCCCAAGTGGACCTGGCCGACGCCACCATCCTGCCCGGCGTCGGGGTCTCCGTGAGCCGGGACAACAACGCCGTGGTGGTGACGCTGCCGAATCCTGACACCGATCCCGGGTTCGCGGGCATCAGCTACCACGATTCATATCGCTATGTTGACTCGGTTGCCCGGATGGAGGGAGACGGCCCCATCAACCAGTACAGTCAAAAGGATTCCACCCAACAATTCCTGACCAATGACGCCAGCCAGGTGTCGTCCACCGTGTCCAACATTTCCCGAAAGCAGTGACCGTGAGCAAACTTCCCAGGCCCGTGGCATCGGCCTTGATCATTGGGCTGATCATCCTTGGCATCACGGCGTGTGGCGTAGGTGGACCATCAAAGGCGGAGCGGCTCGGCAAGGACATGCAGGAGGCCGCGACGTCGGTGCCGGGAGTCCAAGGGGCCGATGTCCACGTGAACATGAATACGTCCGGAAACTTCATCACCGCCAAGCTCACAGGGACGGGAACCGACCAAGCCGCGCTTGCAGAGGCCCTGGACAAGGCCTTGCCCGCGATGCTCGGGAAAACCAAGGAACTGAACTCCGGGTCCCTCTCGGTAAGTATCTTCTCCCCGGACGACTCCATATCCGTCGGGGCAGGGTACCTGGGCTACACCGGTGGGACGTCGCTGGTGGAGTTCCGCGAGTACTTCCTCAACCGGCCCTGAGCGCCTTGCGTTCGGTGTGCACGCGCTGGGCGATCACCATGCCCGCCGTTGCCAGCCCAATGGTCACCGGATAGCCCATCAGCCGTTCCAAGGTCCCGGGCGCAGGGACGTCCATCGCTGTGATCCCGCCGATCACAAGCGCCCCCAGGCACACCAGCGCGCAGGCTGCCAGAAACCAGCTCACAGGCGTTTGCCGGAACCAGAGAATGGCCAGCAGTAGCAGTGCAAACCCTCCCCCGATGAAGAACATGAGGGCACCGGCGAAGTGCCACGGCGAGCCCAGGTCTTCGGGAACCAGGCCGACGACAACCGTGCCAACCCCGGCAACGCCAGTGAGTATGCGGATGGATACGGCCAGGATCCACGGCACGGTCAGTACAAGCTTTGGCGCCGCATTATCCTCCGCAGCCCGGAAGCGCCTGGCTTGAACGCCCGGCCTCGCGGCCACGCACAGAAGCCCTGCAGTCAGGAAGAGGGCACCCAGGATCAGGGCAAGGCCCTGGACTACGAAGGAGGCATTCATCAGCCAATGCAAGGGAGAACAGACAGCCCTGTCCTCGTAGACGCCACAGGACACCGCTCCCAGGTCACTGATGAATCCGGTGGCACGGCTGTAAGGCGCAGGGCCCGCCCACGCCTCGATGACAGCGGCTTCGGCAACGAAATACTGCACGACGCTCAGCTGCGCCCAGCCACCGATGTTCGCCCGGAGGCTCCGCACGTTGGGTAGGAACGATCCGGCCGGCGCCGTAGTCAAGTGCCCGTTCATGCTCGCCAGCCTAGCGGTGTTCGGGGAGGGCCCCCGCAGCTTGTATGCTTGTAGTCGTGTCCGGGCCCTCGAGCTCCAGCAGTGGGATTCAAAGCGTGGACATACAGGCCCTCGTAGCTCAGTGGATAGAGCACGGCTCTCCTAAAGCCGGTGTCGTTGGTTCGATTCCAATCGAGGGCACTTGAAGCATCAGCAGCCCACCCCGGACCTGCGGGCCTATCTGGCCGGCAGCTGGGTAGTGGAGCGGGTCCTCCTGGACCGGGCGTCAGGCACCCAAGGCTCCTTCACCGGCGTCGTGCGCTACCAGCAGAACCCCGACGGCGGCCTCGACTACCGTGAAGACGGAACAATGCAGTGGCCCACCCACTCCGGCCCGGCATTCCGTGAATACGTCCTGAAGCCGGGCTCCGGACCGGAAACCATGGACGTGTTCTTCCCCGACGGCCGGCCCTTCCACGTCATGGGCTTCTCGGCGCAACGCCACCAGGACAAGCACTGGTGCGACCCCGACGAATACCGCGTGAACTACGTGTGGGAAGGCCCGGATTCGTTCTCCTTCACGTGGGACGTGCGCGGCCCCGCCAAGGACTTGCTGCTTGAGTCGCATCTGACCCGAATCGCTGCCGGGAGGCAAGAATAATGGACCTTATAGTGGTCAGCGCCGTGTGCGTCTACAACCAGGACGGCCATCTCCTGACCGTACGCAAGCGCGGCACGGACAAGTTCTTGCACCCCGGTGGCAAGCCGGAGCCCGGCGAAACCGCCGCCGAGGCCGCATCCCGGGAGCTGCTGGAGGAAGTGGGAATCGAGGTATCCGCGGAGCACCTGGAGCCGTTGGGCGTGTGGCTGGCGGTGGCTGCGAACGAGGACGCCACCAACATCGAGGCCACGGTCTTCACTGCCCCGGGCACGTGGGAAGCGCACCCCTCCGCGGAAATCGCGGAAATCCGCTGGCTCGACCTCCGCGCGCCGCTGCCGGGAGACCTCGCGCCGCTGCTGACGGAGCACGTCCTTCCAGCCCTCGCAGCACCCAACTGAGTCGCAGTTAAGGCCGTTTTGAGCGCTCAAAACGACGTTAACTGCGACCTACTTGGGTCAGAGCTCCGGGACCGCTTCCTGCGCCACTGCCGTGGCCTCTGCGAACTGTGTTTGGTAAAGCTCCGCGTAGCGGCCATCGGCTGCCAGCAGCTCGGTGTGGGTACCGCGCTCCACAATCCTGCCGTCTTCAACCACCAGGATCGCGTCAGCGGCACGGATGGTGGACAGGCGGTGCGCAATCACGACGGCGGTACGCCCCTCGAGTGCCTCGCCCAAGGCCGCCTGCACGGCGGCTTCGTTGGTGGAGTCCAGCGCTGCCGTAGCTTCGTCCAGGATCACCACCCGCGGCTGCTTGATGAGCAAGCGCGCGATGGTGAGGCGTTGGCGCTCCCCGCCGGAAAGCCGATAGCCGCGCTCCCCCACCACAGTCTCCAAACCGTCAGGCAGGGACCGGATCATCGGCTCCAGGCGTGCACGGCGGAGCACATCCCACATGTCTTCCTCAGAAGCGTCAGGCCGGGCCAGGCGCAGGTTCGAAGCGATGGTTTCATGGAACAGGTGGCCATCCTGGGTCACCATGCCCAAGGTGTCGCGCAACGAGTCGAAGCTGATGTCGCGTACATCCACGCCGGTCCGGGGTCCATGGCCGCCCAGGCGCACGGCACCGGAGTCGACGTCGTACAGGCGGGAGAGCAACTGGGCGATGGTTGACTTGCCGGCACCGGAAGAACCCACCAGGGCCACAGTCTGGCCTGGTTCCACCCGGAAACTGACCCCGTGCAGGACTTCCTCGCCACCGCGGGTATCCAACGTGGACACTTCCTCCAGCGATGCCAGGGAAACTTTGTCCGCCGACGGGTAGGAGAAGCGGACGTCGTCGAATTCCACCGCCACAGGGCCGGGAGCAACCGTGACGGCGTCCGGCTTTTCAGTGATGAGCGGCTTGAGGTCCAGGATCTCGAAGACCCGCTCGAAGCTGACCAGGGCGCTCATGATTTCCACGCGGGCGTTGGACAGCGCGGTCAACGGAGCGTAGAGGCGCGTCAACAGGAGCGCCAGGACCACGACGTCGCCGGGAGCGAGTTGCCCTCCGATGGCCAGCCAACCGCCCAGGCCGTACACCAGGGCCAGGGCAAGTGCGGAAACCAATGTCAGGGCTGTAACGAAGGTGAACTGCAGCATGGCGGTCCGGATGCCGATATCCCGCACCCGGCCTGCCCTGGCGGCGAACTCACGCGATTCCTCGTCCGGACGGCCGAAGAGTTTCACCAACGTGGCTCCGGGGGCAGAGAAGCGCTCCGTCATCTGGGTGCCCATGGCTGCGTTGTGGGCGGCTGCTTCGCGGCGGAGATCGGCCAGCTTTGAGCCCATGCGGCGTGCAGGGATCAGGAAGATCGGCAGCAACACCATGGCCAGCACGGTCACCAGCCAGGAAGTGTTGAGCATCACGGCCAGGGTCAGCGCCAACGCCACCACGTTGCTGACCACTCCGGACAGGGTGCCGGCAAAGGCGGACTGTGCGCCGATGACATCATTGTTCAAACGGCTCACCAAGGCACCTGTCCGGGTCCTGGTGAAGAACGCAATTGGCATCCGCTGCACGTGGTCGAATACGCGGGTCCGCAGGTCCACGATGACGCCTTCGCCAATGATGGAGGACAACCACCGCGTCAGCAGGCCCACTCCGGCCTCGCCAACAGCAACGATCGCAATGAGGACGGCCAGCCAGACCACAGTTCCCACGCCCGCGTTGGCAATGATGGCGTCCACCACCTGCCCGGCGAGCACCGGGGTAGCCACGGCAAGCACCGCTCCGGCGATGGAAGCGATCACAAAGGCAATGAGCTTGCCCTTGTGCGGCGCGGCGAACGCCAGGACCCGCTTCAGGGTTTCCTTGGAGAACGGTTTGGAGCCGCTCTTGGCAGTGGTGATGTTGTATAGCGAGCTCCAGGCCACGCGGTCCATGCTCATTGGTTACTTCTCCTGGCTTGGGGTGTGATGGAGCTCCTGGACCTGCCCATTGTCCAGGTGCCAGCGCGAATCGAGTCGAACGTTTTCCAGCAGCCGCCGGTCGTGGGTGACCAGCAGGAGCGCGCCTTCATAGCTTTCCAAGGCCTCTTCGAGCTGCTCGATCGCAGGAAGATCCAAATGGTTGGTGGGCTCGTCCAGCACCAGCAGGTTCACGCCGCGGGCCTGCAACAAGGCGAGCGCTGCCCGGGTCCGCTCTCCCGGGGACAACGAATCCACGGTCCGTGAGGTGTGGTCCGCCTTGAGGCCGAACTTTGCCAGGAGGGTACGGACGTCGGCGCTGTTCCAGTCCACCAGCACCGCTTCCACCGCGTCACCCAGCTGCTGGCCGCCGTCGAGCAGTCCGCGCGCCTGGTCGATTTCGCCGATGGCAACGGACGCTCCCATGGAGGCCTCGCCGTCGTCCGGTCGTTGCGTCCCCAGCAGCAGGCGCAGCAGCGTGGACTTGCCGGCGCCGTTCGGTCCGGTGATGCCGATCCGCTCCCCACCGTTGAGTTGGAGGTTAACCGGTCCCAGCGTGAAGTCGCCTTGCCGGGCCACGACGTTGCGGAGGGTTGCGACGACGGCACTGGAGCGGGGTGCCTGGCCGATGCTGAACTGCAGCTGCCACTCCTTGCGGGGCTCCTCCACCTCAGTGAGCCGGGCGATGCGGGACTCCATCTGGCGGACCTTCTGGGCCTGCTTCTCGGAGGATTCGGTGCTGGCGGCACGGCGGATTTTGTCGTTGTCCGGGTTTTTCTTCATGGCATTCCGGACACCCTGGGAGCTCCACTCCCGCTGGGTGCGCGCCCGGGAGAGGAGGTCCGCCTTTGTGCTGGCGAATTCCTCGTACCGCTCGCGGGCATGGCGTTTGGCTACCGCCCGCTCTTCCAGGAACGCTTCGTAACCGCCGTCGTAGACAGCCACCGAGTTCTGCGCCAGGTCCAGTTCCACGACCGTGGTGACGCAGCGGGCCAGGAACTCGCGGTCGTGGGAGACCAGGACCACGCCGCCGCGCAGACCCTGGACGAACGCCTCAAGCCGGGCGAGTCCGTCGAGGTCGAGGTCGTTGGTGGGCTCATCGAGGAGGACGACGTCGAAGCGGCTCAGCAGGAGCGCGGCGAGCGCCACGCGTGCTGCCTGGCCACCGGAGAGCCCGGTCATCAGGGCGTCCACCCCAAGTTCCAAGCCAAGGTCAGCCAGGACAGCGGGAATACGGTCTTCCAGGTCCGCCGCGCCGGAGGCCATCCAGCGCTCAAAGGCAACGGAGTAGGCATCGTCTGCACCGGGGGCACCTGAGCCAAGGGCTTCGGCGGTGGACTCCATTTCGGTGGTCGCCTGGGCGCAGCCGGTGCGGCGGGCTATGTAGCCGGCGATGGTCTCCCCCGCGGTACGCTCGTGTTCCTGCGGCAGCCAGCCCACGAAAGCGTCCGACGGCGCCAGGCTGAGGCTTCCTTCCTGCGGCTGGTCGACACCGGCCAGGATGCGGAGCAGCGTTGATTTTCCGGCACCGTTGGCTCCCACCACGCCCACCACATCGCCGGGCGCTACGGTCAGGGACAGTTTGGAAAAAAGTGTGCGGTGGCCATGACCACCGGCAAGTTCCTTGGCCACCAAGGTTGCAGTCATTTGTCTATCCTCCAGCAAGGGAACGCAGATCGTCAGGCCGCGATTCCCGCGGGCATGGAAAAACCCGCTGGTCCGGACTTGGGGGGTGTACGGACCAGCGGGTTCAATCATCAAGCATAATTCAATGTGGCGTCGGCGTAAAATCGATCTGTACTCCCACTTACCGCACCTTGTTGGTATGCCGCGCGTCACATCACAGAGAGTTCCCCATGCCCTTACCGTCCAAGGCGTTCCAGCGCTGGCTACACGGCGTTGCGCCCGAAGCCAGCACGGCGGACGTCTGCAGGATCGCCGGCATCAAGCGAACAACCCTGGCCCAACAGCTGGTCCGTGGCAAGGTGGCCGAGTCCACACTGGTCAGTATCAGCCGGGGATTCAACCTCAACCCCGTGCAGGAGCTGTCCACTTTTGAGCTGTACTCCGATCTCCGGGGCGAGCCTGTTCCGCCGACCGGCTGCGAACTGGTGAGCCAGGTTGCCACCATCGACCTCCTGCGGGCCGTGGTGGAACGCAGCGAGCCCGGCTCCGCGCCCGCGGCTCCCCTTTCGGAACCACCGCACCCTACGTCGGTGCGCAACTGGGTGGACGCAATCGACGACGGCGAGTTGCGGCACCGGGTCAGCGCCACCACCGGCATTGCTCCCCAGAATTTTTCGGCGCACCTGACCGCCAACCGGCTTCCACCGGAACTGGCGATCGCCACGTCCCGTGCGGCCGGCGTCGGGCCCGCGGGAGGGCTGGTGGCCGGAGGGCTGATCACCGAAGCCGAAGCCGGATGGCCACCCAACGCCCGCCGCGAGGCTTTGGACAGGATGTCCCAGAGCGCACTGGTGACCCTTGCCGGTGAGCGGCTGCTGGCCTTGGGAAAGACCCTTCGCCGCCAAGAACAAGACCACGAACGAACTGAACGAATTTGGGAGAACCTCGGATGACGGCTGTCCTGCCCTGGGTCACGCTGGTAGTTTGCCTCGCGATCACCATCGCACGGATTCCGAGCGCGCTGCGCGGAGAGAACCGCGTGGTCTTCTATATTTTTTCGCTGATCTCGCTGAGTATTTTCATCAGCATAGAAGCTCCCTACCTCGTCATTGACGGCTGGCTGGGCGGGATGAACATCGGCAACCTCATTCTGCGCTTCCTCCTGTATGCCACGTTCTTCTTCATGGGCATCAAGATCGCTGCGGCTTTCGGCTCCCGATCAGCCGTGCGCGCCATCCGTGGTCCAATCGGCATCACGGTTGCCGTGATCGTGGCTTTGCTGACGATCTACTTTTTCCTCATCACCGACACCCGGGGCTCGTCGGCCGGAATGAGCGGGCTGGTGTGGGGGCCTTCACTGGAGGCTTATGCGTTCATGGGCCGCTTCTATCCAGGGTTCGTTGCCGCCTGCCTGGTTCCTGCCATCTGGCGCACCGTGGCCAGCCAGGCGCCCGTGCTGCTGCGCGTCGCCTCGGGGCTGCTGCTTTTGGGACTTTCGTTGCTTTTGTTGTCCCAGCTTTTTCCGCTGATTCCTTTTTCGGAGGCTTGGCTGCGTGTGCTGATCAACTACTCGGCGGCCTTGTTCACGTGCATCGGATTGGCCGGCATCTGGTTCTCGAAAGCTTTCGCGCGTCGAAAACAACGTCTCTCGGCGTAAGACTTTCACAAAAGCATTAGATCGTGGCACAATCATGAATGTGTGAATGAGGTTGCAGCCTGACACCGGAATCAGAGAACGGGTTTCCGGTGGACGTGGCGCCCACATGATCACAATTGGGGGGATGAGTGGTGGCGGGCTGTTGGGGACCGCCCCCACTCAGCCTTTTTAACGCACTTTTACCCGGCGCCGGTGTCCACCGCCGTACGCGTTCATTCCGGTGACTAAGATGGCTCCATGAACAGCCTCCGTACCCGTCGTTCCATCCTTGCCGTCACCTTGGCTTCTGCAGCCCTCGCCCTTTCCGCTTGCGGTGGCGGGTCAGCACCGGCACAGTCCGGTGGCGACACCTCGCTCTCGGACGTGAAGTCCAAGGGTGAACTGGTCATCGCCACTGAGGGAACCTACCGCCCGTTCAGCTTCCATGCTGAAGGAGCCGGCGACCTCACCGGGTTCGACGTCGAGATTGCAAAGGCTGTAGCCGGGAAGCTCGGCGTCAAGGCGTCCTTCCAGGAAACCCAGTTCGACGGCATCTTCGCGGGCCTCGATGCCAAGCGCTTCGACACGATCGCCAACCAGATCTCCATCAACGATGAGCGCAAGGCCAAGTACGAGTTCTCCACCCCTTACACCATCTCCACCGGCGTGGTGGTGACCAAGTCGGACAACTCCAGCATCAACAGCTTCGCTGATCTCAAGGGCAAGACCACCGCACAGTCCCTTACCAGCAACTTCTACAAGATGGCCGTTGAGGCCGGCGCGAACGTCCAGGCGGTTGAAGGCTGGGCCCAGTCCGCCACCCTTGTCCAGCAGGGACGCGTCGACGCCACAGTCAATGACAAACTCACCTACCTGGACTACGCCAAGACCACCCCTGACTCCGGCTTGAAGGTAGCAGCCGAAGCGCCGGACAAGACCGAGAGCGCCTTGGTATTCCGCAAGGGATCCAGCGAACTCACCAAGGCTGTGGACAAGGCCTTGGAAGACCTCCGTGCTGACGGAACGCTGGCGAAGATCTCCGACAAGTACTTCGGCGCGGACGTCACCAAATAGATGAACTGGGACCTCATCTGGAGTTCCTTCGGACCGCTCATCACCGGAGCCGTAACGGGGACCATCCCCTTGACGCTGGCCTCCTTCGCGTTTGGCCTGTTGCTGGCCCTGGTGGTGGCTCTGATGCGGTTGAGCCCGAACTGGCTGCTGTCCGGAATCGGCCGCTTCTACGTCTCGGTCATCCGTGGCACGCCCCTTCTGGTGCAGTTGTTCGTCATCTTCTTTGGCCTGCCCAGCATCGGTGTGCGGCTTGATCCGTGGCCCAGCGCCATCATCGCTTTCTCGCTGAACGTGGGCGGTTACGCCGCCGAGATCATCCGCGCTGCGATCCTGTCAGTGCCCAAGGGCCAATGGGAAGCGGGCCACACCATCGGGATGTCCAACCGCCAGACCCTGGTGCGGATCATCCTGCCGCAGGCCGCGCGGGTTTCCGTGCCGCCATTGTCCAACACCTTCATCTCCCTGGTGAAGGACACGTCCCTCGCATCACTGATCCTGGTCACCGAACTGTTCCGGAATGCCCAGCAGATCGCCGCCTTCAGCCAGGAGTTCATGGCCCTGTACCTGCAGGCGGCCTTGGTCTACTGGGTCATCTGCCTGGTTCTTTCCACTGCGCAATCGGCGGTGGAGAGGAGATTGGACCGCTATGTCGCCCACTGATCCGTCAAACATGGTCCTGGAGGCGCGGAACCTCGCCAAGGCCTTCGGCAGCAACACAGTCCTGCGGGACATCGATATCGATATCCGCCGTGGCCAGGTCGTGGCCCTGATCGGGCCTTCGGGCTCCGGTAAGACCACGGTCCTGCGCTCACTTAACGGCCTGGAAATTCCCGACGCCGGTACGGTCACCTTCGGCAGTGGCGATGCCTCAAGCGGGCTTGCCATCGATTTCGGGTCCAAGGTCGGCAAGAAGGACGTTGCCGCACTGCGGGACCGCAGCGCCATGGTTTTCCAGCACTACAACCTGTTCCCCCACATGACGGTGCTCAAGAATGTCATTGAGGGACCGGTGCAGGTACAGAAGCGCCCCAAGGCGGAAGCGATCGCCGAGGCCGAACGCCTGCTGGAGCGCGTGGGCCTGGCTGACAAACGCGACGCCTACCCCTTTGAGCTCTCCGGCGGCCAGCAGCAGCGCGTGGGAATCGTGCGTGCACTGGCACTGAAACCGCAGTTGTTGCTGTTCGACGAGCCCACGTCAGCCTTGGATCCTGAGCTTGTGGGCGATGTCCTGGGCGTGATCAAGGAACTGGCCGAAGAAGGCTGGACCATGGTGATCGTGACCCACGAACTCGCCTTCGCCCAGCACGTGGCCGATGAGGTCATCTTCATGGACGGCGGCGTCGTGGTGGAGCGCGGTCCTGCTGTCGAGGTGCTGCGCGCACCCCGGCAGGAGCGGACAAAGCTCTTCGTCAAACGGCTCCAGCACGACGTTTAAGCTGGAGCGCCCGCCATTCCCCCTAGCGGGCGAAGCGCAGCGTCACCAATTGGAACGGCCGGAGCACAAGCTTGGCGGACTGGCCCTCCACGGTCACACCCGGAGCTTCCACGGTCCGTTCAAGCAGGTCCGTGGCCACCACGCCGCGTGCGTCGAAGCCTGGCTTTACCGAGGCCGCTGAACGCTCTCCCAGGGATTCGTACAGTCTCACCACAACATCCCCTGAACCGTCCTCGGCCAGCTTCACGGCTTCCACCACGATCGCCGGGTTGGATACAGAAACCAACGGTTCAACGGGATGCCCTCCCGTGACGAAGCGCGGCTTCAGGTTGGTGCGGTAGCCCTCTTCCACGGCGTCGGCAATCGCGGCCCCTGGCCTGATGGAAAGTTCCAGGGTGTGCTCGCCCCGGTCCGCTTCGGGATCAGGGAACCGCGCGGAGCGCAGCAGCGAGGTGCGCACCGTCGTCGTGGTTCCGCCGTCTTCGCGTACTGCCCTGGTGACGTCGTGCCCGTAGCTGGAGGCGTTGCTGATGGCCACCCCGTAGCCGGGTTCGGCGACGTGGATCCACCGGTGGGCGCAGATCTCGAACTTTGCCGCTTCCCAGGAGGTGTTCGTGTGGGTGGGCCTGAAGACGTGGCCGAACTGCGTCTCGGAGGCGGAGCGGTCCGCCCGGACATCGAGCGGGAAGGCGATCTTCAGCATCTTTTCCCGCTCCTGCCAGTCCACGCTCGTGGAGATCCCCAAGGAGGCGGCACCGGCGTCGAGCGTCAGGCGTTGCGTGATGGTGGAGGCACCCACCGCGCGCTTGACCACCACGACGACGCCGTTCGGCGTACGCTCGAGGTCGACGGCTTCGGCGCGGGTCAGCGGGGTGACGTTGCGGCGGTAGAACTCTTCGATGTCCCAGGCGTCCCATTCGTTGGGCGTGTCCCGGAAGAGTTCCAGCAGGTTGCCGGCCTGCCCGGGAGCGATGGCCTCCCTGCCGCTGGCGTGGTCCATCACGGAGGTCAGCAGGCCGTTTGCGCCCACCACAACCCGGACCAGCCCGTTGTCCAGCACGAAGCCGCCGCCGGACTGCCCAACCTGGACACCGGAACCGGGGTTCACGGCCTCGGCGATCCCCAGGGCGGGGACGCCACTGCGTTGGTGCGGAGCGGCATTGAGGAAGTATTCGGTATTGCCTGCCCCTACCAACGCTTGGGCAGCGTGCTCGATGATCCGCTCCAGGTCGCGGGAGATCGCTTCATAGTTCCCCTCGGCATCCTGGTGGACCCACGCGATGGAGCTGCCCGGCAGGATGTCGTGGAACTGCTGGAGCAGCACCAGGCGCCAAAGCCGCTTCAACTCGTCTTTGGGATACGTGTAGTCCGCTCCAAGACGGACGGCAGCGGTGGAGCACCACAACTCCGCTTCGCGAAGCAGGTGTTCGCTGCGCCGGTTGCCCTTCTTTGTCTTGGCCTGGCTCGTGTACGTCCCACGGTGCATCTCCAGGTACATCTCCCCCACCCAGACAGGAAGGTTGGTGTACTCGGCCTCGGCCTTGGTGAAGAAGTCCCTGGCGGTGCCCATGCGGACCTTGGGCGAGCCCTCAAGGTCTGCGGTGCGATGCGCGGCAGCCACCATTTCCCGCGTTGGTCCCCCGCCGCCGTCGCCGTAGCCGAACGGGACCAGCGACATGGTTCCGCGGCCATGATCGCGGTAATTGCGCTCTGCGTGCGCCAGTTCGCGGCCGTGAAGTTCGGCGTTATACGTGTCTACGGGCGGGAAGTGGGTGAACAGCCGGGTGCCATCGATACCCTCCCACGTAAACGTGTGGTGCGGCATGCGGTTGACCTTGTTCCACGAGATCTTCTGCGTCAGGAACCACCGGGAACCGGCTTCCTTGACGATCTGCGGGATGGCACCTGAATAGCCGAAGGAGTCGGGTAGCCAGGCTTCCTGGCATTCGATGTCGAACTCTTTGAGGAAGAAGCTCTTGCCCTCCACGAACTGCCGTGCCATGGCCTCGCCGCCGGGCATGTTCGTGTCCGATTCCACCCACATGCCACCCACGGGGACGAACTGGCCGGCCTTCACTTTCTCGCGGATGCGGACGAAAAGCTCCGGGAAGAACTCCTTCATCCAGGCCATCTGCTGCGCCGAGGAGCAGGAAAAGACAAAGTCCGGATCCTCATCCATGAGGGCCACTACGTTGGAGAAGGTCCGGGCACACTTGCGGATGGTTTCCCGGACCGGCCACAGCCACGCGGAGTCGATGTGGGCGTGGCCCGTGGCCAGGAGTTCATGGGCAGAGGCATAAGCAGGGCGGCCCAGGACCTCCTTCAGCGCTTCGCGCCCGGCCGCGGCTGTTCCCGCGACGTCGTCCGGGTCCATGATGTCCAGCATGCGTTCGAGCGCACGCAGGATCTCGTGGCGCCGGGGCATCTCCGTGGACAGTTCATGCATCAAGCCGCTGAGGGTCCAGATGTCCTGGTTGAGCTCCCAGACGGTCTCGTTGAGCTCTGCGATGGCGATCCGGCCCAGACGGTAGCGCGGCTCGTCACCGGAGGTGGCCTTGTCCCCGAGCGGAGTGGGGGCAAAGGACCAGCCCTGGGCAACATCGGGGTTTGCTGCGGCCTCTACGTAGAAATCGACGGACTGCCCTCCACCAAGAAGCTTGAGGGGGACGTGGTAGTTCCTTGGAGAGATGGCTTTGATGATGCTGCCATCGGCGCGCCAGGCAGTTCCTTCGCACTGGAATCCCGGAACGTCGCTGTTGAAGCCGAGGTCCACGATGATCTCCACGGCAGTGGCATCCGACATGCCCCAGTCCTGCGGAACCTCGCCCTGCAGCCGCAACCACTTGGTGCTCCAGGCCTTTCCCCACGCCGCGCCCTGTTCCTGCGGGGTGAAGAGCTGGCGCATCGCTTCAGCCGCCGGGACGGGCTCCCCCGGAGCATCCCAGCTGCTGAGTTGAAGCGGTATCGCCCTGCCGTAAATGGCCGGAAGAATGCGGTCGCGAACGAATCGGTCGAGACGCTGTTCAGTGATCCGGCGGTCGTCGTGCAATTATTTCCCCTTTGGGCGTTGACTGGGTGGCAAGGCTGATGACCGGACCCAGCGTACTGGGCGGGCACGGCGTTTAGTGCTTGTCGCCGCGGTTCCAATCGATGGATAAAATCTACGGCGTCCGCGGCCAATAGCCAAGTGACCTGACGATATCCACAGCCGCCTGCCTCAGCCGGGCAGCTCTGCGATCCTTTCGCGGCCGGCGTACACATTGAGGCTCGAACCGCGGCTGAAGCCAACAAGCGTGATGCCGGATTCGGCAGCCAGCTCGGCGGCGAGGCTGGACGGTGCGCTTACAGCTGCCAGGACGGGGATCCCCGCCATGGCAGCCTTCTGCACCAGTTCAAAAGAGGCCCGCCCTGAAACCTGCAGCACTGTGCCCCGCAAAGGCAGCTTGCCGGCCCGGAGGGCCCAGCCCACCACCTTGTCCACCGCGTTATGGCGGCCGACGTCTTCCCGGAGGCACAGCAACTCGGTGGTGCCGTCGTCGTGGATCCTGAAAAGTCCGGCAGCGTGGACGCCGCCTGTCTTGTCGAACACGGCCTGCGCCTCGCGAAGCCGGTCCGGCAGGGCGGCGAGCGCCCCGACGGGAATGGTGACATCGTCCTCCACGGGGCTGTGGTGCGACGACTTGCGAACGGCCTCGATGGAGTCAGTACCGCAGATGCCGCAGGAGCTGGAGGTGTACACGTTCCTGCCTGTATCTGGGCGTTTCACGTCCGGGCGGAGTTGCGCATCCACCACGTTGAAGGTCTGCACTCCGTTCTCGTCCTCGCCTGAGCAGAAGCGCTCGGAAATCAGCTGTGAAGGCTCCCACACGATCCCTTCCGAGACCAGGAAGCCGGCCACCAGGTCAAAGTCGTCTCCCGGCGTCCGCATGGTCACGGAGAACGACATGTCCCCGAGCCGGATCTCCAAGGGCTCCTCAACGGCAAGGACGTCTTCCTTTAACCGGACAGGATGCTCCAAGGCCTGCGGTGAACCGTCCAGGACAAACTTGTGCACCTTGCGGCGCTGCGTCACGCGTCCCACATCAGGATCCGTTCTCCTCATGGTTAACAAAGCGCACAGTCATGGCCTTGTAGCCGGGGGTGTTTGATTCGCGCGCCACAAGCTCGCGGTGTACCAGGGCATTGGCTTCGGGGAAGTACGCCGCAGCGCAGCCCTTGGCTGTTGGATACCCGATGAGCCGGAACCTGTTGGCCCGCCGCTCCGTCCCGGCGAACGTGGAAATGACATCCACAAGGTCGCGGTCCTTGAACCCGAGTTCCGTGAGGTCCTCGGGGTGGACGAGGATCACCCGCCGTCCATCCGAGACCCCTCGGTACCGGTCATCCAGCCCATAGAAGGTGGTGTTGTACTGGTCATGGCTTCGCACGGTTTGCAGGATCAGGTGGCCGTCGGGAGCTTCGAGGTACTCCAGCGGCCGCACGGAGAACCTGCCCTTGCCGATGTCCGTGGCGAAGGTGCGGCTGTCACGGGGAGGATTGGGCAGCACAAACCCGTTCTTGGTGCGGACGCGGGCATTGAAGTCCTCAAAGCCGGGGATGACACGGGAAATATGGTCCCGGATCACGTCATAGTCCTCTGCCATGGCCCGCCAGTCCACGCTGTGGTTGTCACCCAACGTTGCCTGGGCCATCCGCGCCACAATGACCGGCTCACTGAGCAGGTGCTCGGAGACCGGTTCCAGCCGTCCTTGCGTCTTGTGGATAACGGACATGGAGTCTTCCACCGATAGGAACTGTTTTCCCTTGGGGTGCTTGTCGTCCGTGTCGGTCCGGCCCAGCGTGGGAAGTATCAGCGAGGTCTTGCCGTGCACAATATGGGCGCGGTTGGGTTTGGTGGAAATGTGGACCGTCAACCCGGCCTTCTTCAGGCCCTCCTCCAGCGCTGCAGTGTCCGAACCTGCGGCGGCGAAGTTCCCGCCCATGGAAACGAATACGTCCACCTCGCCCTTCTCCAGGGCGTGCTGGGTCTCCACGGAGTCGTAGCCATGGTCCCGGGGCATGCGGAAGCCGAATTCCTTGTCCAGTGCGGCCAGGAAGGACTCCTTGGGCTTCTCCCAGATGCCCATGGTGCGGTCGCCCTGCACGTTGGAGTGGCCACGGACCGGACAGGCGCCTGCGCCGCGCTTGCCGAAGTTGCCCTGCAGCAGGAGCAGGTTGATGATCTCCCGCAGGGTGTCCACCGAGTGCGGCTGCTGCGTCAGTCCGAGGGCCCAGCAGATGATCGTAGCCTTCGAGGCAGCCATCATTGCCGCCACCTTGGTGATGTCCGCACGCGAGAGGCCGGTGGCACGTTCCGTTTGGTCCCAGTCCAGCACCGAGCGTGCTTCCTTGTATGCGGCGAACCCTTCGGTCTGCTGCTCAATAAAGGAATGGTCGACGACGGTACCCGGGTTACGCTTCTCTTCCTCCAGGAGCAGGTGGCCAAGGGCCTGGAACAGCGCCAGGTCGCCACCGACCTTGATCTGCAGGAACTCGTCCGCGATGGTGGTTCCGCCGCCGATCACGCCGTTGAGCGACTGGGGGTCCTTGAAGTTCAGGAGCCCTGCCTCGGGCAAGGGGTTCACTGCCACCACTTTGCCGCCGTTGTTCTTGCAGTCGCGCAGGGCGGACAGCATCCTCGGGTGGTTGGTTCCCGGGTTCTGGCCTACCACCAGTACCAGCTCAGAGTGGTGGATGTCCTCCAAGGACACTGTTCCCTTGCCGATTCCGATGGTGGGGTTCAGCGCGCTTCCGGAGGACTCGTGGCACATGTTGGAGCAGTCCGGCAGGTTGTTGGTGCCCAGGCTGCGTGCGAACAGCTGGTACATGAACGCGGTCTCGTTGGCCGTCCTGCCGGAAGTGTAGAACACGCACTTATCAGGCGTAGTGGCGTTGATGTGCTCGCCGATCAGGGCGAATGCCTCGGTCCAGCTGATCGGGGAATAGTGCGTGTCCCCCGGCCTGATGACCACGGGCTCGGAGATACGGCCTTGGCTGCCCAGCCAGTATTCGGTCTTGTTCTCGAGCTCTGCGATCGAATGCCCGGCCCAGAACTCCGCGCCAACAGTCCGGGTAGTGCTTTCCTCGGCGATCGCCTTGGCACCGTTCTCGCAGAACTCCGCGGGGCTCCGCCTGCCGGTAATGGATTCGGGCCACGCGCAGCCCGGGCAGTCGAAGCCATCGTGCTGGTTGACCCGCAACATGGATCGGACCGTGCGGGTTACGCCGGCTTGGGCGTACCCGCGTTCGAGGGCGACAGTGACGGCTTTGACGCCGGCTGCGGCTCGTTTGGGCGGGTGGATCTGCAGGTCATCTTCATTGATGTCCTGTTCGGGGGCATGCCTGTTCATGAGTCCATCATTGCATCTTGCAGGGGCCTGCTGCCGTTGCAGCCAGCCTGCCTCAGGCGTCCAGCCCACTCCAATCCACGGGACCTGCGGGCGCCTTGCGCTGGGTCCGGGCTGGCGCTTTCCGCGGCTTGTCCCCGGCCGGCTTCGGCACGGGCAGCGGCTTTCCCCACGGCAACGCGAAGGCAGCCACCGGCTCACCCAACTGGACCCCGTGCGGAGGTACCACCATCACTCCGTCAGCACCAGCCAGTCCGCGCATCATGCCCGGCCCCGTGTGCTGGGCCGGCGACGCCAGGCCGTACACCACCTTGAAGGGCATCAGCCGTGTCCGCCCCGGATCGGCGTCGATGGTGGTGCCGCAGGGAACTTCGTTTGTTGCTTCCAGTCGCCCGTGGCCCAGCGCTGCCAGCAACGGTCCACCCACAGTGAACAAAGCCATCATCGCGGCCAAGGGGTTGCCGGGCAGCCCCACCACGAAACGCCCATCCGGCAACTCGGCAAGGACAGCCGGATGCCCAGGCCGCATGGCAATGCCATCAATCAGCAGGCGGCCCCCAAGTTCGGCCACAGCCCTCCTGAAATGGTCCGTACCGGACCGCCCCGTTCCACCAGTAGTAATGACGACGTCGGCAGGCGGCTCCGCTTCTGCCTCCGGTTCCCCCGGTGCCGGCTCCGTGTCCTGGAGCGCTCCCATCCATTCCTCGTAGTTGTCGCCGACCCGGAGTTGTTCCCCTGCAATACCGCCCAGGAGTTCCACCACCGCGCCCAGTTGCGGCCCAAAGGTGTCCCTGACCTGTCCCGGCTGCGGTATCCCCCGCTCCACTACCTCCGAACCGGTCAAGAGGAACCGGACCAAAGGTTTCCCAAGGACGTCCAGATGGTCCAGGCCGGCGAGAGCCGCGAGGGCGATGTGTGCAGGGTTCAGCAGGGTCCCCGCCTTGAGCAGGACGTCACCTTCGGCGGCCTCTTCGGCAGCTTTACGGATGTGCTGGCCGTTACGGGGCTCCCCCGGCTTGGCGGCGCCGCCCAGCGCGAGAACCGGCAGGCCGTCGTCGTCCGTCGTGATGACACCGCTTTCGCTGCGCAAAACCGCCTTGGTACCAGGAGGAACCAGGCCGCCGGTGACAATCGGGCACGCCTGGTGGGGTGCCAGCCTCAGGCCAGGCTCACTGAGGATCCATGGGCCGCTTCCATTTATTGCCCAGCCGTCCATGGCGGAGGAGGCGTAGTGGGGCATGTCCTGTATCGCCAACGCATCCGAAGCCAATGTGCGGCCAAGCGCTGCCTTCAGCGGAACCGGGCCCGGCGGTATGGGAGTGGCGGCATCGAACGCTCGCTGCCGGGCCTCCTGCCATGTGTGCGCCGCGTGGTGGCCCTCGCCGGGGGCCTCCGTCATTCGGCGTCAGTCCCGGATTCCGAGTACTCCTTGGCTATTTTCCTTGCCAGTTCCAGGGCAGCGTTCATTGAGGCGTCATCGCTGGCCTGGCCAATACCGCGGGCCATTCCGGCGGCATACCCGGCAATGAAGGTAGTCAGCGGCGCGGCGGGTCGGACCACCGAATGCGCGGCCACTCCTGCCACAGCAAGTACCTCGTTGATGTCCACATCCACGCCCTCAAGCTCAAACGCCTGCAGCAGCGTGCGGCACCAATCCTCGAGCGTCTCTTCCTGGCTCTTCACGTCCGCCTCCAACTTGTAGTCAATACCCAGGGCCGCGGCGTCTTCCCACGTATCCACATCGTCCGTAGAGCCTGCGGGGACGTCAACCTCCAGCAGGTTCAGCCTAGCAAGCAGCTTGAACACTGAAGAGTTCGTTAACGCTGAACCTTGCGACACGCCGGAGCCCCGCGAAGCCAACTCCACTTCCCGTTCCAAGGCGACGGTGCTGTAAACCCCCAGCAAGGGTTGTTTGCGGCCATCGGCAGACACCGCCATGACCCCTTCCACCGCGGACCCTTCCATGGCGGGATGCACCGCGAGTGCCTCCCACAAGCGGCTGACTCCCTCCGAGGCCTTGGGCATATCGCAAGCCAGAACCAGCGTCCAATCGCACCTCGATCCGGCGGCTTTGAGGGCGGCCAAGCCGGCCTCGATTGCCGCGGCTGGCCCTGCGAAGGCTGGCTCCTCACGCGCCATCAGGACTGCGTCGGGCAGTGCATCACCGTAAACGTCCGGACCCACCACAACCACAGCTTCCGCACCACGTGCCGCCTGCAGTGCACGCGAAAGGAGGGTGCCGCCGTCGTACTCCAATGTCGGCTTGGGCACGCCACCGAGGCGGGTGGCCCTGCCACCCGCCAATATCACGGCGTTGAACTCCATCCGCCCAGAGTACCCGGACGGGCGGAGGTCAATGGAAATCGATCAGGCAGCGGATTCCGGCAACAGGAACGGGTCCCAGTCCGGCGCAGGTTTCTCGAGTTCTTTGATCTGCCACATGGTCCCCTGGGGCACACCGGGTTTGAAACGGAGCTTCCAGCCCATTTCGGCCAATGTATGGTCGCTCTTGGCGTTGTTGCATTTCAAGCACGCCGCAACCAGGTTTTCCCAGGAATCCGCGCCGCCCCTGGATTTGGGGTGGACGTGGTCTATGGTGTGGGCTGTTTTCCCGCAATAGGCGCAACGGTGTCCGTCGCGGCGAAGAACCCCGCGGCGGCTCACGGCAGTGATCCTGTTGTACTTGGGACGGATGTAGCGGTTGAGGAGGATCACGGAGGGGCGTCCGAGAATCTCCTGTGGCCCGACGACAGGCTCGTCGCCTTCGGCCACTACGCTAGCTTTCCCAGTGAGCACAAGGACCAGCGCCCGGCGGAAGGTAATAACCGCCAGCGGTTCATATCCAGCATTCAGAACGAGTGTGCGCATGCACGTACCTCTTCACGGCCGCACCCGTCAGGGGCACGAGGGCCGGCTGCCCTCTGCATGTACGGGCTGTGGATCGACAACACAAGAGTAAGCACTTATATGCCGTATCAACGAATTTATTTGTCGTTTCGCTCACAGTGTCCGCAAAAGTTCACACCTGGTTAAAGCAGAACACCCCGCCGGCCTGGGCCTGCGGGGTGTTCCTGGGAGCTAATGGCTAGCCGTTGACGCGGATGAATACCGGTCCGGAGCCGACGTTGACGCTGAACAGTGCCGTGGTGGATCCGTTCCATCCACCGTGGACTGCCATGCCGTTGCCAACGTATACAGCAATGTGGGCCTGTCCGGCCAAACCGCCGTTGGCGTAGTAAGCGAGGTCGCCGGGCTGTGCTTCAGCTGCACTGACGGTGCGGCCCAGGGAGAGGTAACCGGCCGGCCAGTCGTGGAAGTGGATGCCGACGGCTGCCAGGGAGTTGGTCACCAGCATGGTGCAGTCCTGCGTCACGCCGAGCTGGGCGTAGGCGGCAGCGGCAATGGCTGCGCCGAGTCCGCTGGAAGCAGCCGGAGCGGCAGGCGCCGGGGTGGCGGCGCTTACTGCCACATTGGCATTGGTGGCCGGAGCCGTGGTGGTCTTGGAGGCCTTGGCCTCAACCTTTGCCGGAGCTTCTTCAACCACGGGTGCCGGAGCTTCCACCGTGGTGACAACGGGGCGCTCGTAAGAGATGGCAACCGTGGAATCAGCGGCGATGGTGGCCTGGGCAACCGACTGGACATCCAGGGCGGTCGTCGACGTCGATTCGCGGTCCACGTTGGATTCAGCAGCATTGGCGGCGATACCGCTTGTCAGCACCAAACCTGATGCGGCGGCGATGACTGCTGCCTGACGGCCGACGCCACCGGCGTTAGCGGTGACAGCCTTTGCGATGACGGCAAGCGAGCTGGTCTTGGGGGCCTCAGCGCGGTGCCGTGCAACTTTGTTTGCACTGGTCATTGTTTTTCTCTTTCGTATCCGGAGGCAGTTGGGGTACCCACGGGTAGTGGGTCAGCTGGCAGGGGTAGGCCAGCGGGCCCCGAATCGGGTTGTTTTAGCGGAGGGTGAAGAACGAAGACGTGCCGGTGGAAGCCACGGAGTGCAGCAGGGTTCCCTGGCTGGGGTTCAAGGCGCTGATCATCATGCCGTTGCCAACGTAGATGCCAACGTGCGCACCGCCGTTCTGCATGACCAGGTCACCAGGCTGGGGGGTGCTGGTGGGCTTCATCGCCGTCCAGGCATTGACGCGGGGGATGCTGATGCCGGCCTGGGCGTAGACCCACTGGGTGAAACCGGAGCAGTCCCAGCCGTTGGGAGTGGTGCCGCCCCAAACGTAGGGCGAACCGATTCCGGTGTAGGCGATGGCAGCAAGCCCGGAGGCTGCAGCGCTTGAGGCGGATTCCTTGGCTTCGGAGGACTGGGCCGTGAGCGCGGTGGCGTCGTCAGCAGCACGCTCGGTGACTTGGGCCGCACGCTGGACGATCTTGGGGGCTTCCTGGGTGGCCACGGTCGGGCTCTCGAAGGAAACGGTGGCTGTCGGCTCTGCGGTGACCACTGCGGTTGCGGCCAGCTGCTGGGTGCTGGAGACCTCCGACGTGGAAACATCGGTGTCAGCGGCGTGGGCCGGCAATCCGACAGTGAGGACGAGGCCCGAGGCTGCTGCCAGCACGGCGGCCTGGCGGCCTACGGTACCGGCGTTCGAAGAAACAGCTTTCGAAAGAGTGTTCAACGGGTTCGTACGAACCGTTTCAGCGCGGTGGCGCGCAGGGGTAGTGCGTGATGACACGTAGGTAGCCTCTCCCAATGCCTGCGAGGTGAGCTGTCGGATTCGGATGGGAGTCATCCGGCCGCGCTGCTTCACGGGAAACTTTGCGACTTAACCCCAAGGCCTTCAGATGAAGACCAGAAGTGGTTCCCCCGCCCCTGCCAGACGATTTTTGCGAACGGAACTCGAGTGGTGGCAGAGCTAGGCAATCCACTCAAGTGCACCGGCCCCCTAAAAAGCCGATGCGCTCTGAAGGTTATAACAATTGAAAGCGAATGTCACATTCAGGTCACGAGGCCCGTCATCAATGCGAGAGGGCACCATCACGTGGCTTAGAGCCAGCCCATGGGGTCAACGACCTCGCCGTTGACCTGGACCTCAAAGTGCAGGTGGCAACCCGTGGACGCGCCAGTGGTGCCACTCAGGGCTACGGTGTCGCCGCGGTTGACCGTCTGGCCTACCTGGACGTTGAAGGACGACAGGTGGTTGTACGTGGTCTCGAGGCCATTGCCGTGGTCCACGACCACGCGGTTGCCTCCGCCGTACTCGTGCCACCCGGCGAAAGTCACTTTGCCGGCTGCGGCCGCGTGGACGGCGGTACCGCACTGGGCAACGAAGTCCTGGCCGCGGTGGAAGTCACCGGTGCCGCCAGTGAGTGGGCTGACGCGGTAGCCGAAAGGAGACGCGGTCACCAGGGAGTCGAGGGGGCTGCCCAGGGTGCCGGCGGAAGAATCGCGCTGGATGCTGCCTGCAGACTGGGCGCTGAGCAGTTGCTTCAGCTTTCCGTCGGGGTCCGCTGCGGTAGCGACGGCTGCACGGCTGAAGTCGATTTTGGCTGATGCTGCCGCGGAGACCTCGGGCTGGCTGCCTACGGCGCCCGCAACGGAGAGGGCAGACTCGGTCTGGCCCGATTCCGATGTGGCCATGACCGGGCTGGTGGCGGGCAGTCCGACAGTCAGGGCAAGGCCGGTGGCGGCAAGCGCCACTCCGGCTTTCTGCCCGACGCCACTTGCTGCGGCGAAGTCGGCAACCTGGCGCAACGGGCTCTTACGGCGGCGCACCTGGCGTTCGGTGTCGCGGGGCCGGATCTCCGATACGACGCGGGCTGGCCGCAGCTCAGTAGCGGGGCCGGACGCGCGGCGGCGGCCCCTGACGTTCTGCGATGTCAAACTCTGTTCCTCTCTGAAAAGCCTGCGAAGTTAGCTGTCGGATTCGGGTCAGAGAGTTCAAAGACCCGGTCCGCACGAGGCGCTCACGGCACACAGGTATCCCAAGAGGAACATGCGTCAGTGGGCACTTCTGCTGCGGACTTCACCCCAAGGCTGCTTCTTTAGACAGCCGCTTGTGGTTCCCCCGCCTCTGCCAGTAGTGGTGGTTCACCCGATCCGCTGGCAGAGCTCGGCTCCGGATCAGGTAACGCTTTGGTATCGGCGCTAGTAGATAACTATAGGGGATTAAGGCCCTTGGTAATAAATTCGTTATCAACAGGAATACGCGTGCGGCCGCAGGCCCTTATCACCATTCTCCGAAAACCGCAGGTCACACACGCGCCGCAGCACAAAAAGTGAGGTTTGACACGAGGGATTGACGCTGCCGAGCAGGTGGTCAGTTCAGGGACACGAAGACGTGCGCTGCAACTTCGGGAGGCAGCTCCAAGGCCCCTTCAATGCCAGGCACGCGAACGGAGATGTATTCGCCGACGCGTTCAAGGGACACCGGCGCGCCGGGCCGGATTCCGCCCTCGTCCAACTGGGTAAGGAGTTCGGGCTCCACCTGGATGGGCTCGGCCAGCCGGGTAACCACCACCCGGGAGTCGGAGGCGTAGCCGTCCATTGCCTGCAGGAGGTTGACATCGATCCTGGGGAATTGCTGGCCGGTCAGGCCACCCAGCGCTTCCAGTCCAGGGATGGGATTTCCGTAGGGAGACTCAGTGGGGTGTTCAAGGAGTTCGTAGAGCCGGCGTTCGACGCGTTCGCTCATCACGTGTTCCCAACGGCACGCTTCATCGTGCACGTAGGCCCAATCGAGACCGATAACGTCAGCCAGGAGGCGCTCGGCCAAGCGGTGCTTGCGCATGACTTCGGTGGCACGCTTTCGGCCCATCTCAGTCAGTTCCAGGTGGCGGTCGTTGGAGACGATTACCAGGCCATCGCGCTCCATCCGGCCGATGGTCTGGGAAACCGTGGGTCCGGAGTGCCGCAGGCGTTCAGCAATGCGGGCCCTGAGAGCCACGATGTTCTCTTCTTCAAGCTCCAAAATGGTCCGAAGATACATCTCAGTGGTATCGATCAGATCCGTCATCCAGCTCAGCTCTCCTCGAACGCAGTTTCTTGCGTGATCTCCACCGTACCGCGTCCCTTGCCGGGGTGGGCTGTGCCACCGCGATCCCATGAACGCCAACCCCAAGCCTAGCTTATTTAGAGTTACTCCGGATAATTCCGCCCGCATTCCGGTCGCATCCTGTCCGTCCGCGTTCCACGTGGCGGACTATGACAACCGCAGGTTCCTGAGCGCGGGCCTCGTCAGGCAGAATTGGGGTGTCGAAGGGGCAGTTGACGCCACCTGCCACGACCCATCTTGAGCCGATACCCTTTGGAGCCACACGTGAGCGACAACAGCATCACCATACCTGCCGACCTCTTGCCGAAAGACGGACGCTTCGGCGCTGGACCGTCCAAGGTCCGTCCGGAACAGGTCCAGGCTCTGTCCGCCGCATCGACCACCATCCTGGGCACCTCCCACCGGCAGGCACCGGTCAAGAACCTGGTGGGTTCGGTCCGCGACGGGCTGAGCCAGTTCTTCCGCGCCCCCGAAGGCTATGAGGTTGTCCTCGGTGTCGGCGGTTCCACTGCGTTCTGGGACGTCGCCGCTTTCGGCCTGGTGGAAAAGAAGGCCCAGCACCTCTCCTTCGGCGAGTTCGGCTCCAAGTTTGCCGCCGCCACCAACAAGGCGCCCTTCCTTGACGCATCCTCCATCATCAAGTCCGAGCCCGGCACCCGACCGGTGGCACAGGCTGAAGCCGGCGTCGACGTCTACGCATGGCCGCAGAACGAAACGTCCACCGGCGTCGCCGCTACCGTCAAGCGTGTCCAGGGAGCCGACGAAGGTTCGCTGGTCCTGGTGGATGCCACCTCCGCTGCCGGCGGCCTGGACGTCGATGTCTCGGAGGCGGACGTCTACTACTTCGCCCCGCAAAAGAACTTCGCTTCCGACGGCGGCCTGTGGCTCGGCCTCTTCTCCCCCGCAGCGCTGGAGCGCGCCGCCCGCATCAAGGCCAGCGACCGCTGGATCCCGGACTTCCTGGACCTGCAGACAGCCATCGACAACTCCAAGCTGAACCAGACCTACAACACCCCGTCCCTGTCCACGTTGGTAACGCTGGACGCACAGGTGCAGTGGTTGAACAGCAACGGTGGCCTGGACTTCGCCAGCAAGCGGACGGCGGATTCGGCCAACCGCATCTACTCGTGGGCGGAAGCTTCGGAGTACGCGACGCCGTTCGTGGCAAAGCCCGAAGACCGCTCCAACGTCATCGCCACGATCGATTTCGACGATTCGATTGACGCCGCGGCGATCGCCAAAGTCCTGCGGGCCAACGGAGTGGTGGACACCGAGCCGTACCGCAAGCTTGGCCGCAACCAACTGCGCATCGCCACGTTTGTGGCCATCGAGCCGGACGATGTCTCGGCCCTGCTCGCCAGCATCGACTACGTCGTGGGCGAACTGAAGAAGTAGCCACTACGGTTTTGAACGGAGCCGCCTGGGTCATTCCCGGGCGGCTTCCGTGTTTAAGGCGCCCTAGCGAATCAGTCCAGGGCCGCCGTCGTCCTCGGCAGCAGCATGAGTGGCGAGCAGCGACTCCACCCGGAAATGCCGAAGGCCGCGGGCCCTGCGGTCGAAGCGGAGCCGCAGTTGCTTCGCCCGGACAATCCACACCAAGCCCACGACGGCGGTGCTGACGCCGGCTACCGCCGCCACGCCAACGGCCCATCGGGGCCCACCAACGTTGGCCACCCACCCCACAAAGGGCGCTCCAATGGGAGTGCCACCCATAAAGATGGCCATGTAGAGGGACATCACCCGTCCCCGCATGACGGCCTCGGTGGTGGACTGGACGTATCCGTTGGCGCTGGTGATCAGCGTCAGCGCAAACAAGCCGCAAGGAACCAGTGCCAGGCCGAACATCACCGCATTGGGAGCCAGGGCTGCGAGGACACTCGCCAGTCCGAAGCCACCCGCTGCCCCAAAGATCAACCTCAACCGGGGCCGTCCCCGCCGGGCGGCCAGCAGCGCACCGGTCACTGAGCCTATGGCCATGACGGAGTTCAGCAAGCCGAAAGCGCCGGCATCCATGCCGAACTGCGTACCCACCATGGCTGCGATGAACAAGGGGAAGTTGAGGCCGAACGTACCCACGATGAAGATCGCGACCAGGACCACCTGGATGTCCGGCCTGCTACGCACGTACCGCAGTCCCTCGCGGATACGCCCCTTGCCGGCAGCCGCACGGGGTTGGGCGCGAAGGGACGAGACCGGTATGAGCTTCAGCGCCACAAGCATGGCGACAAAGGAAACGGTGTTGATAAGGAAGACCCAGCCCGGACCCACAACCACCGTGAGCACACCTGAGACCGCTGGTCCGATCATCCGCGCCACGTTGAAGGAAGCACTGTTCAGTGCCACCGCATTGGACAGGTAGTCGTCGGTGACCAGTTCCGAAACGAAAGTCTGGCGGACCGGGGCATCCAAGGCCGTAACGATGCCCAGGAGAAGGGCGAAGACGTACACGTGCCAAAGCTCCGCGACGCCCAGCAAGACCAAGACGCCCAGACCGGTACTCAGGAGCGCCATGGCTATGAGGGTGACGAACAGGAGCTTGCGCCGGCTGTACCGGTCAGCGAGCAGGCCCGCCCAGGGGGCCAGGAACAGTTGCGGGCCCAGTTGCAGGGCCAGGGTGATGCCCATGGCGCCGGCGTCATGAGCTGTCAGGTGGTCAAAGACCAGCCAGTCCTGGGCAGTACGCTGCATCCACGTTCCGATGTTGGATATCAGCGCACCGAAAAACCAGATGCGGTAGTTGAGGATCCCGAGCGACCTAAAGGTGGACATCAGTGTCCACCTTCCATTGAGTCACCCGGGGATTCCGCAACGTCTATTCAGCCTCGGCTTCGTCCGCTTCGTCATCGTCCGAGGGACTGATGGCTTCATCCTCGGCAGCCTGCACTGATTCCTCGGAGACGTCGCTTTCGGTCTCTTCCACCAGCGGCGTCTCGTCCTCTGGACGAACGCGCTTGGCCCACGGCACCCATTCCGGAGCCAGGATGGAATCCTCGGAAGGCAGCAGTCCGAGCTCGCTCACGGTGACGATCTTGGAGCGCGAGTTACGGGTCACGACGGCGTACCACTGCCAGCCGCCGTAGCCGGCCAGCTTGGATTCAAACAGGTGGGTGACAACGCGGTCACCCTCCGATTTCGCGCCAAGGTGCGCCCCTACCTCGCCTGGCTTGGCGATGCCCTCGACAGCCGCCCTGGCGGTATCGACGGCGGCAGCCAGGAAAGCGTCCGGCTTGCCTGTGCGCCACACCGGCAACCCGGCACGCGGCTTGCTGGCTGCGGGCTTCCGCGCGGGAGCTTCCCCGCTGCCAGGAGCCTGGACACCACGAGGACCTGCCCCGGCGTTATCCAGGGCATCCTTTGCCGGAGTTGTTTCCTGTGCGGATTCCGAGGTCATGGCCGGTCCTAGGCTTCCAGCTCGTCGGCAACCTTGCGCAGCGCCATGCTGATGGCCTTGGCCTTGTTGCCATCCGGGTACTTGCCGGAGGACAAGGAGCCGGAGAGGTTATCCAGGACCGTGACCAGATCCTGCACCATCGGGGCAAGATCCTTTGCATTCATGCGCTTGGCCTTGGCGATGGACGGAGTCTTCTCAAGGACGCGAAGTCCCAACGCCTGGGCACCGCGGCGACCATCTGCAACGCCGAACTCCACCCGGGTACCGGCCTTAAGCTCGGTTACGCCCGCGGGCAGGGACGTCTTGGGCAGGAAGACTTCCTGACCGTCTTCAGCCGCGAGGAAGCCGAAGCCTTTTTCCTTGTCATACCACTTGACCTTGCCGGTAGGCACGTAATCAACCTTCTTCGTTCTTGCTGTGGGAGACACGTCGGGCCACTACCGCATCCGCAGGTTCCTGCGGGATCGAGGGCGGCAGCCCGGTCCGTGTTGGTCTGTTCCTTCAAGGTTATCCTGCCCGACCCCCTAATCCCGCTTTGTCCGGCCCCGCACCGCCCACCAACAGCGTCATGCCAGCCGCCGGGCAACTTATTCCGGGTGGCTGCTAGCGTTGAGGGCATGACTTCCCCGGGTTACCGCCGCCCCCTCATGATCGTTACAGTCGCCATCGCCATCCTTTCCTTGGCCGCGGTCGCCGCAGTCATAGCGGTCGCTTACAACGGCGGCGCGGCGCCCGTTTGGGTCACGTCCACTGCCCTCTACGGATTGCCCGTGGCGTTCATGCTCGCAGTGGTCCTGGTGCTGGACGCAGTCCGCCAGCGTCGCAGGCAGTAGGACCCCCGTACCCGGATCAGGCACGAGCAGCCCGGGAGCGGTAACGTTGGATTGATGTCCCTTATTCGCGCGCTCAGCAAGGAACTGGAAGCGCGCAGCGACAATTCGCTGCGGGCCTTGTTTGCCGCGCGACCGGACCTCATTTCCCCCATGGCCCCGGACTTTGCGGCCTTGGCAGCGAGGGCCAGCGCCCGCGTCAGTGTCCAGCGGGCGCTCGAACGCCTGAACAAGCCGGAAATGCAGGTCCTGGAAACCGTGCACCTGTGCACCAACGCCGACACGGGCCACAGCGTTTCCGCCGCAGGGCTGAAGAAAGTCATTGCCGGTTCAACACTCTCTGCGTTGGAGCCCATCCTGGCGAAGTTGCAGGAACTTGCCCTGGTCCACCGGGCCGATCCGCCACAAGGTTCACCAGCCACCTCGTCCCGCCAGCGTTACTATCTTCCGGTCGGGAGCCTCAAGGACGTGATCGGCATCTACCCGGCCGGCCTTGGCAGGAGCTACACGGAGCTGGTGCGGCTGCAACCGGCGTTTGCCCAGCGGGTGGTGCAATTGGTGGCTGAACTGCATCAGAGCGGCCTGGGGATCCACCCCGCCAGTACGCCCATGGATGCGGCACTGGCACTGCAACGTTGGACGTCCTCACCTGAAAACCTGCGGGCAATCCTTTCCACAGCGCCGGAACGGACCGTCGGCCTGTTGGACAAGTTCGGCAGCTGGGCCATGGGCGCAGTACCCCAGGCGCAGCGGCGGGCATCCGTCACCCACGAAAGCCACGACGTCGGGCCCATCGACTGGCTGTTGGCGCGCGGCCTGTTGGTGCCCCTGGATGCCGGCCACGTGGAGCTGCCGCACAGCGTGGGCCTTGCGCTCCGCGGTGGCGCCATCATCGACGATTTCACACTTTCCCCGCCCGCTCCCGAGCTCGGCCACACCAGTGCGGCCCTGCGCCGCAACGCAGCCTTGGGTGCCATTGCCGAAACTCTGCGGTTGGCCAACGAGCTGCTCTTCGCTGTTCGCGAGCAGCCCCTCGCCACCCTCCGAAGCGGCGGAGTGGGCGTGCGGGAACTGCGGCGCCTTGCCGAGTCGATCCGCTTGGGAGTGCACGAGACCGCGATCCTCCTGGAGCTGTGTGCCTTGTCCGGCCTGCTGCGCCTGGATGTGGACAGTTCAACCTGGATCCAGCCGCCCTCCCTGGAATGGCTCACCTTGCCCCGGCAGGAACAATGGCTGTGGTTGGTGAACGCATGGTTGGCCAGCGAGCGCGCACCTTCGCTGGTCGGGCAGCCGCTGACCGGTCCCTCGGCATCGGCCTCCCACCACGGCGCAGCGGGCACCACCATCAATGCCCTGTCCGCCGAGGCCCAGCGGCCCGACGCCCCCGTGGTCCGGCGGAGGGTCCTTGAAATCCTGCACGAACTGACGGTTGAGGCAGCGGCCCCGGACGGCAAGGCACCCGTGCTGGACGCCAGGGCCGTCCTTCAACGTGCCGAGTGGGCGCAGCCGCGGATGTCGCGGAGGTTCAGTTCCCTGGTGCGCGGCATTCTTGAAGAGGCTGCGCTCCTTGGTTTGATGGGGTCCGGTGCCCTGACCCAGCTGGGCGCAGCCATTGCTGATTCCCAACCAGAACAGGCCATGACCATCCTCGGGGAGCATCTTCCGGCAGCGGTGAACCACATCCTCCTGCAGGCTGACCTCACGGCGGTTGCGCCCGGCTACCTGGCACCGGAGCTCAGCGAGACGCTGCTGTTGATGGCCGACGCCGAGGGGCAGGGTCCGGCGTCCATCTACCGGTTCTCTGCCACTACCATCCGCAGGGCCCTCGACGCCGGACAGGATGCCGAATCGCTGCTGGCGTTCCTCCGTGAGCACTCTGCCACTGACGTGCCCCAACCATTGGCTTACCTCATCCAGGACACAGCTTCCCGCCACGGCCGCCTGCGGGTCGGAACCAGTGCCAGCTTCATCCAAAGCGACGACGAAACTGCCATTGCCGAGCTTCTTCAGGAGGCGCGGACTTCGGTGTTGAGCCTTGTCCGCATCGCCCCCACCGTGCTCACTTCTTCGGCCAGCCCCCGGGAAACCGCCCGCGTCCTGCGCGAGCTGGGACTTTCACCCGCCGTCCAGGAGGCCGAGCCCGCCGTCGTGCGTTTCAAGCGGACCACGGCGGTGCCGGGAAGCGCGCGGCCCGTCTACACGGCGCCCCGGATGGCTCCGCCGGACGACGACGTCGAAGCCCAGCTGTCGGTGCTTCGGCAGCATCGCGCCGTCCCGGCCGAGTCGACGGGTGAAGCTTCCACGCAACTGGGTCTTGAGACGATCCAGACCGCTATCCGGCTCAAGCAGGCGGTCACGATGAACGTGGTGGACAGCCTGGGGAATGCCAACACCGAAACGGTTGTTCCTGTATCCGTCTCCGGTGGGCGCGTGCGGGTTTTCGATCCCGCCAAGGACACCGAGCGGGTGTTGTCCATCCACCGGATCATCGATGTGGAACCCGCGGGAGAACTGCGTTCATGACAACAGCACCGTCCGTGCCGCCACGCGATAATGCCCAAGTGAGGATCCAACTGTGACCGACGGTCCGCTGATCGTACAAAGTGACAAAACCATATTGCTGGAAGTCGACCACGAACTCGCTACCGAAGCCCGGCACGCCATTGCGGCGTTTGCCGAACTCGAACGTGCACCTGAACACATGCACAGCTACCGGCTCACGCCGTTGGGCCTGTGGAATGCGCGTGCCGCGGGGCTGGACGCAGAGCAGGTGCTCGATACCCTGCTGAAGTACTCGCGCTTTCCCGTACCGCATGCGCTGCTCATCGACATCGAAGAAACCATGTCCCGCTATGGCCGCCTTCGGCTGGAAAAGGACCCCCAGCACGGTTTGGTGATGCGGACGGACGACTACCCCGTGCTCGAGGAAGTCATCCGGGCCAAGAAGATCGCTCCCCTGCTGGGGCCGCGGATCGATGGCGAAACCGTGGTGGTGCATTCATCGCAGCGGGGCCAATTGAAGCAGTTGCTCCTGAAACTGGGGTGGCCCGCCGAGGACCTTGCGGGCTATGTGAACGGCCAGCCACACCTGATCATGCTGGACGAAAGCGGCTGGGAGCTGCGGCCGTACCAGAAGCTGGCCACGGAGAACTTCTGGGCCGGCGGCAGCGGCGTCGTCGTCCTTCCCTGCGGTGCCGGAAAGACCCTGGTGGGCGCGGCAGCAATGGCCACATCCTCCACCACCACCCTCATCCTGGTGACCAACACAGTTTCCGCGCGGCAGTGGAAGGACGAACTCCTCAAAAGGACGTCCCTCACCGAAGACGAGATCGGTGAGTACTCCGGCGCCGTCAAAGAAGTCCGGCCTGTCACCATCGCCACCTACCAGGTGCTCACCACCAAGCGCGGCGGCCTCTATCCGCACTTGGAACTCGTGGACGGACATGACTGGGGACTGATCATCTATGACGAAGTCCACCTGTTGCCCGCACCGATCTTCCGCATGACAGCGGATCTGCAGGCCCGGCGTCGTCTTGGGCTGACAGCCACCCTGGTCCGTGAGGACGGCAGGGAAGGCGAGGTCTTCAGCCTGATCGGCCCCAAACGGTACGACGCCCCGTGGAAGGACATTGAGGCACAGGGTTACATTGCGCCCGCGGACTGTGTTGAAGTCCGCGTGGACCTCCCCCGGGACGAACGCGTGGCCTACGCCATGGCCGATGACGCGGACAAGTACCGGCTCTGCGCTACCTCGGAAACAAAGACCAAGCTCGTCGAGGACCTGGTTGCCGTCCACAAGGGCGAGCAGTTGCTGGTGATCGGACAGTACATTGACCAGTTGGATGAAATTGCCGAGCGCTTGGACGCGCCGCTGATCAAGGGTGAAACCAGCGTGAAGGCCCGGCAGAAGCTCTTTGATGCCTTCCGGCGGGGCGAGATCCACACCCTGGTGGTCTCCAAGGTGGCGAATTTCTCGATCGACCTGCCGGAGGCATCCGTCGCCATCCAGGTCTCGGGCTCCTTCGGATCCCGCCAGGAGGAAGCCCAGCGTCTTGGACGCCTCCTGCGACCCAAGCAGGACGGCCGGACTGCCCGGTTCTACTCCCTGGTGGCCAGGGACACCCTTGACCAGGATTTCGCTGCCAAGCGCCAACGGTTCCTGGCCGAGCAGGGATATGCCTACCGGATCATGGACGCCAAAGACGTTGGCAAGGATGTGGGACAAGAGCAGTAAGCCTGCGGGCGGTGCACCCCAGTGCCCTTGCTATTCACGTCCAACGAATTTACGATTCGTAATGAAGCTCTCCGCCATTATTGGCTGCCCCTGGTCCAGGCAGTTGGCGGCCAGCCGCCGGCAGTGGGGGTAGCCCGCAGCCAGGGCGCCGGCGGTTCGCAGGCCTAGAAGAATCCGAGAATTTTCCATAGAGGATTCCCCAATGCGTAAAGCCCTCCTGGTCATTTCCGCAATCGTCCTGTTATCAGCACTCGCACAATTGTTCTTCGCAGGATATTTCCACTTCCAAAACACCATCGAAGCCCAGCACGAAGCGGGCGTTTTCCACGTGATGAACGGCCAGTACGTGCTGCGTTACTCGGCGCTTCTCGCCGCCATCGTCGCCGCCATTGCAAGGATGGGCGCCCGGACGATCTGGTTGGCCGCCGGGATCTTCCTGCTTTCGTGGGTGCAGTTGTTCATCTTCATCATCGGGGGCATGCTGACTGGTTCATCCGAAGACTTCATCACGCCGGCGGGATCGTGGGTTGTTTCCATCCACCCCCTCACCGGGCTGCTGATGATCTTCATGTCCTACTGGCTCTTCTCCCGTGCCCGGGCAGCTGCCCTGAACCCGCAACCGTTGCCGCCCAAGGCTGCGGCTTCGGATGCCGCCGCCTCGCCCAGCGCAGCCTGAGCAAAGGCAGCTGTGAATACCTCGCAGCTGCTGGCGGTGGATTTGGTGTTGTCCGTCCTCGCGGCAGCAGCATGGACTGCTGCCGCATGGATGACTGTTGTCTCAAGCACTGACGGCAAGACGGGGCCGCGCCGCGGAGTTGACGTGACCTTGCTGTTGGTTGGTGCCGCCGTCGTGGTGACGGTGGCACGCTATGCCTTGCTTCCAGCTTTGGTGGCCGGCAGTTGGTGGTTTGCCAGCGAACGCATCCTCATCAACCTGCCTCTGACCGCCATCCCCGCGGCTTGGGCCGCGATGGCCGGTGTTCCGTTCTTGCTGAGGAGGCGGAACACCGGCTCCAACCCTGCCAGGGAGCTCCGCCCAACAGCAGGACGGACCCGGGCAGGACGGACCGGAGCAGGACGGACCCGGGCGGGGGCCGTGACGGCCATGGTGGCCGCGGCCGCAGCAGCCGTGGCCTCGCTGGCATTGGTCCTGGTCCTTGGCCCGTTCCCCGCGCCGTGGAGCCTCGCGGTACTGCTGTTCATGGTGGCAGGGACGGCGCTGATCGCCCGAAACGCCCTGAACAGGCCGGCTCACCCGGATGCTGCCCGCACAGTCGGCAGACGCTCGACGGCGGCAGCGGCCGTGGCCGTCCTCATGTTCTGTACCGCGTTGGGATCCGGAGTTTTTGCCTGGCTTGGAAGCCGTTCCGCCGACGGCGCGGTGATCGCTGCCGCCGTCGGACATCACCGTGGTGCTTTCCCCGCTCCGATGACGGACTCGACGCCGGTGACCCGGCTCGTGGGCACCACGCCCGCGGGCGCTGTGGTCCGGCACTACGAACTCACCGCCCGGGTGGAGAACCTGACCCTGCCTTCCGGACAGACCACGGAGGCCTGGACTTTCGGGAGCGTTCCCGGGCCCACTATCGAAGCCACGCTGGGCGAAGTGATGGAAGTGGTTCTCACCAACCGTGACATCGCTGCCGGGGTTACGTTGCACTGGCACGGTTACGACGTTCCCAACGCCATGGACGGGGTGGCGGGAGCGACGCAGGACGCTGTCATGCCGGGTCAATCCATGACCTACCGTTTCACTGCCGCGCAAGCCGGTACATACTGGTATCACACCCATCAGGATTCAGCCGAGGGAGTCCGCAAGGGGCTCTATGGCGCATTCGTCGTGCACCCTCCCTCCACCATCCGTGCCGGCACGGACTTGGTGGTGGCGGGGCACGACCTCAGCGGTCTGGGGTTGCTGGGCTCCTCAGACCGCAGCAGTGAGTACGAGGCCACCGCGGGCAGCACTGTGCGCATGCGGCTGGTCAATACCGATTCCCTGCCTCAGCGATACCTTCTGGAAGGCACTTCCTTCAAGGTAGTTGCCGTGGACGGAACCGAAGTCAACGAACCGCAGGACATCGCCGGAAAGCTGGTGCGATTCGGAGCGGGCGGCCGGGTGGATGTCGCATTCACGATGCCGTCCTCCCCCGTAACCCTGCGTTCAGACTCGGCTTCCGACGCCGCGGTGCTCATCGCTCCGCCGGGAACCCGTGCAGAGGCTGGCAGGAGACCACCCTCCAGCGTGTTTGCCTCAACTCCTGTGTTGGACCTTCTGAATTATGGAAAGCCTGCGTCCGGGAGCGAGCCGGTGTCTTCGGGCTCGGGGTGGACGTCCCTGCACGGGGCAGCAACTGCCACGCGGGAGGAAGTTCTGGTCCTGGACCGGCAGTTCCGTTTTGTGGACGGCGTCCCGCGCTATGCCTTCACAGTGAATGGGGCGGCGTACCCGCTGGTTCCGTCTATTGAGGTGGCCGAGGGCGACACCGTCAAAGTAACGGTGGTGAACCGGACGGCCGAACCGCACCCGATGCATCCTCACGGCCACCATGTTCAGGTCCTTAGCAGAAACGGCATCGCGCCCAGTGGATCACCGCTGGTCCTGGACACCGTGGAGGTGCTTCCCGGCGAAGTCTGGGAACTCCTGCTGCACGCTGACAATCCCGGCATTTGGATGGACCACTGCCACAACCTGGACCATGCCGCCGAAGGGATGATGATGATGCTCAAATACGAAGGTGTGTCATCGCCGTTCGTCCATGGCGGCCACTTCGGAAACCGACCGGAATAGCCAGGAGTCAGGCAACCATGCGGCCGGCGGGCGAAGTGCTCACTTGGTCAACCACTGCCCACGAATCGTCGTCATGAAGCTGGGCACTGGCAAACCTCTCGGCCGACGCGAGGTCATGGAAGTCTTCGCGCCGCACCCGGCCGGTATCCGTATCCAGGTACGTGACATGGAACTCGACGTCGCTTGTGTGGTGCTGGTGGATGGTGACTGGAGCTGCTGTTTTTGCCATGTTTTAAGTGTGGAACCGTGCACTGACATTTTTGGAAGCATCGGTGGGCGTGTTCGAATTTTGGGCCTTCACGGCTTTCGCAGGTATTGCGCGGACACCTCGCGGACAGCCTGGCTGAGCGTGTCCAGCACCGAGGACTCCGTGCGCCAGCGCTGCCAATAGAGCGGAACGTCAAAGGGGTGGCCGGGGGCAAGCTCGATCAGCCTGCCCTCAGCAATGTCCGGACCACACTGGACTTCCGGGATGAGGCCCCACCCAAGTCCCAGCCTGATGGCGTCGCCGAAGTCCTGCGATGCCGGGACATAATGACGCGGACCTTTCCTCTCGGGCAGGGCCTTCCCCATGGCTGTGGCCCAATGCTGCACGAAGGCCCACTGATAGGTGTCCTTGCGGTCGAAGTCCACGGAAGGAGCCGTGTTAAGCGTGTCGTCGTCGAGCCCTGCAGGGAAGGCAGGAAACCATCGCTCCACGAACTGCGGTGCGGCCACGGGCAGATACCGCATGATGCCAAGGCTCTCCACGCGGCATCCCTGGACGGGTTCAGGAGTGGCCGTGACGGCTGCCATGACTGTCCCGGACCGCAACAGGGAGGTGGAGTGTTGCTCGTCATCGCGGTGGAGGTCGAAGGTGACGTTGGGCCCGGTGGGCGCCTGCGCCAGGGCCTTCAGGAACCACACCGCCAACGAATCAGCGTTGACGACGATCGGCACGGCAAGTTGGGGCTGGTCGCCGTCCAACCCCAATTCCTTGCCCGCATCGGCTTCCAGCTGCGCCACTTGACGGGCAAGGCGCAGGACCACTTCCCCGGCTTCAGTTGCGAGCACCGGGTTGCTGCGTTGCAGCAGGACCCGGCCCGTTGATTGTTCCAGCGCCTTCAGCCGCTGGGAAACGGCCGACGGCGTGATGTGCAGCAGGCGCGCGGCTGCTTCGAGGGTGCCCTCGGAAAGGACCGTGGCGAAAGTCAGCAGTTGCTCGGAGGGGAATTGAGGCATAAGCACAGCTTACGCAGGGTGAAAATCTTTAGCTGGCCTAAGGCTCCGCTGAACCGTAATTTCGAAGGGTGACTTCCCTCGATTTCCTCCACTCCGCAGGCTTCGGCCTGGCCACGGGCTTGGCCCTCATTGTCGCCATCGGTGCCCAGAACGCGTTCGTCCTGCGCCAGGGCATCCGTGGCGAACACATAGTCCCCATCGTCGTTGTCTGTGCGCTCTCGGACGCCGTCCTGATCGCTGCGGGTGTACTTGGCACCGGTGCCCTGATCGCGGCGGCCCCTGCCGCCGTCGTCGTCCTCCGCTACGTGGGGGCCACGTTCCTGGTGACCTACGGCCTCATGGCGGCCAGGCGCGCGATGCGTCCCGCGTCTCTGATTGCCGGAGAAACCCAGGGCAGTAGCCGCGGCAAGGGCGGGCCGGCCGCAGCGGTCACCACTGTGTTGGCACTTACCTGGCTCAACCCGCACGTCTACCTCGATATCGCGCTCATTGGCTCACTGGCCAACGCGCAGGGAAATCCGTTGCAGTGGTGGTTCGGGGCCGGGGCCATGGCGGGCAGCATCCTGTGGTTCTGTTCCTTGGGCTTCGGTGCCCGTTACCTTCGCGGATTCTTTGCCCGCCCCTTGTCCTGGCGGTTTTTGGACGGAGGCATTGCCGTGACCATGGTGGCGCTGGGGGCCGGGTTGGTTCTTGGGTCCTGAGGGCGTGCCACGCACCAGCGGCACGCAGTGCGCTCACATACAGCATCCAGATAACTCCCAGTTTCTGGGAGCACTATGGGTGTCATGAAAAAGAACGGTCCTGAAGCCAAGCTCCTTGTGGTTGACGACGAACCCAACATTCGTGAGCTTCTGTCCACGTCGCTGCGTTTCGCTGGTTTCGAGGTGGTGGCCGCCGCCAACGGTCGCGAAGCCCTCGCTGCAGCCGACCTTCATGCCCCGGACCTGGCCGTCCTGGACGTCATGCTTCCGGACATGGACGGTTTCACCGTCACCCGGCGCCTCCGCGCGGCCGGCAAGCATTTCCCCGTGCTGTTCCTGACCGCAAAGGACGACACCGAAGACAAGGTCACGGGCCTGACCGTAGGCGGCGACGACTACGTCACCAAACCGTTCAGCCTGGACGAAGTAGTGGCGCGCATCCGCGCCGTTCTCCGGCGGACACAACCGCTCGAAGATGATGACGCTGTCATCCGCGTTGACGATCTCGAACTCGACGACGACGCGCATGAGGTCCGCCGGGGCGGCACGGTGATCGAGTTGTCGCCCACCGAGTTCAAGCTCCTGCGCTACCTTATGCTCAACCCCAACCGCGTGTTGTCCAAGGCCCAGATCCTTGACCACGTGTGGGAGTACGACTTCAACGGTGACGCTTCGATCGTGGAGTCCTACATTTCCTACCTTCGGCGCAAGGTGGACATCGATCCCGATGCCGCAGCCCTCATCCAGACCAAGCGCGGCGTGGGCTACGTGCTGCGGACGGCAGAGAAGCGCTGACCCTTGTTGCAACGCTGGAAGTCGGCTTCCCTGCGGTCGCAGTTGGTAGCCATCATCATGTGCCTGCTCCTGCTCGCCCTTGCGGCCACCGGGGCGGGGACGCTGACGCTCGTCAAGAGCTACCTGCAGGGCCAGGTCGATGACAAACTCAAGGCCGCCGTCGCCCTCGCCCAGGACCGGCAGTCGTTCGACAGGCTGACCGAACCCAATAGTGCCGCGCCGGCGGACACCGCTGTTCCTACGGACTATTCCCTGACTCTCTACGTCCCTGACCTTGCCCCTTATCCCTTCGGCGGCAGCCAGAGTGATCGTCCCGCGATTTCCAACATCACCCCGTTGGAAGCGAAGCAGCGTGGCAATGCGCCGTTCCAGGTCAAGGGAACAGCGGGAACCAACTGGCGGGTTGTCGCCGTCGGCGTGGTTGCCAACGGTCAAAACGGCGTTGTCATCATCGGGCTGCCACTGACACCCGTGGACAAGGTCATGGAGCACGCCGTTCTTGTGGTGGTGGGCGTCGGCCTCCTGACGCTGGTCCTGGCCTTCTTCATCGCCACCTGGACAGTGGCACGGTCCTTCCGGCCCCTGGCCAAGGTGGAAAAGACTGCCGCCGCCATCGCCGCCGGCGATCTTTCCCGCCGAGTGGAAGTGGACAATCCGCACACCGAAGTTGGCCGGCTCGGCGGTTCCCTCAACGCCATGCTCGCCCACATTGAAGCCTCGTTTGCCGCGCGTGCAGCGTCGGAAGGCCGGATGCGCCGCTTCGCCGCGGATGCCTCCCACGAGCTGCGAACTCCCCTGGTGACCATCCGCGGATTCTCCGAGCTCTACCGGCACGGCGCGCTGTCCACCGAGGAGGACGTTGCCATGGCCATGGGCAGGATCGAAAGCGAAGCCAAGCGGATGGGTTCCATGGTGGAAGACCTGCTGCTCCTGGCGCGGTTGGATGAGCAGCGGCCACTGCAACTCAAGCCGGTGGACCTGCAACTCCTGGCGCACGACGCCGTGGTGGACACCAAAGCCTCGTCCGGGGACCGGACCATCACGCTCACAGGACTCGACGGCGGCTCCCCCGAAGCCGCGCCGGTTCAGGGAGATGAAGCAAAACTTCGGCAGGTCATTGGGAACCTGGTGGGAAACGCCTTGCGCTACACGCCCGAGGGAAGCCCGATTGAACTCGCCGTGGGTGTCCGGGACACTCCCGCCGGCAGAGATTCAGTGATCGAGATCCGCGATCACGGGCCGGGTATTCCGGAAGCGGAAACCAACAAGATCTTCGAACGCTTCTACCGCGCGGACACCTCGCGGACCCGGGAAACGGGTGGCAGTGGCTTAGGCCTGGCGATCGTTGCGGCGATCGTCGGCTCCCACAGTGGTTCCGTCCAGGTGCGGGAGACCGACGGCGGCGGTGCCACTTTGGTGGTCAGGCTCCCGTTCCACGAAGAACCGGCAGAGGTGCCTGCAAGGTAACGGGATTTGTCCACATAGGACTCTTATCCACATACCAACGAAGAACCATTACGGGCGTTTTACCCTGCCCCTAGGCTGAATGCAGTGGCCACGCATCCCCCGCATTCCGCGGAAATTCTTCGTCGAAAGGCATCACCCATGACCGTCATCTCCGTTGATACCGAGCTGCTTCAGCTCAAGTCGGCCAACGTCAAAGGAACTGTGGACCGCATCAGTTCAGACGTGCACAGCATGACACGGGGCTTGGAGGAACTGCAGGCAAGCTGGAAGGGCTCGGCCGCGAACAACTTCCAGGCCCTTGTGGTGGAATGGTCGCTCACCCAAAGCAAGGTTGAAGCCTCCTTGGCCTCCATCACCATGGCCCTGTCCTCGGCAGCTACGAGCTACTCGGAGGTTGAGCAGGGCAACACCCAGCGCTTCACGTACTAGGAGCGCATTGAACTCCTGTGGGGCCGGCTGCCTTCCCCCCTGCGCAGCCGGCCCTCCAGGTTACTTACTGGGTGTTCGGTGGACTATTTTTCAGGAGTGCCCTGATGGAACCGCAGCCGCCATTGGCCCCGATCGAGAGTCCAGATGGAACTACGAAGCGCTGAACCCGTATGGGCGAAACTGCGGTAGGTCAGCAGAATGGTGTTTTCGCTGAGACGGTCGGCGCCCAGGAGTTCCAACTCCGTGGCCTCCCCCGGGTCTTCTTCCAGGGCCATCATCATGGCATCGCGCGTCCAGTACCGTCCCGAGCTGCCAATCTCGGCGAAGTCCGGGTGCAGCAGTACCCCGATCCTCCCAATATCGGCCCGGACGTCCGGCCTCAGCAGTTCCCGTTCAAGGGCAAGGACCGTGTCCTCCGCCGAAAGCTCCGGGGCTGAGGCGTCGTCGCCGAGTTCGCTGAAGAGATCGGCCTGGCCGAAGATGCCGGATTCACCAAAAAGGGTGGGCTCAAAATGCGGCCGGGCGCTGCGGTCAACCCGGGCGGGCGCCGTGTTCACTGCCGGGACCGCATCCACAGCAGTGCGGGTGCCTGCCGTTGCACCCGCGGGCACGGCCTCAGCGGCCAGTGGCAGGACCGGCGCAGCGATCAAGGACTCTTCCGCGGCGGCAGGTGCCTTCCCGGGCGTCCCGGGGAAGCCAGGGCCGCTCCTGGGAGCTACGCCCTGCTGGTAGGCCGTTGCCACAGCACGGGCGCGCTCGTCCGCGGCCTCATTGAGGTCATGGCCCGCATGGCCCTTGACCCATTCGAACGTGTACTTCCGTCCGGCGATCGCTTGGTCGATGTCTTTGAGGAGGTCAACATTCAGCACCGGCTTCCCGTCGGCCTTCCGCCACCCCTTGCGCTTCCAGCCCGGCATCCACTTGGTTATGCAGTTGATGACGTATTGGCTGTCGCAAAGGATCAGCAGTTCTTCCTGCGGCACGTGGGCAGTGGAGCGGAAGAGATCCAGGACAGCCATCAGTTCTCCCTGGTTGTTGGTGCCGTGCGGCCACCCTCCCGCGCGCCAACAGGAGTCATCAACGTACCAGGCCCAACCGGCCGGCCCAGGATTGCCGAGGGCGGACCCGTCGGCGGCAGCAATAATCGTCATACGTTAATCCTGCCAGACCCCACAGACACTAAAACCGTGCCCGCACCCAACCAGGTCGCAGTACAGGTCGTTTGGGCGCTCAGAACGGCCTGAACTGCGACCCACTTGGGGGAATACAGCAAAACGGCGGCCCCCACCCGAAGGTGAGGACCGCCGTCGTATGTTTCAAGCGTGAGCTTGGCGCTGTATTGCTACAGCTTGGGGGCTTAGAAGCCGCCCATGCCGCCCATGTCGTCGCCGCCGGGAGCCGGAGCGTTCTTCTCAGGCTTGTCAGCGACTACGGCTTCGGTGGTCAGGAAGAGACCAGCGATGGAAGCAGCGTTCTGGAGAGCCGAGCGGGTGACCTTTACGGGGTCGTTCACGCCGGCAGCCAGAAGGTCTTCGTAGACGCCCGTGGCAGCGTTCAGGCCGTGGCCGGAAGGCAGGCCGCGAACCTTGTCCACTACTACGCCAGGCTCGAGGCCGGCGTTGAAAGCGATCTGCTTCAGGGGAGCATCGATGGCCACCTTGACGATGTTGGCACCGGTTGCCTCGTCACCCTGCAGGGTGAGGTTGGCGAATGCCTTGGCGCCAGCCTGGATGAGGGCAACGCCACCACCGGCAACGATGCCTTCTTCAACAGCAGCCTTTGCGTTGCGGACGGCGTCCTCAATGCGGTGCTTGCGTTCCTTGAGCTCAACTTCGGTGGCTGCACCGGCCTTGATGACTGCAACGCCGCCGGCCAGCTTGGCCAGGCGCTCCTGCAGCTTCTCGCGGTCGTAGTCCGAGTCGGAGTTCTCGATCTCGGCGCGGATCTGGGCCACGCGGCCTGCGATGGCGTCGGCGTCGCCGGCACCTTCAACAATGGTGGTCTCGTCCTTGGTGACAACCACCTTGCGGGCGGTGCCGAGGAGGTCAAGGCCAGCGTTTTCGAGCTTGAGGCCAACTTCTTCGGAGATGACCTGGCCACCGGTGAGGATGGCGATGTCGGCCAGCTGGGCCTTGCGACGGTCACCGAAGCCCGGAGCCTTGACGGCAACGGACTTGAAGGTGCCACGGATCTTGTTGACGATCAGGGTGGCCAGAGCCTCGCCCTCGATGTCTTCGGCGATGATCAGCAGCGGCTTGTTGGACTGCATGACCTTCTCCAGAACCGTGACGAGTTCCTTCACGTTGGAGATCTTGGAGTTGACGATCAGGATGTACGGGTCTTCGAGGACCGTTTCCTGGCGCTCTGCGTCGGTGACGAAGTAAGCGGAGATGTAGCCCTTGTCGAAGCGCATGCCTTCGGTGAGCTCGAGTTCCAGACCGAAGGTGTTGGACTCTTCAACCGTGATGACGCCTTCCTTGCCCACCTTGTCCAGGGCTTCGGCGATCAGGCTGCCGATTTCCGGGTCGCCGGCGGAGATGGAAGCCGTAGCTGCGATCTCTTCCTTGGTTTCGATTTCCTTGGCGGAAGTCAGGAGTTCGCTGATGACTGCTTCAACAGCCTTCTCGATACCGCGCTTGAGGGACAGCGGGTCGGCGCCGGCGGCAACGTTGCGCAGGCCTTCCTTCACCAGTGCCTGGGCAAGAACGGTTGCAGTGGTGGTACCGTCGCCAGCGACGTCATCCGTCTTCTTGGCAACTTCCTTGACCAGCTCTGCACCGATCTTCTCGTAAGGATCGTCCAGCTCGATCTCCTTGGCGATGGAAACGCCATCGTTGGTGATCGTGGGGGCGCCCCACTTCTTTTCGAGGACGACGTTGCGTCCACGCGGGCCGAGGGTGACCTTGACGGCGTCTGCGAGGGTGTTCAGGCCCCGCTCGAGGCCGCGGCGTGCCTCTTCATCAAATGCAATGATCTTGGCCATAACGGCGGTAGTCCTTTCGGGACAGTCGTTAAGAAGGTACCTGTCAGATGGAGTGCCCGCGACGGACGGTCCTTCACGTGCGGCCTCTGTATGCCCCGCGCTCCGGACCTCACCCCACCAAGGTGTTTCTTGATCCCCCAGCGGTTCCACCACCGCCCCGCCGTCGGAGTGAACCGGGCCGGATTAGCAGTCGAACCGTAGGAGTGCTAAATCAATAATTAGCACTCGACCGGTGAGAGTGCAAGCAGGGGCTCCACTTTTCGCAGTCTGGAAGGGGGTTTCAGCCAAGAGCTGACCAGTACCCGGGGAACCGCAGGGAGTCAGGCGACGCGGACGCCTTCGGCCTGCGGCCCCTTCTGCCCCTCGCCCAGTTCGAACTCCACCCGCTGGCCCTCTTCAAGGGCGCGGAAGCCATCCATCTGGATGGCGGACCAGTGCACGAAAACGTCGTCGCCAGAATCATCCACAGTGATGAATCCGTAGCCTTTTTCGGCGTTGAACCATTTGACGGTTCCCAATGCCATGATGCCCACACTTTCGCAGTAGCCAAGACCGGTTGCCGGGATCTCCGGACCGGAATTAGTCCACTGTAACCACAGTCACTATGCCGGCGCTGCCCCTGGCGGGCAGGGCGCCGGTTTTGTTATTGAGGCTTAACCGAGTTTGGCTTTTGGGCTTTGAATCCGCGGGATTACTGGTAGCCGGGTCCCGCAACGACAACCAGCGGCTGCTGCACGTCGGGGGTCTCCACAATCGTCTTGATACCGAGGAGAGTCCCCAAGGCTTCGGCGTTGGCCTTCTGCCCGGGAGCGTTATAGAAGATCACCGACGTTTGCTGGGGAATGCCGCCCCAGTTGCCCACCGTACTGAGGGTCCAACCGCCGCCTTGAACCAGCCCTGCGACCCTGCCGGCCAAGCCTGCCGTGCCGGCTCCGTTGTACACGGCGACAGGAACGCTCTTGTCCACCGGCGCCGATGATGGAGTCGCCGATGGGCTGCTCGACGGCGTCGGCTGGGTGCTCGGTTCGCTGGAAGCGGGCGGGGCGCTGCTCGATTCGGAAGGCGCGGCCGAAGGCGAGGTCGACGTTTGCTGGGGTGCCGGCGTCGAGACGCTTGACGACGCGCTGGGCGCCACCAGCCCGAGGTTCGGAAGGATGAGGAACGCCACCAGGCCGAGTACCAATGCCACGGCTCCAACCGTCAGGACCGGCCACAATGTGGGACGCGAAACGTCCTGGCCGTCGCGGTGAACGCCTTGCCGGGAGGTGTTCTGGGGGACCTGGTCGAATTCGTCCCTGGCATATTTGGTCATGGTGAAGCGTTGTCCTTGCTGGTTGCTGCTGACAGATCAGCCTGGCGAATTACGCGTCGGACCCCAAGCGGCGCGCTGTCCGCGCACGTTGGCGGGACGTACGTAGTCTACGCAATCTCTTGACGAGCATGGGGTCGTGGGCCAGCGCGTCCTCGGTATCGATCAGCGCATTCAGGATCTGGTAATAGTGTGTGGCGGAAAGATCGAACAATTCACGGATGGCCTGCTCTTTGGCGCCGGCGTACTTCCACCACTGCCGTTCGAGCGCCAGCATCTGCTGGTCCCGCTCGCTCAACGGGGAGTCGCTTCGGGTCTCGGCCGCGAGGTCTTCCAACGCCAATCCGTCCGCCTGCGGCGCCATTGGTTCCGGTGCTGGTTCTGCCACGGCACACTCCTTCGACGCTTGTTGGGGAAAATGTCCTACCCCCATGTTACGGGCGAATAACATCACTGTCATTCGCTCCACCGGCGCCACGCGGGGGACAATGACCGGGTGACTGGCGAGGATGCTCTTTTTGATCTTGAACCTGCCGGCGCGGCAGACCCGGGTTTTGCCGCGCTGATTGACCGCCCCCTGGACGAGTTGATGGCACCCGACTGGGCCGATGCGATGCGGCCCGTGGAGGAGCAGCTGCGTGACGCCTTGGCCTACGTCGCCCAGCGCTCCGGGGGCGGCGAACAGGTGCTTCCGGCAGCGGGCAACGTCCTGCGCGCCTTCCGGCAACCCCTCGCCGACGTCAAAGTACTTCTCTTGGGCCAGGACCCCTATCCGACCCCGGGTCACGCGGTGGGACTCTCCTTTTCCGTCTCGCGCCAAACACGGCCCATCCCCCGCAGCCTCGCCAACATCTACCGCGAGCTCCACGACGACCTCGGCCTAACTCCCCGCGTCCACGGCGATCTCAGTGCTTGGACGGAGCAAGGAGTCCTGTTGCTGAACCGCGTTCTCACGGTGGAGGCCCGCAATGCCGGCGCCCACCGCGGCAAAGGATGGGAAGCCATTACGACGGCGGCAGTCACCGCCGTCGCACGCCGCACGGACGGTGCGGGGCAGCGGAAGCCCCTGGTCGCGATCCTGTGGGGCAAGGATGCCGAAAGCGTCACCCCGCTGCTGGATGGAGCGCCTTCCATCGTGTCAGTGCACCCCAGCCCGTTGTCGGCGTCACGGGGCTTCTTTGGCTCCAAGCCGTTCAGCCGGACCAACGAACTGCTGGTCGAACAGGGCGCGGACCCTGTCGACTGGGAACTGCCTGTCCTGTAGCCCCAACCCTCACTCACATCCCACCCCCTTGCCGCCAAACCCTCACGCACATCCCACCCCGAGCTGAGCGAGCGTCCGGGCGAAGCACCCGGGACGTGAGCGAGCGTGTGTAACCTTCGACTCATAGCAAGCCGGGGTCTGGGCGATTAGCTTAGGCTTGCCTATATGGCTGCCCTCCCCGTGACATCGTCCGCCTCCCGCCAAACCCGGCCCCAGGTCAACCTCACCGTCCTGCGCCGCGAGGAGCTCTCGCCGCACATGGTGCGGATTGTGGCCGGCGGACCGGGATTCAGCGATTACGAGAACAACGACTACGTGGATCGCTACATCAAGATCGTCTTCCCACAGCCGGGCGTCGATTACGGGCACCCGCTGGACTTGTGGGCCATCCGCGAGACCATGCCGCGAGAGCAGTGGCCGCACACCCGCACCTACACCATCCGCTGGGTAAACCTCGAGGCACAGGAGTTGGCCATCGACTTCGTAGTCCACGGAGACGAAGGCTTGGCCGGTCCTTGGGCGGCTTCCGCCAAACCCGGGGACTCCCTGATCTTCACCGGTCCAGGGGGCGGCTACAACCCATCCCCCGACGCCGACTGGTATCTCTTCGCCGGTGATGACGCCGCGATTCCGGCCATCGCGGCCAGCATTGAAGCCTTGGCCCCGGACGCTCGCGGAACCGCCTACCTTGAGGTGGACAACGAAGCCGACATCCTCCCCATTGCAACTCCGCAGGGCGTGGAGTTGCACTGGCTTTTGCGCAAGGGCACGGCCGCCGGCTCCAGCAACCTTCTGCTGGATGCCCTCCGAAGCACCGAATGGCTGCCTGGACGCGTTGATGTCTTCGCCCACGGAGAGCGGGGATACATGAAGGGCCTGCGCGAGATCTTCTTCAACCAGCGCGGCCTCGAACGCTCTCAGGTTTCCCTGTCCGGCTACTGGGCCCAGGGCCGTGTGGAGGAAGTGTTCCAGGCGGAGAAAAAGCTCCCGGTCGGCCAGATCTAGGTGGAGTTTTTGTACAGATAATGCCCCTAAAGAGGCTTCTTAGGGGCATTATCTGTACAAAAAATCCAGAGATTTAGCGCCTGCGCACCCTGCGGCGTTCGTTGCTGGACAGGCCCTTCGTCAATGGCCGGGCCAGGTTATCGCCAAGCACGATGCCGGCGGCCACTCCGAGCACAATCGCTCCGGCGTTGAGCATCCCGCCGGCGCCCGCCAGGAAGTCGCCCCCTTCAACGGTGAGGGCGTACATCGACCGGAAGATCGTAAGTCCAGGCAGCAGAATCAGCGCCGCGGGCACGGCCACCACCAACTGGGGAGCGCCCAGCTTCAGTGCCACAACGCGGGCCAGCAAGCCGATGACCACCGCCGCTACGGCGGGCGACAAGCGATCGCCGAGTCCCGCCTGGCCAACACCCCACAAAACGAAGAAGCCAACAATGCCGACTGCCGCCGTCGGAAGCAACAAACGCATCTGGGTTTGTTCAGTGACACCAATGGCGACCACCGCAATGGCAATGAGGATGGCGCGGCCCCACAGAGGGTAAGCGTCGGGGAATGTCCGGGTGACATCCAGGACCTCGCTGCCCATCAGCGTTCCCACCACCACAGCGATGCCAATACCAGCCACAATCGCTCCGAAGGTGAGCAGTGTGGAGAGGAAACGCCCTGCGGCCGTCACCGGGAAGCCGTTAATGGCATCTTGAACGGATGAGACGAGCCTTCCGGTGGGAAGCAGCAACAGGATTCCGCCTGCCACCACAATGGATGGAGCAATGTCCGCACCTGCCCAGTTGAGCATCAACGCGACGAAGGTAACCAGGAACGAGCTCGCCATAGTGACGAAGAAGTCCGGAGTCCGCCAGCGGATGAGCTGCCGGGCCAGCAGGCTGATCGCCATGTTGGAACCGAAAGCGAGCGCGGACGCCCCCGGGCCGCCGCCCAGTACACCGACAAAGACAGCGGCAAACACGCCGAAAGCCACGGTGACCATCCAGCGCGGGAAAGGCTTGGCACTGCGGATGATCTCATTCAGCCTGCGAACGGCTTCATCACGTCCCACTCCCCCGGCCACGATGTCCGTAACCAGCTGGTGCACTTGCGCAAGACCTGCGTAGTTGTTGGTCCAGGAGCGCACCACCCGCAACAAGGTGATGGGAGTCTGGTCCTTGGGTGCGTAATTGATGGCCACCGACTGGTTGGTGATGTCCACTTCCACGTTTTTCAAGCCAAGCGCGGCCGTGACGGCGATCATGCTGGTCTCGACTTCCAAGGCGCCAGCGCCGTACCGGAACATGACCTCAGCCAGATGAAGCGCGAAATCGATGGTTTTCCGGGCCGAGGCGTCCACCCCCACCACCTGGATGGTGGGGTTGGCGTAGGGACTTCCCGCAAGCCGGTCCACGATGTTCATCGGAGCGGTGGGCGGACTATCGCCCTGAACCAAGCGCATGAGCATGCGCTTGGCATTGACGTTCTGCCGGACCTGGGACGGCCGCAGCGGCTGGGTCTTAGGCAAACCGTCAGTATGCGGCCGGCCGATGGACCCATCGGGGCGTTCAGTCACGCGGGTGTTCCTCCCTTGGCTTGTTTGATTAGCGGTTACCCCGCAGATTTCGTACTACCGGCAATTTCCCAAGCGGCAATCGTCCCAGAACTGTCTGGGCGGCTCCTGCGAGCTTCCTGGCCGCGCGGTACGCGTTGTACTTGAGGGGGCTGACGGGAGCCACGAAGTCGCCCAGGAGCTGGACAACCTCGCCGCCGAAACCCTTCTTGAATTCGTACCCACCGTGGCCGGTCTCGTCCTGGCCCTGGATGCCGAACGTGCCATAAAAGTTGTAGCGGGAGTAGCCGTTGTTCAGTGCGTGCAGCATCATGCCCCAGTAAAGGGATGTGGCACCGTTGAAGTAGATGTAATCCTGCACGGTGCCGCCGATCACGCAGGTGAGTTCATCGCCGGAGCACGCAAAGTGAATCGCCGCGACCGTAGCCACGCCTACAGAATCCGGGAACCGCTCGATGTCCTTGAGGCTGCGCTCGTAGCTGTCCACAAGGTCCTGGACCACCTTGACGCGGTTGGCTTTCTTCTTGCTGCCGGTCTCCTCAACCTCGCGCTTGAGGTCCTTGAGCGTTGCGGACTCGGCCTCCAAACGCTCGGTGATGGAGGCACGGTACTCAGGGATGTTGATCTTGGCCATCATGAGCTTGGTGAACTCATCGGAGGTGTTGCGGAGCAGTTGTTCGTAGTACTCGCGTTCGCGGTACGTGAAGCCCTTCTCGTCCCCCGCAGTGCTCAGCGCATTGTAGAAGTCGTCCAGGGTATCCAACGTGGCCTGCTCCAGGTAAACACCGTTCTTCTCGGCTTTCCTGATGGCCTTGCGGGTGCGGTAGTTCATGCCCATGATGAGCTCTTCGGAATCAGCGATACCGTCGAGCTGCTTGATGAACATCCAGTTGATGTTGGCGAAGTTCATGTCGAAGCCCTGGTGCTGGAAACCGAGGCCCTCGAGCTCCTTGAGCAGCGGACGGTTGTCCTCAACCTCCGGGTGTTCAGCGCCGTCCTCGTCCCGCGCAATGTAGCGAAGGTTCGGCGAGATCCGCAGCTCTGCGGCCTTCTTCGAGGCAGCGTGCTTCTTCAACTGCTCGACGACGAAGCGAACCACTGCGGGGTCGCTGTAGTCCATTAGTGGTCCCTTTGCGCAGTCGGCGGTTTTGTAGCCTACGCGGTTGGACGTGTAGACGAGCTTGCCGGCTGCGATGAGGCTTCCACCGCGGGTCACGCCGAAGAGCTCGACTTCCTGGCCACGGGCGCGCTGGAAACGCGTCAGGTCCATGGACTGGATGAAGCTTCCCTGCGGGTGTCCCTTGGCGAACGTCTCGAAATCAGCGTCGCTGAGAATCACGAATTCCATGTCGGTTCCAGCCTCGATCGGAGTCAAAGAAATTACCTCACCTAGATTAGAGTTGCGCCCGTTGGTGGCCGGGGCGGGCCTGTTCGTTTGCTTGCTGCCTGTCAGTAGAACTGGCCGCCGGTACGCATGGTCTCGAGTCGGCGGAAGACGCGCTCTGCCCCCTTGAGCCACAGCATGTAGCGCACTGGCCCCAGTACGTAGTCGTAGCAGCCCACGAAGTCCGTGACCGTCTTGGTGAAGCTCGTCTTGAACGATCCCAAACCGTACAGCGGGTGGGTTTTGTCCTTGACCCGCGCAGCAGGGGGCGTACCGCAGAAGTCGTATTCCACGCAGCCGAGTTCCTGCATGCGTTGGATGGCAGCCCACTGGACCAGGTGGGAGTCCCCATACTGCTTGCGGTTCTGCGTGGACCCGCCGTCCTTGTATGTGGCCTTGGAGCCGTAGTTGATGACGAAAGCGCCGACGCTCGGCGCGCCGTCTTCGTAGACAAAGAAGAATTGTCCCTGGCCACGGGCGCAGAATTCGCCCCAGAACTTTGCGTAGTACTCGTAGCTTCGTAGCGGCATGGCGCCCTTGGCATTCACAGTGTTCTGCATGAGGGCATAGAGCTTGCGGTAACTGTCCTCGCCGGCTTCTTCCTGCCGGACCTCGCAGCCCTCCCGCTCTGCCCGGCGGACTGCATTGCGGGCCCGCGAAGAGATGTTCCTGAGCACTTCATTGGCCGGAGCCGAGATATCCAGGAGCGCCGTGAAGTCGTTCGATTGGATGTTCGGGGCCTTAACCAAGCCAGCCGCCTTCAGTTGCGCAGTCACCTCAGGTGACTCCACGACGTCGGGCTCTATCTTTATGGTGAAGACGTTCAGCTTCTGCCCGCTCGCCAGAGTGGCGACGGCGTCCAGCATCGGCTTGATGTCGTCTGTTGACTCAGCGTCAGGACCCTTGATGAGGTACCAGAGACGTCCCAGCACGGGGAACTTCTTCTCCAGCAGCAGGTTGTAGCTGGCGTAGTCGGCCGTCTCGATGACGAGCCTGCGGACCAGCCAGCCGTTGCCGTCCTTGACCGCGGCGTAGGCATCCGACTGCAGCATGTTGCCGCCGTTCGGATTCGCAGTGACGTGCTTGTCCCAGTTATCGATCTCTTCGGCGGTGGCAAAGCGGGCGGTAAATTCTCGCAAGGTGGCCGTGTCCAATCTCAGGGTTTTGATGCAGTGTTCAAAGCGGTGTCCAAAAGCAGGTGCGCATGCGGACATGCAGGATCAAGTCTATCGGGCATGTGAAAAATCGGGGGCACCCGTGTCAGCAAGAGCACACGTCCCAGTGCAGTTGGGACTGGGCGTTCGTTAGGCTGGGAAGCCACCATCCACTCATGCCACAAGGTGTATCGTCCACAGCTGACTCGGGGAAAACCATGCCAACCAACATCGAAATCAAAGCTCATGTTGACAGCATCGAACGTCTGCTGCCAACCGTGCTTTCCTTGGGTGGCTCAGAACCCGAGCACAGCTCGCAGGACGATACCTTCTTTGACTGCCCAGGCGGCCGGCTCAAGCTGCGCGTAACCGGCGAGGGACACGGTGTGCTGATCTTTTACCGCCGCGCAGATGAGCCCGGGCCGAAGGCCTCCTACTACGTTCATTCAACAACGTCCGATCCGGATGGTCTGCGTCAGGTCCTGGCGGACGCTTACGGAGAACTTGGGCGCGTGCGCAAACACCGGGCCGTTGTTCAGGTCGGAGAGGCCAGGATTCATCTGGACTCGGTGCACGGACTGGGCGATTTCGTCGAATTGGAAGTGGCTGTAGGGAAGGTGTTTGGACCCGAAGACGCCACCGAGCAGGCCCATCAACTCATGGAGGCCCTCGGAATCAAGACTGCGGATCTGGCCAAGGGTGCTTACCTGGATCTGATCATGGCCAAACTATGATCCTGCTCCGCCACGTGCATGGCTGGCTGTGGCCAATCTCAGAGTTTTAGTGGCCCGCTGCGGATCTCCCGGCTACGAACGAGAGCGCAGCTGCTCGGTGGCCATGTAGGCGTTAAGCCGGTGATAGCCCTGGTCCAGAATTTTAGGGTGAAACTCGTCCAAAGGCAGAAGCGAAACTGCGATGTCTTCTGCCTCATCCGGGTTGGGATCCGCAGTGAGCTCACAATCCAGGGCAAGGTAGAAGTGCACCCGATTGCTCTGACTGTTCCAGTTGGCCCAGGAGTGTCCCAGGCTATGCAGTTCCCCTGCCTCGTATCCTGTTTCTTCTCGTAATTCACGCCTCACGGCCTCATCGAAGGAACTGTCCTTCGGATCCACGGCGCCGCCAGGGAGGCCCAGTCCAACAATTCCCGCACCGTGATGATATTCACGAATCAGAACTACGCGTTGGTTCCGATCCATAGCCACAACTGACACCCATTCCGGATTTTCCTGAACGTAATAAGGTGCGACCGCGATTCCCGATGCAGTCACGCAATCGTCGGCCCGTAGAGAGATCCATTTGTCCTTCACGACGACGCGACTATTGTTGACGGTCCATGTGGCTGCGTCTTTCAAGGGCCCTCCGTTCCTTGACCTATTGGCCAGTAATTTCGTGTGGCCGGCACGAATATGTCCGGCTGATGCGTGGAGTTGCTTAGAGCCTGATTTGCTCCATGCTCTCCAGTTGGATCGCTTTCGGCGCCTTTCCCAGTTCGCGCTGGCCGCTGGCGAGCCGGTCGGCGGCAGTGAGCCGGCTGAGGCTCAGCCCGGTGAGATCTGCGATCTCTCCGATGGGAACCTGGAACGTCCTGAAGGGGCCAAGCGGCGGGGGTTCACCCTCGAGGAGCCGTTGATCGATGGCCCTCTTCAGTTCCACCTTTCCAAGGAGCGGCGACTGGTCAAGGATGAAGCCTGCAGCCGCCAGCTTCGCATCATTGGTCCACGCCGCGATCTTCCAGAACTTCCTTGGCACCTGGACGCCCCTGTAGGGAGGATCGTCGTCGAGGAGCACAGGACCCGTGAACACACTGAGCTTGGCGTCATAGGCGTCCGCATGTCCCAACACATGGTCCTCCAAGCCCACCCAGAGTTCCTTGCCTTGGTTGAAATCGTCCACTTGTGGCGCCGCATTGGTGAACGAGAATGTGTCCTGGTTGGCCTTCTTGGCAGTAGCTGCGTCGCCCCACACGGGATCCAGCCGCCGCACCAAGTGGCCGCGATCGAAAGCGTTGTTTTTGTAGACGTCAGGGCCGGCTTGCTGCTCTTTGGGCACCCGCTCGTCAAAATGCCAGGTGCCTTCCCGCGCCAAGGGATTCAGTTCCGCTCCGCTGATGTTGACTCCCACAATCGCCGCGAGTTTCCGGGCCACCCGGAAACGCACGGAGAAGTGGATGTAGTCAAGAAGTATCGTCGTCGCCGACGGACTGGGCAGTTCAAGGCGTGCCCGCAAAAAATCCCTGTCGTATCCCCCGCTCATGGATACAGCATGGCACTAGGCACCGACAGTAAAAAGACTCAGCATTCGACGACGTTGACGGCGAGGCCGCCCATCGCGGTTTCCTTGTACTTGTGGGACATGTCCTTGCCGGTTTCACGCATGGTCACGATCACCTCATCCAACGAGACCCGGTGCGTGCCATCACCCCACAACGCCATCTTCGCGGCGTTGATCGCCTTCGCCGCAGCAATCGCGTTCCGCTCAATACACGGAATCTGCACCAACCCACCAATCGGATCACACGTCAACCCCAGGTTATGCTCCATCGCGATCTCCGCAGCGTTCTCCACCTGCCCCGGAGAACCACCCATCACCTCAGCAAGACCGGCAGCAGCCATCGACGACGCCGACCCCACCTCACCCTGGCACCCCACCTCAGCACCGGAAATGGACGCCTGCTCCTTATACAAAACCCCCACAGCACCGGCAGCGAGCAGGAACCGCACCACCACATCGTCCTTATCCTTTTGGGTGGCCTTGTCCATCCCCGGGGCATAATTCAACGCGTAATACAGCACCGCCGGAATAATCCCCGCCGCACCATTCGTCGGAGCCGTCACCACCCGGCCACCCGTAGCGTTCTCCTCATTCACGGCCAGGGCGATCAGGTTCACCCACTCCTGCCAATACTTCGGATCGTTGCGGTCCTTGTCCTCCTTCAACAACCGCTCCAACCAATCAGGAGCCCGACGCTTCACCCGCAACCCGCCCGGCAACACACCCTCACGCTTCAAGGACGTCTCAACACAGGCCTCCATCACCGACCAGATATGCAGCAAACCCTCACGGATCTCCTCCTCGGACCGGGACGCACGCTCATTGATGAACATGATGTCGCTGATCCCCACGCCCTTCGAGGCGCACCGGCCCAACAACTCCGCCGCAGTCCGGAACGGCAACGGCAACTCCTGCTTGGACTCCTCCAACTCCTGCTGCGCCGCGGTCTCCTCACCCTCCCGGACAATGAACCCACCACCCACCGAGAAAAACGTCGCCTCCTTCAGCACATTCCCCTCGGCATCGGAAACAGCAAACTTCATCCCGTTCGTATGCCGCGGCAACACCGTCAACGGATGCAACACCATATCCTCCACCGCATACGGCAACTCCACTCCCCCACCAGCGACGCCAGCACCAGCAAGATTCAGCACGCCCGTCTCCGCGATCGACGCAAGCCGCTCCTCCACTTCCTCGGGCAGGATCAACTCAGGGTGGTAACCCTCCAAACCCAACAATGTCGCCGTCATGGTCCCATGACCCCGACCCGTGGCCGCCAGAGACCCATACAAATCGACCCGCAACGACGCCACCGACCCCAGAACACCACTGTCCTTCAACTCACCGGCAAACACCGCACCAGCCCGCATCGGCCCCACCGTGTGCGAACTCGACGGGCCAATACCAACGGAAAACAGATCGAAAACACCAACAGCCATAGCCGGGATCCCTTTTATACAGCTTGAAACGGTCCGGCAGATGGTCCTGCCGGATGGCCCCTCCCGCTTGTGGCGGAAGACGACCGAAGCACGACGCCGGATGGCCCCCAAAGGCGGCAACCCGGCGTCGCAAATTATTCAGTTACTACAAACCACGCTACGCCAAAACGGGGCACAGCTGCGGGGTGTGCCGTGCGCAAGGCACACTCCGCAGCGAACCGTCGAATCGGACGGAGATGCTAGCCCAGGTCTCCGCCATTCTTGGAGGCGTATTCCTCGGCGGAGAGCAGCGGACCCTCGGACTCGGCGGCGACCTTGAAGAGCCAGCCGTCGCCGTAGGGGTCGTTGTTGATCAGGGCGGGGTCGGAAACAACGGCATCGTTGATCTCCGTGACCTCTCCCGTGACGGGCGAGTACAGATCGGACACGGACTTGGTGGACTCAACTTCGCCACAGGTCTCGCCGGCTGTCACGGTCGAACCGACCTCGGGCAGGTCGACGTACACGATGTCACCCAGTGCGTCGGTGGCAACTTCGGAGATACCAACGGACACGGAGTTCCCCTCGCCGCGGGAGACCCACTCGTGCTCGTCGGAGTACTGAAGTTCGGGCGCTACTTTGGGCATTCTGTTTCCTTTACGTGTGCTGAATGAAAATTGGTGGAGTTTTTGTACAGCTAATGCCTTTATAGCCGGGCTTTAGCGTCATTAGCTGTACAAAAACTCGCTACTTTTGGCGCTTGTAGAACGGTAGCGGAATGACCTCGAACGGCTCGCTCTTGCCACGCAGGTCGATGTCCAGTGCTGTCCCAAGCTCAGCATGCTCGACGTCGACATAAGCCAGCGCCACGGGGTACCCAAGCGTCGGGCTCGGCTGGCCGGAGGTCACCTCGCCCACGACCACACCATCCTTGAGTACCGGGTAGTGGCCGCGACCGGCCCTTCGACCCAGGCCCTTGAGGCCCACGAGCTTGCGTCCGGTAGTGGAGCCCGCCCCATCGGCCTTCAAAGCAGCGAGTGCTTCCTTGCCGACGAAGTCGCCTTCCTTGGACAACGCAACCACGGGGCCGAGGCCCGCCGCGAACGGGTTTCCTTCGCGGGAGAGTTCGTTGCCGTAGAGCGGCATGCCGGCTTCGAGGCGCAGAGAATCGCGGGAGGCGAGGCCTGCGGGAACCAGTTCTCCTTCTTCTGCGACGGCGGTGATGGCCTGCCACAGCGCGGCGGCGGATTCGTTGGGAACAAAGATCTCAAAGCCGTCCTCGCCGGTGTAGCCCGTGCGTGCAAGGAGCAGCTCCTGGCCGCTGCCTGCTACCAGGAACGTCACCTCGACGGCGGCGTAGTACTTGAGGTCCGTAACCAGCGCGTGCTGTTCCGCGGGCACAAGCCGCAGGAGGATGGCTTCGGCCAGCGGCCCCTGGACAGCGATGAGGGAAGTGGACGCGGAGGCATCTTCAACAACGACGTCAAAGCCAGCGGCGCGCTCCTTCAAAGCCTCGGCCACAACCGCAGCATTTCCCGCGTTCGGCACCACGAGGAACTTGTCCGCGCCGCGCCGGTACGTGATGAGGTCATCGATGATGCCGCCGTCTTCCTGGCAGATCAGCGAGTACTTCGCTTTGCCCTCCGCCATGGCGGAAATCCTGCCCACCAACGCGTAGTCGAGGAACTCTGCTGCCTGCGGACCGGTAACCCAGACTTCGCCCATGTGGGAGAGGTCGAACAGGCCTGCGGACTTGCGGACTGCGTGGTGCTCGGCCAATTCGGAGGAGTACTTGAGCGGCATCTGCCAGCCCCCGAAATCGGTGAAGGACGCGCCGAGCTTCTTGTGCTCTTCGTAAAGTGCGGTGTAGTTCTCAGTCATTGCAGGAACCCCTTAGTTTTCGAAGTCTTCGATCGGAGGGCAGGAGCAAACCAGGTTGCGGTCTCCAGCTGCGCCATCGATGCGGCCCACCGGCGGGAAGTACTTGTCCTGCTTGAGGTGGTGGACCGGGAAGGCGGCCTGCTCGCGCGGGTACGCACGGTCCCAGTCAGAACTTACGACGGCGGCAGCCGTGTGGGGCGCGCGGCGGAGCGGGGAGTCCTGCACGGAGAAGTCGCCGGCGGAAACCTGGTCGATTTCCTTGCGGATGGTGATCATGGCCTCGATGAAGCGGTCGATCTCCACGAGGTCCTCGGATTCCGTGGGCTCCACCATGAGCGTGCCCGCCACCGGGAACGCCAGCGTGGGTGCGTGGAAGCCGAAGTCGATGAGGCGCTTGGCAACGTCCTCGGCCGTGACGCCGGTCTTGGCCGTCAGTTCACGCAGGTCCAGGATGCACTCGTGGGCCACGAGTCCGCCTTCGCCCGTGTACAGGACCGGGAAGTGGTCGTTGAGGCGGGATGCGATGTAGTTCGCAGCAAGCAACGCGGACTTGGTGGCTTCGGTGAGGCCCTTGCCGCCCATGAGCTTCACGTAGGCCCAGGAGATCGGAAGGACACCGGCGGAACCGAAACGCGATGCCGAGATCGGGACGTCGTTGCCTTCGGTCCAGGATGCTGCGTCGCCGGGCATGAACGGTGCCAGGTGTGCCTTGGCAGCAACCGGGCCAACACCGGGTCCGCCACCGCCGTGCGGGATGCAGAAGGTCTTGTGCAGGTTCAGGTGCGAGACGTCGCCGCCGAACTTGCCCGGCTGGGCCAGGCCGACCAGTGCGTTGAGGTTGGCGCCGTCGATGTACACCTGGCCACCGGCCTCGTGGATGGCGTCGCACACTTCGCGAACGTCGGCATCGTAGACACCGTGCGTGGACGGGTAGGTGATCATGATGGCCGAGAGTGCGTCGCGGTGGGCTTCGATCTTGGCCTTCAGGTCAACGTGGTCGATGGTGCCATCAGGTGCAGTGGCCACAACAACAACCTTCATGCCGGCCAGCACAGCCGAGGCAGCGTTGGTGCCGTGCGCGGATGCCGGGATCAGGCAAACGTTGCGCTGGTCATCGCCGTTGGAGAGGTGGTAGCCGCGGATCGCGAGCAAACCGGCGAGCTCGCCCTGGGAACCGGCGTTGGGCTGGATGGAGACCTGGTCGTAGCCTGTGATTTCGGTCAGCTGGGCTTCGAGGTCGCTGATGAGTTCACGCCAGCCCTCGGTCTGGGAATCCGGAGCGAACGGGTGGATAGAAGCGAACTCCGGCCAGGAGATGGCTTCCATCTCTGCAGTGGCATTGAGCTTCATGGTGCAGGAGCCCAGCGGGATCATGGTGCGGTCCAGTGCGAGGTCCCGGTCCGAGAGCTTGCGGATGTAGCGCAGGAGCTGGGTCTCGGAGCGGTGCGTGTTGAACACCGGGTGCTGCATGAATTCACTGGTGCGCTCAACGGAACCTTCGAGAGCAAAGCCCTCAACGGAGTCAACCACGGTGGCACCGAACACCGAGGCAACCTCGGCGATTACCGCCGCCGTCGTCGTCTCGTCAACGGAAATGCCCACCAAATCAGCGTCGATGCCGCGCAGGTTGATGCCGCGCGCTTCGGCCGCAGCCACAAGAGAGGCGGCCTCGCCGGGCACGCGCACCGTGATGGTGTCGAAGAACGAGCCATGCAGGACCTCGACGCCGGCAGCCTTCAGGGAAGCGGCGAGGGTGCGGGCGTGGCTGTGGGCGGTCTCGGCGATTGCCTTCAGGCCCTCGGGACCGTGGTAGACCGCGTACATCGAGGCAACGATGGCGAGCAACGCTTGCGCAGTACAGATGTTGGATGTGGCCTTCTCGCGGCGGATGTGCTGCTCGCGGGTCTGCAGCGCCAAGCGGTAGGCGGGGACACCGGCGTCGTCCTTGGAAACGCCCACCAAGCGGCCCGGCATGGAACGCTCGAGGCCCTTTTGGACTGCCATGTAGGCGGCGTGCGGGCCGCCGAAGAACAGCGGGACGCCCAAGCGCTGCGCGGAACCGACTGCGATGTCGGCACCCTGCTCGCCGGGAGGGGTGATGAGCGTCAGCGACAGGAGGTCGGCAGCAACGGTGACCAGCGCGCCGCGTTCCTTGGCGTCGGCGATGACCGCAGAGTGGTCGAACACGTGGCCGGACACGCCGGGCTGCTGGAGGACGACGCCGTTGATGGCACCTTCCGGAAGGCCGAGGGACAGGTCCGCGACCTCAACCTCGAAGCCGAGTGCCTCGGCGCGGCCCTTCACGATGGCGATGGTCTGCGGGAGGCAGTCGGCGTCGAGGACGGTCTTGCCGTCCTGGGCGGACTTGTTCTTATTCGCCCTGCGCATCATCAGCACGGCCTCGGCTACAGCAGTGGCTTCATCCAGCAGGGAAGCGTTGGCAATCGGCAGGCCGACGAGGTCCTGGACCATGGTCTGGAAGTTCAGGAGGGCCTCGAGGCGGCCCTGCGAGATTTCCGGCTGGTACGGCGTGTACGCGGTGTACCAGGCCGGGGATTCGAGGATGTTTCGGCGGATGACCGGCGGGGTGATCGTGTCGAAGTAGCCCTGGCCGATCATCTGTACGGCCGTCTTGTTTTTGGAAGCGAGCTTGCGAAGCTCTGCGAGGACCTCAACCTCCGAAAGGGCGTCCTGCAGGGTCAGGGCAACGTCCTGCCGGATATCGTTCGGAACGGCGGTGTCGACCAGCGAGTCAACGGTGTCGTAGCCGACAGACTTGAGCATGGTGTCAATGTCGGCCTGGCGGCGTGCGCCGATATGCCGATCGACGAAGGTGGTGGAGGCAGAACTAACCGTCACGAAGGAACTCCAATACTTGGGCGGCGTTTGGGTACGCCACAGCGGCTCGGGTTCCTCCCCGCTCTGTATTGGACCTGAGAGTTTCCGCGCGTTGTCTGCACGACAAATCGCTTGCACCGTCGGTGAGCACAGCGCCCCTTCACCCGGTTGGGCGGAGTGCCTGCTGCTTTCCAGAGTTGCCTCGCCGCGGCGGTGCGTGGGCCTGAGAGATTCCTGGGGAGGGTTTGCTCCTACGGCGCCTGCATCACGTGCCTGCAGGACTCTCCCGCCGCAGATCGAAGGCATGTTCAGTTGTACTTGGGCGCGTTGTTGGGCACGCCACAAGCGTTAATTGTCCTACGTGCGGGCCGCTGCGGCAAATGGATAAAGCCTCACTTGCGGAGACGGTCCAGGACGCCCAGAAGGATCTCGACGTCGGCCTCCCGCGCTGCCGTGCCGACGCCCTGGCCGCCCTCAAACATCGCGTTGAAGTACAGGCCATCGCCCATGTAGCTGACGGCTTTGGCGATCTCCGGGCCCACGTCCTGGGCCAGTACGTCCAGCCACTGTTGCTGGATGCCGGCAAACCTGCGTCGGGTTTCCTCATGCGCTACTTCAGCCAGCCTGGTGGCGGCCACGAAGGCCCGGTCCATGGGGGTATCGGCCCACAAGGAGGTCCGAATGAAGTAAGCAGCGCTGCCATCGGGCGCAGTCTTCATCTTTTCTATGTCCGCCTGGGCCAACTCATCCAAGCGTTCCAGCAGGGCGCTGATCAGCGATTCCTTGTTGGGAAAGTGATACAGCAGCCCTCCTTTGGAGACTCCTGCCCGTTTCGCTACGGCGTCAAGCGTGGCCGCACGCTCCCCCACCTCAATAAGGAGGGCTTCGAAGGCATCCAGGACGGCGTCCCGGGCAACTGGTTTTCGTGGCATGTGTACATCATTCCCTAAAGACTTGGGGGGTTTGAATTTGTAACTGTACCGTCCAGACGGTACAGTAAGTTGCATGTTATCGCCGTCCTCAACACAAGCACCCCGTTCCGCCCGCCCCTCCTTGGGTCAGGCAGCACCGTGGCGCGACTGGACGGCCCTGGCGCTCCTGATGTTCCCGGTACTGCTGGTGGCCGTCGACAACACCGCGCTCACCTTTGCCCTGCCCGAGATCGCCCGCTCCCTGGACGTGGGCGGTATCCAGCTGCTCTGGATCGTTGACGCCTACCCGCTGGTGCTCGCCGCGCTGCTGGTTTCCATGGGCAACCTCGGTGACAGGATCGGACGACGCCGGTTGCTCCTGATCGGCAGCACAGGCTTCGCGGCGGTTTCGGCTGCTACGGCGTTCGCGCCGTCGGCGGAATGGCTTATCGCCGGCCGCGCCGCACTCGGCGTCTTCGGTGCCATGCTGATGCCGTCAACGTTGTCCTTGATCCGGAACATCTTTACCGATCCCAACCGCCGCCGCCTGGCCATCGCGGTATGGGCCGCAGGCTTCTCCGGCGGCGCTGCCCTGGGCCCCATCTTCGGCGGCTGGCTCGTAGAGCACTTCTGGTGGGGCGCCGTGTTCCTGGTGGCAGCGTTCCTGCTCCTGCCCCTGCTGGCCTTTGGCCGGGTACTGATTCCCGAATCCAAGGACGCCAACCCCGGCCGGGTGGACGTGCCCAGCATTGTACTGTCCGTGGTCACCATGGCTCCGTTCGTCTACGGCATCAAGGAATTCGCGGTCCACGGCTTCGGTGCATCCGCAGCTGCCTTCATGGGCTTCGGCCTGGTGATGGGCATTGTGTTCGTCCGCCGTCAGCAGAGGATCGAAAGCCCCATGCTGGACGTTTCCCTGTTCAAGAACAAGGTGTTCAGCACGGCAATCGTGGCAAACGTCTTGTCCTTGTTCTCCATGACGGGCTTCATCTACTTCTTTGCCCAGCACCTGCAGCTGGTTGAAGGGCAGTCCCCCATGGAAGCCGGCATCGCCATGATTCCGGCACTCCTGGCCACGGTCATCGCCGGCTTGCTGGTGGTGCCCCTGGTCAAGCGCGTGCGGCCTGGATTCGTGGTGGCCGGCGGATTGACGCTAAGTGCCATCGGCTATCTGGTTGCAGTCATGGGCGACCATGGAACCGGACCGGTATTCCTCTTGTCGGCCCTCACAGTGCTCGCGGTGGGTGTCGGTGCGGCGGAAACCATCTCCAACGACCTCATCCTGGCTTCCGTGCCGGCAGACAAGTCCGGAGCTGCCTCGGCCATTTCCGAAACCGGCTACGAACTCGGTTCGCTCCTGGGGACGGCGGTGCTCGGCTCGATCCTCACAGCGTCCTACCAGCACAACCTCGTCATTCCCGAGGGCGTCCCCACCGAAGCCGCCAGGAAGTCCGGGGAGACACTGGCTGGTGCCGTGGACGCAGCCTCGGGCCTTCCTGCCCAGCTCTCCGAAGCACTGACCGCCGCCGCCCGGGTTGCCTTCGACTCCGGCGTCCACATCACTGCGGCGATTGGGCTGGTACTGATGGCCGGAGCGGCAGTGATGGCCGCCGTCGTACTCCGCAAGGTGCCCAAGGCAAAGTAGAGGAGTACACGGCGAAGCCGGCTACACCGCTTCGGTTGGCGCGGCCATATTGTCGACGCCGGCAGTCAGCTGGTCGATTCGCTCCAGCGCGTCGCTGAGCCGGCTGACCGTGGTCCACAGGCCCGGATGCTGCTCCCTGACCTCCTCAAGCGGAGTTCCCGCGGAGGTCAGGGATGCGAGGTCGAAGCTCACGTTGGTCCGGGCCCCGGCTATGGCGGCCCGCAGCGCGCCAAAACCAACCACGACGTCGGCAATGAGGGCCGGATTTCCATGGGAAGCAAGCCAGCCAAGGTCCTCGATGGCGTCGATGGCCCGCTCACCAAGCACGGCTGAGGCTTTGGCTGCGTCCACGGAAGCCCGATGGATGGCTTCTTCACGTTCCGTTCCTGGATCCAGCCGGAAGGCAGCCCCAAAAGCGTTGGAAGCAGAGGCGTCGTCATCCGCGAGCTTTAGGGCGTCTTTCCTCAACTGGTGGGCCCGGGCATGAATGCCGGAAAGTTCGTCCCGCTGGTCATCATCGGGCTCTGTGTAACCGGCCACCATGGACGTCAAAGCAGCGGCTATGGAGAGCATGACACCCGTCCCGGCGCCACCCCCGGGCGAACCGCTGGACTCGGCCAGGGCCTTTGTCCAGTCTTCGACCGTGGACTGCTGCGTGGTGACTGGTTCGGATTTCGTCATGCCATCAAGTGTGCCGTGACTGTCCAGTTTTCACACATGCCCCATGGATACACTGGCCAGACCAAAGGCGTCGAACGAAGAGGGTAAACCCATGACCATTGACCTCGAAGAGCTTTACAAAGACCTGCACGCCAACCCCGAGTTGTCCTTCCAGGAGACCAGGACGGCCGGAATCGCCGCCGGGCACCTGGAAAGCCTCGGATTCACCGTTCACCGCAGCATCGGCAAGACCGGAGTGGTGGGCGTTCTCGAGAACGGACCCGGACCCGTGGTGATGCTCCGGGCTGACATGGACGGCCTGCCCGTCAAGGAGTCCACCGGACTGGACTACGCAAGTACCGCCGTCGGCGTCGACCATGAAGGCAACGACGTGCCCGTCATGCACGCCTGCGGACATGACGTCCATGTCAGTTGCCTGGTGGGCGCGGCGGAGTCACTGGCCGCGCAGCGTGACCAGTGGCACGGCACCCTGATCGCCGTTTTCCAGCCTGCCGAAGAGTGGGGCGGCGGAGCGAACGCAATGGTCGCCGATGGCCTCTACGACGTAGTGCCCAAGCCGGATGTGGTCCTCGGGCAGCATGTTGCGCCCTTCCCCGCCGGCTGGTTCGGCATACGGGCCGGCGTCACCATGGCTTCGGCTGACTCCCTCAACATCACTTTGCACGGACGCGGCGGACACGGATCACGCCCGGAAACCACGGTTGATCCGGTCCTGATGGCTGCAGCCGCCACCGTGCGCCTGCAGGGCATCGTGTCCCGCGAGCTCGCGGCCAGTGACTCGGCCGTGGTGACTGTGGGGCAGATCCACTCAGGATCGAAAAACAACATCATCCCGGAAACAGCCACGCTGGGCCTCAGCGTCCGGACCTTCAACGATTCGATCAGAGACAAGATCCTCGGCTCGATCGAGCGCATTGTGCAGGGCGAATCAACGGCTTCCGGTGCGCCCAAGGACCCGGAAATCCATTTCGAAGAGCGCTTCCCCCTGACGGTCAACGACGAAACGGCTGCCGGCAGGATCACCGCGGCATTCAAGGCCAGGTTCGGCGCGACGCAGGTCATCGACCCCGGACCGGTATCTGGCAGCGAAGATGTGGGAGCCCTGGCAAAGGGTGCCGATGCACCCCTGGTGTTCTGGTTCCTTGGGGGCGCAGATCCCGCCCTGTTCAGGGAATGGGCCACCACGGGCCGGCTCCCCGTGGACATTCCGTCCAACCACTCGCCATACTTCGCACCCTTGATCCAGCCCACGCTCACCAAAGGGACTGAGGCTTTGGTGACCGCTGCTTTGGAGTACCTGGGTTCGGCCAGGCAGGGGCAGCAGGATTAGCTTGGACCACCCACGGAAAAGGCGCCGGCAACCCGGCGCCTTTTTGTGCGGATCTGTTGATCGTTCCGGTCCGGGTAATGCTTAGACCTTCTCGTGGATGCGGTTAACCTCGGGTTCGTAAACCTCCGGTTCCCTGCGACGGCGTGCCAGGAAAGTCCACAGTGTTCCTTCTGTCCCTTGGCGGGTCTCCGCCGGGGCAGCGGGCTCTTTCCTGGCCTCTGCAGGACGGGTCTCGGGCTTGCGCGCGGAGTCCTTCTTCGTGCGCCGCTCGAAGTCGTCATAGTACCCGTAGCACATGCCAACCTCCTTTTAATGGCGGTTCTTTAATACTCCTCGCACTACGCCCGGACGTCGACAACTTTTTTGGCAGCTTCCACGGCCAGCCTTGTTTCCTCGGCCACGAGGTGGGCGTTGATTGCCGCGCCAGCCATCACGCCGGAGGCGGCCGAAGCCATGACCTGGCCCATGAGGTCGACAACGTTTCCCGCAGCCCAGACCCCCGGCACCGAGGTAGCCCCACCCATGGGGTTCACCTCGATGTGCCGGCCCACTCCCATGGGGTGTTCCACCACCGGAACACCGAGGGACTCCACCACCGCCGAGCGGGCCTCCAGCCTGGCGCCAGTTACAGCCGCCTCCACAGGAATGACTGTTCCCGATGCCAGGACTACACCCCGCAAGGCATCATCATGGACCTCAAGTGAGCGCACCTTGCCTTCCAGCACACGGATGGAGCGGGCAGCCAGTTGCTCCCATTCTTCCTCCGTCGGCTCCACGACATCGTTGAGGAACAGCGTGATGTTGGGGCTCCACTGCCGGAACAGCAAAGTCTGGTGCAGGGCCACGGGAGAGCCCAGTATGCCGATCGCCTTGTTCCGCACTTCCCAGCCGTGGCAGTAGGGACAGTGCAGGACGTCACGGCCCCACCGCTCCTTGATGCCCCCGATGTCCGGCAGCACGTCGATAAGCCCCGTAGTGATCAGCAAGCGTTGCGCCTTGACCGTCTGACCATCAGCCAGGTCCACCTCGAAGGAGAGTTCCGCGCCGTCCTCTTCCGCCGCCGTCGAACGCGCCGCTACGGCGACACCATTGACGACGTCCACCCCGTAAGCAACTGCTTCCTGCCGTCCCTTCTCCAACAGTTCCCTGGGATTGATGCCGTCCCTGGACAGGAAGCCGTGGACTCCGGCGGCAGGAGCGTTCCTGGGCTCGCCGGCGTCGATCACCAGAACCGACCGCAGTGCCCTGCCAAGGGTGACAGCGGCACTTAACCCAGCTGCACCGCCACCGATCACCACAACCTGGTACCCGCTTGCCAATTGCTTGCCCACAACGCCTCCTTGACTGTCAGAGCGGCCGTCCGCCGCTTCTTCCATGGTTGGGCAGCATCAGGAATTCCGGCAAGAAAAGTTGCTGATATGGCAAACTTGAACCATGACCATGGATTTCAGCTCAATGCTCGACGCCGTCGGTCCGCGCCTTCGCGCGATGCGGACCCAACGCAACCTGACTCTCGCCGAAGCCTCGGAGGAAACGGGCATCTCCGTCAGCACGTTGTCGCGGCTGGAGTCGGGTCAACGCAAGCCCACCTTGGAACTGTTGCTCCCGATAGCCCGGCTTCACCAGGTACCCCTTGAGGAACTGATTGACGCGCCGGAAACGGGAGACCCCCGCATCCACCTCAAGCCGCACGTTCACCACTGGGGCACGGCCCTTCCCCTCACCCGGCGCCCGGGCGGGATCCAAGCATTCAAGATGGTGCTCAAAAGCGGCACAGGCAAGGAAATCCCCGAGCCCCAATCACATGAGGGCTACGACTGGATGTACATCCTCAACGGGAAGTTGCGGCTGGTGCTCGGAGGGAACGACTTCATCCTCAAACCCGGCGAGGTGGCGGAGTTCGACACACGGACCCCGCACTGGTTCGCGAGCGCCACCTCGGAGCCGGTTGAACTGCTCACGCTCTTCGGCCAGCAAGGCGAACGACTACACGTGCGGGCGCGGCCCAAACGTCAGGACTAGCCATCGGGGGCCGGCACGTGGCGCGGCTAGGATGCCAGGAATTCCTTGGCGCTGCGGCGCGGTCCATCTGGCTCCATGCCGGCGTCGGGCCGGTTGATCTCGGCCCACACCTGGTCCAAGGAAAGGCCAAGGACGTCGGCAATCGCGGCAACTGTCGGAAAGGCAGGCGTGGCAACACGGCCGGACTCTATTTTGCGCAGCGTTTCCGGAGAAACGCGGGCATCAAGGGCGATCTCCAGCATGGAGCGCGTTCCCCTCGCACGGCGCAACAGAGCACCGAGACGCTGTCCACGCTCGGCCTCCGCGGGTGTAAGTGGCAACCTGACCATGGCTCCAATTGTAATACCGGGATAATATGGCCGGGATAGTTATTGGCAACAGTCCCGAAAGGCTCCGCATGATTGAGATCCTCAGCACCAGCGAACTGGCACGCGCGAAAGCTGCAGGGGCCCTGGTGGCCAACATCCTGCACACCCTGAAGGGCCGTTGCACGGTTGGCACCAACCTGCTGGACATCGACAAGTGGGCCAAGGAGATGATCGTTGGAGCGGGCGCGGTCTCCTGCTACGTTGACTACGCCCCATCCTTCGGTCGCGGCCCCTTCGGCCATTACATCTGCACAGGCGTCAACGACGCCGTCCTCCACGGCCTGCCCCGGGACTACGCACTTGCCGACGGCGACCTGCTGACACTGGACCTCGCCGTTTCCCTGGAGGGAATCGCCGCCGACTCCGCCATCAGCTTCATCGTCGGCGACGCCAGGCCCATCGAGAGCGTGGCCATGATCGAAGCCACCGAACGCGCCTTGCGTGCCGGCATCGCCGCAGCCAGGCCCGGCGCCCGGATCGGCGACCTCTCCTACGCCATCGGCTCCGTCCTCAGGGACGCCGGCTATCCGGTCAACACCGAGTTCGGCGGCCACGGAATCGGATCAACCATGCACCAGGAGCCGCACGTGCCCAACATGGGACGGCCCGGACGCGGCTACAAGCTGCGCCCCGGACTGCTCCTTGCCTTGGAACCGTGGGTCATGGCCGACACGGCGCAGCTTGTCACCGATCCCGATGGCTGGACACTTCGCAGCGTGACCGGCTGCCGCACGGCCCATAGCGAGCACACCATCGCCATCACGCACGACGGAGCCGAAATTCTCACCCTGCCGACGCTGGCATAGCGGGCGGCGGCCCGCCGCGGTCTGCAGCGGCCGCCGAGGGCTGCCGCGCCTGCCGCGGCCTGCAGCAAATCCTCGACGGCGGCGACCCGTCACAAATGATCGCCATTCATTTCCCCCTTGCGCTCCGGCGTGACACGCGCCATACTAAATGAACGCTATTCATTTAGTGACAGTCGTCTCACTGGAGTACACCACCATGATTGAAACAACCCGCCTGGAAGCCCCAACTTCCCTGGCCCGCACCGAACCGACCACGCGGACGCCCCTGCGCGCCGCCGTCGTCCAGCATCGTTGCCTGGTATTCCCGCCCATGCCTGCACAGGCCGACGCGTAGTCAGTGTTGACGCACGCGAACTCTTCGCCCGCCAAAGCGGGATCGACTGCATCACGCAGCAGCAGCCTTCGGCCATCCAGAAAGGGCCCCTCATGAGCCAGACCATCCGACACAGCGGCACAGCCGTGGCAGAGTCGCACAACATCAGCGGCAAAGGACTGAAGACGGGGCAGTTGGGGCTCCTCGCCGTCGTCGTTCTTGGCATCTCAACCATCGCCCCGGCGTATACCCTCACGGGTGCGCTTGGGCCAACAGTCAACGAAGTCGGGCTGCAGCTGCCCGTAATTTTCCTGATCGGATTCATTCCGATGATCCTGGTCTCGCTGGCCTACAGGGAGCTCAACGCAGACTCCCCCGACAGCGGCACCACGTTCACCTGGGTCACCAAAGCATTCGGTCCGTGGGTTGGCTGGATGGGCGGCTGGGGTCTGCTGGCTGCCAACATCATCGTCCTTTCCAACCTGGCCGGCGTCGCAGTGGACTTCTTCTACCTGTTCCTTGCCCAGGCCACAGGCTCCCCTGAGTTGGCCGACCTCGCGTCGAACAAGCTGTTGAACGTAGCCACCTGTTTTGTCTTCGTGGCATTGGCCGTGTGGATCAGCTACCGCGGCCTGCACACCACCAAGATCGTGCAATACGGCCTGGTGGGGTTCCAGCTGTTGGTCCTGGGGCTTTTCGTTGCCATGGCGTTCGGCAACTGGTCCACATCCGAGACCGCGATTCCGTTCAGCTGGGATTGGTTCGACGTCACCAAGATCGAGACTTTCGGCCAGATCGCAGCCGGCATTTCGCTGTCGATTTTCGTCTACTGGGGCTGGGATGTCTGCCTCACCGTCAACGAGGAAACCGCCAACGGCAAGAAGACCGCAGGCGCCGCCGGTACCCTGACCGCCGTCATCGTCCTGGGCATCTACCTCGTGGTGACCATCGCCACCATGATGTTCGCCGGCGTCGGCGACACCGGAATCGGGCTGAACAACCCCGAGAACCACGCCAACGTCTTCACGGCACTCGCTTCACCGGTCATGGGGCCGTTCGCGATCCTCATGTCCCTGGCTGTGCTTTCCAGTTCCGCCGCTTCCCTGCAGTCCACGTTCACCTCGCCGTCGCGCAGCCTGCTCGCCATGGCGCACTACGGCGCCCTGCCGGAGCGCTTCAGCCACATGAGCAAGAAGTTCTCGACGCCGGGCTTCGCCACGGTTGCGGCCGGCGTCCTGTCCGCGGGCTTCTACGCAGTGATGCACGTGATCAGCGAAAACGTCCTCAATGACACCATCCTGGCTCTGGGTCTGATGATCTGCTTCTACTACGGACTCACGGCCATTGCCTGCGCCTGGTACTTCCGCAGCAGCGTGTTCTCCAGCGCACGCAACTTCTTCCTGCGGCTGGTCTGCCCGGTGGTGGGCGGGGTCGGGCTGTTCGTGGTGTTCCTGCAGACCGCCATGGACAGCTGGGATCCGGAATTCGGCAGTGGCTCGGAGATCTTTGGCGTGGGTCTCGTGTTCATCCTGGGCATCGGGATCCTGGCCTTGGGAGCTGTGGTCATGCTGCTCCAGGCACGCATGCGGCCCGGTTTCTTCCGTGGCGAGACCATCCGGAAGGACACCCCGGCCCTGGTGGTTCCCGAGTAGTTCAACGAAGACGCGGGAAAGCTGTCAGTTCATACGGAACTTCCGTACGAACTGGCAGCTTTCCTTCTTTCCGGGGCCTGGCGGCTGGAAGGTCACCAATGGTGGGCGACGTCCACCACAAGCCGCGAACCGCCGTCGGGTCCGTCCAAAGCGAAGACCCTGAACGGAAGCCGGGCACGTACACCCAGCCCAATGTTGGTGGTGCCTTCGAAACTGCCGGCGTAAACCACTTGGCGGAACGTCTGATACCCCGAAACGTTGGAGAGTTCAGCCTTGGCTGCCGGCAAATAAGTGGGCTCCCCCTGTTGGTTATAGGAAGGCGCAGTGACCATTACTTGAAGGTCCGCGTCGCCCAGAACCGGGATCGGGAAACCAGTGGGGTCCTGGACCACCACGGGAACGTATTGCACCGAATAACCCGCGACTTTACCGGTCATATCGATCACCAGGCGGTCAAAGCATGGCTGCTCCCCTGTGCGCACGCCAGTGACATTGGCCGAACTCATATCGGGATCGGCTTTGGCCAGCGAGCCCCAGCTAATACCGCAATACGATGCCGCCGAGGCTGGCCCCGGCACTGCCAGACCGAGCCCGGCAGCTGCGACAACAGCGGCCAAACCCGCTCCAAATTTCCTCATTTTTTGTGCCCCCTTCAGGCGAAGTTGATACTTCAACTGTAGGAGCGGCAAAGGGGGTTCAGGAGAGTTGTTGCCGCTTCGGCGCATAACTGTTAGGAGCGTTCCCGGCTGATTACGGGAGGGTTATTTCAGGCCGCTTGGAGTGCCGATTCCGGGCTGTCCAGGGCGGTATCTACCGCTTTTTCGTGACCGAAGATAACGTGATCTGCGCGTTATCAGCCTTCGCAGTCCTTGCAGTACTTGAGGCCGTTCTTTTCCAGCGCAATCTGGGACCGGTGCCGGACCAGGAAGCAGGATCCGCAGGTGAATTCGTCGGACTGTTCCGGGACCACAACGACAGTCAGTTCCTCGCCCGAAAGATCCGCACCGGGAAGGTCGATCCCTTCGGCAGTATCGACGTCCTCAACGTCGATGACAGCGGTCTGGGCACCGCCACCGCGGGATGCCTGGAGAGCCTCAAGCGATTCAGCGGGAGACTCTTCTTCTGTCTTGCGCGGGGCGTCGTAATCAGTAGCCATTGAGGGTTCGCTTTCGTTGCTGCATAGTGCCTCATCCGGCACCTCAGTGAAGCAGTTTAGGGCATACTACCCGGCATGAACGAATAGTGTGCTCAACGCAACACCGCGCAGCTTTTCGCGCGTTTCCTAAAGGGCTTTGGGCGTGCGTCCCGCGTGGAATTGGATGGCTTGGGCGCTCGCCACCGTAACGCCGCTCAAGGCTGGCAGCCAGGTCCAGTCCGCGGCCGGCTCCCCCTCCTCGGCGCCAACGCAATCAAGGACATATGCTGCCTCGATCCAGCGCCCGAAAGCCTGCCCAATGCGGGTTGCCGATGCGGCCAATGATGTGATCATGGGCCAAAGCTACCCGCCCCGGATGAGGGCGCCGTTTCCGGATAATCACCAGCTTGTTAACTCCCGCCGGCTGGGTGGATCAACCGAGCCTGCTATCCGGCCAGCGCCTGCTCCACGATGTACTCCGCGATCGCCATGGACGAAGTAGCCCCGGGCGACGGCGCGTTCCGCACCAAAACGGTGTCCCGGCGTCGTGTGATGACGAAGTCGTCCACCAGCGATCCATCACGATTCATGGCCTGGGCGCGGACGCCGCGGGTGCCGGGAAGGACGGTGGCACCCTCCAGCGACGGCACAAACCGTACCGCTTCGCGGATGAAGTTCTTCCGGCTCAGCACGGTCTGGAATTCGCGGACCGCCGAGGGCACATTCTGCCGCGCGAAATTCCAAAAGCCCGGAAAGAGGGCGTAATCCAGGACATCGCGGACCTGGACGTCCTTCCATCCATAAGATTCCCGGCCAAAGGAAATGAAAGCGTTGGGGCCGAGCATCATTTCTCCGTCGATGCGCTTGGTGAGGTGCACGCCGAGGAAGGGATGCTTGGGATCCGGGACGGGGTAGATGAGGCCTTTCACCTGCGTGCGGGCTTCAGCGCCCAGCAGGAAGTACTGGCCGAAAAAGGGCACGATCCTCGGCGTGGACGGCTCGCCCGTGGCCTTGGCCAGCCGATCCGACTGCAGGCCGGCGCAAGCCACCACGAGGTCGAAGTGTTCGCTGCCGTCCTTCGTGTGAACCACCACGCCGCTCGCTTGCTGTTCCAGCGAAGTGACCTCCCGCCCAAGGTGGATGGTCCCGCCCGAGCCGCGGACGTCGTCGGCGAGCGCTTTAGTGATGGCCGCATAGTCTACGATCGCCGTTTCCGGCGAGTGCAACGCAGAAAGCCCGACGGCGTTCGGCTCCACTTCGCGTATTTGGTCGCCGCGCAGCATCCGTGCGCCTGGGACACCATTGGCCGTGGCGCGGGCAAAGATGTTGTCCAGGCGTTTTTGCTCGTCCGGTGTCTGCGCAATAACGAGCTTTCCGCAGGCTTCGTACGGAAGGGACTTATCGGCACAGAATTCCTGCAGCAGTTCCACTCCCCTGCGGCAGAGCCTTGCCTTCAGCCCGCCGGGTTCGTAGTAGAGGCCTGCGTGGACTACCCCGGAGTTGTGGCCTGTCTGGTGCGCTGCGAGGCGGTCTTCCTTCTCGTAGATGGTGACCTGGACGCCGTCGAGCTTATTGGCAAGTTCCCGCGCGACCGCGACGCCGATAATCCCGCCGCCAACTACGGCGCACCGTTTGATGGATCCCATGGCTGGCACTCCTCGTCATCGGGGTCGGTCCGCGTCAGTGAAAGCATGTCACGGAGCGGTTGCCGCCGCACCCAGGGCACGCAAAAGGGACGGCACGCCAGGTGCCGCCCCTTTTGCTTGATGCGTTATCTACTATGCAGTCGGCTGGTCAAAGCGCTGGCCGGCCGGGTTGGACGGCAGCAATGCGAAGACCAGGATGGCGAGGCCGCCCACGAACGGGATAAGTCCCAGCAGGGCAAGCCAGCCGCTGAAGTTGCCGTCGTGCAGACGACGAACCAGCAGCGCAATGGAGGGAACGAGGACAGCCAGGTAGAACACACCCAGCAGGATGAAGCCCACTGCGGCACCCGGGCCGGGAACGGCCGTTCCGTTGGCCGAAACAGTCGCTCCTGCACTGCCCAAAATGCCAGTGAGGATCTGCAGGATGAGGCCGATGACACCCAATGCGAGGGCGACCCACCAGTATTCGCTGCGGCTGGCGCGGCCCGAGAAAGCAGCGTATTTCTTGAAGAAGCGCTGGATTGCTGCGCCGATCGGGGCGCCGTAGTAGGGAGCCCACAGCGGCGGTTCGCCGGCCTGTGCGCCATATGGCTGGGTCTGTTGCGGCTGTTGCGGGTAGCTCATTGGTATATCCCCCGGGGTTCGTTGTGACAAATGCGTACTCAGAGAAGAGTCGTGCCAATCGTAATGCCCCGGACGCCATTTAGGCAGTTCGATGGACAAAGTTAACCCGGATTTAGCCCATTGACGGATTATTTCGCCGCCAAACCCTCACTCACCAACCACCCCCATCAGCCAAACCCTCACTCACCAACCACCCCCATCACCCGGGACCTGAGCGAGCGTTGGGCCCAAACCGATGGGATGTGAATGAGCGTCCAGCCCAAGCACCCGGGACGTGAGCGAGGGTTGGGTGTTACTGGGCGTAGTGCTTCCGGAGATCGGTCTTCCTGATCTTGCCGCTGGCAGTGCGCGGCATCTCCTCCACGAACACCACGGATTTGGGAATCTTGTACCGGGCAAGCCGGCCGTCCAAATGCGAGCGCAGCTGCTCCTCCGTCAGGGCCGCGCCCTTCCTTAAGGTGACTATGGCGCGGGGAACCTCGCCCCATTTCTCGTCGCTCACGCCGATCACAGCCACGCTGCCCACGGCCGGGAGCTCCGCAATGGCTGCCTCCACCTCGGCGGGATAGATGTTTTCCCCGCCTGAGATGATCATGTCCTTGAGCCGGTCCGAGACAAACAGAAAACCTTGCTCGTCAATTGAGCCCATGTCGCCGGAGCGGAACCACACCGAGTCCGCGTAACTCGCGACAGTGGCCTCGGGACGGTTCCAATATTCCTTGATGACATTTGGCCCGGAAATCTGGATCTCCCCCACTTCTCCCGCGCCGACCACCCCGCCGAACGGATCCACGATCCTTACATCAGTAAAGAAATGCGGCAATCCTGCGGACCCTGCCTTCTCCTTGGACGCGGAGATCGGAAGCATGGTGGCTCCTGGCGCCGTTTCGGTCATGCCGTAGCAGGTGGTGAAGCCGATGCCGCGGGCTTCATAGGCATCCAGCACACGTCGCGGGACTGCTGAACCGCCACAGGTGAGCTTGTCCAGGGACTCAAGGTCCGCCGCCGGCCACTGCGGATGGTCGCAAAGCATCTGGAATGTGGTGGGGACGCCGCTAAGGGTAGTGACTTTGTGCAGTCCTACCAACTCCAGGACGCGTCCGGCGTCGAACTTGGATTCGAGGACCACGGTGGCGCCTTTGAGCAGCATCGGCAACAAGCCCATGTCCAGGGATGCCACATGGAACAGCGGTGAAATCATGAGGGCCACATCGTTCCGGCTGAGGTCCATGTCCACCACGGTGTTGATGCAGTTCCAGGTGATGTTCCCATGCGTAAGCAGCGCGCCTTTCGGCTTGCCCGTGGTGCCGGAGGTGTAGAGGATCATGGCGCCGTCGTCCAGGGTCACCACGGTATCCGTCGGTGTGCTGTCCGCTGCGCCGATCACCTCGCCATAGTGTTCGACGCCGGATGGCGGCTTAATCCCGGAACTGCCAGGGTCGTCGTCGGGCACCACTACAAGCCGGTGGGCCACCGCGGTGTCTGCCACAGCGGCCGCCGCAACGGGTTCCAATGCTGCGGCACTGATCAGCAGCCGGGCGCCCGAGTCCTGCAGCTGGAACTGAAGTTCCGGGGCGGCCAGCCGCGTGTTCAACGGAACGAACAGTGCCCCGACAAGGCCGCAGGCAAAGAATGTCTCCACAAAGGCCGGATGGTTTTCGCCGAGGTAGGCTACGCGGTCGCCCTTGGTTACTCCCCTGGCCATAAGGGCATTGGCCAAGCGATCGGCCCGGTCGGCGAGCTCGAGGTAGCTCAGCTTCTGCCCGCCGTAAATTAGCGCCGTCTTGGCTCCGGACTTGCTTCGGCGGCGGTGCAGCCAGGATCCAACTCCGTTGTTGTCCATGGTGCGTACTCCTAACTGACCGTGGAGAGGTCGTTGTTCTTAGACTCCCGCGTCAGCAGGATGAAGACAATTGACACCAGCGACATGGCGGAAAGGAAGACCACCACAGGAAGGATGGTTTGACCGGAATCCTTGTACAGCCCGGCGACGATGCCCGGGGTGAAGCCCGCGCCGATAAGGGTTGCAAGCTGGTAGCCGACGGCCGCCCCCGTGTAACGGTTGGTGGTGCCGAACTGCTCTGACACGAATGCTGCCAAGGGGCCGTAGAGGGACGAGTGCAGGATGAGTGCCACGGTGAAGGCCAGGAAGACGAGCGCGATGTTGCCTGAGCTGAGCATCCCGAACATGGGAAACAGGTAAAGAATGAACAGCGCCAGGCCGGTGACCATCACAGGGCGACGGCCAAACCGGTCGGACAACCTGCCACCCAGGAGCACGAACAGGATGGAGATGGCCGAAGCCCCGGCGAAAGCGTAGAGCACGCCCTGTTGCGGAGCGCCCTTGGAAACGGCGTAGGTGACGGAAAAGGTGGGCAGCACCACCTGCAGGCCAAATCCGGCGGCTCCGGCAAACATGATCATGATGAGCGCTTTGGGACGCTTCAGCACTTCCAGCAAGGGAAACTTGCGTTTGCTTCCCTGGGCGCTTTCCTTGGCCACGGCTTCGGCGAAGATCGGACTTTCGGAGACCCGCAGCCTGACGAACATGCCCACGATCAGCAGGACAAAGGACAGCAGGAACGGCACCCGCCACCCCCATGCCAGGAAGGCGTCCTGCGGCAGGGCGGAGAAGATACCCATCACCACGGTGCCCAGCACAGCGCCGGTGGGCGCGCCTGCGTTCACGAACGACGCCGCGAAGCCGCGCCTCTTGGGGTCGGAATGTTCCAGCGCCATCAGTGCGGCGCCACCCCATTCACCCCCGACGGCGATGCCCTGGCAGACCCGCAGGACCACCAGAAGCACGGCTCCCCAAGGACCAATCACGCTGGATTCCGGGATCAGGCCGATCAAGGTGGACGCGATGCCCATCATGGCCATGGAGATGATCAACATTCCCTTGCGGCCAATCCGGTCCCCGAAATGACCGAAGATGATGCCACCTAGCGGCCGTGCAACGTAGCCGGCGGCAAACGTTGCGTAGGCGGCTACAACGCCCACCCACTCGTCTGTTCCGGCGAAGAACACTTTGGGAAAGGCAACCGCTGCCGCCGTTGCGTACAGCAGGAAGTCGTAGAACTCAATGGTGCTGCCCAGGTAGCTGGACAAGATGACCGTGCGCGCTTCCTTGCGCTTTTCGGCCGTGCTCGACGATGCGAGTGCGGTGTGTCCTGACATGGCGGTTCCTTGGGAGAGGAGGGAAGGGACGTGGGTTTACTTGTAGAAACGGGCGAGGAACTCAGCAACGACTGCGGGACGTTCCTGGCCTTCGATCTCGATGGTGGCGTTGACCTTGATCTGGGCGCCGCCCTTGACCTCGGTAACCTCGGCGATGCTGCCCTGCATGCGGACCTTCGAGCCCACCTTGACCGGTGAAGTGAAACGTACTTTGTCCAGCCCGTAGTTGACCTTGGTGGTGACGCCGTTGACGTCGAACAGTTCGCCCCAGAACGGAATGATCAGGGACAGAGTGAGGAAGCCGTGCGCGATCGGGGCCCCGAAAGGACCATCCTTGGCGCGTTCCGGGTCCGTATGGATCCACTGCTGATCGTCCGTGGCATCGGCGAACAGGTTGATCTGCTCCTGGGTGATCTCGCGGTAGTCAGTTGTGCCGAGGTCCTTGCCGGACATGGTGAGCAGGGTGTCGAAATCGACGACGAGATTGGGCATCGTTGCCTCCTGGTTGTGGTTTTGCTGGTGGTTAGTGGGTGAAGGCACTGTGGCCGGTGAGGGCGCGGCCGACGATCAAGGCGTTGATCTCGTGCGTGCCTTCGTATGAATAGACGGCTTCGGCGTCGGCATGGAAACGCGCGACGTCGGCGGCGAGCGTAATACCGTTGCCGCCTGCCACTTCGCGTGCCAAAGCGACGGTTTCGCGCATCATCAGGCTGGTCTGCATTTTGGCCAGTGCCGAGTCCTGGTCCCGGTAGATCCCGTGGCCTTGTTGTTCGGTCAGCCGGACCACCAGGGAAAGGGACGCCGTGACGTTGCCGAGCATGCGCGCCAGCTTCTCCTGGACCAGCTGGAACGATCCCAGCGAACGGCCGAACTGCTGACGCCCTTTGACGTAGGCCAGCGCGGCTTCGAAGGCGCCGGCCTGGACGCCTGTCGCGATCCACGCGACGTCCGAGCGCATCGCCCTCAGCATCGCTGCGACGTCCTTGAACGAGTTCACGTTGTGCAGGCGCCGGGCCTCGGGAACCCGTACGTTGTCCAATGCGATGTGGGCGTTTTGCATCATGCGAAGGGAGGCCTTGCCATGGATCTTCTCCAGGGCGACCCCGGGAGCGGTTCGGTCGACGAGAAATCCCTTGACCTGCCCGTCCGCGATGTCCCTGGCGAACACGCACAACACATCTGCCGTGGAGGCGCCGCCGATCCACCGCTTGGCGCCGTCCAGTACCCAGGAACCGGAGCCCGTGCCGCCGCCGGCTCCCGGTTCGAAGCGTGCGGTGGTGGCCAGGCCACGGGCGATGTCCGAGCCGTGCTCAGGCTCAGTCAGGGAGAAGACGCCCTTGAGCGAGAAATCGATCACGCGGGGCATCCATTCGCGCTGCTGTTCTCCCGAGGCCCCCACACGGATTGCCGTCCGGAAGAGGCCAGCCTGGGCGGTGTACCAAGTGGCTAGGGATGCATCTGACCGGGCAAGCTCAAAGATCCTGAATCCGTGAAAAATTTCCCGGGCCGGAGCATCGAATGGTTCCATCAGGTCAAGATCGATGAGCGGTTGTGCCAGTTGTTCCGGAAACTCGCCGCGCTCCCAGTAATCGGCCAGGATTGGTTTGGCTTCGGCGTCCAGGAAGTCCCGCAGCCGGGCCAAAACTTCGCGCTCGCCATGGCTGAGGAGTGCTTCGGCGTCGTACCAATCCGCCGCCGGGTAAAGCCGGGCACCCGCCTCGGATAGCGAGGCACCCAGGCCGATGTCCGTCGTCGTGCTTGTGGTCATCTCAACCGCCCAAGCCCAGCAGGCGGACGGCGTTGTCCTTGAGGATCTTCGGGCGGACCTCGTCCTTCAACGGCAGGTCCGCAAAGGCGCCAAGCCACTTCTGCGGCGTGATCAGCGGGAAGTCCGTGCCAAACAGCACTTTGTCCTGCAGCACACTGTTGGACAGACGAACCAGCGATTCCGGGAAGTACTTGGGCGACCAGCCGGAGAGGTCGATGAACACGTTGGACTTGTGGGTCGCGATCGAGTTCGCCTCGTCCTGCCACGGAACCGAGGGGTGGGCCATGATGATCTGCAGGCCCGGAAAATCAGCGGCGACCGCGTCCAGCAACAGCGGGTTGGAGTAGGCCAGCTTGATGCCGTATCCACCGGGCAGGCCCGCACCCATCCCGTTCTGGCCGGTGTGGAAAATACAGGGCAGTCCGAGCTCCTGCAGCGTCTCCCAGAGTGGGTAGAAAGTCTCGTTGGACGGATCAAAGCCCTGAAGTGACGGGTGGAACTTGAATCCCCGGGCGCCCAACTCAACAGCCTGGTGCTTGGCTCCGGCGATCGCGTCCTCCCCCGTTCGCGGGTCAACGCTGCCAAAGGGAATCAGGACGTCATTGTTCCGCGCCGCACCCTCGATCAGTTCCGGGATGCTGTTGGGTTCGTGTTTCAGTTGCGTCCGGGCGTCGACGGTAAATACGACGGCGGCCATGTTCAGTTCGCGGTAGATCTCCGCGATCCTGTCCAGCGATGGGGTCCTGTCCTCGGTCTTGAAGTATTTCGCCGAGGCCTCTGTGAGGGTGTCCGGAAGAGAGCCGTGCCCGCAACTGTCCACTTCCAGGTGGACGTGCATGTCGATCGCGTCCAAGGCAGCAGCATCGATGCCCAATTCATACCGCGCCATGCTCAACGTGCCTGTGCCGGTTCCGGCTGGAGCTCTTCGGGCAGGGGCAGGAATTCCTCGCCGTATCCCTGCAAAGCATCCTCGCCGAACAGTGTGCCGGCGTTCTCCTGCAGGGCCTCGTAGCTCCAGCCACCGTCGCGGTATTCGGTGGTCGCCGCCGTCGGGTGCGTCCAGACCTGCAGGCGGTCACCGCCGGCACCGATCGCCTGACCTGTTATTCCGGAAGCCGCGTCAGAGGCGAGGAACGCTATCAAGCCGGCGACGTCGTCGGCCGTTCCAAACCCGAGGGCGTGGCGGAAGAAACGCGGCATCGCCTCGCCCCGTTCATCGGCCTCCACAGCTTTTTGGAAATACGGGACCGTCTTGGTCATCGCTGTGGCAGCCACCGGAATCACGGAGTTAACCGTCACTCCGGCCTTCTTCATTTCCAGCGCCCACGTCCGGACCATGCCCACAATCCCGGCCTTTGCCGCCGCATAATTGGTCTGCCCGAAGTTGCCGCGCTGGCCGGTTGGCGAGCCGATGGTGATGATCCGGCCGGCGATGTTGTTTTCCTTGAAGTAGGCGAAGGCTTCGCGGACACAGGTGAAAGTTCCGCGGAGGTGGACGTTGATGACGAGGTCGAAGTCTTCGTCGGTCATCTTCAGCAGGCTCTTATCCCGGAGGATGCCTGCGTTCGTGACCAGGATGTCCAGGCGCCCGAAGGCCTCAACAGCGCCCGCGACCAGTGCCTTGGCAGCGTCAGTCGTACCCACCGGAACCACGACGGCGGTTGCCTGGCCGCCGTCGGCCTCAATCTGTGCGACGGCTTCCGCAGCCGTCGCGGCGTTCACGTCATTAATAACGACGGCGGCGCCTTGGCGGGCGAGCTCCCTCGCGTAGGCGAGTCCAAGGCCCTGTCCACTTCCGGTGACGATTGCAACCTTGCCGTTCAAGCTCATGGCGTGCTCCTTCGCATGCAGTAACCGGCAGGAGCCGGTGGGCCGATCCCACTGCGTTCGTGAGATCCTTGTCAGGATCAATGAGAATACGGATCATTGAAAAAGTCAACGATTGTTTTTCATTACTATTGGAGTTGTCATGAGCCAGCCAAGCACCGAACTGGAAACCCCGCGCCTTGCTGCGGCCAAAATCGGCAGCGACGTGGGGCTGCTCCTGGCCAAGCTGCATGCCACAGGCTCACTCCTGAACAACAAGGCTTTGGCGGACTACGGGCTCCGGGAGCGATCCTTCTCCGTGCTGACGCTGGCCTGTAGCGGACTGGAACCCACCCAACGCGAGCTTGCCGATTTCCTCAGCCTGGACCCCAGCCAAGTGGTCAGCCTGGTTGACGACCTTGAGCACCGGGGCCTGGTAAAAAGGGCTCAGGGCAAGCAGGACCGGCGTGCGAAGATCATCGTCTCCACCTCTGAGGGCCGACGGATCCACAACAAGGCGCGGGCAGCGCTCGAGGTGTGCGAGCAGACACAGCTGGCAGCACTGAACGACGATGAGAACGCGCAACTGAGGACGCTGCTCAAGAAGGCGCTGTGGGGGTAGCTTTCTAACGGGGCTTCATCGAGATGCGGAGTTAATGCTCATGAATCAGAGCATTAAGTGGCTTAGTGGTCGCTTTACTGAGCATTAGACACTTCCACTTCAGCGCCCTGCCAGAGTCCTGACAGAGCAGCCCCGCCGTGCCACTTATGGACAGTTGCACAGCGACTCCCTGAGCCGGTATGCGATTGTCCATTTCGGCGACGGTCCGGTTGTGTCAGGATCAGGGATCATGAGCTTCCCCCTCTTCCACGATCCCTTGCAGGGCACCGTCAACGTTGACGTCCAGCCCGTGCGTGATCCCCAAATTTACCGTCCTTCCCGTGCTGCAACCCAGGCGCCACGGCCGTCAAGCCACGGCACGAGAACACCCCGCAGCGCTCGTCAGCGAGAAGTAGCAAAGGTTGCCGATGACCTCAGGGCGCTGATGGCGCGGACCGGCACCAACAGAACGGCGCGTTAAGGAACTGCCACCAGGGGTACATCCTCACCATGGGCATCCACATCGGCACATCGGGCTGGAGCTACGACCATTGGGAGAACGTGCTCTATCCCCCGGGCCTGCCTGCTGCCAAACGCCTGCCCCAGTACACAGCACGATTTAACACAGTCGAGCTGAATGCCAGTTTCTACCGTTGGCCCCGCGACACCACCTTCGCGGGTTGGCGGGAACGGCTGCCAGCGGGATTCGCCATGTCGGTCAAAGCGCCGCGCGGACTGACACACGCCAAGAAGCTGTACAGCCCTGAGGTGTGGGTGGAACGCATCGTCCACTGCTGGCACGAACTCGGCGACAAAAGGGCAGTCCTGTTGGCCCAGCTCCCACCTGGTTTCGCCCGCGACGACGCCCGGCTCGACTACTTTCTGGCCGCCCTTCCGCACTGGATCCGCGTCGCCGTCGAGTTCCGGCACGATAGCTGGGACCACCCCGATGTGTACGCGTTACTGGAACGCCACCAAGCCGCCTATTGCATCATGAGCGGCGCCAACCTGCCGTGCATCCTGCGCGCCACCGCGCCATTCGTCTACATCCGCATGCACGGCCCGGACCACCAGCACCTCTACGGCGGCTCCTACTCAGAGGACGATTTGAGGTGGTGGGCGGACAGGATCCGTGAGTGGAGCGGCTCCGGCAAGGACGTTTACGTCTACTTCAATAACGACGGCGGTGGTAACGCCGTGCGTAACGCTGACACTCTGCGGTGGCTGCTTGGGGTCAACTGAGCCGTTGGCGGTTACGCCAGACGGCCCCGCACGATCTCGCTGACGGCCTTGCCATCGAAGCGCCCTGCAACCTTTGCGGTCACAGGTTTCATAACAGCGCCGATTGACCTCATGGAGAGTTCCTGGCCATCAGCTTTGAGGGCTGCGATAGCCTCGTCCACGATTGCCTCTACTTCTTCACGGGTGAGCGCTTTGGGGAGGTAAGCCTCGATAATCTCGGCCTCTTCAACTTCGGCTGCTGCACGGTCGGCCTCCCCCGCCTCCGTATAGATCCGCGCCGTATCCCGCCGCTTCGCGGCTTCCTTCTGCAGCAACGAGGTGACCTGCGCGTCGTCGAGCTCTACCGGCGTCTTGCCAGACTTCTCGCGGGTGGTGATTTCACCCAGGACGTTGCGAACCGTGGTCAGGGCAACTTTGTTGCCTGCTTTCATATGGTCGACGACGTCTGCCTTCAAGCGTTCTTTGAGTGTCATGCTTCTCCTCATTCGGGTTTCCTCCTGCCATCTTCCCAGCAGATGCCCGTGGGCGCTCAACCACGCCAAATTTATGCTTGCGGTCTGAATACTAAGCATGCTTAGCTAATTGGGTCGCTGGGGTTCCGGTTGTTCAGGGGACCTGGTGATCACCACATGGACTAAAGCCGTAGCGCTGAGGAGGTACCGCTATGCCGCTTTCAGAACGGGAGCGCCGGGTTCTGGAGCAACTTGAGCGCGAGCTTTTCATCCAGGATCCCGACCTGGCCCGCCAACTGGATTCCGGCGTTCCCGCGCGCGGACCGGTTCACCCCCGCATCCGGGATGTCGTTGCTGCTGCGTTGGGTGTCCTCCTGATCCTGCTGGCAATACCCCTTCAAGGATTCCTGCTCACTGTGGCTGGAATACTCCTTGTGGTCCACGCACTGCTGGCTCACCGTAACTACAAAAGGAACACCCCTTCACGGCTCCTTTGATTCGATGGGCGCCGGTGGAGCCGGCTGCGGAGGTTCGTGCGCCACGGGCCCGCTGACCACCACCTGGGCGGGACTGTGCAGGAGATAGCCGTTGAGCCAGGAAAACAGGGCCCGGATTTTTTGCTGAAGTCCGGACAGCAGCGCTAAATGGACCAGCAGCCAGGACAGGAACGCGAAAACGCCCTGCAACTGGATTCGCTTGCGGCCGAGCTCTGCCACTGCAGCTCCCCGCCCCACCATCGCCATGTAACCCTTGTCCACGTACCGGAACGGCGTCCGTGTGCCTCCCTCGAGATCAGCCAGAATGTTCTTGGCCGCCCACTTTCCAGCCTGCTGGGCCACGGAACCAAGCTGCGGGAGCTTGGCCCCGGTTGAGTCCGTGATGTTGGCGCAATCCCCGATGACGTACACGCCATCGACATCCGGCGCCGTGAGATCCGTTCGGACGTCGATACGCCCGCCCCTCCCCTGGGCCAGACCGGAACCAGCAATGATGTCTCCGGCTTTCAGGCCCCCTGCCCACACCACCATCTGTCCAGGAACGGAAGTCCCGTCGGCAAGGGCCACACCATCGCGCCGGACTTCGGTAACCCCCACTCCCATGTGCAACTGGACGCCCACTTTCTGCAGATGTTCCGTCGCATACTTCTGGGATTTAGTGGAAAACATGTTCAGGACGCTGGGGACCATGTCCACCAGATGCACCCGGCAACGGGCCGCGAGCTCCGGCGAAAAATACTTTCGCACCACGTATTTCACGTTTTCTGCCATGGCGCCGGCAGTTTCCACCCCAGTGGGGCCTCCCCCAACCACTACAACATCAACGCGGCTGTCCGGGTCCTTGTCGGCCTGGTCCAGCAGCCGGGTGAGCCCCGTGCCCAGCCTGGTGGCGTCCATGACGGAGTAGAGGGGAAAGGCCAGGTCCTCGGCTCCCGGGGTGTTGAAGAAGTTGGGGACTGCGCCCACGGCGAGAACCAGGATTTCAGCTTTAAAGGTCTGGCCGTCGGCAGTGGTCACAGAGCGCTGTGCCGAATCCACGGATTGCACTGTTGCCGTGAGCACCTTGACCGTCTTATGGCGGCGGAACACCGAACGGAGCGGCCGTGCAATCGCGGAGACACCTATTTGCGACGTAGCCACCTGGTACAGAAGGGGCTGGAATTGGTGGTAGTTGTTCGAGTCGATGAGCAAGACGCGTACACCTTTGCGGCCAAGTTCCTTGGCTGCAGCAACGCCTGCAAATCCGGCACCGACCACAATGACTTGGTATGTGTCCTTCATGCGAGCAACATACTTCACTGGCGGGCCGGGCAACAGAGGTTCCCGATCCGGCGTCGAGCGTTTAGTCTCTGGACCGGTGGGTACGCAGTGGGTAGTGTGCTGCATCGGTAACGCGCACGGAAGGGTGACTTTTTGTGAACGAAGATGTTCTGACAGACGCCGTGCAGGAGGCCGGTGCCGTGGAATTGCTGCTTGTCCGGCACGGTGAGAGCGAAGGGAACGTGGCTGCCACCGAGGCGCGGGTGGCAGGAGCAGAGATTATTGACGTGCCCGCCAGGGATCCTGATGTGAACCTCTCGGGCACCGGGCAGGACCAGGCCAAGGCATTGGGGACGGCTTTGGCCAGGATCGCCGAGGACCTGCGACCGGACGCTGTCGTGTCCTCCCCTTACGCCCGCGCCAGGCAGACGGCGGAAATCGCCGTCGAAACTGCGGGATGGCCCGTCAAAGTTCTCACCGATGAACGCCTCCGCGACAGGGAGCTGGGCATTCTGGACAGGCTCACCAGCCTGGGCGTAAAGAACCGCTATCCGGACGAGGCCGAGCGGCGCTTGTGGCTGGGAAAACTGTACTATCGCCCGCCTGGAGGAGAATCCTGGGCCGATGTTGCCCTCCGTCTCCGCTCGGTCCTGGACGAACTCAATTCCTCCGCACGAGGCCAGCGCGTGATGCTGGTTTGCCACGACGCGGTGATCCTCCTGGTTCGTTACGTCCTGGAGGGTATGTCTGAAGAGGAGATCCTTGACCTCGCCGCAACGACGTCGGTGCTGAACGCCTCAATCACGCGGTACGTGCGCCCGTCAGGCTCGGGACCGTGGCAACTGGAGAGTTTCAATGTTGCCGACCACCTCACCGAGCAGGGTGTCGCGGTCACTGAACACGCGGGAGATGCCAGTGTCCACCCCCAGTGACCCCACGTTGGTGACGCCGTCGCTACTTCGGGACTGGCCGCTGCCGGCACCTGGCGATGACAAGTATTCCCGCGGAGCAGTTCTGGTCATCGGCGGTGCCCGGGCCACCCCCGGAGCGGCAATCCTCGCCGGAACTGCGGCCCTGCGCGCCGGGGCGGGCAAAATAACGCTAGCCGTTGCCGAGTCCGCAGCAATACAGGTAGGTGTTGTGCTGCCGGAATGCGGTTCGCTCGGATTGCCGGAGACCCCCGACGGGTCCCTCACAGGTGAAGGACTCGACCGGATCTCCTCCTATCTGGATCGTGCCGACACCCTGTTGGTGGGTCCCGGGCTGGACGATCTCGACCTCGCCGAATCGATGCTTCGGGCCCTGCTGGAACGGGAGGAGTCCCAGGGCGACACTCCCGCAGCAGGCGGTCCCGCCGTCGTTCTTGACGCCTATGCCCTGGGAGCCCTTGGCAAGGTCGAGGACCTGCTGGACCCCTGGCGTGGACGCCTGATCCTCACCCCCAACCCGACCGAGGCTGGACTCCTGTTGGGCAGGGAGGTGGACGATCTCGAGGCTGCGGTCCTCCACATCGCCCAGCGGTTTGATGCCGTGGTGAGCTGCCAGGGATTTATTGCCGGACCGCAGGACACCCCGGGCCAGGAGCCCGAACTCTGGAAAATCACCACCGGCTACGGCGGTTTAGGTACTTCGGGCAGCGGGGACGTCCTGGCCGGGGCCATCGCCGGACTCAGGGCCCGCGGCACCAGCAATGCCCAGGCCTCCTGCTGGGGCACGCATCTGCACGCGGCCGCCGCGGATCGCCTGGCGAGCAAACTTGGTCCCCTGGGTTTCCTGGCCCGCGAACTCGCCGACGAACTGCCGGCCCTGATGGTGGAGCTGAATACCTGAAGCCCGGCTAGGCTCCCATCATGGGGATAGCAGAAAAGAATGCTCACGCATTGCGGGTCACGGTTGGCCTGCTCGGACTCGCGGCAATAGCCGCGTATGCAGCGACCGCAGCACTGCAGATCCTGGTGTGGAATCCCCTTGCCGCTGTTCCGGGCGCGAGCCTGGAAGAAATCCACCTGGGCCTGGCGCGGGCCAACGAGTCAATCCCGGCAGCCACGGTTGTGACGTGTGCCCTCATCGGAACAGCACTGGGCGCCACAGTGGTGTTGGGCGCAGCGACCCGCCGCATTTCGAAGTTGAGGACCGTTGTGCTCCTCGACCTCCTGATCCTGGGGCTCGGTGCACCATCATATTTTTGGGTGTCCTTCCCTGCAGGAATGGCGCTGGCCGATGCGTTCCTCATTTCCGGCGGCGACTATGCACCGTGGGGCGGACTGCTGTATCTGGTCAGCGCGGCAGCCCTGGCGGCCGCATTGGCCGTGGCCGTTATGACGAGACGGCCGCGAGCCACCCGCGCCTAGGCGGGCCTTAGCAGTTCATGCTCGACGACGGCGGTACTGGACAGGGTCTTGTACCCCTCCTGCTCGAACAAGACAGTAATGACGTCATCCTCGTGCCGCATGACCAGTCCAGGACCCCAGTCCTTGTGGATCACGGTTGACTGCAGGGGGAACCGTTTCTCAGCGCTCGAGGCCGTATGGCTGCCCGAACCCGGCGTATCCTCGGTGCGGACGTCAGCGCAGGCATCGCAATTGCCACAAGGCTCCGGCAGGTCCTCGCCGAAGTAGCCCAACAGGAACTGGCGGCGGCACGCGTCCGTTTCTGCGTAGGCCCGCATCATGGTGAGCCGGGATTGGTCAACACGTTGCCGCGCCTCCGCCAATTCGACAGCCCGGTCCACCAGGCTGGACAACTTGGCTTTGGACTTGAGCCGGATTCCGCGCTTGCCGGTTTTCACTGCTCCAGCCTCTTCCAACTGGTTCACCAATCCGGTGACCCTTCTGGCCGGGAGTCCGGTCAGCTCCACCACGGCGGACTTCGGGGCAGGCGAGCCGGCGTTCTTGATCACTGTCAGGACGGCTTTCAAGGCCTCGGGATCCGGCGAATGTGTACCGAAGAACTTACGAAGCCCGAGGTCTTCGGCGCGGTAATGGAGGATGGCCGCAGCAGCTTCGCCATCACGGCCGGCACGGCCAATTTCCTGGTAATAAGAATCCAAGGACTCCGGAATGTCCGCGTGCACCACGAACGTCACGTTGGCTTTGTCGATCCCCATGCCGAAAGCAGTAGTAGCCACCACCACATCAAGTTGGTCATCCAGGAATCTTTCATGGATGCTTTCCCGGTCAGCGTCGGCCCGGCCTGCGTGATAGGCCTCTGCCCTCAGGCCCAGTTCCACCAGCCGGGCTGCATACTTTTCGGTGTCTTTGCGCGTGGCGGCATACAGGAGCCCTATCCCTTCATTCTTGGACAGAGCCACCACCTGCTCAATGACGGCTTTGCGCTTGGCTTTGTCCTCTTGGTGCCGTTCAACGGCGAGGCCGATGTTGGGCCGATCGAAACCACGCACCAGGATCAAGGGATCCTTCATGCCCAGCCGCTCAACGATCTCTTCCCTTACGGGCGGGGAAGCTGTTGCGGTGAGGGCTATCACCGGCGGATTCCCGAGCCGCTCGCGAACGTTGCCCAGTTCCAAATAGTCTGGGCGGAAGTCATGGCCCCACGCAGACACACAGTGGGCCTCGTCCACCACGAACATGGAGATGTCCAGCGCGGCGATCCGCTCAACGGTTTCCTGTTTGGCCAGTTGCTCCGGGGCCAGGAACAGGAAGATTGCATGGCCGGCTTCGGCCATTTGCCAGGCCTCCTCCACCTCTGCGTCCGTGCGCGAAGAATTAATCGCGACGGCGGCCCCCTCACCCAGGTCCTCGGCGAGCCCCTCCAGCTGGTCCTCCTGCAGGGCAATCAGGGGTGAAACCACGACGGCGGGACGCTTGGTTTGTTGATGAAGGTACAGCGCCGCGAGTTGGTAGATGGCGGATTTTCCGTACCCGGTTGGCATGACAGCAAGAACATCGCGGCCCTCGGCAAGGGCGCCCGCACCGGAAAGTTGGCCATCGCGCAATTCAGGAAGGGAAAGGGAAGACGCCGCAAGGGCAGTCAGGTCAAGGTCAGCTGACATGGAAGATATGGCTCCGCTTGGTGGTTCCTGCGGCCACCTGCATCAGCCGAGATCTCCAGCCTACCCGTTCAGGAAGACGGCATTGCTTTGTTCGCTCGGGGTTGTGGATAACTGTCACGGTGAGGCGGCAGCACCCCATCGGGCTTCCGCCTCAGCACATGATCGTGGAAGGAGTGGCACTGCTGGACCATACGTTGGTCGAGTTCGGCACGCGATACTGCGATTGCACGGAGTAGTTCCAGGTGCCGCGCGCCGCACCTGGTGAAGTCCCTGAGTCATACTGGGCTGCCCCTGCGACGAGGTCCACTGTGGTGACGGCTCCGTTGGGGCTTACCAAATTGAGGACGTAGAAATTCGCCCGCGCCTCGGAGGCAGTAGCCGTGACGGAAATCCTGAGACGGTATTTTCCGCTGCTCCCCACCTGCTCGCAACTGGCAGACATGGCATCACCCGTTGGAGCTCTCAGGGTGTAGGCACTGGCGAGGACCGCGGCGGTGGTGTTGGTGTCGAAGGCGCCATAGGCAGCCGGGGCACCGATCAGAAAACACGCCGCGACGGCAGCCAGGGACGCGGCCCAGCGCCGTCGCGATCTGTTCACCTGATCCCTCACAGTGCCTTCCTTCCCTGGCCGGCAATCATGCCGGCAGAGTCCGCGCCGTATGCCTTGTACTTAATACTTTCTTGGACGTGGCTCAAGAAACCGTCAAGGCTCCATCCGCTTGCCCTCAAGATCGGGCGGCTGCCCGGATCGGTGCTGGGCGCCGCCTGGGCGGCTGCGGTTTTCTTGAGGTTTTCCTGAGGAAGTGTTGTGGGTTTGCAGGATTTGTTCTTGATCCAGGCCCGGCAAAGTAAATCCTGTCAGCCAGGAAGGCTGGAACAACAGGCCGGCCGGTCTCACGGTGGCCACACGAAAGGACACTGATCCCCATGGCCATCAGCCTCAAGACCACCTCCGGCAAAATCCTCGCCTCCGTCGCACTGGTCGGCACCGCAGCCGCCGTCGCCGGCATGGGAACCTACGGCGCGTTCACCTCTTCCACCTCCGCCTCACAAGCAGTCACCGCAGGCACCGTCACCATCGCCCTGGGCGCCCCCGGACCAGCCAACACCCTCAACGTCCCCATCGCAGGACTGCTCCCCGGTGACAAAGTCGAAAAGCTCGTCACCCTGGCCAACACCGGCAACTCCGACCTGAACAACGTCACCCTCACCACCTCCGCCGGGGCCACCGCATCCCTGCTCACCACCGACGCCACCAACGGCCTGCAGCTGAGCATCGAAAACTGCTCCGTGGCCTGGACCGGCGCCGCGGCGCCCTACACCTGCGCCGGAACCAAAACCACCGTCCTGGCCTCAGCCCCCGTCATCGCAGCGAACAAGGTCCTGAACAACCTCACCTCCCTGACCTCCGCCAAGACCGACAACCTCAAAGTCACCACCGCCTTCCCCACCACCGCCGACAACACCTTCCAAGGCGCAACCTCCACCATCGCCTTCGCCTTCACCGGCACCCAACGCACCGAAACCACCAAATAAGCACCACCAAACAACAAAGCCCCGGGAACCGGCCCGTTTGCCCTTCAGGCCGGTTCCCGGCCATTCCCATGCCAGCGACCACGACGCTTTCTTCAGTCTTGAGCGGCCACCCCAATGAAACGGAAGTAACGACACATCATGCACGTCAAGCCCATCCTTTGGCGGGTACCGGCCGTACTGCTGGCTGCCCTGTTGGTGCTGATGGGCTTTTCCCTTTCGCCGGCGAATGCGCAGTTCAACGACACGGAAAGTGCCGGCATGCCAGTGGCCGCGGCCAGGATCCAGGCACCGGCGGCCAACAGTGTTTCGGTGACCAAGAGCTGCGACTCCTTTTTGTGGTTTGGCCAGGCAAAGATCAGCGTTGCCAGCTACACGGCCATCACCTACGCGAACTACTACGAGCTCAAGGTCATTGATCCCGACGGTGTGGTGCAGTTCACCGGCGACCTCAGCAAGAGCACCGGCCGGTCCTACAGTTCAGGAATCCAGAGCGTCGGCGCCCTCAGCGGAACCTGGACCTACCAGATCCGTGGCTACTACAAGGTTCCCAACTCCACCAACAGCTGGGCAGGCCAGCCCCTCACCGGCACACTGAACTGCCCCTAGGCCCGGACCACCGCGACCGGCGGATCGCCTTAGATCGGGTTGCCGAACTCCCGGATGGTAATCCCCGTGAAGTTCGCTGGACCGCCGTCGGAATAGAGAGAAATCCCGGTGTCGCCGTCAGCGAAATGCACTTGCTGCGAAACAACGGTGTGCCCGGAGTTCACGAACACTTCCACGCTCTGCTTGTCCACGAAGATCCGCAGGCGCACTGACCTGGCGTTGGCGTCAATAGGTGCGGCGGCCCGCGTGTAGGGCACCAGCGAGTACCCGGCCAGGTCCGAAGGGCCGCGGTCCACGTAAAGCTCACTGCCGTACTTGCCGATGTTCGTGTGCCGCGATCCGTCTGCGGAACGTCCCACGGAGACCCCAACGTTGGCGGCGTTATCCCACGCGATATCCACTTCCAGCTCATAGGCTCGGCCAGTCCATGGCAGGACAAAACTGCCGCTGACGGTTTGGCTGGGAAGGTTGGTGGTGGCGGTGACATAACCGCTGAGCGCACTTATCGGGCTGCTCAATAAGGAGTACCAGCCGCCGCCTTGCTTCTCCAGCCGAAGCTCGCGCGTGATGGAGTTTTGGCCGTTGTAGCCATCCGAAGCATCCGTAGGAACGTCGCGGGCCGCGTACTTCCAGTTGTTCATCCATGCCGTCGCCAGCCGCTTGGTGTCGGGCGCATCCACCGACGGCCAGGTCACTGCCGCATACCAGTCCCAGCCCCAGTCCAGCCACTGCGGCGTGAGGTTGTCCGCCACGAACGACGTGCCGTTCCAGGTTCCCATCCAGTAGGCATACGTCATGGGCAATCCCACGCTGTACGCGTCCATGCTCGCGGCGAACACCCAATGCCGGGAGCCATCGCCGGCGGTCATTTCAAACAGATCCGGGCACTCTATCCCGCCGAGCGCATGGTCCGGGTAGTCGAAGTTGGACCTCCACTGCCAATCGCGCAGGTTGGTGGAGGTGTAGAAGGCCGCATAGCGCGCCCTGCCAATGACGCACACCCACTGGCTACGGGCGGCATCCCAGTGAATCTTGGGGTCGCGGAACCATTCTGCATTCTCGATCTCGGCCTGAGTAGTGGCAGCACGCCCATCGGTATTCACGATCACCGGATCTGCGAGCGCCGTGAACGTGTAGCCACCGTCGGTGGACCAGTAAAGGTACTGCTCTTGATACTTCCGGATGCCGCCTGTCGGCTTGGTAGCAAGGACGACGACGGCTCCCGCACCAAAGCCTGCGGTGTTGGCCGAGTCCACCACCCCGGAGCCGGACCAAACTGGGAAGTTCGGTTGCAGGGGCAGGACGGCGCCGTGGTGGGCAAAGGAGACGCCGTCCGTGGTGGTTGCATGGTCCCACCCGCCTTGGCCATTGTTGATGCTCGAGTGCAGGTAGTAGAGCTGGTAGGCGCCATTGGTGTAGACGGGTCTTTGCGGGTCGCACAGCCATCCTGTGGGCGGTGTCATGTGGTACATCGCCCGCAGGGAGGGCACTGCCTGGGCCGCGCCTGCGGCGGCGCCACCCAGGAAGAGAGCCAAAGCTCCGGCTCCGGTGCCTTGCAGGACTGTTCGTCGGGAGAATTCGAGCGTCATGAAGCGGTTTCCTCTCAAGCATTCATTGGTTGAGAACGCAATGGCAGCACGGACACAGCGGTGCATCCGGGCACGCAGAAGTGCGCCATCAAAAGGGCTGGAGTTACTTCGTCCGGTGGGCTCCCAAGTTGTCCGCTCGGCGTCGAGGGGACGCGGGTGTGCCTTCGGTAGCAAGGACGTTAGCGTCAAGCGGCCCCGCTGGTCAAGCGTTTTAGCGGAGAAAAATGTCCCTGAAAATTAACTTTGCTAAAACGCTTGATCAAGCAGTGTGACCTGCGCTACCTTCATGTTGATCAAACGCTTTAGCAGAATGGACATCAGCGCAGATGAAACGCTCAGTCTTCTTCCAACCCGCCGACGGCTGGGTTGGAGACCTCATTCCCTTCGAGAAGGACGGGGAGTTTTGGCTCTTCTACCTCCATGAAGTACGTTCAAACCCCAAACCGGGCACGTCATGGAATCTCATCACCACCAAAGACCTCACGCAGTTTGAAGACCACGGAGTAGCCCTCCCCCACGGCACCACCGCCGAACTGGACTTCAACGCCTACACGGGCAGCGTCGTCGTCGATGAATCGGGCGTCCACCACCTCTTCTATACCGGGCACAATCCCCGCAATGTTGGCGCCGACGGCGTCCCTCTGCAACTGGTCATGCATGCCACCAGCACTGACGGCATGCAGAACTGGACCAAGCACCCCGAACTGACCTTCGGGGCTCCGGACGGCTACGAATCCGGAGATTGGCGGGACCCGTTCGTGTTCCGCGATGAAGCCAAAGGGCAGTGGCGGATGCTGCTGGCGGCCCGGCACTCAACCGGCCCGGAACGGCGCCGCGGTGTTATTGCCCAGTGCCTTTCCGAGGACCTGATGACGTGGGACTACGCCGAACCATTCTGGGACCCGCGCCGCTACATCACGCACGAGTGCCCGGACGTCTTCAAGTGGGGTGACTGGTGGTACATGGTGTACTCGGAGTTCTCCGAGTCCTTCACCACCAGGTACAGGATGGCGAAGAGCCCCGATGGACCATGGACCGTGCCTAACCTCGACACTATTGACGGCCGCGCGTTCTACGCATCCAAATCAGCAGAACGTGATGGACGCCGCTTCTTCTTTGGCTGGATCGCCAGCAAGGAAGGCAACAGTGACCAAGGGCCCTGGGAGTGGGCCGGCACCATGTCCATCCTGGAAGCGCACCAAAACCCAGACGGCACCTTGGGATTCGCTTTCGCTGATGAACTGGTGGAGAGCTTCTGGGAAGAAGTGCCGGTGTCCCTGACGGCAGAATTGCCGGCGCGGTTGGACGTCCCGGACAGCTACAGCGCCTTGGTCTCCCAAGAGGAACTACCCACGCAGTTCTATGCAAAAGCCGTGCTGGACATCGCCCCGGATACCACCGAGTGCGGGCTGCTCCTGCGCTCAAGCGATGACGGCGACACTTCCTACATCCTGCGCCTGGAGCCGAAACGCAACCGCCTCGTCTTTGACCGGTGGCCGCGCGCCATCACCGGGGATGCCCAATGGCACGTTTCCGGCGATGTTCCCTTCGACGTCGAACTGGAGCGCCCCTGCAACCTCGCCCCAGGCGAGCACAGCCTTGAGGTCATCGTCGACGGCGACACGTGCGTCGCCGTCGTCGATCGCCAGGTTGCGCTCAGCGCAAGAATCTACGACCTGACGGCCGGACGGATCGGCGTCTTCGCCGGCGAAGGCTCCGTCAGCCTCAGCGAACTTGAAATACGTCAACGCACTGATATCTAAGCATCCAACCCCAACCTCTGATCCAATCAAAGGAGATTGACCGCAATGAAAAAGCTACTCCGCGTTGCCGCCGTGGCCGCAGCCGCCGCACTGGCCCTGACAGCCTGCGGCGGTGGCGGAAAAACCGCCGACCCCGCCAACGTCAGCCCTACCGGTGAGATCAAACCCCGCGAAATTTCCTGGCTGCTCTCCAGGCCCGCAGACGGGGCAGTCATCAACATCATGAAGAAGCTCGCCGATGACTACGCCAAGGACCACCCCGGCTTCGCGCTGAACCTCATCACCACACCGGACCGTCCGTCCTATATCCAGAAGCTCGAAACGTTGGCCGCAGCCAACAAGCTTCCTGAACTCTTCGACACCGATGCCACCCCCTTCGCCCAGCAATTGGCCAAGCAAGGCAAGATGGTGGACGCGGACAAGCTGTTGAAGTCCTTGAACCTCTACGACGATTACCGCCCGGGGGCTTTGGACTATCAACGATTCGACGACGGTTCGCTCTACATGATTCCGTTCCAGTTCGAGCTGGAGTTCTTCTGGTACAACAAAGCGCTCCTGCAAAAGGCGGGGGTCTCCATTCCCAAATCCCTGGATGACATTCCGGCCATGTGCACCGCGTTGCGCAACGCCGGGATCACGCCGATCGCCATCGATGGGCAGGACCAGTGGCCGCTGGAACGCTACGTCGCGTACCAGCCGTTCCGGGAGGCCGGCCCTGATTTCGTCCAGAAATTGAAGAAGGGTGATGCGTCCTTCTCGGACGCTCCCGGACAAAAGACCGTTGAATGGATGGCCGGGCTCGGCAAGGCCAACTGCTTCCAGAACGGATTCTCCGCGCAAGGCTACTCGGATGCACAGAACCAGTTCACGTCGGGTCAGGCGGCCATGTACAACATCGGTACGTGGGAACTGCCCAGCCTGGCCACGGACAAGCTCAACCCGGCAGTGCGGGACGACGTCGATTTCTTCACCCTCCCCACCACAGCGGGCGCAGTGACCTCGGCAAATGAGTTCGTCTCGCCGTCGGGCATTGGCATGGCCGTGAATTCGAAGACCTACGATCCGCTGGTCAGCGACTTCCTGAAGTTCGCCCTGCAGAAGTACCCGGCCGAATACGCGGCCACGGGCGCCCTGTCTCCCACCACCAACGTGCAGACCACGATCCCCGCCAATGCCACTCCCCTGTATAAGAAGGCCCTGGAGACGGCCAATGACCTCGGGGACAAGCAAGCCATGCCGTGGGATACCCAGTTGGACCCCACCACCAACGGCCGGCTTCAGCAGGAGCTCGTACTGCTCGTCCAAGGGGACATCACGCCGGAACAGTTCACCACCACGATGAATGACGCCATCAAGCAGAACGCGCCCAAATTCTTCAAGTAAACGCAGCAGCGGGGGGCCGCAAGGCCCCCCGCCCGAAAGGCCACGCCATGCTTCCCAACAGGTCAAGGACATCGGTCCTGGTGTTCCTGCTACCGCCGCTGCTGCTCTACTGCGCAGCCGTGCTCTTCCCCATCCTGCAATCGTTGTTCCTGAGCTTCTTCTCCTGGAACGGCATCAGTGATATGGAGTTCGTCGGGCTCCAGAACTACATCCGCATGCTCACCGCCGACGACATCTTCTGGCGCTCCTTCTTCAACGCCCTCCTCTATTTGGCCATTTGCCTGGTCCTGCAACTGGGCGGCGCCCTGGTGGTCGCCAGCCTGTTGACCTCCCTGCGCCGGGGCCGCGAGCTCATCAAGACGCTCTATCTGCTCCCTGCCGTGATCTCCACGGTGGCAATCGCGTTCCTGTTCGTGCGCATCTACTCGATCGATCCCGTGGGCCTGCTCAACCAACTGCTGCACTGGGTTGGGCTTGGGTCCTTTGAACGGGCATGGCTCTCGGACGTGAATACGGTCCTGGCCGCTGTTTCCGCCCCCGAAGGATGGCGGTTCACGGGGCTCTACATGCTCATCATCTATGCCGCCCTGATCGCCGTACCCAAGGAACTGGAAGAAGCGGCAGTCCTGGATGGGGCCTCGAAGTGGACGCTCTTCACCAAGATCCGCTTTCCGTACATCCGACCGGTCTGGATCACCACCACCATCATGGCCACTACTTACGGCCTGCGTGGATTCGATATTCCCTACCTCATGACCAACGGCGGCCCCGGGCAGTCCTCCGAACTGCTCACCACCTACATGTACAAGACCGCATTCACCAGCACGGACTTTGGCTACGCAAGCACCATCTCCGTCTTCATCGTGATCGAGTGCCTCGTCGCCGTCGGCCTCATCCTTTTCATGCTCAAGCGGAAGGCAGACTCATGATCGCCCAGACAGCCCCGGCCACCCACTCCCCGGCACTCCCGCCGTCGCCGGCTGTGCCCAGGCGGCGGCGCCGGAAGCCGAGCCTGTACCGGACTTTGTCGCGGGTGCTGATCATGTTGATCGTTATCGTCCAGGTGTACCCGTTGGCCTGGCTGTTCCTCACCAGCCTGCGCACGGAGCAGGACTTCGCAACGGGCGACCCGTTCGCCCTGCCAAGTTCCTTGACCTGGGAGAACTACGCGCGGGCGTTTGAGACGGGCGACCTAGGCCGGAACATACTGAACAGCTTCATCGTCACCATGGGTGCCAATGTCCTTATTGTGCTGTTTGGCATGATGGCCGCCTACGCCATCCAGGTCCTGGGCTTCCGATTCAGCAGGTTCGTGCGCGGGTTGTTCCTTGTGGGCATCATCGTCCCCGTCCAGATCGCGCTGGTCCCCCTGTTCATTGACTACTCCACCGTGAACCTGCTGGACACCTACCAGTCCATGATCATTCCGCTGGCTGGCTTTGCCCTGCCCATGTCCATCTATTTGTTCTCGTCCTTCTTTGAGTACATTCCCCGCGAAACGTACGAGGCCGCGTCCCTGGACGGCGCGGGACCCTACCGGATTTTCGGCCTGATTACCCTGCCGTTGTCTCTGAATACCGTGGTGACCGTGGTCCTGGTCAACAGCATTTTCATCTGGAACGACTTCATTTTTGCCAACACGTTCGTCCTGTCCGAGGACCTGAAGACCATCCCACTGGGCCTGCAGAACTACATCGGAGCCATGGGCAAGGTGGACTGGACGGCCACGTTCGCCGCCGTGTGCGTGACCATCACGCCGCTGTTGCTGGTTTTCCTGGTGCTGAACAAGGCCATGATCCAAGGCCTTGAGAGCGGGGCGACGAAGGGATGACGGCTACTGCAGATGGATATACTCCTGATGGAGGACAGATGATTTCGCAGGAGAAAAATTCAGGCAGCGCGGCCGATGTTCCAACCACCACCGACCGCGCCCATCCGGTCACCCTCCGCGAAGTTGCTGAAGCGGCCGGCGTTTCCACGGCAACAGTCTCCCTGGTCATCAACAAAAAGAAGAACGCCCGCATCGCGGATGAGACCCGGCGACGCGTCCAGGAAGCCATCCGGCACCTGGGCTACCGGCCCAATGCCATGGCAAAAAACCTGGTCAGCGGAACCTCCAAGTTCATAGGGCTCGTTGCGGACGGCGTGGCAACCACCCCCTTCGCCGGGCAGATCATCCACGGCGCCCAGGATGAAGCGTGGAAGCACGGCTATGCCCTCCTGATCGCCAACACCGAGGGCAACGTGGACCTGGAAAAGGACGCCATCGCCATGATGCTGGAATACAAGGTCCGCGGCATCCTGTACTCCACGTGGTTCCACCGGGCCACTGAGGTTCCCGAGACGCTGCGCGAATCCGACTTTGTGTTGGTCAACTGCTTTTCACCGGACTCGTTGACGTCCCGCGCCGTGGTGCCCGACGAGGCCCAGGGCGGGAAGTCCGCCACGGAAATACTGCTCCGCGGAGGGCATCGGCGTATCGCGTTCATTAACACGACCACCCCCGCCCCGGCCAAGGACGGACGACTCAAGGGCTACAAGGAGGCCCTGGAAGCGGAGGGAATTGCTTTCGATCCGGCCCTGGTATTGGAGGCCTACCCGGATCAGGAGGGTGGCTACGGGGTAACGGAAGAATTGCTCAAACTCAACGTTTCGGCCGTCTATTGCTACAACGATCGCATGGCCATGGGCCTCTACGACGGGCTAAGGGAGAACGGGCTCTCCATCCCCGAGGACATTGCCGTGGTGGGTTTCGACAACCAGGAAGTCATCGCCGCGCACCTCAGGCCGCCGCTGTCCACGGTGTCCCTGCCGCACTACGAGCTTGGAGCAGCAGGAGTCCGCATGCTGCTGGGCTTGGACCGTGCCACAGAACCCGGTCCCGTGAAAATCGAATGCCCCACCGTTGAGCGGGCCTCCGTGGCGATACACTCGGCGGCCTGACAGGGGCGCCTCCGGTTTGGCACTGACGCCTTCACGCGCCTAGGCTGGAATCATAAGCTTACTTAGCTTTTGTTTTCCATGCCGAAGCAACCGGAGGACCACCATGACTGACCAGTACACCTTCCGCAACCCAGTCACTGCCTACGAGCAGATCTCCCCGCCAAAGCAACACCAACCCGAGCCCGGACTCGACGCCGAACTGACCCCTAAAGCGGACCTCGGCGAGGAAAGCTACCGAGGCACGGGACGACTTGAAGGCCGGAAAGCCATCGTCACAGGAGCCGACTCCGGAATCGGCGCAGCCACCGCCATTGCGTTCGCACGTGAGGGGGCCGACGTCGTACTTTCCTACTTGCCGGAGGAAGAAGAGGACGCTGCGCGGATCGCCGGACTCATCGAGGCCGCAGGCCGCAAGGCCATAAAGGTCCCCGGCGACCTCAAGGATTCGGCAACCTGCCAGGAAGTGGTGGACACCGCCGTCGAGGTCCTGGGCAGCATCGACATCCTGGTCAACAACGCAGGCAAGCAGGTTGCCCAGAAGGATCTCGCCGACATCACTGACGAGCAGTTCGACCACACCCAGAAAACCAATGTGTACGCAATGTTCTGGCTAACCAAGGCGGCGCTGCCACACATGCCCGCGGGCTCCACGATCATCAATACAACGTCCATCCAGGCATACAACCCCTCGCCGACTTTGGTTGACTATGCAACCACCAAGGCAAGCATCAACAACTTCACCAAGGGACTCGCGCAGCAGCTCGCCCCCAAGGGCATCCGCGTGAACGCCGTCGCCCCCGGCCCCATCTGGACCCCTCTGCAGGTCAGCAGTGGGCAGCCCAAGGAGGAACTGCCCGAGTTCGGCCAGTCCACTCCCCTGGGCCGCGCCGGGCAGCCGGCAGAACTGGCACCCGCCTACGTCTTCCTGGCGTCGCCGGAATCCAGCTACGTGGTGGGCGAAACGCTCAACGTCAACGGCGGCAGCCCCACGCCGTAACCCCACCTGACAGAAGTACGACGGCGACGCCTCCACACGCTGGGGCGTCGCCGTCGTCGTCCCAGCCGCGCAGCCCTCGCGTCAGGGCCGGACCGCACTTCTGGGAGATGCGTCCGGCCCTGCGCCGCGGATCCGATGGGCAGCACCGGCCGACGAGGGGGGTCATGGGCCGTTGCTTGGATCCGCTGGATTCAGTAAAGGCCCAGTGGCCGGAGAAGACACGAGTAGTTTGTACTCGTCTTTTTGCTCCCTCCGGGGCCGGGGCTACTTGCCCCCGGCGCGAGGTCGCCAAGGAACCCTTAAACTGGGCTTGAAAGGGGACTACATGGATTCACGACGCATATGCGTCGTCATCGAAGATGACAACGACATTCGCGACCTCATCGACCTGATCCTTAGTGCGGAAGGCTTCGAGGTCCACTCGTTCGAAACGGCGACTGAAGGCCTGATGGCAGCGGAGCGGCTGAACCCGGCCTTGATCACACTTGACGTGGGATTGCCGGACATGGACGGCCGTGAGGCAGCGGGGCTCATTGCCGCTGTTTGCCCTGCGCCCATCTTGATGATTACCGCGTTCGCCGAACACGACGACGAACTTCATGGCATTGCCTCCGGGGCGTCGGCGTACTTGACCAAGCCTTTCCGGCCCCGGGAGCTCCGGGAAGCAGCACTGGCACTGGCTCCCCGGGAGTTGCTCGCTGCCCCTCGTTCATAGCGGGCGCTTGGTTGTATTCAGACTTTACTGGGACAACAAACGGTCCCGAACGGCAGCCCGGTCCACTTTGAGCTCTTGGAAAAGGGCAGACACCGGGTCATGCTCCTCGCGTTCCAGCAGGGAGATCAACAGGCTTGATGCAGTGATTTTCCGCGATCTCTGATCCACGGCCTGTTTCACCATGCTGGCCATGACTTCCTTGGCGCCGGAGCTGAAGGGAGGCTTCCTTCCGCGGGTTGGCATCGCTGCCCGTTCAAGGTCCGCGGTTTCGAACCCGATTGCCTTCAACGCAGCGGCATCCAACCGCGCCGTGGCCTTCCTGGCATCCTCCAAGGACACTCCCAGGGCGTCGGCCGGGCCGCGTTCGTGAAGAGCCCCCAGAAGCAGGTGCTCGGTTCCCATCCGCTTGTCGCCCAGACTGCGCGCTTCCTCCATGGCATATCCCACGATCCGGCGGGTGTCTTGGGTAAATTGCTCGAACATTGCTCAACTCATTCCCTGTATTTTGCGTGCACCGATTGCCGGGAAACACCCAAGGCGTCACCGATCTGTTCCCACGTCCACCCTTGCTCGCGCGCTGCCCGGACGTGGACTGCCTCCACCTGTTCGGCCAGGCGGTGAAGGGCGCCCACGGCCCGCAATCCGACGGCGGGACTGGTGGAGTGGATTTGCTCGGATAATTCATCGGCTTCCATGGTGTCAGGCTAGACTGACAATCTTAGGCTTGTCAATGCAAACTGACAGATGCATCGGGTGGACACGCCGGGCTGCGCAGCTAGACTCGTCACAGGACGGATTGGGGGATCCACAACGACTCACGCACGAGGTCGTTCCGCTGGTCGGTCAAAACCAGCGAGCAAAGGACACCTTTGGCCTTCTTCGAGGATTTCCCCATACCGACCCAGCCAAAACGTGGCCGCCAAGTCCGGTTCGTTCCCCCACCTTGGTCCGGTGCACCCCGCTACGAGCTCCCCGCACTGGTCAACATCGGCCAATTCCTGCACCTCAGCCCCACCAGGGTCATCGCCGTCAAGGGCGTTGAGGTGTACTCGACAGGATGCAATTTCGACCTGACCTGGATCGTCCGCCGGGGCGATGAGACTGACGAGGAATGGGAAGGGCTCACCGCAGTGTTCTTCCAGCACGGCTTCCGGCCGAAGCCCAACCAGAATCTGCTGGATGTGCTTCTGCTGTTTGGCGTGGAACTCCCCGACGGTTCCCGCGCTTTCACCGGGCCCAATGGAGGCGGACGGTACATGGATCCATCACAGCAACCCACTGCGCCCGTCCTGACTCTCAACGGCGGTGGAGGCAGCGGCGGCGACGACGAACTCGCGGGCTCGGGATCACTGTGGCTATGGCCCCTTCCCGGGGAGGGCGAGCTCCGGCTGGTCACGCAATGGCCCGCCTTGGGCATCGACGAAAGCTCCCTGATTCTCGACGGCGGACAGCTCAGTGCCGCAGCCGCCGGGGCCAAGGAGTTCTGGACTGGCGATTCCGTCAGCTCCCAGGGCTGAACGCATGGCTTCCCCGTGGACCTTCCTCATCGCTTTGCACGCAATCGCAGCTGGCTATGCCCTCATATTCGGCGCCGTGAACTTGCTCCGCCGCAACAAAGGCACGGCAGCCCACAAGATCCTGGGCCGGATCTGGGCAGTGAGCATGTACATCGTGGTGCTCACTTCCTTCGGCATCAGGACAATCGACGGCGGGTTCAACTGGCTCCATGCCCTCTCGGCGCTGACCTTCTGCACCCTGTCCCTCGGCTTGTGGGCCGTCCGGAAAGGCAACATTGCGTCGCACCAGCGATTCATGACGGGCAGTTACTTCGGGCTCGTTGGTGCGTTCATCGGCGTCGTCGCGGTACCCGAGCGGCGACTGCCGCAGATGGCCGTTCACGACATCGCCGGACTCGCCTTATGGGTATCTGCCCTGGCACTCACCGCCGGGCTGACTATTGCGGGCTTGGCGCAGCTTCGACGGAAACCCGCACCGGCGGGTTTGACCAAGTGATGCTGGCAGTGTGATTAGCTGTGTCGGTCGACCGTCGTCATGAGAATGAGCAAACATATGATTCTCATTCTGAGGCAATTATGAGAAAATCAAGATTCGATCTTCTCAAAGGAACCCGATGGACTCCCCGCCCCGACAGCCCCGCGGCATCCCTGCCGGTGAGGCGATGGCCGCCAACGTGCGCGCCCAGCCAAGTATCTCCCTGACCACTGGTGCGGGAGGCTGGCCGGCGATCGCATACGAGGAACATCCTTGGGAATTCGACCCCGACCGTGGCGCCTCCCGTCGACAGCGTCTCCTGGCGCGCGGCCCCTACGAGGCCGCGGTCGCCCCTGAGATCGCCGGCCTCGACCCGGCAATTGATTCCCGTACCCAGTCGCTGGCAGAAGCGGCAACGGTGGAGATGGTCCGCTTCGACGCCGAGCTGGGCCGGGACACGACGCCGTTTGCAGCGCTGTTGCTGCGCAGCGAGTCCGCGTCCAGCTCCCAAATCGAGAACCTGACCGCCGGGGCACGCAAAATCGCCCTGGCCCAGCTGGGAGACACCTCAAGCAAGAATGCTTCACTGATCGCATCCAACGTCAAGGCACTGCAGGCGGCAATCGACCTGTCCGAGGATCTATCGGTGCAGAACATCGCGGTCATGCACCACGCCCTGCTGAACGCCTCGGATGAAGACATCGCCGGGGAGTACCGGGACGTCCAGAACTGGATCCGCGGCAACTCCCCACACACTGCCGAGTTCGTCCCGCCCCATCCCGACCGGGTGATGCCGGCGGTCGAGGACCTCGTGGCCTTCATGCAGCGGGACGACATCCCGGCATTGACCCAGGCGGCGATTGCTCACGCCCAGTTCGAGACCATCCATCCGTTCGTGGACGGCAACGGCCGCACCGGGAGGGCCATCGTCAGCGCGCTGCTAAGAGCCAAGGGCGTTACCGAGAACGTCACCGTGCCAGTGTCCTCCGGGTTGCTGACGGACACCCGCCTGTACTTCGACGCACTGGGCGCTTACCGCGAAGGCGACATCCGGCCGATCGTGGAGGGCTTTGCGGAGTCCGCTGTCCGGGCCGTCGACAACGGTCGGCAACTGGCAGACGACATCGAGGCTATAGAGGCAAGCTACCGGGAACGCCTGGCCGGCGCCCCCTCGTCCGTCCGCAAGGTCCTGGGCCTGGTCCCACAGGAGCCCGCCCTGACCGCGGAGATGGTTGCAGAACACACCGGGGCATCCCTGGCCACCGCGTACCGGGCTGTCGAACGGCTGGAGGAGGCCGAGGTCCTGGCATCCGCCGGCAAAATACGCGGCACCCGGGTCTGGGTGGCCCCAGACATCATCGCGGCGCTGGATGCATTCGCCTACCGGGCAGGACGTCGGAACAGGCAGCACTAAAGACATGACGCCGGCGCCCAGTACGGGAGTTGAATGTCTCAACCGGGCTCGATCGTGCCGAGTTGTCGTCCTTGTGCTCCGAGGCTGAGTCAGACAACGGTGCTCATGACGTTCCAGCCCTGCCCCACCTGAACACGTGGCATCCACCCAGTGGCGCTGGCGCGAGGATAAAGCCACAAGGTTCCCGCAGTGTCGCGTGCCAGCACGTCTGCGCGGCCGTCCCCGTTGAAGTCGCCGGGCGCGATGATTGCGGTCATGACGTTCCAGCCCTGGCCGGTCTGAATCGGCGGGTACCAGCCGCCTGCCCCGTCTCCGGGATATAGCCACAACACTCCGGACGCGTCCCGCGCCAGGACATCAGGTTCCCCGTCTCCAGTGAAGTTTCCACCGCCAAGAATCGTCGTCATAACGTTCCATCCCTGACCAACCTGAACCCTGGCGGACCACCCACCGGCCCCGTTTCCCGGGTAGAGCCACAGAACCCCGGTGCGGTCACGGGCCAGGACGTCAGGAGAGCCGTCGCTGTCGAAGTCGCCTGGACCAATAATGGCGGTCATCGACTGCCAACCTTGCCCGACCTGAAGCCGCGGACGCCAACCGCCGTGTCCGTCGCCCGGGTACAACCACAGCAGACCCCCTCCATCTGTGGCGAGGACGTCAGCATTCCCATCGCTATCGAAGTCGCCACCCGCCACGATGGATGTCATGACGTTCCAGCCTTGGCCCACACGGCCCGGCGGGAGCCAGCCCCCGGCACCGGTCGTCGGATATAGCCAGAGCGCTCCGTTGGTGTCTCTGGCCAGCACATCAGTACGACCGTCAGCCGTGAAATCCCGGTTGGATGGATCCCGGATGACAGCCACTGATCCGTCCCGCGAAGGCACGTAAACCGTGTGCGTTGCTGGATCAATCAAAGGCGTGCCTGGATACGTGACATTGAAAGTCTGTGTCGTGGCGCTGCCGTGGATTACTGACACCTTGTCCAGGCCGATGTGTGTCACATACAGAGTGTGGGTTGAAGAATCCACAGCCACGAAACGAGGAAACTCCATGTACTGCTCGAACTCGATCGTCCTTACGACCCGGTCCCCGTTGACGACCGAGATGGTCCCGGCGAACTCCCCCGGAACGTAGACGTCGTGGGATACCGAATCCACCGCGATCGATAAAGGACCATGGCTGTTGGTAGGAATCGTCGCAGTGACCACACCATCATTGATGACCGAGACTTTGTTCGTGAAATAGTTGGCCGCATACACCGTATGTGTGGAGGTATCCACCCCAACCGCCCACACATAACCCTCGTCCAAGGCAATAGTGCCGGTGACCCTGTCGCCCTCAATAACAGTCAGGCCCGTGAGGCCGTTGGCGACGTAGACCTTCCCGGTGCCAGGGTCCACGGCGACGTCCATCGGCTGGTGCTCCACTGGAATCGTGGCTGTCACCGTCGTGCCATTGATGACCGAAACCGAGTCGCTGGCCTCGTTGACCACATAAACGGAGTGAGTCCGCGGATCCAGTGCCATCGCCTTAGGGAAGGCTCCGACGCCGACCTTGGCTGTCAGCACGCCATCCCTCAGGACCGAAACACTACTGCCATAAAGATCCGCAGTGTAGAGCGTACGAGTGGTCGGGTCATAGGCAACGGACGTGGGAACTCCGGAAGCCTGATAAGTAGCACTGATTTCAGGAGCCGCAGCTGCAGGAGGAACGCCCTGAAGTGCCCCAGCATAGACGAGCACCATAAGGATGGCGGTGCTGATACGAGCCAGATAACTGCGCATGCGGCTCACCCTACAGCCAGAGGGTTGCCGCTGCAGCCGTCCGGGGTGAACTCGCCCTTTTCGGACCCCTCCGTTCCGGCCAAATCGCCGAAATGAAGGGGTTCGTGGAGCCCCCTGTCGGATTCGAACCGACGACCCCCGCTTTACAAGAGCGGTGCTCTGGCCAACTGAGCTAAGGAGGCACGCTCCGGTATTCCGGAGCCAAGCGCCGAAGAGCGCTAGATAAGGTTAGCCCAGACCATTCCTTTCAACGAAATCTGCCTGGATCACAACGGCCGGCCACCTCGAACGCAAGGTGACCGGCCGCCGTCGTAATACCAGAGAGGGGTTTAGCCCTTTGCCGTGATGGCGGTCTGGATCTCGGCGTTGAGGTCCGTGGAACCGTCCCACTGCTTGCCGTCAACGAAGATGGTCGGAGTACCCGTGATGCCAATGGCGGCAGCTTCCTGGGTGGCAAACTTCACGTAGGGGCGGAACTGCTTGCTGTCGACGCACGAGTCAATATTCGCTGCGCCAACCTCCGTGGCCATGGCCTTCAGGTCCTTGTCCGAGATGCCCGCGCTGCCTTCGGCCGGCTGGCGCTCGAAGAGGAGGTTGAAGAAGTCCGCGTACTTCTCAGGCGAGGTGTTCGCTACGCAGGCTGCCGCGTTGGCCGCACGCGAGGAGTAGTTGGTGGTGGACTGCAGGTCGAGGAACCCGAGGGGGCGGTACTCGAGGGAGATCTTGCCGTCGTTGCGGAGTTGGGTGAGCGAGTCGCCGTAAGTGGTCTCGAAACGCTTGCAGACCGGGCAGATGAAGTCGATGTAGGCAATCACCTTGACGGGCTTGCCGGCTTCGGCCTCGCCGCCAGGAACAGTCACGGTCGCGGGCTTGGTTGCGGGAGCAGAGGGCACATCAGCTACGTTGACCGAGGCGGGCTCGGTCTTGACGACGTTGCTGCCTGCCAGCAGCGTGGTGCCGCCGTGGACGTTGCCGTTGGCCGGCGTCGGGCCCTGGTCGGCGACCGGCGCGTTGTTCTGGATGTTGCCGATGACGACGGCAGCGATGATGGCGATGATGACAACGATGGCAACCACGATGCCCCAGCCGACCAGAAGCTTGTTGCGCTTCTCCTTCTTCAACTGTTCTTCGCGGATTGCCCGCGCTTTTTCCCGTGCCTGGGCGGTGCGTTCAGCCTTTGACAGGCGGGATTCGTTTGCGGGGCTCATCAGTTCCTCGGGTTACTCGACGTCGTAGTGAATAGCTAGGGCAACGGGGACAGTTTACGGGAGCGAACTTGGAGCTCCACCGCACACCATCGTGCCCGGTTGTTGAACGATCAACCGCCCGGGAAGATTCCGCTAGTAGGCTGGGAGTTGAGTCACAGCAACCCCAGGGAGCATTAATGCAGGAACCGGCAAGCGAAAAACTCACAACCGAACAAGGCACAAGGTCCTCTCCGACCAAGAAGCCTACGGCGAGCAAGTTCGAGTTCATGGTGGTCTCCAACAGGCTGCCCGTGGACCGTTGCAGCGACGCCGACGGCGACGGCGGTGACGGCTGGCGCCGTTCGCCCGGCGGCTTGGTCACGGCACTGGCACCCATGATGACCAAGTCCGACGGCGCTTGGGTCGGCTGGCATGGCGCCCCGGACGAGACTGTGCGCCCATTCAGCCACGAAGGCATGGACCTGGTCCCGGTCCAGCTGAGCAGCCATGAGGTGGAGCTTTACTACGAGGGCTTCTCCAACGCCACCATCTGGCCGCTCTACCATGATGTGATTGCGCCCCCGGAGTTCCACCGTACGTGGTGGGATTCCTACCGCTCGGTCAACAAGAAATTCGCCGACGCCGTTATCCGCCACGCTGCCGACGGCGCCACCGTCTGGGTTCAGGACTATCAGCTCCAGCTGGTACCGCGTTTCCTCCGCGAAGCACGTCCGGACCTTAAGATCGGCTTCTTCAACCACATTCCCTTCCCTCCGCCGGAGATCTTCGCCCAGCTTCCGTGGCGCCGCGAGATCATCGACGGCCTGCTGGGAGCAGACCTCCTTGGCTTCCAACGGCCCAGCGATGCCGGCAACTTCATGCGCTCGGCACGCCGCTTCCTGGGTGCCAGCGTCAAGCAGCAGCAGGTCCACGTGAAGGGCCCGGATGGCGAGGTCACCCACATCGCCAGGGCCCAGGCCTTCCCGATTTCCATCGACGTGGACCAGATCCGCGAGCTCGCCGCGAAGCCGGAGATCATCGAACGCGCCAAGCAGATCCGCCACGACCTCGGCGATCCCAAGACCATCCTCCTGGGCGTGGACCGTTTGGATTACACCAAGGGAATCGGCCACCGCCTGAAGGCCTTCGAGGAACTCCTGCGTGAAGGCAGCATCAAGGTGGAGGACGCCACGCTCATCCAGGTGGCAAGCCCCAGCCGTGAGCGCGTGGAGCAGTACCGCCTCCTGCGCGAGGAGATCGAAGGCACTGTCGGCCACATCAACGGCACATACGACACCATCCAGAACACGGCCGTCCGCTATCTGCACCACAGTTACCCCGTTGAAGAGATGGTGGCGCTCTACCTCGCCGCGGACGTGATGCTGGTGACGGCCTTGCGCGACGGCATGAACCTTGTGGCCAAGGAGTACGTCACGGCACGCTCGGATGACGACGGCGCGTTGGTCCTGAGCGAGTTCGCCGGAGCCGCCGACCAGCTCAAGCAGGCTTTCCTGATCAACCCGCATGATATCGACGGCCTCAAGTCCGCCATTTTGCGTGCCGTGAACCTGCCGCCCAAGGAAGCCCGCCGACGCATGAAGCTGATGCGGAAGCAGATCCTTGACCACGACGTCGACTACTGGTCAGCAGCGTTCCTGGCCGCCTTGGAAGAAAAGGTGGTCCGCGATGACAGCTGAAAACCTCACCCTGTCCCCCGAACTGCTCGAGGCCGTCCGGCGTATTTCCAGCACAGAACAGTTGTTGGTGGCGCTCGACTTCGACGGAACGCTCTCGCCGATCGTTGACCGTGCCGAGGACGCGCGGCCCCTTCCGCGCTCGGCGGCAGCATTGGAGGCTCTCGCCGAACTGCCACGCACGACGACGGCACTCATCTCGGGCCGGGCCCTGGACAGCCTGCGGCTGGTCGCCTCTCCTCCGGCCGACACGCTGCTGATAGGAAGCCACGGCGCGGAGGTGTGGCTGGGCGAAGGTTCCCTGGGCCTGGAACTGGACGAGGAGCAACGGAAGAAGCTTGCCGCCGTCCGCGAGGTCCTGGCCGAAATCGTGAACATCGCCCCCGGCACGGTTTTGGAAGACAAACCCGCCGGAGTGGTCCTCCACACCCGGATGGCCGATGACGACGTGGCCGAAGACGCTGTCGAGGCCGCCACCCGGGTCCTGAGCGAGCATCCCGGCGTATACCTGAAGACGGGCAAACGGGTTCTGGAGACCTCCGTTGTCCATGCTTCCAAGGGCGAGGCCGTGGAATTCCTGCGCCAGGCGACAGGTGCCACAGCCATCCTGTTTGCCGGGGACGACGTCACGGACGAAGACGCCCTGGGCCGGCTCATGGGTGACGACGTCGGCATTAAGGTAGGCCTCGACTTCACCCAGGCGCAGTACAGGGTGGAGGCTCCCGTGCACGTGGCGGAGTTGCTGGAAGCACTCTTGCGGGAACGGCGCCGGGTAACCGCCGAGGCTTAACAGTGAGGAACGCAACATGTGACGTTCGTAACATTTAGGTGGTTAGTCAAAAAGTCTGACATACTCTTGGTTGTGATGTGACGCACAGTACCGTGCGGCGTCACACGATCCTCCCCGGCCTCAGGCCGGGGAGTTCAACTGAAGAAAATGAACCATTCACAACGGATCGTCCGGCACGTACCTGCCGGTGAAGGGATTGATAACTGTGGCTACAGTTACTTTTGATAACGCTACGCGTCTGTACCCGGGCACAGATAAGCCCGCCGTCGATAAACTCAACATCGACATCGCCGATGGCGAATTCCTGGTCCTCGTTGGACCCTCCGGTTGCGGTAAGTCCACCTCCCTGCGCATGCTCGCAGGTCTCGAGGATGTGAACGCCGGCCGCATTCTGATCGGTGACCGTGACGTCACTGATGTTCCGCCGAAGGACCGCGACATCGCAATGGTCTTCCAGAACTACGCCCTCTACCCGCACATGACTGTTGCGGACAACATGGGCTTCGCACTGAAGATCGCCGGCGTCTCCAAGGAAGAGCGCGCAGAGCGTGTCCGCGAAGCCGCCAAGCTCCTTGACCTTGAGCAGTACCTGGACCGCAAGCCGAAGGCCCTCTCCGGTGGTCAGCGCCAGCGTGTTGCCATGGGTCGCGCAATCGTCCGTAACCCGCAGGTCTTCCTCATGGATGAGCCGCTGTCCAACCTTGACGCCAAGCTCCGCGTCCAGACCCGTACGCAGATCGCATCCCTGACCCGCCGCCTCGGCGTCACCACGGTTTACGTGACGCACGACCAGGTCGAGGCCATGACCATGGGTGACCGCGTCGCAGTGCTGAAGGACGGCCTGCTCCAGCAGGTTGACACCCCTCGCAACCTTTACGACAAGCCGAAGAACGTCTTCGTTGCAGGCTTCATCGGTTCCCCGGCCATGAACCTGCTGGAACTGCCGGTCGTCGACGGCGGCGTCCAGTTCGGCGGAACGGTCTACCCGGTGCCGCGCGACGTCCTCCAGGAAGCCCACGGCCAGACCGTCACCGTCGGCTCCCGTCCCGAAGACCTCGAGACCGTCGGCAACGGCGAAGGCCTCCAGGTTGAGGTGGACGTGGTTGAAGAACTCGGTGCCGACGCCTACGTCTACGGCCACACCATCCTTGATGGCAAGAGCCACGACATCGTTGCTCGCGTCGATGGCCGCCGCCCCCCGATGAAGGGCGAGTCCATCTTCGTACGTCCGCAGTCCGGCCACGTGCACCTGTTCGACACCAAGACGGGCCTGCGCCTGGGCGACTAATCGCGTCTGTACGTTCCGCATTGTGATGGCGGCCCGACCCTTCCGGTCGGGCCGTTATCGCGTTAACCTTCTTCCCGGAAAGAATGGCATGAACACCACAGATACCCTGATTCCACGGCCATCCCACGTTGCCCTTCAGGACGGTCCGGCCTTCGCACTCGCCCCAGGCGCCAGGATCGCGGCCACCGGTCCGGCCGTGCAGGTCGCCGAGCAGCTGGCCGCTCTCCTCCGCAGCGGCACGGGGTACGAACTGCCCTTGGCTGCCGAAACCCGCCAAGGGGACATCTCCTTGGAGTTGCTGGAATCGTTCGACGGCGGCCCGGAAGCATACGAACTGAACGTCACCAAGGATGGGGTCAGCCTCGCTGCGTCCACCTCCGCGGGCCTCTTCAACGGAGTACAGACGCTCCGGCAACTCTTCCCGGCAGCCATCGAAGAAGGCACCCCGACCGGAAACCGCGACGCCGGCACCTGGGTGATTCCCGCCGTCGAGATCATGGATGCACCGCGTTTCGCCTACCGCGGCCTCATGCTGGACGTTGCCCGCAACTTCTTCACCGTTGAGGAGGTGAAGGAGCAGATAGACGTCATGACGCAGTTCAAGTTGAACGCCCTCCACCTGCACCTCACGGACGATCAGGCGTGGCGCATCGAGATCCGCGAGCCCGCCGAAAGCGAGCCCGCCGAAAACCGGTCCGGCTTGCCCTATTCCAAGCTGACCGAAGTGGGCGGAGGCGGCGCGGTAGAGGTTCCCACCGCGGTGCCGGTCCGTGGCAAGTCCGGCTTCTACACCCAGCAGGATTTCAGCGAGATCCAGGCCTACGCCGCAACCAAGAACGTGCTGGTGATACCGGAAATCGACCTCCCGGGACACGTCAACGCGGCCCTCGCAGCCATTCCGCAGCTCAACCCGGACGGTCGGGCAAAGCCCATGAGCACCACCTCGGAAGTGGGTTGGTCTACCTTGAGCGCGGAGCTCCCTGCGACGTACGAGTTCGTCCGGGAGGTCCTTGGGCAACTTGCCGTGATCACGGAGGGCCCTTATCTGCACATCGGCGGCGACGAAGCCCTGGTCACCGGGCACGATGACTACGTGGCCATGATGCAGCAGTTCGTCCGGATCGGCGCGGAAACCGGCAAGGTGGTGGTGGGCTGGAACGAGTTCGCCGCCGTCGAGCTTCCGGAAGGTGCCGTCATCCAGTACTGGCACGGCGATTTTGCCCCGGTGGTGCAGCAGGCGGAATCTGCAGGCGCCACAGTGATCATGTCCCCGGCCGCCAACACCTACCTGGACCAGAAGTACTCCCAGGACAGCCCCATCGGCCTGTCCTGGGTTGAAGGCGGGCCGTTCACCTGGGCCGAGTACTACAACTGGGATCCGGCCCAGGGCGGCTTGGACGACGCACAGATCCTGGGCGTCGAAGGCCCACTCTGGACCGAAACCGTGCGCGACAACCAGCAGGCGCAGTGGCTGCTGTACCCGCGCGCCATTTCCCTTGCGGAAGTCGCCTGGTCCGGACAAGAGGTCCGCAACGCCGGTGACTTCCGACGGCGGCTGGGCGCCCTGGGTGGGCGCCTCACCAAACAGGGGGTCGCCTTCCAGGAGGCGCCCGACGTCGAGTGGTCCGCCCCGCCGGCAAGTCCCTTCGCGGCCCCAGGTACGGCCGCTTCCCCCGAGTACGGAACAATTGAGGCATGAGCGAGCAAAACGAAGCCCAGTGGCACGACGAACCCACCGACTACGGGCAGATCGGCAAGCTCCCCCGGACCGAGGCCGCGAGCGCACAGGATGCTGCCCCTCCGGCGAGCGTCATCGGTTCACTGAACATCACGGCAGCTACGGCAGATCCGGAATTGCTGGACCTTCCATGGCACATTGCCTTGGAGGACTGGCCGGCTGAAAACCTTGCCGCGCTCCCCCGCGGTATTTCCCGGCACATTGTCCGCTTCGCGCATCTGGGCGGTTCGGTTATCGCCATCAAGGAAACCTCCGAGCATGTGGCACGCCACGAGTACCACATGCTGCGCAAGCTGGCCCGACTGGATGTTCCGTGCGTTGAGCCGGTGGCTGTCATTACCGGCCGCACCACGGCAGATGGCAGGCCGCTCAACCCGGTGCTGGTCACCCGGCACTTGAAGTTCTCGATGCCTTACCGCGCTCTGTTCTCGCAGATGCTCCGCAAGGACACCCTGACCCGCCTGATTGACGCGCAGGCACTGCTCCTGGTCCGGTTGCACCTGATCGGTTTCTACTGGGGCGACGTTTCGCTGTCCAACACGTTGTTCCGCCGCGACGCAGGCGCGTTTGCCGCCTACCTGGTGGACGCCGAGACCGGTGAGCTCTACCCGGACCTCTCCATGGGACAGCGCGAATACGATCTGGAGATCGCCCGCGTCAACATCGCTGGTGAGCTGATGGACTTGCTGGACGGCGGCCTGATCGAGGAGAAGGTGGATCCTGTAGCCACCAGTGAGCTGATCATGGGCAGCTACCGACGGCTCTGGACCGAACTCACGGAGAAGGAATCGTTCGAGCTCGGCGAACGCTGGCGGGTGGGTGCACGTATCCGGCGGCTCAACGAGCTGGGCTTCGACGTGGAGGAATATGCCATCAAGACCACAGCGGATGGTTCCACCATCCAGCTCCAGCCAAAAGTGGTCGACGCCGGGCACCACCAGCGGCGCTTGCTGCGCCTGACCGGTCTGGACGCCCAGGAAAACCAGGCCCGCAGGCTCCTCAATGACATGGACCAGTTCCGGGCAGACAACAACCCGGACCTGGATGAGGAAATCAGTGCGCACATCTGGGTCAGCCAGATCTTCGAGCCGATTGTGCGTTCCATCCCAAGGCACCTCGCCGGAAAGCTGGAGCCGGCCGAAGTGGTTCACGAGGTCCTCGAGCACCGCTGGTACATGAGCCAGAAGCAGGACCGGTACGTTCCCTTGGCTGAAACCGTGCAGTCGTACCTGGACACTGTGTTGCAGCACCGCCGTGACGAGGCTGCGATCATGCTGAACCCCGACACGGAATTGCTCAAGATCCTTGAGGTCGAAGTGGAGGAGTCCGGCCGGTACGACGACGAAGACGAGTACCCGGACGCCGACGACTAAGGTTCCAGGGTCTCCGCCAGTCCATTCAGCACAGGCTCGCGGCCCAGCTCAATGTGGGAATACGCCAAGGAGTAAGCCAGCTCGGGCTTGCCCTTGAGTATCGCGTTGCACAGTTCTGTGTGTTCGTCGCGCTGAAGCTCGTTGCTGCGGTTGTGCGTGAGGCCGAAGATCCAGCGCATGCGCCCGAACAATGGCTTCACGGATTCGATCAGGAGGCGGTTCCCCGAGAGGCGCACGATTTCGGCGTGCAGCTCAGCGCTGATCAAGGCGACGTCGTCGGCGCGTTCCTCGTCAATGGCGGCCGTCGAGGCCTCCATCAGTTCCTGCAACCGGCCGCCGTCGCCGCCTGCGGCCACACGGGTAGCGGCCATTTTGGCGGCGAAGGTCTCCAGGCAAAGCCGGACGTCGAAGAGCTCATTGACGTCGGTGAGCGTCAGTTGCCGGACCACGGCACCGCGTCGGGGGAACGTTGCCACGAACCCGTCCTGCTCCAGGCGCTGGATGGCCTCACGGACCGGGATGCGGGAGACGTTGTAGATCTCCGAAAGTTCCCGTTCGCGCAGCCTGGCACCTTGGGCGTATTTGCCTGCGACAATACCTTCCAGTACCAGTTGGTAGACATTCTCCGCGCGGGCCTCGTCATCGCGGCCATTCCCGGTTTCCGGCGTCGCCTCAGCCACTGTGGAACTTCCCTTCACTCCTGCGTACGTCACCGGCGGCGCCGGTCAGCGTTCGAACCGAGCATACACGGGAGGAAACAGCGCGTGGACGGGGCCTATTCGCCCCTCATCGTGGGGGCCTCATCCAGCGGAGTCCACCAAGTTTCCGGCGGCGTGACCTTGAAGCGGCGGCCCGTCACAACCGAGGGGATGATCCTGATGAATTGGTCCTTCTGGCCCGCCTCCCAGGGGAAGAGCAGAAGTCCAATGGTGTCCAGTACTTCCTGCGTCAGGCTCACTGCCGTGGCCTGCCCCTTGACTACCACGCTCCATGCCACGCCCGTTTCGGCGTTCACCCCGTCGGCCTCGATGGCCACGGGCGTGTCACTGAGTGCGGCGTGCAACTTGGTGCCTTCTCCCGTGCGGAACACCATGGTGCCGTGGTCCACCTTGTAATTCACGGGAAAGATGTCCGGGTGGTGGTCCACAATGACGGCCAGGCGGCCCACGGAGACACCGCGGAGGAGCTCCCAGCATTCGTTGGTTTCAAGGACTTCCGTGGCGGGACTGCTTGGCTGGTTAGTCGATGATGAGTTGCTCATACCGCGAGGATACGCCGCTGGATTGCCCTCTGACAGTACCGGCGCCAACGCTCACCAAGGGGCCGCGTATGGCGAAGAACCCTGCCATGGCCAGCACCACCGCTTCGGCAGCGAGAGCCCAGAATGTCACTTCCCAGCCGCCTGTCACAGTGTGCAGCAAACCCGCCGACAACGGACCCAGCGAGGCCAACGCGAATCCGAGGCCCTGGCTCATCGCTGACAGCTTCCCGGCCGACTCAGGTCCGGCTGATCGGATTACCACCAATGCCATGCCGAGTCCGAATCCAGCACTTTGCACAATCCCCAATACGCCCACCGCCACGAACTGCAGCTCAGCACGGGCTGTGAGGACCCCAATCAAGGCAAGCGCCACCGAGAGTCCAAGACCAGGGGCCAGGATTCGAAGGACCGCCGGACGGCTTGCCAGGACGGGAGCGAGCAGACTGGCAGGGAGCCCTGCGAGGCTGAACCAAGCCAGGAGCGCGGCGGAATCAGCGGATGCAATGCCACGGGATACCAGGTAGACAGCCAGCCAGGAGGTGATGGCGAAGTACAGCATGGCCTGCAGGCCGAAGAACGCCGTGACCGCCCACGCCGTGCGTTGCCTTCTCAGCGGGGCCTTAACGTCCGACGGCGGGACGTCCGTCGCCGCTGCTGCCGCGCCGACGGTCCGGGCAGGACGGCTTAACGGGGCAGGCGCCGACGTCGTGGTGTCCCCTGTCCCGTGGATCAGGAACGCGCCGAGGAGGGCCGGGACGGCCCATGCCGCCAGTGCTGGGGGAAGGTTGCCGCCGAACGCCTGGCCAAGCGGCTGAACCAGGCCGGCACCGAGCGCCGCGCCGAGGCCGAATCCCATGGTGCACAGACCAGTCCACCAGCCAGTCCCCCTGTAGGCCTTGACGATCTGCGGCACCAGCACGCTGGCGGTCATGATCGCCATGCCGGCCAGGAATGTCCCTGGCAGCAGGAGAGTCGGCACGGTCGCGCGCACGACGAGCGCCACGGCCAGTACAAGGAGCGCTGCACCAACTGCCCGGCCGGTCCCCAGGCGTCGCGCCAACCATGGTCCGATCGGCCCGGACACGCCGAAGGCCAACACGGGCAGAGTCCCCAACAATGGCAGGAAAGCCGGATCCAGGCCGAACACGCCGGGTACCTGTTTCATCACCCCTGCGACGGTGGTGATGGCGGGACGAAGATTGACGGACACCAGCACTAGGGCAAGCAGGACCAAAGCCGTAGTGGCTCGGGAGCCACGTCCCGAAGGTGGGGGCAACGCCCGGCGCTGTTCTGGCACGTCAATCTCCTCATGATCTCATTTGGTATACCAAGCAAGACTATGAGGAGATTGATTGGAAGTAAATCCGCAAACGATAGCGCCCCTAGTTAATGGGAAGAACGTTACCGATAGATTTGGGATACCAATGGCCGCCAGTGCGACTGCCCTTAGATTGCCTTCCCCGGATTCAGGATCCCCTGCGGATCGAACAACTCCTTGATCCTCCGCTGCAGCTCCCGCACAGGCCCAGCCTGCTCCAGGCCAAGCCACCTCAGCTTGTACTGCCCAATGCCGTGCTCCCCGGTAATGGTGCCACCCATCTCCAGTCCTACCCGGATGGACTCATCCAAAGCCGCATTGAGCCGCACCAACGCGTCGGCATCTGTAGCCGGATCTACGCGGTCCATCCAGAAAGTGGGATGCAGGTTGCCGTCGCCGGCGTGGGCGACAACCTTGAGGCGGACCTGGAAGCGCGCAGCCATTGCCTCGAGTTCGGCCACGAAGTCCACCAGGCGCGAGCGTGGAACGGCGATGTCCTCCCCTACCCTGAATTCGTCGTCAACTTCCACGCCGCGGCTGTTGCGGCGCAGTTCCACCAACATCTCGGCTTCGGCACTGGCTTCCGTGGTCACGGTGGCGCCGCCTTCGGCGAGGACTTGACGGACGACGTCGGCCTCCGCGGCCGCACCGAAGCCGTCGGTTTGGATCAGGAGCAGGGACTTGCCGCGCTTTTGCAGGTCACCTCCGTGCAGTTCGTCCAACTGGACCAGGGTCCCGTTGTCCAGCAGTTCCATGATGGCGGGCTGCACCCTCGCCTTCCCCACGGCCAATACGCCTGCGGCAGCACTGCGGAAGTCCTGATAGAAGGCTGCGATGGTGTGGACCTCGCGCGGCAGGTATTTGAGCCGGACGGTCACCCCCACCACGATGCCCAAGGTTCCTTCCGAACCCACCAGCAGCGCAGTCAGGTCATAGCCCGCAACGCCCTTGAAGGTCTGGTGGCCGGTGTGCATCAGCGAACCGTCCGCCATGACAACGTCCAAGGCGAGCACGGAATCGCGCGTCACGCCGTACTTGGCGCATCGCAGCCCTCCTGCGTTGGTGGCTACGTTGCCGCCGATGGTGGACATTTTGTAGCTGGCCGGGTCTGGGGCATACATGAGGCCGTGTTCGGCCGCTGCAGCGTTCAGCTCGGCGTTGATGACGCCGGGCTCGACGACGGCGGTCTCGTCATCGGGGTTGAGGTCCAGGATGCGGTTCATCCGTTCCAGGCTCAGGACAATGCAGCCTTCGGTGGCGTGGGCCCCGCCGGAGACGCCAGTTCCTGCGCCGCGGGCGACAATGGGAACCCCGTGGGCGGCACAGCTTCGAACCACGTGCTGGACGTCCTCCACGGATTCGGCCCAGACGACGGCCAAGGGAAGGTGCCGCTCCACCAAGGGGCCCTGGTCAGCCGAGTAGACCGTGCGCGTTTCCTCGTCGCGGGTCAGCTGGCCGCCACCAAGGCCCGATGCCAGTTCCTGCAGGAAGGCCTGGTGGTGGGCCGTGCCCTGCGCTTCCTCCCCGACGCCGGCAGTGCGGCTCTTGATGCTTTCTGCTGATGTTCCGGCGATGGCCGTTTCGTCCGACAAGACATTCCCTCCACATGAGGACCGCGGACACGCCAAACCGGCAGTCTTCGCAGTCTTTCAGGCCCAGTCTAGCCAGAGCCGTGGGCCCGGCACTGCTGCCATGGGAACCTACAGGCGCGAAACGGCGGTTCCGGGGAGCTCCCAGATGCCCGCCGACGGCCCGCTGGACACCAGGGTCACGTCGTCGACGCCGCAGGGTCCGGCTGGTGCCGACGTCACGGTCCCTGACTGGTGCAGTGGCGCGCCAAGCAGTCCTTGCAGTTGCGGGCCGGAAAGGACGGAGGCGTCCAGGACGACAGAAGCATTGCCTCTTGCCGCGAAAACCAGCACCGAGGATCCGGCACTTTCCCGGAGGAAGACCAGGGCGTCGCCCTCCGCATGGAGCCAGCGGATTCCGCCGTCGGTCAGTGCGGGGAGTTGTTTGCGGAGCCGCCCAAGGCTGGCATGGAGGGAGCGCAGATCATTGACTACCCGGCCGGGAGCATCCCAAGGCATGGGAGTCCGGGAATCCTCCCCGTTGAAGCCCTCCAGGCCGAACTCGTCGCCGGCAAACATCACCGGAACTCCGGGCAAGCAGAAGGTGAGCGCAGCGCCGACTTCCGGGCCGCCGTCGATCATCACCGTAGTGGCCCGGGCGGTGTCGTGGGTATTGAGCGCGTTCATGTTGTTTTGCCGCACACCCCAGCTAAATCCCGAAACCAGGTCTTGATGCGTGGCCAGGAATTCCTCCGCCGCGATCCTGTTGGGCCCCGATTGCGGTGAACCGAAGAAGTTGACCTGCGGCGCATCCTTGGCCAGCCAGGACCACAGGGGGCGCGTCAGGTTGGAGTAAGTCATGGCACCTTGCCAGTGTTCGCCCGTGACGTCGGGCGCAGCGTCCGAGGTGGATTCTGCCAGCAGCGCCGCGTCCGGATTGATCTCCCGGACCCGCTGCGCAATGAGCCGTGCGACGTCATGGTTGAGGTCCACGGCTCCCAGCCGTCCGGTCATGTTGCCGACGTCGATCCTCCAGCCGTCCAAACAAAAGGGCGGCTTGAGCCATCGCGACACAACGGAATCCTCGTCCGTCACGAACCGGCGGCGCAACGCCGCTGAGGACCAGTTGAATTTGGGCAGCGACGGTACGCCCCACCAGGACTCGTAGCCCGAATGGTCCGGGGTGAAGTAGTAGTAGCCTGCTTCCTCCGAGCCGGGATCTGCGAGCGCTTTGGCGAACCACTCGTGCGCGGCGCCCGAGTGGTTCGCGGTGAGGTCCCCCATGACTTTGATCCCGCGGGCATGCGCGGCTTCCACCAGCTCCACCAGGGCTTGGTCCCCTCCCAAAAGTGGGTCAACGGCGTCGAACGTGGAAGCGTCGTAGCGGTGGTTGGAGCGGGCCGGAAAAAACGGTGTCAGGTACAGGATGTCGACGCCAAGCTCCTGAAGGTGGTCCAGCCTTTGCGTGATCCCCGGCAGGTCGCCGCCGTAGAACTGGGTAGCCGCTGCCGCCCCCGTCCCCACCACCGGTTCGTCCCAGGAGCATGGAATGGCCCAGTCAGGAACAGGGTGCGCCTCCGCTTGGGCGGAACGGGCGAACCGGTCCGGGAACACTTGGTACATGGTGCCTTTGCGCAGCCAATCCGGCGCCGGCGCGAACGTCGTCAGCCTGAAATCCGCGGCATCGGACACGTCCCGGCCGAACAAGCCCTGGGCGTTGAGGTTCCAGTACCGCCTTCCGACCGTACTGCCGGCGGCAGCACCGGCGTCGGGCGTTTCGGTAACTTCCAGCAGGAAGCGGTACCTGGCCACGGGGTTGGCCACCAGCATGGCTGCCTCCCACCAGTCCCAGCCATCGGCTGCGCCCAGGCGGATGGCGGCATCGTACCGGGGCTCGCCATCCTGGACGGAACGGGCCCAGACTTTCGACGCCGGGCCCCACCCTTGCGGGACCCGCACCCGGAGGCGGACGGTTTCGCCAAGGGACGCGGAGGCGGGCGAATACAGTGCTGAGCCGTCGTGGTGTGGCAGGGCAATGGGCATGTTCAGCCTTTCACGGAGCCGGCTGTGAGGCCGCTGACGATGTACTTCTGCAGGAAGAGGAACAGTGCCATGACCGGGATGGCGGCGATCACGGCACCAGCGGCGAAGACACCCCAGTTTTCGGAGCGCTGCTGGGCGACGTAGGAGTAGAGTCCCACTGCCAGAGTCTGGCTGTCCGGATCGGTGAGGACCACACTGGCGATCACGAACTCGCTGGAGATTCCGATGAATGCCAGGAGCCCCACGACCGCAAGGATCGGAGTTACCAGCCGAAGGATGATGCCGAAGAAGATCTGGACATGGCTGGCGCCATCAATCTTGGCTGCCTCGTCCAGGGATTGCGGAACTGTGTTGAAGAACCCATACATGAGGTAGGTGTTCACTCCCAGCGCTCCGCCGAGGTACACCATGATCAGGCCCAGTTGGCTGCCCAGGCCCAGCGCCGGGATCACCTGCGAAATGCCGCTGAGGAGCAGGAAAATCGCGACGACGGCCAACAGTTGCGGGAACATCTGCAGCAGGAGCAGCGTCAGCAGGCCCACCCGGCGGCCCTTGAAGCGCATGCGGGAGAATGCGTAGGCGGCCATGGCGCCGAGGAAGACCGTCGCGGCCGAGGTCACCACGCCCACCACCAAAGTGTTCATGAACCATCGGCCGAACGGCCGGCTGGGATCACTGAACAGGGCCACGAAGTTCCCGGTATCGAACCGTGTGAACAGTCCGTTGGAACCTACAAGGGTGCCGTTGGAATCCAGTGCCGCGGAGAGCACGTACAGGAGGGGGAACACAGCGAAGACCGTGGTCGCCACACCCACAAGGTGCCGCCACCCCTTGTCCTTGAACCAGACCCCGAATGGACGGCGCTTGGGCGCCAGAGGCGGGTGGCCGCCGTCGAACGCTTTTTCCAGAGTGGAGGCGGGTGTTCGTATGCTCATCAGTTCACGTCCTCGAGTGCTTTGGTCTGCTTGAAGCTGATGGCCGAAATGGTGGCCACGATGATGAAGATGATGATGGCCAAAGCGCTGGCCAGTCCGTAGTCGCGGCCTGTTCCCTGGCCGAAGGCCACCTTGTAGACCAACGTGATCAGAATGTCGGTGGCGCCGATGTCGCGGTCGGTATCGGCGAAGCGCGGGCCGCCACCGGTGAGCATGTAGATCACGTTGAAGTTGTTGAAGTTGAATGCGAAGGATGAAATCAGCAGTGGCGCAACGGACACCAGCAGCAGGGGCAGTTTGATGGAACGGAACACGCGCCAGGCCGATGCGCCGTCCATGCGGGCGGCCTCATCGATTTCGGAGGGCAGGGATTGGAGGGCGCCCGTGCAGACCAGGAACATGTACGGGAAGCCGAGCCAGACGTTGACCACCAACACACTGACCTTGGCCAGGACAGGATCTGTGAGCCATCCGATGTGCGCACCGCCCAGGAGCGTTTGGTTGAGCCAGCCAAATTCGGGATTCAGGATGCCGGACCACACAAGGCCCGAAAGGAATGCCGGGAAGGCGTAGGGCAGGATCATGAGGATCCTGTACACCTTCTTGCCACGGAGGTCCTCACGGTTGAAGGTGATTGCCAGGAAAAGGCCCATGACGAACGTCAAAGCCACCGAGGCGATGGAGAAGGTGAACGTCCACAGGATCACTCCGAGAAGCGGTCCGCGCAGGCTGGGATCCGTGAAGGCGCGGGCAAAGTTGTCCATGCCCACGTCGATCTTCCAGCCCGTGGCCAGGGTCTCGCCCTTGGCATCGGCGAACGCACCCTTGCCGTTGTCCTTGTACTGGATGCCGGATTCAGTATCCGTGAAGGTGTCCGTAGCGGCGTCGTAATTCAGCGCGGGCTTGAACTGGTACGCGGTGCTGCCATCGGCAGTGCGCAGCGTTCCGTCTGCCGGATCGTTGGAAACCGGCACAGTAACTTTCAGGATTTCCTGCTGGTTCGCCACGATTTCCTGGAACTTCAGGGTCCGGTATCCAGGCAGTGAGTTGGCCTTGCCCGTGGAATCCTTGCCGGCGTCCGAGGCTTCGGCGAGCGGCTGGTCCGTGCTTCCGATCTGAACCTTGCCGGACGGATCCGTGAACAGCAGGTAGAAGTCGTTTCCCTTGGTAAGCACGGAGGCCCTGTACGCAGGCGAATTCGGAACCCGCTTCTGGGCCGTCAGCTGAATGGCCGAGATGGCATCTTCCTTGGTGCTGTTGTGGCCATCGCCGTAGTTGGTGAACGCAATGTAGCCGCTGAATGCCACTACAAGAACCTGGAAGACCAGCAGGAACAGCACACCGGGGGCGAGGTACTTGGCCGGGAGCCCACCTTTTCGAAGGTAGATCCAGTTGATGGCAAGTACCACCACGGCGGACACCGCCAGCGCGGCCCACGACTGGCTGAAAAAGAGCATCATCAGCACGTACACGGCGAAGGCATCCACCAGGCCCAGCAGGACAATCTTGAGGATGGTGCCCTTGAGCGAGTCCGGGTGGCGCTTGGCGGTGGGACGTCGCGAACTGCTGCGGGGCAGCGTGGTTGCTTGGGGCGGGGCTGCGGACAATCGCGGTTCTTGGAGATCTGGCTTTGGCATTGTGGATCCTTGGGTATTGCGGTTGGCGGCAGGCAGGGCCGAGCGGTGGGATGCCGCCCGGCCCTGGCCGGACCGGTGGTGTTATCCGGTTTGCGGCGTTAGCCGCCGATCTTGGCCTTGATGCTGGCGGCCATCTTGGTCCAGGCTTCAGCGGGGTCGCCCTGGCCCTTGATGATGGCGAGCTCTGTGGCGCCCCAGTCCGCCCAGACAGCGCTCATTTCGGGGATGGCCGGCATGGGAACACCGGTAGCGCCGATCTTTCCGAAAGCTTCCACTACGGGATCGCTGGCGGCCTTCTCGAAGGAAGACTTGAGCGCCGGCGGACGGCCACCGGCCGCGTACATCGAGTCCTGCGCCGATTCGGACGTGAGGTAGTTGGTCACGAACTCGTTGGTGGCCAACGCATTGGCGCTCTTGGCGCTGATGAAGAAGCCGTTGACGCCGATGAACGGCTGGGCAGGTTCTCCACCGGTGGTGGGCAGCTCATCCACCGCGAACTTGATGCCCTTCTTCTGGACATCCGGAACATTCCAGGGCCCGGTCAGGAAGTACGGGGACTCCCCGGCCAGGAATTTCTCCTTGGCGATGTCGCCAGTGATGTTGGAGTTGATGATCTTTTCGCCGGCATCTCCCCAGGCGGCCAGCTTCTTGGCGAACTCGACGCCGGACGCGTCGCCGATGAGCAGCTGCTTGGCGTCATAACCGCCGTCCGCATTCTTGCCGAAGACCTGCGAACCCATGGAGGACTGCAGAGGGTACAGGTGGTAAGGATCGCCCTGCTTGGGGTCCATGCCCACCAGGAACGGGAACGTTGCTTTGCCCTCGGCAACGGCCTTCTTTCCCTTGGCTACAACTTCGTCCAAAGTGGCAGCCTTGCTGTCCACGATGCTGGTGTTGCGAAGCAGCGCGATGTTCTCAATGGCATACGGGACACCGTAAACGGCACCGTTGTAGGTCATGGCCTTGATGGAGGAATCCTGGAACTGTCCGGCTTTGTCACCAAGTTCCACCGGAGCGATGACGCCGTTCTGGACGAACTTGCCGATCCAGTCGTGCGGACCAACGATGAGGTCCGGTCCCTGTCCCGTAGGAACCTGCGTGATGAAGTCGTCGCGGACGGCGGCAAAATCCTTGACCACGAGCTTCACTTCAATGCCGGTATCCGACTTGAACTTCTCAGTGATGTCCTTCAATGCCGGGGAGCGCTCTGCGTCTACCCACATGGTGATGACTCCGGCACCGGAAGCCTTGAGGTCAGGCTTTGATGCTTCTGAGCTGGGTGAGGTGGAAGCGCTTCCTCCGCAGGCGCTGAGCGCCAAGGCGGCCGCCACGGAGATCGCCCCGGTGGTGAAAACGCGGCGGGTGGTCTGAGTCGCGAGGGTGTTGTGCACCTTCATTGGTGTCCCTTTCGTTCTTTTCCTTCGACGGCAAGGGCTCTGAACCCGGTCGCATCGTCGGTGACATGGCTCACAACTGCAAGCGCTTCCAAACCCTACAGTGCATTGGCTGCATTTGGAAAGCGACTGTCCATCGAGGCTTCGCGGGACTGCGTAATATCAGCAGCCTTAGGACTGGAAGCGTTTACATTTTCGGAAGTTCTCTTCTACGATGACTCCATGTCCGTAGATTCCCTGCTCCAGGTTGAGGCCCACGAGCCTCCTGCAGCCTTCACCCACATCACGCCAGTCCACGAGGCCTCCAGAGCTCATGGATGGTGGCGCTCCGCAGTGATTTACCAGATCTATCCGCGGTCCTTCCGGGACCTCAACGGGGACGGCGTAGGAGACCTGGCCGGCATCACCGCCGAACTCACCAAACTCGCGCAATTGGGAGTCGACGCCGTCTGGTTGTCCCCCTTCTACCGCTCACCGCAGCGCGACGCCGGTTACGACGTCAGCGACTACTGCGACGTCGATCCCCTCTTCGGGACCCTGACGGACTTCGATGCCCTCATTTCGGAGGCAAACAGGCTCAACCTGCGGGTTATTGCAGACCTCGTCCCCAACCACTGCTCCGACCAGCACGCCGCCTTCCAAACGGCGCTGGCTGCCGGTGCCAACAGCCCCGAGCGGGACATGTTCATCTTCCGGGACGGGCTGGGACAGGAGGGGAACGAGCCGCCCAACAACTGGCAGTCACACTTTGGCGGACCGGCCTGGACGCGCATCCTCGAAGCCAACGGAGAGCCCGGGCAGTGGTACCTGCACCTCTTCGATTCCTCGCAGCCGGACTTCAACTGGGACAACCCGGCAGTCCACGCCGAGTTCGAACGGGTGCTCCGGTTCTGGCTGGACCGCGGCATCTCGGGCTTCCGTGTGGACGTGGCCCATGCGCTCGTCAAAGCCCGGGGCCTGCCCAACTGGGGTGGCAGGGCCGACGGCAACAGCTCGGAAGGATTCCCGGGGCAGGACGCACCCATGTTCGGCCAGCCGGCATTGCACGACATCTACCGCCGCTGGCGCTCCATCCTGGAAGAGTACGGCCCGGACCGCATCCTGTGCGCTGAGGCCAACGTCGATCCCCTCCCCCGGCTTGCCCAATGGGTCCGCCCGGACGAGATGCACCAGGCGTTCAACTTCCCCTACCTGCATGCCGGATTGGACCTCCACCGGCTGCGCCACATCATCACCGACTCGCTGATCTCGCTGGACGCCGTGGGCGCGCCGAGCACCTGGGTCCTGTCAAACCACGATGTCGTCCGGCACGTTTCCCGTTTCGGCTACAACGGCCCGGGACCACGCGACGGTGACGGCATCGGTCCCGACGACGTCCAACCCGACGAAGAACTCGGACGACGCCGGGCTGCCGCGGCCACCATGTTCATGCTCGGCCTGCCGGGCGGAGCCTACCTCTACCAAGGTGAAGAGCTGGGCCTGCCCGATTCCACCAGCATTCCCGGAAGAATGCGCCAGGATCCAACGTTTGCCCGCACTGGCGGGGCCAGGATCGGCCGCGATGGCTGCCGGGTACCCCTGCCGTGGCGTTCCGCAGAGCCCAACTCCGGATTCGGCCATGGCATGGAACCCTGGCTGCCCCAACCTGAGTCCTGGCCCGCACTGGCGAGGGACCAGCAGGAGTCCAATCCGGCGTCGCACCTTAACCTGTACCGTTCGATGCTTGCCGAACGGGCCCGGCTGGGTCTCGGCGCGGGATCCCTCGCCTGGGTGGAGGACTACTGCTTCGGGTCCACGCTTGCCTACCTCAACGGGAACACCCTGGTGATCATGAACGTCGGCGACGAGTCCCTTCCACTCCCGGAAGGCGAGGTCATCCTTCGCAGCTCCGCGGCGGAAGGCACGCATCCACTAGGCTCAGGGGAGACAATCTGGCTCTCAGCCAGCTAACATCCCCACCGAGGAGCAGCATGACCGGCATCAAGGACGTAGCCGAGCGCGCAGGCCTGTCCGTTGCCACAGTTTCACGGGCGCTGAGCGGGAAGGGCAACGTCTCCCCGGGTAGCCGGGAACGCGCGCGTGCGGCGGCCGCCGAACTCGGTTTCGTGTTGTCCTACCATGCCTCGAGCCTCGCCTCGGGCCGCACGCACAACGTCGGCCTGGTGGTGCCCTCGGTCCACCGCTGGTTCTTTTCAGCGGTGATCGAGGGCGCCTCAGCCGCGCTCCTGGAGGCCGGCTACGACCTCACCCTGTACAACATCGGCGAGAACCCGGCCCACAGGCACAGCGTCTTCAGCGATTTCCTGCTGCGCAAACGCGTGGACGCAGTAATCGCGGTTTCCCTGGAACTGAGCGAAAGCGAGATCCAGCAACTCCACGCCATGCACCGGCCCATCGTCGGAATCGGCGGTCCCCTTCCGGGTGCATCCACCATCAGGATCAATGACGCCGGCATCGCAATCAAGGCCACCAACCACTTGCTGGGCCTTGGCCACACCAAGATTGCGCACATCACGGGTAACGAAGCCTACGACCAGGACTTCCAGCTCCCCGGAACCCGCCGCGGCGGTTTCGAGAAAGCAATGAACGACGCCGGCTGCCCGGTCAGGCCCGAGTGGATCGTTTCGGCTGACTTCACCATCGAAGGGGCTTACGCGGCTGCGCGCCAACTGCTCGCCAGTGCGCCTGACAGGCCCACAGCCGTCTTCGCGGCCTCTGACGAGATGGCGATCGGTACCATCCTGGCCGCACGGGATTTCGGGCTGCGCATTCCGGAGGACCTTTCCGTCATGGGCATTGACGGGCACGACCTCGGCAACGTCCTGGGCCTGACTACCATCGACCAGGACGCCAAGGGACAAGGGGCATTGGCCGTCCGGACACTCCTGGGCGCCATCAACAACGGACTGGTCCTTGAGCCGGCCGACGCCGAACATCCCACGAAGCTGGTGGTCCGGACGAGCACGGCCGTCCCAAAGAAGAGCCTGCCCTAGGGCGGTCCCCCTACGCCTCGAGCCGGCGCTCCATGACGAGCTCAAGCTTGGAGGTGTCCTGCGGGTACTTCCTGCTGCCTCCTGTGGCGTGGAACCCATGGCGTGCATAGAACGCCATGGCCCGCGCGTTGTCCTCATGGACGCCCAGCTCCAGGCTTTCGGCGCCAAGCTCCAGCCTCGCGGCTTTGCACGCGCATTCTAGGAGCTCATCCGCCAGCCCGAGGCCGCGGTGTTCCGCAGCCACATACACGCTAAGGAGCATTGCCCGACGAAGATTCCGGGGTTCCTGGGGAGGCGTTGCAACTACCCGCATCAGCGCACAGAGCCTGGACCCGTCCGCGCCACCGTCTGCCACCAACGTGATGCTGCCCTCTCCCGACATGGTGGCGGCACGCTCGCGCCACTGGCTGTCCGTCTGCCGGCGCGCAGCCTCCAGAGTCTCCACATAGGCCATGGGAGTGTCCGCCAGCATCTCCAGGCGGATATTCTTCAGCAGTTGCCAGTCCTGTGCCCCCAGCCTGCGGACCCTAGGCAACTGCTCCGCCCATGAAACGAACGTAGCGCTGCAGGACGCGTGGCCAGCCCTCAGCGTAGGAGGCCCGTGACGCCGCAGGATCCTCGGCACCCTCCCAGCCATCGTGGATCAGCCGTACCTCGGTACCACCCTCCACAGCACTGAAAACCACCCTGATCTCTGTGGACCACAGGGGTGTGCTGGCGGGGTACCAACTGGCATGGAAGGACAGGGGCGGCTGCCAGTCGTCAATGGTCCCCCACACGGAGGTGCGCCCGTCCTCGGCCGTCTCCAGAATAAGGTTCTCCTCGAACTCCACGTGGGAACCCGCCCCGTAGACACTCTCCTCTTCCAACGGCCACCACAAGTGCGGGTGGTCGGTGAAGCCTTGGAAGGCGTGCGATACGTTCGTGGAAACAACAACGCTGATGATGAGGGGTTCAAGGTCGTCGCTGCCCTGCTGGGACTCTGGCTCCGACTCGGGGTGGCTGAAGAGGTTTTCCATGACCACCAACTCTACCCGTGGGCTGGGTTTACGGTTTCTGGGTTGTTTTAAGTGCGAAGAGCCCCGACCGTGTGGTCGGGGCTCTTGCTAATGTGTGTCCGGCGGTGTCCTACTCTCCCACACCCTCCCGGGTGCAGTACCATCGGCGCTGTGGGTCTTAGCTTCCGGGTTCGGAATGGGACCGGGCGTTTCCCCCACGCTATGACCGCCGTAACCTTTGTACCCGTCCCTGCCCCGGTGTGGGGTGGGTGGGAAAACTTGTGTGGTTACAACTGTGGTGCTGGTGCTGTTCAGTTGTGTTGTGTTGTTGTTGGTTCCTGGAACGGTTGTTGTTCGGGAACCACATAGTGGACGCGTGCAGTGTGTGTTGTGTGGTGTAAGTTGTTGGCCTATTAGTACCGGTCAGCT
>NZ_JBFBHE010000003.1:0-580149 GCF_040685055.1 Paenarthrobacter sp. NPDC089307
AACAGACACAACCACACCCACCGGAAATAACGGTAGAACGCGGCTGCACAAAATTCGAAACCAGCTGAAAACCAGACCACCACACACGGGGGTGCATGACAGAACTGGCATAAATTCAACCAATCAAAAAACAATCGGTATCAACAAACTTGGCACACTATTGAGTTCTCAAACAACAGGTCACTAACCGGCACCACCACCAACCCCCACAGGGCCACTGGATCGCTCCGGAGCAACTTTTCAAACTTACCCGATCAACCGGATCCATGCAAATCAACGTTTCCGCAGATCCTGATCCCATTCCTCGGCCCCACCCAACAACGGCACGCTCAAAAGCGAACCATTTTTCAGGCTGTTATCAAGGGGGTTGGCCCCCGCGGCTACCAGCTCCAAGCTGTCTCACTCGCGGCGACTCAGAAGACATTACACGGCCCCAAGCCCCCACACAAATCCACCCCCAACCCCGCCAAAAACCCCGCAAACACACCAAAAACAACCCCCAAGCACCCGGCCAAAACCCGAAAAGCCCCAAAAGCTGCCACGTGAAGCCCATCACACACCAACCCCAACCCCAACAACCCAACCCAACCACCGCCGTCGAACATCAACATGCACGAGCGTCCGCCCCAAACACCCAGAACATGCACGAGCGTCGGCGCCAAGCACCCGGGATGTGAGCGGGCGTCGGAAGGGGCGGGTATCCGGCAGCGCGCGTCCAAGGGAGGAACGACCGAGCGCGCCGAGGATGACCGCCCCCTACACGCACCCCCTACGCCCCCCCCGGAACATGCCCACCCGAATCACGAAGAGCGCCGCTTAAACACAAAAAAGGCCGGCAACCATAACGGTTGCCGGCCCTTTCAGAGCTTCGTGATTACCAGGAAGACTTGGTGATGCCCGGGAGCTCACCACGGTGAGCCATGTCGCGGAAGCGAACACGGGAGATACCGAACTTCTGGAGCGTACCGCGGGGACGGCCGTCGATCTGGTCGCGGTTACGCAGACGGATCGGGGAGGCGTTGCGGGGCAGCTTCTGCAGGCCGAGGCGTGCAGCTTCGCGTGCTTCGTCAGTCGCGTTGGGGTCAACCAGGGTCTTCTTCAGTTCGAGACGCTTGGCAGCGTAACGCTCAACAATGACCTTGCGCTGCTCGTTGCGAGCAATCTTGGACTTCTTTGCCATGTGTTTAGCGCTCCTCTCGGAATTCGACGTGCTGGCGGATCTTGGGGTCGTACTTCTTCAAGACCAGGCGGTCGGGGTCGTTACGACGGTTCTTGCGGGTTACGTAGGTGTAACCGGTGCCCGCGGTGGACTTCAGCTTGATGATCGGACGTACGTCCTTGTCCTTTGCCATTAGAGCTTTACTCCTCGTGCCAGGATGTCAGCAACGACTGAGTCGATGCCGCGTACGTCGATGGTCTTGATGCCACGGGCTGACAGGGTCAGCGTGACATTACGGCGCAGGGACGGAACCCAGTAGCGCTTCTTCTGAATGTTCGGGTCGAACCGACGCTTGTTACGACGGTGCGAGTGCGAAATGCTGTGTCCAAAGCCCGGCTCGGCTCCGGTCACTTGGCAGTGTGCTGCCATGACTCTCCTCCAAAGATTGAATGTAACGGCGTGCAGATGTTCCTGCGTTGCCGTGCGACAGGCAGTGTCCGCATCCGGGTCCACACCATTTCGGTAGTTTCCGCAGCAAGTACGGCGAAGAAGGCTGGCCTCAGGACCGCAATGGTTCAGGTCCTGGGATACCGGGCGAATACAGGAATGCACGCAACTTGAGCCCCTAACTACCGGCCACCGGGACGTCGGTAAAACCAACTGTCACCACCAACCGGAGCAATTGCACACGATCCGCACTACCTAGCGCCTAACTATTCTACGGGTCAGGCCAAATTAAGACCAATCCGGCATCATACGCCCTCATAAGCTCTTTCACAGCAGAATGAAAGGAAGCTTGGCGAGTCTTGGTACATGACCTCGCTGGCAGCCCCTGACTCTCCCGTGGAAAACCCTGCGTTGCCGGGCCGCCGGACGGCACCTGCCGCCGTCGAACGTTTCCGTCCGCAAGCACGACGGCGGCTGCTCCGGGCCGACGTCCTGGGTTTCGTTGGGTGGTTGTCGCCCGTAGCGGCGGTGTCGCTGTGGCTTGCCGACGGGGGCGCTGACGGGTTTTCCTCGTTCCCGGCAACCGTGACCTCGCTGGGAATCGTGGCGGGACTGCTCGGCATGGACCTGGTGCTGTTGATGCTGCTCCTCGCCGCCCGCATCCCTTTCGTAGACAACACAATCGGCCACGACCACGCCCTTGAGCTCCATAAGAAGCTGGGCAAACCGGCGCTCTACCTGCTCCTGGCCCACGGCCTGCTGATCGCGATCGGCTACGGCGCGGCTGAAGACCTCGACCCTGTCAGCGAATCAGTGTCGCTCTGGGTCAACGTCCCGGACATGTGGCTCGCTTTCCTCGCAATGGCCCTCTTCATCGCCGTGGTTGTGACGTCGCTGGTGGCAGTCCGCCGGAGGTTTCCCTACGAATTCTGGTACGTCATCCACCTGCTGACCTATGCGGCGGTGGGCACTGCCATCCCGCACCAGTTCAGTGTGGGCGGGTTGTTCGAGGACGGCACGTGGCAGCGCTGGTACTGGCTGGCTCTCTGCGTCGCGACTGGAGCGGCACTTCTCCTCTACAGGGTGTACCAACCGGTGGCGGCGACGTTCCGGCACAAGCTAAGGGTCAGCCGGGTGGTGCGGGTTTCCGCGGATGTTTTCAGCATCGAAATGACCGGCCAGCAACTGGAGCGCTTTGCAGGGGCAGGAGGCCGTTTCTTCTTCTGGAGGTTCCTGGCACCGGGCCACTGGTGGCAGCCGCATCCGTTCAGCCTGTCGGCTGAGCCAGCGTCCGGCGTCGGCGGTGAAGTCGTCGGTAACCCGGGCGGCAAACCCGGCACCTTGCGCATCACAGTCCGGAACCTGGGTGACGGCTCAGCCCGGCTCGCAAGGATCAGGCCGGGCACCCGTGTAGCCATCGAGGGTCCCTACGGCATGTTCAGCGCGGCCGCACGCACCCGAAACAACGTGGTGCTGATGGGCGCCGGGATCGGGATTACTCCGCTTCGCTCGCTCCTGGAATCCACGCCGTTCGAGCCCGGCCATGCGACAGTCCTGCTACGGGGACACGACGAGTCCGAGCTTTTCCTCGGCAGGGAAATCATGGAGTTGTGCCAGGCACGCGGTGCCACTCTCTTCCACCTGACGGGCCCCCGCTCCCCGAGCGCCCATGCCTGGCTCCCCCGAACTGCGGTGACGGCCGGCTTCACCATCAACTCCTACGCCCCCGGCATCGCGGACGCGGACGTCTACGTCTGCGGTCCCGGGCCCTGGGCGGCCTCTGTCATCCGCGACGTCCGGGCAGCCGGCGTCCCCGCGGAACAGCTCCACTACGAAAGGTTCGACTGGTGAGAATAAGGGCAGCCATCGCAACCGCACTGGCGTCGGCGGGCATCCTTGTGGCGGGCTGGCAGTCCGGCGCGCACGTCGCCGGTACCGGCACGGCCACAACCACCAGCCTCAGCAGCAGCAACAGCGGTGGCAGCAGCACGGGTTCGTCCGGCACCAACAAAGGAACCACGACGGCGGCAACTTACGACGGCGTGGCCGTCCAGACCCGCTTCGGCACAGTCCAGGTACGCGTCACGGTCCAAGGGGGCAGGATCACCGAAGTCACCGCCCTCAAGCTCACCGATGCTGAACGGAAGTCGGTACAGATCAGCAGCCGCGCGGCGCCGGTGTTGCGGTCCGAAGTGCTCCAGGCCCAGTCCGCGGACGTACAAACCGTGAGCGGGGCGACAGTCACCTCCGACGCCTACCTGACGTCACTCCAGGCAGCCCTCGATGCCGCCCATCTCTAGCAGCACTCAGCTGCGGGCCCGAATATTTCGCAGCATGGGCACCGTGGTGAGCCTGACGTTGGCGAGCGGCCGCTACGCCCAAACAGCTGTTGACGAGCTCGAGTCAGCGATCGCCGTCGTCGAGGATAAGTTCACGGAACTGGACCTGACCTTCAGCCTCTACCGCAGCGGATCCGAAGCGAGCAGGCTGGCGCGCGGGGAACTGGCCTTGCCCTGCGCCTCTGAGTCCATGCAGGAACTGTACGCGCAGGCCGCCGAGTGGCGGCTGGCGACGGATGGCGCTTTTACGGCTGAGCGTCCGGATGGCACGTTGGACCTTTCGGGGATCGTCAAGGCACATGCCGCGCGCGAATCGGCCACGTCCCTTCAGGCCCTCGGCTTGCGGGACTGGTGCTTGAACGCCGGCGGGGACGTTCTGGTGAGCGGCTCGCCCAGGCCTGGTACTCAGGAGCCGTGGATAGCGGGGATCGTTGATCCTCAGGACCGGCAGGCTTTGCTGGGCGCGTATCCAATGGGCACGCTCCCGGCACTCGCGACATCGGGGTCGGCCGAACGGGGCCACCACATCTGGGCGGTTGGCGGCGCCGCGCCGGAGTTCGACCAGGTTTCCGTGTCCGCCACCGACATCATCACCGCCGATGTCCTTGCCACGGCCATCGTTGCAGGCGGGACAAGGACACTGGATCAAGCTGTTGAAAAGTGGAAGGTCGAAGTCCTCGCAGTACACCGCGATGGGACCCTCCTTGCCACTCCGGGATTCAGGAAAGCGGCCTGATCAGTTCGGCGTACTTCGGGTTAAGGCCATCGCCGGAAGAGACTCCGCGGAGTCGCCGGGACACCCACGGCGCAGCCGACTCGCGGAACCATCTGGCGTTGGCTTTCAAGGCTTCAACCCGGTTCAGGAGTCGGAGCGGTGCAAGCTCGGGGACCTCGATGACGTGCTCGTGTTCCAGGACATCCAGCACGCGCTTGGCCATGTTGAGGTGGCCCGCCGTGGACATGTGCATCCTGTCTTCGCCCCACATGCGCCAGTCGTCGTATTCATCGAAGCGCCAGTAGTCCACCAGCAAGGCGCCGTGGTTCTCGGCGATTTCGCGCACGAGTTCGTTGTAGATCGCTGTGCGGCCGCGCATGGCACTGAAGACTTTCGAGCCCTTGGCGTCGAAGCCCGTGAAGAGAACCACGGTGGCGCCGGTCGCGCTCAACCTGGCGATGCCGGCGTCGTACTCCTCCAACAGTGCGTCGATGTCGATCCTGGGCCGCAGGATGTCGTTGGCGCCGGCGTAAAGGGTCACCAACGTCGGCTTCATGGCGACGGCGGCGTCCACCTGTTCTGCCATGATCTGGCGGAGCTTCCGGCCGCGGATGGCGAGGTTGGCGTAGCCGAAACCGGGGTTGCTCTGGGCGAGTTGCCCGGCAACGATGTCAGCCCAGCCGCGAACCCCGTTGGGGCGGGTGGGATCGTCGTCGCCGACGCCCTCCGTGAATGAGTCCCCCAGGGCAACATATCGGGCAGAAAAATCCATGCCGCCAGTCTGCCACCTCGGCGCTCACAGCCACAAAGTTGCTGTTCCAGCCTGAAGGACAAGCTAGGAGTCGCGCAGAATCCAATGGTTGTTATCCAGCCGCGCAACAATCTTCTCGCCGATCCGCGCGAGGTCGGCAACGTCGTCGGGACTTAGCGAATCAAGCATCAGGGTGCGCACGGATTCCACGTGGCCCGGAGCCAGGGAAACGATGGTGGACATGCCGGCGTCGGTCAGGTGGGCCACCGTCACGCGAGCGTCGCCGGGGTGCGCCTGCCGCTCCACCCAACCGCGTTTCTGCAGCTTGGTGACCACATGCGACAACCGCGACAAGGAGGCGCTGGTGCGGGCCGCGAGCTCACTCATGGGAAGGTACCGGCCCTCGGTTTCGGAGAGCATGGCAAGCACGTTGTAATCGAACAGCGACAATTTCCCGGCTGCCTGAAGCTGCGTGTCCAACGCCGAAGGGAGCAAGGTGTTGATGCTCAGGAGGGCCAGCCAGGCACGGCGTTCGTCGGCGTTCAGCCAGCGCGGTTGATTCATGCGTCCATCTTATGAGAATCCGGGGACTTCCCCGCTCCTTGTGGCCGGCCGTGGGGATAGGCTGGCCGCATGTTCGTTGTCTCCTTGACCTACAAAGTTCCCGACGAGATCGTCGACTTTCACCGCCCAGGCCATATGGCCTGGCTGAAAGCAGCGTTCGACGACGGCATCTTCCTTGCGTCCGGACGTCGCGTCCCAGCCACCGGCGGCGTGCTGCTGTCGAAGGTGGACCGCGCTGCCCTGGATGCGTCCTTGGCCGAGGACCCGTTCTACAGCAACGGCGTGGCCGATTTCGAGATCATCGAATTCACCGCAACAAGTGTGGCCGAGGGTTACGAGAACCTGCTGGACAGCTGAATCCCCCGGGGCGACTGGTTATTGTGCTGCCTCCCGGTCTTCCAGGAGCTTCCTCAGGCCGCCTTTGCGCGGGACTTTGACCGGTTGGGGCCAGCGGGCTTGCAGTGAATCCCCCAGCGTGACGCCGCGCAATTTGCGCCCGAACAGCGGCACCACCCAATCGTTGACCCAGCGCCGCTGCCGGCGCTCCCATTCGCGAAGCGTCAAGCGCGACGGCGGTCCCCACGCCTTGGGTTCGATCTTGTGCGGGATATCCAGATGGTCCAGGACCTGGGCTGCAAGGTACTTGTGCCCCGCCTTGGACATGTGGAGGCGGTCCGGAGCCCACATCCGGGGGTCCTTGTAAGCGTCAAAGCACCAGTAGTCCACCAGCACGGCGCCATATTTTGCCGCGATCTCCCGGACCCGGTGGTTGTACAGGGTGTTGCGCTTCTTGAACGGCTCCAGGACGGCGGAAACCTTGACGTCGAAGCCGGTGAAGAGGACCACTGTTGCTCCCGTTTCACTCAGTTGTGCGACCAGGAGTTCGTAGTCCTTAAGGAGGGCGTCCATGTCCGTGCCGAAGTCCAGGATGTCGTTGCCGCCGGCGTAAAGCGTGACCAGCGTCGGCTCCATGGCCAACGCCGGCTGGAGCTGTTCATCGATGATGTGCCGGAGCCTTTTGCTGCGCACAGCCAGGTTGGCGTACTCCCAGCCCGGCTGTGCCTTCGCCAACTTCTCGGCCACCCGGTCTGCCCAGCCGCGGACCCCGTTGGGAAGGACCTTGCTCGGGTCCCCCACGCCTTCGGTGAAGGAATCCCCAAGGGCGACGTACCGCCGTCGACCGTTCTTCCCGGTTCCGAAGTCTCCCCGCACCCCGCCGACGCTACCCGCCGCCGGTTAAGCCCGGGCCAACCTGAAGTGAACAAGCACAGGGGATGTGAGAGAGCGCCTGGCTCAAGCCCGCGGGATGTGAGAGAGGGTCAGCCTTCGGCTTTGCCTCGGCGCCAGTACCCCATGAAAGCGACCTGCTTGCGGTCAATGCCAACGTCCCGGACCAGGTAGCGCCGCATTTCCTTGATCACGAACGCTTCACCCGCGATCCAGGCGTAGAACGGCAGCGCACCTGCGGGCAGCGTGGGGTTTTTCGTGGCTTCGATGGCCGCAGAGTCCATCCGCTGCGGGGTTTCCCAGAGGATGTCCTGGTCCACGTTGACGTCTTCGGGTTCAGGACCGGCTGCGGTTTCGGAACCCTTGATACCCACCCAGCCCGGCACGGGGACAGCCTTGGCAACGGCTTCTTTGAGCAGTTCGCCGTGGGGACGGGAGCGGCCGATGGCGGCACCGCGGGCAAGCCAGGTGATTTCGATGTCGGCTGCCGTGGAGATGTCCTGGAAGTCACCGGCTTCGGGTACCTCGAGGAACGCATGGCCGGTCATGTCGGCGGGCAGGCTCTCCAGGATGGCGCTGATGGCCGGAACAGCCGTCTCGTCGCCGGCCAGGAGCACGCGCTGCGCGAGTCCCGGACGCCACTCGATGCCGCCGTAGGCGCCGGCCGTGGTGCACTGCGCAGCCCGGTTGTTGGGGCCGATGATGGTCAACGCATCACCCGGTTTCGCGGCAACGGCCCAGTTGGCAGCGGGGCCGCCATGCCCGGCGTCGTCGAAGTGCATCACAAAGTCGATGTCAATCTCGGGGTATACGGCGTCGAGCCGTTCGGACCGGACGGTATAGGTGCGCATGTCGCCGCGGACGGATGGGTCCATGGCCAGCCACTCCCGGTACCAGCCGGATTCTTCCATGTTGAAGGACGGCAGGGGGATCTGCTGGCCGCTTTCGTCGAAGGACGGGATCATCAGCTTCACGCGCAGGTCCAGGGTGTCCCCGGCCACGCCGAAGTTACGCAGCGAGTATCCGCCGAAAGTAATCCTGCGGAAGTTGGGGCTGAGGTCCAGCACGGCCGTCACGGTGACGTCGAAGGCGAGGGTCATGGGCTCCACGGCGGCACTTGCGTTTGCCTGCGTCGGTTGTGCACTCATGAGGCGATCTCCAGTTCGTTGGTTGAAACGGGGCTTGCGTGGTGCCGTCCGATGGGAACGATCAGCGGTGTACCTGAGATGGGGTCCGGAACCACCCGGGACTCCAGGCCGAAAACGTTGAACACCAGTTCCTCGGTGACTACATCGCTTGCCGGGCCTTCGGCCACGATGCACCCGCCTTTCATGGCGATCACGTGGTCTGCGTACCGCGCGGCCAGGTTGAGGTCGTGCAGCACGATCGCCACAGTGGTGCCGCGGCGTCGGTTGAGGTCCGTGACCAGGTCCAGAACCTCCACCTGGTGCGCGAGGTCGAGGTACGTGGTGGGCTCGTCCAGCAGCAGGACGTCGGTTTCCTGTGCCAGGGCCATGGCGATCCAGACGCGCTGGCGCTGCCCGCCGGACACTTCATCGATGCTTCGCTCAGCGAGTCCAAGGGTGTCGGTGGCTTCGAGCGCGCGCTGCACCGCGGCGTCGTCGGCGGCTGACCAACTGCGGAAGAAGCCTTGGTGCGGATACCGGCCGCGGCCCACGAGGTCGCGCACCGTGATGCCATCCGGGGCAGTGGGGTGCTGCGGCAGGAGGCCCAGCGTCCGGGCGAGTTCACGCGCCGGGCGCGTGTGGATGTCCTTCCCGTCCAGGGTCACCGCACCCCCGGCCGGCTTGAGCAACCGCGACAACCCGCGCAGGAGCGTCGATTTGCCGCAGGCATTCGCGCCAACGATCATGGTCACTTTGCCCTCGGGAATCTCCGTGGAGAGCCCTTCCACTACCTTGCGGTACTCGTACTGGAGGGTGAGGTCCTTGGCATTAAGGATGGCCATGTCAGGCTTCCTTTCGGTTGGACGTGACCAGAAGCCACAGCAGGAAGGGTGCCCCGAGCGCGCCGGTAATGACGCCGACCGGGAGGACGGTTCCGTCCAGAAGGACGGGAGCGATGTTCGAGGCGAAGAAGTCGGCCAGGAGCACGATCAATGCTCCCGTAAGGGCCGACGCCGGGAGGCTGGGTTTGCGGACGATCCTGCGGGATATCGGCCCCGCCAGGAAAGCGACGAACGCTACCGGACCTGCCGCAGCAGTGGCGACGGCGGCAAGCGCGACGGCGGTCAGCACAACGCCCAGCCGCGCGGCATTGACCCGGATTCCCAGGCCGGCAGCGGCGTCGTCCCCGAGTTCAAGGATGCACAACGGGCCAGCCAAGGCGATAACGGCGGGGACCAGGACCACCAGGGAAACCGCCAGCACCCCGGCCCGGTCCCACGTGGCGGAGTTGAGGGAGCCGTTGAGCCAGATGAGGGCGTCCGCGGCGGTGCGGATGTCGGCCCGGGTCATGAGGAAGTTGACCACCGCATGAAGTGCTGCCGCGATGCCCACGCCAGCCAGGATCAGGCGGTTGCCGGCAGCGTTGCCGCGGCTGCCTCCCCCGGCGCCGGAACCGGTACCGCGGGAGATGGCGTAGATAATGGCCGCGACGCCGAGCGCACCGCCAAGGGCCGCCCAGGAAACCACCGCTCCGGAAGCACCGAAAATGACGATCGCCGTCACGGCAGCGGCGCTGGCACCATAGCTGATGCCAATGATGTCCGGGCTGGCCAGCGGGTTGCGGAGCATGGTCTGGAAGAGTGCGCCGGCGAGCCCGAAAGCCACGCCGATCATGGTTCCCACCACCGCTCGGGGAAGCTTATGCTCCATGACGATGAAGCTGGCGCCAGGGATCTTTTCGCCGCCGGTGAGGTGGTTGATGACGATTGTGAAGAAGTCCGGGATGGTCACGGTGTAGCTGCCCAGGAGCACGTACACGGCGAACATGACCAGGAGGGCCAAAGCTAGGAAGAAAGTGGGGCCCAGCACGCGCCGAAGTGACAATTGATGAGGGTGTTTGGGGGAAACATTGCCATTAACTGCCAACTCGGGCGCGGATTTGAGAGCAGTCACAGCCCGGCCCCCTTTCCACGGCGGATGAGCCAGACAAACACCGGTGCTCCCACGATCGCGGTCATGATGCCGGCCGGGACTTCGCCCGGAAGGAGGATCACGCGGCCAATGACGTCGGCGGTGATGAGCAGGATGGGTGCCGAGACCAGGGAGAACGGCAGGATCCACCGGTAATCGGGCCCCGTCAGCAGCCGGACAGCGTGCGGAATCACCAAGCCGAGGAAGCCAATAGGCCCGGCCAGTGCAGTCGCCGAGCCACACAGCAGCACGATTCCCAAAGCCGTAATTCCGCGGGCCAGTCCGACGTTCTGGCCCAGCCCGCGGGCAATATCGTCACCCAGCGCCAGGCTGTTCAGGACGCGTCCGCCACCCAGGACGATCACGGCGCCAACTGCAAGGAACGGCAGCGCCGGGAGCAGCACGGACCAGTCGCGCCCGCCGATGCTGCCCACCTGCCAGAAACGGAAACGGTCCAGCGTGTCCTGGCTGGAAACGAGAATGACGTTCATCAGCGAAAACAGCCCGGCGCTCAGTGCCGCGCCCGCCAGGGCGAGCTTGACCGGCGTCGCACCGTCACGTCCGCGGGAAGCGATGGCGTACACCACGACGGCGGCCGCTGCGGCTCCGATGAAAGCGAACCAGATGTAGCCGGTCAGGGAGCTGATGCCGAACACGTAAATGCCAACCACCACGGCAAGCGCTGCACCGGCGTTGAGGCCAAGGATCCCGGGATCGGCCAGCGGGTTGCGGGCCACGCCCTGCATCGCGGCCCCGGCCAGACCCAAAGCCGCCCCGGCAAGAAGGCCCAGGACCGTGCGGGGAATCCGAGCAATGACTACGGCATGGTTGCCGTCGGCCGGATTGAAGTTGGTAACGGCGTCCCAAACCGTCGAAAGGGGAAGCCCGCGCGCGCCAATCGCCAGGGATGCGGCGCTCACGGCGGCGAGTACGACGACGGCCACCAGCAGCCAGGCGGCGCGCTTGCCTGCGGTGCCCCGGGACCCGGTTCCCCCTCCGGGTGCCGGCGCGTCAGGGGAGATGCCTCCCGGGCCAGCCGGCACCAAGGTGCCGCTGCCCCGCCCCTGGACGGTCGTCGTCGTACTCAGTTTCATTGCGGTTACTTGCCCGCCGCTGCTGCTTTATCCGCTGCGCTTCCGAGCTGCGGCAGGAACTTATCCAGCGCCCAGGGCAGGCTCAGCGGCGAAGAGGCGGAGATGGAAAGCGTCAGGGTCTGGTCGGTATCGGCAACCAGGGCGCCGTTCTTGATGGCCGGGATCTGGCTGAGCAGGGGGTCGGCCTTGATGGCATCGGCCGTTGCAGCCTCGGGAACCCAGGTAACAAAGATGTCGGAAGCAAGCTCATTGGCCTTTTCAGCGGACCACGGGATGAAGAACTCCGTGTTGCTCTTGGTGTTTTCCGTGACTACCGGTGCCAGTTTCATCCCGATCTCGGACAGGAAGCGGGGACGGTTGTCGATGGCGGTGTAAACGTTGGTGCCGTCGCCCTTGGCGGGCTCAATGTTGCCGTAGATGAAGGTCTTGTCCTTGATCTGCGGGTACTTGGAGACCTTGTCCTTGATGGTGGCCTCGGTGTCCTCCACCAACTTCTTGGCTTCGGCTTCCTTGCCAAGGGCCTTGCCGATGATGGTGGTGCTTTCCTGCCACGGCGTGCCGTAGGCAAGCTCCGGCTGGGCCACCACGGGGGCGATCTCGCTGAGCTTCTTGTAGTCAGCTTCTTCCAGGCCCGAGTAAGCAGCCAGGATGACGTCCGGGTTCAGTTTCGCGATCTCCGTGAAGTTGATGCCGTCAGCCTCGGAGAACTGGACGGGAGCCTTGTCGGTGCCGAAACCGGCGCCGAGCTTCTCCAGCGCTGCGTCCTTCCACGGGGTGGAGCCCTTGTCGTTGTTGCCCCATTCGTTCTTCGGCACGCCTACCGGGACAACGCCCAGTGCGATCGCGACATCGTCGTTGACCCACGAGACGGTAACTACGCGCTTGGGCTGTTCCTTGATGGTGGTCTCGCCGAAGACGTTCTTGATGGTCACGGGGAAAGCCGCGGACTCGGCCTGCTCGGATGCCGGCGTCGAGGTGGCCGGTCCGGTGGAGCAGCCAGTGAGGGAAAGGGCGACGGCGGCGAAAGCGGCTGTCACGGTACCTGCAGTTTTCAGCAGGGCGCGGCGTGGAAGAAGGGAAGCCACGGGACTCCTTAGGTAAGTGATGCGAACCTAAGTAAGGCTAGCCTACCCTCTGGATAATTACGAAACGTTTGCATCACCTAATCCGCCTCCACCTGCAACGCGGGGTCACTTATGGCCCATGTTGCGGGCGTTTATGGGCCATATCTGACCCCGGGTTGCTTTTTGGCGGGGTTAGGATGGGTGATGGCGGACTACCGCTTTTAAGGAAAACGGCTTTCAGGACAACGACGAGGGGAATGAGCGTGCGCACTGTTTCAGTTGCTGCAGCCATGGTTGGCGAGGTGGCCGCTTTGGCCTGCTTGGCACACCCCCACGCGTCGGAACCAGCCAAGTAGCACCAAAAAACAGGACTCCAACGGAGTCCTTGGCTTCTTTGGCGCGCCCTTGGTTCGCTCAGCTTCGGTGACCGACGCCCCAGTGCCACCGCGCAACGCAAACCGCGATGCCGCCGTCGACCATTTCCGAAAGAAGCTTTGCCATGCAGAAAATCACTGCCCAACAGATCCGTTCATCGTTCATCAACGCCAGCCGCTCCGAGGCAGCCAAAGCCAACCTCCCCCGCGATTTCGACACCATCGACTGGGAAAACCTGGAATTCCTTGGCTGGCGGGACGAGAAAATGCCCCAGCGCGGATACCTGGTGGTTCCCTACCGGGGCAAACTCACAGGGATCATGCTCCGGGCCCCTGAAGGCGGGTCCGGCAAGAAGCGCGTTGTGCTCTGCGAGCTGTGCCGGGACGTCTTCTCCAAGGACGACGTCTACCTGTGGGTGGCCAAAAAGGCCGGGCAATCCGGCAAGGACGGCAACACGGTGGGCACCCTGATCTGCGCCGACTTCGGTTGCAGTGCCAATGTACGCAAGGAACCGCCCGCCAATGAGATCAACCCGGACCCGGCCGTCGTCGTGGTCCGTCAGATCGCCGGACTGGAGCAGAGGACGGAACAGTTCCTGGACCGCGTCCGCGGCTCCAAGTAGTACCTGAAGCAACGCGGGGTCACTTTTGGCCCATAAAGGGCCTCCCAAAGGGCCATAAGTGACCCCGCGTTGCTTTTCTAGCGCAGGATGATGTCCACCGGGTTGGCTTCCGAGCGCCAGGCGCCTGGCTCGCCGGGACCTGAGATGACCGGAGCCGTGAGAACTCCGGAACGGTTGGTCCGCTTGTCGCGAAGGATCTCGGTTACTGATCCCAGGTGGCGCGACAGGTCGATCACGTTTTCAGGAGCGGCCAACAGCAACTGGAACCCGAATTCGTGAAGCGCCTTGATGCCCGCGCCCGCAAACTCTTCGGACGCCAGCACAAAGGCTTCGTCCATCATCACGGTGCCGTACGTGGTGAAGCCCTGCTCGGCGATACCCAGTTGGTAGCTCAGTGCCGCGGCCATGATGAAAGCCGTGAAACGTTGCCGCTCACCACCGGACATGGAGCCCGTGTCGGCATGCATGAAGACTTCGGTCTTCTTCTTGGCCGCTTTTCCAGAACCGCCGGCCTTGCCCGGCTTCGCGGCCACCTCCCGGTGCTCCTTGCACTGGATGAAAATGTGTCCACGGACATCGAGCACCTCGGCCCGCCAGCGACGATCCTCAGGGGTCTGCGATCCGAGCCGTTTCACCAGGGTTTCCAACGACTTGTAGCGGGCCGTGAGCTCGGCGTCGTCGTCAGCTTCCGTGCCTGCAGCGGCGGCGGAAGCGCTGCGGTTCGGCCGCGAATGTTTGATTTTCAAAGCGTTCTGGATGGCATCCTTGAACACCTTGGCCGTTGCCGGCAGCGTTTGCTTGATGTCCAGCTCCAGGAAGCTGCCCTCGTGGAAATTGACCTGCGACAAAATGCCGTTGAGGGGAAGGATGCGGCTGGTGATGCTGCGCCGTTCCTCATCGAGCAGGTGCAGGAGCGTGCTGAAGGACTCGTGCGTGCGCTGGTTGAAGAACAACCGGAACTCGGCCTCTTGCGCGGGCAGGCCATCGCTCACGATCGCGTGGTACCGGGCCTCGAAGTCCCCGGCGGCCCCGATCGACGTGCCATGGTCTGCGCTGATGGCGCTCCCCCAGTCACGAACGAACGCTTCGAACATGCGCGTCAACCGCTCGGCGGTGGCTTGGCTGCGGGATTCGGCCGCATGCAGCTCGTCCATCAGCTTGTTCCGGACGCTGTTGGCCAGGTTGTCGAGCTCGTGCAGTTCGGAAACGTCCTCGACGCCGGCAAAGTACGGTTCCAGCGCGGTGACGGTGGCGGCCGACGGCGGCGACTGCTCAAGCTTGAGCCTCGCCGCGTCCAGCATGCCGTCAGCGGCGGTCATCTGATGGTCGAGCGCTTTGTATTCGCTCTGCAGCACAGCTGCCACGCCTGTGGAGGACTGGTGCTTTTCCCGTACCGCCTCGATGTTGGCGCGGAGCGGTTCGAGGTCGGCCTGCGCAGCCAGGGCATCCACGAGTCGTTGCTCAATCCGGGCAAGTTCCTCGGCTGCAACGTCGGCGGAGACCTGGTCCCAGGGCCGCTCGTCTTCAGCTACCCGACGCAGCGCTTCGAGCTGGCGGGCCATGCCTTGGTGCGAGTCCTCGCGGCTTTGGGCCAACTCAGCGGCCTTGGACAGCTCGTTTTCCAGCTCCCCCACCCGGGCTGCCACAAGCTCGAGTTTGGAGGCGTTATCGAAACCGAGGACGTAGTCCTGCCTGCTGGTGAAGCGATCGTCCTTCTCCACGGTGTGCCGGTTGCGTTTGACCACACCGCCCAGGCTCAGGCCTTTGTCCATGGCGGCCAGCTCGTCCGGATCCTCCACGCACGGGTACGCGAAGTCGAGGGCGATCCGCTCACGGATCCATTCCCCCGCGGCCGCGTTGGCGCCCGCGGTGAGGATGCTCAACTTAGTCAAGAGATCGCCGTCGGACACGTCCTCCACAGCCAGCGCGCCACCGGCGAGCGGCTTGGACACATCAACAGCGCGCAGCGCGCCACGGACCGGGTTGTCGTTCAGGTACCGGGTGACGGCCGCAAAGTGCTCCCCCGGAACCAGCAACGTGGTGGCGAGGTTCCGCAGGGCACGCTCGGCGGCGGGCCGCCAATGGTCCTGCCCCTCGGCGAGGTCGATCAGCTCGCCGCCAAAGGGCATCCGCTCTTCCGGAACACCAGTGGCGGCCGCGATGGCGGCCCGGTTCTCAATGCTCGACGGCGGCAGCAGGGACTTGCGCGACCGCAACGACAACAATTCCTGCTGGGCCGCTGCGAGCTCCCGCTTCTTGGTTGCGTGGCCATCGAAGGCCTCGAAGCGAAGTTCCTTCAGTGCCTCGGAATCGTCCTTCAACTCGACCGATCGGGCCGCCGCTTGCTCGTGGGCCTGCTCCCAGCCCTCAGCCGACCATTCCAGGTTCAGCCCAGCGTCAGCCAGCGCTTTCTTGGCCGAGTCCTCCACCTGCTGGCGCAGTTTGAGACCAACTTTGGCATTCTCCAGAGACTGCTCAATAGCCGAAATGGCGTTGCCGCCCCGGTTGTTGTAGTCGAGCTCAAGGTCGCGCAGCTCCTTGGCCAGGGCATCACGGACCACGCGCTCCGCGGCCAGTTCCTGCGCCTTGGTTTGCGCCAGCTCCTTGAACCGGGCCAACGTCTTGGCGTGCACCGTGACGGCCAGTTGTTGTTTGTAGGCTTCAAATTCCCCGCCGGCCAGCTCGCGGAGGCGGTTCGCGTCCAGGAGCGCCTGCGCGTACTCCTTGTTCAAACCCGGAACCGGGGCCAGTTGGTCGCGCTGCAGCCGCACGTCCTCCAGCCTTTGCCGGATGGACATCAGGTTGCTGAATTCCTCCACGACGTCGTCCGCGGCGGCCAAAGTGGCGGGGGCATCCAGTACCTGGTCACGGAAGAAAGTGTTGACGCTTCCACCCAAGCCCTTGCCGGCCTGGATCACCCGAAGCAGCGGGAGCGCTTGGTCCGAATTGATGCCCAGGAGCCGGCGGAAGCGTTCGGCGAACGCCTTGTGGACGTCAAAGACCTGGCCGTCCGGGAAAATCCCCTCCAATGCGCCCTTGGTAAAGCGCTTCTGCGCGATCCCCTCGATGGCCTCGAGGTCCAGGGGTTTGCTGTCGATGACATAGAAGCGGCCGACGCTTGATTCTGTGCCGTTCTTCGGCAGGTCGAAAAGGGCGGATATCGTCACCGTGGTGCCGGCCGCGTTATCAAACGTCAGTGCGACGGCGGACCAGGTGGCCCCCGGGCGCTGGAACGCACTGGCCGAGCTGTCACCTACGGCCTTATCACCTACTTTGCCGCGCATATAGGTGAAGGTGGTCCTCTTGTCCTCCACAGCGCCACCGGATCGCTGGGCCGCGGCCTCATTCGATCGTGGACGGGCATCGAAAACGCGAAGCATGGCATCGAACAGGGTCGATTTGCCCACGCCAGAGTTGCCGGTCAGGAGGGTGCCCTTGCGGTCCACGTGCATGGTGTGGGCGCCATGGAAGGTACCCCAGTTGACCACCTGCACCAGCGCTAGGCGCATCTGGCCGGGATTCGTGAGCTCGCCGAGCGGGAGCATGGTTGCAATCGTCACTTCTGTATCCCGTCAGTCGTGGTTGCGTCCGCCTCCGCGATGGATGCCGGCCCCGCCCCTTCGCCGCGCGGCTGATCTTCGATCAGCTCGACGCGCGGCTTCGACAGGCCCGATGCCACTCCCGGTCCGGCATCCATCGCTCCGGCTTCGGCTCGCCCGTCACCTTCGTCGTCGTCCTCGGCGTTAGCGGGGCCGTCCAGATCCAGCAACGGTTCCGTGCCCGACTCGTCGGCGGCTACGGCAATCAGGGCCTCGATGTGGGCCGGGATGTCGCCGATGTTTTCGAACGGGAGGGCCAAGGGGAGGGCGTTGCTGATGGTGTACGTGTCATCCAGCGGGGTGGGGAGGATGAGCTGCCGGGCCAGGAGCTTGGTGATGGTGCGGGTGACCACGTCGGAGTCGCGCAGGGCATCCTGTTGGCCGGCGGGGGTGTAGTTGGCCACCAGGTCCGAGATTTCCTCGCGGGTGATCGTGGGGTCCGTCTGGGCTATGATGTGGCGGTCCAGCAGCAAACGCAGGCGCAACAAGACGATGGTTTCCACGCGGCTCAAAGCACGCTGCTGGCGGAGGATGCTGGAGCGCGAGCTGGCCCCGACGATCTCCGGATCAACGGGGCGGAGGACGGCGATCTTCCGGTCGTGGTCCAGTTGCAGGGTGAGGAACAGCTCGGAGAGCCGGCTGCGGAGGATCAGCTGGTTGTCCAGGAGCGTGGTCCAGAGTTTCTCGTCCCGTCCGCCGTCGATGTAGGGACCCTTGAGCAGCTTCACCAAGGCATGGCGCACCTTCATGGGCAGCACACCGGTGTCTCCGGGGAAGAGCGCGGCGCCGTCAACGAAGGTGTCCCGCGGCGTGATCCGGAACGGGTCCGCCTGGTGCCCGGGCTCGTCGGTGACCTGCCCGGGCTCTGCCACCGGCCCGGCCTCTGCCACCGGCCCAGCGTCGGTGACGTTTTCCGCTTCGGTGATGTCCGTCGTCGTGATGTCCTCAGTCATTGGAATCCTCATTCAGGGTGACGACCGGCAGGTACGCCGAGCGGATGCTGCCGTCGATTTGTTCGAAGTCGATGTGTTCCCACGCGGCGCGATCGAACGCCGCGCCGGTCTGCAGCGCCATGGACAGCAGGGTCCGGACGCTGTTGATGTGCCGTTCCTCGGCTGGCAGGTTTTCCCAGGCCTCGCCCAGGGTGGCAGAACCGGCCATGGCGGCCCGGATAACGCCGGGCCGGGCCTTGCCTGTGCGGGCGGACCGCACGCGGTCCGAGTCACTGAAGGCGATGGGGTCGGCCAGGCGGGGCGGTGTGGCGAACTCGTCCGGATCAAAGAGCTTGACCATGGCCAGGGACTCGAAACCTGCATTGAACAGGACGGGCCCTGGAACCAAACCTGGCCTGTCCCGCTCGTAAGGCAGGGACCGGATGGCCTGTTCAGCCTCGGCCAGAACCTTGCGGAGGCTTACGGATTGCCGGACATCGTCGCTCTGGATGTACGTATTGAGGCTCTCCGAGAGCTTGCCGTAAATCCGCTGGATCTGGCTGTGCTGGTAACGCAGTTCGGCAACCAGGTTCTTCAACGTTTCGCGGTCCTCGTGGGAGAGGTCGTCAGCGAACTGCCGGCTGAGGACCTCGCCAATGGCCGAGCGGAAACGCAATTGCTGCTGCGGATCCTCCAGGAACGCCGTGAATGAACGGAACGTGCGGCCCTCGGGGCTCTGCCGCAAGCGCTTGTCGGCTTCCAGCACCTGGGCCATGGTGGCGCCCTTGCTCAGCGACTCTTCGATGATCTGGTTACGGAGCTCGCCCACCAGTTCCTCAATGCGGTCACGCATCTTCTTGTAGTCGGCCGGCAGGCTCGCGGCGAGATCAAGAATGTTGCCCGCCGCTTCCACGGCTTCTTCGTCGTCCAGGAGCCCGTCGAATTCTCCCGAGCTGATGTCCTGGACCAATTGTTGCCGCTCGTGGATTTCCTCTTCCAGGGCTTCCAGTCGCGCGCTCTGGTCCGGGTTGGTTTCGTTCGCGAGCTTCTCCACATCGCCCAACAGCGTGCCGAGCCTGGATCCGTTGAGTGTTGAACGTTCACTCGAGAGGCTGTCCAGGAACGCGAGCACGCGGGCTGCGGGTTCGGTGACTTCGTAGACGATCTGGCCGGACTGGTTGCGGCGCGTCAGGAACTGCTTCCGCGTCCACTCGTCTCCGAACAGCTTGCCGTTTTGCTGGCCACCCAGCGCGGGATCCTGGCGCCGGAGCTGCTCAAGGAAAGCGTCGACGTCGGCATGGAACTCTTCGAGCGGAAGCTGCGGCCTGGTGCGGGTAAAGGAGGCTTGGAGGACGGCGATGACCCACGGCGCGGAGCGCGTCAGCGCCCAGGCCGGACCCTTGGTGAGTTGCTCGAGGTCGCGGAGCCTCGCGCCGATAGCCTCGGCGGAGGACATGGCTGAACGGGACAACTACTCTCCTTCAGCTGCTGCGAAACCTGGCTGGCAGCGGAAACTGCCCCGTACAAGGTTAACGCAGAGCGTCGGGGCGGCGTCGGACGGCCCTGACATGCCGCCGTCGAGCGCTTTACCCGAAGCGGGCCGCAACCATTCCGTGACTTACCCTCCGGTACTGTTTCGATCCCATATCAACGCTGCAATGACGCGCGTCAACACTGGCCGGAAAGCACCCCCGCCCCTAATGTCGGATCATCGACGCAGCCACGCCGCGTCGACCCACGCAATGTCGCTCCGGGGGGAACCATGGATTTCGATTTCAGTAGGCTTGAAACAGGCACGTACGTAGTTATTGGAACGCTCTTCTTCGCCGTCATTCTGGCTGCTTTCATTGCTGCCGCAGCGATGGCAACAATTGTCCTCATCGGGGCCATGGGCATGGCCTGGTACACCGTCAAGGCTGTGCTGGGTGGTCTTGTCCACGGCATCAATTTCGCGTGGGATAGCTTGGTCCACCACGCAGGGCAGGTGGAAATTCCGGCAGAATTCCAGCCTCAGGTTTCCTCTGGTACGGGTAGCTACCCGCGGGTAGCATTGAGGGACAGCTGAAGGGTTCCCACCCACGGCGGACCCTGGCTCCATCCGGCACAACCGGCTAGAGGAGTTATCCGATGACGTCCGCTACAGACAGCAGCCTCACCGCCGCAAGCGTCAATGCCACAGCAGAAGAAGCCCGTGCCGTCGCCGAGGCCGCCCGCGAAACCGAATGGAACCGGCCAAGCTTCGCCAAAGGCCTGTACCTGGGGAGCTTCGACCTCAGCCTGATCCACCCGTGGCCACAGGCCAAGACCGAGGATGAGGAGCGCGGCGAAGAATTCATGGCCCGGTTGCTGGCACTGGCGAAAACCATGTCCGGCCGGGTCATCGAACGCGACGCCAGAATTCCGGACGAGTATCTGGCCGGGCTCGCCGAGCTTGGCGTGTTCGGCATGAAAATCCCGCGCGAGTACGGCGGCCTGGGCTTGTCCTTGGTCTACTACGGCCGGGCTCTCGCCCTGCTGGGTTCGGTTCACCCGAGCCTGGGCGCGTTGATTTCGGCACACCAATCCATCGGCGTGCCTGAGCCCGTAAAGGAGTTCGGAACGCCGGAGCAAAAGAAGGAATACCTGCCGCGTTGCGCCGCCGGGGCAATCACAGCGTTCCTCCTGACAGAACCCGACGTCGGCAGCGACCCTGCGCGCATGGGCGCCACTGCTGTACTTTCCGACGACGGCGGCTCTTACCTTTTGGACGGCGTGAAACTCTGGACCACCAACGGCGTTATCGCCGAACTCGTGGTTGTCATGGCGCGGGTGCCAGCCCATACCGATGCCGATGGAACTGAGCACAAAGGCGGAATCTCGGCATTCGTGGTGGAAATGGACTCCCCCGGGATCACTGTGGAGAACCGTAACGCCTTCATGGGGCTGCGCGGCATCGAGAACGGTGTGACCCGCTTCCACCAAGTACGGGTTCCGGCGGCGAACCGCTTGGGCCGCGAAGGCCAAGGGCTCAAGATTGCACTGACGACGCTCAATACGGGCCGCCTCTCCATCCCTGGGCTCTGTGTTGCCGCCGGAAAGTGGAGCCTGAAAATTGCCCGCGAGTGGTCCAACGCCCGTACACAATGGGGCCGGCCCGTGGGTCAGCACGAGGCCGTGGGAAAGAAGATCGCCTTCATTGCGGCCACGACTTTTGCGCTTGAGGCCGTGTTTGAACTGTCCGCGGAAATGGCCGACGCCGGCCAGAAGGATGTCCGCATCGAAGCCGCCCTGGCCAAGCTGTGGTCCACCGAACTCAGTTGCAGGATCGCAGACGAACTGGTCCAGATCCGCGGCGGCCGCGGCTTTGAAACCGCCGACTCCCTGGAAGCCCGGGGCGAACGTGCTGTCCCTGCGGAGCAACTCCTCCGTGACCTTCGCATCAACAGGATCTTCGAGGGTTCCAGCGAAATCATGAAACTCCTGATTGCCCGCGAAGCCGTGGACGCCCACCTTGCCGCCGCGGGCGACCTCGCATCAGCGGACGCGAGCCTGCAGGACAAGGCGAGGGCCGCCGTCGGGGCCTCTGGTTTCTACGCCCGCTGGCTGCCGAAGCTTGTTGCCGGCGCCGGGATGGACCCGCGTTCCTACGCCGAATTCGGGCGTCTTGCCAAGCAGCTGCGGTTCGTTGAGCGGTCCTCGCGTCGGCTGGCCCGGCAGACGTTCTACGGGATGGGCCGATGGCAGGCCAAGCTGGAGCACAAGCAGGCGTTCCTTGGCAGGATCGTGGACATAGGCGCGGAGCTGTTCGCCATGGCAGCCTGCTGCTCACGCGCAGAGGCGCTGCTGCGGACACATCCCGAACAAGGCGCGGCCGCCTTCGAGCTTGCCGAGGCCTTCTGCGAACAGGCACGGGTGCGGGTGGACGAATACTTCGACCAGCTGTGGCGGAACACGGACGACGGCGACCACGACCTTTCGCGCAAAGTCCTTGACGGCGACTACACCTGGATGGAGGCCGGAATCCTGGACCAGTCCGAGGGAACAGGCCCCTGGATCGGGGACGCTTCGCCCGGTGCTTCGACCAAGGAGAACCTCCACCGCAAGTACCGGTGAGCTACCGGACGTCCCCGTCCACGTAATACCAGCGCTTGCCTTCGCGAACGAAACGGCTGATCTCGCGCTGGACGCCGCGTTCGCCGTCGGACCTGTAGTGTGCCGCGAACTCAACGGTGCCGGTCGCGTCCAGCGGACCGCCGTTTACTGCACCAAGGATGTCCAGGCGACGCCATTGGACACCGGGGTCCAGGTCCATGGACGCCGGACGGGTTGAGCTGTGCCATGTCCGCAACAGGTACGCCGCATCCAGGACCACGAACGCCGAGTAGCGGGAGCGCATGAGCTGTTCGGCCGTGGGGGCCTCAGCGTCACCGCGGTGGAAACGGCCACAACACTCGTCATACTGCTCGCCGGAAAGGCAGGGGCATGCACCGTTGCGCAGGCGGGTTGGGTCAAGGGTCACGACGCGCCAATCTGGGCTGGAAATGAGAGCTGGGCAACATATTTTCCCATGCGAGATAACAGCTTTGAAACAACCCTGCCGGAGGGGGCTGCGGCGCGTGATTCCGTCGGTGGCGGACCTTAGGCTGGATACGCAAGCTAGGTGGGCGATGCGCGCATCTCAAAACGACGACCAGGGGAGGTCACGTGGAGGATCCGACAACACTCGCCATCAACCTGACGTATTTGGGAACGTTGGGCCTGGCTGTGTTGATGTTCCTGGGCCTCGGGCTGATCGTCATCATCACCCTGGTGGTTGCCGGAGTGGGGCGGCTTGTGTCTGTCATTCTTCTGGCGCTGATCGGAATCTTCCCAAAAAAGGATTCGACTCCCATCGTGCACCTGCCTGCCCGGCCGGACTACGTCCCGGATCCTGTCGTTGATGAGGACGGGGAAGCTCCGCAGCTTTCGGCCGCCACGCCTGCGAAGCCCGCTGCTGCAGCTGCTCCCGCGGAGGCGCCCGCAGCTGCGGCCCCAGCGCCCAAGCGGGACTTGCTCGGCGGGACCCGACGCCGGATCGCCGGTGCGTCGGAGGCCGTCAAGGGCGGCGCGTGGAAATCGAAAGTCGACCCCCGGAATCTCCCTAAGCCAGCGGAAGTCAAGTCCGTGGTGGAACACCAAACTGCGCACCACCCGATTGTGGTGGCCGCCACCAAGGAACCGCCTGTCCTTGCGAAGGACTGGGCCGACGCCGTTGCCGAAGCGGACAAGCGTGAAGCCGAGCGCGCCGCAGCCCAGCGTCCGCCCGCCATCAAGGTGACTGTCCGCGACCTCGACGAGCCCACGCCGTCGAACTCCAAAGCCCCGGCCCCAAACCTTCCCACCGCCCCTGCCAGGAAGCCGACCGGGCAGCCCGGCAACAAGCAGGCTCCGGCTAAGGGAAAGCCCAAGGGCCCTGGCCAAAAAGGCTCACTCAGCGGCGTGAGCCGCAACTCCTAGCGCGAGCAGCCAGCTAAGCGGCCAGCTGGCGGAACGCTGCGCCATGGTAGATCAGGGGCTTGGACTCAAGGTTGACGTTGGTGGCCTTGACCTCCAGAACCACGATCGCGTGGTCCCCGGCGGGTGTTTCAGAAACGATTTCGCACTCGAAACCCAACACGGCGCCGTCGATCAACACGGCACCTGAATCACTGACGCTGGTGTCGAGCCCGGCGAAGCGGTCCCGCGTTTTTGACGCCAACTGAAGCGCTGCCGCTTCCTGCCCCTCAGCCAGGACCGAGACGCCAAGCCGCTGGGCCTGGCGCAGCTTGGGCCAGGTGGTGGAGGAGTTCTGCACCGCGAACATGACCAGCGGTGGCTCCAGCGAAACGCCCACCGTAAAGGACGACGCCACCAGTGCTTCCGGCGTGAAGTCCACCATCGCGCTGAAGGCCGCTACTCCGGATGGGAACTGCGCAAATGCCGCCTTGATGGCCGCCGTTTCTTCCACTGTGGTCTGTGTCATCCCGCTGTCCCTTTCGTGCGTTGCCTGAGTTCCTTTCCCATAATTCACCCGCTTGGAAGAACGGCAATATTTGTTGATCCGCAAGACATTTGTGTTGCCGCATGTCAAGAAATGTCGCGAAGTAAGGCCGCTTCCATTACTCCGCAAGACGAAAAACGAAGAACTTCTACCATTTGCGTTTATGCCTCCGCCGGCCGTGTGTAGCCTCGATTGAATCCACCAGCACAGCCACCACAGGAAGCCGACATGAGCCTCAACGAGCTACGAACGCTTGGACGCACTGGCGCCTTGATCAGCCCCCTCACGCTGGGCACCCTCAACTTCGGCACCGGCGCCGCGCCCACGGGCCCTGCCGAGAGCATCCGGATCATCAAGGCGGCCCTCGACGCCGGAATCACCAGCATCGACACCGCCGACATCTACTCCCAGGGCGAGGCCGAAACGGTGGTAGGCCAGGCCATCCACAGCCGCCGCGACGACGTTTTCCTCGCCACCAAGTTCCACGGCCAGATGGGATCCAACCCCGCGCACGCCGGCAATTCCCGGCGCTGGATTGTCCGTGCCGTGGAGGATAGCCTGCGACGCCTGAACACTGACCGGATTGACCTGTACCAAGCGCACCGTCCGGACTACAACACCGATCTGTTGGAGACCATCACAGCCCTGAACGACCTCATCCGCCAGGGCAAGATCCTCTACTACGGCACGTCCGTTTTCAGCCCTGCCCAGCTTGTCGAGGCCCAGTGGATTGCCAACACCAACCATCTGACCCCGCCCGTCGTGGACCAGGTTCCTTATTCGCTCCTGGTGCGTGCCAACGAACGGGACGTCCTCCCCATCACCCAGCAGTACGGCGTCGGGGTTTTGAGTTACGGACCGCTCGACGGCGGGTGGCTCGCCGGCGGTTACCGGGTTGGAGCCGGGCAACCGGAGAGCTCGCGTTTCTCCGCACTTCCCGGCCGTTTTGACGTGGCCGCACCGTTCAACCAGGGCAAGCTGCACGCCGCGGACGCACTGGCACAGCTGGCGGCGAGGCACGGGTTGACCCTGATCCAGCTGGCGGTTGCCTTCGCACTGAACCATCCGGCCGTGACCAGCGTGATCATCGGACCCCGCACGGAGGACCATCTCACGGACTACTTGAAGGCCGCGGATGTGGTGCTCAGCGAAGCAATCCTCGACGAGATCGACGACATCGTGGCCCCGGCCGTCAACTTCCTCGAGCGAGACGCCGGCACCGTAGCCCCGCACCTTGAGTACCCGGAATTGCGACGCCGGTAACTCCCCTCCGCTGTGAGGCCCGCTCCGCAGGGTATTTTGGCCGAGTAGCCTGCGGAGCGGGCCCCACAACGGGCTATTGACGGGGTTCGCGCCCGGCGTGATCCTTGACCTAGGTGCTGTGGCACTCCGCAGCTCTTAGCTTCGAGTAGAACGCCGCCGTCCCATGTCCAAGAACGTCGAACAACGCGCTGCCAAAGCCGTCGTCCCCGGGCAGCCGACCGAAGGTCCGCTGACGCACGAAGAGCTCCAACTCTCCGGACGAAATCACTCAATGCCCCTTGAGGCCCTGCAGGACGACGTCACGCCGGCCGGGCTGCACTACCTGTTGATCCACTTCGACATTCCGCATGTTGCGGCCGACTCCTGGCGACTCCGTTTGGGCGGCGCCGTCGACCGCAGCCTTGAGTTGAGCTTGGACGACATCAAAGCCAGACCTGCTGTCACCATGCCCGTCACCCTTGAATGCGCAGGCAACGGGCGGTCACTCCTTCAACCGCGGCCCCTGAGCCAGCCCTGGGTGATGGGTGCCGTGGGCACAGCCGAGTGGACCGGAACTCCGTTGGCGCCCCTGCTGGAGGAGGCAGGGCTGGCGGGTGACGCCGTCGAACTCGTCTTTACCGGTGCCGACAACGGCATCCAAAGCGGTGCCGAAGAGCCGTACGCCCGCAGTCTTTCCATTGCTGAGGCGATGCGTCCCGAAGTCATGCTGGCTTACGAGATGAACGGCACCCCCTTGCCCCCGCAGCACGGATTTCCCTTGAGGCTGCTGGTCCCGGGGTGGTACGGAATGGCGAGTGTGAAGTGGTTGACGTCGATCGAGGCGGTGACTTCGCGTTTTATGGGGTTCCAGCAAGCGGTGGCGTATCACTATCTGCAGGGTCCCGACGGTCCTGGCCTGCCCGTGACGCACATCCGGGTCCGCTCACTGATGGTGCCGCCGGGGATTCCCGACTTTTTCACTCGACGTCGCGTTGTGGATGCCGGTCCGGTGATGCTGCACGGCCGGGCCTGGTCCGGGCACGGTGAAGTGGAGCGCGTGGAGGTGGGGATAGACGGCGAGTGGATGCCCGCACACCTGGAGCCTGCCCTGGGCGATTTTGCGTGGCGGCGATGGTCCATGGTGTGGGTGGCCGGCCCGGGCGAGCATGTCCTGCGCTGCCGGGCGATGGATACCTCGGGCGCGCTGCAGCCCACGGAACAGGTGTGGAACTACCAGGGTTTGGGGAACAACATGACGCAGCGGGTTGAGGTGACGGTGCGGTAATTTCTTGTTTCCGCCGAGTTCGCTGGAACGCTGCGTTGTGCGCGTGACGCCCGGTTAGACTCGTTCCAATCATGAGTATTCCGTCTTCATCCCCAGCGAACGTCCGCGTTGATGCCTGGTTGTGGGCCATCCGCGCGTACAAGACCCGCTCCGCGGCCACTGCTGCGTGCCGGGCCGGGCATATCAGGATCAATGGGAACCCGGTGAAAGCCTCCCAAAGCGTGATCGTCGGGGATACCATCCGCGTTCGGGAATCCGGGTGGGAGCGGATCCTTGAAGTGCGGCGGCTCATCGCGAAACGCGTGGGGGCCGAAGCTGCCTCGCATTGCTTCACTGACCACACTCCCCCGCGTCCTGTCGCCCCCAAGCTTGGCCTCCCCCAGCGTGACCGTGGCGCCGGCCGACCCACCAAGAAAGACCGCCGCGACATGGAGAAGCTGCGGGGCTGATTGTGCTTCCCGGCCACGCAAGCTTTCCCCGGCACTTATCCACAGGCCCTCTTTACTGACGTGATTACTGTCCCGCCCGCTGCTTAGACTGGCCGACACACCACTTGAAACAGCTGTTGGGGAGCTAGCCATGTCACGAGTTACGTTTGCCATTTTTTCGTCCCTTGTGGCCGCTTTGCTTCTCAGTGGTTGCCAAGGCGGGCCACCGGGTGCGGGCCCGTCGGAAACAAGCACGACGACGGCGTCGCCCACCTTGAGTGTCTCGGTTCCGGCTACCTCGGCTACTTCGGTTCCTTCCGGTGCTTACAAGCCAGCAGATGCCAAAGGGAAAGCGCAGAATGTGCCGGTTCCCGTGATGCCGGAGTTGGCGAAGGAGAACTCGAAGGCGGGGTTGGAGGCGTTTATTGGGTACTGGTATGCCACCTATTCTTACGCCACGGAAACGGGTGATCTGGACCCGTGGATTCGGAGCACAGATACGACGACGGAGTCCGGGGCCGCTTACAAAAAGGCTATCGAAGCAAACTACACCCACGGCTGTTGGCTGGTTGGTGGGCGGATATCCACGCCGCGTATAGAGGTCCTATGGCAGACGGGAGCTGTCTCCCAAGTGGCCAAGGTTCAAGTCATCCAAGACGAAATACTCTATCTGGACGCCAATGCAGAGCTACGACAGCAAGCCTCCGAAGCATCAAATACTGCTGAGGCCGTGAGAGCCTCTTTCATGAACGGCGCCTGGCAAGTTGTCGACAACGGCCTGATCTTGGGCTCATGAAGCGGATCTACAGAGCGACTACGGCCACACTTCTTCTCTTTCTCGCTCTAATTTCGCTGCTCTTCCCTGTTTCCGCATTAGCGGCCGAAGAGCCGGAAATTCGAGCTAATAGAGGCGAGACGGGGCTGACGTTGAGTGCGCACTACGTGCTGAATGGCGATAATGGGGCACCCACCTCCGAGCTTGGAGAGCCCCCTGCAGACGATCCTTACCAATACAAGCCTGACTTTCGCTGCACCCTGGGTGGGCCTGGGGCACGCGAAATGGGCTGTCTGACTCTTAAGTGCCCACCTACAACCCCTGAAGGCAAAGAGGGTTCACCGGTTATCTGGTTGAAAGCACCGAAAGCAGTCGCTAATCCGACTTTCACCGATTGGCAGCCTGTCGACGGAAAACCTGCGTGCTTATACGACGCAGAGCCGCAAAACGTCCTCGCCGACATCGCAGCCCGCATCCTCACCGACTTCCGACAACTGCCCGTCAACGTGGGAACCCTCCAAGCCCAACCCTTCCCCCACACACTCAAAGGCGCACCCACCAACTTCTACGCGACCACCACCGAGCAGAGCTTCGACATCACCATCCTCGGACAGGCCGTACACCTCAGCGCCACCCCCGCCAGCTACACCTACAACTACGGCGACGGCACCACCCTCGGCCCCACACCGGCCACCGGCTACCCCATCCCCAACACCGAATGGCTCACCAACCAAACCCGCACCAGCCACGCCTACACCAACACCGGCAACTACCCCGCCACCGCCACCACCACCTTCACCGGCACCTACTCCGTCAACAACGGCCCACCCCTACCCATCAACGGAACCCTCACCCTGACCACACCAGCCATCACCATCCAGGTCTGGAAAACACAACGAGCACTCGTCGCCGACACCTGCCAACAAAACCCCAACTCCTGGGGCTGCCCCCAAGCGGCAAAGTAGCAAGGCAGCACTACTGACCCGGCGGTCACCTGATGCCGTCATGCCCAAATCCATGTCCAAACCGACCAGCTCGAAGGGCCCCAAAAGCAGCTTGTGCAGCCGCTTAATGGTTATCCACAGGTCTTCGAAACGCATTTGGGTCGTTTCCCTTGAGCCGATTTACGCTGATCGACATTTCACCCAAACCAGCTAGGAGAATCCGAATGAAGAGAGACCTTTAAGCCTGCACCACTACAGCCACGCGTCTTGCAACGACGGCGATGGCTCTGTCCGGCCTGCTTCTCATAAGTGGTTGCCAAGACGGTGAAAACCTTGCCGGCTCTCCAAGGACGGCGCCACTTTCGACAGAGGTGTCGTCCGGTGCTCCCGCTTCGGCACAGGCCGTCATTATCTCAGCGGACGGCTTGTACCAACTCATGCCGGACTTCCATTGCCGTGATGATGGTCCGGATTCCGAGGACAACAGGTGTCTGACGCTGGAGTGCCCGGCCACCGCGGAAAGTAAGGCTGAGGGGAGGCCAGTGATCTGGAAGAAGGCGTTGCGATCCATAGTCAGCCCTGGATGGCAGGACTGGGTTCCAGTTAGCGCCCCAACATGCTTCTACGACCCCCACGCCTGATCAAGGTTCAGGAGGGGTCAGGAGAACCAGGTACCCGGAGGGCCCATGAAGAGCAGGAAGCTGAACACTGCGCCTACGGCAACGAGAGTCACCACAACAGCAAGAACCGGATTCCGCAGCACCCAGGCCTGGACTTTTTCGAACCCTCCCTGCGGTGAATCGCCCCCAGCGGCCAGGCGCCAGCCACCAGCAAGGAGTCCCCGGCGGTCAAGGGATTTCTCCATGGGGATGGTTGCGTAGGGAATTACGGCGGACGCGATCGCAAGGACGCCGGTGCGCGCAGGCCACTTCTGGTTGATCCAGGTGAAGGCTGCCGTCGCGGCGTAGCAGAGGAAGACGAAACCGTGGATGCCTCCGGCGATGCTCACGCCTAGGTCAGTGGTACGGGTGACGTACTTAAGGAATAGCCCGATGAGCAGCAGCGTCCAAGTCACGGCCTCAGCGAAAGCAACGGTACGGAACAGGGTGCGGGGCTGCATGGAAGTCCTCGGGTTGGAAGCGGGAGACACATCCAAGTTACCGTGGCGAGGACTCCTGGACCTTATGGGGAGGGCAGTGCTTCCCGGTGCCGGATCCGGGAGTCGCCGAATTCCAGAACCACAGGAGCGATCTCCACGGGCGGTTCGTGCCGCGAGCGCGCCTTCCCCACAGCAACATGGGGCAGCCATCGCGGCGATCTGTAACCCAGTGCGGGGGAACCGAGAATGAAGTCGTCGATGTTGTCCAGGCCGAGCTGGTCAAACAGCACGTGCAGGCCCTGCACCAGGAGCGCTTGGTAGTCGTGGACTTCCTGGGGTACGTCCACTTCGAGTCCCATCAAGCGTCCACCGCCCAAGGGGACGAGTTTGTCGGATTTTCCCAGGAATCCCTGCAGCACGGGTAGCTCCGTCAACCAACTGCTGATTTCAGGAAGCACTTTCGCAGGGGTTGCCCGCCCGTTCGTCCACGCTGAGATATCCGCCGCGAGCTCGTCCAATATCCCCACGTGCAGCAAAGTCATATGCAGCCCTTGCGGCTTGCGCAGCGAGTCTACGAATCGATGGAGCCCGTCGTATTCGGAAGGCCCGGCTCCGATCCGCAGGACAGGCACCTCCACGGTGATGCGCGGCTTGTCCGCTTCGCTTGCAGTGGGGCTGCTGGCCGTCATGGACGCCATTATCCGCCGATCCCCCACCCAGCGGGAGGCCGACGGCGGAACCCGCCTCCCGCCGTCGGCCGCCTTGCCTTATCTTTTGCCGCGGGCCTGAACCAGATTCGCGAAGGGCAGGCGGCCATGGGCAGCGACGAAGTCTGCGTGGTAAGCGGCTTCGGCGGCGTTCACCTCGGCGGGCGGCAGTTCCTTCCAGGCAATGGTGAGGTCCAGGGCGTCGCGCAGCTGCCAGATGAGGCGGGCATCCCACACGACTGTCGGGCGCCCTCGACCGTAGTCCATGAATTCCTGGATCTGCTTGCGGAGGCCGCGGTTGCCCTGGCTGCCGGCACTGGCTTTGCCGATGTACAGCACGGAGGCATCGGCGAGCCATTCGGCCTCCAGACCTTCACGCTTCAGCGACGGGTCCTTCTTTTTAAAGGTCCCGGCAGTGCTCTTGTTCAGGAAGACGGGTTCAAAATCACCGCGTCGCAGGATGACGAAAACACCGGGTCCTTGCGGTATCCGCATGGGATCGAGTTCGTCGAGAGGTCGGAATCCGGTGAACCCGTCCTCGGTGAGGGCCTTTTTGGAGAAGAGCATGTTCCATTGTGGTGAGTCCATTACCAGTCCCCAAACCGTGAAGCAAGCCTTTCAGCGTTGACAGCTTCTTGTGACCCGTGCCATATTCGAAGCGTGAACCTGTCAGACAGCCGGACAGCCGGACAGCCAGAGCCCCAGAGCGGCCCCTCAGCGCACATGCCCATCTCGCGCATTTCCGCAGCTGAGGCCGTCTTTGCTGCGCTGCGTCGCGCCATCGAGGGCGGGCAGTTCGACATCGGCACCAAGCTGAGTTCGGAAGCGACCCTCGCGGCCCAGTACGGCGTGAGCCGCTCGGTCATCAGGGAAGCGCTGAGGTCGTGCAACACCTTGGGCCTCACGGTGACGAAAACCGGCAAGGGCACGTTCATTGTGGCCAACAAGGTTGCTAATGACCTTACCTTGGGTCAGTACAGTGCGCGTGACCTCAACGAGGCCCGACCGCACATTGAGATTCCAGCAGCCGGCCTTGCTGCCCAAAGACGGACCGATGAAGAACTTGAGCACCTCAAGGACATCATCCAGGAAATGCTCCACGAGAACGATCCCGAAGCCTGGGTGAACCTCGACGCGAGCTTCCACTCGGCAGTGGCCCGCGCCAGCGGCAACAGGGTCTTTGCCAGCGTGGTCTCGGATATCCGCGAAGCCCTGGCCCACCAATCCGAAACGCTCAACCTCGTCGCGGATCGGCAACACCGCTCCGACGAGGAACACGTCGCCGTGCTCGATGCGATCGAAGCCGGCGACTCCGAAGCCGCAAGCAAAGCTATGGCCGCCCACCTGCAGGCCGTCAGCGTGGCACTGGACACGATCCTCAGCAAATGACACACCCAAAGGACACTGACACCATGCCCGCCCCCAACGCCACGGCGCACGAAGCACAGGCACCCGCACAGCCCGCCCACCAAACAACGGCCCCCAACCACGTCCCGCTCGTTGAGGTCACCCGCGACGGATTGGTGGAGAGCATCCACTACGGCTCACTGATCGCACTCAAGCAGGACGGCACCACTGCCTTAGAAGCCGGCCAGCCAGAGGCCCCCATGTACCCGCGTTCAAGCCTCAAGCCGCTGCAGGCCGTGGCACTGCTCAAGGCTGGCCTGGACATCCCCGAAAACCTTCTCGCCCTCACGGCGGCCAGCCATTCGGGTGCAAAGATGCACCGCGACGGCGCCAACGAAATCCTGACACTCCACGGCCTTAGTGAAACAGCCCTGGCGAACAGCACCGACCTGCCCTACGGCGTGGCCGAAAGGGAAGACTGGCTGCGCCAAGGCAACGGCCCCACCCACATCGCGCAGAACTGCTCCGGGAAGCACGCCTCCATGACCGCCGTCTGCGTCATCAACGGCTGGCCTGTGGAGGGATACTTGCACCCCGAGCACCCTCTGCAGGTCCTGGTGCGTGAGACCATCACGGACTTGACCGGTGAGGAAGCCGCCGCGGTCAGCACGGATGGTTGCGGCACCCCGCTGTTCGCCCACTCGCTGCATGGCATGGCACGCGCCTACGGCCGCCTCGCCGCTGCAGGGCAGGACACCCTTGAGGGCAGGGTCGCCCACGCCATGCGCCGTTTCCCGGAAATGGTTGCCGGTGAAGGCCGCGATGTCACAGCCCTGATGCGCGCGGTCCCCGGCCTGTTGGCGAAGGACGGCTTCGAAGGCCTCCAGCTGGTGGGCCTGCCCGACGGCACCGGCGTGGCGGTGAAGATTTCCGACGGCGGTGATCGCGCCCGCATGCCCGTCACTGTTGAGGTCCTCCGCCGCTTGGGCGTCGACGGCGGCAGCCTGGACACGCTTCAGAGCCCACCTGTGCTGGGCGGCGGCCTTCCGGTCGGCGAACTCCGTGCAGCCCGAATTTTCAGCAACTAAACCAAGGACAGCTATGACCACCGTCGATCAGGCGATCCCCCTCCGTTCCGAACACGACCTCCTGGGCGATCGGGACGTACCCGCGGACGCCTACTGGGGCGTCCACACGCTCCGCGCCATCGAGAACTTCCCCATCACGGGGCAGCCGCTCTCCACCAACAAGCATCTGGTCCGCGGACTGGCTGCGGTGAAGCAGGCCGCTGCCCGCACGAACCACGAGCTTGGCCTCCTGGACGCAGAGCGCGCGACTGCCATCGAGCAGGCTTGCCAGGACATCATGGACGGCATGCTGCAGGAGCAGTTCATGGTGGACGTGATCCAGGGCGGCGCCGGTACCAGCTCCAACATGAACGCAAACGAGGTCATCGCCAACCGTGCCCTGGAGATCCTGGGACACCCCAAGGGTGACTACTCCAAGCTGCACCCGAATGACCACGTGAACTTGAGCCAGTCCACAAACGACGTCTACCCGACGGCGGTGAACCTCGCCACGATCTTTTCCGTGAAGGAACTCCTGGAAGCCTTGGAGGAACTCGAAGGAGCTTTCGCCGAGAAGGGCCGGGAGTTCCGGACTGTGGTGAAGATGGGCCGGACGCAGTTGCAGGACGCGGTTCCGATGACGCTTGGCCAGGAGTTCGGCGGTTACGCCGTGACCATTGGCGAGGACCGCGCCCGCCTGGACGAGTCCCACATGCTCATCCACGAGATCAACCTCGGCGCCACAGCCATCGGCACGGGCTTGAACGCCCCGGTAGGCTACGCCGAAGCTGCCTGCCGCCACCTGGCCGAGATCACCGGCCTTCCCTTGCTGACCGCCGCGGACCTCATCGAGGCAACCCAGGACGTAGGAGCTTTCGTGCACCTGTCCGGTGTGTTGAAGCGCGTGGCAGTGAAGCTTTCAAAGATTTGCAACGACCTCCGCCTGCTGTCCTCCGGGCCGCGCGCGGGATTGGGCGAGATCAACCTTCCGGCAGTGCAGTCCGGTTCGTCGATCATGCCCGGCAAGATCAATCCGGTGATCCCGGAAGTGGTCAGCCAGGTGGCATACGAAGTCATCGGCAACGATGTCACCGTCACCATGGCCGCGGAGGCAGGCCAGCTTCAGCTCAATGCCTTCGAACCGATCATTGTGCACAGCCTGCACAAGAGCATCTCCCACCTGGAAGCAGCATGCCGCACCCTTACGGCACGCTGTGTCCGGGGCATCACTGCAAATACCGAACGGCTACGGCTTACCGTGGAGCAGTCGATCGGTCTCGTCACGGCATTGAACCCCCATATCGGTTACGCCTCCGCCACCGCTATTGCCCAGGAGGCGCTGGCGACAGGCAAGGGTGTGGCAGAACTTGTTCTGGAGCACGGTCTTTTGACCGCCGCCCAACTTGAAGAATTGCTCAGTCCAGAACGTCTGGCGAATCTGAGCAAATAGGCCGAAACTGGCCAATAAGCCCAGCGGCTCCACTCAGCCGACCCGCCCGATGAGGCAAACCCCCAACGAGGCGCTGTCTTGTGTGCCCGGGACCCCCGCCGGCCGCAAACAGGACAACCCCAAACAGGACACTCCTAAGGATTCCAATGACCAATCCCATCACTGACCACACGGTTCCGGCGCAAGCGCACGCCAGTGAGAAAGCCCTCCACAAAGAGGACTCCGGCTACCACAAGGACCTCAAGCCCCGGCAGATCCAGATGATCGCTATCGGTGGCGCAATCGGCACCGGCCTGTTCCTTGGCGCAGGTGGCCGCCTCAACGCAGCCGGCCCCTCCTTGGTGATCGCGTACGCCGTCTGTGGCTTCTTCGCTTTCCTGATCCTCCGCGCACTGGGTGAACTGGTGCTGCACCGCCCGTCCTCGGGATCGTTCGTCTCCTACGCCCGCGAGTTCTACGGCGAAAAGGCTGCATTCGTTTCAGGTTGGTTCTACTGGATCAACTGGGCCACCACCACCATCGTGGACATCACCGCCGCGGCCCTCTACATGAACTTCTTCGGCAAATACATCCCCTGGATGGGTGCCGTTCCGCAGTGGGCGTGGGCCCTTATCGCACTGGTAGTGGTACTGAGCCTGAACCTGGTCTCCGTGAAGGTCTTCGGTGAGATGGAGTTCTGGTTCGCGCTGGTCAAGGTTGCCGCCCTGGTGGCGTTCCTGCTGGTTGGTACCTACTTCGTCATCTTCGGCACCCCGGTTGACGGGCAGCAGGTTGGCTTCAGCCTCCTTTCGGACAACGGCGGCGTATTCCCCAACGGCATCCTGCCTATGATCATCCTCATGCAGGGCGTGTTGTTTGCCTACGCTTCGATCGAGCTGGTCGGTACCGCAGCAGGTGAAACCCCCAACCCCGAGAAGATCATGCCCAAGGCGATCAACTCCGTGGTCTTCCGTATTGCAGTCTTCTACGTTGGCTCCGTCATCCTGCTGGCCCTGCTGCTTCCTTACACCTCGTACCAGAAGGGTGTCAGCCCGTTCGTGACGTTCTTCGGCTCCATCGGCGTCCAGGGTGTTGACGTGATCATGAACCTGGTGGTCCTCACCGCCGCGTTGTCCTCGTTGAACGCCGGGCTCTACTCCACTGGCCGCATCCTCCGCTCGATGTCCGTAGCCGGTTCGGCTCCGAAGTTCGCACAGCGCATGAACAAGGCCGGCGTTCCCTACGGTGGCATCGCAATCACCGCCGGCGTTTCCCTGCTCGGTGTTCCGCTGAACTACCTGGTGCCGTCCGACGCTTTCGAGATCGTGTTGAACGTGGCGTCCGTGGGCATCATCGTCACCTGGGCCACCATTGTCCTGTGCCAGATGCAGCTCAAGCGCTGGTCCGACAAGGGTTGGGTCAAGCGACCGTCCTTCCGGCTGTTCGGCGCCCCGTACACCGGTTGGTTGTCGCTGATCTTCCTGGCCGGTGTCCTGGTGATGGTGTTCATCGAATCACCGCTCACCATGCTGGTTACCGCGATCGCTTGCGGACTTATGGTCTGGGGCTGGTTCCTCTGCCGTAAGCAGATCCACGAGCTTGCCGCCACACGCGATGGCTACACGGGCAGCGCTCCCGTGATCGCCAACCGTCCGCTGCCTGGCGGGGACAGGTAACCAACCGCTGACTCACGACGGCGGCACCCAGGTTCCGTAACAGCGGAACCCCGGGTGCCGCCGTCGTACGTTAACGCCCCCAACTGGGTCGGGACGCGGCGGACGCAGACATCGGATCATTCGTGGCTACTATTGGTCCATGGCTGTCACAGATGAGGCGATCAGCAAGATCAAGGACATGCTGATCCGCGGCGAACTCAAGGCCGGAGATCGGCTTCCGCCGGAGAAGGAACTGAGTGAACGGCTCGGCCTTTCAAGGAGTTCGCTGCGCGAAGCCGTCAAGGCCCTGGAATTGATCCGGGTTTTGGACGTCCGCCGCGGCGATGGAACCTACGTGACCAGCCTTGACGCCAAGTTGCTCAACGAAGCCGTGGCATTCGTGGTGGACCTGCACCAGGACCGTTCAATCCTGGAGCTCTTCGAGGTCCGACGAATCCTGGAACCTGCCACGGCCCAGCTGGCGGCGGGCAAAATCACCGGGGACGAGCTCATGGCCCTGCGTGCCACGATGGACGGAATCGACGAGACCACGGACGTCGAAGAACTGGTGGCGCACGACCTCGAGTTCCACAGCATCATCACCGAAGCCGCAGGCAACGACTACCTGGGCAGCCTCCTGGAAGCCCTGTCCAGCAGCACAGTGCGGGCCCGGATCTGGCGGGGGCTGACGCAGGAAAAAGCCGTGGCGCACACCCTGGCTGAACACCGTGCCATCGCGGACGCTTTGGAGCGCGGCGACGCGGAGTTGGTAAGGGCGCTGGTGACCGTGCACATCAGCGGAGTGGAAAACTGGTTGCGGCAGGCGCTCTAGGCATCCGCCATGGGGTTGGCTGCCAGGCCGTAAGTGCGGATCGCCGTCCCCTCCAGAACCAGGTCCTGCTCCGAAGGACTCAGTGCGGACACCAGTTCCAGCAGCACATCAATGGTCCGGCCATACGGCGCGCCCAGCGTACTGACAGGCCAATCGCCGCCGATCATCAGGCGCCCTGGACCGAAGGCTTCCAGCGCGGTCTCGAACAGGGGCCGTAGGACTTCACTGCTGTACGGCAGCCCGGGGATATACAGCCCGGACAGCTTCGCCACCGTGTTGGGCTCACGTCCCAGGGCACTGAAATTGGCGCGCCACGAATCCATCAGCCCCGGCTCGGCCAATGGCGGCTTCCCCAGGTGATCCAGCACGATTGTCAGCTCGGGAAGGTCGCGGGCCAGCCGTACTGTCGCAGCCAAATGCCGCGGGAAGGCATCGGGCACATCGAAAACGAGGCCACGGCGCGCCACCGAGGTCAGCGAGTCCCGCACGGAGGAAAGGTCCAGGAAATCCGGCCGGGGATCGTTGTGCACCAGGTGCCGTACGCCGCGGAACAACGAATTCCCACCAAACCGGTCCAGCTGTGAATCCGCTTCGCCCGGGGAATCCAATCGCACCCACCCCACCACGCCGAGCACCCACGGATTCCGTTCGGCGACGGCCAGCATGCTTTCGGTGTCCGCAACAGTGTCATCGGCCTGGACCAGCACCGCGCCCCTGACACCTGCGGCATTCAAGGTCTCACGTGCCTCGTCCTCGCCGAAGCTGCGGAAGAGCACACCGTGCTGCGGACCAAGCCAGGAATAGGAGCGCGCGCCGCCTGTGACGAACGTGTCCAAGGTCCACAGGTGCATGTGCGAGTCAATCATTGCCCGGCACGCTCCAAGGCTTCCCACAGCTCCTCGGGCAGGGCCTCCTCCATCCGTTCAGCATTGGTGGTGACCTGTTCGGGCGTGGTTGCCCCGGCTGTCACGTTGACAACCGCCGGATGCCGCAACGGGAACTGCAGCGCCGCCGTCGGAAGTTCCACGCCAAAGTCGCCGCAGACAGCGGCAAGCGCCCGCGCTCGTTCCAGCACCTCCGGCGGCGCCTGCTGGTAATTGTAGTGCGCGTCCTCGGGGACCTCGGGACGGGCCAGGAGGCCTGAGTTGTAGGCGCCAACACTTACGACGCCGATGCGGCGCTCCACACAGCGTTCAAGCAGCGGGACGCTGGGCTGCTCAAGCAAGGTATAGCGTCCCGCGAGCATCACGAGGTCGAGGTCGGCGGCTTCGACGCATTCCAATGCCGCCTCTGCGGAGTTGATGCCAACGCCGATCGCCGAGACCAGCCCTTCCGAACGCAGCTTTTCCAGCGCCGGCAGTGCCTCCGAGATTCCAGCCCGGAGGTCATGGACATCGGGATCATGCAGATACACGATGTCCACGTGGCCCAACCCGAGCCGCTCCAACGATTCCTCGATGCTGCGCCGGATGCCTGCCTCCGTGAAATCCCAAACGCGTCGGCGGGTGGCGGGGACGTCGAAACCCTCCGGATCCTGGCCGCCGGAGTCATTAGGTTCCAGCAGGCGTCCAACCTTGGTGGAGATGACGAATTCGTCCCGGGGTTTGTCACGCAGGACGGCTCCGAGGCGCTGCTCGGACAGGCCGAGTCCATAGTGCGGGGCGGTGTCGAAGTACCGGATGCCGGCATCCCATGCAGCGAGGACTGTTGCAAGGGCTTCACCGTCCGGAATGGCCCGGTACAGGTTTCCGATTCCCGCACCGCCAAAACCGAGCTTGCCCAGTTTGTGGAGGTCTTTCATGGCAGTTCCCATACCTTCCGGATACCCGCATCGGCCCCGGAGTAATCGTCCTGGACCTCCAAAAGTTCAGCCATCCGGGCTTGCCACGGAACGTTCGCGGGATGTTCGGCGAGCGCATGACGCATTTGCTGGTAGTCGTCGACGTCCACCACGTGGAAAAGATCGAGTCCGCTGCGCCAGATACGCCAGTTCCTTACGCCGGCTTCCTTCAGCGCCGTCACCAGTTCCGAAGGGATGTGGGCGTGGGCGTCCGCGTACTCCTCTTCGGCGCCTGGTTTGAGCCGGGTGTGCAGGGCGATGCTCTCAGCCATTGGATGCCCAGGCTCCAGCTCCGGCCCCGGTGGTGAGGAACAGTTCCAGCACCGGGACGGCAGTGTCGGGCCTTTGCACCGGCAGCTTGATGGTCAGCGTTCCCGGGGGTTGGCCTCCCGGCGTCATGTTGGCGGCCTGCTGCCCGGGATCCACTTCCTGCAGGAACACTTCCGAAGCATCGTTGAGCAACTGCGCGTACTCCACCTTGCCGGCGAGGCCAGGGAGGTGCACGAACTCGAAGGGCCAAGCGAAGAGGTGCACATAGAGACTGTTCCCCCGTTGGGTGTACCGGACATCGGAGGGCGCCGTGAACGAGGAAACCCCCGCCCCGTAGATCGAGCGGGAGTGCAGTTTCATCCACTTCCCGATTCCCTCCAACGACTCCAGCGCGCGCGGATCAAGGGTGCCCCTCCCGGTAGGGCCAACGTTGAGCAGCAGGTTGCCGCCCTTGGACACGCCGTCCACCAGCATGCGGATGAGCAGGTCCACGGACTTGTAGTTCTGGTTGTCCCGGTCGTATCCCCAGCTGCCGTTCAGGGTCTGGCAGGCCTCCCAGGTGACGGGCTCGCCGTCGAGCATCATAGGCCCGGCAGGCTGGTACTGCTCGGGCGTGACAAAGTCGCCCGGGATGTCCAGGCGGTCGTTGACCACGATGCCCGGCTGCAGTTCGCGGACCATGGCGAGGAGGGCGTCCGCGTCCCAGTCCTCGCGCCCCTTGCCGCCCCAGAACTCCGCATGGCCAAGGCCGGCGTAGGAGAAATCGAAAAACAGGTAATCGATGGTGCCGTAGTTGCTGAGGAGCTCCCGCACCTGGCCGTGCAGGTACTCCCGGTATCGGGCCATGTCGCGTCCGCTGTTCAGGCTTTCGACGTCGGCCGCGTTGCGTTGGGGATGTACACCGTCGATGGTGAAGTGGGGGTGGTGCCAATCGACGAGCGAATGGTAGAAGCCCACCTTCAAACCCTCGGCACGGAGCGCCTCCACATACGGAGCCACCAGGTCCCGTCCGGCCGGGGTATTTGTGGCCTTGTAGTCGGTCAGGGCTGAGTCCCACAGGCAGAAGCCGTCGTGGTGCTTGGTGGTGAGGACGACGTATTTCATGCCGGCAGCGCGGGCGGCCCGGGCCCATTCACGGGGATCGTACAGATCCGGGTCAAAGCGGCGGAAGTACTTTGAGTACTCTTCCACAGTGGTCTCTTCCCTGTTCATCACCCATTCGTGTCGCGCTGGCAGGGCGTAGATACCCCAGTGCACGAACATCCCGAAGCGTGCCTCTTCGAACCAGGGGGCGTGCTGGATCACTGGATTTCCTTCCATGCCGGGCCGTCGGGAAAGCTGTATGCAGCCAGTGTTTCACGGTGCATTTCGTTGCCGGCACCAGGGGACGACGGCGGCCAGTACGCGCCGCTGTGGACATCGACCGGTGTGGTGAAGTGTTCATGCAGGTGGTCCACGAACTCAATGGTCCGCTCTTCCTTGGTTCCGGAGACGGCGACGAAATCGAACATGGACAGGTGCTGCACGGCCTCGCAGAGCCCAACCCCGCCTGCGTGCGGGCACACCCGCACCCCGAATTTTGCGGCCAGGAGGAGGATGGCAATGTTCTCGTTCACGCCAGCAACACGGGCAGCATCAATCTGGAGGACCTGGAGCGCCCCGGCCTGGAGCATCTGCTTGAACACCACCCGGTTCTGCACGTGCTCACCTGTTGCCACCGGAATGGGCGCCACCGCCCGGGCGATGGCGGCGTGGCCCAGGATGTCATCCGGACTGGTGGGTTCCTCGATCCAGGCGATGTCGTACGGGGCGAGGTGCGCCATCCAATCGATGGCCTCCTGGACGTCCCAGCGCTGGTTGGCGTCCACGGCGATCCTGATGTCAGGGCCGACGGCGGCCCGCGCGGCCCTGACGCGGCGGATGTCGTCTTCCAGGGATGCCCCCACCTTGAGCTTGATCTGGGTGAATCCGTCCGCGACTGCTTCCTTGGCCAGGCGCGTCAGTTTCGCGTCGCTGTATCCCAGCCAGCCCGGCGTCGTGGTGTACGCGGGGTAACCCTCGGCGCGAAGGGCTGCCTTGCGCTGTTCCCTTCCTGGTTCGGCGGCACGCAGGATCGCCAGCGCCTCGTCCGGGGTAAGGGCGTCCGTGAGGTAGCGGAAGTCCACCAACGCCACCAGTTCCTCGGGGGCCATGCCCGCCAGCAACTCCCACAGCGGCAGTCCGGCACGTTTGGCCTTCAGGTCCCACAGCGCATTGACCACGGCACCGATGGCCATGTGCATGACTCCCTTCTCAGGACCCAGCCAACGGAGTTGGGAGTCGTGGGCGAGTAGCTTCCAGGTTGCACCCATGTCGTCGAGGAGTTCCTCGGCGGAGCGCCCCAGGAGGTGGCCCCGCAGAGCGTTGATGGCTGACGTTTCCACCTCGTTGCCGCGGCCAATGGTGAAGACGAAGCCGTGGCCTTCATGCCCGTCGGCGGCGTCGGTACGGATGACCAGGTACGCGGCCGAGTAGTCCGGGTCCGGGTTCATGGCGTCCGAGCCGTCCAGGTCCAGGGACGTGGGGAAGCGGATATCGAACGTTTCCATTGCGGTGATGGCACTCATGGGACTCCTGGCTGCGTGGTTCTTCTTCATGGAAGCTAAACATCGGATGTATGCCTTGTCAATGGGTCACATTTCCGTATTATGAGTGAAAACAGCACACTAGAGCTCGGATGTTAGTCCCGAACGCACGGAGGAAGCCATGACCTTGAAATTCGCCAGGCTGGGCACGGCCGGAAACGAACAACCGGCCGTCATCGCCCAGGACGCCAACGGCGCTGAAAAGTACTTCAGTCTCACCGCCCTGACCCAGGACATCGACGGCGGATTTCTCGCCTCCGACGGCATCGAACGCACCCGCACGGCCCTGAACAATGGGGAACTTCCCGAAATTTCGGCCGAGGGACTCCGCATCGGCGCACCGGTTGCCCGCCCCGGCGCAGTGGTGGCCATCGGCTTGAACTACACCGCGCACGCCGCCGAATCCGGGGCTGCCCCGCCCGAGGTTCCTGTGGTTTTCCTGAAGCCAAGCAACACCATTGCCGGCCCCTTCGACGCCGCCCCCATCCCGCCGTCGTCGGAAAAGTACGACTGGGAAGTGGAACTGGCAATCGTGATCGGCCGGGAAGCGTCATACCTTTCCTCTGTTTCCGACGCCGAAGCGTGCATCGCCGGTTACGCGGTGGCCAACGACCTCTCAGAGCGGGATTACCAGATCCCGGGCGCCGCAGGGCAATGGACCAAGGGCAAGACACTTCCGGGCTCCACTCCCCTCGGCCCCTGGCTGGTGCCGGCCGCGGACATCAACCCCGGCAACCTTCGCCTCCGGACCCTGGTCAACGGTGAAGCACGCCAGGACTCCACAACCTCGGACATGATTTTCGACCCCGCCACCATCGTCCACCACCTGAGCCAGTACATGGTCCTGGAACCGGGCGATGTGATCATCACCGGCACTCCCGAGGGCGTGGCTTTGTCCGGCCGTTTCCCGTTCATCCAGCCAGGTGACGTCGTGGAACTGGAGATAGACGGTCTGGGACGCCAGCGCCAGGAGTACTACCGGGCGCAAGCCGGCTCAGCCCACCAAGCACCTTTCGCCAGCACCAACGCCTAGGGCGATGGCTACCACTGTGGGTAACGAATTCGAAGGACTCGCCGCCCTGGTGACAGGTGGGGCTTCCGGGATCGGCGCTGCCATTGCCGACCGCCTGGCCGCCGCAGGCGCCCGGGTCGCGGTCCTTGACCTCGCACCCGGGGCCAGCCCGCACTTCGGCGTGCAGTGCAATGTGGCCGATGACGCCTCAGTGCGTGCCGCCGTCGAAACCGTGGCCGGGGAATTCGGGCGGCTGGACATCGTGGTCAACAACGCCGGCATCGGCGCCCAGGGTGACATCGCGGCGAATGACGACGACGAATGGCTGCGCGTCCTCAACGTGAACGTGGTGGGCATCGCCCGCGTCAGCCGCGCCGCCCTGCCGTACCTGCGTGAATCCCCGGCAGCGGCGATCGTGAACACCTGTTCCATCGCAGCAACCGCTGGCTTGCCGCAACGCGCCCTGTACTCTGCGTCCAAGGGTGCGGTCCTGTCCCTGACCTTGGCCATGGCCGCCGACCACGTCCGCGAAGGGATACGGGTGAACTGCGTCAATCCGGGCACAGTGGACACTCCGTGGGTGGGCCGTCTCTTGGACTCGGCGGCTGATCCGGCCGGCGAGCGCGCCGCCCTCAACGCCCGCCAGCCGCACGGCCGTATGGTGGACCCCGCTGAAGTAGCCGGCGCCGTCGCCTACCTCGCGAGCCCACTGTCGGGTTCGACGTCGGGAACTTCGCTGGCGGTCGACGGCGGCATGCAGGGCCTGCGGTTGCGCCCAGTTCAGTAGGTGGCGGTTCAGTAGTGGCGGGTTCAGTAGAGGCCGTTGAGGAGGTTCGGGGTCCGACTTCGTAACGCAACGGGGCCGCAACGTTCGGCAGCACTCATTCGCCTATGCTCAACTCCAAGGAATCAACGGCGACTCACTTACGGCCCCAGGAGAAGAACACATGACCAATTGGCGCATCCGGGACTTCCATTCGTCCGATCTCGACGGGATCCTGCACCTGTGGGAATCCCTCAAGGCCGATGGCGTCGAGCCGGTCTATGCGTTGTCCGAGGTCTTGGCGTCCTGCGAGAAGGACCATGCCGTGGTGGCCGTTCAGGGCGACCAGGTGGTAGGCGCAGCTGTTGGCCGTGCGGCGCACGATCAGGGCTGGATCGTTTTCCTGGCCACGCTCACCGAATTCCGGGGCCGCGGCATCGGCACTTCGCTGCTGTCCGCCGTCGAGAACCGCATGGCGCCGCACGGACTCAACAAACTGTCCGCACTCATGCCAGAAACCGAGACCCGCGTTGAGGCGTTCCTGGGCCGCGGCTTCGTGGTGAAGAAGAACCTTCGCTACTTCGAGCGGACCATTCCTGTGCAACGCCAGGAACTCGGTGCGCTCGGATTGCTCGGCGGGCGCATCCTGGCGCGGGATCTGTGGGAGAACGTGGCAGGCATGCGCCGCGAGAAGGAACTGCTGGAGCGCCGGCTGGTGCTTCCGTTAGCGGAGGCAGACCTTGCGGACGAGTACGGTGTGGTGCCGCCGCGTGCCGTGGTCCTTTTCGGTCCTCCCGGTACGGGCAAGACCACTTTCGCCAAGGCCATTGCGTCGCGGCTGGAGTGGCCTTTTGTTGAAGTGTTCCCGTCCCGCCTTGCCTCTGATCCCAAGGGTTTGGCCGGAGCCTTGCGGGAAACCTTCCTGGAGATTGCCGAGTTGGAGCACGCAGTGGTGTTCATCGACGAGGTGGAGGAGATCGCTTCGCAGCGTGCGGGCGATCCGCCGTCGCCGCTGCAGGGCGTCACCAACGAGCTCCTCAAAATCATCCCCGCCTTCCGCGAACAGCCCGGCCGCCTGCTGGTCTGCGCTACCAACTTCATCCGGGCGCTGGACACCGCGTTCCTGCGGCATGGGCGCTTCGACTACGTCATCCCCATCGGCCTTCCCGACGTCCACGCGCGAGAGGCAATGTGGCAGCGCTTCATCCCCGCATCCGTGGTTGATGCCGTGGACATCGCGCAACTGGTGGAAAGGACCGAGGGATTCTCGCCCGCGGATATCGAGTTCGCAGCGCGCAGCGCCTCCCAGCGCGCCTTGGAAAAAGCCGTGTACGACGGCGGTGCTGCCGCCCCCAACGGCCAGAAGGGACCTGTTACCCAGGACTACCTGGACGCGATCGCCGACACCCGGACGACCGTGAGCGCCGAAGTGCACCAGGATTTCCTGGAAGACATCGACGTCCTGGGCCGCGTATAGGGTTTCGGCGACGGCGATCCCGGCGCGATATTGCCGGGCAACGGTAATCTTTGAGCCATGTCCACGAATCCCCTTCGCCATGCCCTCTCACGGATGGGTGGCCGCGATCCCCACGAGAAGCACCGCACGGCCACCCCGCTTGAGCTGTTCTTCGACCTGACCTTTGTTATCGCCTTCGGAGTGGCCGGAAACCAGTTCGCGCATGCTGTGGCGGAAGCCCATTTCGGCCCGGGGTTGCTGGGATTCTGTTACGCCATGTTCGCGGTGATCTGGGCGTGGGTGAACTTCACATGGTTTGCCAGCGCCTACGACACCGACGACTGGGTGTTCAGGGTGGTCACCATGGTCCAGATGGTGGGTGTCCTTATCCTGGCCATGGGCATCGAACCGATGTTCCATTCATTGGTGGAGGGCGATCACGTGAACAACGTGGCCATCCTCATCGGCTACATCATCATGCGCGTTGCCTTGGTCTTCCAGTGGCTGCGTGCTGCCCGGCAGGATCCCGAACGCCGGGAAACGTGCTTGCGCTACGCCAAGTACCTGGCGTTGGTGCAACTGGGCTGGATCGCGGCGTTGGTGATCGAAACGGATGTGCTCACCACATTCCTCCTTGCCGCCCCCTTGTTCGTCCTGGAGATGTCCGTTCCGGGGCTCGCCGAACGCAAAGCCCGGACGCCTTGGCACGCCCACCACATCGCCGAGAGGTACGGACTCCTTGCCATCATTGCCCTGGGTGAGTGCCTGATCGGTGCCATTGAGACGCTCCGGGCAATTGTCGCCCTGCACGGCTGGACGCTGGATGCGGCATTGGTTGGCTTCAGCGGCACTGGATTGGCCTTTGCCATGTGGTGGATCTACTTCATCCTGCCGTCAGGGCCCGCACTCCATCTCCAGCGGCACCGCTCCTGGGTCTTTGGCTACGGGCACATGTTCATCTTCGCCGCCATCGCCGCCACCGGGGCCGGACTGCATATCGCCGCCTACTTCATCGACCACGAAGCCCAGATCAGTGGAGCAGCGGCTGTGGCCTCGATAGCCATCCCCATCATTCTCTTCAAGGTCTCCCTGACCACGCTCTACGCCATCATGCTCAACCCCGACCGCGAGTTGCTCTGGAGCACCGCCGCGGTGGTGGTTGGCCTGGCCGGAAGTATCGCCATGGCCGCGGCAGGTGCGTCCGTGCCCGTGTGCATGCTGGAGATGATGCTCATCCTGGGACTGTCCATCGCGTACGACGAACGGCGAGGACACAAGGGCCGGGCCGCAGCGCTCCGTCGGCTGCAAGAGGCTGCCGGCTGACCCGTTGTGTGGCCCGCTCCGCAGGCCAAGATGCGCTCGAGGCCTGCAGAGCAGGCCCCGCAACGCAGAGGGGTGGCTACTCGGGAACGATCTCATCCAGTTCGGCCAGGAGGTGCGGGTTGATGCGCTCGAGGATCCGCTGGACTTCCTCGCGGGGTACCGCCCTGTACAGCACCGGGCGGGCATCCGCGTACCGCGTAACCGGAGGTTTGTCCGGCCACTTCTCCGCGAGTGCCTGCACCCGCTCCGGCAAGGAGTTGTGGGCGTTGTCCGCGATCTTCACCAACGTGGCGTCGTGGTCCTCCGCAACGTAACGGATGCCGGCGTCGTAATCATCCGGATCGTCGTGGAAGCGGCGGGTGACGCGCTCGATGATCGCGACTGCCCGCTCTGACACGCCCATGTCCAGCAGGGCTTGCCGGGTAATGGGCGTGTCCTCGGCGATGTCGTGCAGGTAGCCCGCAATCTGGATGTCCTCATCAAAATCAGCCAAAGCGTCACCCACGGCCAGGACGTGCTCCCGATAGGGACGCTTGAGTTTGTCCTTCTGGCGGTTGTGGGCCACCTCGGCCAGCACCTGGGCTGTTTCTACAGTGAAGCGTGGTTCGGTCATGCGGGCCTCCGGCTTTGGCAACGGACCAGCGGGGACGGGTCTCTTACTCAGGCTATCCGTTGTTCGCCCACGGCAAGTACCGGGTCAGGAGTCCTGAACTGCGCGAGCGGCGATCGCCACAGTCACGGCCCGCGGCAACCGCTGGGCGAAGGCCGCGCCCACCCGGTTCATCCAGCCCGACACAACGCTGCCCGGCGTTACCTTGCGGTCAAGTGCTTTGATGGCCGTCTCCACAACCTGGGCTGACGTCTGCATCCTGCCTACGGCGGCCGATTGGCTGCCCAGGACATCGAAGAACTCCGTCCGCGTGGCTCCAGGGCAAAGAGCAAGGACATTCAGACCGGAGTCCTTGGTTTCGTGGGCCACGGCCTCAGTGAAGCTCAGGACGAAGGCTTTTGTGGCGCCATAGACCGCCATGCCAGGGATGGGTTGGAACGCTGCGGTGCTTGCGACATTCACCAGCGCACCCTTGCCGGACGAGAGCAAGCCGGGCAGGAACGCCCGCGTGATATCGACCAGCGCCGCCACATTGAGTGAGATTTCGGAGGCAATGACCGCCGGGTCTTCCTCCACCAGGAGTCCATGGGTGCCAAACCCCGCGTTGTTGACCAAGGTGTCCACGGCAATCCCACGTCCGGCGAGTTCCTTGAGGAGCTCCGCCCCGACGCCCGGCTGCCCGAGGTCCATGGGAAGGACCGTCACGGCAACACCGTGTTCGCTGCGCAGTTGCTGCGCCAAATCTTCCAACCGCTCCGCGCGCCTGGCAACCAGTACGAGGTTGGATCCGCGGGCGGCGAAACGCTGCGCGAATTCGGCGCCGAGCCCTGAGCTGGCTCCCGTGATGAGTGCGGTAGTGCCGGAGTAGGTCATGGTCATGATGAGTCCAATCGTCTTAGAGGGAGACTGATGTAGTCGCTGTCTACATGGTAGGCAGCGACTACATTGTTGTCAATGCCTACATTGCCCTAGACTGGATCCATGATCGAGCAGCCCTACCACCATGGAAAACTCCGGGAAGCCCTCTTGGAACGTGCCATGGAGACCATAGAAGAAGCCGGCGTGGAAGGACTTTCCCTGCGCCAGCTCGCCCGGGACCTCAACGTCAGCCATGGGGCACCGGCCAAGCACTTCCGCGACAAGCAGGCGCTGATCGACGCCCTGGCAATGGCCGGCTTCGAGTTGATGAACCGCCGCATCCGGACCGCCTCCGAGGCCCGCGACAACCTGCGGGAGCGCTTCGTCAGCGTTGCGAAAGCCTATGTGGGCTTTGCAGTAGCCCACCCGGCCCTGCTGACCGTGATGTATTCCACCAAGCACCACCCGGATTCCAGCGCTGAGCTGCGAAACACCGGAGGCCAAGGCATTGAGATAGCCAAGGCGATGATTATCGAGGCCCAGGAAGCCGGCGAACTGGCCCCCGGCAACCCGGAGACGCTGGCCATGGTGTGCTTCGTCAGCCTCCACGGTGCCGCCCTCCTCGCGGCAGGGCAACACTTGGACGGCATGCCCGTGGATGATGCCGTGGCCGCAACAACTGACACGCTGTGGGCGGGCATGGCCACCGGGGTCCCTGCCGCGCAGGCCGCTTAGGACGCGCAGGGTCAAGGTCTGGGTGCAATACTGCTCACATGACCACCATTAACCCTTTGGAAGCTGCCGAACGACGTCGGCAAAAGCGGGTTGGATCAACAGGCGCCCTGGTGATGTACGTGATTTGCACAGCTCTTGTGGTTGCGTGGTCATTCGGGTGGGGTTTTGGAGTTCTGTATTTGCAGGGCAAAGAGGTCCAGGGCCCTGAGCTGGTTGACGATTCTTCGTCACTCATAGCCCTTATCCTTGGCTTCTTTGTCACCACTGGAGTCTGGGGATTCGGCGTCCTGATGCAAGGCCGGTATTACGGCTCGGGCAACAGCCCAATTAGCCTCCCCGTGCTGGGATGGGCCGCCATCGCCGGGGGCTCATATACCTCGTTGACTATTGCGCCATGGCCTGAGGACCCTGCCGGGTGGCGACTGATACCAGTGATGGCAATCAGCCTTGCCGTAACCGGGCTGGTCCTGAAATTCCTCGCGCGACGCCGGAGGCTCAAGACACAACGCGCATTGGAAGAGACAGCTTCCATCGGAATGGTTACCGAAGGGCTTGTGGAAGACATTCCCATCAACGACGACGGAGCGAGGATCTACGTTGGCGTAGCCACAGTGAAGTTCATTGACCATATGGGAACGGAACGTTGGGTTCAAAAGATCGGCAAATGGCGTGCCGACCTTCTCCCCCGAAAACATGACGCCGTTGCGGTGCTGTTCAATCCCGCGCACGCCGACGACCAGTCGCGAATCTGGATCGGACCATCAGGGTCCAAAACAGCCAAGGAGTTTCTCGCCTGGAAGCCATGAAGCCAGGTCCGGCCAGCCTGTGGTGCCCGCTCAGGCAAGCGGAGTTTTCCACACCCAGGGCTCGTTGGGGAGGGCTGCAGGGTCGAATTCCACCAGGGCGTCCTGCAGTGGGCCACCGGGCAGGCCGAGGGACTCCAGCAGTACGTCGCGTACACGGTGGGCAGGAATTCCGACGGCGGCGAGGTCGCCCAGCGTGACCGCGCCGTCGCGCTTTGCCAGCCTCACGCCGTCGTGGTTTACCACCAGCGGAACATGCGCATATTCAGGGACCGGAAGGCCCAGCAGGGTGGCCAGGTACGCCTGCCGCGGGGTGGACGGGAGGAGGTCGTCGCCTCTCACCACCTGGTCGATTCCCTGGGCGGCGTCGTCCACCACCACAGCCAGGTTGTAGGCGGTTACACCGTCGTTTCGACGCAGCACAAAGTCATCCACCACTCCCACGAAAGTGCCGCGCAACTGGTCCTCAACAGCCCACTGCATGACCTCGGACCGCAAGCGGATCGAGGCCGGACGCGACGCACGCCGAATCTCTGTTTCAGCAGCAGAGAGCCGGCGGCAAGTCCCCGGATATGCACCCTGGGGAGCGTGCGGGGCCGATGGCGCCTCCTGGATCTCCTTGCGGGTGCAGAAGCACTCGTAGGTGCGCCCCTCTGATGCCAGGCGTTGGATCGCCTGGTCGTAGAGTGCGCGGCGCTCCGTTTGGCGGACCACGTCGGCATCCCACGTGATCCCAACGGCTTGAAGGTCGCGGAGCTGCTCCGCTTCCGCGCCGGACCGCGCCCGGTCCAGGTCCTCGACCCGGAGGAGAAAGTCCCGGCCGCTTGCCTTGGCAAAAAGCCACGCCAGGATGGCCGTTCGGAGATTGCCCACGTGCAGTTCACCGGAGGGGCTCGGGGCAAATCGCCCTGCGGAAGTCATGGTCCAAGCCTATGCGTGCGAGCCGGTGCGTCCGTTCGGGGACGCCGGAAACACAAGAGCCCCTCAGCTACCGCAACGATCCGGTGGCTCAGGGGCTCTTATTGTGCTGCCCACATCAGCGGGCGAGTGCAGAATGACAATGCTGTGAACAAGAGTCAATCAGCGGCTGCTTCCTTGCGGGAAACCTGTACAGGACTCCGGGTGGTGTTCCGGATACCTGGTGCCGGCGGGTTTCGGCGGTAGCCTCGTCCTGCTTCGTTGCCACTATTTCAGCAGGAGGCATACAGTAGGTGCAACAGACTTGGTCTTGATTGGTCAATCTGACTACTCGTGGATCGAAACATGGACAGGAAGTGGGCATTTTGCAGGAACTCGACGCCACCGACCGCCGGATACTGGCTGCTCTGGACGAAGACCCACGCGTCCCCATCATGGTCCTTGCCCAACAGCTGCACCTCGCGCGCGGAACAGTCCAGTCACGTTTGGAACGGATGACGACCTCGGGTGCGCTCCGCTCAAACAGCAGTCGGGTCCTCCCCTCGGCCCTGGGTCGCGGAGTGGCTGCCGCGGTCAGCGCGGAACTCGACCAAAGCCACCTGAACGAGGCCATCGCGGCCCTGCGCGAGATTCCGGAAGTCCTCGAATGCCACGCGCCTGCGGGAGATACCGACCTCATCATCAGGGTGGTCGCCAAGAGCCCGGACGACCTCTACCGGGTTTCCGAGGAAATCCGGCTGTGCCCGGGAATTGTCCGCACGTCCACCAGCATGTTCCTTCGGGAGGTAATTCCCTACCGGACAACGGGGCTGCTCAACGAGCAGTGATGTATCGGGTAGTTATGCACATAAGGGAAGTTGTCCCCATGTGCCGCGCGCGGGCCCCGGCCTAGTATGGGGGTCAGGCCGAGGGCAGAAAACAATTGGGGGCAACGTGGCGGGTAACTTCTATGGCGCAGATGTCGCGCAATTGCGGCAGTTGGCCAAGGAACTGGCCCGCAATGCGGACAGCCTCACCACCTTGGGCCAACAGTTGTCGGGGTCCATCACCAATAGTCCCTGGCGGGGTAACGACGGCGACCGCTTCCGTCACGAATGGAACAGCTTGCACTTGCGGGCCCTCCAGAGTGCGGCCTCCGGCATCACGGCCGCTTCCCGGAGCATTCTGAAAAACGCGGATGAGCAGGACGCTGCAAGCACCGGGGGTGCCAGCGGACCAGGGGCTGGCGGTCAAGGCTCGGGCGGGCCGGGGTCCGGCGGAAACGGCCAGGAGCTCACGGATTTACTGAACGGGATGACACCCTCCGAGCGGGCGGAGTACCTTCGCAGCGACGAATTCAAGAAGTGGGCGCTCGAGCATCCCGAAGCAGCCAAGGCGGCCATGGATGCGGCGGCCGACTCCGGACTGATCCAGAAGAAGTCGCCCGAGTACTCCCAGTTCCTCAGCGACTACTGGAACCAACAGGCCATGCGGGAGATGGGAATAGACCCCTCCACGTGGGACACCAGCAAGGGTACCGAGTACAACTGGGAAACCATCAAGAAGGTCTACGACTTCTACGGGCAGGCCTTCCTGTCCAACCCGGACCTTCAATGGGCCGGCATGGCGAACATGATCGGCCCGTCCTTCGCCGGCGGATTCAGGGACATGGCAATGCTTCGCGATCTCGCCCAGCAGATCGCTGACAATCCGGCCTCGGACATCCCCATCCCCGTCCTGGACCAGATCGAGCAGCTTGCCGGCATGACCGACGAGGAGATCAAGTTCTACGAAACCTCCATGCTGGACATGAACAAAGAGATCTTCCTGGATCAGGCCCGGCAGCACCAGGCATACATGAATGGTGGAATCGACGAGATCAACCGCCTCAAGGACTCCGGCGCCATCGATCCTGCGACCGCGGAAGCCTGGGCGCAGATCGATTCCGGCGACCCCGCGCAGGTCAAGGAAGGCAACACGGCCCTGCTCTACAGGGAGCAGAACGAGATCATCGCGGACGATTACACTGGCATGCGGAACCATCCGGGAGGGGAAGCCGTGACATACATGGTCACCCTGGCCGGTGAACCCTCGATTCCAGGAGCAAAGAGCTATCCCGAAGTGTTCCCGTACAAGTTCAGCGTCGAAAGCCCCGGACCGGAGAACATTCCGTTCACCAGCTGGGACAACCCGGCTCAGTTCCGGACGGACTTCACCACCGGCTTCCCGGACGGCAACATTGCCGACGCCGGGCAACGGTGGGCCCTGATCAAACAGGACACCCTCCCGGCCTACCAGGACCTGCTGGCCAATAACCCCCAACAAGCCAGGGACATCATCGCCTCCGATTTCAACGACCGGGTGGAACAGTACCGGCCAACCAACAACATTCCGGGCATCATGGACCGGTTCCTGGATGGCTTTGACGCCGAGGTCCACCAATGACCAGGATCCCGAAACCGGCAGCGGCCACCGCCCTGGCCATGGCAATCCTCGCCACCACGGCCTGCCAGTTACCCGTACCCGCTGCACCATCAACTTCCCAAGGGAGCACAGTGATTACCTCGGAATTCTCCACGCTTGATGCCGCAGGTGTTGACCGGATCAGGACGGACAAGCGGGCAAGGCTGGACATGAGCAGCGGCACACTCCAGAAATCGGCCGTGCGTGTGTCCGCGGACAGCTATGGCCCGGAGATCAACACCCAGGACTCGGGGAAAGTAGACCTGACCATCGTGGGCCCCAGCGGGGAGATCAGCGCCCAAACGGACCGAATCCGCTTCAAGACCACCGACGCCCGCCCTGACTTCACCGAGGTCACGTATTTCCTGACTGCAGGCTCCGCCGAGGAATTCAATGCCCTGATCCGCGATGGCGTGCAGAAGTACGGAATCGACGCAGATGACGCCGAGCACTGGATTACCTCCAACGGACAAGACCCTTCTGCCAAGAGCGACTACTCGCTGACCTCAGGAACCAGCACGGGCCTTGAGGTCAACTATGATCTCCGCTTTGACGGATCCAAGGACACCCAGGTCATCATCGTGCATGTGACCCCTGCCAGCTATAAGCCCTCACCTGCTGCCTAAACAGGCGGCCCGATGTTGGTCTTCAGGTTCTTCATGACCAACGTGGACGTCAAGCGTTCCACAGCGGGAAGGGCCGCGAGCTCGTCGTCATAGAAGCGCTGGTAGGCGGGCAGGTCTGCGGCAATGACCTTTAACAGGTAATCCGGCGATCCAAAGAGCCGCTGGGCTTCCACAATGTTGGGGTTGGCCGTAACGCGTGCCTCAAACGCGGCCATGGTTCCCCGGTCAACCTGGCGCAGGGTCACGAACACGATGGCCTCGAAACCCAGCCCCACGGCCGCCGGATCAATGTCCGCCCGGTACCCGCGAATGGCACCAGTAGTCTCCAGATCGCGAAGCCTCCGGTGGCACGGCGCCACGGTCAAGCCGACCTTGGAAGCCAACGCCGTGGCTGTCATTCGGCCGTCCTCTTTGAGGTGACGCAAAATGCTTCTATCGATACCGTCAATCACGCAATAATCTTACCCAAAGCGGCCACTTCAGGGCTAAAAACGGGAACACTTATGGGCGCTTTTTCCCTAGAGTTTTCCTACCAACCAACTCTGGAGAGAACGTGAACCCACAGCTGTTCCTCGCCTTCATCCTCGTGGCGGCCACCTTGGCCTGCACACCCGGCGTCGACTGGGCCTACTCGATTTCAGCCGGGTTGCGCCAGCGCAGTTTCGTTCCCGCCGTTGCCGGTCTCTGCAGCGGCTACGTCATCCATACTCTCCTCATGGCCGCAGGATTGGCCGCCCTTCTGGCCGGGGTCCCCGGTCTCCTGGGGTGGCTGACAATCGCCGGTGCGGCTTACCTGCTGTGGCTCGGCATCGGTACCATCCGCTCGTGGCGGGGTGCGAGCTTCAGTGCGGAAGACGGCGTCGTGAATTCCGGAAACCAAATCCGGACGTTCTTCCAAGGCATGGGCACCAGCGGCATTAATCCCAAGGGGCTCTTGTTCTTCGTGGCCCTGGTGCCCCAGTTCGTCAGTCCGGAAGCGTCGTTGCCCGTCCCGGTACAGTCGGGCTTGCTGGGCCTGACCTTCGTGATCCTTGCCGGAATGGTGTACACGGCCGTTGCCTTGGCCTCCAGAAAACTGCTCGCCTCCCGGCCCGGCGCCGCCCGCGCCGTGACGCTGACCAGCGGAATCGTCATGATCGGCTTGGGGACGGTGCTGTTGTCGGAACAGATCCTGCCACTAATGCCCCTGCACTAGGCGAGCAGTTCGTCCAGCCTCTCGTATCCTTCCACCACGCCGTAGTTCATTCCGGTGGCCAAAGCCATGTCTCGCGCTTCCACCGAGGGGTAGACCTCGTGCGCGACGATGCGCGTGCGGCCGCCGACTTCCTCGAATGTAGTGGTGCTGATGCCCACCTGGTTGGGCGCGCCGTCGAACTCGAACGTCATGATGATCAGCGCGTCGGTTTCCACCGAGTGGAAGATGCCGCGGAAGCCAAACATGGCGTCCTCATGTCCGCTCTCGTAGTGCCAACTGCCGCCGGTGGTCGCGTCGTACCTGGTGATGTTCAGCTTGGCATTGCGCGGCCCCAGCCATTTAGCCAAGAGGTCCGGGTCGACGTGGGCTTTGAAGACTGCGCTGACCGGAGCGTCGAATTCGCGGACAGTGTCAACGAACGGTACGCCGTCGTCGGCGGTGATGGTGGTTTCATTGCTCATTTCGGTTCCTCTGTCTTTCCTTGTTCCTGGTGGGATTCCTGGTGGGAGATGTCAGCGGCAAGCAATTGATCCAGGCGCCGGAAGCGGGACTCGGCGATCAGGCGGTATTGATCGATCCAGGCCGTCATGCGTTCCAAAGCAGCGGCGTCAAGGTGGACGGGCCTGCGCTGGGCGTCCCGGGAGCGGGTCACAAGCCCGGCATGCTCCAGTACCTGGATGTGCTTGGACACAGCCTGCTTGCTGATCGCGAACGGTTCGGCAAGCTCGTTGACTGTGGCCTCTCCCCGCGAGAGCCGGGCAACAATGGCCCGCCTGACCGGATCCGCCAAGGCCATGAAAGCCCTGTCAAGACTGTCAGGACCCACAACCTCTTGTTCCACCAACTCGCCAACCCCTTTTAGTCAACCAGATCCTTTATCAACGATTTGGTTGATTAACAGGCTACGCCTCTGCTGATCCCAACGCAATGGCCTTTATTCCCCGCCCAACTGCCTGAAGTCGTTCTCCCACAAGCGCCGCATCTCGGCGTCCTTGCGGATGACCTCCATCGATTCGAGCTCAGCCGGAGGAGCCGGCCGCCTGGAGCGGGGAGTCAACGTGCGCCGACCCTGATCGAGCGCCAGGAGGGCCCGGTCGGTCAGTGCGTCATTCTTCAAAGCCAGATTGGTTTTCCGCCGCCGCAGGACTTCCTTCAACGCAGCCTGCGCTGACTCAAAGTCGCCCCTGGCGCGTTGCGACCGCGCCCGGATCAGCAAGAGGGCAGCCGAGAGATCGTCGGTGTTCAGCAAGCCCTCGGTCCAAAGCACCACGTCGCGGTGGCGTTCCAGTGAATACGCCGCCGTGCAGCGCGCCAAGGCAGAAGGCAACGACGGCGGCAAACCCGCCACAGCTTCCAGTGCGGCTTCGGTCATCCCCATTTCCCGAAGACAATGGGCAAGCGCCAGGAACACGGATTCTTCGCTGAACAGCACCGGAACCTCGATGCGTTCGGCGACCTCGACCCGGGTGACCACCTGCCTAAGGTAGGTCGCAGAGAACTGGCTCGCGTCGTCGTCGATCCTTGTCGTTAAGCCGCGCTGCAGCAGTTCCGAGGCCCGCAGGTACCCGCCGTGCTTGTAAACCAGGAGGCCGGCCATGATGTGGCACAGGCCGGCCCATCCCGGGTTCATCCGGGCGAAGGCGAGGAGACGGTCGGGTTCCGTGGAAGAAAATACGGCCTCATGCATCGCTTTGGCAGGCTTGGAGGAGAGCATTTTCAGCCGTGGGACGCCGCCCACCAGCGACAGACGCGCATGGTCCCGGCCGCTGAGGACACCGGAAAGGACATCGTTCACACCATCAGCCAAGCCACGCACAGGCGTCCGGACGTACCCCTCCCGGAAAGGCGTCACGTCCCGTAGATCATGGAAAATTGTGTGCACGCGACCGTTCGGCACTTGGCTCATGAATCCATGCTAACCGGCACCTGAACTGGGCTCATCCCCTGCTATCGGAAGCAATTCAGGAGTATTATGGCGGCGTCGGCAAGGTTTTGCCACACCCCTTGCCGCAGGTCGGCTCTCCATGAGAAGAGCCGGGTAACCGCGTGAAAGGGAGGACTGATGACCACCGCTTCGCACCCCGCCGAACACCACCACATGATGGGGTTGACGCTTCGCAACACCGCCATGGGCGTTGGCATTGTATTTCTGCTGGTAGGCGTCCTGGGCTTTATCCCCGGAATCACCACCAATTACGGCGCCATGACCTTTGCAGGACATGAATCCGGCGCCATGCTGCTTGGAGTATTCCAAGTGTCCATACTCCACAACATCGTTCATCTGCTGTTTGGCGCGGCCGGCTTGGCCATGGCAAGGAACGCACGCATGGCCCGCCTGTTCCTTATTGGCGGCGGCGCCGTATACATCGTTCTTTGGATCTACGGCCTGGTCATCAACCAGGGAACGGGCGCCAACTTCGTGCCGTTCAACACGGCCGACAACTGGCTCCACCTGATCCTTGGCGTCGCCATGATCGGCCTCGGCGCCTGGCTTGGCAGGGACGCGATGGACGAAACAACCACGACACGCAGGAGCATGTAACCCTCCGTATCGACTGGCAGAACAACGACGGCGGCCGCCCCCTTCGCGGGGACGGTCGCCATTCTGTTGCGGCCACTTGGTGGCGCCGGCGCTAAGTCGGGGGCCGGCGCTAAGTCGGGGGCCGGCGTCGACGACCGACCGAAGCTACCCGAGAAGCTTGTTTTCGTACGCGAAGGCCACGAGTTGAAGGCGCGTTCCAACACCGAGTTTCGTGAGGACACTACGCAGATGGGTCTTGACCGTTGCCTCGGATACGAAGAGGCTCCCAGCCATCTCGCCGTTGCTCAAGCCTTTGGCGGCCAAGAGGAAGACATCACGTTCCCGCGCAGACAGGGGTTCCAGAACAGATAGATTCGGCGAGGCGACCGGCACTGTTCTGGCCGCATGCTGAAAGAGATCGTGGACTGATCCAGGCGCAATGACGGAGTACCCGGCATGGACCGTCCTGATCGCAGCCAGGAGGAACTCCGGCTCGGCGCTTTTGAGGAGATATCCGCTGGCTCCGGCTTGGACTGCTTCCACCACCGCCTGGTCACGATTGAACGTGGTCAGTGCGATGATTTTCGGCTTTTCCGTACCGTCACGCTTGGCAGCAGCGGAGATTATCCTCGTGGCAGTGACACCATCCATGACGGGCATGCGGAGGTCCATGAGCATGACATCCGGCGCGTGTTCAGCAGCCAGGGAAACCGCTTCGCCGCCGTCACCCGCCTCCCACGCCAGCACCATGTCGGGCTGGCTTTCAACAAGCATCCGGATCCCCGCCCGAAACAGGGCTTGGTCATCAATCAGGGCAACAGAAACAGTCCCGGACGCGTCAACCACGGTCAGCGGCCTCCCGAGCGGCTACGTCTGTTTGGTTCGCGATACCCTCACGCGATTCAGTGCCAGATGGCAGCGACCCGGTCATCGCCCCATAAGGCAGAAAAGCAGTCACCCGGAATTGCCCGCCGTCAGGGCCAGCCGTCAACCATCCACCTGCCAGATGGGCACGCTCACGCATGCCGGCGATCCCTCGTCCAATGCGGCTTTGGTCCCTACCGGCGCCCGTTTCCCCCAATGAAACGGACACCGGAAGCGCGGAGGAAGCGTGAACCGTCAGTCCGGGGCCGCTCCAGTCGAAATGCACCCGCACGGCGGCGCCCCTGCCGGCATGCTTAAGCGCGTTTGTGAGGCACTCTTGGACGATTCGGAAGACGGCGAGCTGCTGCCCCGAACCAAGGTCAACCGGCACCCCGCTTTCACTGTGCTGAATATCGAGGTTGCCCTGCCGCATACGTTCCATCAAAGGTTTGACATCGCTTATCAGCGGTTGAGGGGCGACCATGCCGTCGTCCCTCACGCCTTCGATAACCCGCTGCGCGTCCACCAGTGCGTGCCTTGCGGATGAAGCTATGTGTTCAAGGGCTTCCAAGACGGGCTTTGGCTGGGCTTGGCTTAGATATCGCGCGCCATCGGCTTGGGCAGCGATGACAGCCAATGAGTGGGCCAACACATCATGCAGGTCGCGAGCGATCCGGGTGCGCTCCTGCTCCACTACCAGTTCGATTTCCGTTTCTTTAAGGTTGGCTTCTGTCTGCGCTTGGGCCTTGGAGAGCATCCTGCGGTCCTCATAGAGTGCTGCCAGGATCCCGACTACAGTGCACGCGGCTGCGATGATCAAGAGGAGAGGGAACAGTTGCCACCAGTACTGTCGGAGGACAACACTGTCCCCTATATACAACGGCCTGAACCAGCCAACTCCGTTGCCGTAGCGGGCAGAAATCATCATGTACGTCATGACGGCGGCGAACGCCAGATTGAAGCCGGCTGCGACGATCCGCTGAAGCTTGGAGCCCCGCCACATGATGAAGCCAAGAGACACGAAGGAACCCAAGTAAATCGCCCAATGGTTTGCGGCAACTGGCGGAAACACATGAAGCAACTGACCAAGCAGTAGAGCCGCAGTCGAGGCCAGCGAGGCGTAGGGCTTCCAAGTGGCGAGTGCAACGGCGATGGTCATCAGGACCAGAGTTACGGCCCCCGGCCAGTATTGAAGCCCGGGTCCCATCCTTCCGGCCTCAGCGATGCACCACAACACAAAGAAGATCACAGCCGCGGCTGGGGCGCCCCAAAGCCGACTTAGTCTCAACGCAAGTTCCATGCCAGCCACACTATCCATGGCAAGGATAGTGAAACGGACGAAAACGGTGCTGCACCCGCGATCTCCACCTCCGGGCCAGAATAATCATCCTCAAGGAAGAATCTGCATCCAGCCCAAACACCCAGAACGTGAGCGAGCGACCAGCCCAAGCACCCGGAACGTGAACGAGCGACCAGCGCAAGCACCCGGAACGTGAGCGAGCGTCTAGAGGACCTTGCGGATGGTCTCTTCGAAGCTGACCACGTGATGCATTGCCAGCTTGGCGGCGAGCTCTTCGTCGCCGTCGGCTATGGCAGTGAGAAGGTCGGCATGCTCGGAGATGTGCCCTGAAACGGAAGGCATCTTCTCCAGCATGTGGCACCAGATTCGGGTGGCGAGGTTGTCATAGCGGATGAGGACATCCTCAAGATGGGCATTGGCCGAGGCTTTGTAGATAAGCCGGTGGACCTGGATGTCGTATCGCATGAGTTCACTTGAGGAGGCATCCTGGCCCTCAAGGTCACGGATGGCCGCAGCGACGGCACGGAGTTCGTCCCGCATTGCCGGGCTGGCCATCCGGGCAGCTTTCCCGGATGCCAACGGCTCCAGGAGCTCGCGGATCTCGGACACTTCGGCGAGCTGCGTGATGTCCACGCCGGTAGCAAAGGTGCCGCGGCGCGGATAGGACACCACGAGGTGGTCGCTTTCCAGGCGCTTGATGGCCTCGCGGACGGGAGTGCGGCCGATGCCCAGCTCAGCCGCGATCTGGCCGTCATTGATGGGATCGCCGGGTTTGATGTCCAACATGATGAGCCTGTCGCGCAGCAGCAAATAGGCGTTGTCCGCCAAGGACGTGCCCTGCGGAGCGGATTCCAGTGCTTCCAAAACTGTGCTCATGACTCTCTCCCGTTGTCGCAATCCTAGTCTGGTGGACGAGTTGCCGCAGACCTGTTGACGACCATGTGATCTTCAACATACTATGGCAACAGTTCTAATATATCAGTTGCCCAACAGTCGGCCACTAGACAAGCCCTTGAAGGAGAACACCATGGTTGAACCGCTGATCCGCCCGCTCGCACAGGCGGACCCGGAGGTCGATCAGGCGATCGCCCAGGAACTCATCCGCCAGCAGTCCACGCTGGAAATGATCGCCTCTGAGAACTTCGCCCCCACGGCCGTCATGGAAGCCCAGGGCTCGGTGCTGACCAACAAGTACGCCGAGGGCTACCCGGGCAAGCGGTACTACGGCGGATGCGAACACGTTGATGTGATCGAGCAGCTCGCCATCGACCGCCTGAAGTCACTGTTCGGTGCCGAATTCGCCAATGTGCAGCCGCACTCCGGCGCCCAGGCCAACGCCGCTGCCATGCACGCGCTGATCACGTCCGGCGACACCATCATGGGCCTCAACCTCGCCCACGGCGGCCACCTGACCCACGGCATGCGTATCAACTTCTCCGGCAAGCTCTACAACGTGGTGCCCTACGGCGTCCGCGAGGACACCCACACGGTGGACATGGCCGAGGTTGAAGCACTCGCTCAGGAACACAAGCCCCAGCTGATCGTTGCCGGCTGGTCCGCCTACTCCCGCCAGTTGGACTTCGCCGAATTCCGCCGGATCGCAGATTCCGTTGGCGCCTACTTGATGGTCGACATGGCACACTTCGCCGGCTTGGTCGCCGCAGGGCTGCACCCGAGCCCGGTCCCCCACGCCCACATCGTCACCAGTACCACGCACAAGACCCTCGGCGGACCCCGCGGCGGCGTCATCCTCACCAACGACGCCGACATCGCCAAGAAGGTCAACTCCGCAGTGTTCCCCGGACAGCAGGGTGGACCGCTGGAGCACGTCATCGCAGCCAAGGCCGTCGCCTTCAAGTTCGCGGCAGAGCCTGAGTTCAAGGAACGCCAGGAGCGCGTCCTCGAAGGCTCCAAGATCCTGGCCGAGCGCCTCCTCAAGGACGACGTTGCAGCCGCCGGCATCTCCGTGGTCAGCGGTGGAACCGACGTGCACCTGGTCCTCGCCGACCTCCGCAACTCCGAGCTCAATGGCCAGCAGGCTGAAGACACCCTTCACCGGATCGGCATCACGGTCAACCGCAACGCCGTCCCGTTCGACCCCCGCCCGCCGATGGTCTCCTCAGGCCTCCGCATCGGCACCCCGGCCCTCGCCGCCCGCGGTTTCGGTGCCGAAGAATTCACTGAAGTCTCAGACATCATTGCGACGGCGTTGATCGCCGCGGCGGCCACCGGCACCCTGGGTGACCAAACCGCCGTCGAACTCCGCAACCGCGTGACCGCCTTGGCGGAGAAGTTCCCGCTTTACCCCCACCTCGGCAATGGCGCCGTATCCGAAACCGAAGCAGAACTGATTGGAGCAGCCCAGTGAGCGCGGACCACCTCCCCGAACACCCCGACTTCCTCTGGCGCAACCCGGACCCGAAAAAGAGCTACGACGCCGTGATTGTCGGCGGCGGCGGGCACGGCCTTGCCACCGCCTACTTCCTGGCCAAGAACCACGGCATGACCAACATCGCCATCCTGGAAAAGGGCTGGCTGGCCGGTGGAAACATGGCCCGCAACACCACCATCATCCGTTCCAACTACCTCTGGGACGAGAGCGCAGCCATTTATGAGCATGCCCTCAAGCTTTGGGAGATCCTTCCCGAGGAACTCGAGTACGACTTCCTGTTCAGCCAGCGCGGCGTCATGAACCTCGCACACACCTTGGGCGACGTCCGCGAGAGCATGCGCCGCGTGGGCGCCAACCGTCTCAACGGCGTGGACGCTGAGTGGCTGGAACCCGATCAGGTCAAGGAACTCTGCCCCATCCTGAACACCAGCGACAACATCCGCTACCCGGTCATGGGGGCTACGTACCAGCCGCGTGCAGGCATCGCCAAGCACGACCACGTCGCCTGGGCCTTCGCCCGCAAGTGCGACGAACTCGGTGTGGACATCATCCAGAACTGCGAAGTCACCGGCTTCATCAAGGACGGCAACCGGGTCACCGGTGTCCAGACCACCCGCGGCACCATCAACACCGAAAAGGTAGGCCTCTGCGCCGCCGGCCACAGTTCCGTGCTGGCCGAGATGGCCGGCTTCCGCCTCCCGATCCAATCCCACCCGCTGCAAGCGCTGGTTTCGGAACTGCACGAGCCCGTCCACCCCACGGTGGTCATGTCCAACCACGTCCACGTGTACGTATCCCAGGCCCACAAGGGCGAACTGGTGATGGGCGCCGGCGTCGACTCCTACAACGGCTACGGCCAGCGCGGATCGTTCCACGTGATCGAGGAGCAGATGGCAGCAGCTGTTGAGCTCTTCCCGATCTTCGCCCGTGCACACGTACTCCGGACGTGGGGCGGCATCGTGGACACCACACTCGATGCTTCGCCGATCGTTGGCCTCTCCCCGGTGGAGAACATGTTCGTCAACTGTGGTTGGGGAACCGGTGGCTTCAAGGGAACCCCCGCTGCCGGCCTGACGTTTGCCCACACCATCGCCACCGGCGCTCCGCACAAGCTGAACAAGCCCTTCGCACTGGAGCGCTTCGAAACCGGTGCGCTGATCGACGAACACGGCGCCGCCGCCGTGGCCCACTAGCCAGGACAGGAAAAGACATGCTCCTCATTTCATGCCCCAACTGCGGGCCGCGAGACGAAACCGAATTCCACTACGGCGGCCAGGCTCACATCGCCTACCCGGAGAACCCGAACGACCTCAGCGACCGCGAATGGGCCGAGTACCTGTTCTACCGCGAGAACACCAAGGGCACCTTCGCCGAGCGTTGGGTCCACAGCACCGGCTGCAGGCAGTGGTTCAACATGCTCCGCGACACCGTGAGCTACGACATCCACTCCATCTACGCGATGGGCCAGCCCCGACCGGACACCACCGGAACAAGCGCCGGCGTGGCCGGCCAAGCGGGCGGTCCGGGCCTCGCCCCGGGCGCCCCGACGACATCCACGGCAGCCCCCGCACCCACCTCCTCGGAAGGAGTCTAGAAGTGACCAGCAAGAACGCACGCCTCGCCACCGGCGGACGCATCGATCGCAGCATCTCCTGGCGCTTCACTGTGGGTGGCCAGGAATTCACCGGCCACCCCGGCGACACCATCGCCTCTGCACTGCTGGCCAACGGCCACATCAACGCAGGCAACTCCCTTTACGAGGACCGCCCCCGAGGCATCATGGCCGCAGGCGTGGAAGAGTCCAACGCCCTGGTCAAGATCGCCCCCCGCTTCCCAGGCCATGTTGCCGAATCCATGCTTCCTGCCACCGCGGTTTCGCTGGTGGACGGCATGAACATCGAGCTCCTGTCCGGCCTTGGAAAGTTGGATCCGAACGAGGACAAGGCCGAATACGACAAGAAGTACGTCCACACGGACGTCCTGGTGGTCGGCGGCGGTGTTGCAGGATTGGCAGCAGCCCGCGAAGCTGTCCGCACCGGCGCCCGCGTCATCCTGATCGACGACCAGCCTGAACTCGGCGGCTCGCTGCTCTCCGGTTCGACTGCACCTGAACTTGCCGACAAGATCGAAGGCAAGCCTGCGCTGGAATGGGTTGCCGACGTTGAAGCCGAGCTGGTTTCCGCCGCTGAATGCACGGTCCTGAACCGCACCACCGCGTTCGGTTCCTACGATTCCAACTACTTCATCGCAGCCCAGAACCGCACGGACCACCTGAGTGTTCCTGCCGCCCCGGGCGTCTCCCGCCAGCGTATTTGGCACATCCGTGCCAAGCAGGTTGTCCTGGCTCCCGGCGCCCACGAGCGTCCGTTGGTGTTCGAAAACAACGACCGCCCAGGCATCATGCTCGCCTCCGCTGCCCGGACCTACCTGAACCGTTACGCTGTTGCCGCCGGCTCGCGGGTGGTCATCAGCACCACCAACGATTCCGCTTACGCACTTGCCGCGGACCTGAAGGCAGCAGGCGTGGCGGTTGCCGCCGTCGTCGATGCCCGTCCGCAGATCAGCGCGAAGGCCGCAGCCGCCGTCGAGTCCGGTATCCGGGTCCTCATCGGCAGTGCAGTGGCGGACACGTCCGCGGATGAGTCGGGCCGACTGAACGGCGTCACCGTCCGGAGCATCAACGACGACGGCGAACTCACCTCGGGCGTCGAACAGCTGGCTGCCGATTTGCTGGCCGTTTCCGGTGGCTGGAGCCCGGTGGTCCACCTCCACAGCCAGCGCCAGGGCAAGCTGCGTTGGGACGATGAGCTCGCTGCCTTCATCCCCTCCAGCGTGGTCCGCGACCAGCAGGTTGTGGGCGCAGGCCGTGGCAGCTACGAACTGCAGGACTGCCTGGCCGAAGGCATCTCCGCCGGTGCCGCCGCTTCCATTGCCGCTGGCTTCGAATCCACTGTGAAGCCTGTGGAACTCCAGGCTCCTGTGGCAACCGCACCGAGCCGCCAGCTCTGGCTGGTTCCCGGACAGACCGGAGAACCGGGCGAATGGCACCACCACTTCGTCGACTTCCAGCGCGATCAGTCCGTAGCCGACGTGCTGCGTTCCACCGGTGCCGGCATGCGCTCGGTAGAGCACGTCAAGCGGTACACCTCCATCAGCACCGCCAACGATCAAGGCAAGACCTCCGGCGTCAACGCAATCGGCGTCATTGCCGCGGCGTTGAAGTTCGGTGGCGCTGACACGGTTCCCGGCGTCGGCGAGATCGGCACCACGGCCTACCGCGCACCGTTCACCCCGGTGGCGTTCGCGGCTTTGGCCGGCCGCCAGCGCGGCGAGCTGTTCGACCCCGCCCGCGTCACCTCCATCCACCCATGGCACGTTGCCCAGGGGGCACTGTTCGAAGATGTTGGACAGTGGAAGCGCCCCTGGTACTACCCGCAGTCCGGCGAGGACATGGACACGGCAGTCCTGCGTGAGTGCGCAGCGGTCCGCGAATCCGTGGGCTTCATGGACGCAACCACGCTGGGCAAGATCGAGATCCGTGGCACGGACGCCGGCGAATTCCTGAACCGCGTTTACACCAACGCTTTCAAGAAGCTCGCACCGGGATCCGCCCGCTACGGCGTCATGTGCACCCTCGATGGCATGATCTTCGACGACGGCGTGACCCTGCGCCTGGACGAGGACCGCTACTTCATGACCACCACAACGGGCGGTGCCGCCAAGGTGCTGGACTGGCTGGAAGAGTGGCACCAGACGGAGTGGCCGGAACTCGATGTTGTCTTCACGTCCGTAACGGAGCAGTGGAGCACCATCGCAGTTGTTGGTCCGAAGTCCCGCGCAGTGATCGCGAAGGTTGCCCCGGAGCTCGCCGAAAACGGTGGCCTGGATGCTGAAGCCTTCCCGTTCATGACCTTCCGCGAAACCACGCTGGCGTCCGGAGTGCAGGCACGCGTTTGCCGTATCTCCTTCTCCGGCGAACTGGCCTACGAAATCAACGTCCCGTCCTGGTACGGGCTGAACACCTGGGAAGCCGTTGCTGCCGCAGGTGCCGAGTTCAACATCACCCCTTACGGCACCGAAACCATGCACGTACTCCGAGCCGAGAAGGGTTACCCGATCGTCGGACAGGACACCGACGGCACAGTCACCCCGCAGGATGCAGGGATGGACTGGATTGTTTCCAAGGCCAAGGACTTCATCGGCAAGCGTTCCTACCTCCGGGAAGACGCCAGCCGGGAGGACCGCAAGCACCTGGTGAGCGTCCTTCCCGTTGACCACTCGCTGCGTCTGCCTGAAGGCACGCAGTTGGTGGAGAAGGGCATCCCGGTCAACCCCGCTGACGGGCCCGTACCCATGGAGGGCTTCGTGACCTCCAGCTACCACAGCGCCGCGCTGGGCCGCTCCTTCGGCCTGGCACTCATTCAAAATGGCCGCAACCGCATCGGCGAGACCCTCGTGGCCTCGGTGGGAGACCAACTGGTGGACGTGGTTGTTGGCGAAACCGTACTTTTCGATGCTGAAGGGACCCGCAAAGATGGCTGAAACAGCAACACCAGCAGAAACCGTCAACCGCGTCCGGGGCGCCCGTCGCAGCCCGGCCGAACACCTGGCTGATGCCTTCGCCTCCGGTTCGATTCCGGGAACCGTGACGCTCACCGAGATCCCGTACCAGGCCATGGTGGGGATCCGCGTTGACCGGACGTCCGACGCCGGTACCCGGGTTGCGTCCGTGACCGGCGGCTTGCCTGCCACGTGCGGTGAGGTGACGGGAACCGGTCCGGTGAACACCCTGTGGCTCGGTCCCACCGAGTTCCTGGTGGTAGCCCCGGAGGAAGCCCACGATTCCTTGGGCGGATCCTTGGTCAGCGACCTGACCGCGGCTTTGGGCAGCGACGCAGGCCAGGTGGTGGACCTGTCCGCCAACCGCACCACGTTCGAGCTCTCCGGACGCCAGGCCCGGGCCGTGCTGGAGAAGACCTGCTCCTTGGACCTGCACCCGCGCGTCTTCAAGCCCGGCACGGCTGTTTCCACGGAGCTTGCCCACATCCCGGTGATGCTGTGGAAGACCTCGGATGAGTCCTACCGGATCTTTCCCCGGGCCTCCTTTGCCGACTTCCTGGGACGCTGGCTCCTGGACGCCATGCGGGAATACGCGTCGCCTGAGGTCCCGTAATGGCACTGAGTGTGCTTGACCTGTTTTCTGTGGGCATCGGGCCGTCGTCCTCGCACACGGTCGGCCCGATGCGCGCGGCCAAGCAGTTCACGGATGGCCTCGAATCATCCGGCCAGCTCCCGGCTACGGTGCGCGTCCAGGCTGAGCTCTTCGGCTCCTTGGGCGCCACCGGCCGGGGCCACGGCTCCGACAAGGCCGTGGTGTTGGGACTCCAGGGCCACTCCCCCGAAACAGTGGACACCCGCACCGCCGACGACCAGGTTGCAGCTGCAGCGCTCGACGCCGAACTCCGGTTGGGCGGCGACCACCGGGTGGATTTCAACTGGGACGAGGACGTTGTCCTGCACCGCCGCAAGTCGCTGCCCGCCCATCCCAACGGGATGACGTTCCGGGCTTTGGACCACACCGGGACAGTGTTGCGGGAACGCAGCTACTACTCCATCGGTGGCGGCTTCGTGGTGGACGGGGATGCTTCAGGAGCGGACAAAGTAGTAGCGGACGACACCGTGCTTCCCTACCCCTTCAATACTGCCGATGAGCTGCTTGCCATCTGCGAACGCGAAGGCAAATCCATCTCCGACATCATGCTGGCCAACGAACTCGTGTGGCGTTCCGAAGAGGAACTCCGCGAACGCCTTCTGGGCATCTGGGCCGTCATGCGCGAATGCGTGGACAACGGCTGCTCTGCCGAGGGAATCCTGCCGGGAGGCCTGAAGGTCAGGCGACGGGCGCCGTCGTTGTTCAAGAAGCTGTCCCAAACCGACGCCGAACTGAACGGCTCGGACTCCACGGACCCGCTCCTGGCCATGGAATGGGTGAACCTGTTCGCCTTGGCCGTGAACGAAGAAAACGCTGCGGGCGGCAGGATCGTCACGGCACCCACCAATGGTGCGGCCGGCATTGTCCCTGCCGTCCTGCACTACTACACCAAGTTTGTGCCGGGAGCCAACGACGACGGTGTCGTGCGCTTCCTGCTCGCGGCGGCCGCCGTCGGAATCCTGTTCAAAATCAACGCGTCCATTTCAGGTGCCGAGGTTGGTTGCCAGGGTGAAGTGGGTTCGGCCTGTTCCATGGCTGCTGCGGGACTCTGTGAAGTTCTCGGCGGGACGCCGGAGCAGGTGGAAAACGCCGCCGAAGTAGGCATCGAACACAACCTTGGCCTCACGTGCGACCCCGTGGGCGGGCTGGTGCAGATCCCGTGCATCGAACGCAACGCGATCGCCAGCGTCAAAGCCATCAACGCCGCCAGGCTCGCCCTGCACGGCGACGGCAGCCACAAGGTGTCCCTGGACAAAGCCATCAAAACCATGCGCGAAACCGGCGCGGACATGAAATCCAAGTACAAAGAGACCTCCCGCGGAGGCCTCGCTGTCAACGTAGTGGAGTGCTGACCATGACTGCCATCCAAACTGAAACTGCCGCAGTTTCCGCCGAAACCACCGTGGAGCACGTCCTCACGCTGGATTGTCCCGAAGGACCGGGAATTGTCCACGCCGTGTCAGGCTTCCTGCTGGAACACGGTTGCGACATCATCGACAACAAGCAGTTCGGTGATCGCGCCGAGGGCCACTTCTTCATGCGGGTGCACTTTGCATCCTCCGGAGACGACTCCACCCTGGACACCCTGCGTTCCGCGTTCTCCCCTGTTGGCGAGAAGTACGGCATGAACTGGCAGCTTGAACGCCAGGGCCACAAGCGCCGGGTTCTGATCATGGTTTCGAAGTTCGGGCACTGCCTGAACGACCTCTTGTTCCGGGCACGGATCGGCGAACTGCCCATCGACGTCGTGGGAGTCGTCTCAAACCACACCGACCACCAAGGCCTGGCGGAGTGGCACGGGATTCCCTTCTTCCACGTTCCCGTCACGGCGGCCACCAAGCCTGCCGCCGAGGGACGCCTGCTGGAGATCATCGATGAACTGGACGTTGAACTCGTTGTCCTTGCCCGCTACATGCAGGTCCTCAGCGACGATCTTGCCCGGAAGCTCGATGGCCGCGCGATCAACATCCACCACTCGTTCCTGCCGAGCTTCAAGGGCGCCAAGCCCTACCACCAGGCATACGCGCGTGGCGTGAAAACCGTGGGCGCCACTGCCCACTACGTGAATGGCGAGCTGGATGAAGGACCCATCATCGCCCAGCAGGTAGTGGAGGTGGACCACACGTTCGGGCCGGACGATCTCGTAGCCGCCGGCCGGGACACGGAATGCAAGGCCCTCAGCAACGCCGTTCGTTGGCACTGCGAGGGGCGGATCATCCTGAATGGGAACAGGACGATTGTGCTGAAGTAGGCCTTGCTGGACCCCATTTCGATGGTCCGCTGCGCGCTCGATGTTTCCAAACATCCTTTGCGCAGCGGGCCATCGAATTGGCGCTTAACGGTCTAACCATTCACGGCGTTGATCCACACTCCGATGATCCAGGTACTGGCCGCAGCACACGCGAGGCCGAACTCCACGAGTATCCCGATCCCGGTCGCCTTGAGGGCGGCCCCGCTTGAACGTATGGCGGTCTGGAAGTTGCGGGTCCGCTGGACTTCGCTGAGGAGAAGCCCGACGGCGAAGCCCACAAAGAGCCCGACCACGGGAATCACGAACATACCCACGACGCCAACCACTACCCCGATCAGCACGGACCTGCTGGGAATACCGTGTTGTTTGAGTTTGCGCCCAGTGAGCACGGCGCTGGCGGCCATGCCCGCAACGACGAACACCATGCCGATAGCGAAGATCACCCAGCCCAACGGTCCCGCACCGCCCCAGATGGCCCACGCCAACAGGCTCGCTCCGATAAGGATGCTGCCTGGCAGCACCGGAATGATGGTCCCGGCAACGCCTACGGCGATGGCCAGGCCACACAGGATGGTCACGATGAGTTCGGCGTTCATGGCCCAAGTCTATGAGCGCCCTGACACGAACGACGGCGACGCTCCCCGGCAAGGGGGCGTCGCCGTCGTCGGACTTGCGAAGGTGGCCGCTACTCGGTGACTGCAGCCGCAACAGCCGCGGTGACCGCGGGCGCCACGCGGGCGTCCAGCGGGCTCGGCACGATGTAGTCCGCGGAGAGGTCTTCAGCGGCCAGCTCAGCGATGGCGTTGGCTGCGGCGATCTTCATGGCAGGAGTGATCCGGCGGGCCTTGGCGTCGAGTGCGCCGCGGAAGATGCCCGGGAAGGCCAGCACGTTGTTGATCTGGTTCGGGAAGTCGCTGCGGCCGGTGGCAACAACGGCTGCGTACTTCTGTGCAACCTCGGGCAGGACTTCGGGGTCCGGGTTGGACAGGGCGAACACGATCGATTGCTCGTTCATGAGCTTGAGGTGCTCCTCGTCCAGCTTGGAAGAAGAAACGCCTACGAAGACGTCGGCACCCGTGAGTCCCTCGCCGGGACCGCCGCTGATGCCGCGGGGATTGGTGCGCTGGGCCATGCGGGCCTTGACGCTGGTGGGGTCAGCCACAAGGTCGGCACGGTCGGCGTTGACCACACCCTTGGAATCAAGCAGGATCACGTCCTCGATGCCCACGGCAAGGAGAATCTCCGCGATGGCGATGCCGGCAGCACCTGCGCCGGAGACGACTACCTTGAGTCCGGCCAGTTCGCGCTTGGTCACCTTGGCTGCGTTGGTCAGGGCTGCGAGGACCACGACGGCGGTGCCGTGCTGGTCATCGTGCATGACGGGGCAGTCGAGGGCTTCGATGAGCCGCTCTTCGAGTTCGAAGCAACGGGGAGCGGAGATGTCCTCGAGGTTTACCGCTCCGAAGCTGGGACGGAGGCGGACCAAGGTCTCGATGATCTCGTCAACCTCCGTGGTGTTCAGTACCAGGGGGATGGAGTCGAGGTCGCCGAAGGACTTGAACAGGGCGGACTTGCCCTCCATGACCGGCAGGGATGCGCTTGGGCCGATGTTACCGAGGCCCAGTACTGCGGTGCCATCGCTGACCACGACAACCAGGCGCTCGGCCCAGGTGTGGGTGCGGGCAAGCTTGGGGTCAGCGTGGATGGCGCGGCTCACCTGGGCGACGCCCGGCGTGTAAGCGATGGAGAGGTCGCGCTTGTTGTTCAGCGGAACGGTGCTGGAAATCGTCAGTTTCCCGCCTTCGTGGGCTGCGAAGATCTCTTCTTCGGTCAGTACCAGGGCGTCGTTGTCAGTTGCAATTGTCTCGATGGACACGTCTTTGTCTCCTCAGGCTAGCCGTGGACCCACGGCATGGTTCGGGCAGGAACAGAACTGCTGGCGGACCAAGGGTGGCTGGTCCGGCGTTGCTTCTGCAGGTAGGGGCTGCTAGCCGCTTCGGTAGTTCCAGCCTAGGGAGGCGTGAGGGGTACAAGATTCAATACCAAGAGAGACGATTCGAGAGTAAAACGTTCAACCAGTCCAAAATGTGACCCAGGTCATGGCGTTTGGCCCTCATTTCGGCGTCGTTGGTCTAGACCACTAGGCGCGCGAGCTATTCGCCCGTCATCAAGGAACAGGCGCGCTTGAGGTCCTTTTCGGCCTCAAACAACGACAACCTGCGGCAGCGGACAGCCTGGACCAAGCCGCTGACCAAATGCAGCAGAATCCTGGCCTTCACGGTGTCCTTGCCCGAATCCTTGCTCAGCGAGCCCACCACTTCCTCGGACAGGGCATCGATCTCGCGCAACAGTTGGGCCGTGTCGTCATCCTTGCCCGCAGGGCGGATCAGGCAGTGCTCCACGCCCGGCTGCATCACCCGAAGATGGAAAATCTCCATCATCAGTCCGGCGAGCGCGTGGCCTTTGCCCTCACGCTGGTGGACACCCTCGCGCAACTCCCGGAGCTGCTGCCTGTAGACGGCCAGCATCAGATGGGCTGTGGAGGGAAAGTACCGATACAGGGTTCCGAGCGGGACATCGGCGCGGGCTGCAATATCGGACAGGCTCAACGTGTCGAATTGCCGCTGGGCAAAGCCGGCCGCTGTCCTCAGGATGCGGGCATAGCGCAGTTGCTGCCGCGGGGTGGTAGGCGCGGCAGCCATACGGGGAAGCCCCGTGGTCAGGTCAAGGGAGTACGGTTCCAGTGTGTTGGTTACGGGCATTTCCGGCGATCTCTTGGCAGGCTGACAAGGAGGCGGCCGGCCGGCGAAAAAGACCCGCGGCTGGCCGATCGCATCAATGATACGGGAGCTACATGACCGTTCCCTGAGAGTCTCCCGAGGCCCGCGCCGCTGCGGCTCCCGGGATCAGCGGCCCGCCCGCATACACTTTCATGCAGGCTTGAAACCCACAGGAGGAACGTATGGGGACATTACGACGCCGGATGGCAGCGGCGCTGCTGGCCACCACCCTGGCGGCCATGGCACTTGGCCAACTGCCGGCGTCGGCGGCCCCCAGCAACGGACCCGACCCGGTACTCAACGGCCAGGCCTTCGTTGGCAAGCAGCTGACGGCGGACATCGGCCCGTACACCTTCTACGGATGCGGGGGCGGCAAAGGCCCGGACTATTCGATCTACTGGACCCGCGACGGGTTCCTTGTGGCCGGGGAAACTGCACCAAGCTACAACCTTGAAGGGGACGACACCGGTTCACGGATAGCCGTCCACGTCACAGCCAGCAAGACGGCGTGCGGCGGAGAATCCCTGCACAGCGCGGAAACCCGTCCCGTGGGCGCGGTGAACCGTGCGGCCGGGTTCACCGGGCGGAGCTTCGAACTGCTGGCCCGGGCCAATGACGGCTCCCTGCTCCTGTATGGCCGCAACGGCACTGGTTGGGATCCTGCCCGCACAGTGGGCTACGGCTTCAACATCTTCAATACCGCGTTCTCCCCGGGCGACTTCGATGGCGACGGAAAGAGCGACATGATTGTCCGTGACTCTGCGGGCGGCCTCTACCTCTTCAGCGGAGACGGTGCCGGGGGTTGGAAGCCTGCTCGGGCCATCGGCAACGGATGGAATGTCTTCGACGCCATCATCGGCCCCGGCGATTTCAACGGCGACGGCAACAACGATGTCCTCGCCAGGGATCCTGGCGGCGCGCTCTATCTGTACCCCGGCAATGGTGCCGGGGGCTGGTTGCCGCGAACCGCCGTCGGGACCGGCTGGAACGTCATGAACGCCCTGGTGACGCCGGGAGACTTCAATGGCGACGGAAATGTGGACCTGCTGGCGCGCGACGGCAACGGGTACCTGTTCGTCTATACGGGCAACGGTGCCGGCGGCTGGTCACGGTCATGGATGATCGGCGTCGGATGGAATGCACTCAAATACGTCGGAGCCGCCGGTGACTTCAACGGCGACGGCTTCCCCGACGTCTACGGCGTGGACCAGCAGGGTCGCTTGCTGACGTACTACAGCGACGGCCGGACCGGCTGGAAGGGCTCCGAAGCTGTGGGCGCAGGCTTTGGATGGTTCACAGCGATCTTCTAGGAAGAAACCCGGACGCTGTACCATTAACTTCACAAAGTCTGGGGAGGACACAATGTACGCTCCATCACGCCTGGGGTCTGGCGTGCGTCGAGCGGTTGCCGCAACAGTGGCTGCGATCGTCGCCGCCATGGTTGTGGGGCCCGCGCCCGCCATGGCCACCATGGATCCGGAACCGCCAGTCATCACCGGCTCGCCGTTTGTCGGATCAACACTCACTGTCACGTGGGACCCTTACGCCTACAAAGGGTGCGGTGCCGGAGCCGGCCCGGACACCCGGATCTACTGGACCAGGGACGGCGAGGTCGCTACCGACCACCCAGCCTGGCCCAACTACGTCCTGGGCGAAGGGGACCGCGGAAAAACCATAGCCGCCCACCTTGTTGCCGCCTATCCCTGCGAAAACATGGAAGTAGCGAGCGAGGAGACGGCGCCGATCTCCGCCTCCAACCGACCCAACGGCTTTACGGGGCGCGGCGCCTTCGAGCTGCTCGCCCGCCGCTCTGACGGCGCCCTGCTCATGTACCCGCGGACCAACAACGCCTGGGAACCTGCGCAAACCGTAGGCGTCGGCTGGAACATTTTCCCCACCGTTTTGTCGCCGGGTGACTTCGATGGCGACGGCAACAACGACGTCCTGGGCCGGGACTCGTCAGGTGGCCTCTACCTTTACAGCGGCAATGGTTCAGGCGGTTGGAACGGTCCCCGGAAAGTGGGAACCGGGTGGAACATCTTCACCTCGCTGGTTGCCCCCGGTGACTTCAACAGTGATGGCAACAACGACATCATGGCCCGTGACGCCAACGGGCTCCTCTACCTCTACCCCGGCGACGGCCACGGCGGATGGCTGCCGCGGACGTTGATTGGCCAGGGCTGGAATGCACTGAACGCGATCATCACTCCCGGCGATTTCGACGGCGACACCAACGTTGACATCCTGGGCCGCGACTCCGCCGGGAACCTGAAGCTCTACAGCGGGAACGGCTCAGGTGGCTGGAATGGCATGGCCGTGGTGGGCCAGGGCTGGGGCAGCATGAGCAAGATCGGCAGCGCGGGGGACATCAACGCCGACGGAAAGCTGGACGTCTTCGCCGTGGACACCTCCGGGCAGTTGCGGGCCTACTACGGCAACGGCGCTGCCGGCTGGGCGGGAAGCGCCGTGATTGGCTGGGGCTGGGGCGGGTTCACGGACCTGTTCTAGTTTTGGGTTTGTTGGAGGGCCCCGTTCGCTTCATGTGGACGGGGCCCTTCGCCATCTTTGGGCACCCCCTATGCCCGCGACCCTGCAGGCGGTAGTGTCATCCCAATTGATCTCTTTCGGCCATCTCCGTGCCGCCTTATCTCTTGGGGGAATCCTTGGGTCTCAACCCTGCCCTGCGCGCGCCTGCGCGCCGCAGCACCAAAAACTTTCTCATTGGCGCATTATCCCTTTCTCTACTCCTGGCACCAGCGACAGCCGCCGGGGCTTCCACCTCTACCGTTGCCCCGACGCGTTCGTCCGCGGTTGCGACGCAGCTGCCAGCTGTCTCTGCACCCCTTCGGACAGTCTGGCTTAACTGGGTGGAGATCCAAGGGGACCCGACACTTGGTGGCCGCCTTCATATGGTGCTCTACAGCCCACCGGAGGTCTCACCCTCAGGTGGCCAGCCCACCTTTATCTATAAGTGGACACGCGACAACGTAGTGATTCCCGGGGCAAATCAGGCTTTCTACAGTCCCGTCGCCGCTGACGTGGGCCATACTCTTTCGGGTTCAATAACGGCTACTTTCGACGCAGCGTCCACGGCGACCCAGACCGCCCATAACCCACTCATCATTGGGGCGAAGGCGCGCTCCTGGGGCTTCAACGGGGACGGAACGGCAGACGTTTTTGCGCGCAATGCGTATGGTCAGCTGTTGCTCTACCCAACGGATGGACGTGGACATTGGTATGCGCCCCAAGTGATCGGTACGGGGTGGCACATCTATGATTTGCTGCTGGCCCCCGGAGATTTCGACGGCGACGGAAACGCAGACGTCATGGCTCGGGACCCTCAGGGGCGCCTCTTCCTATACTCGGGGAACGGCGCCGGAGGGTGGATCGTAGCCAAGCAGGTGGGCCAAGGATGGCAGGGTTTCCGGGACATCATTGGGGCGGGTGACTTCAATGGTGACGGCACCAACGACATTATGGCCCGCGACTCGGCCAACAACATGTTGCTCTATCCCGGCGACGGCCGTGGAGGTTGGCTCCAGCCGACTCAAATTGGATACGGGTGGGGTAATGCCAGCCTGATCACGGCAGTGGGCTACTTTACCGGCAGTGAATCGCTATCACTGGTGTACAAGAACCAATACAACGGACTGATGATCAGCGAAGGCCCCAGAAATGGTAATTTCCTCGGCGCAGCAACAACCGGCTACGGCTGGCAGGTCATGTCCCGCGTGAGCGGGCTCGGGGATTTCAACGGGGATGGCGACCCCGACCTCTATGGCATCACCTACAGCGGCGAAATGATCATGTACTACGGAAACGCCTCGGAGTACCAGATCAACTCCATGTTCGGCGGCTACTGGAAGGGCCAGGCAACGGTCGGAACTGGTTGGAACATCATGAACTACGTCTTCTAGGCCTAGTCCACGCTCTTGATCTTCACCACGAACACGGCGCCCAGGAGCCCGATGACTGCGGCGGCTATGTAAAGCGAGACGTAGCCGCCCAAGGAATCAACAAACACAAAAGCGATTGCGGGGGCGATCACCTGGGGCAGCGAATTCGCAATGTTGATGACACCCAGGTCCCGGCCGCGGTCCAAAGCCGTAGGCAGGACCTGGGTGATCAGCGCGAAGTCCACTGCAAGGTAGGCTCCAAAGCCAATTCCGAGTACGGCCGCGCCCGCAAGACCGCCGATCCACGTTGGGGCGAAGGCAAGAATCAACGATGCCGCGGCGATGATGACCGACGACGCTATGACCAAGGGCTTCCGCTTTCCCATCCGGTCACTCAGCCGTCCGCCCAGGACACTGGTGATGATAACCATCACGGCATAGAGCCCGGTTAGGACGAGCACGCCGAACTCGGGCTGGATTCCTTGGGTTTCCTTGAGACGGACTACGTCGCTGAGGAAGAACAGCAGGTACAGGGTCACCATATGGTTGCCGGTGCTGACGAGTAGCCGGGTCAGCCAGGCCCAGGCAAAGTCCGGGTAGCGTCTCGGAGAGACCCAGAATCCCGCAACGAAACGCCAAAGGCTGAAGGGCGGTCGATCCTGCGGCGGCAGGGGCTGGTCGTCGCTTTTGAAGAGATAAAGCACGACGCCGGCGAGCAGCGCCGCTGCGCACACCCAGTACCCTGCGGCGAAGTCGCCAGCCACGACGGCGGCGATTACTGCGCCCACGAGGATTCCCACCGTCTGGCCCATGGCCGCCAACCCGCCGACTGTCCCGCGCTGCGGCACGGGAACCCTGTCCGGGACGGCCGCCGTGATGGCCGAGTACATGGCGTTGGCACCCGCCTGCACGAGGCACCACAGCAAAGTCATCACAGCGACATTGGGGGCTCCTGCCAACGCCACGAGGGCAACTGCACCGAGTATGGCTCCCATGAGTACCCAAGGAACCCGCCGTCCAAAACGGGAGGTGGTTCGATCGCTGAAAGCGCCAAAGAGAGGGTTGGCGACCATCGACACAGCGGCACCGCATCCGGTAACCAAGGCAAGGATGGCTTCCTTCTGCCCCTCGTCGAAGTGGGCCGCCTGCTGCCCCAGAAGAACCTGGAGGGGCCCGAAGAACGCTGCGTTGATGCCGAGATTGACCAACACCACGCCAGTGACCCACACAGGCCTGACAGGAGCCACGGGTTCAGCGAGCGCCGTGCCATTGGACCGGACGACGGCGGGATCCGGTACTGGCCCCGGAAGGTCAGACAAACTCATGGCAGGTTCCCCCTCATTTGGTGTGTGGATTCAGCCTAGCGCGGCAGCACGACACTGGACCGACGTCTCGTCGTTTATCCACATAGCCCCGAAATACGGACCGTCCGGGCATATCAGACACGTTAGTGTGGCCTCAAACCCACGGAGGAGCATCACTATGAGCCAGCAGATAAATACCGCCGATCTCTACGACGAGCGCGGCGAAGAACTGGAGTCCATCGCCATCCAGTTCCAGAACCTCGGGCGCCACACACACTTCAACGGACCTGCCCGCACCATCCGGTGTTTCGAGGACAACGCCTTGGTGAAGTCTGTCCTTGGCACACAGGGTGATGGCGCCGTTCTGGTCATTGATGGTCAGGGTTCATTGAGGACCGCCCTCATGGGGGACATGATTGCCGAAAGTGCCGTGAAAAATGGCTGGGCCGGGGTCATCATCAACGGCGCCATCCGCGACCGCGAAGCCATCGCCCGGCTTCCTTTGGGCGTCAAAGCCCTCGGGAGCAACCCCAGGAAGAGTGCCAAGACGGGAGCCGGCGAGCTCGATGTCGAACTCGTCATTGATGATGTCCGCATCCGGCCCGGGGCGATGATTTACAGCGATCCGGATGGCATCCTGCTGGAACGCTGACGCTTCCGGGCCCGTCTTGGAGGAACAGGCGAAGAAATATTTTCCCATCGGGAATGATCGGGGCGTTAGGATAGTTACTGAAAGCAACTATCCTGCTTAATCCCACTTTTCTGCCATCTCTGGAGAAGATATGTCCAATTCCACGCCCGTTCGGGCAGCTGGTGAGGTGCTGACCCACCGTCAGACGCTCACCGTCATGGTGGGACTCATGCTCGGCATGTTCCTGTCCTCGCTGGACCAGACCATCGTGTCCACGTCCATCTACACCATCGCCAACGACCTCGACGGCTTGTCCCTCCAGGCGTGGGCCACCACGGCCTACCTCATCACCTCCACGGTGAGCACCCCGCTGTACGGCAAGCTCAGCGATATCTTTGGTCGGCGCCCGCTGTACCTTGCGGCCATCCTGATCTTCCTGGCCGGCTCACTGTATGCAGGTTCCGTTCACTCCATGACGGAGCTTGCCATTGCACGCGGCATCCAGGGACTCGGTGCCGGTGGTCTCCTGGCACTGGCCCTGACCATCATCGGTGACATCGTCGCCCTCAAGGACCGGGCCAAGTACCAGGGCTACTTCATGTCGGTGTTCGGCATTTCGTCCGTCCTGGGCCCGGTCATCGGTGGCGCGTTCGCAGGTTCAGCCAACATCCTGGGCTTCGACGGCTGGCGTTGGGTCTTCTTCATCAACCTCCCCATCGGTCTTGCAGCCCTGGTGGTCGTCTTCATGTACCTGCACCTGCCGGTCAGGCACGTGAAGCAGAAGATCGATTACTGGGGCGCCGCCGCCATCACGCTGGCCATCGTTCCGCTGCTTCTGGTGGCCGAGCAGGGCCGCACGTGGGGTTGGTCCTCTGCAGGGTCATGGCTTTGCTACGGCCTGGGTGTTATCGGCATCGTGGCCTTCCTCTTGGCAGAGAGGCGCGCAGGAGACTACGCACTGATTCCCCTGCGTCTGTTCAAGAACACCACCTTCGGCCTGTCGTCGCTGCTGAACTTCATCATCGGCATCGGCATGTTCGGCGCAATCGCCATGCTGCCCATGTACTTGCAGCTGGTGAAGGGCCTGACGCCCACCGAGGCGGGCCTGATGATGATCACCTTCACCGTGGGCATTCTCTTCGGATCAATCTCCGCAGGCCGCACGATCTCATCGTCCGGCGTCTACCGGATCTTCCCCATCCTGGGCACTGCTGTACTCGCCGGTGCAGCGACCGTCATGGGCTTGGTCCTGGGAGTCGACACCGGTTTGTGGGTTCCCGGACTGATCGCCGTGTTCTTCGGCGTTGGCCTGGGCTTCTGCATGCAGCCGCTGACTCTTGCCATGCAGGTTTCCGTTCCGCCCAAGGACATGGGCGTCGGCACCTCCACGGCTGCGTTCTTCCGCTCCATGGGCGGCGCCGTTGGCACGGCAGTATTCATCTCCATGCTGTTCAGCACCGCAGCGGACAAGATCGCTGATGGCATGAAGACGGCAGCATCCAGCCCCGACTACCAAGCCGTCATGCGTGACCCGGCAGTCGCCTCGGACCCCGCGAACGCCAAGCTGTTCGACTTCTTCAAGAACGGCGCCAACAACGATTCGCTGAACGACACAAGCTGGTTGCACTCGGCCAACAGCACGCTCACCCGGCCGATCACCGAAGGCTTCGCGCAGGCCATCGACGTGGTCATGCTGACCGCCGCTGGCCTCATGATCATCGCGTTCCTGATCAGCTTCGCGCTGCCGAACAAGAAACTCACGGATCCGAAGGCTGCCGCCAAGGATTCAGTTCCGGCTCACTAAGCAACGTAAGTAAGTAGAAGCGGCAGGCAGTCTTTGGACTGCCTGCCGCTTCTATGTTGCCTTGGATGCTAGTGCGCCGCCAGGACGATCCCGACCGCTTGCTCCACGTCACCTCGCAGATCCCGATCGGCGGCGTCCGCCGGCAATGCATATCCGGCGGTCATCATGCTGCGCAGAGTGTGGCTGGGAAACTCGTCCGGTCGCCGCCCTTGGAGCCGGAGCGCACGTGCGGCACAGACAAGTTCGACGGCGGTCACGGTCGCCAAGGCCTGCACCGTGGACTGCAGTTGAGCCGCCGCAACGCTTGCGAAGCTTGCGTCTTCCTCTGCACCCAGAGACAACACCACTGTCTGCATGCTCGCTGGATGGCTATTGGCACGAATCCGGCCCACTGCGGCGGCAGCGACATATTCGAGCATCATGACGCCGGACTTTCCCGTTCCATCCTGCGCAAGGAAAGGGTGGAGTCCGGTGTAGTTGGGGTCGCACAGCAGATCAATCCTGCGCAGGTGGGTTGCACAGGCAGCAGCTATGGCCAGGTGCAACGTATCCACACGGCGGGCAAGGTTGGTCATCTGGAAAAGCCCGTGGTGGGCGACATCGTTCGTGCCATCGGGCAAGCTCCCATGGACCAAGGGATTCTCGTTGCCGGCGGTCACCAGACGGCCGAGCAAACTGCCCAAAGCCTCCAGTTCCTCAGCCTGGGAGCCAAATATTTGGGGCAGCGTGCGCAGGCAATACGGGTCCTGGATTCGGGAAGGCTGCCCGCTGCCCTGGACCAACTCGTGCAGAGCATTCGCGGCTTTTGCAACAGCAGGGGTGTCCGCGGCAGCCGCCACCGCCGGACTCAATGCCTCCGCGTTGCCGGACATTGCGATGAAGGATAGTGCCGCCACGGACGCAGCATTCTCCAGGAGCTGTGCAAGTTCCTCGTGGGCCAGAACCGCCTGGGCGATCGTCAATGCGCTGGAGCTGATGAAGGGAAGAGCGTCGGCGGTGGCCCAGCTGTCCACGAAGCGACGTACCCCTCCCCCGCCCAAGGGCTCACGCTCGCCCAGCATCGTCAGGGCCGTTCCGGACAGGGCTTGGAGATCGGCTGTTCCGATGCCGCCGAACTCCCGTATTTCCGGAACGACATCCGAGTTGATCAGCTCGGCAAGAGCCACGGCAATGGCCGGGTTGATGCCGGATGCACCAGCGGCCAACTGTGAGAGTCTCACTACCAGCATCGCCCGGATGGTCCGCCGGGCCAGGGGCCTGCCTGCATCCACGGCATGACTCCGCAGCAATTGAAGGCCGTGGAGGTCACTGCCGTCTTCGGACAGGGCAACAGTCCGGTTCGCCCCTACCCCTGTTGAGCGGCCATAGACCGGTCGGCGTGATGACGTCGCAACGGCAGACTCCTGCGACGCTGCCATGCGGGCCATGGCTTCGGGTGCCACATTCACAGACGCGCCGTCCGCAACCGCCACAATATCCGCCAATGCCAAATGCCGGCCGTCTATTTCGATCATGGGCCGATCCTTTCATTTGTCGTCGAAGTGAGGCGCCTTAACGGCAGTAGTGGTTGCCAGGCAGGGCATGGCAACCACTACTGCTTGCTAGTCGGTTTCAGGCGCGAAGCGGACCGGGTTCCAAGCCACTGGGGAGTGCTGGACAGGAAGCTGCTTGCTCCTTCGGGCCACGACGATGGGATCACTTTGACGTGATTCCGGATCTGAACATTCCAGTTCTGCCCGGGAAGCGGCAGTCACGGTCATGGTCGTGCTTCCTGGTCGTCCGCTGCGCCCTCGTTCATGGGGATGCGGACGCCGCGTTCCTTGGCTACTTCGATGGCGCGTTCGTAGCCGGCGTCGGCGTGGCGGATGACGCCCATGCCGGGGTCGTTGGTCAGCAACGCGGTCAGCTTCGCCGCGGCCAGTTCCGTGCCATCAGCCACGGAGACCTGGCCGGTGTGGATCGACCGGCCAATCCCAACCCCGCCGCCGTGATGGATCGAGACCCAGGTGGCGCCCGAGGACGCAGCGGTGAGGGCGTTCAGCAGCGGCCAGTCAGCAATCGCGTCCGATCCGTCCTTCATCGACTCCGTCTCCCGGTACGGGGACGCCACCGAGCCCGAATCCAGGTGGTCACGGCCGATCACGATCGGGGCTTTGACCTTGCCCTCGGCCACGAGCTTGTTGAACAGCAGCCCGGCCTTGTGGCGTTCGCCGTAGCCGAGCCAGCAAATCCGGGCCGGCAGGCCTTCGAACTCCACCCGCTCAGCCGCGGCGTCGAGCCACTTGTGCAGGTGCTTGTTCTCCGGGAACAACTCCTTGATCGCCTCATCCGTGACACGGATGTCTTCCGGGTCACCGGAGAGAGCCACCCACCGGAACGGGCCAAGACCCTCGCAGAACAACGGACGGATATACGCCGGGACGAAGCCGGGGAACTCAAACGCCCGGTCGTAACCGCCCTTGCGGGCCTCATCCCGGATGGAGTTGCCGTAATCGAACACCTCGGCGCCGGCGTCCTGGAACTCCACCATCGCCTGGACGTGCCGGGCCATGGACGCCTGGGCCTTCTTGGTGAACCCTTCCGGATCCGCCGCGGCCTCAACATGCCACTCTTCCACCGTGATGCCCTCGGGCAGGTAAGACAACGGATCATGCGCGGAGGTCTGGTCCGTGACCACATCAATGGTCAACTCCCCGGCCTTGTGACGGGCCAGCAACTCCGGGAACACCTCCGCGGCGTTACCCACATACCCCACGGACCAGCCACGACGCTCAGCCTTCGCGGCCTGGACCTTCGCGATCGCCGTATCCAAATCCGTTTCCACCTCGTCCAGGTACCGCTTGCCCACACGGCGGCGCAGACGGGTCTCATCCACATCAACAATCAAGCACGCACCGTCGTTCAGCGTCACCGCCAACGGCTGCGCACCACCCATCCCACCACACCCACCAGTCAGCGTCAGCGTCCCCGCCAACGACCCCTCCGTGGAACCCTCCACGGCAGGGGCAGGGTGCCGGCCATCTTCAGCGAGCTTCCGCCCCACCGCAGCGAACGTCTCATACGTTCCCTGCAAGATCCCCTGCGTGCCAATGTAAATCCACGAACCCGCCGTCATCTGCCCATACATCGTCAAACCCTCAGCCTCCAAACGGCGGAACTCAGGCCACGTCGCCCAGTCCCCCACCAGGTTCGAGTTAGCCAACAACACCCGCGGCGCCCACTCGTTCGTGCGGAACACACCCACCGGCTTACCCGACTGCACCAGCAGGGTCTCGTCCTTCTCCATCGTCTCCAGCGTCCGGGTGATCGCATCAAACGCATCCCAGGAACGGACAGCCCGGCCGGTGCCCCCATAGACCACCAGGTCATCAGGACGCTCAGCAACCTCAGGATCCAGATTGTTCATCAACATACGCAACGGCGCTTCGGTCTGCCACGACTTGGCAGTGAGCTCCGTACCCCGGGCAGCCTTGACCGGACGGGCTCCAGTAGTGAAATCGGCAGTCATTCTCTTACTCCTAAAAATTCCAGAACAGCGGGATCAGCCCAGGTTCTTGGTCTTGAGCCATTCCTTGGCGATTTCGCCGATGTCCTCGAACTTGGCCACGCGGCCGTTCATCTTGATCAGGTCCTCAGTGGTGAGGGCAGCAGAGACCTTGTCCAGTGTTTCCTTGACAGTGGCCGTGGACTTCTTCTGGTTGATGACCGGAACGATGTTCTCGGAGAGGAACAGGTTCTTGTTGTCCTCGAGTGCCACAAGGTTGTTCTCAGCCAGTGCCGGGTCCGTACTGAAGAGGTCGGCTACCTGGATCTGACCGGAAAGGAGGGCGTTCAGCGTGAGCGGCCCACCGGCGTCGAGCGCTGAAAATTCCTTGAACTCAAGGTTGTAGACCGACTTCAGGCCAGCAACGCCGTTGAGGCGGGTCTTCCACTCCGGCGGGCCGCCCAGGACGAGGTCCTTGGCAACCGGCTGCAGGTCCTCGATGGTCTTGAGCTTGTACTGATCGGCGATGTCCTTCTTGACGGTGAGGACATCCTTGTCCTCCGCCTCGGAAGCCGTCAGGACCGCAAGGCCGGAGGGGATCTTGGTGGTCAATTCCTTGGCCACGTCCTCGGAAGAAACAGCCTTTGTTGCGGAGTCGAGGTACTGCAGGAGCGCCCCGCCGTACTCGGGCATGAGGTCGATGGAGCCGTCCTTGAGTGCGGGGATGGTGACCTCGCGGCTGCCGATGCTGGGCTTCTCCGTGACCGCCACGCCCTTGGACTTGAGGGCCTCTGCGTAGATCTTGGCGATCAGCTGGCTTTCCGGGAAATCGGCGGAACCGACAATAATGCTGTCGCTCGAGGCTCCCGCGGCCGTGTTGGACGTGCTCATGGGGTCCCCGCCGCCGCAGGCGCTCAGGGTGATGGCGGCAACTGCCGCAAGGGTGAAACCGGTGAGGTACTTCTTCATGTCAACTCTCCTGGAAGGGGCGCCGCAGGGCATGCGGTGGCCAAGTGGGGGTGGGGGAGGTGCGAAATAGCTGGTAGCTAGACCGTGACGGGGGTCTTCACGGCTTCGGCTGCGGGAGCCGACTTGATGGTGCGCCGGGTCAGTCCGGGTGAGACCACGCGACGGGTAATAAAGGCGAGAAGCTGGTCGAAGAACAGTGCCAGCAAAGCAACCAGAACTGCGCCTGCAACCATCTGGCCGTAGTCGTTCTGGGCCTTGCCATCGATCAGCAGGCGGCCGAGGCCACCGAGCGAAATGTATGCGGCGATGGTCGCCGTCGAGATGATTTGCAGCAGGGCGCTTCGGATACCGGACAAAACCAGTGGAAGCGAGCAAGGCAGCTGGACATCCGTGAGGATCTTCATGGTGCGGAAGCCCATGCCTTTTGCGGCGTCGACGGCGGCAGCATCCACTGCGCGGACGCCGGCGTAGGTGTTGGTCAGGATCGGCGGAACCGCCAGCAGTACCAGCACGATGAGGCTTGGGAGGACGTAACCCATGCGGGACGGGAAGGCCGGGGAGATAAGCAGGACAAGGAGGATCAGCAGACCAACACTCGGAAGGGCACGGAGCGCGTTGGCAAGGCCGGCGATCATGAACACACCCTTGCCGGTCACGCCGATGTAGATGCCGAGCGGTATTGCGATGATGGCAGCGATGTCCAGTGCAATTAGCGAGTAGAGAAGATGCTCACCGATCAGTGTTGGGATTCCGCCTGCACCACTCCAGTGCGCGGGGTCGAACAAGTAGTTCACGATGCCACCACCTTGGGGGTCCACGGTGTCAGCCACCGGTTGAGAAGGATGATCAGCCCGTCCAGGATCATCGCCAGGACCACGCAGAGCACGATGCCCGCGATGATCGGCGTGTAGAAACGGAGCTGGAAGCCCTGCGTGAAGAGCGAACCAAGCTGCGGAATGCCCAACAGCGCAGCAACAGAGACCAGGCTGACGTTGGAAACTGCGGCCACCCGCAGGCCTGCGCAGATAACAGGGACGCCCACGGGGAGCTCAACCTTCAGCAGGCTCTGGTAGCCGCGGTAACCCATGGCCTTGGCGGCTTGGACTGTGTCCTCGGGGACGGAATCCAGGGCATCAGCCACCACCCGCACCAGCAGTGCGACTGTGTAGACGGTCAACGCTGCGACGATGTTCAGCGGGTCCAGGATCTTGGTGCCCAGGACAAGCGGCAACAGGACAAAAAGAGCCAGGGACGGAACCGTGTAAAGGAGTCCGGCGACGCCCACCAGCAGCGGGTAGATGCGGCGGCTCCGGTGTGCCCACCAGCCAAGGGGCAAAGCGATGAGCAGCCCCAGGATCAGCGGGGTGACGGCCAGCAGGACGTGCCAGCCAAGCAGGAAGACAATGTTGTCGAACTGGCGGCCCAGCCATTCGAAGTTCATCGCGCGGTCTCCAAGTGAGGTTCGGCCTCGATGGCCTTGACAACGTCCGTGGCTGTGACCGTGCCGATCAGCTCACCGTGCTCATTGACCACAACACCACGGCGGCTCGGCGAGGAGAGAGCCGCATCCAGCAGCTGACGCATTGTCCCGGAAGCCGCGGCAGGGATCCCGCTGAGGTTGAGGTTCTCGCGCTTGACCTCACCGTTGAGAAGCTCCGGCTGCGCCCAACCGAGAGGCTTCCTGCCGCCGTCGACCACCAACACCCAAGCACCCGACGCCTTGGCGCGGGCCTCGTCGGCGGACGCGCCGAGCTGGACCACGGCTTCTTCGCCGATGGTTACGGCCCCGGCTGTCTTGGTGAAGCCGAGGGAACGGTAGCCACGGTCACGGCCCACGAAGTCGGCCACGAACTCATCGGCGGGCGAAGTGAGCAACTCGGACGGCGAAGCCATCTGGGCGAGCTTGCCGCCAACACGCATCACGGCCACCTGGTCGCCGAGCTTGAGTGCTTCGTCGATGTCGTGCGTGACCATGATGATGGTCTTGCCGATCTCGCGCTGCAAGCGGAGGAACTCCTCCTGCAACTGGCCACGGACCACGGGGTCAACGGCACTGAAGGGCTCATCCATCAACATGAACGCCGGATCCGAAGCAAGCGCGCGGGCCACACCGACGCGCTGCTGCTGGCCGCCGGAGAGCTGCCACGGGTAGCGCTTGGCGAAGCTCGCAGGGAGCCCCACCCGCTCCATCAGTTCAAGGGCCTTGGTCCGGGCCTTTTGGCGGCTTTCGCCAAGGAGGACCGGCATGGTGGAGACGTTGTCCACGATGGTCTTGTGCGGGAAGAGCCCCGCGTGCTGGATGACGTAGCCGATCCTTCGGCGGAGCAAGGCCGCGTCCATACCGGAAGTGGGCTGGTCATCGAGGTAGATGGTGCCGCTGGTGGGTTCGATGAGGCGGTTGATCATCCTCAACGAGGTGGTCTTGCCACAGCCGGACGGACCAACCAGGATGGTCAGCTTGCCGGTGGGCGCCTCCAGATTGAGGCCGTCGACGGCGACGGTGCCATCGGGGTAGGCCTTGGTGACATTTTCAAACTTGATCATTTTGCTTCCATGCTTTCCTGGGGTAGCTCATGGTTGTCGGTGGTCAGGGTGAGGACGTTGTCAGCTTCCTCCACCAGTTGCTGGCCGATTTTGAGGGCCTTCAGCTCATCCACGCGATAGCTGGGCGCGACGACGCTGAGCGAGGCCACCGTCCGTCCTCCCATGACTACCGGTGCCGCAATGGCCGTAACGTCGTCCTCCACACCGCTGCGCACCACGGCGAAGCCACGCTCAGGCTGTTCGCCCTTGAGTACTTGGCCGGAAGCTGTTCCTTCGAGCGGGATACTCCGCCCGACCCAGCTGGAATGCCTGATCGAATGAGTGCCTTCGACGATCGCGATGTAGATTCCCGTGTCCCCAACCCCGGGAATGCTCAGATAGCAGGATTCGCGCGTTGTTGCCACGAGCCGCTTCATGGCCGGCGTGCACAACGAGACGAGTGATTCTTTGCCGAGCGCCAGTGCACCCAACTGGATGATGCTGGCCCCCGGACGGAAGTTGCCGCCGTCGTCCCTTGAGACAAAGCCGCTGCCTTCAAGGGTTCGGAGCAAGCGAAGGGCCGTGCTGGGCGAGAGGTCCGCAACCCGTGCGGCGTCGCTCAGCGCAATGGCTCCCTCGGAGCACACGGCCCCCAAGAGAGCGAGCGCCCGCTCGACCGTTCGCGTCGAAGAATCTGCTGCCATTGCGTGGCCTGCTTTCAAGTGGTCTGGATCACCATGTCTTGCCACTAAGTAAAAAGCACTTTTCACACCATGGCAATAGTTTTCTTCAAATTTCCCGAGATTCCGGGAAATATGTCGCGGCGGATCACCACTGCGTGTCACGGATGTTTCCACCCCGTTAAATACCGCCGCTTGGGCGTCAGACCCTTGCCATGTGATGGCATGTGCTTTTTACTTGGTGGCAGTCGTCAACATCGGAGGAACACGTGGAAACCGTCAATCAGCTCCTTGATTCGATCAAGGACGTCGGCCGGGATGGTGTGCGGGGAGGCTACTCCAGGGCCGTCTACTCAACGCCGGAACTCGACCTCCGTGAATGGTTCAAAGAGCAGGCCGCCCAGCGCGGCCTGGGCATCGAGACCGACCGCAATGGAATCATCTGGGCCTGGTGGGGTGAACCGCAGGACGGCGCCTTGGTCACTGGCAGCCACCTGGATTCAGTCCCCGGCGGAGGCGCTTTTGACGGACCGCTGGGCGTCGCTTCCGCACTGGCCGCCGTCGATATCCTCAAAAAGCGCGGGCTTCAGCCGCGCCGGTCCCTGGCCGTGACCGTCTTCCCCGAGGAAGAAGGGTCCCGATTCGGTGTGGCCTGCTTGGGTTCCCGGCTGCTGACCGGTGCCATCGACGTCGACAAGGCGCTGAATCTGCGCGACGCCGACGGCGACACCTTCGCCGACGTCGCACGGTCCAACGGCCTGGATCCGCGGCACATCGGCGCCGATCCTGAAGCGTTGGCCCGGATCGGCGACTTTGTTGAACTGCACGTGGAACAAGGCAAGGGATTGGGACAGGATGGCCCGGCCATCGCCGTCGGAAGTTCCATCCTGGGGCACGGGCGCTGGAAGATCAGCGTCAGCGGCCAGGGAAACCACGCAGGCACCACACTGATGGCAGACCGCGCCGATCCCATGGTGGCTGCCGCGCAGATCGTGTTGGCTGTGCGCGACACCGCGGCCAAGCAGGCGGATGCCCGGGCGACTGTCGGCCGCCTGACACCGGTTCCCGGCGGCACGAATGTGATCGCCTCCCGTGTCGATCTCTGGCTTGACGCCCGCCATCCGGACGACGCCGTAACTGCGCGCCTCATCGAAGCGATCTACGGCGCGGCGCAGGAAGCAGCCGCCGCCGAAGGTTGCACCGCCACGCTCACGGAAGAGTCCTACAGCGGGACCGTCCATTTTGACTCAGGCCTAAGCCGTCGGATCGGCGACCTGTTGCCGGAAGCGCCTGTTTTGGCCACGGGCGCCGGTCACGACGCCGGCGTGCTGGCCGGATACGTTCCCTCGGCCATGCTTTTTGTCCGAAACCCCAGCGGAATCTCGCATTCGCCCGAAGAGTACGTCGCCGACGAAGACGCCGCTTCCGGAACTGTTGCCCTGGCCGACGTCTTGGAGGGCCTCCTGTGAGCACGTTCTGGTGCGAAACCGCGATCATCGGATCCGATGACAGCTCAGGGGCGCCCGAGGCCGCAACTGGCGTGCGCCTGGAGATCCAGGAGGGGCGGATCACGAGCGTCACGCGTGACGCGCAGCCGCAATCCGGCGACACCGTGCTGGAGGGCATCGTCTTTCCCGCCGCTGCCAACGCGCACTCGCACGCGTTCCACCGGGTCTTGCGTGGCCGGACCCACGAAGGGCGCGGGGATTTCTGGGTCTGGCGTGAGCAAATGTACACGAGCGCGTCGGAGCTGACTCCCGAGAAGTACGAAAAGCTTGCGACGGCGGTTTTCGCCGAGATGGTGGTCACCGGGTTCAGCAGCGTCGCTGAGTTCCATTACGTCCACCACCAGCTCGATGGCGCCCCCTATTCCGAACCGCATGCCATGGAGTTGGCGCTGGCACGGGCGGCAATGTCCGCCGGCATCCGCTTGACCCTCCTGGATACCTTGTACCTGACCGGCGGAATCGGCACACCCCTGAGTCCGGAGCAGGCAAGATTTGGAGACCAGGACGTCCACGCCTGGCTCAACCGTCTTGCCTCGCTCCGCACCGCCATTGCCGGGAGTTTCCCGGCGGATCGCGTGAGCGTCGGGGCTGCCCTGCACTCTGTCAGGGCTGTACCGGAAGAGGACTTGAAGGTGGTGGCCGCGCAACTGCCAACAGACATTCCCCTGCACATCCACCTGAGCGAACAACCCGCCGAGAACCAGGCCTGCCTCGAGGCCTACGGCACCACTCCCACCGGCCTCTTGGCGCGCAACGGGCTGCTTACAACCAGGCTCTCGGCGGTCCATTCCACGCATCTCACGCAGGAAGACATCACCTCCCTCGGGCAGGCAGGCACCACTGTGGTGATGTGCCCGAGTACTGAGGCAGACCTCGCAGACGGGATCGGTCCGGCCAGGGAACTTTCCGACGCCGGAGCGACCATCGCCCTCGGGACCGACCAACACGCCGTGATCGATCCCTGGGTCGAAATGCGCACCCTTGAACATGGGGAGCGGCTTGGAAGCGGCCAGCGCGGCAGGTTCACGCCGCAGGAATTGCTTCGCGCTGCAACGGACGGGGCGGCACGGTCCATGGCCACCCCCGTGGCGGAGTCGGTGCTTGCGGTGGGCAGCGTCTGCGACCTCATGGTCATCAACCCGGCCTCTACCCGCACGGTCGGCTCCCGCCCGTTGCAGATGGCGTTCAGCGCCACGGCAAGCGACGTCAGCAAAGTCATCGTCGGCGGCGAACTGCTCGCTTCAGACGGCGTGCACACGCGGCTCGGCGAACCCGGGACACTGCTGGCGGAAGCGCTGAAGGAGCTCTCCTAGCGCCGTGCCTGCGGTTCCAAGGCGTCCGACGGCGGCCCTCACGTTTGGCACTTGAGTCAAGGGCCGCCGTCGTGGGTTGTGTTCAATATGTGGATCCAACGAACGGGTTTTAGGCTCATGGCTGGCTGTAAACAGCTCCCAGGGAACATGCAGCTGACCGCCAGAGCGTCCTTGGGTTAATAAAGTGAATGCATGTCACGTCCATCACTTGACTGGAACTTGGCGGATATGACGTGCCACACTGTGTAGCGCGAGTGCACCGGCGTCCCCGTCGGAACAGCCGACGACGTCACGCACCGCAATCCCACACACCGTTCCCAAGGGAGACCCATGTCCAGTCCCAGCACCGAAGCAGGCGCGCCCCACGTTTCCCGAAAGGTGATCGGCCTCGCTGTCGCCGGCGCAGTGGGTGGCTTCCTGTTCGGCTTTGATTCCTCCGTGGTCAACGGTGCCGTGGATGCCATGGCAAGCGAATTCGTCATGAGCGAGGCACTCACCGGGTTCGCCGTTGCCGTTGCTTTGCTTGGATGTGCCGTGGGCGCCTACCTGGCCGGCAAGGTTGCCGACCGCTACGGCCGCATCCCCGCAATGAAGATCGGTGCGCTGCTCTTCCTGGTCAGCGCAGTTGGAACCGGCCTCGCATTCAGCGTGTGGGACCTCATTTTCTGGCGCTTGGTGGGTGGACTGGGCATCGGCCTGGCGTCCGTGATTGCCCCGGCCTATATCTCGGAGATCTCTCCCAGGCACGTCCGTGGCCGCTTGGCCTCGCTTCAGCAGTTGGCTATCACTACGGGCATCTTTGCTGCGCTGCTCTCCGACGCCGTCCTGGCCAACTCTGCCGGCGGCGCCGGTGGCACACTGTGGCTGGGGATCGAAGCATGGCGCTGGATGTTCATTGCCTGCGCCGTGCCGGCCGCCGTCTATGGCTGGATTGCGTTCCGCTTGCCGGAATCGCCGCACTTCCTGGTGCTCAACGGCAAGGAAGACCAAGCGCGCACCATCTTCAACCGACTGATTCCGGGCGACGACATTGACCGGCACATCCGCGAAATCCGGGAATCCATCCAGCAGGAGAAGCTCTCCACCAAGAAGGGTTCCCTGCGCGGCAACAGGTTCGGCCTGCTGCCCGTGGTGTGGATCGGCATCATCCTGTCCGTGCTGCAGCAGTTTGTTGGCATCAACGTGATCTTCTACTACTCCACCACGCTGTGGAAGGCCGTCGGATTCCAGGAGAAGGACTCCCTCACCATCTCCGTGGCCACCTCCATCACCAACATCCTGGTGACCCTGGTGGCCATCGCACTGGTGGACCGCATCGGCCGCCGCCCCATCCTCTTGACGGGCTCCATCGGCATGGCCGTATCGCTTGGCGTTATGGCCCTGGCCTTCTCCTCGGCTGTGGGCACGGGCTCCGAGATCACGCTTCCTGGTGCATGGGGGCCGATTGCCTTGGTTGCGGCCAACGTGTTCGTAATCAGCTTTGGCGCCTCCTGGGGACCGCTCGTGTGGGTCCTGCTGGGCGAAATTTTCCCGTCGCGCATCCGCGCACGCGCTTTGGGCCTGGCAGCGGCCGCCCAGTGGATCGCGAACTTTGCCATCACACTCAGCTTCCCCATCATGGCGGCAGGTTCGCTCCCCCTCACCTACGCCATGTATGCAGCGTTCGCCGCGGCGTCGTTCTTCTTTGTGATGTTCAAGGTGCCTGAGACGAACGGCATGTCCCTGGAACAGGCTGAGACATTGTTCGTTCCGAAGGGCGCCCCGGTTGCCCCGCTTCCGGTCACCTCGGACGAAAAATAGGTAACGCGCAATGCAGGAAAGCCCGGCGGATTACATCCGCCGGGCTTCTTTTTTAAGTGCCTGTTACACCAGGTGTGGTTCGTGCGACGAGAGGAACTTCCTGCCCCCGAACGCGATCAGAATGGCAATCACCATGGCCACCGCCCCGGCGAAGAACGGAACCTGGGGTCCGAAATGCTCACCGAGCTGCGCTGCAGCAAAGGGGGCCAGTGCGCCGCCCATCCAGCGCACGAAGTTGTAGCCGGCCGAAGCAACCGGGCGCGGCGAATCAGAGACGCCCATGGCAAGTTCCGTATAGACCGTGTTGTTGATGCCCAGCAAGGCGCCCGCCACGATGACAAGCACGACGACGGCAGTCACCGAGTGCCCCGCCGCCAGTCCCAGCCCGATCAGGTCGAGCATGAGGACGGCCAGTGTGCCGGTGAGGACCTTGACGGCACCGAAGCGCTTCTGCAGCACGGGTGCGACGAACACCGAGAACACCGCCACGGCGACGCCCCAGCCGAAGAAGACTCCCCCGATTCCGTAGGCGTCCATGCCGAGGATAAAGGGCGTGAAGGCAAGGATGGTGAAGAAACCGTAGTTATAGAAAAGGGCGCTGGCGGCCGTGGTGCGGAGACCCTTGTGGCCAAGTGCCAGGAGCGGGTCCCGCAGCCGGGACTTCTTCGCCGGTGCCGGCGTTTTGGGCAACAGGGCCAAGAGGGCAATAAAGGCCACCGCCATCAGCACAGCCGTACCGAAGAACGGCGCACGCCACTGCCATCCACCAAGGAGGGCTCCCAAGAGCGGGCCGAGTGAGATGCCGAGTCCCAGGGCTGCCTCATAAAGAATGATCGCGGTGCCCGTTCCGCCGCTGGCCACACCCACAATCACGGCCAAGGCTGTGGCGACGAACAGCGCGTTGCCCAAACCCCACCCTGCGCGGAAGCCTACGAGCTGCTCAACGCTGCCGGAAAGGCCGGACAGTGAAGCGAAAACCACAATGATCGCCAAGCCGATCAGGAGCGTCTTCTTCCCGCCGATCCGCGAGGACACGAAGCCACTGATCAACATCGCTATTGCGGTTACGAGGAAGTAGCTGGTGAACAGCAACGAGACTTCGCTGGTGGACGCCTCAAGGTTCTTGGCGATCGCGGGGAGGATGGGATCCACCAGCCCGATACCCATGAAGGCAAAGACCGCCGCGAGGGCGGTGGCCCACACTGCTTTGGGCTGCCTCAGGAATGAGGCTTTTTCGGCTTCGAGGGTGTTTTCGGCGCTTGCTGAAGCGTCAGCCAACTGGCGTGACATTCAATTGCTCCTTGTCGGTGCGTGATTGTGGGTCGGTGCGTGACTGTGGGTCTGTGCGTAAATTCTGGTTAGTTCTGGAATGAGCCGTTGATCTTGCTGATGACCGGAAGTGCGGCGGCCAGAGCGTCGACTTCCTCAGTGCTGAGGTTCTGCAGCAACTCCGCCACCATCGCATTGCGGCGTTGGTTGGCAGATTCGACGGCGGCGGCCCCGGCTGTGGTGAGGGCCACTTGGACGGCGCGGGAATCGTCGGGGTCGGGCTGGCGGGTTACCAGGCCGGCGCGCTCGAGCTTGATGATCTGCTCGGTGGCGCTGGGGACTTTGATCCCGAGGTTCTTGGCTATGTCACCGACCCGGAGACCTCCGTGCGAGATCATGGAGAGCAAGCTCAACTGCGCGGCAGTGAGTTCGCCTTCAGGGTCCAGGCGGCGGAACATATAGACCCCCAGCCGGAGGGCCTCACGAAAGTCCTGCGCGAGGTCGACGAGGCGGGGATCAAAAGTACCGTTCATATTTAGGTACCCTAATAGTTAGGGTACCTAATAGTCAAGTATCAGCTCAGGACGGGCGGCAGATAGGGGGCAGGACGCTAGAGCGTCAGCTTCATACCTTCATGGCTCGCCACAAAACCAAGCCGCTCATAGAAACGGTGGGCCGCAATCCGGGATTTGTCCGTGGTCAGCTGGACCAATGAGCAGTTGCGCTCCCTGGCCCGCTCAATAGCCCACGTGATCATCAGCGCCCCAACGCCCTGCCCGCGCAGCTTACCGGACACCCGCACCGCCTCGATTTGCGCACGCCACAACCCCTTGCGGGACAGGCCCGGTAGGTAGCTGAGCTGGAACGTGGCCACGACATCGCCGTCGAGTTCACCCACCACCAAAAGGTGCGCTGGATCGGCGTCGATCGCGTCAAAAGCCTGCTCGTAGGGCTGCAGGTCGTCGGCATCCTCCCGCGCCGCCCCCAATTGATCGTCCGCGAGCAACGCAAGGATGCGCGGCAGGTCGCCCTTTCTGGCGCGCCGAAGGGTGAAGGTTCCACCCTCGACGGCGGCGGTCAGCAAAGCGGGTGAGGATCCGGATTCTGTGGTCACCCCCCCCAGCATGCCATCTTGATCGGAACTCAGTGTTGCTAAGTACCGGTACCTAGTTCTACTATATAGTGGTAGCTAGTGATACTGAGTAGCGAGGGAGGTGTCCGATGGGCAAGCAAATGACGGAGATGCTCAAAGGCACGCTGGAGGGCATCGTTCTGGCCCTCCTGACCGGGAAGGCGGCGTATGGATACGAAATCACCACGCTGCTCCGCGAGCAGGGTTTCACCGAGATCGCTGAAGGCACCGTTTACGCGCTGCTGGTCAGGATCGAACAAAAGGGGCTGGTGGACGTTGAAAAGCGTCCCTCCGAAAAAGGGCCGCCCCGCAAGGTGTACACGCTGAACGCGCAGGGCCGAAACGAACTGAACGAATTCTGGAACACCTGGAGCTTCTTGTCCGGACGGATTGAAGAGCTCCGCAAGGAAGGAAAATAGCATGGCAGCGAAATGGATCGAACTGGTCACCGGATCACTCGAGCAGAAGAAGCAGTACAAGCAAGCCAAAGCCCGCATGGACGCCCTGCCGGAGCCCTACCGCACCGTGGCAAGCGCCTTCAACCGCTACCTGATGTACTACGGCGGCGTCACGGAGGGCGACACCATGGTGCAGATGTTCGCGGACCTCGCGGACCTTTGGGAACGCGCGGCGATCGACGGCACTCCCGTCAGCGACATTGTCGGCGAAGATCCGATCGAGTTCGCGGAGACTTTCGCCCAGGCCTACGGCGGAAAGCGCTGGATCGACAAGGAACGCGAGCGCCTCAACAAAGCAATCGATAAGGCGAAGGAGTCGGAGTCATGACTGCGGCGGCAATCCAAGCGACACCGGCAATACAAGTCGAGGGCATTGAAAAGTCCTACAAGGATCTCCATGTACTCCGTGGCGTCACCTTCGAGGTAGCGCCCGGTAGCATCTTTGCACTCCTCGGCTCCAACGGCGCGGGCAAGACCACCATGGTGAAGATCCTGTCCACGCTGCTCGCCGCGGATGGAGGGCAGGCCGCCGTCGACGGTTTTGATGTTGCCAGCGAGTCGCTCCAGGTGAGGCAGTCCATCAGCCTCACCGGGCAGTTCGCGGCCGTGGATGAGGTGCTCACCGGCAAGGAAAATTTGATCCTGGTGGCGAAACTGCGGCATCTCAAGGACCCGGGCAGGATCGCGGATGAGCTGCTGGCGCAATTCAGCCTCACCGACGCCGGCTCACGGAAAGTGGCGGGCTATTCAGGAGGCATGCGCCGGCGCCTGGACATCGCCATGAGCCTGATCGGCAACCCGAAGGTGATCTTCCTGGACGAACCAACCACCGGGCTGGATCCGCAGGCGCGCGTCGAGGTGTGGCAGACCGTCAAGGACCTGGCCCGGAACGGCACAACAGTGCTGCTCACCACCCAATACCTCGACGAGGCCGAGCATCTGGCCGACCGCATCGCGATCCTGCACAAGGGCACAATCATCCAGAACGGCACGCTCGACGAGCTCAAGCGGCTGCTGCCGCCGGCCGAGATTGAGTACGTCGAAAAGCAGCCCTCGCTCGAAGACGTCTTCCTGGCGCTCGTCGGAGAAACGGCTGAAGAGCAGAAAGAGAAGGAGACATCCCGATGAGCACTCACATCCTCAGCGATACCCGCGTCCTCACCGGCCGCTCGCTTCGCCACATCCTGCGCAGCCCCGACACGATCATCACCACCGCGGTCACGCCGATCGCACTGATGCTGCTGTTCGTGTACGTGCTGGGCGGCGCGATCAATACTGGCTCCGACGAGTCCTACATCAACTACATGCTCCCCGGCATCTTGCTGATCACCATTGCCTCCGGCATCGCGTACACCGCCTACCGCCTGTTCCTGGACATGCAGGGTGGCATCTTTGAGCGCTTCCAGTCCATGCCAATCGCACGGTCTTCAGTTCTCTGGGCGCACGTGCTCACCTCACTGGTGGCCAACCTCGTCTCGGTCGCGATCGTCGTAGGAGTGGCCCTCCTTATGGGGTTCCGCACCGGAGCATCCGTGGGCACCTGGCTTGCGATCGCCGGCATCCTGGTCCTGTTCACGCTCGCCTTGACCTGGCTGGCAGTGATCGCCGGACTCTCAGCGAAAACCGTCGACGGCGCCAGCGCGTTCAGCTACCCGCTGATCTTCCTGCCGTTCATCAGTTCAGCGTTCGTGCCCACCACGACGATGCCGGGCCCGGTGGCCTGGTTCGCAGAGAACCAGCCAGTGACCTCGATCGTGAACTCCGTTCGAGCCCTGTTCGCGCAACAGCCCGTGGGCAGCGACATCTGGGTAGCCCTGGCTTGGTGCCTAGGCATCCTGGTCCTCGCCTACGCCTTCGCGATTGCCGCGTACCGGCGGAAGATTGCCTAGCTGCCACAACAAAAACACAGGCCTAAGCTCCCCATTTCCACAGGGGAGCTTTCGCCATGCAGACCGATTCGCCATTTGTCAGACATAAGCTATAGCTTTATCGAACCAGATCTGTAACGGCCGTCACCTTTTTGACGGTTCTTCCGAAGGGTTCTTGAACACTCATGTCTGACCAGACGACAACAGGGCAGCGCACTGCCTCCAGCAGGGACAGCGAGCCCCACCTTTCACGCTCGCTCAGCAACCGCCACATCCAGCTTCTGGCCATCGGCGGCGCCATCGGAACCGGCCTGTTCATGGGCTCCGGCAAGACCATCTCCGTTGCCGGCCCCTCCGTGATCTTCGTGTACATGATCATCGGCTTCATGCTCTTCTTCGTTATGCGCGCCATGGGCCAACTCCTGCTCTCCAACCTGAATTACAAGTCGTTCAGCGACTTCGCGGGCGACCTCCTGGGCCCGTGGGCCGGCTTCTTCACCGGCTGGACCTACTGGTTCTGCTGGGTAGTTACGGGTGTGGCCGACGTCATCGCCATCGCGGGTTACGCCAACGAACTCTGGCCGGGCATCCAGCTGTGGATCCCGGGCCTGGCCACCATCATCATCCTGCTGCTCCTGAACTTGCCCACGGTCAAGGCGTTCGGTGAGACTGAATTCTGGTTCGCGCTCATCAAGATCGTGGCCATCGTTGCCCTGATCGTGGTGGGCCTGGTGATGATCTTCACGGGTTTCCAGTCCAACGCGGGCACAGCCAGCTTCACCAACCTGTGGAGCCACGGCGGCTTCTTCCCCAAGGAGTTCATGGGCTTCGTGGCAGGCTTCCAGATCGCGGTCTTCGCATTCGTCGGCATCGAACTGGTGGGCACCGCGGCCGCTGAAACCAAGAACCCGCAGCACAACCTCCCCCGCGCCATCAACGCCATTCCGCTTCGCGTGATGCTCTTCTACGTAGGCGCGCTGATCATCCTCATGTCGGTCACTCCGTGGACTGAATTCAAGGCCGGCCAGAGCCCCTTCATCGCGATGTTCTCCCTCGCCGGTCTGGGCATGGCAGCCACCGTGGTGAACCTGGTGGTCCTCACATCGGCAATGTCCTCGGCCAACTCGGGCATCTACTCGACCTCCCGCATGGTGTACGGCCTGGCTAACGACGGCGACGCTCCCAAGCTCTTCGGCCGGCTCTCCAGCCGCAAAGTACCCCAGAACGCCCTGTTCCTGTCCTGCGTCCTGCTGCTGGCCGGCGTCGCGCTTCTCTATGCGGGCAAGGACGTTGGCGTCGCGTTCGACATGGTGACTACGGTCTCCGCCGTTTGCTTCATGTTCGTGTGGTCCATCATCCTGGCCAGCTACCTCGTCTACAGGAAGCGCCGCCCGGAACAGCACGCAGCATCACCATTCAAGATGCCCGGCGGTATTCCGATGGTGTGGGTGGTGTTCGCCTTCTTCGCGTTCCTCGTCTGGGCGCTCACCACGCAGCCGGACACCCTCACGGCCCTGCTGGTCACGCCCATCTGGTTCGCCATCCTCGGCGTGGCCTACGCCGTGGTCCGCAAGTCCCCGCTCCACCAGGCCCGCGTGGCCGAATGGAAGGCGATGTCGGAAGCTGAAACCGCGGCAGCGCGCTGACCCTTAAACACGAAAGCCCGACGCCGGGCACCCACCTCGGGTGCCCGGCGTCGGGCTTTCCTGGCAATCAGGCCTCCGCTTGGCGGTCCTCCACCAGTTTCTGCACGGCGGGGAACAGCGGGTGCGTCGGCACCAGTTCGGTGACACGTTCGACGACGGCGGCCGCGTCCAGTTCGGACAGCAGCCTGGCGAGCTCCACGGCTTCGTCGTCGCCGCCGTCGTCGAAGCGCAGGGCTGCGGACATTGCTTCAAGCAGGGCCACCGGGGTGACGCCGCGCTCGGCGAGTTCAGCGGCCGGGCCCACGAAACGCTCGTGCCTGCCGAGTTTCCGCAGCGGCGCACGACCCACGCGCACCACGGTGTCCGGCAGGTGCGGGTTGGTGAAGCGCGAGAGGATCTTCTGGACGTAGGCTTCCTGCTCGGCCTCTACGAAACCGTGCTTGGCCACCAAAAGTTCCTTGGTCTCCTCCAGCACGGCCCGGACCTTTGCAGCCACAGTGGGATCGGCCATGGCGTCTGAGATCTTCTCCAGTCCGGCCGCGTAGCCGAAGTACGCAGCGGAAGCATGGCCCGTGTTCACGGTGAAGAGCTTGCGCTCGATGTACGGTCCGAGTTCGTCCACGAACGTTGCCCCCGGGATCACCGGCGCGCTGCCCTTGAAGGGTGTGCGGTCGATAACCCACTCGTAGAACGTCTCCACCGTCACGTCCAGGCCTTGGCCCGGTGCCTGGTTGGGGACGATCCGGTCAACTGCGGTATTGGCAAAAACGCCGACGGCGTCAAGGTCGCCGGCCGAGTCGTCCCAGGCCGCCCGGATCTCCGTGTGCAGGAGATCCGTGGCGTTGATGGCGTTCTCGCAGGCCATGACCTGCAGCGGCGGAAGGTCCGCGGGCCGGGCGGCCAGCCCGCGGGCGATTACCGGCGCCACGAACTTCAGGATGTGCGGCCCCACCGCCGTGGTGACCACATCCGCCGTCGAGATTTCCTCCACGACCGCGGCTTCCTGGGTTGCCGAATTCAAGGCGCGGAAGCCTTCCACGGTCTTGACCGCCGGGTTCTCGCCTACTTCGTGGACGTCGTAGGAGTCGGCAGATGCGAGCTGGCTGATCAGGGCATCCGCAACGTCGGCGAACACCACATCATAACCGGCTTCGTGCAGCAGCAGCCCCACGAAGCCACGCCCGATGTTGCCTGCCCCAAAATGGACTGCCTTCACTATGCGTTGACCTTTCCGAACAGCTCGAGGACTTCTTCAACGGTTGTAGCCGCCTCCAACTGGGCAACCTGTGCCTTGTTGGTGAAGATCTTCGCGATCGAGGACAGGATGTGGAGGTGTTCGTTGTTGATGCCGGCCACGCCCACCACGAACTTCACTTGCTTGCCGCCCCAGTCGATGCCCTCCGGGTAACGGATGATGGATACGGCCGAGTGGTTGATGTGCTCCTTGGCATCATTGGTGCCGTGCGGAATCGCCAGGAAACTGCCCATGTATGTGGACACGGATTCCTCGCGCTCGTGCATGGCGTGGACGTAGCTCATGTCCACGGCCCCGCGATCCAGCAGCAGCTGCCCGGCCTCGTCGATAGCGGCGTCGCGGTCCGTTGCGTGGCCGTTCAGGACAACACTTTCGCGGAGCAGGACACCTTTACCCTCGACGACGGCGGCAGCCGGCTCTGCGACATGGGCGCCATGGGCGGGGGCTGCTGCGGCGGTCTCCGCGCGAGTGCCCTCGCTGTTGCTGGCCTTCACCAGTTCAACGATTTCGTCGTACCGCGGGCTGTTCATGAAGTTGTCCACGGAGTAGTGCACGGCGCTGGCGGTACGCGGCTGGGCCCTCTCGGTGAGGTCCTCGTGCGTCACCACGACGTCGTAGGAATCACTCAGGTTGGCGATAGCCGAATTGGTGACCTTGACGTCCGGGAAACCGGCCGCCTTGATCTTGTTGCGCAGGACCGAGGCGCCCATGGCGCTCGAGCCCATGCCGGCGTCGCAAGCGAAGACGATGTTCCGGACCGGACGGGTCAGGACGCTACCTTCGCCGCGGGTAGCAGCCGCGTCACCTGCGCCCCCGCCAGTCAGGGCGGAGGAGACGGAGCTCTTCTTGCCCTTCATGGCTTCCATGCGCGAGGTAGCTTCCGTGAGGTCGTCCTCGCCCTTGTTCTTGGAGGTGCGCAGGATCAGGGAGGCGATCAGGAAGGAGACGGTTGCAGCCAGGACGACCGACAAGATGACGCCGATGTAGCTGTCACGCGAGGTCTGCGCGATCACGGCGATGATGGAACCCGGAGCTGCCGGGGCAACCAGGCCGGAGTTGGTGATGGCCAGCGTGGCGATGCCCGTCATGCCGCCGCCGATGGCAGCCAGGATGAGGATCGGCTTCATCAGAACGTACGGGAAGTAGATCTCGTGGATGCCGCCGAAGAACTGGATGATTGCGGCGCCCGGAGCAGAGGCCTTGGCCGCACCACGGCCGAAGAACATGTACGCCAGCAGGATGCCGAGGCCAGGGCCAGGGTTGGCTTCAAGGAGGAACAGGATGGACTTGCCGTGGTCAAGGGACTGCTGGATACCCAACGGAGTCAGCACGCCGTGGTTGATGGCGTTGTTCAGGAAGAGCACCTTGGCGGGTTCAATGAAGATGCTGGTCAGCGGCAGCAGGCCGTTGTTAACCAGGAACTCGACAACAGTTCCGGCGCCCTCCGTGAAACGCTTGACCACCCATGAGAGGCCATAGAAGCCACCCAGTGCCAATGCCGCGCCCCAGATACCGGCGGAAAAGTTGTTCACCAGCATCTCGAAGCCCGGGCGGATCTTTCCATCCCACAGACGGTCGAGCTGCTTCATGGTCCAACCGCCCAGCGGGCCCATAATCATGGCACCGATGAACATAGGCGAGTCGGTACCGGCAATGACTCCCATGGTTGCAATGGCGCCAACGACGCCACCACGGACGTCGTAAACCATCCGGCCACCTGTATAGGCAATCAGGATCGGAAGGAGGTACGTGACCATTGGGCCAACGATGCCCACATTGGGAGCGCCCTTGTCATTGGTGCCGAAACCACCCAGTTCGGGAACGGGAATCCAGCCTACTTTGATGAACAGGGCAGTGATGAGGCCCCAAGCGATGAAGGCGCCGATGTTGGGCATGATCATGCCGGACAGGAAAGTTCCGAACTTTTGGACACCAACGCGGGCGGTGGTGCGGGACTTCGCAACGGTCTCTGTTGCCATGTGAATTCCTAACGTGTGTCCCGCGGCGGCGCGGGGTCAGTCGATATAGATCGAGAGAGCAGCTAGGAGCTGCTGGAAATGCGGTGAAGCCATTCAAGGAAGAGCTTCAGTTCAGAGCTGGACAGTTGGTCCGAATGCGAGGCCTGCAGTGCCGCATTCAGGGCGATTGCCGCAACAACTACCGAGGACTTACCGGAGTCATCTGCTGCGGCGCCACGGGCGGTTTCCGTGGAGACGGCAAAGATCATGGAATCCCGGGTCATCGTTGAGAGCTCGAGGTTCCGTTCCTCCACCGGCTCGGCGATCAGCATGAGCGTGACGCCCACGTTGGCCGCCAGGATGCTGCGTGCCGCTTCGCGGGGCGGCACGTTGATCTGACCGGCGATGGCGGCCTTGTTCAGCATCTCCTCCAGAAGCGCTTCAGCATCGGCCACGATTGCTGGGCGGCTTTCCGGCCGGATGTTGCCGAACATGACCAGGTAGAGGTGGGGTTGGGTCAGCCCGAACTGGACGTGGTTGTCCCACATCCGCCGGACGTCTTCCAAGGGCTCACCGGACGGTGCAAAGTCACGCTCCCCCGCCACGTACTCTTCGAAGCCGGCCGAAACGACGGCGTCGAACAGTCCTTCTTTGTCACCAAAGTGGTGGTAGAGCGTGGGCGCCGTGACCCCCGCAAGCTTGGTGATCTGGCGCGTTGAGACCGCTGACCCCTCCGAATTCGCCAGCAATTCGGCAGCTGCGCGAAGCAACCGAATTTTAGGCGGAAGCTGGTCATCGAAACTCATAACCGCTACCCTAGCACCTATAGCGTTGCTATATGAAGTGGCTCACAACAGAAATTTGTAAGCTAGCTAGAGGGGTCCCCGGTGCCGACGCCGGCGGGTCTGAACCAACAAGCAGGAACAGAGGATTCAGTGCAGAATTTCCAAGGAGTTGGGGTAAGCCCTGGCCGCATCATCGGTTCCGTCCGCCAGATGCCCAAGCCGGTGAGCGAGCCGCCGTCGGGCGAACGGCTGGCCGCGGACGTTGCTCCGGAAGACGCCGTCGCCCGTTTAAAGGCTGCCGCGCAGGCCGTCCATGACGAACTCAAGGCCCGCGCCGAGTCTGCCTCCGGCGACGGCAAAGCTGTCCTTGAAGCCACAGCGCTGATGGCCAAGGACACCATGCTCCTGAAGTCGGCCGCCAAACTCGTCAACGCCGGATCCTCCGCTGAGCGCGCCATCTGGGAAGCCGGCGCGTCCGTTTCCGAAATGCTGCACAACCTTGGCGGCTACATGGCCGAACGCGCAACCGACGTCCTGGACGTGCGCGCCCGCATCGTGGCCGAGCTCCGCGGCGTCCCTGCCCCGGGCATCCCTTCCTCAGACACCCCCTTCATCCTGGTGGCCGAAGACCTCGCACCGGCAGATACGGCCACGTTGGACCCGTCCAAGGTACTGGCGTTGGTGACCTCAGGCGGCGGACCCCAGTCGCACACAGCGATCATCGCCCGCTCACTCGGCCTGCCTGCCGTCGTCGCCGCCCACGGCGTGGACGGGATCACTGATGGCTCCGAGGTTTACGTTGACGGCGCCGCCGGTTTCGTGGCCGTTGAGCCTTCCGACGAACACCGCGCCGCGGCCAAGGCCTGGGCTGAAACCTCGGCGACCCTGGCCTCCTTCGACGGAAACGGCACGACGGCGGACGGCCACTTGGTGCCGCTCCTCGCCAACGTCGGAGGTGCCAAGGACGCCGTGGCCGCTGCAGGCCTCGGCGCCCAGGGTGTTGGCCTGTTCCGCACCGAGTTCTGCTTCCTGGAGCGTGACACCGAGCCTTCCGTGGACGAGCAAGCCGCGGCGTACAAGGCCGTGTTTGACGCGTTCCCAGGCAAGAAAGTGGTCCTGCGCACCCTCGATGCCGGGGCTGACAAGCCCCTCCCCTTCCTCACGGATGCCACCGAGCCCAACCCCGCACTGGGTGTTCGCGGCTACCGCACCGACTTCACCACTCCGGGCGTCCTGGAACGCCAGCTCGAGGCAATCGCCCGCGCCGCTTCGGAGTCCGAAGCCGACGTATGGGTCATGGCACCCATGATCTCCACAGCCGCCGAGGCCGGACGCTTCGCCTCGCTCTGCGCCGCGGCAGGGATCAAGACGCCAGGCGTGATGGTGGAAGTTCCCTCTGCCGCCCTCACTGCCGCCACGGTCCTGCGGGAAGTCGGGTTCGCCTCGCTGGGCACCAACGACCTCACCCAGTACGCCATGGCCGCCGACCGGCAGCTCGGCCCGCTCGCGGAGCTGAACACCCCCTGGCAGCCCGCTGTGCTCCGGCTCGTCCAGCTGACCGTTGAAGGCGCGGCCCAGGAAGGCGCAGGCCGCGACGGCGACAACAAGCCCGTTGGCGTCTGTGGTGAGGCAGCCGCCGACCCGGCCCTCGCCGTCGTCCTTACCGGTCTGGGCGTCACCACACTGTCCATGACCGCGCGCTCGTTGGCCGCCGTCGGGACCGTACTGAAGACCGTGACGCTGGAACAGGCGCAGGAACTTGCCCGCCTCGCGCTTTCCGCACCCAGCGCCACCGAGGCCCGGGAATGGGTCCGCGCCAAGCTGCCCGTGCTCGAAGAGCTCGGCCTCTAACCCTTTTTCGAACCACAGCCAGGAGAAACCATGCCAGAACGCACAGCAACCATAGCCAGCCGCTCAGGGCTGCACGCCCGCCCGGCCGCTTTGTTCGCCGAAGCTGCGGGCGAGCAGCCAGTGGACGTCACCATCGCCATGCAAGGCCAGCCCGAGGACGAGGCGATGGACGCCGCCAGCATCCTCTCGCTCATGACACTCGGTGCCGCCAAGGGTGACGTGGTGGTGCTGCGGGCCGAGGGCGAGGGTGCCGATGCCGCGCTGGACGCGCTGGTGAAGCTGCTGGAAACCGATCTGGACGCCGAGTAACCGTCACGGCGGTTTCCCGGCGCGCCCGGCTCCCTCAGGCTAGGCTTCTGGCATGGCATTGATAGCTCCCCGCGTCGCGCCGGGCCTCCCCGCTGATGACGCCCGGAATCTGGCGCGCGCACTCCAGGACAGTGACGACATCACCGTGTTCGTGGACGGCACGGTCCACCGCCTGCCGGACGAGGCGAGGGACGCCGTCGTCGACCTCCTGGCCCGACTGGGCCGGGGCGAAACGGTGACGGTCAGCAGCGTGGAGGAAATGCTCACTACCTCGCAGGCCGCGGAGCTTGCCGGGATCTCGCATACGTACCTGCGGAACATGACCGACCGCGGCGAAATACCTGTGGAATACCGCGGCACGCATCGTCGGATCCGGCAGAGCGCCATCCTGGCCTGGCTGGAAACCCAGAAGAGGAAACAGGCCGAAGAAGCCGCGGAAGATGACGCCGAAAAGGGGCAAAAAGCGTCCGAGTGATAAGGATCAAGCAACGATCCCAGCCAACAGGCGGGCACCTGTAAAGCCCGGGGTTACGCTTGATCGGTGGGCAATTTCAAAGGGTGGCATATCGTGGCCGGTTTGGCTGCGCTTGCCCTTGCCATACCCTTGGGCTCGGCCATGGGATTGAACTTTGTTGCTACCTTCATGTTCGCGTGCACGGTGTTCGTGGCGGTGACCATGTGGACCGAATCGAAAATCGCACGACGCCGGGAAGCCGCTGAAGCGGCCGCCGCACCTGACCCTTCACATCCGGCAGCGGACCCCACCGAATCGGACGACGCCCGGGACTAGCCGCACTCCCGCGTCATCACCAACCAACAGCATGCTGTTCAATAGCTGTATGGCTTTTAGGTTTCCTTCCATGGCTTGGCCCGCATGAGCGCACTGGTGTCCGCCGACGTCGAGGTCCTCGGCCTGAGCGGACGTATCCTCTGGAAGGAGGGCACTCCGGCGCCGGGCGAGGCCTCGGATGCCACGCCTGCGTACGTCCTCATCCACGGGATTGGGGTGTCGCACCGGTACCTTGCCCGGCTCCACGCCGTCCTGGCCGCGGCTGCACCGACCTACTCACTGGACCTTCCGGGCTTCGCGGGCACTCCCCGGCCGGAACGGCAGCTGTCAGTTGAGGACTACGGCGCATTCATTGCCGAGGCCCTGGCATCCCGCGGGATTGATTCCTACATCCTGGTGGGCCACTCCATGGGGGTGCAGTTCGCTATCGAGGCTGCCCTGCACCGGCCCGAAGCCGCGCGGCACGTGGTGCTGATGGGTCCGGTTGTTGATTCCCGGCACAAGAACCTCATGCGCCAATCCCTCGCCCTGACCCTCGATGGCATCCTTCGCGAGAGCCCGTCGTCCAACTGGATCGTCTTGTCTGACTATCTTCGCTGCGGACCCCGCTGGTACTTCACCGAGCTGCCCGTGATGATGGAATACCCCACGGAGGATCGCCTCTCCCGGATAAAGGTCCCCGTGTTGATTCTGCGGGGAAGCCGCGACCATGTAGCGGGGCCGGAGTGGTCGCTGCGGCTCTCCAGGGCTGTGGCGCAGGGTCGCCTGGTGGAGATTCCCGGCGTCGGGCACGTGGCCCAGCACATGCGGCCCAAGGCCGTGGCAGATGCCATCCGCAGCTTCGTTACCGCTACAACGCAGCACCGCTAAGCGGCCGGCCGCTTGAGCGCTGGGCGCCTGGCCGCTCAGGAACGACGCCGGCGCGCACCCGGGTGCCCTTGTTGGGTTCGGCCGAATCAGGCTAGGCTGGCGGGGCCAGCAAATTAGTAAGTCTGCTTACGAAAGGGTGCCACCATGACCAGCTATGACCCGGAAGACGATCCGCAGACCTTCGGCGTGAGCGGTGCTACCGGACCCATCGACACCACTGCCGAGGCCGACAGCATCCACGAAGACCCCGACATGCGCCAGGACGAGGACGACGACCCCGCATCCTCAGCCAACCCGGACCCCTTGGACGGAAATATCACGGGGCTGGAGCCGGGCGGCGGAGTGCCACCGGGAGAAACCCCGCCCGCCGAAGGCAGCATGAGCAGCGACCAGGGGCACGAAGAGTAGTACCGGCACCTACGGGAGGCTCAATATCTGCCCGAGATCGTACTCGGCAGGTTCTTCCAACTGGGAGTACGTGCAACTCTCAGGGGTCCGGTCCGGCCGCCACCGGCGAAACTGCGTCGTGTGGCGGAACCGATCGCCCTCCATGTAGTCGTAGGCCACCTCAATCACCAGTTCGGGGCGCAGGGGGACGAAGGAGAAGTCCTTGCCGGCACTCCACCTGCTCTGGCCGCCGGGCATCCTCGAACCCCCGGGAGCGTCCTCCTGGCTGGCCCACTCGCCCCAGGGGTGCTCGGCAAACTCCACCTGATACGGTTCGAGCTCAGCCACCAAGGCTTCCCGTTTTGCCATGGGGAATGACGCTACGACGCCCACGTGGTGGAGCCGCCCCGAGTCATCGTAGAGGCCCAGCAGCATCGACCCCACAACCTTCGCCGTCTTGTGCCAGCGGAATCCGGCCACCACGCAGTCGGCGGTGCGTTCGTGCTTGGTCTTGAACATCACCCGCTTGTTCGGCTGGTACGTCCCGTCCAGGGGCTTGGAGAGAATCCCGTCCAGCCCTGCGCCTTCGAGCTGCACGAACCATTCCTGCGCACGCTCCAAGTCGGTCACAGCAGGCGTGACGTAGATGGGTGGCTCGGCTTTGGCCAGTGCCCGCTCCAGGACGGCACGACGCTCCGAAAACGGCTTGCCCGTCAGGTCTTCGTCGCCGAGCGCGAGGATGTCGAAGGCGACCAGGGACGCCGGGGTCTTCTCTGCAAGCATCCGCACCCGGCTGTCCGCGGGATGGATCCTCTGCTGCAGCACCTCGAACTCAAGCCGGTTGCCCTCGATCATGACGATCTCGCCGTCGATCACGCATTTGTCCGGGAGGTTCCGCTTCAAGGCCTCCACGAGCTCCGGGAAATAGCGGGTCATGGGCTTCTCATTGCGGCTGCCCAGGATGATCTCATCCCCATCCTTGAAGACGATGGTCCGGAAGCCGTCCCACTTCGGCTCGTAATGCCCTACCTCGGGGATTGCGGGGACAGATTTGGCGAGCATGGGCGAAATGGGCGGCATCACTGGTAGATCCATAGCTCATGTCTACCGGCCAGTACGGGCAGAAGGCTAGTGTTGGGCCATGGATATCTTGGCCGTGTTGGGGGCAGTCCTCGGAATTCCGACGCTCCTGGCAGGGCTTTCACCAGCCCCGAACCCTAAGCGGTAGGACCCTCCCGCAAGGGGCGACCTACCGCCCGTTACATTAATGTGACTTTACTTTCCGCCTCCTGTACGGTCGTAGGGCGACCCGAATCTCCGCTGGGCCGCTTCTGGATTGACGCCGGGCTCTGCCGCAATCCAGGATCCGCCAGACCCGCGGCAGAGACGGGGGACCCACAGTTTCCCGGGCTTGTTTTCTCCACAAGCCCTTGGGGTGAAGCCGCACCACGCGGCCGGACGGCCTCGTCCGAACCCGACAGCTAACCTCGCAGGCGTTGAGAGGCAACAACCATGTCCCCAACCATGGAAAATTCGCGCCGCGCACAACTGGAGCGCGAGCGCACCAAGCCAACCGGACGCCGTCGGGCCCAACCCAGCGGACAGGTCACCGGAGCAGAAAGTACGACGCCGGAAGCCGCCACCGCGGCAATCCCCACCCAGGTGGCACCAGCCGCAGCCGCCCCCACCACGCGCGCGGCCGCCCGGGCCGCTGAGCGGGAACGGGCAGCCAAGGCCGTGATCGAGCCAGTGGAACCCAACGCAGATCCGGTGGAACCCAACGCGGGCAGCCCTGCCCTCCCCGAACCGGCGACGGCAGCCATTCCAGTGATCGAAGCCGCCGCAGCCCCGGTGTCGACCACGCCGGGTCCTCCAACGGCGGCCATTCCCATCGTCCGGCCTGCCAGCCCGAAACAGGATCTGCCTGAACCGGCCACCGCAGCCATTCCGGTCGTTGCTCCACGCGAGGAAGCCGCCGCAGCATCATCGTCGGCAACAGCCCGCGTCGTGACGCCGGCGCCGGTGACCGCAGCAAGCTTCCGGGCTACATCTGCTTTTGACCGCGAGCCGCAAGCTGTCCTGCAGAAAGCCGCGTCCGTGAAGCACATGAGCCAGCGCATGGCAGTCATTGCAGGCGCACTGGGCTTGGTGCTGACTGCAGGCGGGCTGGGGCAAGCGTTGGAACTTCCGTTCTTCGGGCAGGAATCCCCCACTCAGGAAGCCGGCGGCAGCAAGGACGGCCAGGACCGGCAAACGGGCTCGGCCGCCCCGGCACCCCGCGCTTCCTACACCACGGCCTCCTCCCCATCTTCGTCGGGCTCGGCTTCGTCCCAGGCGGGCCAGCCTGGCACGGTACCGGAGGAACCCGCCGAGGTTTCGCCGTCGTCGGTTCCCTCACCGCACGTCTCGCTGGCTGCCCCTGTCTGGGTCCCCTCGGCGGCCGCTGCGGTGCCGCCAGTTGCGGCGCCAGCGCCCGGAACGGCTACGCCGGCCCCGGCACAGCCTGCACCTGCTCCCAGCGACGTGCCCTCTGACACGGTCACCACACCGCCGGCCACGGCAACCCCGACGCCGACGCCCACACCGGCTCCGCCGACTGCCACTCCGACGCCGACTCCGACGCAGACCGAGACCCCCAAGCCCCGGCCAACCGGCAGTCCCAGCGCCACCGTCAAGCCACAGGCCAGCACCTTGGAATCACTCCTTGACGCCGCCCAAAAGGCGTTGCAGTGAGCACCCGGATGCCCCGCACCAACGTGCACACCGGATGGCATGGCAGGTACTGCAGCAGCAGCCGCACGGCCACCTTCCGGCGCCGGATGGGCCGCTGGAGTTGCCAACGGCTGAAGCGCTCCTAAAGGCTGAAACGAAAGAGGCAGGCACCCACGGTGCCTGCCTCTTCCGCGTTGATTGCCCAAGGTTCAGATCCGGGGCCTCCCGGCCCAGCGTCGCGCCTTCAGCGCAGCGTGCAGTTCGAGGCGGATCGCGCCATTCAACGGATCCGCACCGATAAGTTGGCGGATCCGGCCGAGGCGGTTGTAGATGCTGCTCCTGTGGAGGTGAAGTTTGGCTGCAACGTCCTGAACCGCGCCGTCGTTGTCATACAGCAATTCAAGGACCGGCAGGAGTTCACCGTTCTTGTCCTGGTCCTCGAGCGTCCTGAAATGCACGGAACCGGTGTCGTCCCAGCCTCCTGGCGCCAGCAAACGGTCAAAGAGCTGGTAGACCCCCACGGAGCGGCTGTCCACCAACTCCCCCAGCTGGGCGTCCACAGCGGCAGCCTGGGCGGCAACCTTGGACTGGCGGTAGGCCCCCGCCAATTGGCGAATCACGTGGAACGGCTCGCTGATCCCCAGGATGACCCTGTCCACGGTCCTGCCGGCGCGCTTGGCGAGCTCAAGCTGATAGTGGACCAGGACCTGGGCGTGGTCGGCCCGGCCGCCGGATTCCCGGAACAGGACCACCGAGTGAGTTTCCGTGCCGGCGCTGAACAGCGCGGGGTTGACGCCAATGGTCGACTGCAGCGCGGCGGACCGGTGCGTGAGGGTTGCCGCGATGGGATCGACGTCGGACCGGGCACCGTCGGCGTCCAGGATGGTCACCAGTTGCCAGGGACCGCGGCCTTGGATTTCCTTCCAACCGGCCACGGCCGCGACGGCGTTGGACTCTCCGCCGCATGCCGAGAGGAACTCCTGCTCGCGCCTGCGCCGGAACTCGGACTCGGCTGTGTTCGAGTCCAGGAGCAAGCCGGCCAACAGGTCCAGTTCGTCACGTACGCCGGGCAACTGGGCGAGGATCGCCGTCGCGCTTTGCTCCTCAAGGTCCTGCTGCACCCATAAGTAGCCCACGCGGAAACCGCGGACCAGCAGCGGCACGCAAACGCGGCCCAGCATCCCGAGTTCGTCGTTGGCGGGAACCACCACGGGACGGACGGCGGTGGAGATGCCGTGGGACAGTTGCCAGGCGCTGACGTCGCTGGGGACGCGCTTGCTGAGCAGGAAGTTCACGCGGACGCGGTCGGCGTGGGATTGGTTGGAGCTGTAGGCGAGCAGGACGCCGTCGAGGTCCTCCAGGGACAGCCCGCGGCCAAGCTTCAGCGCCACGCGCTCAACGATCTGTTCCACGTCCTGCTGCATCCAAAAAGCGTACCAACAGCAGGCGACACTTGACGCTCCAGCACTCGACAAATGTCGAGCTACGCACAAAAACTCCCTTGATTTTCCGGGGTTTTGCTCCTCAGCGGCTGCCAGCTCCATGTCGCCTGCCTCACAGCCGGATTTATTCTGGAATCACAGCCCACAGCAAATCTTCGGCCCAACAAGCCGCAAACGATGGAGCCAGTAAATGATCATCGGCGTCCCCAAAGAAATCAAGAACAACGAGTTCCGCGTAGCCATTACCGCTGCCGGCGTCCACGAGTTCCGCACCCACGGACACACCGTCCTGGTTGAGCGCGGCGCAGGCCTGGGCTCGGGCATCACCGACGAGGAATACTCGATCGCCGGCGCTGAAATCGTCAACGAAGCCGATGACGTATGGGCCCGCGCCGACATGGTCATGAAGGTCAAGGAACCCATCGCGGCCGAATACCACCGCTTCCGCAAGGGCCTGATCCTCTTCACCTACCTGCACCTCGCCGCAGAGCCCGAGCTCACCGCCGAGCTCATCAACTCCGGCGTCACGGCCATCGCCTACGAGACCGTGCAGGAAGGCCGAACCCTTCCGCTGCTCGCCCCGATGTCCGAGGTCGCAGGCCGCCTGTCCGTGGTTGTCGGCGCGTCTTCGCTGATGGCTCCAGCTGGCGGCAAGGGCGTCCTCCTGGGCGGCGTACCGGGCGTCCGCCCGGCCAAGGTTGTGGTCCTGGGCGCCGGTGTTGCGGGAACCAACGCCGCCGCCATGGCACTGGGCCTCGGTGCCGATGTCACCATCATGGACATCAACATCAACCGGCTCCGCGAACTCGATGCGCTCTACCAGGGCCGCCTGAAGACCGTCGCGTCCAACGCCTACGAGATCGAGAAGTCAGTCATCGACGCAGATCTCGTGATCGGCTCCGTCCTGATCCCGGGCGCCAAGGCTCCCAAGCTGGTCACCAACGAACTCGTCTCCCGCATGAAGCCGGGCTCGGTTCTGGTGGACATCGCAGTGGACCAGGGCGGCTGCTTCGAGGACACGCACCCCACCACCCACCAGGAACCGACGTACAAGGTCCACAACTCGATCTTCTACTGCGTTGCCAACATGCCTGGCGCTGTTCCGAACACCTCCACGTACGCACTGACCAACGTCACCCTGCGTTACGCCGTGGCACTGGCAAACCTGGGCGTCAAGGCCGCGTTCGACCGCGACCCCGCCCTCGCCGCCGGCCTCAACATCGCCGCAGGCCACGTGGCACACCACTCCGTTTCCGAGGCGCACAACCTGCCCCTCGTCAACGACTGGCACAGCCTGGTTTCCGCCTAGTAAGCCAAGCTCGACGGCGGGGTGCGGCTTCCACACGAAGCCGCACCCCGCCGTCGTGGTTTAACCCCTCCGCCGAGTGGGCATTTAATGACAATGTTTCCCGCAAACATTGTCATTAAGTGTCATTTCGCGGGCAGTGAAGGGATCAGCTGCGAGGGAACCGGCACGGGAATGTCCGACGGACCAAGCTTGGAGGGATCAAGCTTGGAAGGGTCGATCTCCGGAGGTGTGACAGGCAACGACGGAGGCGCGGGAAGTACGCCCTTGCCCGGCTCGGGGTGTGCGGGAGCCTTGGGAGCCTGGGAATGGTTCCCGCCCGGCGTGGGACGCGGATCAGCGTGGTCGGAGCCGGCGGGGGTGTTCGGGGCAGGGTTGGTCCCGGGCTGGGCGGGGACCACGGCAGGCTGGCTTTCCTGCTGGACGGGGCCCGGTTCCGGAGTGGGCGCGCTGGGCTGCGGCGCGTTGCCCGAACCAGGGGTAAGTTGTGAGACCACCGAACCGATGGCCGCGCCAAGGTGTTGGAAAGCTCCCGGAATGCCGCCCTCCGAGGCCGCCGCCGCCGTCGCGCCGCCCGCCAATGAAACCGCCACGGCAAGGCCGGCGATGGCTGCGCGCCGCTTCTTCCTTCGCCGCGCGGCCAGCTCGTCGGCAGGGGCAGCCTGCTGCGTTTCCTCCGCTGGCGCGGTAGCCATCAGTTGCGTGGCCGCAGGCGCGGTGGACATCAGTTGCGTGGCCGCGGAATCGCCCGCCATCAGTGCGCGGACGGCGTCGGACGGCAACGGAGCCGTGTTCGCCAGGGAGCGCAGCGCCAGCAGTTCGGTGCGCAGATCGCTGTTGCCCTCCAGCCCCGCGTCCGCCAGCATGGAATCGATGACCTGCTGGTCGTTGCCGCGGCGGGGTGCAGTGTTTTCGCTCATGATGTGCCGTTCCTTAGTAGCGCACGTTTTTTCAGTGCGCCCAATGCCCTGCGCTGCAGTTGTTTCACGGCTCCTTGGGACTTGCCCATGATCTCCGCAGTTTCTTCCACCGACAGGTCGGCGACGACCCTCAGTGCCAGGACCTCCCGGTAATCCTCGGCGAGGTCCTCCAAAAGTGCCGTTACTCCCAGGCCCGTTACTCCCCCGAAGGCCTGGTCTTCCGCCGACGGCGTGCGGCGGGCGTCAAAGTCGGCCTCGTAAGGCGTGGAGTCCGGGGTCCGTTCGCGTTTGCGGTAATGGTCCACCATGCGGGCATGCGCCATGGTGAACAGCAACGTCTTGGCCCCCTGGAGTCCGCCGTGGAGGGTGTCCAGCTTGGGATACAGGGCCAGGAAGACGTCCTGAGTTACGGCTTCGGGATCGTCCACGCCCCGTGCTTTGAGATAGCCGAAGACCGGCCCGGAGAAGGCGTTGTAGGCAGCCGTGAAGAGCAGGGCGGGATCGTCGTGATCCGCCTGCAAGTATTCATCAGCCAAGGGTTCAAGCACCCGTGGACGCCTCCATCCCGCGTTATGTGGCAGGGCTCCTTGTCATCAAGCCAAGGAGCCCTGCCGTTAAACCGTAGCCGCTGTGGGCTTAGCGGACAGAATCGACGGGTGCGCCGTGAACAGCCGGAACCTCAGTGGGAACCTGGGTGGGCAGGGACGGTACGGCCGGGACGGCAGGCACTGCGGGTACGGCCGGGGTGGACGGAACAGCAGGCACGGCGGGGACTGCCGGAACCGCCGGCGTGGCCGGAACTCCGGACTTCACGGAAGCATCGACGTCGGCGTTTGCCTTGGCGTTGCCGTCGACCTTCAGGCCGGCAGCCTTGCCGGCTTCCACCACTGCGGTGCAGTGTGCCTTGACGTTGGCTTCGCCACCGGCAGCAATGGTCAGGGACTTGAATCCGGGAACCTTGGTGTCGGCCTGGAGGCCGCCGTTGAGGAACGCGGTGCAGAGGCCGAATGCCTCAGGTGACGTGGCATCTTCGACGTCGGCCTTGGCAGCGTTGACGGCGTCCGTCGCCTTGGACTTGCCGGCCTCTGCAGCATCTTTCGCTGTTGCCTGGGCGGTCTCGACGGCGTCGCTCGCCTTGGTCTTGGCAGTTTCGGCTGCCTCGGCTGCTTCAGCGGCCTTCTGGGTGGCAAGGGGTGCAGGGGCGCCAACGACGTCGTGCGCGGTCTGCTGGATTTCGGTGGGAAGTGCGCCATTGAAGGCTGCGACGCCGGTTCCGCCGACAGCTACAGCTCCGGCAGCCAGGACGCCTGCGGCGACTTTGCTGGTGGCAAGGACAGTGAACAAGGACATGAAACCCTCCGACAAACGATTTTGGGATTGCCCCGGCAGCTGTTGGGTGGCTGCCGGATGATCAGCGTGCGGACGTGGCCCGCACTCCCTCTACATCGCTGGGACCGCCCGCGAGGTTACGCCTTGTCCAAAAATTTTTTCCTAGGCCAATGCCCGGGCTTGTTCGATCAGCTTCAGGACCTCCACGGGACCGGCTGGATCCACCGGCAGGGGGCGCTGGGAGGCGGTGCCGCCGTCGTCGAGTTTTTCCGCAAGGAGACGGTAAAACTCCGGATACGCGCCGCGCTCGGTGGGGATGGTGGTCCGCTGGCCGTCCACTTCCAGCGTGCCGTAGTTTTCTTCGGGTTCGACGCCGTACGCCGGGTCCGTGGGCAGCCCGCCTCCCAGGACAAACGGCTCCTGCGGGTCGGTACCGAACTTCACGAACCCGCCATCGGTGCCGAGGATCCGGAAACGCGGGCCCTGCACGTGGCTGCTGAGGTTGAGGGTGACATGGTTGAGGACGCCTGAATCGTGCTGGAGAACCAGGAAAACGTCGTCGTCGGCGCTTTCCTGCGGACGGCGCGCCTGGATTTCCGCATAAGTCACGGTTGCCGGGCCAAAGAAGCGGAGGGCGAGGTCCAGAACGTGGGTGCCGAGATCGAACAACACCCCGCCGCCGTCCTCTGCCGTGGCACTGGCCTTCCACGCCTTGGCGATCTGCGGCGCCCAGCGCTCCATCCCCAGCTCGACCCGGGTCACGGTACCCAGCGTCCCGGCGTCGAGCAGTTTCTGCACGGTGAGCGCATCGCCGTCCCACCGCCGGTTCTGGTACACGGTAAGGACGCGGCCCAGCGTGGCGGCGAGTTGGATCAGTTCCTCGCCTTGGGCGCTGTGGATCACGAACGGCTTGTCGACGACGACATCGAGCCCGGCTTCCAGCGCGGCTTTTGCCAGCGGGAAGTGGGTTGCGGGCGGCGTGCCGAGAACGATGAGGTCCAACTGCCCGGCAAGAGCCAGGATGTCTTCCGGGGTGTCGACGATCCTGGCATGGGGGTACTTGTCCCTGGCTTTGGCTTGCCTTGTTTCGTCCGAGGTTGCGATGACGGCAAGTTCGTAGGCGGGATTGGCAGCGATGAACGGCGCGTGGAACACGCTGCCCGAAAGCCCAAAACCTGCGACGGCGGTGCGGATCGGCTTGGAAGTCATGCCCCAAGGCTACCGACCCTCGCTCATGTAATAACCCCTTCCCGCGAACCCTCCTTCACCTTATGAGCGAGCGCCCGCCGGAAGCACGTGGGATGTGAAGGAGGGTTGGGGGACGGCGAAGGCCGGGCCCTTCCGAACCGATCAACTGGTTCGGAAGGGCCCGGCCTTCAGGAAACTACAGCGTGGGGGCTACTTCTTGGCGCCCTTTTCCCAGCCGAGGGTGGTCCAGTCCGGAACGTTGGAGAGGCTCTTGAACAGGGACGGACCGTAGTTGGCCAGGCCCTTCTGCACGAACTGGATCTCCGGCCCGTTCAGGACGGTACCCATGGAGAAGTACTTCTCCATGTGCTTCTTTTCCACGTCCATGGCCGCCTTGTTGCGCTCGGCGTTGTCCGCCACTGTGGAGAGACGCTTGATTTCGGCGTCGAGCTCAGCATCTCCCAAGCCGTTTTCATTGGTGGTGGAATCGTAGTACTGCTTCACGGCATCAGTGGCATCCGGGCCTACGGTGTATCCCGAGATGGTCACATCAAACTCGCGCGAACCAACTACCTTGCCGAAGTCAGCGTCACCGCGCTGGTCAATGGACACATCCATGCCCGCTGCCTGGAGCTGCTTCTGCAGGGTCTGCGATGTAGCAGCCGTAGTGGGATCGTCACCGAAGTTGGTGATCTTGAAGGATACGGGGACGCCGTCCTTGGCCATAATGCCCTTGTCGTTGGCGGTGTAGCCAGCGTCTGTGAGGACCTTCTTGGCAGCGTCGGCGCCGGTCTCCTTTACGGGGTAGTTGTCCTGGTAGTACTCGGAGAACGGCATGAGCATCATGGAGCCCGAGCTTTCTTCGGACCAGTTCAAGCCGTTGAAGCGTACGTCCCGGATGGCTTTGCGGTCGACGGCGGTGAAGATAGCCTTGCGCACGGCGACATCCGTCAGCGCGGGGCGTTTGGCGTTAAGGTTCAGGCCGCCCGCGAAGAGACGCTGGCCCCGGCGTACATCTGCATCCTTGGTTCCTTCGAGCTGCTTGTAGCGGCCAAGCGTACGACCACTGGTGGCGTCGATTTCACCGTTCTTGAAGGCTGCGATGGTGGCGCTCGGTTCCATTTGGCGCCAGACCACCTTGTCGAGGACCGGCTTCTGGCCCCACCACTTGTCGTTGGGGACCATGGTGACAGTCTTGGCCGTGGTGTCGTAGTTCTCCACCTTGAACGGGCCAGCCATCCATTCCGGGTGCATGTTGCCGGCGAAACCGGTGTTAAAGATTTCCGGCGTGTTGATGGCCGGGTGAATCAGGCCGAAGAACAGCGAATCCAGCGGGTAAACAGGCTGCGTGGTGGTGACAATGACTTCCTTGTCGTTGGCCCCGGCCTTCACGGAATCCACGTAAGCGTAGTTACCTGCGGTGACGATGTCGATGGACTTGTCCTCGCCGCGAAGCATCTTCCACGTATTTTCGAAGGTCTTCACATCGATGGGAGTGCCATCGTTCCACGTGGCTTTGTCGTTGACCTTAATGGTGATGGTCTGCTTGCCATCCTTGACTTCGCTCTTGACGTCTTCGCAGAAGTCCTTGTTCGGCTCAGCCTTGCCATTGAAGTCAAGCTTCCAGCAACCACCGATGCCGCCGCTGCTGATGGCGGCTGTGTTGACCGGCGTCAAGACAGCAGAGGTGTCGGCGCTGTTGCCCACATTGGAGAAGCCGTTGAAATCCGGTCCGATGCTGCCCACGGCCAGAGTGACCGTGCCGCCCTGTTCCAGGTCCTTTGCTTCCTTTGCATTGACGCTGATCAGCTTGCTGATGTCGCCGCCTGCTGCTTCTGCCTTCTGGGAGGCCGGACCCGACGGCGTTCCCCCGCCGCCGCATGCGGTCAGCATCAGCGCCGCTGCAACAGCTACGCCGCCGATCGTCGTGTACTTCTTCATGGTGTGCCCTTCATGTTGTACGACTGAAATTTCATGTACGAGTGAGACCAAGGATTTACTGGATGCGTCATATGTCGTCAGGCATGCACCACCAGCATGTCGGCATCAATTTCTCCATCCGGGAAGAAGCAGGCGAAGTCCTGTCCGCCTTCCTTCTCCGACGCCAGTGGCGGCTCCAGGGTAAGGCACTTCTCCTGCTTGGCGGCAGGAAGAGCGGCGAACACTGGGCAGCGTGTGGCGAAGTTGCATCCCTTGGGCGCGTCAAGCGGGCTCGGCAGATCGCCCTGCAGGATGATGCGTTCACGGGTCCGTTCCAGCTCGGGGTCGGGCACCGGGATCGCGGACAGCAAGGCTCGCGTGTAGGGGTGCCGTGGGTTGTCGAAGACGTCGTCCACATCCCCGGTTTCCACGATCTTGCCCAGGTACATCACGGCCACGCGGTCCGAGATGTGGCGGACCACTGAGAGATCGTGGGCCACCATGAGGTAGCTGAGGCCAAGTTCGGCGCGGAGCTTGTCCAAGAGGTTGATCACCCCGGCCTGGACGGAAACATCCAGCGCCGACACAGGCTCGTCCAGGACCACGAGCTTGGGATTGACGGCGAGCGCGCGGGCAATTCCGATGCGTTGGCGTTGGCCGCCGGAGAACTGGTTGGGGAAGCGGTTGACATGGTCCGGCTGCAGGCCCACCAGCTTCATGAGCTCCATGATCCGCTTCTTGATGGCGGCCTTGGGCATCCCCAAATTCTCAAGGGGTTCGGCCAGGACTTCGTACACCGTGAAGCGGGGGTCCAAGGCGCCCGTGGGGTCCTGGAACACCATCTGCATCTCTTTGCGCATGGCCATGGTGGTTTTGTGATTGGTTGCCGCCTTGTTGCTGACGCCGCCGATCACTACCTCGCCCACCTGGTCCGGGTGGAACTCCATGATTTCCAGGAGGGTGGTGGTCTTGCCGCAACCGGACTCGCCAACGATAGAAACGCACTCACCCTCGCGGATGTCGAAGCTCAGCCCGTCCACGGCTTTGACCGTCCCGATCCGTCGCTTGATCAAGGCACCCTTGAGCAGTGGGAAGTGCTTCTTCACGTCCTTGAGTTCCAGGACCTTTTCGCGCTCGTGGCGGGTGACGCCGTCGAACTTTGACACGGGCTTGGGCGGCGCATGGAAGATCCGGTGCGCGTCCGCGTTGCCCGACAACTCCTCGGATTTGATGCAGGCCGCCTTGTGTCCCAGAGTCTGGCCGTCCGTTCCGGGTACAGGGAACAGCTCCGGCTCGCCGTGCAGGCAGGCGTCGCTGACCAGCGGGCAGCGGGCCGCGAACGAGCATCCGGTCACGGGCAGCGCCAGGTTTGGGGGCGTTCCCTCGATTGGCACCAGCGACTGCTTGGTGGCCGTGTCCACGCGCGGAACGGCGCCGAGCAGGCCCAGGGTGTATGGCATCCGCGGGTTGTAGTAGATGTCCTGCACGGTTCCGGTTTCCACCGGTTTGCCCGCGTACATCACCATGATGTCGTCGGCCATGCCAGCCACGACGCCGAGGTCGTGCGTGATCATGACGACGGCGGCCCCGGTTTCCTCCTGCGCGGTGTGCAGGACTTCGAGCACCTGCGCCTGGATGGTGACGTCGAGCGCCGTCGTGGGTTCATCGGCAATGAGTACCCGCGGATCGTTGGCGATCGCGATGGCGATCATGACGCGCTGGCGCATGCCGCCCGAGAACTCGTGCGGGAAGGCTTTCAGCCGGTCCTTGGGGCTCGGGATGCCCACCATCCGCAAAAGGTCGACGGCGCGGGCTTCTTTGGCCTGCTTGCTCATGGTGGGGTTGTGGACCGTCAGCGCCTCAATGATCTGGGTGCCAACCGTGTAGACGGGCGTCAGCGAGGACAGCGGGTCCTGGAACACCATGGAGATGTCGCTGCCGCGGTGTTTGCACATGGCTTTGTCGCTCAGGCCGAGCAGTTCCTTGCCTTTGAAGCGCACGGAGCCGGTGATGTCCGCAGTCTCGGGGAGAAGGCCCATGATGGCCATGGAAGTGACCGACTTGCCGGATCCGGACTCGCCCACGATGCCCAGGGTTTTGCCGGGCAGGAGGTCGAAATCCACGCCCCGGACAGCGTGGACCACGCCGTTTTCGGAGTTGAAGCGGACGTTGAGGTCGCGGACGCTCAGGACTGCATCGCCGGGGGCATAGAGTCCGGCGTCGCGAAGACGCTCAGCGGGGGTGATGTTGGTGCTCATTTGTTGGTCACCTTTGCAGTCTTGTTCTTCGCCCGGCCGATCGAGCTGGAGCTGGGGTCGAAAGCGTCACGGAGGCCATCGTTCATCATGGCCAGCGACCCCGTCAGCAGGAACATGACAGTCAGGGGGACCCAGAACATCCACGGGAAGGAGGACACCTGGCCGGTAGCTTGGCCGATCAGGACACCGAGGCTGACGTCAGGGAGCTTGATGCCGATGCCGATGAAGGAGAAGGCGACTTCGGCCAGCACAGCACCGGTGATGCCGCGGGTGAAGTCGAGCACCAGCAAGGAGCCGATGTTCGGGACCAAGTGGCGCCACACGATCCTGCGGGACGGGACGCCCATGTACTTAGCTGCTTTGACGTAATCGCGCTGCATCAGGGACATGGACAGTGAGCGCACAAGACGGGCGGTGCCCATCCAGCTGAAGAACAGCAGGACCACGATCAGCAGGAGCCAGCTGGGCAGGTTCTTGAGGCCACCGCTGCCGCTGGTTGCCACAGCCACCACCAGGATGGCGGGCATCATGATGAGTGCCTCGAGGATGAACAACATGGTGGCGTCCACCTTGCCCCCGAAGAACGCCATGGTGCAGCCGTAGACGGCGGAAATGAGGACTGATACGCCGCCAACAATGAGGCCGATGAAAATCGAAATCCTGGTGCCCTCGACAATGAGGGCCATGAGGTCGATGCCGGCCTGTGTCGTGCCCAGCAAATGGTCCGGAGACGGCGGCATACCGATGTTCAAGGGATCAATCGTGTCCTTGTCCCACGGCGTCAGGAATCCGCCGAAAAGGGAAAACAGGAACAACGCCAGGAAAATGAACAAACCGGCGACGGCGGTCCGGTTGCGCATGAAGCGACGGAAAATGATGCGGGACTTGCCGATCACGACGTCCTGGTCAGCTACGCGGGACTCGTCGATCTCTGCGATCGGGTCAATGATATTTGTCATTACTGGACCCTCACTCGTGGGTCGACCAGCGTGGTGGCGAAGTCGGCCAGGATGGCGCCGATGGCGAAGATGACCGAGCCGTAAGCCAGCGTGGCAGTAGCTACGTTGACGTCCTGCAGGCCGATGGACTGGATGCTCCACAGTCCGATGCCTGGCCAGGCGAAGATGGCCTCGGCGAAGAAGCCGCCCGTGAAGATCGCGGGGATGGTGAACGCGATGCTTTGGGCCACCGGAATGAAGGAGACCCGCAAGGCGTGCTTCCTGATGGCCTGGTTTCGGGTCAGCCCTTTGGCCCGGGCAGTGCGGACGAAGTCCGCGTTGACGTTGTCCAGGAGGTATTGCCGTTGCGCGATCTGGTAGCCCGCCCAACCGAAGACGGTCATCGCGAAGGTGGGCACGGCGTAGTGGGCCACAAGGTCGACGAAAGCCGGCCAGCCAGGGTCAATTCCTGGCGTCGAAATTCCCGTGACGAAGAAGATGCGCTCGCCAACGGCCTCATTGATGCTGATGGCGCCCAGCTGCACCAGGAAATAGGCGATGGGCGCAGGGAGGATATGGACCAGGTAGCTGTAGGACGTAATGGCGCGGTCCTGGAATTTGTACTGGCGGGCGGCGGAATACACGCCCAGGGCCACGCCAATGATCAAGGTGAGGATGATCGACGCGATGAAAAGGCGGGTGGAGACCATCACGCGGTCCGCGAATTCAGCGTTGACGTACGCGCCGTTCGGACTGCGGCCCCAGTCCCAGCGGGTGACAATGCCGCCCAGCCACTCGACGTAGCGCTCCCAGGCGTTCTTGTCCGGGTCCAGGCCGAGTCCCCGGAAGGATGCGGCTACCTGCTCGGGAGTTGGCCGTGGGATTTTTTCTTGCTCGAGGACAGCCGGTTTGAGGGACGAGACTGCCAGGAAATACCCGGCACTTGTGGTCAGGAAGATCATGATCAGGTAGATGCCTGAGCGCTTCAGCAGATATTTCAGCATGTCGGGCGGCTGCCCCGAATCGTGGCAAAACTCAAAGCTCGTCCTTCCGCGGTTCCCGGCTGTGGCCGGCGTCAGCTACGAAATGGCGCAGCGGGTGGTTTGGGTCCCCCAACGCCCCTTCAGTGATCACCGGGCCGTGTATGGCATGGGTCACATTCAAGAGGAAACTACCACAATAAGTGCTTCACGTTTTGCTTCCACGGTGGCACTTTAGCGCCTGCAGCCAGATTGTTATGTGCACGCTGCGTCACGATAACGACGGCGGCGCCACCTATTGCGCGCCACTCTGGGAAACCGTGCAGCTACTGCCCGCTAGGAAGCCTTCAGGAGCCGGGTGATGAGCTCACGCCACGAATCGGTGAGCCGCCGCGGCGACACGCCACGGACCCGCACGTCGTCGACGATCCTTTCCGGGTCCAGCGCATAGGTCAGGGACATCGCCATGACCCAGGGATCTGCGATGCCGGCCTCCCGCAACAAGACCTCCATATGCCGGTGCGAAAGCTTGGTGGCGGGGACATCGAACCGGTTGCGCGTCGCAGCACCAGCGGCCCTGAGCAGTTCACCGTTTTCGAGGACGAAGTAGATCCGACCCTCGCCAAAAGCCACCAAGCGATCCGCCGGAGAAGCGCCCGGACCCAGCGGCGGTGGCCCGAACATGAAACCACGCTGGAACTCCGACTCAGCATCACTCAACAGGGTCATCATGAGGCCCGCCCGGCTGCCGAAACGGCGGAAGACGGTCCCCTTGCCCACCTTGGCCTTGCACGCGAGCGCGTCCATGGTCAGGGCTTCCGCGCCGAACTCGTCCACCAACTCGCGGGCAGCACACAGAAGGCGCTCGCGGTTCCGGGCGGCATCGCTGCGCTCGTGCGGTAGCCCGGGCGTCCCCAATGGCGCATCGGGCTGGAGGGGGATGAAGCTCACAAGAAACATTCTAGACCCGGGAATAGAAACCGGACCGTGGTCCGTTTAGTATCGGTGAAGGCTTCAAAGCCCAGAAACCGCAGGCCGGAAAGCAACCCCCGGCCCGACACAAGGAGACACCATGTCCAAGAGCACCGTCCTGACCCTCGTCGGCAGCCTGCGCGCCGATTCCCACAACAAGAAGCTCGCCGAGGCCATCCAGCTGAACGCACCCGAAACCGTTGAGGTGCAGATCCACGATTCCCTGGGCAACATCCCCTTCTACAACGAAGACATCGATGTCGAAGGCCAGGTCCCCGCTGAAGCCGCTGCCCTCCGCGCCGCAGCCGCCAACGCCGACACCCTCCTGCTGGTCACCCCGGAGCACAACGGCACCGTGCCGGCCTCGCTGAAGAACGCCATCGACTGGCTGTCCCGCCCCTTCGGCGCCGGTGCCCTTGCAGGCAAGCCGACCGCCGTCGTCGGAACCGCCTTCGGGCAGTACGGTGGCGTCTGGGCCCAGGATGAGGCCCGCAAGGCCGTCGGCATCGCCGGCGCCAAGGTCCTCGAGGACGTCAAGCTGGCCGTCCCGGGTTCCATGATCCGTTTCGCTGAACTGCACCCGAAGGACGACGCCGAGGTCGTAGAGCAGATCAAGGGTATCTTCGAGCCGCTGACCGCCGCCCAGGACGAAGAAGCAGCAGCCTAGTCATTCACCGGACTGATGCCCCCGTTCCGCAGCTTGCGGGGCGGGGGCATTTTCTGCTTCTGCCTGCTTCTGCCCGCTTCTGCCCGTGGCGTGACCAACTCTTGTCCGAACCGTCACCGTAACGGCATTTCGCCTCCCGGCTTCCAGCCCTAACGTTGGAGATACAGGTGGACGGACAGGAGCGCGGGGCTGTCATGCATGCCGGACGGGGACCAAAAAGTACGACGACGATCACGGCTGCCTGCCTCGCTTTCGGCCTGTGGATTGCCGGCTGCACCCCGACTCCCGAAGCTGCGCCTCTCCCGAGCGCCGCCCCTCTCCCCACCGTGTCCGTGCTGGCGCCCCCGTCCGTACCGCCCAGCATCCCGCCCGCGGCTTCTCCCCCTTCCACGGTGGTGACCCCCGGGCCAGGTGTTCCCTCCGTTGCGGTCCCCGCCGAGCCGCCCCCTGCCTCGAGTTCCGCTCCGACACCAGCGCCTGCCCCACCCAGCAGCCCCGCACCAAGCACCACCAAGCCGGTTCCCGTCGTCGAGCCTTCGCCGGAACCGGGCACCAGCGCGCCCGAACCTTCGGCAACGGCCACGGCGGTTCCGGTGGCTTCGGAGGCTTCCGGGCCGGCGGTTTACTACGTCGCAATCGACGACGGCGGGGCGCGCGGTGTGCGGTTCGGCTGCAACGACAGCCTGGTCCCCGTGCGCGGGGTGGCTGTTCCGGGCGACCCGCTGTCCATCGCGCTGGGACGGTTGCTGAAAGCCGGCATGCCAGTGGACAGCGACGCCGCACTCTACGATTCGTTGGCGGACTCGTCGCTGACGTTCCTTTCCGGGTACATGAGTGGTTCCACTGTGGTGGTGAACCTTAGCGGAACGCTCCGACCAGGCGGTGTCTGCGACATTCCCCGCATCCAGGCCCAGTTGACCCATACGGTTGTGTCCGCCACTGGGGCGTCTCGGGCCGAGATCTACATCAACGGCAGGACACTGACGGAGGCGTTGAGCGTGCGGTGAGGAGGTGCTGGCTGTAGCGGATTTGGCTACGGCTAGGCAGTCGCGATTGCCAGTACCCGCCGGAGCGCCCAAGCCACGCGCAGCAAAGCCAGTACCGAGGAAAACGCCAACACGAAGACCAGCGCTTCGGGAATCCACAGGCCGGTGGGCGCATCTCCTTCCAGGACAACCGTTACCAAGGCTGCCACCACCAGCAGGCCCAGCCCGGGAATGGCGAACAGGAAGACCTCGCCAATTTGGCGGCGATGGGTTGCCGAGAGCCTTTCCAAGGGTAGCTCGCGTTGCCCGGGCGATGCTTTCTTGCCAAGGACGTTGATCAGCATGGAAACACTGGTGAGCGTGAGCCCAGCGGTAGCACCCGCCAAGGTTGCGAGTGTCTGGAACAGCGCCCGCCGTGTACCGGCGTCGACATGTTCCAACATCAGGGGTTGACGTGCCACAGCAGCGATACCCACCCAGAGAACGACAACCACGCCGGCCCACAGAAAGTCGGCGGTGGGATGCAGCAGAAACCACCGCCACAGGGTCCTGCGGCGACCGGTGCGTTCAACATCAACCTCGTACAAGCTCATGGCCCGCTCCGTCGTGGGGTTCACCGCTCGCTTGGGTCTCTTCCTCAGCGCTCACCACGGCCGCAGCCAAGGCAGCTCGAACCGTGGCCATTCCACCGGCGACGATGTCCGGCACCAGGGCGTTATCGGCCGAACCCTTGATCTCCGGCAAGGTCCTTGCGAAGAATGCTTCGTTGTCCCTGGCCTGCTTGTTGAGGATCGAAATTGCCTCCTCAGTGGACTTTTGGGGGTCGTTGAAAACATCCGGATCCACCTCGATGTGGGAGATGAACCGCTCCTTCAACAAATCCACTACCTCTCGCTCGCCAGTCAACGAGTCCTTGCCCTCGGCCACAACGTAATCGAAATGCTCCACGGAACCGGCCTGGCGGAAGGAATCGATCAACCGCTGAATGCGCTCCCGGATACCCTGCTTCTCGTTCGCACTGCCTGACCTTCCGACGCTCAAGGAAATGCGGAATGTTCCCTGGTTCATCAGCCGGGACGCACTGTCCAGCACGTCAGCCCATTCACCCTCCATGAGCTTCCCGGACAGGCGCTCGGCAGGAAGGGCGAACTCAAAGCGGCTCACCTCCAGACGTGCCAGGATCTCCTCGATATCCTCGCGCACCACCGGAACCAGAACCGGCTCCAGCCCCAGCATTCCCTCGAGGTACTCCCCCATCCGGGCCGCCCTGGGGCCGTTTCCGCTGGTCAGCACGGCAATGACGTTGCGCTTGAGGAACGCGAAGTAGGTGGTTTCCAGCAGATGATCTCCCGGTGCCAAGGGCAACGCCTTGCGCCGGCCGAGCGCATCGCCAACACTCGGCAGGTTGGTCTCCCGAACCCGGTCAAGGATCAGCACAGGGATAGGCGATGACGCCACCGCCCCTGCGAGCAGCACCGTTCCGTCCGCACTTGTGAAGTGGCGGTCCGTTCCGGCGTCCTGGGCCTTTTTCAGGACGCCGACCACACGGCGCGCAGGAAACGGACGGCTGAGCTCATCCCCATTCAGCTGCTCAATCCGCCAGAACTGCACACTGCGCCGTGCCATGCGCCCTCCCCTCACGAGCTTCTTAGCTTCTTAGCTTCTTTACCCAAGGTATCGGCGAGGTCCGACAATAAAGCCGGGCGCCGCCGTCGTGCGTTTACTGTCGGGCCGGCTAGAGGCTGTATTTGGGTCCCTGCTGGAACAACGCATCCATTTCGTCGTGGCTGCGGGTGCCGGCAAGGCCCGCCCAATTTCCGTCACCGAGGATCTCCGTGGCCACCCGCGCCACCTTTGCGTAGGCGGCTTTGGCGGTGTTGCCTCCAATGCTGACGCGACGGACACCGGCGTCGTGCAGTTCAAGGGGCGACGGAGCGCCAACGCCCGCCAGCGCGTTCAGCGGCGCCGGAATCCGGCCGGAAAGCTCGTGAAGGACGTGCAAATCGACGACGCCGGGCACGAAGATCCCGTTGGCCCCCGCGATGATGTACGACTCGGCACGCCGGAGGGTTTCGTCGTAGGCCGTGTCGGGGAACTGGCCGGACAGGTAGGTGTCCGTGCGGGCGTTGATGAACAAAGGGATGCCGCGTTCGTCCGCCACCAAACGGATCAGGGCGATGCGACGCGACTGCTCGTCGATGTCGGTGAGCGGCTCCTGAGCGGAATCTTCGATGTTGATTCCCACAGCTCCGGCGTCCAATACGGCATGGACGGTTGCACGGAGTTCGTCATCGGTGCGTCCGTAGCCGGTCTCGATATCCGCAGTTACCGGCAACGAGGTAGCGCCCACCACCCGGCCCAGCGCCGCCATCGCCAAGCCCCACGGCACGTGGTCGCCATCCCGGAAGCCCAAGCTCCAGGAAACGGCGGAACTCGAGGTGGCGATCGCCGTCGCGCCGGCTTCCTGGACAACGCGGGCGGAAGCCGCGTCCCAGACGTTCACCAGCACCAACGGCGTGGGTCCGGCATCATGCAGTCTGTGGAAGTGCTCGGCTTTTGTCACGGATCCCCGGTGTGCTGTCATAGCTACATTCCAGCCGCTCAGGCCCGCGCCGTAAAGCACGGACAGCAAAACGCGTGCCGTGCTTGAAAACAAGTGTTGCCTAATTAGCAACATCGGGGAGTATCCTGTGACTGTGACCCACGAAACATTGGATGCCGGCGCAACGTTGCCCGCTGAAGCCATCGACGCCATTGAGCGGGCCGCCACGGCCGCTCACCCGCACGAGGAATTGTTCTCGGCGCGGGCCGCCAACATCAAGCAATCCGCTGTCCGGGATGTCTTCGACATCTCCATGCAGCCCGGGCTTGTCTCCCTGGCCGGGGGTAACCCGTACCTCCAGTCGCTGCCTCTGGAAAAGCTGGGCCAGACTGCCGCGCGCATCATCGCCGAAGAAGGGATGACCGCCCTGCAGTATGGCGGCGGCCAAGGTACCGAGGAGCTCCGTTCGCAGATCTGCGACATCATGGCCGCCGAGGGCATCACCAACGCCCTGCCGGAAAACATCGTGATTACGGCCGGATCCCAGTCGGCGCAGGATGTGGCCACCAAGGTCTTCTGCAACCCCGGCGATGTTGTCCTGGTGGAAAACCCCACCTACGTGGGCGCCCTGAACACTTTCGAGGCGTACCAAGTGCAGGTTGAATCGGTGGAAATGGACGACGACGGGTTGGTGCCTGAGCTTCTTGAGGCAAGGATCGCGGCGCTCCAGTCAGAGGGCAAGAACATCAAGTTCCTCTACACGATCCCCAACTTCAACAACCCCTCGGGCATCACCTTGGCCGGGGAGCGCAGGCAGCGCATCGTCGATATATGCCGTGACGCGAACATTATTGTGCTGGAGGACAACCCCTACGGCCTCCTGCGCTTCGACGGTCATCCGATTGCCCCGATGCGCGCTGGGAACCCGGACGACGTGATCTATCTTGGTTCATTCTCAAAGATCTTCGCCCCGGGCCTTCGCATCGGTTGGGCTCTTGTTCCCGCCCATTTGCAGCGCCGCTTCTACCTGGCTTCCGAAGCCGTGACGCTCTGCCCACCGCCGCTGAACCAAATGCTCGTCTCTGCATATCTGCGTGACTACGACTGGAAAGGCCAGATCGACACCTACCGCACGCTCTACGCCGAACGCTGCCAGGCCCTCCTCTCCGCCCTGGACGAGTACATGCCCGCAGGCCTCACCTGGACACGGCCCGCCGGCGGCTTCTTCGTTTGGGTCAGCCTTCCTGAGGGTGTGGACACCTATCCACTGCTCGGCAAGGCGATCGACGCCGGCGTCGTCTTCATCCCCGGTGCCGCTTTCACCCCTGCGGACGGCCCCTCCAACAAACTCCGTCTGGCCTTCAGCGCGGTGCCGCCGGATACGATTGCCGAAGGCGTGCGACGCCTGGCACCTGTCCTCGCAGACGCCATCAGAGCCACCAATGAAGGAGCAGCACAATGACCGGAGTTGTGATTGTCGGAGTAGACGGAAGCGAGACGGCCATGCGGGCGGCGCAGACGGCGCAACAGTTGGCTCTGGGACTGGGGGCCAGCCTTCGCGTTGTCAGCGCTTTCGACAGCAACCGGACCGAAGTTGTTGAGATCGGCACGGATAAGTGGATTGTGTCCGATGCTGCCGAAGCCGAAACCGTAGCGCGCACCGTTGCCGGACGCCTCGCCCACGAAGGCCTTGAAGTGACGTATTCAGCAGCCCGCGGCAAGCCGGGCGAAGCTTTGGTCAAGGAAGCCGAAATCCAGGACGCCCGGCTGATCGTCGTGGGCAACCGCCGCATGCAGGGCCTTGGCCGGGTGCTGGGAAGCGTGGCCAACACCGTGGCCCACAGCGCCCCCTGCGATGTCTACATCGCCAAGACGGACCAGCCCTAAAGCGAGCTGTATCACGCGGCCGGGTGGGGAGACTCACCCGGCCTTTGGCGTCTTTCGGGCGTTCTCCGAAATCCAACCGTTATAAAATTGAGATGCCCCCAATGGCGTGCGCCACCTCCACATCTCAATTTCAGGGGAACATTCTTGCTTACTTTGCAGCCTCGCCAGCGCGTGGGCCACGACATCCTGCTTGCCCGTCACGGCAACAACATCAGCACGATGCGCTACGACCGCGCCAACAACCGAATCGTCGCAATGCTCGACGACGGCACTTGGGACAGCGCCCCGAACATGATCACGCCCAACCTGGAGATGCCGGAGACCGTTGGCAGCGTGTTCCGCAAGGATTGGCGCTTCCTGTCCCTGGCGTGCGTAGCGATGGTCACCATCGCCGCCGTCGCCATGGGAATCAGTGTTGAGTTGGCAAACAACATGTCGACGTCGGAACTTCAGGCGTTGCTGGTCAACTACCCGGCCTACTAGGCGAAATCCAAGGGTTGCTGCACGTCCGACCGCCTGCGGCCCGTCAGGAAAACAACTAAGCCGACAGCAAGCCAGGCGACTCCCAGCAGGTAGGTGAACCAGGCGAGGGACGTCCATAGCCAGGCTATGGACGCGAAACCGAGAAGCGGCAAGATCAGATTCCGCACGGTCCCCCACGGCCCCCGCTTCCGCAGGCGGAAAAACAGCACCTTGATGGTCGCCAGGTTCACCACGGCGAAGGCAATCAAAGCCCCAAAGTTGATCATGTAGACCGCTTGTTCCAGCGTGATGAACAAGGCCACCAGGGACACCGCCGAGACCAGCAGCGCGGCTACATATGGCGTACGGAAGCGCGTTTGGAGTTTCGCCAGCACCCCAGGCAGGATCCGGTCCCTGCCCATGGCGTAGATGACCCGGCTGACGCTCATTTGGGCGGCCGTTCCGCACAGCACCAACCCGCCCAAATTCACCAGCACAAACACCACCATCAAAACGTCACCGCCGGCGCGCTGCATGAGCTCGGTGCCGGCGGCATCAAGGTTTTCGATCGACCTCCAATCCGGTGCGATCAGGCTTCCCGCCACCGAAAACAGGGTGTAACCCAAGCCCGCGAAAAGCGTGGACAGGATGATGCCTCGCGGAACATCCCTCCTCGGGTGCCGCGCTTCCTCGGACAGGGTGGAGACGCCGTCGAACCCCAGGAACGCGAAGGCCACAATGGCCGCGGCCGCCATGACCGGTGCGATCCCCCCGCCGCCGGGAGTCAGGGGTTTGACGATGCTGTCCACGGTGAGATCCGGGGCGTTCAGGACGGCCAGGACAACAAAGACCAGGATGACAAGAACTGAAGCGGCCACCACCACGAGGTTCATTTTCTTGATCCACCCAACGCCGATCACGCTGAAGAGGCCCACGGTCAGAAGACAAGCCAACACTGCCAGCTGTGGTGGCAGACCGGGCAGCAGGCTGTTGAGGTAGAGGCCAAAGAGCAGGAAGTTCACCATCGGCAGGAACAGGTAATCCAGCATCATTGCCCAACCGACCATGAAGCCCACAGGCTTTCCGAAAGCACTGGATGCGTAGGCGTAGGCGCCACCGGTCACCGGAACGTGGCGTGCCATCTGTCCGTAACTGTGCGCCGTGAACAGCATGGCGACCAGGGCTGCAAGATAGGCCGCAGGAAGATGCCCGTCGCTGATCCCAGTCCCGGCCCCATACACAGCCACCACAGACAAGATGCCCATGGACGTCAGGCCGAAGGCGACCAGCGACGGCAGTCCGAGAACGCGCCTCAAGGTTGGTTCCGACGTCGTGGCCTCCGGAACGTTTGTTGATGTGGTGTACATGGAGCCTCCTTGATGCGACCGGCGTCACATAAATGAATGTTGTTCATTAGAGTAGGGGTCGCGGAGGTGGATGTACATACTTTGGTATTCCAGAAAGTATTCTTTGACTAATGCGAGTCGTCCATGAAGGCCTATTTGTGCTGCTTTTTACGATCCTCGGTCACGCGAGAACTGAAGTGCCGTGACTTTTGGTATACCGTTATGAATGGAGAGGACGCTAATGACCACACCCCATGCACCAAGGCAACTGCCCGGCAACGGCGACGGGCAAGCCGTCCTGCCGACGCCCGGTTTTGTGGATGCCCACATTCATCCCGACAAGACCGCCTGGGGCTCTCCGTGGCTCTCACGCCGTGGAGCGACCACGCTCAGGGGTCTCATTGACAACGATCTGCGGGCACAACTCTCTTATCAAGAGGGCGTTGAGGAACGGGCCCTCGCCCTCATGAAGCAAGCAGTCCGCAGCGGGACCATGGCGATGCGTGCGCACGTGGACGTAGCCCCGCAGCTCGGTTTGCGAAACATCCACGGTGTACGGGCGGCGGCTGAACAGCTGGCCCTCTACCTGGACGTCCAGATCGTTGCCTTCCCGCAGTTCGGACTTCTCAGCAACCCGGGCTCGCTGGAGCTCATGGAAGCATCCCTGTCCGAGGGGGCAGACCTGGTGGGCGGGATAGATCCAGCATCACTGGACGGCGACCTTCACGGCCACTTGGGTGCCGTCTTTGGACTGGCGGTCAAGCACGGAAGAGACCTGGATATACACCTTCACGACGCCGGGCGGGAGGGCCTGGCCCAAGTGCGCGCGATCGCGGACCGAACCGTGGCAGAAGGAATGCAAGGGCGGGTCACCATCGGGCATGGCTTTGCCCTCTGCGACACGTCATTGCCAGACCTTGAGGCTACCCTTGACGCGATGGCAAGCGCCGGTATGTGGATGGCCACCTGCGCACTTGGAGCCGACCCCGTCCCCGTATTGGACCTCCTGGAAAAGCACGGCGTCCGGGTTGCACTGGGGTCAGACGGCGTACGCGACGCCTGGTCGCCCTTCGGGTCCGGCAGCATGATGGACCGCACGCATCTACTGGGCTACCGGACGGGAGCCATGACAGATGAGGAATTGCAGAGGTGCTTCCGAATCGCGACGGCCGACGGTGCAGACCTCGTTGGTTCAGCAGCAGTCGCCGCGTTCTCCGGCGCGGGGTCCGCCGACCGGGTGGAATTCGCTGCCCGCTCCATCCCGGAGTTGGTTGTTGACCGGCCCTCGCCCCTGAGGGTTGTCCGTGCTGGGCAGGCAATAACTCCGTAAGGCCGCCCGGAGCTAGACCATCAGCTCCCGCAACAGCCACCACAGGCCCGCGATCACTATGCCGCCGAACAGCGATCCCACGATGACCTGCCCAAGGGTGTGGGCGCGAAGGACCAAACGGGACCACCCCACGGCAGGGACCAGGACCAGCAGGGGAAGCCATGCCGGGCCGAACATAAGAACAGCAATAACCACGGCTGCTGCAAGGGCGGACGCATGTCCGCTCATCTTCCAGAAAGCACTGACCACCGCCAAGACCGCAATGCCGCCGATCAGCGCGATGATCATCACCGAGACACTGACCGGACCACCCAGCAACTGCAGCACGAACAAACCCGCCACCACGGAGACGAGCGCCATCAGGAGCAACGCGGGTCTTTGCCTCCGGTCGCTGACATGGTGGTCAGTTATCCGGCCCAGCTTGACCATCACCAGGACGTAAGCCAGCGGCAGCACGCAGACAAAGAACGCTCCCACCAGGCCGAACCACATGGTTCCCGGGAATCCAGGCTCGATCGCAGGACTGATCAGCAGCAATACGAAGACCACGACGGGCGGCTGGAAGACCTCGGTCAGGACACGGGCAAAAGTCCGCCAAGGTCCTGTCAGCAGCTGAGGGGGTGTGTGAACAGGCTCCGTGCTCCGATCAATCAAGCAACAGCGCCGGTTCTTCAAGGATGGCCGCAACGTCTGCCATGAAGCGCGCCGACAAGTCGCCATCCACTACACGGTGGTCGAAGGAACCGCCGAGGGTGGTGATCCACCGCGGAATCACTTCCCCATCCAGGACCCACGGTTTTTGCTTGATGGTGCCAAAAGCGATGATGGCTACTTCGCCCGGATTGATGATCGGCGTTCCGGTATCAATGCCCAACGCGCCAATGTTGGTGATGGTCAGGCTTCCGCCCTGCATCTCGGCGGGCTGCGTCTTCCCCGCACGGGCCTTCGTGGCCAGCTCGTTGAGTGCCAGCGCCAGTTCCTTGAGGGAAAGATCCTGCGCATCCTTGATGTTGGGAACCATGAGGCCCCGGGGCGTCGCAGCCGCGATACCCAGGTTCATGAAGTGCTTGACCTGAATCTCCGCGCCACCCTTGCCGTCAGCATTCTCCACCCACGTGGCGTTGACACTGGGGTTGCGGGCGGCCGCCCAGATCACGGCCTTGGCCAGGATGAGCAGCGGTGAAACCTTGATGCCTTCAAAATCGCGCGACACCTTGAGTCGCTTGACGAACTCCATGGTGCGGCTGGCATCCACGTCAACGAAGATGCTGACGTGGGGTGCCGAGAAGGCGGAGTCCACCATGGCTTTGGCGGTAGCTTTGCGAACGCCCTTGACGGGCACGCGTTCGATCCGCTGATCCTGCGGCTTGCGCGAAGCACCCCAGAAAGTGTCCGCCTGATCGTGCTCGGCATCGCGTTGCGCCTGGTAGCTCACCAAATCCTCGCGGGTCACCTCGCCTCGCTGCCCGGTGGCGACTACATCTGCAAGGTCGATTCCAAGGTCCCGGGCAAACTTGCGGACCGGTGGCTTGGCCAGAACCTTGTTGACCAAGCCGCTGATCGTGCCGCTGAGCGCAGCGCCGCGGGTGGCGGCAGGCTGCTGCCCGGATGGTTGTGCGGCGGGCTGCACGGTCGACGCTGGCTGCACCACCACGGAGCTTGGCTGCACCGCCGGCGCAGACGGTTGTGCCACTGCGGCGGGCGATGACTGGCGCGCAGGTTCAACGACGGCGCGTGCCGCCGTCGGGCGCTGGGGAACCGGCGTTTCGGCTGCCTTGGCTGCCAAAACCGCTTGGTTGTCCTGGACTGTTCCTTCGGCGTTCTCAGCGACCGGGGCCGCAACCACGGCGCCGGCCGGACGTTTGCGGGCGCGGCGCTTTACGGCGTCGGCCTTGGGTCCTGATCCAACCAATGGTCCGCCAGCAGGCTGTTCACCGGCTTCGGCCGTGAGCTTGCCGTAGACAGGCGTGAAAGACTCCCCTGCGTCGGCCGCAACAGCCGGGGCTGGCGGAGCGGCTTCGGCTTCGCCGTCCTGGCCCTCCGAAACGGCAATTATTGCCGTTCCGACCTCCACGGTGATGCCTTCCTCCACCAACAACTCCGTGACCGTACCGGCAAATGGCGACGGCAGTTCAACGAGCGACTTGGCGGTTTCGATCTCGCAGAGGACATCGTTGATCGCGACGGTGTCGCCGGGCTTTACCTTCCAGGCAACTACCTCGGCCTCGGTCAAGCCTTCTCCGACGTCCGGCAGGTTGAATTTCTTTACAGTCACAGTGGTCCTCGATTTCCGGTTACCAGGCAGTGAAGCCGGGCAGGATCAGGGCGGGTTTAGTAGGCCAGGGAGCGGTCAAGGGCTTCGAGGATCTTGTCGATGTCCGGCAAGTAGTCCTCTTCCACCTTGGCCACTGGATAGGGCATATGGAAGCCGCCAACGCGGATCACCGGGGCCTCCAGGTGCAGGAAGGCGCGCTCACTGATGCGTGCCGCGATCTCACCGCCGATGCCGCCAAAGGTCGGAGCCTCGTGGGCCACAATCAACCGGCCCGTCTTCTTGACCGATGCTTCCACAGTGTCAAAGTCCACCGGGGAAATGGAACGGAGATCGATGACTTCAATGCTTCGTCCGTCTTCAGTGGCTGCGTTGGCTGCCGCCAATGCCACTGGGACCAAGGGGCCGTAGGCCACGATGGTGGCATCCGTGCCCTCGCGGACGACATGCGCTGTGAAGGGGTCTTCGGAAAGGCCCGGGTTCTCCACATCCACTTCACCCTTAAGCCAGTAACGGCGCTTGGGTTCGAAGAAAATCACGGGATCCTGGCATTCGACAGCCTTCTGGATCATCCAATAAGCGTCGTGGGCGTTGGAAGGCGTGATGATACGCAGGCCCGCCGTGTGGGCGAACAGTGCCTCGGGCGACTCGGAGTGGTGCTCAATGGAGCCGATGCCGCCGCCGTAAGGAATCCGGATTACGACGGGAACGGTCAGCTTGCCAAGGCTCCGGGCGTGGATCTTTGCCAGCTGGGTGGTGATCTGGTTGAACGCGGGATAAACGAAACCGTCAAACTGGATCTCGCATACCGGGGAATATCCACGCAGTGCCAGGCCGATTGCGGTGCCCACAATGCCGGATTCAGCCAGCGGGGTGTCCAGGACGCGGTCATCTCCGAATTCCTTGATGAGGCCGTCGGTGACACGGTAGACGCCGCCAAGGTGGCCGATGTCCTCGCCCATCAAGAGTGACTTGGGATTGCCCGTGAGCGTCGCGCGGAGACCTTCGTTGATGGCCTTGGCAATAGTCATTGTTGCCATTAGTTGGCTGCCTCCTGGTCACTTTCGAAGCCGGCCGAGTACTCCTCGAACCAGGCCAATTCCTCTGCAATCAGCGGATGTTGTTCGGCGTAGACGCTGGCGAACGCATCCCGGATGTCCGGGACTTCCAAGCCGTGGGTGGTGCTTCGCACGTACTTGGCGAGTTCGTCGCCGTCGGTCTTAACCTGATCGAAGAACGCCTCGTCGGCAAGCCCTTCGGCACGGAGGTACTTCTCCAGGCGGTCCAGCGGATCCTTCTCCCGCCAGGCAGCCTCTTCGGCGGACTCCCTGTACTTGGTGGGATCATCGGCGGTGGTGTGGGCACCAACCCGGTAGGTATAAGCCTCGATCAGGACCGGGCCACGGCCTTCGCGCGCGTGCTCCAGGGCCCACTCAGTGACGGCATGGACCGCTATGACGTCGTTGCCGTCCACGCGGATACCCGGGAAACCGTAGCCCTTGGCGCGGTTGGCCAGTGGGACCTTGGTCTGGACTTCGGTGGGGACGGAGATGGCCCAGTGGTTGTTCTGGCAGAAGAACACCACGGGCGCGTTGTAGGACGCAGCGAACACCATGGATTCGTGAACGTCACCCTCCGAGCTGGCGCCGTCTCCGAAGTAGGCAATGACCGCGGCTTTGGGATCAGTTGAGTCTGCGGCAGCTGCGGACTTCTGGTCCCGCTGGATGCCCATGGCATAGCCCACAGCGTGGAGGGTCTGCGCAGCGAGTACCAACGTGTACAGGTGGAAGTTGTTTTCGCGCGGATCCCAGCCACCATTCGAGACTCCACGGAACTGCTTCAACAGTTCTGCGAGGTCCACGTTGCGGACCAACGCAACACCGTGTTCGCGGTAGGTGGGGAAGATGTAATCCTGCGCTTGGCTGGCGTGGCCCGAACCGATCTGTGCGGCTTCCTGGCCCGTCAGCGGAACCCACAGGGCGAGCTCACCCTGGCGCTGGAGCGCCGTGGCTTCCTGGTCGAAGCGACGGATCCTTGCCATGTCGGTATAGAAGACCCGGAGCTTCTCGGGGTCGATCCGCTTGGCGTAGTCCGAGAAAATTGGGTCCGAACCCAGTGTCCCGTCGGGTCCGAGCAACTGCACCATTTCCGTAGGTTCGCCTGGTGCGGCTGCCAACGCGGTGGTGGCCGCGAGAGATTCTTCCGTCCCGGGGGGCAGTTGTGTCGAGCCCATTCCGTCTCCTTGCTTCGCCATAGCTGGTCGCCGGGCAATGTCTGTCGCTGGGATATATGCCCGTTCCGGAATGCATTCCGGAACGGGCATATTTTGGCTTTCGTCCCTTACTTTATCGGCAGTAAGTTCCGTTGGCGCATTTGTTAACCGCTAGGAACCACGCGGCGCCTTTGTATAACCTGCACAGAGATTCAGGAATCGCGTGTTGGCCTCCACCTCGCCGATGCTGACGCGGACGCCCTCGTTGGCGAATGCCCGAACCGAAAGCGCCTGTTCCGCGGCGAGGGCCGCAAATTCGGCACTGTTCTCGCCCAGATTCAACCAAATGAAGTTGCCTTGGGCCTCCGGAATGAACCAGCCCAACTCCCGCAGGCCGGCCGTCACCCGGTCCCGTTCAACCACAAGGCTTTGTACCCTCTCCACAACCTGGTCGAAATTCTCAATCGAGGTTACGGCGGCGCGTTCAGCAATTTGTGAAACTGCAAATGGCGTAGCCGTAACCCGGAGGTGTTGGGTGAGGGCCGGGCCGGACACGCTGTATCCCACGCGCAAACCTGCCAGTCCATGCGCCTTCGAAAATGTCCGCAGCACAATGACATTGGGGTACTTGCGGTACAGCTTGATGCCATCCACGGCCTCGGAATCCCGCACGAATTCCTGATACGCCTCATCAATGACCACCACCACGTGGGGCGGAACAGATTGAATGAAGCGTTCGGTTTCCTCGGCGGTCAGAATCGGTCCGGTGGGGTTGTTCGGAGTGCACAACAGGATCACCTTGGTGCGGACGGTGACTGCCGCGGCCATGGTCTCGAGATCGTGCCGGCCGTCTGCAAGCAAAGGAATCTGTACGCTCGCCGCGCCTGCCAGACCCACGCAGATGGGGTACGCCTCAAAGGAACGCCAGGCGTAAATCACCTCATCGGCCTTGCCATCCTCATTCTGCCCGGCAAAGGTGGCAAGAATCTGGTTCAGCGCCCCGAGGCTCCCGGCCCCCGTGACGACATCGTCAGCCGGGACCTCCAGGAATCCTGCAAGGGCAGTCCTCAGCTTCGTCGCCAGAGGATCGGGATAGCGGTTGATGTCCGTCTGGGCCGAAATTGCCTGCAACACTGCAGGGATCGGAGGCAACGGGTTCTCATTGGACGACAATTTGTAGCTGGTGAGGCCTTCAATCGCTGCTGGTGGTTTACCAGCAGCGTACTTGGGAAGCCTGTCCACGACCGGTCGAGGGAGTACGCCCTCCGGTGCGTTGTCAGTAGTAGTCATGGCTTCAAGCCTACTTGCACCCCTGCGGGGAACAGAGAGGTTCGCGGAGCTTACCCAGGCACAGCACAGTCGAGTGTGGAAACATGGGCGCATGGGTTCATTCATCATCCGCGTTCTCATCAACGGGCTCGCCCTCTGGGTTGCAACCTGGCTGTTGCAAGGCATGGACATCACAACCAGCGCAACAGAATCGGCCGCGGCAAACGCCGGACTGACACAGGGGGCCGACACTGCCGGGATCATCCTGGCGTATCTGTTCATTGGGCTCATTTTCGGCATAGTGAACGCATTCGTGCGTCCCTTGGTGAGGCTTCTATCGCTTCCCGTGACCATCCTGACCTTGGGCCTGTTCACCATCGTGATCAATGCGGCGATGCTGTACCTTACGGCGTGGCTGAGCAGCTTCACACCTGTGCACCTGACGCTGGACTCCTTCTTTTGGACGGCGATCCTGGCCTCGATCATTATCAGCATCATCTCCATGGTGGCCGGGCTCATACCGGGTACGCGCAAGCGGTAGCAGTCATCGCGCGCCAGCCGTTGAACGCGACTCCGGGAGGCCAGGACTTGAAAGGCTGCCCCGGCGATCAGGGATGGGATCACGGGTGAGCTTGAATCTGGTTATTTTGGCCGCCCCGCCGGCTCCAACCACACCGGAAAACGCCGCCGTGGAAGCAACCAACGAAGGATCGCTGCTGGCGCTGACCAGTTCGGCCCCTTTCGCGTAGTTCTCTTGGTCGTGGCCAGGGCCCAGGCCTGGACCTTCGCCTTCCGGCGTTTTGACCTCGTCGGTCAGCGTTACGGTCACTCTGTCCTTGGTGTCAGGGTTCATGTGGCCGTCGGTCCCCGGCACCCAGTCCTGTATGTGTTCCAGATGAAGGGAACTAATGCCTGGCTCGGGGGCGATACCCCCAACGGGTGCGCCTGCAGTAAGTACGAACTTGAGGTCGAATTCACTGAGAAACGCCTTGTTTTGGCTGAGGTTCATGGCGTGGACACCTCCCTGGCTATGTCCCACGGCGACCACTTGGTCCCCTGCTTCCGCCCCCGCTTCGCGCAGCGCCTGCGCGACAGCGGGGATGACTTCCTCGGACTCAAAGCCGACCGCTTCGCCGATTCCCTGCAAGTCGAAAGGATTCGTCGAGGGCGTATCAGGCTGTGTGCCAGGGATCAGCACCATCCAGGAGGAAGAACCGTGATTATCGAACTCGATAACCTCAATCTCGCCGTCGTTCCTGTCGTAAACCTTCTCAAGTCTCCGGAGGCTTTCTGCCATGGAAGGTTGCACTTCTTCAGTTGTCTCAGTGACCTTCTCCACGCTGACTGGACGGGGCTGGAACCCTGAAAGCAGCGGCGAACCAATAACTGTCCGGACCACGTCCGCGGCCTCGAAACCCTCGCCAATAATGCGGTTGTAATTGTCCTCTGTAAGGTCCCGCCCCAGGCACAAAAAGCCCCCCGCGCCCGAAAACCTCATTTGCCAGGGCACGGACAGGTTGAGTCTTACGTTTCGTTCCTCGGTAGTGGCGTAGTCCCGGTGGCTGGCGCGCACGTTGGCACTCACGTCCGCCAGCTCCTGACGCAGGCGGCCAACGTCTTTCCGACTTTCGGCTACCTCGTTGATGGCAAGACAGCCCGAGTCATAGGAATCGGCGAGATACGGTGTCAGTGCATCTTGAACCCGGCGGGCCTCTTCTTCGATACCCAGCAGCTGCCCAACCATGTCATCGAGTTGGTCGGCTCCCATCACAAGTTCTTCCAGCTGAAAGGAGATGCCGCCAACTCCGCCCCGGATACTGAGGATGCCGTCAGGAGGCGGCGGAGACGGCCTGGGCGCTGCACCGGCCCCGACGGGAGCAGAGTCGGCCATCAGTGGACCCTTCCGCCGGAGACGGAGACGTTCTGGGAATGCCTCAAGACAACGGCTGCCGCGCCGTCCAGCCTTTCCCTGACCCGCACGAGGGCAGAGGCATGGACAGCAATGGTGGTCCGGTACGCCCGTCCGGCCGGGGACTGCCAGTCCTCCAGCTGCATCTTCCGCAGGGATGCGAGAACGGCGTCTGCCTGGTCAACACAGGACTTCATCCGCCACGCAAGCCTCTGGACTTCGTGGCTTCGGGAGGCGCACTCCGAAGGATCGAACGTTGGCGGGGTGGCTGCAGGCATTAAGCCGAGGCTCATGGGGGTTGTACTCCAGAGGTCGTTCTGCTGATCGGTAGCCAAAACGCTACGGACGGGCAGGACCGGACGGAAGTGTCGCCGTCGCGTATGTGGATAACCTGACGGTCTTCCACATAGCCCCGTCATCGACCCTGCTCCTGCCGCAAGGCATGAAAGAATAGGCACCATGGCTGAATCCCCTCGTGTGTCCCTCGCTTCCGAACCCCTGGCCCTTGGTGCCCTTGATGGCCGCTACCGCGCTGCCGTCGCACCCCTCGTGGACTACTTGTCCGAGGCCGCGCTGAACCGCGATCGCGTCCACGTCGAAGTCGAGTGGCTGATCCACCTGACCAGCCAGTCTGTGCTGCCTGGCGCGGGTCCCCTGACGGACGAGCAGGTTTCGCAGCTCCGCGCCATCGTCACCGAATTCAACGCCGCATCGGTCAACGAACTCGCCGAGATCGAAGCCGTCACCGTCCACGACGTCAAGGCCGTTGAGTATTACATTGCCCGCCGCCTGCCTGCCATCGGCATCGAGAACCTGACTGCCATGGTTCACTTCGGCTGCACCTCAGAGGACATCAACAACCTCTCCTACGCTGTGGGAATCAAGGGTGCGGTGGAAGACGTCTGGTTGCCCAATGCCAAGGCATTGGTGGAGCAGATCGAGGCCATGGCCGAGGAAAACCGCTCGGTGCCGATGCTGTCCCGTACGCACGGCCAACCCGCCACCCCCACAACTCTCGGCAAAGAACTGGCTGTCATAGCCCACCGCCTGAACCGCCAGTTGACCCGCATCGCCAAGACCGAATTCCTCGGCAAAATCAACGGTGCCACCGGCACATACGCTGCCCACGTGGCCTCCGTTCCCGGTGCCGACTGGGAAGCAGTTGCAAAGTCCTTCGTCGAAGGCCTGGGCCTCACCTGGAACCCCCTCACCACGCAGATCGAAAGCCACGACTGGCAGGCGGAGCTGTACGCCGATATCGCGCGCTTCAACCGCATCCTGCACAACGTGTGCACGGATATCTGGAGCTACATCTCCATCGGATACTTCCGCCAGATCCCGGTGGCCGGCGCCACCGGCTCATCCACCATGCCGCATAAGGTGAACCCGATCCGCTTCGAGAACGCAGAAGCAAACCTGGAAATCTCGAACGGCCTCCTGGACACCCTCGCTGCGACACTGGTGACCTCCCGCTGGCAGCGCGACCTGACGGACTCCTCCTCGCAGCGCAACATCGGCGTGGCCTTCGGCCACTCGCTGCTTGCCATCTCCAATGTCGCCAAGGGCCTCAAGGCACTCGACGTCGCCGAGGAAGTCCTTGCGGGCGATCTCGACACCAACTGGGAAGTGTTGGGCGAAGCCATCCAGATGGTCATGCGCGCCGAAGCCATTGCAGGTGTCGAAGGTATGGAGAACCCCTACGAACGCCTCAAGGACCTCACCCGCGGACAGCGTGTGGACGGCGCCCGCATGCAGGAATTTGTCCAAAGCCTCGGTCTCTCTGCCGACGCCGAAGCACGGCTGCTGGCCCTGACCCCGGGCAAGTACACGGGCATCGCCGACAAGTTGGTGGACCACCTGAAGTAAACCAGGTGCCGCAAGGTCTCGACGGCGGGCGGGGCTGGGAGCCTCGGCCCGCCGTCGTGGATTAACACCGCAGGTCGGCGGAAAAAGCGGACCCTCCGAGACAATGGCTCGGAGACAATGGCTCAGAGACAATGGAAGGAGCGGAGCGCCATGAAGCTCCTGTTGATCAGGCACGGACAAACCCCCGGCAATGTCGCGGGCGAACTGGATACCGCGTTCCCCGGTCCAGGACTGACCGAGCTCGGTGAGCGCCAGGCCGAAGCCCTTCCGCAGGCTCTGGCCGATGAGAATATCGATGCGCTTTACACCTCCACGCTGCTGCGGACTCAACGCACTGTGCTTCCGTTGGAGCAAGCCACAGGCCTGAAGTCGACCATTCTGGACGGAGTCCATGAAATCGAGGCAGGGAGTCTTGAAAAGAAGACAGATCACGAGTCGCACTTGCGCTACATGAGCACTGTCTTCGCCTGGACAGACGGCGATCTGGACGTGCGCATGCCCGGAGCGTTCAACGGACACGACTTCTTCGCCCGCTTCGACGCCTCGGTGGAGAAAGTGGTGGCCGCTGGACACCAGACTGCGGTGATCGTAAGCCATGGAGCGGCAATCCGCTGCTGGGCCGGGCGCCGGGCCTCGGACATCGATACCCTGTTCGCCCAAACGCATCAGTTGCCCAACACCGGAATCGTGGCCCTGGAAGGCGACCCTGTAAACGGCTGGAAGGTGCTGCACTGGGACCAGGTCCCTGTCGGTGGCATGGCCTTGGCGGACCAGACTGCCGAAGACCCCACAGGCGAGGCACTCTAAAGCCTGCTCAGGACCTGAACACAAGGCAGAGCGGGCCGCGCAACACAAAACAACCCGCAGAAACACTCAGATCCCGCATTTCTCCCGACGCTTACGCGCAGGAAACACCACGGTAACCACAGCTGCCTAGGCTTGAGACGCATAGACACCTCCCCGAAACCCGGCGAATTGAGGCACAGATGCAGACCAACCCGCGGCTCAACATCCGGCAGGTTACGTGGGCCAACCCCGTGGGCGCGGACCTCCGGGCAGCGCAGCAGGCAGAACTGGATGCGCGCTTCGGCACCACCGACCACGAACCCGGCCCGCCGCCGTCGGAAGCTGACACCGCAGTCTTTGTGGTGGCATACGAGAAATGCTCGGGCCAGCCGCTTGGCTGCGGCGGCCTGCGCATGCTGGACGAGAAGACGGCAGAAATCAAACGGCTTTATGTGGTCCCCTATGCGCGGGGTTCGGGAGTTGCGAGCTCAATCCTGGCCGCGCTGGAGGCCCAGGCGCATTCACACGGATTCAGCGTGATCGCCGCGGAGGCGGGCTCGGCCCAGTCGGACGGACGCAGCTTCTATGAGAGTGCGGGCTTTGCGCCTGTGCCCAACTTCGGTCCGTACATAGGCGTCAACGAGTCGTACTGCTACTCAAAACCGTTGGATTCCCACAGTGCCTCCCACACGGCAATGGCCTAGCCAGGGTGAACTGCGGCACAACTTGCAGCAGGGAGTGGCACCGGTTCGATAATCTCGGATTATGGAAAAAGCAGACATCACCTTTCGCACCCGCAAATGGGTTCGGCCCGAAGACCTCAACGCCAATGGCACGCTCTTCGGTGGCAGCCTGCTGAAGTGGATCGATGAAGAAGCAGCGATCTACGCCATCCTCCAATTGGGCAACGGCCGTGCGGTCACCAAGTACATCTCCGAAATCAACTTCGTCAGCTCGGCAGTGCAAGGTGATCTCATCGAGATGGGCTTGACGGCCAAGCGCTTTGGCAGGACGTCCCTGACCATGCGCGCCGAGGTCCGCAACATGATCACCCGGCAGGCCATTTTGACCATCGAGGAGATCGTGTTCGTCAACCTTGGTGCTGACGGGCGTCCGCAGCCGCACGGCTACACGGAAATCACCTATGACCGTGACCGGATTCCGACGCACCACCTCACCGAAACTCTTGACGAAGACTGAGCCGCCCGCCGTCGACAGCTGCCGTGTTGCCTCCCCACCGCCTAAAGGCAGGAACCCTCGGCCTCCGTTGAACCCTGCGGCAGCTGAGGGTTCCACCCCCTAAAGGCAGGAACCCTCCGCCGCCGTTGAACCCTGCGGCAGCTGAGGGTAGAACGGGTACATGACCAACGACGTGAACTCCTGGATGGACAAGTACGAACGCGCGTGGACCTCGAATGAGCCCGAGGACATCCGGGCCCTCTTCACCGAGGATGCGGTCTACAACGACAAACCCAACACGGAGAAACCATGGAGCGGCCACGCGGAGATCATCAAGGCCTGGTCCGACGCCGCGGACAAGCCTGAGGACTGGACCTTCGAGTGGACACTCCTTGGCCAGGAGGACGACACCGCCTTCGTCCAGGGAGTAACCACCTACCTCAACGGGCAGCCGACGTATGACAACCTGTGGGTCATCAGGTTCGCCCAGGACGGTCGGGCTCGCGAGTTCACCGAGTGGTACATGGCGCGCAAGTAGCGCCGCCGGAGGATCAGTAGCGGGCGGGCTTACTGACCAGGACGTTGTCGTGGATCTTGGTCAGCCCCTGAAACTCCGGGCGACTGGTGTCCACGCCGTCATTGATCAATGTGGCCTCCGAATGGTCGACACCTGAGACTGTCACGATCCGCCCGCTTGTCGCAGTCCCCCCGCACCCCGCCCGCCACTGGTCCGGGAGTCCCACGGGGACCACGAACAAGCCGGCGGACCCTCCGGTGGAACTCCTTGCGCCGTAGTACTTCACGTCATCATAGGTAGCCAACAAACGGGCCGACCCAGGCTCGACATCATGGTCCACCCCGGTGAGGCCCACGCCATCGGGCAACTTGTCCTCGGCCGTCGCCTCGCGGTTCAGGGCGGCGGGGCCCGCTGGTTGCGGGGTACTACAGCCAGCCAGCACTCCCACCAGCGCAATCACCAACAACACACGACGCTTCATAGCTCTGCCCCCTCAGGCTTTTGCGTCGAGCCTAGCGCACGCAATGGGTTAGTAGCTGTCGCGATCGGCCGTTTCAGAGACAGGAATGAACGTCTTCACGAACCCCTCCGATGCCCGGGCCAGCACCGAAACATCGGCGCCGACCAGCACAAAGGAGGCACCGGCGTCGAGGTAGGCGAGGGCGGTGTCCTGGTTGAAGGCGTTCACGCCGGCGGGCTTACCGGCCGCCTTCGCAGCTTCAAGACAGTGCTCGACGACGGCCCTCACCAGGGGATTTTCCTGCTGTCCCAGCAACCCCATGGACGCTGCGAGGTCCGAGGGTCCCAGGAAGATGCCGTCCACGCCGTCGACTGCCAGGATTTCCTCCACGGCCGATGCCGCTGCCTCGGATTCGATCTGGACGGTGAGGCTGATGGAAGCGGAGGCAGTACCGAGGTACTCCGGGACGCGGTTCCAGCGGGACGACCTCGCCAAGGCGGAGCCGACCCCCCGGACCCCAAGGGGCGGGTACCGGACAGCTGCGACGGCGGCGGCGGCTTCGAACGCGGAGTTCACCATGGGGACCATGAGGTTCTGTACGCCGAGGTCCAGGTATTGCTTGATGATTACGGTGTCGTTGACAGGTGGCCGGACCATGGCCTGGACGGGGTAGCCACTGACGGCGTGGAGCTGGCCCAGAATGGATTCGAGTCCATTGGGGCTGTGTTCGGCGTCGATCAACACCCAGTCCAAGCCGGATCCGGCACAGATCTCCGCCACCAGCGGGCTGCCGGAACACACCCACATCCCGGCCAGCGGACGGCCTGCGTCGGTGAGGGCCGAATAGAAGGTAGGGCTCAGCTGAAGTGACATGTCACAACTCCCAACGGTCCGTAGTCCGCGTGCACGGTATCACCTTTGTACACCCACAGGGGCCGGGTAAACGAGCCTGCCAGGATGATATCTCCGGCCTTCATCGAGTCACCATGGGCGGCGATCTTGTTGGCCAGCCAGTGCACCCCGTTGGCGGGATGGTCGAGGACTCCGGCGGCCACCCCGGTTTCCTCTACGGTCTGGTTTTTGTACAGGATGGCGGACACCCAGCGGAGGTCGACGGCGTCCGGCCGCACCGGGCGACCACCCACCACCATGGCGCCCATCGCGGCATTGTCCGAGATGGTGTCGACGATGGTCCGGCCCTCCATTTCGATCCTGGAGTCCAGGATCTCAAGGGCCGGAACCACGTAGTCGGTAGCGTTGAGGACGTCGAAGATGGTGCAGCCCGGGCCTTTCAAGGCGGACTTCAGCACGAACGCGAGCTCCACTTCCACCCGGGGATGCGTGTACTGGTCCCACTCCACGGAGCACCCGGTTTCGAGGACCATGTCATCGAAAATAGCGCCGTAGTCCGGCTCGGTGATGCCGGTGGCCGCCTGCATGGCTTTGGACGTGAGGCCGATCTTCCGCCCTACCAACGTGCGCCCGGCTTCCTCGTTTCGTCGGCGCCAGAGCTGCTGCACCGCGTAGGAGTCCTCCACCGTCATCTCCGGGTAGCGGGCGGTCAGGCGGGGCACCGGCTTGCGGTTGCGGTTCGCTTCGAGGAGTTCGTCGGCAATGGCTTCGATCGTCTTCGCGTCCAGCATCGTGTTAGACCTGCGCTCCCAGTTTGAAGCCCTCAGCGGACTCGCCGGCGCCTTCCGGACGGGTATAGGAGAAGCCGTCCGCGCCTACGGTGACGGCCATTTCGGATTTCTCTTCGCGTTCGATGACCGGTTGCGGGTTGCCGTCGAGGTCCAGGACCAGGGAAGCCTCGGTGTACCAGGACGGGACCACGGGGTTGCCCCACCAGTCGCGGCGCTGGTTGTCGTGGACGTCCCAGGTGACGGTGGGGTTGTCAGGGTCGCCGGTGTAGTAGTCCTGGGTGTAGATCTCCACGCGGTGGCCGTCCGGGTCCAGGATGTAGAGGTAGAACGCGTTGGACACGCCGTGGCGTCCGGGGCCTCGTTCGATCCGGTCGGAGATGCGCAGGGCGCCCATTTTGTCGCAGATCTGGATGATGTTGTGCTTCTCGTGCGTTGAGAAGGCGATGTGGTGCAGGCGAGGTCCGTTGCCACCGGTCAGGGCAGTGTCGTGCACGGTCTGCTTGCGGTGCATCCACGCGGCGTACGTGACGCCGTCGGAATCCTTGATGTCCTCCGAGACGCGGAAGCCGAGGTCCTCCAGGTACTTGCGGCCGCGCGGGACGTCCGGGGTGACCTGGTTGAAGTGGTCAAGCCGGACAAGTTCGCCGGCGGAGTAGAGGTCGTAGCGCTGGGTGAGGCGTTCGACATGCTCGACGTCGTAGAAGAATTCGTACGGGAAGCCCAGTGGGTCCTCGACGCGGACGGAGTCTCCGACGCCCTTGGTGAAGCCTTCCTTGCGGCGCTCCACCCGGCAGCCGAGTTCGCGGTAGTAGGCCTCGGCGGCATCGACTTCGGCCGGGGACTTCACGCGGTAGGCAAAGGCTGCTGCTGCCGCAACAGGGCCCTTCCGGAGGACCAGGTTGTGGTGGATGAACTCCTCGATGGAGCGCAGGTAGATGGTGTTCTCGTCTTCCTCGGTGACGTGCAGGCCGAGCAGGTCCACGTAGAACGCGCGGGACTTGGCGAGGTCCGTGACCACCAACTCGAGGTAGGCGCAGCGGACGATGTCCGGGGCCGGAACCGTGGGGGTAGGAATGGGGCCGGTGAAAGGGTTGCTCATGATGGTCTCTCTTCGTTGAAAGCTGGGAGTTTTTGTACAGCAGATGCCCTTATGAGGGGTTCTCAAGGGCGTTAGGTGTACAAAAACTCGGGAGGGGGTTAGGCGCCGAACTTGGGGGTGTGCACGGAACCGAGGGTGATGTGCACGGCCTGCTGGTCCGTGTAGAAGTCGATCGAGCGGTAGCCGCCCTCGTGGCCCAGGCCGGAGGCTTTGACGCCGCCGAACGGGGTACGGAGGTCGCGGACGTTGTGGCTGTTGAGCCACACCATTCCGGCTTCGACGTTCTGGGAGAAGTTGTGGGCACGGGTCAGGTTCTGCGTCCAGATGTAGGCCGCCAGGCCGTACTTGGTGTTGTTCGCCAAGGCGAGGGCCTCGTCGTCGTTCTCGAAGGGCGTGATCGCCACGACGGGACCGAAGATTTCTTCCTGGAAGATCCGCGCGTCAGGCGCGACGTCGGCAAACACGGTCGGTGCGATGTAGTTGCCTTCGGGCAGGTGGTCGGGTCGGCCGCCGCCAGCCAGCAGGCGACCTTCGGACTTGCCGATCTCCACGTACGATGCCACCTTCTCGTAGTGCTCCGGGTGGACCAGGGCACCGACCTGGGTCTTGGGATCGTGGGGATCGCCCACCACGATGTTCTTGGCGCGCGCGGCGTACTTTTCGCAGAATTCGTCGTAGATGGCCCGCTCAACCAGGATGCGGGAACCGGCGGTGCAGCGTTCCCCGTTCAGAGAGAACACCCCGAACAGGGCCGAGTCGATGGCTGCGTCCAGGTCGGCGTCGGCGAACACGACGCACGGGGACTTGCCGCCGAGCTCCATGGACAGGCCCTTGAGGTTGGCCGCGGCGTTGCGGAAGATCGTCTGGCCCGTAGTTGTCTCGCCGGTGAAGGAGATCAGCGGCACCTCGGGGTGCTTCACCAGCGCGTCACCGGCTTCCTCGCCCAGGCCGTTGACCAGGTTGAACACGCCGTCGGGCAGGCCGGCGTCTTTGAAGATGGTTGCCCACAGTGATGCCGAAAGCGGCGTGAACTCGGCTGGCTTCAGCACCACGGTGTTGCCGGTAGCCAGTGCGGGGGCGAGCTTCCAGGACTCGAGCATGAAGGGGGTGTTCCACGGCGTGATCAGGCCCGCGACGCCGATCGGCTTGCGGTTCACGTAGTTGATCTGCGATCCGGGGACCTTCATGGCGTCGTCGAACTGGGCCACGATCAGGTCCGCGAAGAAGCGGAAATTCTCGGCGGCACGCAGGGCCTGGCCTTTGGCCTGGGTGATCGGCAGGCCGGTATCGAACGTTTCCAGCTCCGCGAGCCTGGCTTCCTGGGCTTCAACGGCGTCGGCGATCTTGTTCAGGATGCGGGCACGTTCGCGCGGCTTCATCTTCGGCCACGGTCCGTTGACGAACGCCTCACGCGCTGCGGCGACGGCAAGGTCGATGTCTTCCTTCTGCCCGGCAGCTGCGGTGGCGTAGTTCTGGTTGGAGACCGGGTCCAGGACGTCGAAGGTCTTACCCGAGACCGAGTCAACGAACTCGCCGTTGATGTAGTGCTGGATGTGGCTGGGCAGGTTTTCGGGAACGTAGTGCTTGGCTGTTTCTACTGAGGTCGTCATCGTTGAGTTCCTTTTCTTCCAACGCGGGGTCACTTACGGCCCATTCGGGGTGGTGTTATGGGCCATAAGTGACCCCGCGTTGCTTTAGTTGGTGGTGGAGAGGTAGGCGTCCAGGGTTGCCGCGCGGTGTTGGCGGGCTGCTTTTTCGATGGTGTCGGCGTCTGCTCCGGATTCGATAAGTTGGAGCAGGGCCTCGTGTTCGCGCACGGATTCCTGTGCACGGCCGGGGACGAACCGGAACGTAGAGGACCTTAGGGAGGCCAACCGGTTCCAGCCGCGGTGGACCAGGTCAAGAATGTGGGGGTTGGGGCAGTGCTCGAACAGGACGCTGTGGAAATCCTGGTTCAGCGCGGTGAACCGGACGGGGTCGAAATGCTCAAGGCACTCACGCATCTCCGCGTTCACCGCACGGGCCCGGGCAATGGACACGGAGTCGATCAACGGAGCCGACAACGCCGTGGCGGCACCTTCAACGATGCTCAATGTCTGCATCGTATACAGGTACTCGGTGGGGTCGATTCCGGAGACCGTGGCACCCACGTTCCGCTCAAACTTCACCAGCCCTTCGGCTTCAAGGCGGCGGATCGCTTCGCGCACGGGAACCACGCTGAAGCCAAGGTCCTCGGCGATCTTCGCCAGCACCAGCCGGTAGCCTGGCGTGTACGTCCCCTCAACAATCCGGGCCTTCACTGCGGTATACGCCTGTTGGGACTTGCTTTCGACGGCGGCTTCAGTCACCTGGGGCTCCTTCCGGGCTCTGCTTGGCGGACCATTCGGCAAAGCGAGCCTGCCATTCCTTGTTCATCGGGTATAGGCCGTCAACGCTGTTGCCTTCCTGGACCATTTGGAAGATGAACGCCTCTTCCTTTTCCTGCTGGATGCAGTCGTCCACGAGTTCCCCGGCAATGGCCGGCGGGATCACCAGGATGCCGTCGGAGTCAGCCACGATGATGTCCCCGGGCTGGACGGTCGCTCCGCCGCAGGCGATGGTGATATCCGTGTCCCACGGGATGTGGCGCCGCCCAAGCACTGCCGGGTGCGGGTTGGCGAAGTAGGTAGGCATCTCCAGGTCGGCCACGGCCGAGTAGTCGCGGACGCCGCCGTCGGTAATGATCGCCGCAGCACCCCGGACCTGGGCACGCAGCGCGAGGATGTCTCCAACGGTGCCGGTGCCCTTTTCGCCGCGGGCTTCCATGACCAGGATTTCGCCCTCGTTCACGGAGTCGATGGCGCGCTTCTGGGCGTTGAAGCCCCCGCCGTGGGTCTTGAACAGGTCCTCCCGATTGGGCACATAGCGAAGAGTGCGGGCCAGCCCCACCACCTTGCGATCCGGACGGGTAGCCTGCAAACCATCAATGCTCACATTGTTCAGCCCGCGCTTTCGCAGCTGCGAGGAAAGCGTGGCAGTGGCAACGGACTCAAGTTTGGCCTTCAACTCCGGCGTCAGAACACTCTCCGCAGCCTCCAGTCCCGCAGCTTCCCGCGATCCGTACGCCTCTTCCCGCTGGGTGTCATCTGCCTTGGGCCCGGCACCAAAGTCCGCGAACGGCGTCGTGCCTTCCGTCACCTTGGTAACCAGGCGGCCGCTGCTGAAGCCACCGCCGGTGACCTCAACCTCGACGACGTCACCCGGCTTGGCGACCGAGGCGCCAGCAGGGGTGCCGGTAAGGATGATGTCGTCCTCTTCGAGCGTGAGCAACTGGGACAGGTCCGCAACGAGCTGCGCGAAGGGAAAAAGCAAGTCCTCGGTGGTGTCGTCCTGGACGGGTTCGCCGTTGTGCCAAGTGCGGATCCGCAGTGCCGCGGGGTCAACAGCGTCGGCAGGGATCAGCGCCGGTCCGACGGGGGTGAAACCATCGCCACCCTTGGACCGGACGTTGGAACCCTTGTCCGCATAGCGGAGGTCATAGACGCCGAGGTCGTTGGACGCAGTGACCCACTCGACGTGGCTCCACGCGTCCTCCATGCTTACCCGGCGCGCTGACTTGCCGATCACCAAGGCGACCTCGCCCTCGTAACCGAGCAACTCGCAACCGGCTGGCCGCTCAACCGTGCCGGGCTGGTCCGCGGAGCCCAGCGCCAGGGACGAGGAAGGCTTCAGGAAGTACGACGGCTGCGCGGGAGTACGGCCGCGCTGGGCGGCACGGCTCGGGTAGTTGATGTGGACGGCAATGACCTTGCGCGTCCGGGCCAGCATGTCGTGGCCCAGCTCCTGCGTCCGGAACTCCAGTGTCACGGCGCCTCCTCCTGAAGGATATCTGATGCACCCAGCTATCGAGTACGAAATCGTATACGAAAACTATGGATCAGATATGTGATGCACGTCAACCCCTGTGGCGGGGCTGCCGGACTCCGCCCGCAGATGATCCAACAGAAATTGGGTTCATTCTGTCGGCGCCCTCCCGTAGGGTACGGGTCATGGACATCATCCTGGTTCCCGGTTTCTGGTTGGACGCGTCGTCATGGGATGAGGTGACTCCGGCCTTGGTGGCGGCAGGACACACAGTTCATCCACTGACCCTGCCCGGCTTGGAATCCGTTGACGCATCCCGGGCGGGCATCGGCCTCCGGACCCACATCGACGCCGTGGTGGCCACGGTGGATTCCCTTGAGGGCAAGGTGGTCCTGGTGGGCCACTCAGGTGGCGGCGCCATCATCCACGGGGTGGCAGACGCCCGGCCCCACCGCGTAGCCCGGACCATCTATGTGGACAGCGGACCGCTCGGTGAGGGCGGCGTCATCAATGATGAACTGCCCGACGACGGCGACGACGTCCCGCTGCCACCTTGGGAGGCGTTCGAAGACGAAGACCTGATGGACCTCACCGAGGACCTGAAAGCCGCCTTCCGCGCACGGGCGATTCCGGAACCCAAAGGGGTCGCGTTCGACCAGCAACACCTGGGCGACGTCCGCCGCTACGAGGTACCGGCCACGATCATCGCGTGCCAGTTCCCGTCGTCACTCCTCAAAGAGTGGATGGATGGCGGACACCCTTTTACGGCTGAACTGGCGAGGATCCGCAGCGTTGACTTCATCGACCTGCCCACAGGGCACTGGCCGCAGTTCACCAAACCGGCTGAACTGGGCCAGGCAATCCTGAGGGCCGTTAACCAGGATCGACAACCGGGCGGCTAGTGGCGGGGCGGCGTGTTGGTAGCGGGCCCCTCGGGCGCGGCACCGCCTTCATCCGTCCAGTCCGTTCCCGTGACGTCATCCAGGGCAGGGTCGGACACAACGTCTGAGGCTACGTCCGGCTTGGGAGTAGCGACAGGAACGGTGGCTACTTTAGGCTCGCCATCCCCGGAGCTTGCCCCATGCCCGGAGTCCGCCACGCCTGCGGCATTGGGCGCAGTAAGGCCCGGGAACACAGTCTCCGCCTTCTCCAGCAGTTTCTTGCCGGCTTGGTACAGATTCTCCAGAATGTCCGGAACCGTCTCCTGGACCGTCTCGGCAGCCTGGTGGACATTCTCCTGCACTTCAGGATTCTTCAGGACTTTCTCAGTGCCTCCGCGGACCCGCCGGTAGACCTCCGGCCAAGACTTGGAGCCCCACACGTAGCCAACAGCCACGCCGACGGCGAACAATGCTTTCCCTTTCACTGCCCTCACCCCTTCCAAGGTGTTCTTATTCGACCCTAGCCCTGCGGGCCGTTCCGTGTCATCCGCCCATTAGGGTGGATTACCCATTGATTCAGTTGCTCATTCATTTGCCGCAACAAAGCAAGCAATCCGCACAGCGTCGGAGATAGTCAGGTTACTTGCTACTTGTCCCGGGAGCGACTAGCGTTACTGGTGTAGTACTTGGTCCGACCCAATCGGCAGGAGTGCTTTATTGGTGCATATGACAAATACATCGGAGTCGAATGAGTAATTCTTCTCCCCACATTCCATAGGGCCTCAGGGGCCCCATTGCAGTGCCTGCACTGCAAAACAAGCCGGTGAACTTACTCGCTTCATCACGTTCATGGAATTTCCATCAACAAGAAAGTAGGAGCAAAAATGGGTTTCTTTGGTTTTCTTCTCCTCGGCCTTTTGGCCGGCGCTATCGCGAAACTTATTCTCCCCGGCCGCCAGGGTGGCGGCTGGTTCATAACCCTCATTTTGGGCGTCGTGGGCGCTCTTCTGGGTGGTTGGCTCGGCGGCCTGATCTTCCACACGGGCCTGCAGGAATTCTTCTCCCTGACCACGTGGCTCTTGGCCATCGGTGGCTCCATCATCGTGCTGCTGATCTACGGCCTGGTGACCAACCGCAGGACCACCCATGGCTGATCACCAGAACCAGAACCGCGACGCCAATGGTGAAGATCTCGACGGCCAATACACGGAAGGGGACTACGGCGACGCAGGAGCATCGCCGGAGACCCTGAAGGAAGATGCCGGCGGCGACTACACCGAAGGTGACTACGCCGAGAAGACGGTGCCCTCAGCAGACGCCGAGCTCGACGACAAGAACACGGAGGACACTCCGGCTGATCGGCCCTTCTCGTCCGAACCGGATGAAGAAGCATCAGGCTCCAGCCGACCGTAGCGTCACCGCAATAACCGAATCACCACAGGAACCCGGAGGACTGCCGTTGCAGCCTCCGGGTTCTTGCGTTGGCCCTACGCCTTGATAGTTTCAGGCATGAATTGTCGGGACATCCGCGCAAGGAGCGGCCTAGCGTTGTCTTCAAAGAATGGAGGCAACTGTGCAGGAATGGAACCGGGCCATGCGCATCATTGAGCAGGACCTGACGACGAACGTGGACGTGGCCGCCTTGGCCCGGGCAGCCTTGACGTCCGAATACCACTTCAGGCGGATGTTCTCGTCCCTCTCCGGGATTCCCATCTCGGAGTACATTCGACGCCGCCGGCTCACCGCAGCTACGGCGGAGGTCCTTGGGGGCGGGACCGTGTTGGACATCGCACTCCGCTACGGATACGGATCCGCCGAGGCATTTACGCGGGCTTTCAAAGCCATGCATGGCTTGACGCCATCCGAGGCAAGGCGTCCTGGCGCAGTGCTCCATTCCCAGCCTCAGTTGAGGTTCCATCTCCGCATCGAAGGGAATACCGACATGAAACACCGCATAGTGGACAAGGCAGCGTTCCGCCTGATTGGCCTGAAGACCCGGGTGCCACTGGTCCACGAGGGACCTAATCAAGCCATCATGGACTTCCAGCGAAGCCTGGATCCCACAGTCACGAAGCAAATGCTGGAGTGGTCAAACACAGACCCTTCGGGGCCCCTGTCCATCACCGACAACATCGACGAGCAACGCGCTGAAGGAAGCGAACTGGATTACTGGCACGCAGCCGCTTCCACCGAGACCGCTCCTCCTGCGGGCTTTGCTTCCCTTGAGGTTCCCGCCGGCCAGTGGGTGGTCTTCGAAACTGAAGGGAAGTTCCCCGAGGTCCTTCAAAGCATGTGGGCAGACGCCGCCACTGAGTGGTTTCCCGCCAACCCTTACAGGTGGGCGCCGGGACCGGAAATGCTCAGTGTCGAGGTGGAAGCCAACGGCACCCATGGCCGAGCCCAATTGTGGATTCCCGTTGAAAGGGAGGACCTAGGATGACGGATCTGATGCCAGGATGGGATGGATCTCCTCCAGGGGCAACACGTTTTGCCGGTACTCCCGGGTGAGCACCCTGAGCACTGCTTCAGCGGCCTCTGCATTTTCCGAGCCGATGGCGTCCGCCGCATAGATGACCTTGAGGTTGTGCGCGAAGGCGTCTGCTGCGGTCTGCGCAATGCAGTTATGCGCCGAGATGCCGGCCAAGACCACGGTGTCCACGCCCCAGTTCCTGAGCCGCATGGCCAGGTCGGTGCCGAAAAAAGCGCTGTCCCGGGTCTTGGAGAGCCGGGGATAATCCGCAGTGAGCAGGCCGGGAACAAATTCTGCCTGTTCACTGCCCCTGAAAATGAAACCTTGGTCATCGTCCAGCATGTTCAGGCTCCACGTGGATTTGTCCCGCTCATGCACCGTCCCGACCAGGAGCACCTTGGCCCCTGCTTCCGCTGCGGCACTCGTCAGCGAATTGCAGGCCGCCGCGATTTCGTCCCGGCGCGACGCCAGGGCGGGGTCCTCAAAGTAGGCGTTCTGCATGTCGATCACCAGCACTGCGATCATGTCAGAGCCCCTTGCCACCCGTAACGGGCAGCACTGCTCCGGAGATATAGGAACCCTCATCCGAGGCGAGCAACACGTAGGCGGGAGCCAGTTCGGCAGGTTGGCCGGCCCTGCCGAGGGGCGTGTCCTGCCCGAACGAAGGCAGCTTGTCCGGCCATTCCGTGGCGGGGATCAATGGAGTCCAGATGGGGCCCGGTGCAACTGCATTGACCCGGATTCCCTTGGGACCAAGTTCCTCGGCCATGGCTTTGGTGAAGGCGACCTGCGCGGCCTTTGTCATGGCGTAATCCACCAGTTGCGCGGACGGGTTGAAGGCCTGGATGGATGCCGTCACGATTATGGACGCGCCCGGGCGGAGATGGGGAATGGCTGCCTGGGCGGTCCAGATGAGGGAGTACAGGTTGGTCTTGAAGACGCGGTCGAACTCCTCTGTGGGGATGGTCTCCAAACCTTCCCTGTTCTTTTGGTACGCCGCATTCAGCACCACGACATTCAGGCCGCCGAGTTCCTGCACGGTACGGTCCACGATCCGGGCTGCGAAGCCTTCGTCCCGTGCGTCACCTGGCAGCAGGAGAACCCGCGCGCCGCACTCGCGGATCCATTCCGCCGTCGACTGCGCGTCCTCTTCTTCCTCCGGAAGATAGCTGATTGCTACGTTGGCGCCCTCGCGGGCGTAGGCGATGGCCACGGCGGCGCCAATGCCTGAGTCGCCACCGGTAATCAGCGCCGTTTTGCCCTGCAGCCGGCCGTGTCCGACGTAGCTCTTCTCGCCGTGATCGGGTTGGGGATCCAGCGGTTTGGTGAGTCCGGGCTGCTGCTGCTCCTGCTGGGGAAATTCATCCGCGTAGTAGCCGCTGCGGGGGTCGGAGGGCGCTGAGGCCAGCTGGTGCCCGCCTGGTTGTGGCTTGTCATTCCGGTGTGGATCTTCGTGAGTCATGGTTCTGCCCCTTTTCAGATTGCCTGCACGGTTCGCTTGCCTTGTACCCAGCGCGGTTGCGCCCAAACGGTGCTAGGCGCGGAGCGTCTTGGCCTTGACCATCAGGAAAAGTCCGTAGGCGATCAATCCGACGGCGACGGCGGCCAGCAGATACGGGCCGTACGGTTGCTCCCGCAGCGCCTTCAGGCTGCCATCCAAGCCGGTTGATTGCTCCGGCCGGGCGCTCACGGCGGCAATGACCACCAGCAGGCCAACCAGGAACAAGGCAATTCCCTTGGCTATGTAGCCCACTACGCCCACACCCACTTGGAACTTCCGGACGGCCTCCTCCGACGACAACGAGATGTCCCGCTTGAACGTCTGCCTGAAGCCCCGCACCGCGAACACGATTCCCGTGATGGCGATGCCCGCGCCAATGGCGACGAGTAGGAAGACACCAAAGGGAGCGCCCATGAGGGTGGCGGTGAAGTCAGTGCTGGACTCCCGGCTGTTCTTGCCCTGGCCCATGATGAACGAGACGATGGTGGCCGCCAAAGCGGCGAACACGATGGCCTGACCTGCTGCCGAGAGTCTTTTGGTGAGCTTCTTGCCGGAGCCGTGCTCCCCCAGGATGGCGTTCCCCAGTTGCCATAAAGCGAGCGCCGCACAAGCGCCGAAGCAAGCCCAGAGAAGAACGGGGCCTGCTGGTTGGCTGGCCAGGGAGGCCACCGCCCCCGACACATCGGCCTCGCCGGACCGTCCGAAGGCCAGTTGGAGGGCTATGACGCCGATAAACACATGCAACAGGCCGCTCACGCCGTATCCCGCACGCGCAATCAGCTCGAAAGTACGTGAATTTGAGGCTTCTTCGGCCACATCGGCGGCCTTCCTCATCTCCTCTTTAATGACAAGCCTCCTTAGTTTCCCGGTGGAAACCATCGTCCCACCGAAGCCCAGTGAAAGCCACGGCGTTAACGACGTCGGGCAGGCACCTGGGTGCCTGCCCGAGCGAAAACAGAGAGGAGCCTAGAATCCGACGACCGATTGGGGCCAGATGCTCCGAAGTCCCGCGCCCAAAGGGTTGAAGGGTTCGCGGACGGTCACCACGGCACGGGCCTGGCTTGGGGCATCCGCCGATTCGCGAGGGTTTTCAGCAGGGACTGAATGGGGGTCGGGGGTGGCGTAAGAAGCACTGGCGCTGTTGGTCTGGGCGGTGATGTGAGCAGTCATGTCGGTCGCCTTCCTCGCAGTTCCCATCAGCCCCAATGGCTGATGTTTCAACCATCGGGCAGGGCCCTCAAGAACGACGCCGGGTCATCTCAAGATTTGCTCAAGCTTTTTAGGCGATCTCGGGGGTCGACTCCTCCTTGAGCAGTCGCTCGACGGCAGCGAAGCTCATGCCCGACGCGATCGCCAAGTCCGGCAGCCCGGCTCCTGCCGCCACGGCGCTTCGCATGGCCCGTGCCAAGGATTCCTCGGCCTCGTCCATTTCCCATTGGAGGCTCTCCACTCGCGCCGAGGCCGTCCACACCACGTCCAGGAGTCCGGTCCTCATTGACGGCGTGGACCCGCAGGTGTCCACGCGACGGCCCAGGACAGCCTCGTCCTTAATTCCGGTCACAATCACTGCAGTCACTTTGGCGCCCTTCCGTAGGAATGTAACTCGATAAGCTAGTTATATGGGAAACTAACTAAAAAGGCCAGCAAGGCCCTCCATAGTGATGCACATCACATGCATCCGGGTGTGAGGAATCTCCGGGGAGTTACGTCCTATTCATAACGGCGCATACGAAGCGCCGCAGCTACAGAGAACGCAAGCAACGGACAAGGAGCAACGCCATGACGATCGAAACGCACACCCCCGCCAACGTTCCGGCCAAGAACACAAAGGCCACCCCAGGCTCAGGGCTCGAAGCTCCCGCACACCACGACACTCACGACAAGGGCAAAGATGGCCGCGGGGCCACCACAGTCGCCGACGGCGTAGTAGCCAAGATCGCGGGCATCGCCATCCAGGAAATCCCGGGAGTGCATGCCTTGGGCGGCGGGGCAGCCCGGGCCATCGGAAACCTGCGGGAAAAAGTTGGCCAAAAGGATCTCACCCAGGGTGTGAGCGTTGAGGTGGGCCAGACCCAGGTGGCTGTCGATGTGACGCTGGTTGTCGAATACCCCCACCCGCTCCAAGAGGTTGCGGACAACGCCCGCAACGCTGTCTACACCGCGATTGAGGACCTCGTCGGCATGGAAGTGACCGAGGTCAATGTGACCATCACGGACATCCATGTCCCATCAGAAGACGCCGACGCCGAAGACGCCGGACGTGAGCCGAGGGTCGCATGAGCCCCACCATCGCCGGCTTGGCTGTAGGCGCGGTTCTTGCCCTGGCAGGCCTGGCTTTCGGGTTCTGGGGCCTGCTGCTGACGGCATTGTTCATGGCGGTCGGGGCAGTGTTGGGCCGGTCCGCCGAGGGCAAGCTTGACCTCCGCGGGGTGTTGGATGCCTTGCGGGGCAAGCGCTCCGCGTCATGAGCCGCCTGGACGCCGCCGCTTCGAACAGCCGGGACCGGGCGGGCCATAACCGGCTCACCCACGCCGCCATCCGGAAAACCGTGGAATCAGTCACGGTACAGGCATTCGGCGTGGAGGCGGACAACGTTTCAGCGGCATTGGAAGACGATGCCGGAAAGCTCGGCGTCAGCCTCTCCGTCAAGCTGGCCCTTCCGGCGTTGCTTAAGCCACAGAGGCAAGCGGGCACCATCTTCGAACAGGCGCGGTCAGCCCGCGAAGAAATAGTGGCCAGAGGCACGGAAATCACCGGGCTGGACATTGGACGGGTGGACATCCGCCTCACCGGAGGGAAACCGGAACAACCCAGGCAAAGGAGGGTGGAATGAGCCAGGACCCCATAACCCGGCGCTTGGTCCGACGCGAAACGCACTCATCGAGGGCCGTCCCGTCCATCGTGGCTGCAGTCCTCCTGATAGCCGCCTGCCTTTGGCTGGCCCTGGAATCCGTGCTGTGGCTCCTCAAAGAGAGGCCCCTGCTCGCCAGCCCGGCGCAATTGTCCGGGTGGTTGATCGGGCTCCCGGCCAGCACCACGCCGCTGGGCATGGTGGCAACCGGCATAGGGCTGGGAATTCTGGCACTGATGCTTCTCGGACTGGCCTTGGGGACTGGCCGCAGGCAACGCCGCGCCCTTGGAAGCGGACGTGCCGCCGTCGTAGTCGACCACGAGGTGATCGCGGCAGCTGTGTCCGGAAAGGTCCGACGGGTCGCATGCCTGGCACCCGGGCAGGTGACCACCACCGTCGGAGGACGTTCCGTACGCGTCCAGGTGCGTCCGACGTCGGGCGAACCGCTGGCGCCGGAAGACCTTCAGGCAGCGGTCGACGGCGAACTGGCCACCTACGCACTGGATCGTCCAGCCCGGTCCAGCGTCCACATACTGAACGAAGGAGCGGTGGGGCAATGAGAAACACGAATCGGGCGCTCAACCGGATCCTGCTCGCGGTCATTGGCCTCGTCCTTCTGGGAGCCGGTGCCGCATTCATCGCGGCCGGAACTTCCCCGGGAGCTGCGGGGCGGTGGGCCAGCATCGGCTCGTCCGTCCGGGACCACCTCCGTCAGCTCGCTGGCACTGCACCTTTGCCCGAACCTGTCCGGAGCTGGTGGCTGGTGGCGGGAATTGCCGTACTCCTGGTGGGCGCAGTCCTCGGAGCTGCCTGGCTGGCTTCCCAAGGGGGCGGCAAGACACCACGCCTGGCCCAGCGCTCGGAAGGCAGCGCAGGGCGAACCGTGGTGGATGCAGGGCTGGTTTCCGCCGCCGTCAAGGAAGCCCTCAGCGGCAACCCCGATGTTCTGGCCACCTCCGTCTCGGCTTGGGAATCGCGGCGAGGCACAGCGCTGCGGCTCCGTTTGGAAGCCCGCAAAGGGGCTTCCCCAAAGGACATTGGCGACACTGTGGAACACCTCCTGCAGGAAGTGGACCACTGGCTGGGTCATCCGATGCCCGTCCTGGTCCGAATCACCAGCGGCCCCCGAACACAGGTGTCCGGATCGCGGCGTACCCGGTGACTGGCAGTTCGAAGTACTTCACCTGAAGCATGCACGGCAACTCAGAGCCGTGCACCGAAAGAGATACACCGAAGGGAAAAGGGAACACCATGGGAATCAACGACAAGATCAACAACGCAGCCTCCGAGCACCTTGGCGCCGCCAAGGAAGGAGCGGGCAAGCTCACCGGCGATTCGGCCCTGGAGCGTGAGGGCCAGCACGATCAGGCCCAGGCCAAACTCCAGCAGGCCGGCGAAAAGGTCAAGGACGCAGCAGCCGACATCAGCGAAAACGTCAAGGACGCTGCCCGGAAGCTCAAGGAAGGCTTCACCAACAAGTAGGCCGGGAACAGGGACGGTTCCGCCGAGCGGCGGAACCGTCCCTGTCCTTCCGATGAGCAAAGTGCCGGACTCACAGCACTGGAAAGGCAGAAACGTGACTGGTTCACCTGCGGCCTCCCCCGCAGCACAGCAACACCTGGACCTCGTGCCGGACGCGTTGCTGGCCGGCCGGGCAGCAGATGGTGATACTGCCGCTTTCGAAGCGCTCGCCCGGCGCCACGGGCCATTGATGCGGGCAACCGCCCGGCGGCTGACGGGCACATTGGCCGACGCGGACGACGTAGTCCAGGAGAGCCTGGTCCAAGCATGGAAACAGCTGGACAACCTCCGCGATCCAGCAGCAGTGAAAGGTTGGCTGCTTCGCATCGTAGGCACACGCAGCATCGACCATCTCCGGAAGCGGCGCAACCATGTCGCGCTGGACGATCTTGAGAATCAAGGTGATGCCCCCTCCGGCCCGAGGACCCAGGATCCGGAAAGCACCGCGCTGTTGGGTACTTAAGGAGTTCAACGACCTGAGCTACGAGGAGATTGCACAGACCTTGAGCATCAGCCCTGCCAGCGTCCGCGGCCGACTGGCCCGGGCACGGATTGCCCTTGCACGCACAATGGAGGAGTGGCGATGAAAACCCCCGGCGACGCACTGGAATGCGGGCACAGCCTCGCAGAACTGAGTGCTTACTTGGACACGGGATACATTGCGGATCCCGCTCATTTGGAGGCCTGCCCGGAGTGCCAGGCCGGACTCGCTTCCCTGCGCCGGCTCTCCGAGCTCGGCAATGAATTGCTGGCCTCGGACCTGGCCGACGCCGGAACGGGCAACGATGACTGGATGCAGTCCATACTGGACAACCTCCGCCTGGAACTGCGGCCAGGCAGGAGCATCCCGCTCCGTTCGGCGGACCCGAAGGATGCCCTCTGGGAAACCGAGGGCTCGGTGTCGGCCCTGATCCGCTCCGTAGCCGATTCCCTCCCAGGAACAGCCGCCGGCAAATGCCGCTTGAACGGAGATCTCACCGAGCCGGGAGCGGCCATCACCGTGGAGGTGGAGATCGCGGTGATCTATGGACACTCCATTGAAGAGCGGGCTGCTGCGCTGCGAAATGCGCTCTCAGAGATGCTGGCCGTCCAGACCGAACTGAACATCCAGGCCATCGACATCACTGTCACCGACGTGCTGGAGCTTCCCGCGCCAGCCAATACGCCGAACACCGAGGACCAGCCATGACGGAAAACGTGGAAGCCAGCTCCCCCACCCTGGCCGACGAATTGCTGGGGATTGTCCAGGCCGTGGATGGAGTCACCGCGGTGTACCCCGCCCAGCCATTGTGGCAGTCCATAGCCGGAGCAGCGGTTGCAGCGATGACCGGAGAAGCGCTGCCCCTGATTGGCCTGTCGGAGCAAGCCGGCGGCATGGCAGTCAAGGTGAGGATCGGCGTCGGGATCTTCCGGCCAGCCCCGGAAGTGGCCCGCGAAGCAGCCGCGGCTGTCCGCAGGCACCTGGGAAACCCAGCCGCCGTCGTCGAGGTTTTAGTGGTCAGGATAGGTCCGTAACCGCCCCCTGCGGGGCCGCGGTGTCCGCGTCCTCGCCCTGCGATTCCCTGGCAGCCCGCTCATAAGAGTCCGTAACGCGGCGGTAGACCGGGGTAAGGAAGGCAAGCAGGGAAACAACGATCATAATCAGTCCCGCCACCAGGAACACCAGGGCAATACCGCGGGAAGTTCCCTCCCCCAACAACGGCTGCAATTGGGCGGCGCCCTGGGCGGAGCGCGCGTAAGGGATGATCCAGAACTGCGCGATCGGCGCTATGAGGAACGCCGTGATGGGTGCAGCGGCAGATTCGAAGGCCATGGCGAAGCCAAAAACACGGCCTTGCCGGGGTAGGGGCACCACCTTCTGGATGACCGTTTGCTCGGCAGCTTCCACCACGGGAACCAGTGCCATGTAGAGCCAAATACCGGCAATGTAGAGCCACGCCCACTCCCGGACAGTGAAAACAGCACCGACGAGCCCCATCACGGCCACGGCAACCAGGAGGGTCCGCAAAGGGTTGGAGCCCAACCCGAACTTGCCGATCAACGCCCCACCCAGGATGAACCCCGTGGCTGCTACCGCAAACACGGTGCCCCAGATTTCCACAGGGAACATCTCCAGGCCATAGGGGTCCATCAAGGCCATGTAGACCCCGCCGATGAAATTGTTGAACGTAGAGAAGATGATCAACGCGAACAACCCGGAGATCGCCATGACCGCAGCCCAGGAGCCGCGGAGATCGAACCCGCCTTGGGCATCGGAGGCTGCGGCCCGCACTTCCTCGGGCAGGCGCAGGGTCAGCAGGTGCGCGAAGGCCAACGCGGTGAGCACCAAGGCCACCACGACGGTCCACCCCATTCCCAGGAGCCCCACCGATAGGCCGGAAAGTACCGAAGTGACGATGAACATGAGGCCTTGGACCATGCCCACCAGCCCGTTGGCATTGGCGCGCCTGTCCGGCTCGATCAGGATGGTCACCGTGGTGGACAGGGCGATATTGCGCAGGTTCTCCACCACCGCCCCCACCAGGACGATCAAGATGAAGATCCAAAACCACGGTTGGGACAGATCCAGCAGCGCTCGCTCCGGCGTCAACAGGAACATGACTCCCGACAACACGAACATCACCAAAGTGAAGCCGGCGGCGAAACGCATCACAGCCAGTTTGCGGTAACGGTCCACGAAGGTGCCGAAGCTAATGCTCGACAATGCAATGAGGAGCATGTAGGCCCCGCCGACTACTCCCGTGGCGATCACATTGCGTGTCTCCAAGTACACCCAGAAGGTCAGGGCGAACCACAGATAGCTGGTGGTGATGTTCGCCAAGGCGGTATTGACCAGGATCCCGGTGAAGGTTCGTGATCGTTCCGCGGCGGTACGTTCCTGAGGATTGACATTGCCAGTAGACCCGGCGGTAGCCGGTTCCTGCTCGGTCATGCGTCCCAGTAAACCACCGGGCGGAACCTCCCGGTAGTATCGGCAGGGAATTCACGAGACTCTTGGGGGTTGGTTTCAATGACGGAAATTCAGGGACGACTGTCCTTCACCACGGACTTCGGCCGGGACATGGAGCTCCAGGAATACGGCCTCGACCCTGCCATGGATTCCGTCCTGCTGCCGAACTCCGCCGTCATGAGCGCCCTGCAAAACCTCGTGCGGCTCGCCACGGAACTTTGCGGCGCCCCGTTCGGCGTTGTCAACATCATCAGCGCCAAATACCAGCACCAGATCGGCGCTTGGGGAGTGGAACCCGGAGTCTGTTCCCGTGAGGATTCCATGTGCGCCAAGGTCTTCCTCTCGCGCGAGCGGACGGTGGTGGCGGATGCTTCCCAGGATCCACGCTTCGCCGACAACCCTTTCGTCACGGGAGAAATCGGCAAAGTCCGCTTCTATGCGTCAGTGCCGCTGCAAACGGAATCGGGCTTTGTGCCCGGAACTCTGTGCGTCTTTTCGGACAAGACCAAGGAGCTAAGCCAGGAACAGGTAGGGATGCTGGAGGTCCTGGCCAAGCAGGTGGTCGAACTCCTTGAACTTCAGCACCGCACTGCCCAGTTGGACCGCACCTATTCCGAGCTCAGGGCCAGCAACGCCAAGCTCGCGGGATTCGCCGGGCGCGTGAGCCATGACCTCCGCATCCCGCTCACGACCATCCTTGGGTACGTGGAACTGGTGGAGGACGATCCCGACGTCGAACCCAACAGTCCCGCTGCACGGTACCTTGACCGGATCGGCGCCAGCGGACGGCGCATGCTGGGCATGCTGGAAGACGTCCTTAGCTACTCACGCGTTGGCGGCGGTATCCAGCCGGCTCCGGTCTCGCTGCGCGAGGTCACCGAAGAGGTGGTGCGCGATCTCGGGATTGAGAACGAGGGCATCGTGGAAGTCCAGGACATCATCGTTCATGCGGACCGGGGGCAACTCCGGACACTCCTGCAGAATCTCCTGTCCAACGCCATGAACTACCGCAGCCCCGAGCGTGACCTCAGGGTCGCCGTCAGCGGTGTGTCGAACTACCACGGCGCAACCGTCTACGTGGCAGATAACGGCAAGGGCATCAAACCGGAGGACCGCGAAAAAGTGCTGGAACCCTTGGTGCGGCTGCGGCGCGAAGGCGACGGCCCTGGCTCCGGACTGGGACTCGCCACGTGCAGCAGCATCGCGAAGGCCCACGGCGGCGACCTCAGCCTCGCCGAAACTCCCGGCGGCGGCACCACCATCGCAGTGAGCTTCCCCGCCGGGACGTAGTGGTTCAGCCGAACGCTACTTCCCGGCTTTGTCCTGGCTCTTCTCCGGCTTCTTCGCTCCCTTGCCGTCGTCCTTTGACTTGGGGGCGCCCGGACCCTTCACATCGGCCGGGGGCAGAACGGGTTGGGTCTGGACGGGGATGTTCTGAACGGGAACGTTCTGAACCGGGATGTTCTGGACTATCGGCGTCGGCACTTGCTCCGGCGCAGGCGCCTCAGGAAGGTTGACAGCTTCCACGGGTGCGATCTCTGGCGACGAAGCCGCTGGCGTCGGGAGGACCGGCGATGCGGGCTGCGGATCGGCATGGGATACGCCGTTGTTGGAAGGCTGGGAGGGATCGGTGGCATTACCGGCCGAGGAGAGTCCCTGGGAAAGAACCAGCAGGGCAAGAGGAATGGCCACGGCCGCGGCTGCTACGCCACGCGCCGTCTTGGGCCGCCTTTTGCTGAAGTCGCGGATGCCGGTGATCGTCGCCGGTTTCCGGGTCCGCGGGCGGATAGCCGGCGTACGCCTGGCAGTGGGCAAGACAGTGTTGCCGCCGACGCCGGGCGTCCGGGCCCTCGTCGTCCGTGCTGCCGCCGTCCCGGCCGCCGCGGCCCCAAGCGGCATCCGCTGCGGCACGGGAGGAAGGATCGCAGTCCTGCGCCCAGACTGGACGCCCTCTTCTGAAAGTGCCCGTTCCACCTCGAGGGCCGCGGGACGCTTTTCGGGATCCATGTCCGTCATCGCTTCCAAAAGCGAGCGCAGCGGCGCGGGAAGTTCCAGCGGAACCTGCGGTGACCTGTGAAGCCGTGCTGACGCGGTTTCCATGGGCGTGCCCGGATACTCGGCACGGCCTGTCAGGCATTCCAGGAGCACGAGTCCCAGTGAGTAGATGTCGCTCTTGGGCGACAGGTGCAGTCCTTGGGCCTGCTCCGGGCTGAGGTACTGGGCGGTACCCACAGTAAATCCTGTAGCGGTGAGGCGGTTGTCGTTCATCACCAACGCCACCCCGAAGTCCGCCAGCTTTACCGACTGTGCCAGCCCATCGCCGTCGGACACCAAAATGTTGGCCGGTTTGATGTCGCGGTGGATGACGCCGTGTTCGTGGACTTGGGACAAGGCTCCGGCGATCATGATGCCGATCCGGGCTGTTTCCGGAACCGTGAGAGGGCCTTCGCTCAGGACGGCACGCAGATCCCGGCCTTCGGCCAGTTCCATCACCAGGTAGGCGCGTTCCTCGTCATTGCGCGTGTCCACGCCCGCGTCGAAAGCTGCCACCAACCCAGGGTGGTCGAAAGCAGCGAGGAGGCGCATCTCGGTTTCCTGGCGGGCCCGGAAAGAGTCGTCGCCGGAACCGGGCATGAAGATTTTGACGGCCACATCACGGCCGAGCACCAGGTCGGTCGCCCGGTAGACAGCCGACATCGCACCCCTTCCCAGAAGGGGTCCCAGCTGGTAGCGGCCGTCCAAGGCGGCGCCGGTTTCCGCGCCATCCACGGAAGCGGGGGCACCTGCGCCCACGGTTTTTCGGTTGTAGCCCACGGTTGTCACGTCCTTTGGGACTACCTGGCGCGCCACGGACCAAAGAACTGTCCGCCGGTACCAAGTAATGCCGTCAATCACATTTCACGTAGCCGCGTGGCCCTTTGCTTCAGCCTTGGCGGCTTGAGCAATTCAGCTCAAACAGCATCATCCGGTTTCACCAGATAAGTCATCAGGATACTGATTAAACCGCCGGAAGGACAATGGGGAACTTCATAAGACGCCGCATCAGGGTGTTGCGTCAGCGCTGGCACAACCGATCAACGGCCGCCCGGAGCTTTCCCGCGGGAACACCGAGCGACCATTCAGCGACGTCCGTAACAAACCTGGTATAGGCCTCCTCCTCGAAGGACCCCACGTTGTTCACGTAAGCGCCTACCCCATCGATGGCCACGAGGATCCGGACGCACGCCGCAAAGGAGTCCTGGGCAGTAAACTCGCCGGCCGCCACGCCGTCATCTATCAGGGCAACCAGGCGGGATCTGTCCAAATATTCCTGGGCTTGGAGCGCCTCCGCCAAGGCCGGCGTAAACCTGCACAGGTGCCGCGCATTCAGCCACAACCTGGACAGCTGCGCGGCACCATCGCCCTCTATGCGGGAAATGAGGTGGGCCATGCGCTCCAGTGGCGTGCCGTCGTCGGGAAACAACTCCTCCCGCTCCTCCGATACTGCCAGCACAAACGCGGCGATCACCAGGTCCTCCGCGGCCGGGTAGTAGTGGCTGATCAAACCGGGACGGACACCCAGGCGGTCAGCGACGGCGCGGAGGGTGATCCGCTCCAGCCCCTCACTGAGGGCGATCGAAGCTGCCTGGGCAAGGATCTCTGCACGGCGCTCATCGGGCAATTTTCGGATCCGCGTTGATTCGGGGCTTGACACCATGCCAAACAGTCTATTGGATTAGTGACCAATAGTACGTTGGTCATCTGACCAATAGCATCAACGGGCCGGCCTCCCAGCGTTGCGAGCCGGTCCTTGCCGAGAGGAACAGCGTTGTCCCAGCCCCCTGCGACCGACCAGGTCACCTACCCCGAGCCACTTGCCCACCCGGAAACGCGAGGCATCGAGCTCATCGACACCTCCGAAAGGCACGGCCGTGCCCGCGACCTCTTTCCTGTGTGGGCAGCACCTAATGTCAGCGTCCTGAACTTCACCGTTGGGGCGTCCCTGATCCTGCTCGGCCTGGAGATCTGGCAAGCCATCCTCGTCATCATCGCCGGCAGCCTCCCTTGGATTCTGACGGGCATCGTCGCCACCAGCGGGCCGGCGGCAGGCACGTCCGGCTCAGTGATTACCCGGGCTATTTACGGAATCCGAGGCAACCGGGTTGTTGTGGCCTTCTTCGGATGGTTCATCTCCGCGGTCTTCCTGGCCCTCAACTGGCTCGCGTCCTCCTTCATGGGCGCTGAGCTCCTGGCGCAGCTTGGCTTCACGGATCCCGTGGTCGGTCCGGTACTCGTCACGATCGTCGTCGCGGCGGTTACCGTGCTGGTGGCGGTGTTTGGCCACAGCCTGATCCTGCGAAGCTACCCCGTGGTCGCCTCGGTGCTGCTGGCCGTCTTCCTGCTCGTCACCGCATTCGTCCTGCCTCACGTGCAATGGGGTTATGCGGCCCCGGCGCCTCTGGAGGGCGGTGCGTTGTGGTCTGCCATGAGCATCGGATTCGCCATTCTGGCTTCCACTCCCCTGTCCTACACCAACAGCCCGGACCTTGCCCGCTATCTCCCCGCGACCACAAAAAGGTCATCCATCATCGCGGCCACGGCTTTCGGCGGTGCGCTGCCCTGCATCTTCTTCACGACCGTGGGTGCCTTGCTGGCCACCGGCATCAGCGCAGCGGCCATGGACCTTGGCATCGAATCGGCAATCCTGTCCCTGTTGCCGGCCTGGCTCGGACCCATCTTCGTGGTGGGCGTCATCATCAACACCATCGCCCTCAACGGCATGACCACCTACACCGCGAGCATGGCGTTCCAGTCCATTGGCGTGCCGATCCGCCGCATCCCGTCCGCAGTGGTAGTCGGCGCGATCGGCACGGCACTGACCATCTACCTCGTCATGTCCACCAGCCTCCTGGACGCAGTCAACCTGATGCTGCAGTTGCTGGTCCTCATTTCCGGACCCACCATGGCCGTCTTCGCTACCGATGTGATACTTCGCAAGAACGACTACGACGGCGAGGACCTCTTCGACGAGAAACCCGGCAGCCGGTTCTGGTACAGCGGCGGCTGGCACATCCCCGGCTTGCTCGCAGTTGTCCTGGGGGCGGCCGTGGCATCGCTCTTCCTCACCAACCCGGCGTGGACCGGCCCCGTCTCAGCAGCCATGGGCTTCCTGGATCTTTCCGTGCCCGTGTCCATCATCATCGCCGCCGGGGCCTACATTGCGCTGAGCCCGGCTTTGCGCCGCAGCCCCGGCAAAACACCCGCCACACAAGGAGTCCCCGCGTGACCAGCCCCACCGGCCCACATCCCGCCCGATATCCCGGCGCCCCCAGCCAACCAAGCCTGGACACATGGCAGGTGGGACCACACAACCGTTGGACGTTCGCGCACTTGGGCGAAATAGTCCCGACGGCGGCCATCACCCGGCGCTTTCCCGCCGCCCCTGCCGGGCCCACCGTGCGGCTGGACACCCTGGGCCTGCCGGAGCTGGCACAGCGCCTCGAGGAGACGTACACCGATGCCTTCCTTGTCCTGCACCGAAACGAGGTGATCGCCGAGTACTACCGTTCCGGCTTCGCCCCGGATGACCTCCACCTGGTCATGAGCATTTCGAAGTCGATGTGCGGCCTGGTGATCGGGGCTTTGATTGATTCCGGAGAAATCGTCCCTTCCGCGGGGGTGGTTGACTACGTTCCAGAGCTCGCCGGCTCCGCCTATGACGGGCCAACCATCCAGCACGTGCTGGACATGGCGATCCACCTCAATTACAGCGAAGACTATGGGGACCCGACCTCCGAGGTTCAAACCCACGACCGCTCCGCCGGCTGGCGGACCCGGCGGGACGGCGACCCTGAGTACACTTACGCCTTCCTGGGCACCCTCACGGGCAACGGCACAGTGGGTATGTTCCAGTACTGCTCGGCCAACACCGACGTCCTCGCCTGGGTCATCGAGCGAGTTACCGGTCTCCGCTACGCAGAGGCACTCTCCAAGTACCTCTGGTCCAAGCTCGATGCCGACCGGAACGCCACCATCACGGTAGATTCAGCGGGCTTCGGGTTCGCGAATGGCGGGGTCTCATGCACCGCCCGCGACCTCGCCCGGGTGGGCCGGTTAATGCTCGACGGCGGCATGGGGCCAGGCGGGAGGGTGGTGTCCGGGGAGTGGGTCGACAGCATCCTGGCCGGCGGCGACCAGAAGGCCATGAAGGATTCCTCCTTCACCGCCCTCCACCCCAGCGGCTCTTACACCAAGCAGTGGTGGTGTACGGGAAACGAGCGTGGCAACGTCACCGGTATCGGCATCCACGGCCAGTACCTCTGGCTCGATCCCGTCACCGATACCGTGATTGTGAAGTTGTCCACCTGGCCGGAACCGGAAAGTGTTCACCTGCACACGCTTCAGAACCAGTTGCTCCTCGATGTCAGCAGAGCCCTGGACCACGATGCCCTGAACGACGCAAGCACCACAGGAACAGAAAGCAAGGAAAACGCCGCGTGACCACCCAGCTCTACATCAACGCCCGCATCTTCACCTCCGATACCCGCCGCTGGGCAGAAGCCCTCCTGGTCCAGGATGAACGTGTCCTCTACGTTGGGGACGTCGCCACAGCGGAACGTCTCAGCCCCGGCGCAGAGCGGATCGACTTGGACGGCAGGCTGGTCCTGCCCGGATTCGTCGACGGCCACGCCCACGTGATCGGCACGGGAGAGGCCCTGGGCCAGGTAAGCCTTTGGGGAGCCAAGTCCGTGGAGGAGATCCAACACCGGATCAAGGAACGGCACGCCACGCGCCCGGACGATGACCGGCTCCTGGCCACCGGCTGGCTCCACGGCGCAATTCCGGGCGGCGTGCCGGACGCCGGAATGCTGGACGCCGTCCTCCCGGACAAGCCCGTGTACGCCTTCGCCTACGATTTCCACTCCGTGTGGGTCAACACGGCGGCCCTGGCTGAGCTCGGAGTCACGGACACCACGAAGAACCCGCTCGGAGGCACCATCAAGCGCGATTCCCGAGGCCACGCCACCGGCTATATCGACGAAAACGCCTTCTACGACATCGTGCTGCCCTTCCTTGACGCGCAGGTCAGCGGGAGCCAACACGGAGAGAGCATCGAAGCTGTCCAGCAGGCGTACCGTGAAACCGGGGTGACCACGGCCTGCGACATGGGCTTCAACGAAACCGACCTTGAAGCCTTCAGCCGGGCAGACAAGGACGGCACATTGACCAGCCGGCTGATCGCATACTGGCGGGTCAACAACACTGGGTCCGCCGGGGAGAACATCGCCCAGGTGCAGCGGGCGGCTGCGCTCGCCGTCGGGAATCAAACGCCTTTCCTGCGCGTGGTGGGGATCAAGGTGATTGTGGACGGAACCATCGACGGCTGCACCGCCGCGCTAGGACTGCCCTACGCCGATGGTTCCAACGCCGAGCCCATCTGGAGCCTTGAGGAACTGGCCCCTGTAGTTGCTGCGGCTGATGCTGCGGGCTTGAAGGTTGCCATGCACGCCATTGGGGATGAGGCCGTGCGGATTGCCATCGCAGCCGTTGAACACGCCGTTGCCGTGAATGGCCCCCGCGAGCGTCGTCACCGGATAGAACACCTCGAGTTGGTGGACAAGGCCGACGTCCACCGTCTCGCGTCGCTGGGAATCACGGCCAGCATGCAACCGGTGCACGCCGATCCCGCAATCAGCGGAAACTGGTGCGCAAAGCTGGGAGACGAACGCACGGAGCGCGGATTCGCGTGGCCATGGATGACGGATGCGGGTGCACGGCTGGCGTTCGGCACGGACTCCCCCACCTCGCCGCACGCCCCGCTGCCCAACATGTATGTGGCAAGCACGCGTGCTTCAGCGCTGGATTCCTCGGCGGGGACGAACGTTCCAGACTTTGCCCTTCCCCTTGCGGAGTCCATTGAACACGCCACCAGGGATTCGGCGTGGACGTGCGGCATGGAGCACGACATCGGACGGTTGGCTGCCGGGTTGTACGCGGACTTCGTAGTCCTGGATACGGACGTCCTGGCTGCGGAGGATCCTGCAATGCTCCTGCATGCGAAGGTCGTCCGAACCGTGGTTGGGGGACGGACCGTCTACCAGGCCCCGCGGCACTGACTGCACATGGCTCCCGACGTCGGGAAAACAACTCCTCCCGCCGTCGGCCGTTTCCGTACGTGACGCAAGGAACAGCGGCCTGGCGGGCCGCAAGGCACAATGGAAGGCATGACCCTCACAACTTTCGCCCTCGTCCGCCACGGCCAGACCGATTGGAACGCGGAGCGCCGGTTGCAGGGGTCCACGGACATTCCCTTGAACGACGTCGGACGCGGCCAAGCGCGCGACGCCGTCGCCTTCCTTGCCGGTCAGCAGTGGGACGCGGTGGTGTCCTCGCCGCTGAGCCGGGCCGCAGAGACTGCCGGGATCATCGCCGACGGCTTGGGCCTCTCCGTGGAACGCCTCGTCCCGGACCTCACTGAGCGCAGCTTCGGGCCGGCCGAGGGCTTGCAGGCCGGTCCGGAACTGGAGGCCCTGCGCATTCCCGGCGGCTTCCGCGGTGGCGAGAGCGACGACGACGCAGCTGCCCGCGGCATGGCCGCGCTGGAGGAACTGGCGCGGGAATTCACGGGCAAGCGGGTTCTGGTGGTGGCGCACGGCACGCTGATCCGGCTAACCCTCAGCCGCGCGATTGGCCGCACACTGGACAGCGTCCAGAACGCGGTGTTGAACCTCGCCCACCATCACCCGACTGACGGCTGGCAGCTTGAGTACTTCAACGGCGAGCGCATCACCGCAGACGTTCAGGCCTGAACACGGCCCACCGGGACGAGCCTCCCGGCTTCCTTAAGCAGGCCCGCCAGCCAATTATCCCTGGTTCCTGGCTTGGAGCCTGGCCTTCAGCTGCTCCGTGTAGTCCGTGTACGCGGCAGCAATTTCCTCCAGGTCCACGGTCTGCGGGAAGTCGATGACTGGTTGGTGTTCAGCGAGATAGCCCGTGGTTTCCTCAACAACCAGCTGCTCCTCGAAGCCGTCAAGTCCGGCCTCCGCCAGGAACTCCGGATTGGTGTGGACCAGGGACTCCCCGGACTGCCCTTCAGAGGCCCACCGCACCAGGTACTCGTTCTGATTTACCAACTCGACCTCGAATGTCTGCTCCATGGCAGCAGCCTACGCCGTTGCGGGTGGGGGCCCGACCGTCACGGCCGTGAGGTAAGAAAGCGCACGACGGCGGAAGGTCGCCGTCGTGCGCTTTTTTCGTTGGCCGCGGCTGCTAGACCTCCGGGCGCCGCTCGACGACAGTGTGCGGGTCGCCCCGCCGTTCCACCACCGTGCGGCGGGTCCTGTTGGACATGGCAATCGAGACGATCAGGCCGATAATGCCCACCGCTATCAGGATGTAGCCAACCAGGACCTGGTCAAGGAAGGGGATGATTCCGGGGGCGAGCGCGAAAGCCAGAATAGCTCCGATGGCGATCAGGGCAATGGAAGAACCGATTCTCATAACGTGCTCCTCATGTTTCTCCGGCTTATAGCCGGATGCGTGTCATCAGGATACTTATGATTAATCACTTCTGCCAGCCATGCGGGGGGTGTCGAAGCTAGTGGCCGTACCGCGCGGCAACCCGGCCGATGGCATCCTCCGGGGTAGGGACGGGTCCGAATACCTCCTCCTGGCGGGCAGTGTCGGCAACATACTTCCCGGTCTCGAACCAGGCAACCATACTGGCCATGTCCCCCACCAAGGGAAGGACCTTGGAAGTGACCTTGCCGAGCCCGGCAATCGCACCTGCAGGCACGGACATCACCTTGACCGGCTTCCCGGCCCGCCTGCCCGCAAGCTCGGCCGCTTCCTGCATGGTCACTGGCCGCGTCCATCCGATGTCAATGCGCTCGCCGTCCACAACGTCGGCATCAACAGCGGCCGCCAGGTATGCGGCGAGGTCGCTCGCCAGGACAAACGTCAGCCGCGCTTCCTTCGAACCCAGCCATACGAACCGGCCCTTCGCGAAAGGATCGCCACCCATCCCCACGGCTTGGTCAAAAAAGGCGCCGGGCCTCAGGGCGACGAACGGGACACCGAGTTCCTCGAATTTGTCCTCAGCCAGCTTCTTGTTCCAAAAATGCGGTATCTGGGGTGTCTGGTCGCATGTGAGGATGCTGATCAGCACGAAACGCGGGACGGCAGCGTACTTGGCGGCAACGGCAAGGTTGCTGTTGCCGTAACTGTCGATCATCTTGGCGTTCTTGTCATTGCGGGTATAGCCGGCCGCCGTCGAGATGGCTGCGGAAACGCCCGTCATGGCCGCGATAAGCGAGGCCGTGTCCAACATGTCCCCTCGGGCGATCTCCACGCCCTTGGCCTCAAGCTTGGCCGCCTTTGAACCCGGCCGGACCAGCGCACGGACTTTCTTGCCACGGCTTATGAGCTCATCAACCACTTGGCCGCCCAGGAAACCGGTAGCGCCAACAACAAGGACAGGCAGGTCTTCGGCCACAACTTCTCCTCAGGGGTTTGTTCCTACGTCAGTGGTAGCACGCTGCGGAGAGCGAGGCCAGACCTGGGCCGTCTTCCCGGGGACGCAGACTAGGATCTGTTCCATGGCCAGGATCGAGGACTACGCAATCATTGGGGACCTGAACACTGCGGCACTGGTCGGGCTGAGCGGGTCCATAGACTGGATGTGCCTGCCGAGGTTCGACTCGCCGGCGTGCTTCGCGGCGTTGCTGCACAAGCCCGATGCAGGGCGGTGGCTCCTGGCACCCGCCGGCACTCCCGACGGCGGCAACTGCACCCGCCGCCAGTACCGCGAAGACACCCTCATCCTGGAAACCGTGTGGGAAGTGGACGGCGGCTCAGTGAAGGTGATCGACTTCATGCCGGTCCGCGACGACGCCGTGGACCTTGTGCGGATCGTCGAGGGCGTGTCCGGTGAAGTGGACATGCACATGGAACTGGTCCTGCGCTTCGACTACGGCAGCGTGGTGCCGTGGGTGCGGCACAGCAAGCATGGCATCAGCGCGGTGGCCGGTCCTGATTCCGCCTACGTCACCACCCATGCCCCGCTCGTGGGACGGGACAACCGGACCTACAGTGACTTCACGGTCCGCGCAGGAGACCGCGTCCCCTTCGTCCTGCGCTGGGCTCCGAGCCATGAGCGGGAACCCCGGCGCATCGACCCCCTGCGGGCACTCAATGCCACTGAGTCGTATTGGCTCGAGTGGATTGGCCGCAGCAAGATTACCGGGAAGTACAAGGAGCCGGTGGAGAGGTCACTAATCACCCTCAAGGCCCTCACGTATGAGCCCACGGGAGGCATCGTGGCCGCCGCCACAACGTCGCTGCCCGAGCAGATCGGCGGCCCCAGGAACTGGGATTACCGGTTCTGCTGGCTGCGGGACGCCACGCTGACCCTGCAATCACTTCTCGCTGCCGGATACACGGAAGAGGCTTCGGCCTGGCGGGACTGGCTGCTCCGGGCCATCGCCGGCGACCCCTCGCAACTTCAGATCGTCTACGGACTCGACGGCGCCCGCAGGCTTCCTGAGGCAAGCATCCCCTGGTTGTCAGGTTACGAAGGGTCCGCGCCCGTCCGCACTGGAAACGCAGCCGCGCCGCAACTGCAGCTGGACGTCTGGGGTGAAGTCCTGGACGGACTTTCGCTGACCCGGGCAGCCGCCCCCGACGGCACCGTGGACAATTCCTGGGACATCCAGGTGGCGTTGATGGAGTACCTCGAGGGGGCCTGGAACCAGCCTGACAACGGACTGTGGGAGATGCGCGGACCGCGCCGGCACTTTACCCATTCCAAGGTCATGGCCTGGGTCGCTGCCGACCGCATGGTCAAGGCCGTGCAGACTTCCGGGCTTCCCGGCCCCCATGACCGCTGGGCGGCACTCCGCGCGGAAATCCACAACGACGTAATGACCAAGGGCTACGACGAAGACCTCAACAGCTTTGTGCAGTCCTACGGCAGCAAGGAACTGGACGCGAGCCTGCTGCTCATTCCCCGCGTCGGCTTCCTGCCGCACCGGCATCCGCGCGTTGCCGGGACAGTAGAGGCCATCCAGAAGGGCCTTACTGACGACGGCCTGGTTCTCAGGTACCGGACCCAGTCCGGCCACGACGGGCTGCCCGGCGACGAAGGCGTCTTCCTGGCCTGTTCCTTCTGGCTGGTAGACGCTTTGCTGGGCCTCGGACGCACCAACGAAGCTACGGAACTCTTCGAGCGGCTGCTCAGCCTGCGCAACGACGTAGGCCTGCTAAGCGAGGAGTGGGATCCACGCATGCAGCGGCAACTGGGGAACACGCCCCAGGCATTCAGCCATTTTCCGCTCATCCACAGTGCTTTACAGCTGCATCATGGGGAAGCCCGCAAGAGCGACACTCCCTTCGGCAGCGCCGGCCCCTCGGGTGGCCCTACCCTTCGGAATGATCCCCGTCTTCAGTAGCTTCGCCCTTGTGGCGCGCTTCCTCCAGATGAATGTCCAGCTTGCGTTCGGCTTCGCGCCTGCGTTGCCCGACGGTCCGCATCTGTTGGGTGGTTGGTGCTCCCGCATCCTCTGACGCAACGCCTGCCGGCTCAGCGGGCTGATGGTTCTCTTGTTCGCCCATATGGAAATCGTCCCATCGTCGCTGACTTTGCGATAGCGGCAATTGCTTGGCGGGCGGCGGGTCAATGGCGGCTTGCGGGGTTTGCCGGGCGGCGGCTTGCTGCCGGGCGGGGGCTTGCTGCCGGGCGGCGGTTCCAGCGCGCGCCGGTGGGTTGGCGTCCGACGGCGACCTGCCGCCGTCGGACGCCAACCGCACCTGATGCGGGTCAGCGACGGGTCTGGTCCGTGCCGGTGCCTTCCGTCTCGATGTGCTCCTTGCGTACCTCGTCCTCTACTCGGACGTCGTCCCTGACCGTCTCCTTTTCGAGGCGTACGCGCTCGACCGGGACGGTCTCCTTCTCCACTACCGGACGTTCCTCGTGAAGGGTGACTTCGTGCTCGCTCTCGGTGAGGTCCGGACCGGACATGGCGTCGCCCGCGTTCGCATCAGTGATGGGTTCGCGCTCCAGGCGGACTTCCTCGCGCTCCACGGGGACAGTGGTCGTGACGTTTTCCGTGGTGATGTATTTGCGCAGGCGTGCCCGGCCGGTGGCCTGCTTCTCCGTGCCCACGTTCAGCCGCTCTTCCGAGCGGGTCATGGCCGCGTCATCCCGGTCAGTGCCCGTGGTGGCTGCCGTGCCGGTGGTGCCGGTGGTGCCGGTGGTGCCACTGGTTCCGGCGGTGCCGCTGTAGTCCGTGCCGCTGTAGTCCGTGCCGCGGGAGTAGCCGTCCTGGCCGCTGTCGCCGTAGCCGCCTTCCAGCCCGTAGTGGTTGTAGAGGCGGCTTTCCTCGCCGGGATCAAGGTGGCCGTCCTCGGCAACGCGCGGGGCATCCTTGATGTGGTCCTTGCTGAAGGGGACAACCACGTCGTCGCCCTCCACAGAGGCTTCCCTCAGCGGAATGAACGATTCCGAGCTGCCGAAAAGCCCTGTCTTGACAGTGACCCAAGTGGGTTCACCAGTCTCGTCATCGGTGTAGAACGTGCCGATGGAACCAACCTTGTCACCTTCTGTGGTGCGGACGTTTCCGTTCAGGTTCATCAAACGGTCGATGTTTTCCCTCGCGAGCATGTCTGTCTCCTTGGAATGCGGTTCTCTTCTGTGGATCGCCAAGCGGGCTGCATCACCAGGCATGGTTTCCGGTCGCTGCAACGGGGAAACTTCAACCCGCCAGCTCTAAGGAACACCAATACCATAAGCATGCTTAGTGTTTATTTGGCAAGCCCTCTTCAGAAAAGATCCCTGCCCTTGCCACGGCCCGTCTTGGCCCATAGGCTCGAATACGGAGAAATTACTTGTGCCAAAAGGTATTCATTCTCCCTTTGACACAGGATCAACCATGACTGTGCACCCAACCCACCCCCGCACGGCGACCGCAACCGACGTCGCACATGTCCTTCCCCGGTCCATAAACCCGCCAGGCCCCGCGCAATCGGGGACACAACATCTCCATTGCGGTGCTCCCATGCACACAGGCGCCGGCAGGCAACACATGCGGCTGGCTGGTTCCAACGGCCGGCCCGTGGACGCCGATCTGGAGGCCTACCTCAACACAAGGGTGCTGCACTGCGATCAATGCGGGTTCCAGATGGAGATTCCGGAGCAGCTTCCGGGCGGGTAGCGTGAGGCGGAGACGAGTTGCCCCACCGCGAGCGAACGAAGCCAAGGAGCTGGCCCATGAGCAGATCCCACCGCACGTCCCACCACGAACCGGACACCGCCGTCGAACTCAATCCCCTGTTCAGCAGGCCCGGAGAATCCACCATTTTTCCGCGGTTCACCCTTCCGGACGGCGAATCCCTCCCGGCCACGGCCTACCAAGTTGTCCACGACGAAGCGATGCTGGACGGCAACTCCAGGCTCAACCTGGCGACCTTCGTTGGGACGTGGATGGAAACGGAAGCATCCACGCTGTACGCCGAGACTTTCGACAAGAACATGATCGACAAGGACGAGTACCCCCAAACAGCACTCATCGAAACACGCTGCTGGCGGATGCTCGCCGACTTGTGGAACTCGCCCGATCCCGCGAAAAGCATCGGCACGTCCACCATCGGATCCTCCGAAGCGTGCATGCTGGGTGGCTTGGCATTGAAGCGTCGATGGCAACACGCCCGCCGCGAGGCCGGCAAGCCAACGGACAAACCCAACCTCGTCCTGAGCTCAGCGGTTCAGGTGTGCTGGGAAAAGTTCTGCAATTACTGGGAAGTTGAGCCCCGCTTCGTTCCGGTTTCTGCCGAACATCCCACACTGGACGGCCACGACCTGGACCAGTACGTCGACGAAAACACGATCGGCGTCGTCGCCATCCTCGGCGTCACCTACACCGGGAGCTACGAGCCTGTACAGCTCATCTCGGAGGCGTTGGATGAGATCCAGGTTCGCCGCGGCCTGGACATCCCCATCCATGTTGACGGCGCTTCGGGCGCGATGGTGGCCCCGTTCCTGCAGCCCGAAACGGTATGGGATTTCAGGCTTCCCCGCGTCGCCTCGATCAACACTTCCGGACACAAATACGGCCTCGTTTACCCCGGCCTGGGCTGGGTGGTGTGGCGTGACGCAGACGCGCTCCCGGAGGACCTGATCTTCCACGTCAGCTACCTGGGTGGAGACATGCCCACGTTCGCCCTGAACTTTTCCCGGCCCGGCGCCCAGGTACTCCTGCAGTACTACCTTTTCCTGCGACTCGGCTTTGCCGGGTACAGGGCCGTTCAGGCAACCTCACGCGATGTGGCGCTGTACCTCTCCAGCGAGATCGGAGCCATGGAGGCTTTCACTCTCTGGAGCGACGGTTCCGACATTCCCGTTTTCGCCTGGCAACTCACGGAGGGTTACACCGACCACTGGAACCTCCACCACCTTTCCGAACGCCTGCGCATGAACGGTTGGCTGGTGCCTGCCTACCCCTTGCCCGATGGACTGGGTGGGGTCACCGTCCAGAGAATCGTTGTCCGGAACGGATTCACCCGCGACCTCGCTTCCAGCTTCCTGGCCGACCTCACCAAGGCGGTGGACTACTTGGACAGCCTCACATCGCCGATGCCCACGGACAAGCAGGCTGAAGGCTTCCACCACTGACAAGCCTGACAAGGAGGCTTTCCCATGTGCCGTCTTTTCGGGCTGCATGCCGGTGCCCAACCCGTGCGGGCAACATTCTGGCTTTTGAACGCTCCGGACAGCCTTTCGGTCCAAAGCCGGCGGGAGCCCGACGGGGCAGGAATCGGGACGTTTGATACAGCGGGCAAGCCACACGTGGCTAAACAGCCTTTGGCAGCATGGGAGGACCATGCCTTCGCCCGCGAAGCCCGCGACCTGAAGAGCACCACCTTCCTGGCGCACGTTCGGTACGCCAGCACGGGCGCCCTCACCATGGTCAATACGCACCCCTTCGAGCAGGACGGCCGGCTCTTTGCCCACAACGGGGTACTCCGCGGCCTGGAGAAACTTGATCGACGCCTCGTTGAGCTGAACGCCATGGACCTGGTGCTTGGGCAGTCGGACAGCGAGCGTCTCTTCGCCCTCATCACAGCTGAGACACGGGCTGCGGACGGGAACGTACATGCGGGCATTGTGGCCGCCGTCAGCTGGATCGCCGAGCACCTGCCGGTGTTCAGCCTCAATTTCATACTGACGACGGCAACCCACATGTGGGCGCTCAGGTACCCGGCGACGCACGATCTGTACATGCTCGAACGGCGTCCGGTCACCGAACCCAGCCCACTGGACGCCCGAAGCGCGCGCATCCGCTCCCGCAGCGCCGAGCTCTCCAGGTCCCCGCACGTACTCTTCGCCACCGAGCCCATGGACCAGAACCCCGACTGGCGGCCCATGGCGTCCGGTGAGCCGGTGCATGTCGGACCGGACCTGGTGGTGACCTCGACGGTTACCTTTCCGGATGGCCCCGCCTACCCGCTCACCCTCGCCGACCTCAAACCGGCAGCAGCGGCCTCGCAGGCGTCGTAACCACCTCTACCCCCATACGCGCCGTACGCAAGCGACGCCCGACGGCGACCTGCCGCCGTCGTGGGTTGGGGCTGCGGTTCCATGGGGCTCAGGCGGGCAGGCAGGCAGGCGGCAGGCGGGCAGGCGGGCAGGCGGGCAGCCGACGGTTCCATGGGGCTTAGGGCGGCGGCGCGGCAGGGGGCGGTTATCCACATTCGTCAGGTTGTCCACATACGGTGATTCCGGGCTTATCGCCTTTTTGCCCCCGTGACAGGGTTGATTCATGGATGGAGCTGGGCAACTCATGGAACCGGGAACGGTGTTTCCTGGAGGAGCGCTGAGGTCGGGCCGGCTTGATGGCCGGGCGCCAAGTAGGGCTCTGCTGGGCGGCTCACGCATACCGCCCGGTCACCCTGACCCAAATGCCTATGTCGTCGCCGAAACGGTTCCCGGCTCCGTCTTTGAGGTGGGTTCCGTCTTTGAGGTGGGTTCTTTTCTTGATGATGCTCTCGAAGCCTTGGCCGGGCTACGGGATTCGGCCGCGGCCGATGCCCGGTTGTTCGGGTTCGCGGAGGCCGCGGAGGCCGCGGACTTCGCCGGCAGGGTCGAGGAGATTTCCCGGTGCGTGGAATACGTCCAGATCGTCGCAGCCCAAGCGGTGGAACGGACCCGGACCGAGGCGCATACCCGGCAAGCAAGGCCCTCGGGCGCGCAGGAGTGGCGAACAGGGTGGACCGAACCTGCTGGAACCCAGGCTGCTGCGGAAGCCGCAGCCTCAACAGACCCCGCCAGGACGGAGCGGGCCCACACGGATGCAGTCCAGACGGAAGACGCCGCTGGCAGTGTCTTGGATGATGGGTACCGGAACGCGGCGGAGTTCCTGCGGGCCCGGTTGCGTATCGGTATCGGTGAAGCCCGGCGCAGGCTCGCCCTCGCCCCCGTCCTGCTCACCAGCACTGGACCCACCGGGCAGGACATCCCCGCACGACGCGAAGAACTCGCCACCGCAGTCCACACCGGGCAGGTCTCGTCCCGCTCCGCCACGATCATCAGCACTGCCCTGGACAAAGCCCAGCACTTCACCGACCAGGACACCCTCACCGGCATGGAACACGCCCTGACCACCACCGCCGCACAGTCCGACCCCGACTTCCTCACCACCATGGCCCGACGCTGGACCGACTACATCGACCACGACGGCCCCGAACCCACCGAAGAAGCCCTCCGCCACGTCCAAGGCGCGTTCCTCCGCCGCCGACGCCGCCACGGACTGCACCACCTGGAAATCTTCGCCACCGCTGAACAATACGAAATCCTCGCCACCGCCATGAACGTCGCCACCAACCCCCGCCTCACCACCACCCCAGGCACCAGCACCCCAGGCACCTTTGGGACCGACGCCCCAGGCACCCAAACCGGTTCCACAGGCGCGGCCGTCACGGTTCAGGGCACTGCAACCGAACCGGCAACGGATGCAGGGAACTCGACCGGTCCGGAGCCGGAGCTGGACCGGCGCTGCCGGGCCCAGAAACTCCTCGACGGACTCGTCGGAGCCTGCACCCTGGCCATGACCACCGGGAAACTACCCACCAACGGCGGACTCCGACCCCAACTCACCATCACCATCGCCCACCACGAACTCTTCCAACAACTCACCGGCACCAGCACCAGCACAGGCGCGGGTACCAGCACCGGGACAGCGACCTTCACCGGGCCCATGCACCCGAACACCATCCGCAAAATAGCCTGCGACGCCGAGATCCTCCCCGTCCTGCTCGGCACCGACTCCCAAATACTCGACATCGGCCGCAGCACCCGGATCTTCCCACCCCACATCCGCAAAGCCCTCACCGCCCGCGACGGCGGCTGCGCCTTCCCCGACTGCACCATGCCCGCACCCTGGTGCGAAGCCCACCACATCACCTACTGGACACACGGCGGCACCACAGGAACCAACAACGGCGTCCTCCTCTGCTCACACCACCACCACCTCATCCACAAAGAACAATGGCGCATCACCATCCAAACCGGCGTCCCCTGGTTCACACCCCCACCCCACATCGACCCCCACCAAACACCACGACGCAACCACCACCACACACCACTCAGAACATAGAAAAGCATCCCGGACCGAAGATGGAACCGGTGATGACAGGGAGGCAAAAGAACGCTCGCGAGGCAGCCGAACGGGCGCGCCAGGCACTACGACGGGGCCGCGCGGCGCGCGGCAGCACAACGTTCGGCGCATGGCGATAAACCATGTCCAACGCGGGGCACAACTCACTGACCGGTGGAGGCCCCCTTTGCTCCAAAGCATCCCCAGCCGGGGGAGCCTAACGCCGCCCCTCCAGAATCAACGCGAGGTTGGCCAGCCCGTGTACGACTCCGCCAGGTACGCCTTCGCATGCTCGGACGTGACCACTGAGTGCAGCTCGCCGAGTTGGCGGGCGCGGTCGAAGTCGTCGGCTCCCGGCACAGTGTGCAGCATGGACGTCATCCAGTAGGAAAAGTGCTGGGCCTTCCAGACGCGGTCCAAAGCACGATCACTGTAGGAGTCCAAGAGCGCCGTGGAGCCGTTGGAATAGAAGGAGTCCAGCCCCTCGAAAAGTACCTTGACGTCGTGGATGGCCAGGTTGAGGCCCTTCGCCCCTGTCGGCGGGACCGTGTGCGCTGCGTCGCCGGCGAGGAAGAGGTTGCCGTGGCGCATAGGTGTGTGAACAAAGCTGCGGAAGGGCAAGACCATCTTTTCCAGGACCGGGCCTTCCTTGAGCTCAAAGCCGTTGCCGTTGACGCGCTTGCGGAACTCGGACCAGATACGTTCGTCATCCCAGTCGGCCACGTTCTCTTTGGGGTCGCACTGGAAGTACATGCGTTGAACCGTCTCGGTGCGCTGGCTGATCAGGGCGAAGCCATCTTTGGAGTTGGCGTAGATCAGCTCATCCGCGCTGCGCGGCGCTTCGGCCAGGATGCCGAACCAAGCGAAGGGGTACTCGTGGAAGTACCACTTGCGGTTGGCTTCCGGGATCTGGAAGCGGCAGTGACTGCGCGACCCGTCGGCCCCCACGAGGAAATCGGCCTGGATCTCGAACTCCTGGCCCTCCGAATCCGTGAACCAGACCTTGGGCTTGCCTTCGAGATCATGGACCGTGGTCTCCGAGACGCTGTACCGGACGTCGCCGCCGTCGGCCTCCCGGCGTGCGGCGAGGTCCGTGAAAACGTCGGTCTGCGGGTACAACCACACAGATTCACCAACGAGTTCCTTGAAGTTGATGCGGTGGCTTTCGCCGTTGAAGCGCAGTTCGATGCCGTCGTGGCGGTCGCCTTCACGCAGCACGCGGTCGGACACACCCGAGTCGACCAACAGATTCACGGTACCGTGCTCCAGAATCCCCGCACGGACCGTCTCCTGGATGTCCTTGCGGCTGCGGATCTCAACCACCACGGAGTCGATTCCCTGTTTGGCCAACAAGTGGGACAGCATGAGGCCTGCGGGGCCCCCGCCCATAATGGCTACTTGGGTGGTGATGGGTGTGCGTGCCATGTTTCCTCGCTTCGTTGCGGATCCCGGGCTTTGAATGGCCGGGATGAGTCTGGACTCAGTGTGGTCCAGACGGAGTGAGTGGCGTTACATGTCTTCCATTGAACGGAATCCTTGCTTCGTGTCCCCCAGCTGGCGTCCGATACCCCGAGCCGCCGTCTGGAGAGCCGGAACCAGGGCCTGGAGCCGCATCTCGGCCAGAGGAACAACCACGCCGAGTGCCGCCACCGTCCGGCGCTTGCTGTCCATCACCGGTACTGCAATCCCCCACGTATCCGGATCCACCACGCCCGCCAGCTGCGCGTACCCTTGCTGGGCGGCTTCGGCAAGGAGGTGACGGACGACGTCGGCGGTTACTTTTCCCGCCGGGTCCCGGAACTGCTTGAGGTACTGCGCCTGCAGCTCGCGGGGCTGGTTCGACATGAGGGCAAGCCCGGCGGAAGAAATATGGACGGGCATCCGCCCTGCGACCCTGGCCCGGTTGGCCACCGAACCGCGCCGGGAAAGACGCTCGACGAACAACGCTTCCCAGCCTTCGAGCACAGCCAAATTCACGTTCTGGTTCAGGACCTGCTGGATGTCCTCCATGAACGGCATCGCGGCTTGGCGCAGGGCCAACGTCGGTGAATTGCGGTTGACCAGTTCCCATAAACGCAGCCCAAGACGCACCGTCCCGCCCGCGCCAAGGTCCAGCAGCCCTTGCTCCGAAAGCTGCCGGACCAGCCGGTGGGCGGAGGACAGGGGAAGGCCGGCCCTCTCAGCGAGCTCGGTCAACTGCAGCGAGCTCACGCCCTCAGGGAACGCGGCGATGACCCGGACTACCCGTTCCACCACGGAGTCGCCGGATGCGGAGTTGGCCACGGGGTTCACCACTTTCGGGAAGACGCGCCATGAGGACGCGTGAGATAGAGATACAGCAACAGGACCGCCTGCGTGATGACCTCAGATTCCATTCAATGGTAGAACGTGTGCCACGTTACAAGGAGCGGTGATACAACTCTCGTAACTGACCGGTCGTTCATGTGACCGGCACCTAGCAACGAGGACGCTATGCCAACGATGTCATCTGCCCGCCGCTCCCAATGGCCCGTGTGGCTTTGTTGGCTGGCCATGGTCCTGGACGGTTTCGACCTGGTGGTCCTCGGGACCGTCATACCAACACTGATCAAGACCGGAGAACTCGGCTTTGACGCCGTAGGCGCCACCTTCGCTGCCACCATCTCGCTGGTAGGTGTCGGACTGGGTGCACTCTTCATTGCGCCGCTTTCGGACAAGTTCGGCCGCCGCAAGCTCCTCATCGCCTGCGTGGCAGGCTTCTCGCTCTTCACCATCGGAGTGGCCTCCGCGCCCAACGTGGCGGTGTTCTCGGTGTTGCGCCTCCTGGCCGGCCTCGGCCTGGGCGCGTGCTTGCCGGCAGCTCTGGCATACATGAACGACTACGCACCGGCAGGCACGGCGGGAAAGTCCACCACCCGGACCATGACCGGATACCACGTTGGCGCAGTTGCCACGGCGCTGCTGGCCATCATCATCGTGCCGAATTGGCGCCTCATGTTCATCATTGGTGGCCTTGCCGGGCTGGTGCTCCTGCCATTCCTGTGGGCGAAGCTGCCGGAGTCGCTGCCCGAAGCAGCCACTTCCCAGCCGGGCGGGGCACCCAAGCCGGCCACCGCCGTCGGGCGTTCCACCAACGTCACCTCCGATACCGCCCGCGGCACCACCGCCAAGACCGGCTTCCGCGACCTGCTCCAAAAGCCGTATCCGGTGGTGGCACTGGGAATCGGCGTGGCGTCATTCATGGGATTGCTCCTGGTTTATGGCCTCAACACGTGGCTCCCCCAGCTGATGGCGGCCGCCGGATACCCGGTCAGCACTGGCCTGACGCTGCTTCTTGTCCTGAACCTTGGGGCTGTTGCTGGGCTGTTCCTGGCTGGAGTCCTGGCCGACAAGCACGGGACCAAGAAGATCGTCCTGATGTGGTTCGGGTTGTCGGCGGTGTTCCTGGCAATCCTGAGCGTCAAGATCCAAAACGAGTTCCTGCTCAATGCCGCCGTGTTCGTGACGGGCATTTTTGTCTTCAGCTCACAGGTCCTTGTGTACGCGTGGGTGAGCCAACTGTTCCCGTCGCGGCTCCGTGGAACTGCCCTTGGATTCGCCGCCGGCGTGGGCCGGTTGGGCGCAATCGTCGGACCTGCGGTGACAGGAACATTGGTCGCAGCCAATATCGCATATCCGGCGGGCTTCTACGTCTTTGCCGCCGCCGGTGTCTTGGCTGTCGCGGCCCTGTTCCTGGTCCCGCAAAAGGTCAGGAACGCCGAAGAATCCGTGATGGCTGACCGCTAGCCAGTCTTTGGGTTGCGGGGACTTTGGCAGAGGGATTCCCTGGCCGTTCCCAGCAGTTGCGGCCCCGCGGCGAAGCAGCGATCAGTGGACTTCCTCAATTCCGGAAGTGCCTCAACCGCAGAGTCGAAGTGGTCTTCCCGGATCATCATCTCGATGGCCCGGCACTGCGATTCCGTTTCCACTGCACCCACCATGGCCGAGGAGATTTTGAGGCTTAGCACAGCGTCCATGCTGGCGTCGAGGTCGTGGCGGCAAAGGCCGTTGGAAATCCTGAGGAACCGTCCGGGCAACATGGTCAGGTAGGTAGAGAGAAAACGCAGCGCCGGCTGGGAGTCTCCCAACTCCTCGGCCAGCGCCTGCAGCTTGCACGGTTCCAGCGGACTTGACTCCGGGTGGGGTGCCGCCCGGTCACTCACCGCTTGCTGCCAGGGTCTGTGCAGCGCCTTCAGGGGCCGACTTGCTGGGGTTTTTGGTCCAGATGGAGGCGAGCATTCCGATCACCAGGATGGCCGGAGCGCCGTACATCAGGGTGTTCAGAACCATCGGTTCGCGGAGTGCCCGGATCGCGTTGCCCATCTGGGGAATGGTCATAACCTGCTTGTCCACCGTTTTGCCTTGAAGAGTGGCGATCCAGGGATCGATGCCGTTGTTCGCGTCGCCCTTGGTCTGCACGGCCACGCCGCCGTCTGCCGTGGTGGTGATTTCGACGATGCGGTGGGTTTCCACCCGCTGGTCCTCCACGGGGATGTGATAGGTGATGATGTCGCCCACTTTGACGTCCTCGATCGGCGTCGGAACGGTCACCACCACGTCACCCGGGTTGATCAGCGGCGACATGGAACCGGTCAGCATGGTGGAGGTCTGGTAGCCCAGGACGCGCGGTCCGACCGCCAGGAACAGGAACACCAAGGCGCCCAGAACCAGCAGGCCCACAGCAATCACTTTTGCGACCACGCCGGCAATTCGATGGAAAGCGCTTTTGGGGGCTGCGGCTTCGCTTCGGGTTTCGACGGCGGTGGTCACCACGGCGTCGTTGTCGACGACGGCGTCGTTCACGACGGCGGTGGCGGCGGTCAGGACAGCGTCGGCGCTGGTGATCGTTGCGTCCACGGACGTGGTGATCCCTTTCGTGGGGATGGTCTCGGAGGCCGCGGTGTTCGCAGCGGAACGCCGGCCATGGAGTGCTGTTCCGTTGAGGGCCTCGATGGTGCTCATGTCCTGGCGTTCCTTTCAATCAGTGGGGAGATCAGTCAGTGGGGAAAACAGTCAGTGGTTGCTGTACCGGCGGACCTGATCGGGCAGGGGGGCGCCCGACCAGGCCCGGCGGGGTTGGGGTGGTCTTACTTGGTGGTTTCGGTGCGTTGGGTGCCGGTGAAGGCGAAGGCGATGGTGGAGGTTGCGCCTTGGAAGGTGTTGTCCGCGGTGGTGGGGAACGCGGTGGTGACTTTGAGGTTGTCGGTCTTGGCGGAGGTCACGGAGGTGAGGTTGTTCAGGACCTTGTTCGCTGCGATGACCGGGGCTGAGGCCAGGACGGTGGTCTTGGTTCCGCCGCAGGTGTAGGGCGCTGCGGCGCCGGTCCAGGCCACGGAGCAGTTTTCGATGGTCAGCTGCAGGCCGTTGGTGGCGTCGGTGGTGAGCAGGGAGGCGGTGGCCCCGGCGGAGGTGGTGAGGGTGACGTTGTTCAGGTCCGAGTTGCCCGTGTTGGCCAGGGTGACGAGCTTTTCAACCTTGTCACCGGGGAGCAGTCCTGCGATGGGGACGTTGAGGGTGTTGGCCGGTCCGGGGGCGCCCAGGGCGATGGTGACGGTGCCTGCGGTGACTGCTTGTGAGGCGGAGGTGGAGGAGGTGAACGCGCCGTAGGTTCCCATGCCGGCGACGGCGGCTGCGGTGCCGACCAGTGCGACGGAGGCGAGGATTTTGCCGGAGGTGGTCTTGAGGCTGATGGCCATGGGGATCAGTGTCCTTTCGTGTGGCCACCGTAAGACCGGCCGGCCTGTTGTTCCAGCCTTCCTGGCTGACAGGAATTACTTTGCCGGGCCTGGATCAAGAACAAATCCTGCAAACCCACAACACTTCCTCAGGAAAACCTCAAGATCACCTCAGCACCACAGGCACCATGTGAAACACTCGTTCCAACATCCTTCTGGCGCGCGCCGGCGCCAAGCATCGCAAGCGCTCCAGCGGACCCCAGCCCTCGGAAAAGGACTCACCCGGCAGCGGCACGGCCATTGCGGTAGGCGCACTCATTGACGGCATCCCCGAATCGGTGGTGCTCGGCGTCGGACTCTTGGCGGACGGAGCCGTCAGCCCGGCCATGCTCGCCGCCGTTTTCATCTCCAACGTTCCGGAAGGTCTTTCCAGCACGGCCGGAATGAAGAAATCAGGTCGCAGCCCGGCCTACGTCTTTGGCACGTGGGTGGGAATTGCGGTTTTCAGCGGTGTTGCGGCATTCGTCGGCTTCACGGCCTTGGAAAACGCGCCGGAATCTATCATCGCCTTCATCACCGCCAGTGCCGCCGGAGGCATCCTGGCCATGCTCGCCGACACCATGATCCCGGAGGCCTTCGAAGAGCACCACAACCTCACCGGCCTGACTGCCGCCGTCGGCTTCCTCAGCGCCTTCACCATCCACCACATCGGAGGTTAGTGGTTCAGTAGCCCAAGCACGGGGAGGGCAATCGCCGTCGAAAGTGCCATGGCGGCGGTATTGCCGATCACGGGGTGGAAGCCGGCCGGCAGCCGCGTGGAGATGGCGCGGGCCAGGGGTGGCGCCAAGACGGCTCCCAGCACTGCCCCGCCGATGATCCCCGTCCAGGAACCTCCCGACGCGAGGACGGCAGCGGGCGCGACCGAAACCACGGATGCGTACGTGGCCGCCCATCCTTCCTCGCGGTACCAACGCCGCCAGAGCACGACTCCAACAGCTGATGTCAGGGCCTGCGCAAACAGGATGTGCGGAAGCAGGGCCGAACCGTACGCCGGCCACCCGGGATTCATCACAAACGCCACCGACACGCCGAGGATCAGGCCCAAGCTGGCCAGTTCGTTGGCGAAGAAGTGCGTTTCTGTGAAGTCCTTGAGCACCCGGCGCGCGGCCCGGACAGCGTCATTGAGGACGGTCTGATGAGCGCCCGACGCCGGGAAGTTGCCTCCCGTGGTCGGGTCCGCCTTCCGCAGGACAAGCCATGGCAGGTGCCGGGCAATCGAGAAAGTGGCAGCAGATCCAAGTGCCATTGCCAGGACACTGCCCACCACCGGCGGCAGGCCCATCGGGGAAGACACCACAGCGATGAAAAGCAATGCCAACGGTGTCACGGTGGCTGCTCCCAGGACGGCCCCTGTGACGCAGGTTCGCCAGCCTGCGCCGTAGAGGAAGACCATTGCGGGGGCGGCACAAACGAAAGGCACGAACGTCGGCTGCCAGCCGTCGTCGAGCATCCATCCGAACGCCAGGTTGGACAGCAGCAGGCTCAGCGACGCGGACGCCAGCACCCACGGCCAAAGACCGGTACCGTAAGCAAGCGATCCTGCCCACCTCTTGCCGCCGCGCCCAAGCTGCCAGGCCGCTGCGGCACCGGTGAGCAATCCCAGCGCGGCCAGATCCGCCTTGTAGAACAAGGGCTCCGTCATGTCGCCGAGGAACCACCGGAGGCCGGACAGTGGAGAGTCATTGGCGTCGCCGGGCCAGTCGTCGAAGGCCGGTCCAAGCCCGGGCCCACGCTGCGCAAGGGCGTGCAGCAGCAAGGACAGCAGGCCCACCGCTGCCGCCATCCCAAATGCCCCCAAGGCCGTACCCGTGGCGCTGTACACCGGTGCACCTTGGGGCGGCGCGGCGGTGGCGGACGTGGTAGCTGAAGAGTGCGTCATTGGTTGCCCTTGGCATACGGTGTGTGGTGGCTTCGAGCAGCGTAGCGGAACCGTCCATCCCGTCCGCAGTCGCCGCTGTACGGGCAAATTGTGACCGCAAAGCCCACCCCTCAACGCAAAAAAGGCCCCGACCCCGTGGCGATATCCACGGGGTCGGGGCCTTCAGGGAGCCTAGGCCTTCTTGCGGGTCAGCAGTCCCCAGATGATGAGGACCAGCAGGGCGCCGCCGATGGCAAGGAGCCACGTGGAAATCGACCAGAACTCGTTGATGCCGACGTTGAACAGCGCGCTGCCGATCCAACCGCCCAGGATGGCGCCTACGATGCCGAGCAGCAGTGTGGCGATCCAGCCGCCACCCTGCCGGCCGGGCTTAATGGCCTTGGCGATGGCTCCTGCGATCAAGCCCAAAACGATCCAACCGATGATGCCCATTTTTCATTCTCTCTTTCGTAAGGAGGTCCCAGTTCGGCATAAGGACGCATGCCGCTATCGACCTGATTGTTGGCTACCAGCTGAGTCGTCGGAACATTCCGACGACTTGGCTGGCAGACGGCCTGCCGGCAGGGTTGGGGTCTGTCATGGCATGGAGCACCATGGACCAGCGCCGCCGGACCGTGCCGGGAATTCGGGGTTCACCCAGAGTCCTTGCAACCATGGACTCGAGGGGAGGGCCAGGGAATGCTTTCGTTCCGGTCAGGCACTCCAAGGCGACCAGACCGAGCGAATAGACATCGCTGGCAGCTGTGGACATTCCGCCCTGCACTTCTTCGGGGCTGAGGTAATGCGGAGTGCCCGAAGACGAGGTCGCCGTGGAAGGACCGCCGGTGAAGGCAATGCCGAAGTCGGTCAACTGCGCGACGCCGGTACCGTCCGGGTCCGCTGCCAGCTTGACCAGGATGTTGCCGGGCTTGATGTCGTTGTGGACAATCCCCTTGCGGTGGATGTACGCCAATGCCCGGGCAATGCCGCCCATCCACTCGGCTGTTTGACGAGGCGAAGCCGGCTGCTGGTGGAGGATGGTTCGCAGGTCCTTTCCTTCCACCAGGTCCATTACCAGGAAATTGCGGTTTGCCATGCCGGCTTCATGTCCCGTGACTCCGGAGCCCAGGACCCGGACAATGTTCTTGTGCCGCAGGCGGCCATGGATGCCAATCTCCCGGCGAAACGGGACATCATTGGCGGGGTCGGGGTTCCTGAAAATCTTGACGGCGACCACCGAACCGGTGTGGAGGTCGACGGCCTCTTTTACATAAGCTTCCGAGCCGCCACCCAACGCTCCCGCCAGGCGGTACCGGCCCGCGATCACCGGGGCCTGGTCCTTGAGGTCCTGACCCGCGTCCTGGTCCGCGGTCTGGTTCACGACCTGGTCCAGGACGTCCGGGCGGGCAACATTCCGGGGAACGACGCTTGTCATAGCAGCTCCGCGATCAGCGCAGACGGCCGCAAGATGGAGCGTTGTCACCCGAGCAGGGTTTCGATCTCGGCTGCAGGCACGCCCGCTACCTCCGCAAGGGCGAGGGCGTTGACTCCGGCGTCAACAGCCTTTTTGAAGGCCAGCGCGAGGGTGTTCTGTGAAATGGCCAGTTCGTGCTGAAGGCTCTGCCTGCGGAGGGCGGCGATCCATACGGCGCTCACAGGATCCAAGGCGTCAATGTCCATCCGGAACCCGCAGCCGCAGGCCCATTCCGGCCAGATCGGCTCCACGGAAACCCACTTCATGGCGTCGAACGCGGGCCCGGCGGAGATGGCCATGTGGGACCCGCAGTGCGTGGGGCCCATGGGAATCACCTGTTCCGTGAGAAGTTCCACGGTATTTTCAGCCACTGGTGTGGAGCTTGGTTCACGCAGTGCGACTGTCATCGTTCTCCCACACATTCCCTAGTAAGTAGCTTGGCTATCTAGTTATATGTGTACTTATGAATTATGTCCAGTCGGAGGGCTGCAGGATTCCGGATTCACGTGGCGGCGATCAGGACGTCGCGATGCCGTCGATGGCCTTTCGCATGCGCCTAAGGAACTCCACCACCACCGCAGAATCCTCGCTGCTCAGCGTTTCGGCGGCCTCCATCATGCGCGAGTGCATGTCCCCGAGCGTGCCGCGCACTTCTTGGTCCGAGCCAGGGGTGGGGCGCAGGATCAGCGCACGACGATCAGTGGGGTGCGGTTCCCTGGTCACATAGCCAGACCGCACCAAACGGTCGACAAGTGACGTCATGGACGCCGACGTCACGCCGAGGCGGACGGCCAGCTCCTTTGGCCCGACGTCGCGGCCCGCGCGTTCGGCTTCAAGCAAATACCGCAATGCCAGCAAATCGGTTTCGCCCATGCCCATGGAGGCGCGGGTCCGGCGTCGCATATCCGCTTCGGCGGTCCGGTAGTCCCTGAGCGCGTTCAACACGTCCACGGCACCCATCTGCTTGCGACTCTCCAGCCCGTACCAATAGCCCTGACGTTCACTTTTGTCGCTCATCACCAGTCCTTTGGTAGACATGTATCTCGCTTGTCTAACCAATTGATACTAGGCGATATCCCGCTTCTTTGCTGACAAGACGGTCAGGACAGCAATCTCAGGCCGTCTGCCGCAGCGCCCGCGCACGGCGCCAGAGAGCCGGAGCGACCACTACCGCGACGCCGACGGCGGCACCAATGACCGTCTCGATGATGCGGTCCCGCAGCAACAACCCAGGATCGACGGGCGCGGCAAGGAGTGTGGCAATCAGCGCCAGCGGCGTCACGAACACCTGCGCAACGAGGTACTGCCGGGCAATGAACATCTCAGCACCAAACTGGCACGCCGCGATCACCAGGACCATGGCCCACGGCGCCGGATTCAGCCACAGGATGCCCGCCAGCAGCACCAGCCCCAGCACCGTTCCCGCGATTCTTTGGATGCCGCGGCTGACCCGGTGGCGAGTTGAGTGCCCAACCAAAGGAACCACCGCGGCCACCATCGCCCAGTATGTGTGCCCGAAGCCAAGCCGCTCCCCCACCAGCGTGGCTATGGTTCCGGCCAGGCCGGCGGCCACCAAATAGCCGCCGCCCTCCAGCCAGATGGCCTGCCGTTCTGCAGGGGTGTGCCGGATGCGCGGAGGACGTTTCCATGGGGTTCGATGGCTCTTGACCACGCGGGCCGACATGCCAATCAAAAGGCAGAAAATCGTGGTGCCCACAGCCACCAGAAGCGCCTCCCACAGCGGCGGCTGGGCTGCGATGGAAGCGATGGCAGCGAAGGCGAAAATGTGAAAGAGAGAGCCGCCCGGACGCAACCGCCACGCAGCAACCACCACCGAGCAAACGCCGGCCACTACGGTGGTGGCACCGGTCAGCAGCCACGAATATGCGGCACCTTCAATGCCCCACGCATGTGCCACACGCGCCACCAGCGTGGCCAGGAGAATGATGAAAAGCATGAAGCCGCCGGCACGCAACTGGCTGAAGAACCTGGCGCCATGGGGTTCATTTCGCCCATAGATACCCGTGAAAGCCCCGAACGAAGCAAACACTGCCAGGTCCAGCCGGCCGATCAGCGTCAATGTGATCAGAGGAACAAACACACCTACTGCGCAGCGGAGGGCGGGATGGTGGTCCTTGTTGCCAGGACCCATCGTGAACATTTCCGCTACAGCCTTCAAGGGGCGGCTCGCCTTTCGTCGCAGGATCAAACGTACGACGGCGGCACTGGCGTCCGCTCCCAAGGTTACGCTCCGGTTGCTGGGCTACTCCGGAATCGGGTGCAGATAGTGCCCCTCATCACCTAGAAGCTGGACGGCGTACCCGAGACCGGGCTGGTACCGAGAGGGTTAGCTGCCACGTCGGTCAGTCCACCGACCGGGGTGTAAGTCGCCGCGAACGGGTTGCGGTTCGCATTGCTCGGAGTTCCCGTCACTGTTGTTCCCAGGGTGATGGTCAGCGTCTTGCTCGTTGAGTTCCACACCAGACTCGAGGTGCCAGAGTATGTCAAGGCCGTGGAGCCGTTGTTATACGAGGCTCCAAGTGCCACGCTGCCGACCGCTGAGGACGGGCACCCCGGAGTTGAGACTGTAAGCACGCTCCCTGTCGAGATGCTGACCGCGACCTGACTATCACCGCTCAGGGTCTGATCGGTGTTGCTGGTCCACGCGCTGCAGATGGTGCTGGCCTTGAGCGGTTCGGAGAACGTGATGGTCACCGTATCGCCCTTGTCAATCTTGCCCACCGTGCCGGTTCCGTTGCCAAGCCGGACATTCGTCACCGTCGGAGCCGTTGCGTCCTTGGAGGACGTCGCCGTTCCAGCAGCACTGACGTTACCGGCTGCGTCCGTGGCCTTGGCGGAGTAGGAGATGGTGCCATCGGCGAAGTTCCTGACATCTACTGGGAGCGCAGTCCAACTTCCCGAACCGTCCACCCCTATCGTCTGGGATATCGGCTGTGCACCCGCCCCTGACACAGTGAGGGATACAGACGAGTTGGCTTCAGCCGTACCGCTTACCGGGACCTTGTCCGCAATGGCGGCGTTGATCAAGGCAAGGGCGCTTATCACCGGCGGGTTGGGTGGCGTAGTATCCGTGACCGGGGTGGTCCCGGTGCTGCGGCTGCTTTCGGCGCCCTGCCAGAGAGACAACTGGGGCGTCACTGTGTAGTACCAGGTCCCGGCCGGAACGTTGGCCTCAGCACACGAAAGAGCGGCAATCGTGCCTTGGCACGTGCCGGTGGCGGCCACACGCGTACCTCCGGTGGCCGAACTGTAGCGGGCTATGCTGTAGCCGCTCACCGACCGGCCCGCCGCCGTCGTACTGGCCGTCCAGTTAAGTGTCACGGTGGTTCCGGCCACGCTGGTGGCAGGCTTCGCCCCTTGGGCGACGGAGTCTGCCTTCGCGGCCCCAAAGCCGCTGCTGACAGAACCCCAGAACGCGTTGGCGGCGGGTCCTGCGCAGGAAATGAGGAAGATACCCAACGCGATGACGATGATTCGGTTCCAACGCCTCATGCTGATGCGCGAAGCCTGACGGTCCTGGCTCACTTCCGTACCTCCAGCGTCACGGGGATGGCGAATTGGGCGCCTTGGCAGGCAGAGACTGAAGAAGCACCCATGCTGGCTGCTCCTTGGAGCGTCACCAGAATGGAGCTGTTTGCCCCGATGACGATCGGCGTGGCAAGTGGTGCGGGAGGGGGCGTAAAGGTCACGCCGGTGGTGGTGCAGGCGGCATGGGAGGCGTCGGCGGTAGCAGCTCCGTTGGCTGTGAATCCGTAGATGGTGACGGCGTGGGGGTTGGGGTTGGTAGCCCGGACCAGGACGTCGGCAGTTCCACCGGGAACCAAACTGGTTTGCAGGGTGTCGCCCGGCACGAGCGCGCCCACCGTAACGGCCTGCATGGTGCCGTTCACGGATGAGCCGCTCCCGAGGCCGGTGGCGCTCCAGTATGCGTACGCCGATCCCACACCGCCCAGCACGCACAGGGCTACTGTGGCTGCCGCGGTTCGCGCGAGCCGCCCCGTTGTCGGGATGCGGGGTGTCCGGGCTGTCGTCTTCATGTCAGTTGCCTTGTCCCGTGCCTGAGTACGTGAGCTGGATGGTGGCGCCCTTGCAACCATCCTGGAGTTGGGGCGTATCCTGCATCGTTATCCGTGGCCAGCGCGACTCCGGTACGCCAAGGGCCGACAATTTTCGGACGCCGGGTTCAACCGTCAACGGATACGCGCCCGAGTACTGGGTGAGCTTGTAGTCAGCGGCGGTGCATGGAAGGTTCGCCGCAATGGCCGCCGGTGTCCGGACCACCTGGCTGATGGAGACGGAAAGATTGGTCACGGCGATGCTCTTGTTTTCCGGGTTGGAGATCTGCAATTCCAGCGACCTCGACACTCCCGGCGCAAGCATGCCATTCACGGACCCGGTTACCCCGAAATTCCGCTTGACTTCCAGGACCTGCAACTGGCCCGGCGCCGTGTTGGAAACTACCGTTCCGCTGCCCGCTTTGACCGTGAAATCGGTCTTTGCCGCCGGCGTCGTGGTGGCGGTTCCTACCGTCAGGGTCGCCTGGACCGTGCCTCCCGACGTCAGGTTTGACGACGACGGCGCGAAGCTCGCGTTCGCGCCGGCCGGCAGTCCGCTGGTCGAGAACGTCACGGGTCCCGTGAAACCACCTGTCGACGTCGCCGACACCGTGAAGGTGGTGGACTGGCCTTGGTCGACCGTCCGGCTCGATGGAGACAACGCCACCGTGATTCCAGAGGGTGCTTTTGCGGCACTGCCTTGGCCGTTGTTGGCTGCAAGTGCTGCGGCTGGCAAAATCGCCACCAACAAGGCCAGCAGCAACGCACGCAGTACTTCACCTCGGCGGGACGGTGCGATGCGCTCTGGGCGGTGGTCCATGGAAGCTCTTTTCGGACGTCGGCTTGATGCGTTGGCGAAACTGCTGGAACGGGCATGCCGGGGTCCGCCGTTAGAGGCGGGCCCCGGCGTCGAGGTTTTACACGCTGCCGACGGTGACCGTGACGGTCGCAGCCTTGCAGGCATCCTGGTTGACGGTGGTGCTGTCGTTGAACTTCAGCGTGCCGGAGCCGACAGACGTGCCGGTGCTGTTGGCGGCAACGGAGCTGTTCGTGGTGACTGCGGTGACCTCGAACCACGCAGGCAGACATCCAGCCACGTCAGTGCTCACGGAAGCGGTGAGTGCGCCCACCACCGTGCCGGACGTGGTGGAGTTGTCCGCCGTGTAGCTCACGGGCACCGAGTTGCCTGGAGCAAGGCCGCCGGCGAAGGTGGCGTGGAGGGTGACCGTACCTCCGCCGGACGAGTTTGCCGCAGATCCGCTGCCTGAACCCGTGGTGGTCCAGTAGGCGTAGGCGGCCCCGCCACCCACTGCTACCAGTGCGACGCCAGCGACTGCGGCGGTGATCCGGCTCTTCTTCGAAAGCTTGCGCATGATGTGACTCCTTGGTTGATCTGGTCCGGGGAGCCGCAGTGCAACCCCCAGCATCCGGCCTTTGCTGGCGGATGGAGCGATGGACCCAATGTTTCAACCACGGCAAGCCCTGTGGCTACGATTCGGAATACCTCACTTTTTATTCGAACAGAGGCCGGGAAATACCCACATGCGGCGTGCAGGTACTCTGCTTCTCCGCTCGAATTACTTGGTCGGCCCGCCGGCAACGCAGCCGTGACGGGAACATAGGTACTCGCGTTCTGGTGCGCTGTCCAAGGAGTGGACACGGCCACAGCGTCGGCAAATGACGGTCTTCCGGCGTTGGTGCGCCAACATTGTGCGCATCTTGAGCAAAAACTGCGCTGGTGTTCGATGCTTTTGGCATCAAGGATTAACGCCCGACGGCGGCCTGGCCGCCTTCATAAGGCGACCAGACCGCCGTCGTACAACTGTTCTTGGCTAGGAAGCCCGGGGCGCCGGGGCAGGGAATTGCTGCTGAAGAGCTGGATGCCGGCGGGACCTTTGGTAGGTTGTTCAGCCGCGAGCTAGTCAGCTGTGGGCTGTTCAGGCGCGGGCTGTTCAGGCGCGGGCTGGTCAGGCGCGGGCGGCGAGGATGGTGGAGGCTTCCTGCCGGGTGGTGCCGGAGGACTCGATGTGGGCAAGGGCTTCGGGGATGTCCCAGCCTTTCTTGCGCATCGCGGTGGCCCAGAGCCGTCCGGCCCGGTAGGAGGAGCGGACCAAGGGCCCGGACATGACGCCGAGGAAGCCGATTTCCTCGGCTTCGTGCTGGAGGTCCACGAATTCCTGCGGCCTGACCCACCGGTCCACGGGCAGGTGCCGTTCGGAGGGGCGCAGGTACTGGGTGATCGTGATCAGGTCACAGCCGGCGGCGTGCAGGTCCCGGAGGGCTTCGGAGATTTCCTCGCGGGTCTCGCCCATGCCCAGGATCAGGTTGGACTTGGTCACCATGCCCAAATCCCGGCCCTGGGTGATGACATCCAGGGAGCGTTCGTACCGGAACGCCGGGCGGATCCGCTTGAAGATCCGGGGCACTGTCTCGACGTTGTGCGCGAACACCTCGGGCTTGGACTCACAGATCGCGGCGATGTGTTCGGGTTTGCCGGAGAAGTCCGGGATCAGCAACTCCACCCCGGTGCCGGGATTCAGTTCATGGATCTTCCGGACCGTTTCGGCGTACAACCAGACACCCTCGTCTTCGAGGTCGTCACGGGCCACCCCGGTCACGGTGGCGTAGCGCAGCTGCATGGCCTGCACGGACCGGGCGACCTTGGTGGGTTCGAACATGTCCACCGGGGAGGGTTTGCCGGTATCGATCTGGCAGAAATCACAGCGGCGCGTGCATTCGGACCCGCCGATCAGGAACGTCGCTTCCTTGTCTTCCCAGCACTCGAAGATGTTCGGGCACCCGGCCTCTTCGCAGACCGTGTGCAGGCCCTCTTTCTTGACCAGGTTCTTGAGCTGGACAAACTCCGGACCCATCTGGACCTTGGCCTTGATCCACTCAGGCTTACGTTCAACCGGGACCGCCGAGTTACGCTGCTCAACGCGCAGCAACTTACGGCCTTCAGGTGCGAGTGTCATGCGGTTTCCTTAGTGTTGATTTTCAGCATTCGACGACGTTGACGGCGAGGCCGCCCATCGCGGTTTCCTTGTACTTGTGGGACATGTCCTTGCCGGTTTCACGCATCGTGACGATCACTTCATCCAACGAGACCCGGTGCGTGCCATCACCCCACAACGCCATCTTCGCGGCGTTGATCGCCTTCGCCGCAGCAATCGCGTTCCGCTCAATACACGGAATCTGCACCAACCCACCAATCGGATCACACGTCAACCCCAGATTGTGCTCCATCGCGATCTCCGCCGCGTTCTCCACCTGACCCGGAGAACCACCCATCACCTCAGCAAGACCGGCAGCAGCCATCGACGACGCCGACCCCACCTCACCCTGGCACCCCACCTCAGCACCGGAAATGGACGCCTGCTCCTTATACAACACACCCACCGCACCGGCAGCGAGCAGGAACCGCACCACCACATCGTCCTTATCCTTTTGGGTGGCCTTGTCCATCCCCGGAGCATAATTCAACGCGTAATACAGCACCGCCGGAATAATCCCCGCCGCACCATTCGTCGGAGCAGTCACCACCCGGCCACCCGAAGCGTTCTCCTCATTCACGGCCAACGCGATCAGGTTCACCCACTCCTGCCAATACTTCGGATCGTTGCGGTCCTTGTCCTCCTTCAACAACCGCTCCAACCAATCAGGAGCCCGACGCTTCACCCGCAACCCACCCGGCAACACACCCTCACGCTTCAAGGACGTCTCAACACACGCCTCCATCACCGACCAGATATGCAGCAAACCCTCACGGATCTCCTCCTCGGACCGGGACGCCCGCTCATTGATGAACATGATGTCGCTGATCCCCAAGCCCTTCGAGGCGCACCGGCCCAACAACTCCGCCGCGGTCCGGAACGGCAACGGCAACTCCGCCTTCGTCTCCTCCAGCTCCTGCTGCGCCGCGTTCTCCTCACCCTCCCGGACAATGAACCCACCACCCACCGAGAAAAACGTCGCCTCCTTCAGCACATTCCCCCCGGCATCGGAAACAGCAAACTTCATCCCGTTCGTGTGCCGCGGCAACACCGTCAACGGATGCAACACCATATCCTCCACCGCATACGGCAACTCCACTCCCCCACCCGAAGCACCCGCCAGGTTCAACACACCCGTCTCCGCGATCGACGCAAGCCGCTCCTCCACCTCATCCGGCAGGATCAACTCAGGTTCATAGCCCTCGAGACCCAGCAGCGTCGCGGTGAACGTGCCGTGGCCCTTGCCCGTCGCAGCCAAGGACCCATACAAATCAACCCGCAACGACGCCACGGCAGGCAGCACGCCGGATTCACGCAGTTCCCGGGCAAACACCGCACCAGCCCGCATCGGCCCCACCGTGTGCGAACTCGACGGGCCAATACCAACGGAAAACAGATCGAAAACACCAACAGCCATAGCCGGGGATCCCTTTCAGGGAGGAGTGAAGAACAAACAAAAAGGTGGGGCCGGACCAAATCCCGAGCCAAGGCGGCCCGGCCCCGGGGGTCCCAGTGCGGACCCCAGCCCGGTGTTGACGTGCGGCATTCGTTCCCAGCAAATGCCGCACCCGGGAGATCAATGTGGGCCACCGCCGCCTGTCGGGGCCCGCGTCCTCTGCGGCCTCGGTCGCAGTTGCACCCGCTGAGCGGATGCGATGCTCCCTTAGACGGCCGCTGCCGGACCCCGCCCCCAAATAGGCCGCTTCGAACCAGCCCCGATTCGGGGGTTCGCTGCGGAGTGTGCCGTGTGCACCGCACACTCCGCAGCTAGCCCACGAATCGGATGTGAGGCCTTAACCCAAGTTGGGAACTCCGGGGTAGAGCGGGTGCGCCTCAGCCAGGGCCTCAACCCGGTGACGCAACCCGGAAAGGTCCGCGTCGGCGTCGGCGATCAATGCTTCGGCGATGATGTCCGCAACCTCGCGGAAGGCTGCTTCGCCAAACCCGCGCGTTGCCAGCGCCGGCGTGCCGATCCGCAGGCCCGAGGTGACCATGGGCGGCCGGGGGTCGAAGGGGACGGCGTTGCGGTTGACGGTGATGTCGATTGCCGCGAGACGGTCTTCGGCTTGCTGGCCGTCGAGCTCACAGTTGCGCAGGTCAACCAGGACCAAGTGGACGTCCGTTCCGCCGGAAACCACGGAGATCCCCTTGGCTGCGACGTCGGGCTGGACCAAGCGCTCGGCGAGAATACGCGAGCCTGCCAGTACGCGCGACTGGCGCTCCCGGAACTCTTCGGAAGCTGCGATCTTGAATGCCACGGCCTTGCCGGCGATCACGTGCTCCAGCGGTCCACCCTGCTGCCCCGGGAACACGGCCGAGTTGATCTTCTTGGCGATGTCGGCGTCGTTGGAGAGGATGATTCCGCCGCGCGGACCGGCGAGGGTCTTGTGCGTCGTTGAGGTGGTGACGTGGGCGTGCGGGACCGGAGAGGGGTGCAATCCTGCAGCCACCAGTCCGGCGAAGTGTGCCATGTCCACCATCAGGTAGGCACCCACGGAGTCGGCGATCCGGCGGAACTCGGCGAAGTCCAACTGCCGCGCGTAAGCGGACCAGCCAGCCACGATGAGTGCCGGCTTGTGCTCCTGCGCAAGGCGCCCAACCTCGACCATGTCCACCGTGTGGGTGTCCTCGCGGACGCCGTAGGGCACCACGTTGTAGAGCTTGCCGGAGAAGTTGATCCGCATGCCGTGCGTGAGGTGACCGCCGTGGGCCAGGTTGAGGCCCATGATGGTGTCGCCGGGCTTGATCAGCGCGTGCATCACGGAGGCGTTTGCCTGCGCACCGGAGTGCGGCTGGACGTTCGCGTACTCGGCCCCGAACAGGGACTTGATCCGGTCGATGGCGAGCTGCTCGATCACGTCCACGTGCTCGCAACCACCGTAGTAGCGCTTGCCGGGGTAGCCTTCGGCGTACTTGTTGGTCAGCACCGAACCCTGTGCCTGCATCACGGCAACGGCGGTGTGGTTCTCGGATGCGATCATTTCCAGGCCGTCGCGCTGGCGGCCGAGTTCGTCGTCGATCTTCGCGGCGATCTCGGGGTCCAGCTCGGAGAGCTGGGCGTCCAACGACGGCGATACGACCTGTTCGAATTCAGTCACGGATACCGGGTTCACAGTTCGCCTCCGTTGGCTGCCGCGTACTCTTCGGCCGACATGAGGGGCCCTTCTTCCGTGGCGGCCACCTTGAACAGCCAGCCTGCGCCGTAGGGGTCGGTGTTGATGAGGGCGGGATCTCCGACTACGGCGTCGTTGATCTCGGTCACCTCACCGGTCACGGGCGAGTAGAGGTCGGAGACGGACTTGGTGGATTCCACCTCGCCGCAGGTCTCCCCGGCGGTCACTGTGGAACCGACCTCGGGCAGGTCCACATACACGATGTCACCCAAGGCGTCGGCGGCCACGGCGGAGATGCCAATCCCCACAGGCCCACCTCCATCGGCAGCCACCCATTCATGCTCGGCCGAGTACTTCAGTTCAGCAACTACTTTGCTCATTCCAATTCCTATCTCTCGTGGAGTTTTCGTACAGCTGATGCCCTTAAGAGGGCCTTTTAAGCGCGTTATGTGTACAAAAACTCGCTACTTTTGGCGCTTGTAGAACGGCAGCGGCACAACTTCGAACGGTTCGGCCTTACCGCGGAGGTCGACGTCAACGATCGTGCCCGGCTCTGAATGCTCGACGTCGACATACGCCAGGGCGACCGGGTAACCGAGCGTCGGGCTCGGCTGCCCCGAGGTCACCTCGCCGATCAGGGAACCGTCCTTGAGGACCGAGTAGTGCCCACGGGCCGCGCGACGTCCGGCGCCTTTGAGTCCCACCAGTTTCTGCCCGATCGTGGAACCAACACCGGCGGCTTTGATCGCGGCGAGTGCTTCCTTGCCAACAAAGTCGCCCTCCTTGGACAACGCCACCACGGGACCGAGCCCGGCTGCGTAGGCGTTCACGTGGCGGGAGAGCTCGTTGCCGTAGAGGGGCATGCCCGCTTCGAGGCGCAGGGAGTCGCGGGCTGCGAGGCCTGCGGGGATGAGGCCGTGGCCCTCGCCTGCTTCGAGTAGCGCTTCCCACAGACCCGGAGCGTCGACGTTCGGGATGTAAATCTCGAAGCCGTCCTCCCCGGTGTACCCGGTGCGGGCCACCAGCAGGTCTTGGGTACCGCCGTCGGAAATCAACGGGATCTCAACCGCGGCGTAGTACTTCAGCTCGGTGACCAGGGAGTGCTGCTCCGCGGGCACCAAGGTCAGCAGGATCGCCTCGGCGTTCGGTCCCTGTACGGCGATCAGGGAGGTCTCGGCGGAGGCGTCCTCAACAACAACGTCGAAACCGGCCGCACGCTCCTTCAAGGCCGCCGCCACAACCGCAGCGTTGCCCGCATTCGGAACCACGAGGAACTTATCCGCTGCGCGGCGGTACGTGATGAGATCGTCGATGATGCCGCCGTCGGCGTTGCAGATCAGCGAGTACTTCGCCTTTCCAACCGCAATCGCGGACAACTTGCCCACCAGTGCGTAGTCCAGGAACGCTGCGGCATGGGGACCGGTGACCCAGACTTCGCCCATGTGGGAGAGGTCGAACAGGCCCGCCGCGTTGCGGACGGCGTGGTGCTCGGCGAGTTCGGACTCGTATTTAAGGGGCATCTGCCAGCCGCCGAAGTCCGTGAAGGACGCGCCGGCCTTTTTGTGTTGCTCGTAAAGAGCTGTGTAGTTCTCAGACATCTCAGGATCCTTTAGTTCTCAAAGTCTTCGAGGGGAGGGCAGGAGCACACAAGGTTCCGGTCGCCTGCCGCGCCGTCAATGCGGCCAACCGGCGGGAAGTACTTGTCCTGCTTGAGGTGGTGGACCGGGAAGGCGGCCTGCTCACGGGGGTAGTCGCGGTCCCAGTCGGAACTGACGACGGCGGCAGCCGTGTGCGGCGCGTTGCGCAGCGGCGACTTCTCAACAGTGAAGTCCCCGCTGGCTACCTGCTCGATCTCGCCACGGATGGTGATCATGGCTTCGATGAAGCGATCGATTTCGGCCAGGTCTTCGGATTCCGTGGGTTCCACCATGAGCGTGCCGGCAACCGGGAACGCCAGCGTGGGGGCGTGGAAGCCGAAATCGATCAGGCGCTTGGCAACGTCTTCAGCCGTGACACCCGTGCGGACCGTGAGCTCGCGGAGGTCCAGGATGCATTCGTGCGCCACGAGTCCGCCTTCGCCCGTGTACAGGACCGGGAAGTGCTCATCCAGGCGGGAGGCTACGTAGTTCGCGGCCAGCAAGGCAGACTTGGTCGCCTCGGTGAGCCCTTCGCCGCCCATGAGCTTCACGTAAGCCCAGGAAATCGGCAGCACACCGGCGGAACCGAAGCGGGAAGCCGAAATGGCAACGCCACCTTCGGAAGAAGCGTTGTTTGCATCCCCCGGCATGAACGGAGCCAGGTGGGCCTTCGCAGCGACCGGGCCAACGCCCGGACCGCCGCCACCGTGCGGAATGCAGAAGGTCTTGTGCAGGTTCAGGTGCGAGACGTCGCCGCCGAACTTGCCCGGCTGGGCCAGGCCAACCAGCGCATTGAGGTTGGCGCCATCCACGTACACCTGGCCGCCGGCCTCGTGCACCGCATCGCACACCTCGCGGACGTCAGCGTCGTACACACCGTGCGTGGACGGGTAGGTGATCATGATGCAGGAGAGCAGGTCCCTGTTGGCCTCGATTTTGGCCTTGAGATCATCGTGGTCGATGGTGCCGTCGGATGCCGTGGCCACAACAACAACCTTCATGCCGGCCAGCACGGCCGAGGCAGCGTTGGTGCCGTGTGCCGAAGCCGGGATCAGGCAGACGGTGCGCTGCTGGTCTCCACGGGAGTGGTGGTAGCCACGGATCGCGAGCAAGCCGGCAAGCTCTCCCTGGGAACCGGCGTTGGGCTGGATGGAAACTTGGTCGTAGCCCGTGATCTCGGTCAGGTCAGCTTCCAAACCGGAAATCAGCTCACGCCAGCCAGCCGTCTGGTGGTCCGGAGCGAACGGGTGGATCGAAGCGAACTCCGGCCAGGAGATGGCCTCCATCTCCGCCGTGGCGTTGAGCTTCATGGTGCACGAACCCAGCGGGATCATGGTGCGGTCCAGTGCGAGGTCCCGGTCGGACAGCTTGCGGATATAGCGCAACAGCTGCGTCTCGGAACGGTGCGTGTTGAACACCGGGTGCTGCAGGAAATCGGAGGTGCGGATTACGTCGGAAGCCAACTCGAACCCGGCCGCCTCCCCTACCGGACCGGCACCAAAGGCGACGGCAACCGCGGAGAGGACCTCCGGCGTCGTGGTTTCATCAACTGAAACGCCAACCGTGTCTGCGTCGACGTAGCGAAGGTTGATGCCGCGTGCTTCGGCCGCGGAGATGACCTTGTCGGCCTTGCCGGGGACGCGGACGGTGAGCGTGTCGAAGAAGGACCCGGACACAAGTTCGCGGCCCGCCTTCTGCAACGCGGTGGCCAGGACACGGGCGTGACCGTGGACGGTTTCGGCGATCGCCTTCAGGCCTTCGGGACCGTGGTAAACGGCGTACATCGACGCCACGATCGCGAGCAAAGCCTGGGCCGTGCAGATGTTGGACGTGGCCTTTTCGCGGCGGATGTGCTGCTCGCGGGTCTGGAGCGCCAAGCGGTACGCCGGAACGCCGGCGTTGTCCTTGGAAACGCCGACGATGCGGCCCGGGAGCGTGCGCTCCATGCCTTCGCGCACGGCCATGTAAGCGGCGTGAGGGCCACCGAAGAACAGCGGAACACCGAAACGCTGCGCGGTTCCGACGGCGATATCCGCGCCTTGCTCGCCCGGGGGCGTGATGAGCGTGAGTGCCAGCAGATCGGCTGCGACTGTGACCAAGGCACCGCGCTCCTTCGCTGCAGCGATCACGGGAGCGTGGTTAAAGACCCGGCCCGAAACGCCGGGTTGCTGCAGGACGATACCGTTGATGTCGCCGTCGGGCAGTCCGGCCGAAAGGTCGGCGACCAGAACCTCGAAGCCGAGTGCCTCGGCGCGGCCCCGCACAATGGCGATGGTCTGCGGGAGGAGGTCCGCGTCCAGGACAGTCTTGCCGTCTTTGGCAGTCTTGTTCTTATTGGCCCTGCGCATCAGGAGCACGGCCTCGGCCACAGCGGTGGCTTCATCCAGCAACGAGGCGTTGGCTACGGGCAGGCCAGTGAGGTCCTGCACCATGGTCTGGAAGTTGAGCAGCGCTTCGAGGCGGCCCTGGGAAATTTCGGGCTGGTACGGCGTGTAGGCCGTGTACCAGGCCGGAGCTTCAAGGATGTTGCGGCGGATGACCGGCGGGGTGACGGTGTCGTAGTAGCCCTGGCCGATCATCTGGACAGCGGTCTTGTTCTTCGAGGCCAGCTTGCGCAGCTCGGTAAGGACCTGGGTCTCGCTCAGCGCCGCCGAAAGGGTCAGCGGCGAGGACTGGCGGATGGAATCGGGGACGGCTACGTCCACCAGGCCGTCGACAGAGTCGTAGCCGATGGCCTTGAGCATGGTGTCAACATCGGCCTGGCGCCGGGCGCCGATGTGCCGGTCCGCGAAAGCGGTGGGGGTTGATTGAACAGTCAAGAGGAACTCCATGATTCAGGCGCCCAGTGAGCGCCACGATGATGTGGTGTTCCTCCCCGCTCTGTATTGGACCTGAGAGATTCCGCAGGAATGGTTGCCTGCTTGCACCGTCGGTGAGCCCGGTTACCCGGGCTGCTTTCCAGAGTTGCCTAACCGCGGCGGTACATGGGCCTGAGAGATTCCTGGGGAGGATTTGCTCCTACGGCGCCTGACTGGATGTACCGGCAGGACTCTCCCGCCGCAGATCAAAAGCGTTGCGCCACCTCAGTGACACGCTTCACACCATAGCGGGTAGTTTCGAAAAAGCGCAAGCAAGGCAGGGCTACTGATGCATCGCCTCATGGATTTGGAGCGCGAACCACAACTGCGCCACCGTGGACGTCTCGCCCATGTCCAGGCCCGTCAATTCACCGATTTTCCGCATCCTGTAGATGATTGTTTGCCGGTGCGCGAACAGGGCAGCGGCTGTCTTTTGCCAGGACCGCTGGGAGTCCAGGTAGGTCCTCAACGTGACCAAGAGATCTCCGTCCTGGCTTTGCTCGTAATCGAAAATCGGACCCAAAAGACGCCGGACCAACGCCGTTCCTTCCTCGAAGCCGGTCAGTCCGAGCCACGATGGGCCTTGGGCGTAACGTGCCAGCCGCAGCTTGTTAGCGCGAGCAGATCCTAGCGCCCAGAGGGACTCCTGGAGGGCCCTTTGGATACTGGCAACAGCACCCACCGCGCTGATTCCGATCACGGCATCCGGACCCGCGCAATGCACCAGGACATCATCAGGCACGTCGGCCGGAACCACCACGTGGAGCCTGTTGTTCCGCTTCAAGGACGCCGACGCAACCCCGTGCCTCCACAGTTCGACGTGGACGTTCGCCAGCCGGTCGCCGTCGGTTGCTGCCTGGGAACCATCCCCGGACATGGTGACCAGCAGGAAATCCTGGGCCGCAATTCCAAAGCCGGACAGCCGGCTCTCCATCTCCGCCACGCCCAAGCGGCCGTCCATCGCCTGCAGCAGGAACTCGCCGGCCAACCTGTGACGGCTTTCGAGCGACAGCACTATCCGTGAAAGCTGCAGTCCCAGCACGGTTGCGGCGTGAAGGAGCACGACGGCGTCCGGGTGCGGTTCGCTGTTGGGCAGCACAACCATGAGCGCGCTGGCGTGGGTGGGTATGTCCATGGTCAGCACGTGCCTGCCCCTGATCCGATGCCATTGGAAATTCTTCCCGGCAGGAGTTGCGTGGCCGGACAACGGAGCCCAGGCATCGGTGAGGAACTGCGGCAGGGCCTCCCCGTCCGGATGCCAAGGATGGAGGCAGCGGCGGTCCACAACGAACAGTTGCGCATCAAGCTCCGTGGCGAGCCGCTGGACCAGGCTCTGCCAGTGGTCCTCCGAGGCGCCGGCCGTCCTCAGCAGGTCATAGACCCGCGCGGTTTGGCGCAATCGTCGTGATTCTTCGAGCAGGGAGGACTCCGCTACCGAGCGCGCAATGGCGATGAACGGCAGCGGATACGGGATGTTGATCAGGGGCAGCGGCAGCTGCTCGCATGCCGCCAGGAACTCCGGCGTGAGGGGCGGCGCGTGCATCTTCTCCCCGATCGCCAGGGCGCTGGCTCCGCTGTCCATGAGGGCCTCGGCGAGCGCCACCTGGCCTTCCGGGTCGGCGGGAACGGACAGGCCATTGGTCATCATGAGCTCCCCGCCGGTCACCCATTCCCAGAGCCGGGGCAGGTCCGAGGTGTGGGCCCAGGTGATGCGATTGTCCAGGCCGGCCTGCCCTGCCAGGAGGGTGAGTCCGAGCTGCGGTTCGGCTACGAGTTCGGCCACCGTGATCGCCATGGGATGCTCCGTTTTCTGCGTGTTTCCGGGCTGGTTAGACATTCGTCTAAATGGCTCGGCCATTTGTAGTCAATGTAGCGCTTTCGGGAGTGATGCGCGTCACCAACAATGGAATTACTTAGTTCCCGCTCAACGGCGAGCACCCCTCACCCCAAGGACTCTTCAATGACAACGCACAAGCCCATCGGCCCTGTGGACGCAACCAAGGTCCCCCGGTATGCAGGCCTGGGCACCTTCGCCCGCCTCCCCCAGATCGACCGCGTTCCGGACTACGACATCGCCATCGTCGGCGTACCGTTCGACGGCGGGACCTCCTTCCGTCCCGGGGCCCGTTTTGGTCCTGCCGCCGTTCGTGAAGCCTCGCGGCTCCTGCGCCCCGGCTACCACCCGGAGCTCGACGTCGAGCCTGTGTACGAAGCCCAGGTTGTGGATGCCGGCGACATCGCCTGCACTCCTTACGACATCACCCGGGCGGTCCGCGAGATCGAGGAGCAGGCGTTGCCCCTCATCAGTGAGGACAAGCGGCTCATTTCCATCGGCGGCGACCATACGATTGCCTTGCCCATGCTCCGGGCGTTGAACAAGGTCCATGGCCCGGTGGCATTGCTCCACTTCGATGCCCACTTGGATACTTGGGATACCTACTTCGACCAGCCCATCACGCACGGAACCATTTTCCGCCGCGCCTTCGAGGAGGGCCTCCTTGTGGAGGACAAGTCGATGCACGTGGGAATCCGGGGCCCGGTCTATGACCGCAACGATTTCCTCCGCGACCACGAGTTCGGGTTCCAGATCATCCGCTGCTCGGACCTGGACGTCATCGGCGTCCCGACGGCCATCCAGCGCGTGAAGGACAGGCTGGGCGACACCCCGGTCTATGTGTCCATCGACATCGATGTCCTGGACCCGGCCTTCGCGCCCGGCACCGGCACCCCGGAGATGGGCGGGCTCCACTCCCGCGAACTCCTGGCGCTGCTCCGCGGACTGGACGGCATCGACATCGTGGGCGCCGACGTCGTGGAAGTCGCTCCCGCCTACGACCATGCCGACATCACCACCGTTGCGGCGGCCACGTTGGTCTTCGATCTCCTGGGGCTGATGGTCAACCGCAGCAAGGCCACTGAAGTCCGTGAACTCGAGACGGCTTCCCGGAGTGCATCATGAGCACGCCGGCAGCATCAACCGAGGTTCCTCGGCTTGAAGACAAGACCATCCAGCCCATCCCGTTGAATGAACGCCACGGCAAGGCCCGCGACCTGTTCACCATTTGGTTCGGCTCCAACATCATGATCATGACAATCGTGACCGGCGGCTTGGCCACCACGGTGTTCGGCCTGGGTTTTGTCCCGGCACTGGTGGGCATCATCATCGGCAACGTGGTGGGCGGCATCTTCATGGCGCTGCACTCGGCCCAAGGCCCCCAACTGGGTGTGGCGCAAATGATCCAGACCCGGGGACAGTTCGGTTCCTTCGGAGCATTGCTGATCGTGGTCATCGTGGTGGTCATGTACGTGGGCTTCTTTGCCGCCAACCTGGTGTTCGGCGGGGAAGCCATGGCCGCAGTGAGCCCGGGGATCAGCGTTGACGCGGGCATCATCATCATTGGCGTGGTCAGCGTTATCGCCACAATTTTCGGTTACCGGCTGATCCACGCCTACGCCCGCGTCTTGAGTGTCGCGGCCGGCCTGGCGCTGCTGCTTGCCTTTGGCTGGATCCTGGTGGTCCACGGTTTGCCCGCCAGCTTCCTTGAACAGGGCAACTTCAACTGGGTCGGCTTCATGGGGACCATCTCCGTCTCCGCCCTGTGGCAGCTGGCCTACGCGCCCTACGTTTCGGATTACTCCCGCTACATGCCGCAAGGCACCGGCTCAGCACCGGCATTCTGGGCTTCCTACTCGGGCTGCGTCCTGGGAACCCTCTTCCCCATGATCCTTGGCGCCCTGGTGGGCACGCTCGCCATGACCATGAGCGCCGACAACGTCGAGATCGTTGGCAGCCTGGGCGCATTGTTGCAGCCATGGACGCTGATCATCGTGGGCATCTTCTGCCTGGGCGTCGCGGCGTCGAACGCCATGAACCTCTACTGCGGCGTCCTCTGCACGCTGACCATCGGGCAGACGTTCAAGCCAAGCTGGTTGCCCCGCGCCAAGACCCGCAGCATCGCCGCCGTCATCCTTTTTGTCCTCGCGGTCTCCATCGCACTTTTTGCCCGCGACAATTTCATCCTCTTCTACACCAACTTCCTGTCCTTCCTGATGTACGTCCTGGTCCCGTGGACAGCCATCAACCTGGTGGACTACTACCTTCTACGGCACGGCGACTACCGGGTTGAAGACTTCTTCAAGCGCGACGGCGGCGTCTACGGGCGGTTCAATTGGGTCGCCATCGGCTCGTACGTAGCAGGCGCACTGATCCAGGTTCCGTTCTCGGCAACCGCCATCTACACAGGCCCGATGGCCGCCGCACTTGGGGGCGTGGATATTTCCTGGATCGTCGGCCTGGTTGTTGTAGCCCCGCTCTACTACGTGGCGGCACGTGTCTTCCGCCCGAAGACGGAAGCCGCCCCCTTTCCCTCCCCTGCACTCAGCGCAGACCTCATCTGAAAGCGAACCATCATGACCACCCAGACTGAACTGTTCACCGTCCGCCGCTCCAACGCCCCGGCCAGTGCCTCGGCCAGTGCTCTGCCTCTGCCTCTGCCTCCGGCGGGCCATTTCATCAACGGCTCCTTCGTCCCGGGCTCCACAGGCCTGCTGATCGACGTCGTGAATCCGGCCACCGAGGTGGTCATCGCTTCAGTGGAGGCCGGCACGGCCGATGACGTCGACGTCGCTGTTGCCGCCGCCGTCGAGGCCCAAAAGAGCTGGGGTAACACCACTCCGAAGGAACGCGCGGACGTCCTGAACCTCATTGCCACCATCATCGAGGAGAACCGGGAAGATTTTGAGGCCATTGAATCCGCCAACACCGGCAAGCCGAAGGCAGTGGCCGAGGATGACGTGTCCAGCACCATCGACACCTTCCGTTTCATGGCTGGAGCTTCCCGCACCCTGACCTCCATGGCCGGCGGCGACTACGCCACCGACCACACCTCCGTGATCCTCCGCGAGCCTGTTGGCGTGGTGGGCGTCATTACTCCGTGGAACTACCCCCTGTTGATGGCCGCCTGGAAGATCGCGCCCATCCTGGCAGCCGGCAACAGCATCGTCATCAAGCCCTCCGAGCAAACGCCGCTTTCCACGCTGAAGTTGGCCGAAGTCCTGGCCGGACGAATTCCGGACGGCGTCCTCAACGTGGTCACGGGACGCGGCCGGACCGTCGGCCAGCGGCTGTCCGAACACCCTTCAATTGCACTGGTAGCCCTGACCGGCAGCGTCGCCAGCGGCCAGGCGGTTGCGGCAACCGCAGCCAAATCCGTCAAACGAGTCCACTTGGAGCTCGGTGGCAAGGCCCCTGTTGTGGTCTTCCCCGACGCCGATCTCCGCGCGGCCGCTGCCGGTGTCCGGAACGCCGGGTTCTGGAACGCCGGCCAGGACTGTGGCGCCGCTTGCCGCGTCCTTGTCCACGAGTCGGTGGCCGAAGAGTTCACCCGGCACCTGGTGCGGGAAGCCGGCACCTTGGTTCTTGGCTCGCCGGACGCAGGGGACGACGTCGAAATCGGCCCCATGATCTCCCTGCCGCACTTCGAACGGGTCAAGGAGGCGCTGGCCGACGCCCGCGCCGCCGGACTGAACATCGCAATTGGCGGATCCGCGCTTGAAGGTCCCGGGTATTTCATCGAGCCCACCGTGATCACCAACGTTCCCGCGGGTGCGCAGATCGCAACCCACGAAATCTTCGGGCCCGTGGTCACCGTGGAAACCTTCACCACCACCGAAGAAGCAGTCACCCGCGCCAATGAGAGCCCGTACGGGTTGTCCGCCTCCGTGTGGACGCGGGACTCCAGCTTGTCCCTCCGGATCCCCAAGCAGTTGGACTTTGGCACGGTCTGGGTCAATGCGCACCTTGTGCTGGCGTGCGAGGTACCGTGGGGCGGATTCAAAGGGTCCGGCTACGGTCGCGACCTCTCGCTCTACGCCCTGGATGACTACTCGCGCACCAAGCACGTCATGATCAACCACGGCGCCTAGCGTTCAAACAAGCAACGGAGCTTCTGTGATGACCACTCATGTTTCCCGCGGACCGGGCGCACCGGCCGCCGCCACCCCCACGGCCCCCTTCGACACCGACGCCACGTGGACCAACTGGGGTGGTAACCAAAGTGCCACCCCCGCCTTCACCGTTCGGCCCAGGAACGAACAGGAAGCGCTCGACGCCGTCCGTTTCGCCATCCGGGAAGGCTTGCCTGTACGGGCGGTCGGCTCGGGGCATTCGTCCTCGCCCCTGGTTCAGACGGGCGGAGTACTGTTGGACATGTCCGGCCTTTCGGCCATCACCGGTACCGATAAGGCTGGGCGTCGCGCCCGGGCACTGGCCGGAACCACCATCAACGCCTTCGGGGACGCCTTGTGGGAGCGGGGCCTGGCCTTGAGCAACCAGGGCGACATCGACAAGCAGCAGATCGCCGGCGCCCTGGCCACCAGCACCCATGGCTCGGGGAAGGACCTGGGGAGCTTCTCCTCCAAACTGCGCTGGGTGAAGCTGATCAACGGCTATGGCGAGATCGTGGAAATCGGTGAGGACCAACTTCGCGAACTCCGGGCTGCACAGGTTGCGCTGGGCACTCTGGGCATCTTCCTGGAAGTGGAACTGGCTGTTGAGGACAAGTACTACCTGCAGGAGCAGATCACCTATCCCACCTGGGCCGAAACTGTTTCGACGTGGCAGGAAGATATTGATTCCAACAGGCACTACTCCTTCCTTTGGTGCCCGGAGGACGACTCCTGCGAGCTCCTGGACCTCCCCGGATCACCGGACCACGCCATGGGCGGCCGCAGTTACACCAAGCGGTACAACATTGTGGATGTCCAGGACGAACGCGAGATCTCCACGGCTGAAGGAGCCCGGCTGGATCGCTCGTACCGGATCTACCCGGGCGGCTTCACCACCCAGTTCCACGAGCTCGAGTATTTTGTCCGCAGCGAGGACGGCCTTGTGGCTGTCGAGGCCATCCAGGACCTGATTCGCAGCAAGTATCCCGAGCAGAAATACCCTGTGGAAGTCCGCTGGGTGAAGTCGGACGACGCCTACATGTCCCAGTTCCAGGGCCGGGATAGCACTGTGATCACCCTGACCACCGAGCCGGGAACCGACTACTGGCAGTTCTTCCGGGATGCCGACGCCGTGCTGCAGGAATTCGAGCCGCGTGCCCACTGGGGGAAGATCCACTTCATGACCCGGAGCCGGCTTGAGCGCCTCTACCCCGGGCTGAACACGTTCATCCAGATCCGCCGCGAGTTCGACCCCCGCGGCATGTTCCTCAACGACCACACCAGGTCCCTGCTGGCGTGATGTGAGCGAGGATCGCTGAAAATGCGCTGGGATGTGAGCGAGGGTCCACCAGAACAAACCCTCACTCACATCCCACGCCCTTCCCCCAAACCCTCGCTCACATCCCTGTGACACCGGCCGGAAACCCCGGAGTGGTAGTTTGAACTCTGCTCGAGCCATACGCCCCATACCGACCAGAGGACACTGCATGTTTAAGGGATTCAAAGACTTCATCCTTCGCGGCAACGTGATCGAACTGGCCATCGCTGTCGTAATCGGCAGTGCCTTCACCGCACTCGTTGCTGCTTTCACCAACAACATCATCAATCCCGTGATCGCTGCGGCCGGTGGCATGAACGCCGACGGGCTGGGATTCCGGATCTGGCATGACAACCCGGCCACGTTTATCAACTTCGGCGCCGTACTTACGGCCTTGGTGACCTTCCTGATCACTGCTGCCGTGGTGTACTTCATCTTCGTTGCGCCCATGAACAAGATCAATTCGCTGGTCAAGAACCGTCTCGCAACCGAAGAGCCTGAAGAAGAGCCGCTCCCCGCAGACACCGCGCTGCTGGCCGAGATCCGCGACCTCCTGAAGGATGCTGCCGCCCACCGTAACGCCGGCCGGGACCTCGATTCCGACCCCCTCCGCTAGGAAGAACGCAGCACTTTAACCGGTCCGACCCCGCGACGTGACGCAGGGGCAACCGGTTCGAAACAGGCGCAGGGCAGCATGAAATCATGAAGCCCAAGGCGAGCACCCCCGGTACCGCGGACCTGCTGTGCGACGTATGCGGCCAGTTGCCCGAACCGCCCAAAGCCAGGCTGACCTTGGCCAACATCGCGGTCATGCTTCCCATTGAACTCCTGGTTCATGCGGCAGTGGTGGAAACGCATCTTCCCTACGTGGCCAAGGTCCTGCTGCTTACCGTCACGGCGACGATCCTGGTCATATGGGTTGCCGAGCCCTCGGCCGCCAAGGTCCTGCGGCGGTGGCTGCACGCGCCCGCCCTTCACCAGCGCAGGCAGTTGCAGCTTGCACCGGCGTTGTGGCGGGCCCGGACCGTGCTTCAGGACCAGCCGGGATCGCTGCAAAGGGTCACGGAGTCCTTGGCCAGGCTCGGCACCAATATCCTCAGTCTTCACGTCCATCCCATGGCGGGAGCCCGGCCGGACAGCGGCCGGGCCCTGGAAACCGTGACCGATGAGTTCGTCCTCTCCGCTCCGGGCCACGTCACCGAACAGCAACTGCTGAAAGCACTTGACGACGGCGGCGGGCATGGATCCCATGTATGGCCCACCACCGCTCTGGCCATGGCCGACGGCCAAACCAAGGCCCTCAGCCTCGCCGCCCGCATCGCAGGGAACCCCCAGGAACTTCCGATGGCCGTGGCCGAGCTTCTGTCGGCCAAAGTAGTCCCCCTCGATCCCGAAGGCCCCACACCCGAGGTGGCTCCCGGCGTCGGGCAATCACCGGACATCCTCAAGATTCCTACCGCATGGCAGGGGCCCCTGGTCTTTTCCCGTCCGGGAGAGCCATTCACGCCTGCGGAATCGGCTCGTGCCCACAGGCTTGCCGAACTCGCCGAAATCCTGGCCCACGGCTGGGTTGTTCCCACCAACCCCAAGCCCTGACGGTATCCCAAGGCGCGCATCCTCCCCCGGAACGGCACCACAGTCACATTCAATTTCTCCTTTGGGTATACCAAAACCCTTGACAGTGCCTTGGGTCACATCTATCTTTGTTTTTGGGATCCCAAAACGGGATCCCAAAGGAATCCATCACCGGCTGCGGCTTCTCCCCACCACCAGGCAGGGGCCGCAACAGTTGCCGCCGGCAAGGAGTCCGGCTGCAGCGGTATCCCGCCCGGCTCATCCCCCCAAAAAGACATCCCACCCCGTTGACTCCTATGAAGGAGAAGCTGTGTCTCTCCAAAACACCCAACAGGCAGCGCAGGAAACCGAGCCCACCTCCGGCAAGGACGGCGTGCAGCGACGCACGAACGTCCGCTGGAAGTTGTTCATCCTGCTTCTGGTCCTCGTCTCGGTCAACTACATCGACCGCGGCTCAATCTCCGTTGCCCTGCCCATCATCCAGAAGGAATTCAACCTGCCGCCGGAGCTTGTTGGGCTCCTGCTGTCGGCATTCTTCTGGACCTATGCCCTCATGCAGATTCCCGTCGGCTGGCTGATCGACAAGTTCGGTCCCCGCAAGATGGTCACTGCCTCCTGTATCGGCTGGGGCGCGGCAACTGCCGCATCCGGTTTCGCAGGAGGATTCGTCAGCATGTTCATCGCACGCCTGGGCATCGGCGTCACCGAAGCCGGCGTCATGCCCGCCGGTGGCAAGCTCAATGCGATCTGGATGCACAAGAAGGAACGTGGCCGTGGTGCCACCATCCTCGACGCCGGTGCTCCGCTCGGCGCGGGCCTGGGCGGCATCCTCATCACCTGGCTGATCGCGTCCACGGGCAGCTGGCGGATGTCCTTCATCATCGCCGGCGCCCTCACGATCCTCATGGGCCTCGCAGTCTGGTGGTACATCCGCGACAACCCCCGGCAGCACAAGGGCGTCAACGAGGCCGAAGCAGCCTACATCGAGGCTTCCCACGCCGAAGACGACGCCGAGGCCGCCAAGGAAGGCGCGCAGGGGAAGCGTGCGCTCCTGCCCTACCTGAAATTCCGCTCTTTCTGGGCCATGTGCTTCGGATGGCTCGGCTTCAACGGTGTCTTCTACGGCCTGCTGACCTGGGGCCCGCTCTACCTGGCGCAGGCCAAGGGCTTCGACCTGAAGACCATCGGCTGGTCCACGTTCGTCATCTTCGGCGCAGGCTTCGTCGGCGAAATCCTGGGTGGCATCATCGCCGACAAGTGGCGGGTATCCGGCGCTTCGACGAACCGCGTGATGCGTACCCTGCTGGGCTTCTCCAGCGTCGTCGTGGTGGGAGGCCTGGTGGGTGTCACCGTAGTCGCCGACCCGATCACTGCCGTCGTGCTTCTTTCGGTAGTCCTGTTCTTCCTCCGCTGGGTTGGCCTGTTCTGGTCCATCCCCTCCATCCTCGGAGGCCGCACCAACGCCGGCGTCCTGGGCGGTGCCATGAACTTCAGCGGCAATATTGCGGGATTCGTAACCCCGATTGTGGTAGGCCTGATTGTCGGAGCCACCGGCTCCTACACCTGGGCACTGCTGTACTTTGTTGGCTCGGCCGTGGTGATGGGCGTCTCCGTCCTGGCCCTCGACTACAACAAGCGACTCCCGGTCTAACTCGCATCGACCGGTCCGGCCGGACGGTCCTGAACCGCCGGATGGCCGGATGCCCGCCGGGTCGCCGAGCGCACTGCCTCACACATCACGAAATGGAGCTGGAAATGCTAGCCGCAGAAGACACGAACAACACCGACCGCCCCCTCCGGGAGTCAGTGCGTGACACGCTCCGCTCGCGGATTTTTGAGGGGCACTACGCGCCCGGCGCCCGGTTGGTGGAGCGCGACCTCGCCGCCGAATTCAATGTCTCCCGCCTGCCCATCCGCGAAGCCCTCCGCATGCTGCGCCAGGAAGGCCTGATCCGGGACCGTGCCGGGCGTGGCTCCGAGGTGAGCGGCCTGAGCCCCAAGGACGTGGAGGATCTTTTCGACGTTCGCCAATCCTTGGAAGTCCTCGCCTGCCGACTGGCCTCCAAACGGGCCACCGCGGAAGACCTCCACCAACTCCAAGGCCTCCTGGACGAGGCCGACCGTTGCCTGGCCAAGGGCTCCATCCTGGAAGCCCACCGCGCCAACAGCGAATTCCACGATGCCATCACGCGCATCGCCAACAACGACTTTCTACGCTCCGCGCTGGAACCCCTGCAGGGCCGCATGCATTGGCTTTTCCGCCATGTCAGCGACCTCCCTGAACTCATCCAGGAACACCGCGACCTCTACGCCGCCATCGCCAGCGGCGACCCGGACCGCGCTGCCGAGCAATCGGCGTCGCACATCGGCAAGTACCGCGAGCAGTTCCCGCAGGAGCCCAGCGTCGCCGAGCCCAAGCTGCATCGGAAGAAACCATGAAACTCCTGGTCATCAACCCCAACATCAGTGACGAGGTCACTGCCCTGATCCAAGCCGAGGCCCAGCGGTCGGCGGCGCCGGACACCGAGCTCATCGTGCGGACCGCCGGCCACGGCGTCGAATACATTGAAACCCGCTTCGAGTCGCTCATCGCCGCCGGCGCTGTTGCCGAGTTGATCGCCGAATACGCGCACGACGGCGGTACTCGCGGCGGAGGTTCAGGTACCGCCGGTTCAACTACCGCAGGTTCAACTACCGCCGCCGCGGTGGACGGCATTGTGGTGGCAGCCTTCGGGGATCCCGGAATGCCGGCCCTGAAAGAGCTGGTCGACGTGCCGGTCATTGGCATCACCGAAGCAGCCCTCTGCGCCGCCGCACTACAAGGCCAGCGCTTCTCCATCATCGCCATTTCCGACCGCATCCAGGCCTGGTACCTCGATTGCGTGGAGCGGTTCGGCTTCGGTGGGCGCCTCGCGTCCATCCGCTCCATCAACCAGAGCCTCAATTCCATCGGTTCCGTGCAGGCCGACTTCAAGGAAACCCTCCTGGCACTCAGCCGACAGGCCGTCACCGAGGACGGCGCCGACGTCGTAATCCTGGCAGGTGCCCCGCTGGCCGGACTCGCCCGGGAACTGGAGGGCCAGATCCCGGTCCCGGTGGTGGATGGCATCTCCGCCGGCATCCGCATGACCGAGGCCGTGGTTTCGCTGAAGTCCGGCGTACACCGTGGCGGCTCGCTCGCTGCCCCACCGGTGAAGGCGCGGCGCGGCCTCTCGGAAAACCTCGACGCCGCCCTGGCAGCAGCGCAGTCCGCCCAGCTTTCCGCAACAGCTTAGAACCCTTCAGAAACAGGAGGACAACGATGTCCCAACTTCCAGACCTCGTCATCGCCCATGGCACCGTGGTCAACAGCTTCGGCCGACAGGAGGCCCATGTTGTGGTCGACGGCGGCCGGGTCACCCAGCTGATCGACGCCGCGGAATCCGTACCTTCCGCAACCCGGACGGTGGACGCCCGCGGCCTGCTGGTCATTCCAGGCGGCATCGACGGCCACTGCCACGTCGCCCAGGTAACCGGGCGCTTCCGCACACTGGATGACTATGCAGTAACCTCCAAAGCTGCGCTCTGGGGTGGCACCACCACGATCATCGACTTCGGCATCCCCCGGGACGCCCAGGAAACGCCCCTCGATGCCGTCCTGAACAAGAAGAGGCTCGCCGTCGAGTCCCGCTGCGACGTGGCCCTGCACGGGTCAGTGGTCACCTGGGATGAGACCGTGCCGTGGCAACTGGAGCAGCTGGCCGCCGAGGGCGTCCGCTCGGTGAAGATGTACACCACCAACCGCGGGTCCACCATGGCCGATGGCGACACCATCGTGAAGGTCATGCGGGAAATGGTGCGCTTGGATGGACTCACTTACATTCACGCCGAACACGACGCGATCATTACCGACTGTACCGAGCAGCACGCCTCGGACGGCAGGATCGGGATCGAGCACCTGCACCGCACGCGGCCCGAACTCGCCGAAGAAATATCGGTCAAGGAGACCCTCGCCCTGGCCGATTACACCGGCGCGCCCGTCTACTTCGTGCACCAGTCGACGCCGGGCGCCGTGGACCTGGTGACGGAGGCGCGTGAACGGGGACAGGAAGCCTACTCCGAAACGTGCCCGCACTACCTGACCCTGGACGAGACTGTCTACGGTTCCACGTTCCCGGAGTGGTACGCCTGCTGCCCACCCATGCGGTGCCCCGAAACCGTCGCGGCCCTCAAAGACCGGCTGGCCGCGGGCGCCATCCACACAGTTTCCTCGGACCACTCCTGCTACGACCTCTCCCAGAAACGCGAGCGCACCGACGACGTCCGCTTCATGCCGCATGGCCTTCCCGGCGTCGAGACGCGCATGCCCGTCACGTTCACGGCGCTCGTCTCCGACGCCGGCGGTTCCGTGGAGGAGTTCGTCGAGGTGTTCTCCGCCGGCCCCGCAAGGATCAACGCCGTGCCGCGGAAGGGTGCCATCGTTGAAGGTTTCGACGCCGACCTCGTGATTTTCGATCCGGCCGCACAGCGAACCGTCGACGGCGGGGCGCTGCACATGGGGACTGACTTCTCGCCTTTCGAAGGGAAGACGCTGAACGGTTGGCCCGCCGTCGTGGTTTCCGCCGGTCGTGTTGTCCTGGACGGCGACGGCTTCCACGATCCCGGGCCCGTTGGCCGCTTTGTGCCGCGGAACGGGTTCACCGAGCACCGTGATGCCCTCTCCGATTCCTTCCCCCTGTCCCAGCCCGCCTAGGAGCCACCCATGCCTTCACTGAACCGACCGACGCGAATCGGCATGATCGTGCCGTCGTCCAACACATGCCTCGAGCCGCAGAGCTACCGGATTCTTGGCGACCGCCAGGATGTCAGCATCCACTCAGCCCGCATCCCTGTCACCCGGATTGCCCTGGATGACTCCTCTGACCAGCAGTTTGATGCGTCGGTGATGCGAGCTGCCGCTGAACTGCTGGCCACCGCGAACGTGGACGTTATTGCGTGGAACGGGACCTCCGGATCCTGGCTCGGGGCAGCCCACGACCACGCCATCGTCCGCGAAATCACCGAAGCCACCGGCATACCGGCAACGACCTCCACGTTGGCCTATCTCGAAGCGTTTGCCGCCTTCGGAACCGAGCGCATCGGGCTGTTCACGCCGTACACGTCCGACGTGAACGAGGCAGTCATCGCTTCCTATGCCCGGGAGGGAATCAAAACGGTTGACCACAGGCACCTGGACCTCAGCGACAACGAGTCCTTTGCGCGCGTTACCGATGAGGAAATGCTCCCGGGTTCGCTGGAGTTGGCCGCATCCCACCCGGACGCTTTGGTGTACCTGTGCACCAACCTTTATGGCGCGAACATCACGGCAGAGGTGGAAGCCGCTACCGGGGTTCCGGTGCTGGACTCCGTTGCTGTGACTTTGTGGCACGCCCTGAAGCTGGCGGGAGCGCCCCTGCTGGATCCCAGGTGGGGCAGGCTGCTCGGCTAGATGGAGCCGGCCTTGGCCGTGTCGCACGACACAACAGGGCTTCCCGCGTGCGAATATTTGTCCACCACTCGCATCTTTCCCATGGGGGACCCTTGTCTGAAAACACTCACTCCGGCACGCCCGAAACTGCCGGTCCCAACAACAGCATTCCAGAACCGAAATTCGGCGTTCCGCTTCCCGACGGGACCGGCCCGGACGTACCGGCTTGGCACCCGGAAGCGCAAGCCAATCCCGGAAACAACGTGCCGGCAACCCCAGTAATTCCACGCGAAGATGTGGGACGCGGCACCGTTTTTGCCTTGGCCGCCCTGCCCATCGGTGTCATCTTGTGGATGGTCATCTGGGGATTCGGCTGGATGTCCTCGCTGGTCACTTTTGCGTCCGCAGTGATGGCCGCCAGGTTTTACGTTGCGGGCGCAGGAGCCCTCAGCCGGAAAGGGGTGTGGATCGTCGTCGGCGTGACTGTAGTTACGGCCCTGTTGTCGTTCCTCGGGGGCGTCTGGCTCGACGCCGTCCAGTTCCTGGGCCGCGAGCCCTTGGCCATGGTGCTCGATTCCGAGCCGTGGTCCCTCCTGGCTGACAACTTCGCCTACAACCCGGACTTCGTCGGCGGATACATGAAGGACTTCCTCCTCGCACTGCTGTTCGGCGCCCTTGGGTGCTTCTTCACGCTGCGCCAGCTGTTTGCCGCAACGAAGAATTCATAGAACAGCGCTGTTCAGTCCTCGTCCATCTTCTCCAGCAGTTTCCCCAAGGCATCACGGATGTCGTCGTAGTCGTATTGCCCGGCACGGCTTTCCGCAGAAATCACCGCGCACCGGTGGAGCTTCTTGAAATCGCCGACAGGGAACTTGTAGTGGCCCTTTTGATCATCGGGGTGTTCGTCGTCCACGCCGAGGAACCACTTTGAGTACTCGGCGTGTCCGTGCTTGTCCAGGAACGCGTTCTCGTCATCGGTGGAAGGAGCGTGCTCGCTCCAGTCATCCCGGGTGTCCTTGACAGTCTTGCCGTCGCGGATCAGGTGCTTGGCGTTCTCGAATGCCTTCTTGTTGAGTTTCACGGCCATGGCCCAACCTCGTTTCGGAGTGCGATCGAAAAGGACAGGGTACTTCTTTCCGTACACCTTAGGCCGTGGCCGGCCGTCGGGAAAGCCCGGAGGCCACCCGGAAAGCGGAGGTCCGTACTAGGTGAGGCGCCGTACCCTGACGCCTGTGCCTCGTTCCTTGATCACCATGCGGCGTCCTATGGCTCCCTTCTGGCGGAGCCATAGGACGCTGCCGTCAAATGTCACCGCATCTACGATGCCCTCGTCCACGACCTCCTTGCCGTGCAGGACTTGAACAGTCTGGCCGGCGAGGATCCTCCAATCGGACACCCGCTTGCCCCCTGTTTGATCAAAGCGGACACCGAACAGCGAATCTTTCGCACCCTCTTGCACCAATGACTCCTAGCGTCCTCTACAAAAACCCTGTACAGGAGGTGTGCCGTGACTGCTCAGTCCATGACGCGATTCCTTGATCGATTTAATTCGCGCTCACAACTTAATGGGCTACAGGGCCTTTTATTGGGCTACAGCGCCTTCACCGCGCCCAGCACCTTGGTCAGGGAGTCCTTGGCATCGCCGAACAACAACGTGGTTTGGGGTTCATAAAGGAGTTCGTTCTCGATCCCGGCGAATCCCGGACGCATGGAGCGTTTGAGGAACACCACTTGGCGGGCATCGGCCACTTCCAGGATGGGCATCCCGTAGATAGGTGAACCGGAGGTGGTCTTGGCTGCGGGGTTCACGACGTCGTTAGCGCCCACCACCAGCGCAACATCCGCGGTTTTGAATTCGGAATTGACGTCGCTCATTTCCTTGAGGGACTCGTAGGGCACATTGGCCTCGGCGAGCAGGACGTTCATGTGTCCTGGCATGCGACCCGCAACCGGGTGGATGGCAAAGTCCACTTCGATTCCCCGTGACTCCAAGGCCAGGGCCAACTCGGCCGCTGTGTGCTGCCCCTGCGCCACAGCAAGTCCGTATCCCGGGACGATGATCACCCGTTGCGCATAGCCGAGCAGGACCGCCACATCCTCGGCACTGGACGAACGTACGGGCCGCTCGCTCACAGCAGTGGAGCCGGCAGTGGACCCGCCCTTGAAGGCCCCGAACATGATGCCGGCAACACTGCGGCCCATCGCGGCCGCCATTGCCCGCGTGAGGATGGTTCCGGATGCTCCGACCAAGGTTCCAGCCACCAGCAACAGCACGTTCCCCAGCACCAGTCCCGACGCAGCCACGGCCAAGCCGGTAAAGGCGTTCAACAGCGAAATAACGATCGGAACATCGGCCCCACCGACCGGGAGGACCAGCAGGACGCCCGCAGCAAGGCCCAGGACCACAAGGATCAACGCCAGCACCGTGGAACCGTTCAGGATCACCACAACTCCCGCGCTGATGGCGGCGAGCAGTACCAGTGCCATCAGTATGGGCAGGCCGGGAAACGTCACGGGCCGGGTGGTCATGAGCCCTTGAAGTTTGGCAAAGGTGACGCCGGATCCGGCAAACGAGACCGCGCCCACCAGCAAGGTAAACACAATCGCCAAGCGAACCCAGGAATCGCCTGTGTGCGGTAGCTCCAACAAGGCAACCAGGGCCGCAGCACCACCGCCAACGCCATTGAACAGGGCCACCAGCTGCGGCATTTGCGTCATCTGAACCCTGCGGGCAACCGGCGCAGCCACTCCCGCGCCGACGGCAACAGCCCCAAGAATCCAGGGAACGTTATCCAGCTTCACCGAAACAAACACAGTCACCACGGCCAACAGAGCCCCAACAGCCCCGATAAGGTTGCCGCGCCGGGCCGTGCGCGGCGAGTTCAGGCCCTTGAGGGCAAGGATGAAACACGCCGCAGCGGCCAGGTACAGGAGTGCCGTCCAGGTCGGATTGAGCAGCGTCACCGGAGCCGCTCCTCAACTGTCCCCGCTGCGGGTTCAGCTTTCGACGGCGGCCGCTGCCTTCCCCGGAACATCTCCAGCATGCGGTCGGTCACCACGAACCCGCCCACGAGGTTGGCCGTAGCCAGCACGACCGCCAGCAAAGCGACCACTAAGACCCACGGATCGGAGGCTTGGCCGGCCACGATAATCGCTCCCACCAGGATGATGCCGTGGATCGCATTCGCCCCGGACATCAGGGGCGTGTGCAGGGTGCTGGAGACCTTGGAAACAACTTCAAAGCCCACAAACACAGCCAGCACGGTGATTGTCAGCAGGCTCATGCCGTCCATCAGCGGACTCCTTCCGTTCCGGGGTGGCTGCTTCCAGCCGGTGCGGCCTCGCCGGCGAGCGCAGCCAAAGCCTCCGCCGTGGGCCCGTGGCGGACCGCGCCGTCGTGGGTCAGGCAGGTCCCCGCCACCACTTCGTCCGCAAAGTCGGGGTAAACCACACCATCCCGCGTCATCAGCGCCAGCAGGTTGGCCACGTTCTTGGCGTACAGGCGGGAGGCGTCGGCGGGCATGGCAGAGGCGACGTCCTTCATTCCCACGAGAATCACTGTGCCTTGGCCATCGCCCGTAGGGATGGGGATGTCCTGCCCGGGGATGCTTCCCTCCACGTTGCCACCCGATTCAGCGGCAAGATCTACCACCACGGATCCGGGCCTCATGCCCTGCACCATCTCGCGGCTCACCAACAAGGGCGCCCTCCTGCCCGGAACCGCTGCGGTAGTAATCAGCACATCCGCCTGCGCCACGTGGGGCGCAAGAAGTGCCCTTTGCAGCGCTCCCCTGTCAGCGCTGAGCTCCCGGGCGTAACCGCCGGAAGCCTCGGCTGTCTCGAGGTCCAGCTTGATGAACGTGCCGCCCATGGACGCGACTTCGTCCGCCGACGCGGGGCGGATGTCGTTGGCGGACACCCGCGCCCCGAGCCTCTTGGCCGTACCGATCGCCTGCAGGCCAGCGACACCAGCCCCCAACACCAATACCCGGGCAGGCGGAATGGTTCCCGCCGCTGTCATGTAGAGCGGGAAGAACCGCGGCAGCCGCATGGCGGCTTCCAGCACACACCGGTATCCCGCCACCAGCGCTTGCGAGGTCAGGGCGTCCATGGATTGGGCGCGTGAGATGCGCGGAACCAACTCCAGGGCAAAGGCGGTGATTCCACCCGCGGCGAGCGCCCGGACGGTGGGCAACTCCGACGACGGCGACCCCAAGCCTACGGTGACGGCACCCCGCCGCAGGGCTCCCGCCGTCGTCGGGTCCATGGGGCGCACGTGGCAGTAGACATCCAACGATCCGAGGTCCAAGGACCCCACTACGGACGCGCCTGCTTCCCGGTAAGCGTCGTCGCTGTGGCCGGAGGCCAGCCCGGCGCCGGATTCCACCTCCACCGCCAGTCCCAAACCCAGCAACTGCTTGACTGTTTCCGGCGTGGCGGCCACCCGTCGCTCGCCGTCGAGTGCCTCGCGTGCAATGCCTGCTTTCACCCGCCACCCCTCTCCTGGAACTGTCCTGAACCCGGTTGGCATGAGTCTATGACCGCAAGGGGCCGGGCGGGAGTAGGGGGCTGCGCTATGTGCACAAGTCCACTAGGGTCGATTGAGGCGGGTCAACCCGCCACCACACCGTCGACGAGCCGGTTCCGGCCGTGCCGTCGGAAAGGAACGCCGCTATGGACACTTTCAAAATCGGTTATTTCGTTGGAAGCCTGGCAAGTAATTCGATCAACCGGGTCCTCTCCAAAGCGCTGATCAGCGTGGCACCCCCGGAACTCGAGTTCCATGAAATCGCCATCAAGGATCTTCCCCTCTACAGCTCCGACTACGATGCCGACTTCCCACCGGCGGGCCGCGAACTGAAGGACGCCATCGCAGCGGCGGACGGGATCCTCTTCATCTCCCCCGAGTACAACCGCTCCATTCCTGGCGCCCTGAAGAATGCCATCGACTGGGGTTCACGCCCTTGGGGCACCAACTCCTTCGCCCGCAAGCCAACGGGAATCATCGGAGCCTCGCCTGGCGGCATCGGCACCGCCGTGATGCAGTCCTCCATGCGCAGCGTCCTGAGCTTCCTGGATGCGCCGCAGTTGAACGCGCCGGAGGCCTATATCCGCTTTGTGGCAGACGCTTACGACGACGACGGTTCAGTCAAGGACGAAGGCACCGCTGCGCTGCTGCGCCACTACATGGAGGAATACAGCGCGTTCGTCCAGCGCGTGCTCGCCGCGAACGCTCCGGGCCACATCGGCGACCAGGAACCGGATGCGGACAAGCTGAACCGATAGTCCGGCCCGGCTGCGCCCCCTTCCTGCGGGCGCAGCCGCCCGGGAACATCCACGGCGACGATTTAGTCAGTATGCTTACGAGTACGAGGATTCACGAACACGCCCCCTACTCAGGAGATACCGATGCTTCGTAAATTAGCCATGACAGCAGCCGCTTTGGCCCTTTTCACCGGGTCCATGGCGTCCACCGCCGTCGCAGCCAATGCCGCGCCCCCGGCAACCGCAGTCCACGCCCAAGGCAGCGTAGCTGCCACCACCGCTACTCCGACGCCGGAACCCAGCAACCCCTCCGGACCGTCAACGCAGAAGCCCACCAACCCCGGACCGTCCTCGGGAGGGGAGAGCACGTCCAACCCCGCGGGCAGCGGCCCTGCCAACCCGGGAACCGGCGAATCCGATCCCCAGGAGCAGTCCCGCACCAATGCCGTGCCCTGGGTGCTGGCGGGCGTTGCGGCACTCATCATCATCGCCTTGATCATCTGGACCCTGCGCAACCGTCGCGGCCGGGACAAGGGAATCAGCGACGAACGCTAAAGCAGCTTTCCGATGAGGCTGCCCTCAAGGTTTTCCAGCAGGTGCCGCGGATTGTCATAGACTTCCGCGGCACCGGCGTCGCGCAATTCGGCTTCGCTGATTCCGCCGCAGGTCAGGGCGATCACCGGAACACCAATGGCCGAGCCCGCCTTTACATCCCACACCGCGTCGCCCACGAAGACAACGTCCCCGGAGCCCAGGTGGAGCTTCTCCAGGCAGGCCTCCAGGATGTCGGGAGCCGGCTTGCTTTCCTTGGCATCGTTGGAGCTTGTCCAGGCATCGATGGAGGATCCGGCGTCGAGGAGCCTGCGGCTGACCTCAAGGTCACGGTCCTGCGCCGACGACGCCAAGCCGACAGCAAGGCCCGCCTCCGAGCATGCCGCCAGGAGGTCGCGGGCGGATTCGAAGGTCCGCAAAGAGGGCCAAAATGTTGAGAAAACGGCACTGTGCGAGGACTTCAGGGCTTCCTGCAGGTCCTCGGAGGAGTCCGGGACGAGGCTCTGAATCAAGCGGTCGCCGCCCATGCCCACGCATCGATGGATGGCGGACATCTCGACATCCAGTCCTTCGCGACGGAACGCCTGCCACCAGGCCATCGCGTGGAAGTAGCTCGAATCGATCAGGGTGCCGTCCACGTCGAACAGGACACCGCGCTTCTTTGGCGTCGCATCAGTTGCCACAGGTGGCCACCTCCTTGCGCGACTCTGTACGCGCCTCCTTGCGCGACTGCGAACCCTGGGACGCAAGCGCTGAATCGATCACGGGTTCTTCCAACATCAGTACCGCGTACCGTTCCGCGGAGCCGGTCTGGAGAAGGCCCGTACCTGCCACTTCCCGAAGTGCCGCCACGCCTTGCACGGCATCATCCACGGATGAAAACCGCTTGGAAAGGCCCATCAGGCAGTCCCCGCCATCCACCATCAAAATCCGATATCCGCCATCAGGCGTTTCAACCAGTTCCAAATGTCCGGCCATTCGCCACCTCCTCGTCATCGATGAAAAAACAGCTTAGTAAGATTACTTAGTATAGGCCCTCCGAAATAATCCGTAACGCGGGAAATAGGCGCCTGCAACTTCTTGTTGGCGTGGATATGACAACAATCGGAATTATCGGTGCAGGACACATTGGCAGCCAGGTCGCACGCAAGGCGGTGGAACTTGGCTACGACGTCGTGATCAGCAACTCACGGGGTCCCGAAACGCTCGGTGACTTGGTAGCGGAACTGGGGCCCCGCGCCCGCGCCGCCACGGCAGCCGAAGCAGCAGCGGCAGGCGATTTCGCCGTCGTGACCGTTCCGCTCAAGAACTATCGCGACATTCCCGCCCAGCAACTCGAAGGCAAAGTGGTCATCGACACCAACAACTACTACTGGGAGCGCGACGGCCGCATCCCGGAGTTGGACAACGGCGAAGCCACGACCTCGGGCCTGCTGCAGAAGCACCTCCCAACCTCAAAGGTAGCCAAGGGCTTCAACCACATCATGGCCAAGGACATCACCACGGATGGCACCCCAGCAGGGACGCCCAATCGCCGCGCACTGGCAACCGCCAGCGATTTCCCGGACGCAGCAGACCTCGTCACCCGGCTCTATGACGAATTTGGCTTTGACACCGTAAACATCGGCCCCCTGGAGGACAGCTGGCGCGTCGAGCGCGACCGTCCTGCGTACGTCGTTCGCCAGAACGCGGAGGAGTTGCGGCAGAACCTCGCCAAGGCGAGCCGCACCATCTAAACAGCGCTCGACGGCGGGCAGGCGGCTTACGGACGACGGTGGAACGCCTTCCAGGGCAGCAGTGGCTGTTCCTGGAAGATTTGCGGGACGAACTGTGTCACGAACCGGACCCGGAGTGCACTTTATGGGTGATGGCCTCCCCGGATACTCGACGCATCGGGCATCCGGGGAGGCAATCGTGCCCTGAAGCGCTTACCCGAGGAGTCCCATGTCCACCAAAATCTCCGCTTGGCCCGCAGCAACGCCCATGTGGGTGGACTTGGGGGTGGACGACCTCGAGGCCGCCACCACCTTCTACTCGGAGTTGTTTGGCTGGACGTTCGCCAGCGGAGGCCCGGAGTCAGGCGGTTATCTCCTGGCGGAACTCCGGGGGCGCGCGGTGGCGGGACTCGGACCCAACCAGGCCCCCGGCACGCCCGCCTCGTGGACTACCTATATTGCCTCCGATGATGTGCAGGAAACGGCCGGGAAGATCGTGGCAGCCGGAGGGAAGCTGCTGGCACCGCCCTTCGATGTGATGGACTCCGGCCGGATGGCTTTGGCCGCGGACAGCGTGGGCTCGGTCTTCGGGGTCTGGCAGGCCGGGAATCATATCGGCGCCGAACGCGTCAACGAACACGGCGCCCTGTGCTGGAACGAGCTCCATGCCCACGACCATGTGGCGGCCAAGTCTTTCTACACGGATGTCTTCGGCGTCAGCTTCCAGGAGATCGGCCAGGACGGCGACGCCTACGCAACCATCCGCAGGCCACCGGACGGGCGGGAAGTCGGCGGAGTCCTCCACACCCCGGATGCCGTCAACGATTCCGGCCACTGGGTGACGTGGTTCGCCAGCGATCACGTCCACAGCACGGCCCTGAGGGCCGTGGAACTGGGTGCCACGCTGATCCGGCCTGTCTCGGAGAGTCCCTTGGGACACACAGCCGTGGTGCGTGCTCCGCAGGGTGAGACGTTTGGCATCATTGACGCGCCGAGAACCGCGGACTAAGCAGAACCAACAACTAAGCACCCGCCAGCTACGCGAGGCACCGGGTCAGGCGACCACGGGGTCCAAAGCCTCCGAGATCACCTCGTGCGCGTGGGCCGCGGCGAGCGGAGCTGCCAGGCGGTGGACTGCCTGGAAGGTCCGCCGGACTGCCGGCCCGTGCCATTCCGGCGGAAGGTAGTCTGCGGGCAGGTTTGGGTCTTTATACGGGAACTTCCGCCACATGGTGAGCATGGGAATGTAGTAACGAAACGCCTCACGCCGCAGTTCTTCCGTGGAGGCAGCCAAGGCAGCCTCGGGATCATTGCCCACACGCTGCGTCCATTGCTGCTCCGCGTCCTCGTACAGCTCCAGGAACTCAGTGAATTGCTGGTCGAGTTCTTTCAGGTCCCACCATTCTGAAATTTTGGGACGCATGGGCCCGTCGAACACGTAGTCGCTTCGGAAAAGGTCCACGAACTCAATCAAGCCACTGCTCGTGAGGCGCTCCTTGGCTTGCTCCAGCTTGTTCGCGGGCGCGATCCACACACCATTGGCCACGGAACCGAAACCCAGCCCCAGCAGTGCGGAGCGCAATTGGTGCCGCCGGTTGCGCATGGACTCGGGCACGGAGAATACCGCCAGCACCCATTTGTCCACTGGCGCGGGTTGCTCGGGCGCGAAGATCCTCCGGTCGCCTTCACGGAACACGTCGCTGACGGATTCTGAAATCTTGTACTTGGCGATGCCGCCTTCACGCACGCTCTTGAGCACACCCTTGGCCTTTAGCCTGGACACGGAAGACCGAACACCCGGAGCGTCGTACCCCAGGGAACCCAGCATGGAGATCAGCGCCGAGACCGGCAAAGCGTCGCCCGCATTCCGGCCGTACAGGCCGAAGATGGTGACGAGCAGTTGCTGGTGGCGCACCGGAGGCGCCGGAACGGCCAACATCGAAGATCCTCATTTCCGCGCCCCCGGTAGAGGCGCCAGTCCACTTCATCATAGGTGTGGGAGTGGCGCGGTTCAGTGAGCACAGGGCTACGAGGTGGCCATGAGGTGGCAACGCTATAGTAAGGATGCTTACCATGGAGGGACACTTGAAGTCCTCATCAGGATCCAAGCAGCCACACCGAGTACTTTCCGCATCGACGATAGGAAGCACATCATGGCAGGAAATCTTGTAGCCCGTTCCATTCACGACCTCACGGCGGCGGCATGGTTCGGGGGCTCCCTCATGGGGGCCATCGGGCTCAACGGTGCCGCAGCAGAGGCCAAGGACCCCACCGAGCGTACCCGCCTTTCCAGCAAGGGCTGGGGCAAGTGGGCTCCGATCCAGACCGCAGCGTTCGCAGGCCACCTCGCCTCCGACCTCGCCATCGCCTGGGAGAACAAGGGCCGCATCGCCAAGCAGGACAACGTGGCCGCCAACACCGTTTACAAGACGGTGGTGACGCTGGCCGGAGCCGCGGTCACCCTGTACGCGGGCGTCGTAGGCAAGAAGGTGGACGAACTCTCCGAAGAGGGCGCCGAAGGAGCCACCGAGCCACGCGCCGGCGCTTCCGATGAGTTGAAGAGCGCCCAAACCCAGTTGAAGGCCCTGCAGTGGGCCATCCCCGCGTTCGCTGCCTGGGTCATCATTCTCGGAGCCAAGCACGGAGAGATGCAGCGTCCCAAGAACATCCTGAAGGGCCTGCGCTGACCACGTAAAACCTCTCGCCGAGATGGCAATTAATAACAATCCTGGAGCTCCACATTTGTATTAATTGCCATCTCGCGGGCAGGCGGGAGGCGTCCTAGCGGGCGCTGACGGCGGCGTCGTCAGGATGGACGTCGACGGCGGTCACCGGCACCTCGGGGCGCGGCTTGGGAATCATCGCGACGGCGGCAGCCGCCAGCACTGCGATACCGGCGAAGATCGCAAAGTTGGCCTCAAAGGGTAGCTTTGAGCCTGCGATCCAGCCACCGATCAGTGGCCCGGAAATAGCACCCAGCCGGGCGAAGCTAAGGGCCCAACCCGTTGCCGTACCGCGGACCTTGGCCGGGTAGTAGTCGGCGATGTAGCCCGTGAGGACCAGCGAAGTGGAGATGGAACCTACTCCGGCGAAGGCCACGAACAGCAGGTTGACCACCATGGTGTTAGGGAAGACCAGGAGCATGATCCCCAGGCCGCCCAGGATGTAGAACACCACCAGGATGAGCTTCTTGCCGTACTTGTCCGCAGCGCGGCCCAGGAGCAGGCCACCAATGGCCGAGGCCAGGCTGAAGACCAGGAGGAACGTCAAGGAGGATCCGAGATCGTACCCGGCCTTCTTCATGATGCTCGGCAGCCAGGTGTTCAATCCATAAACCAGCACCAGGCCGCAGAACAACGAGATCCAGAAGAACACGGTGGAACGCAGGTATTTCCTCGAGAACATGGTGGTGATGGTCTTCCACCATGGATCAGCCGGACCACCATGGGCTATGGGAGCCGCCGGAACCACTGGCCGGTAGTCGGCGATCCGCAATTTGGCAGCCAAAGCCTTGGCGTCGGAACGGCGGCCCTTGGACTCCAGGTATTCCAGGGATTCGGGCAGGAATTTCCAGATGATGGGCAGCAGGACAATCGGTGCGGCACCAATGGCAATCACGGCACGCCAGCCACCCAGGGGCAGCACGAACAGTGCGGCCAATGCGGCAGCCACGATCCCCAAGGAGTAGCCGGAGTACATGAGCCCGTAGTTGTAGGAACGCTTGTTCGGAGCCGAGTATTCGATGGTCAGTGCAGCCGCCACGGGAATGACGCCGCCCATGCCCAGGCCGCCAATGAGCCTGAACAGCCCGAAAAGTTCGGGAGTGGGAGCCCATGCCGCACCGGCCTGCGTGACCGTGAAAATCAGCATGGAGGCAAGGAGCATCCTCTTGCGCCCCACGAGGTCACTGAGCGTGCCGATGAAGAGGGCACCAATAAGCATGCCGATCAAGGCATACGAGCCCAGGCCGCCTAGGGCAAGGGGCGACAGGTTCCATTCCTTGTACTCCGCCAAGGCCGGCAGGACGGCTCCGAGGACGCCAACGTCGTAGCCTTCGGCAAGGATGGCAAGCCAGCAGCAGAACAACACCAGGCCGGTGGTCTTCTTGGGCACGTTCCAGTCGTTGACCGGTGCGGCGGCCATGGCTACTTCACCAAGACCGATGCAGCGGCGGACGCGGGGGTCCAGCGAAGGTGGGTGTTGACCTCCTCGATGTCCGCCTCCTTCAGCAAGGACAGGCGGGGCCGTACTGCGTCGGTGCGCGAGCTCGGCGGCTTGCGTCGACCGGCGCGGAACTGCGGGATCCACTGCGCTCCGGGGCCCTGGTATTCCTGCTCCGCGGCGGCGTGCAAGGTCCACTGGGGATCGTAGAGGTGCGTCCGGCCCAAAGCGATCAGGTCGGCACGGCCGGCCAGGAGGATCGAGTTCACGTCGTCGTAGCTGGAAATGGCACCAACTGCGATCACCGCCACGCCTGCCGGGGCGGCGACTTCCTGACGGATGCGGTCCGCGAACGGAGTCTGATAGCTGCGGCCGAACGCGGGCTTCTCTTCCTTGGCCACCTGGCCGGTGGAAACATCCAGCCCTGCAGCGCCATGCTCTACGAAGGCCTTCGCGATCGCGACGGAATCATCGGAGGTGTTGCCGCCCTCGATCCAGTCGGTAGCGGAGATGCGCACCGTCAAAGGCTTGCCGGCAGGCCAAGCCGCCCGAACAGCGTCGAACACTTCCAGCGGGAACCGCAGCCGGTTCTCCAAGCTGCCACCGTATTCGTCGGTCCGCTGGTTGGAGACCGGCGAAAGGAAGGAGGACAGCAGGTAGCCGTGGGCGGCGTGGATTTCCAGGAGGTCGAAGCCTGCCTCGTCGGCCCGCTTCGTGGCAGCGACGAACTCCGCTTTGACGGCGTCCATACCCGCGCGGTCAAGTTCCACGGGCGTCTGGTTCTCGGGGCTGTACGGCAGTGCGGAAGGCCCGACGGCGGTCCAGTTACCGGAGTCGAGGGGCTGGTCGATGCCCTCCCACATGAGCTTTGTAGAGCCCTTGCGGCCGGAATGGCCCAGCTGCGCACCGATCTTCGCGGTGGAACGGCCGTGCACGAAGTCCACGATCTCCTTCCAGCTGTCCCGCTGCGCATCCGTGTAAAGGCCGCTGCAGCCCGGCGTGATGCGGCCGGTTTCGGAAACGCACACCATTTCGGTCATCACCAGGCCGGCACCGCCAAGGGCCTTGGAACCAAGATGGACCTTGTGGAAGTCGCCCGGGATGCCGTCAACAGCGGAGTACATGTCCATGGGTGAGACCACAATGCGGTTCTTCAGCTCCAGTTCGCCGATGCTTAAGGGCTGGAACATGGCCGGCGCCACGTGGGCCAGGCCCTGGGATTCGGCGAAGTTCCGGTCCACGGCGTCGGCGAACTCCGGATCGCGCAGGCGCAGGTTTTCCTGCGTGATGCGGCGGCTGCGGGTGAGCAGGTTGAACGCGAACTGAGTGGGGTCCTGGTCCTTGTACTGGCCGATACGCTCAAACCATTCCAGCGAAGCCTGGGCTGCGCGCTGCGTGGAAGCGACCACGGGCCGGCGCTCTGCTTCGTAGGCTTCCAGCGCTTCCTCCACCGTGGGGTGCTCGTGCAGGCAGGCGGCCAGGGCCAGCGAGTCCTCCATGGCCAGCTTGGTGCCGGAGCCGATGGAGAAGTGTGCCGTGTGGGCCGCGTCGCCCAGCAGCACCACGTTGTTGTGGCGCCAGCTTTCATTGCGGACCGTGGTGAAGTTGATCCACTTGGAGTTGTTGGACAGGACCTCGTAGCCGTTCAGTTCTTCGGCAAAGATTTCACGGATTTTGGCGATCGCCTTCTCGTCGGAGACGCCGGGAGGGAAGACCTGGTCGGCGGTCTCGTCGAAGCCTGCCGCGTGCCAGACGTCCTGGTGCATTTCCACAATGAACGTGGACCCCTCATCCGAGTAGGGGTAGCCGTGGATCTGCATGACGCCCCATTCGGTCTCCTTGACGAAGAACTTGAAGGCTTCAAAGACCTGGTCAGTGCCAAGCCACATGAACTTGTTGGTGCGCGGATCCAGGTTCGGTTTGAACGACTCTGCGTACTTGGCGCGGATCTGGGAGTTGACGCCATCTGCCGCGAGCACGAGATCGTAGTTGGCTTCAAGTTCCTCCACCGGCGGAGCGAGGGTGCTGAACCGCACGTCAACGTTCAGTTCGATGCAGCGGCGCTGCAGCAGTTCCAGCAGTTCCTTGCGGCTCATGGCAGCGAAACCCTGGCCGCCGACGGTCTTCATTTCGCCCCGGAAATGGATGTCGATATCGGACCAGCGGGCAAAACGGCGGCTCATGTACTCGGCCACCACGGGATCGGCGTTGCCGATGCCGCCCAGCGTCTCATCGGAAAACACGACGCCGAAACCAAAGGTATCGCTGGCAGCGTTGCGTTCCCAGAGGGTGATGTCGTGGGACGGATCCAGCTGCTTCATCAGTGCTGCGAAGTACAGGCCACCCGGGCCGCCTCCGACGATTGCGATTTTCATGGTGTTGCTCCTTTTCAGGCCTGGCTCTGGCCGGCAGGGGTAAGTTGTATGTTCTTGTCCGCGTTCCCGGCGGCGTCCTCTACGAGGAGCCGGTCGCGGAGCTTGAAGTGCTGGAGTTTGCCGCTGGGGTTGCGTGGCAATTCGGTGACGAAGCGGACGTCGCGGGGGTACTTGTACGGGGCAATGGCCTGTTTGACGAAGTCCTGGATTTCCTTGCGTTTTGCGGCATCGCCAATGACGCCCTCTCGCAGGACTATGAAGGCGCAGACGATGCTGCCGCGCTCTTCGTCCGGGATTCCGATGACCGCGTTTTCCACCACGTCCGGGTGCTGGTCAATGGCCGATTCAACCTCGGGCCCGCCGATGTTGTACCCGGAGGAGACGATCATGTTGTCCGAGCGTGCCTGGTAGGTGAAGTATCCGTCGCTGTCCATGGCGAACGTGTCACCGGTGACGTTCCAACCACGCACCACATAGTTGGCCTGGCGTGGGTCGTCCAGGTAGCGGCATCCGGTGGGACCAATGACGGCGAGCCGGCCAATGTTGCCCGGGCCCAGTTCGTTGCCGTCGTTGTCCAGGATGGTTGCCCTGAACCCGGGGACGGCCCGCCCCGTGGTTCCGGGCCGGATGTCATCACCAGCGGCAGAGATGAAGACGTGCAGCATCTCCGTGGCGCCGATTCCATTGACCAGCCGCAGCCCCGTCGCATCCCGGACGGCTTCCCAGGTCTCCTTGGAAAGGTGTTCACCGGCAGAGACTGCAATCCGCAGGCCCCTCAGGAGGTCACCGCGCTTCTCCTTCAGGATGGCCCGGTACGCCGTGGGCGCGGTGAAGAGGATGGTGGCACCGGCTGCGGCGGCATGCTCGGCCAGATCCACGGGACCCGCCTTCTCGGTCAGGAGCGACGACGCCCCGAACCTCAGCGGGAAGACCACCAAGCCGCCCAAGCCGAAGGTGAACGCCAGCGGGGGTGAACCGGCGAACACATCATCCGCCGTGGGCTCAAGGATGTAGCGGGCGAAGGTGTCCGCATTGGCCAGGATGTCCCGGTGGAAGTGCATGGTCACCTTCGGCACACCAGTGGTTCCGGATGTGGGACCCAACAAGGCAACGTCGTCCGAGGACGTATCCACAGCCACGAACTCCCCGCTCTTGCGCCCGCAGCGGGAGGTGAGGTCGTCGCCGTCGTCGGATCCGTAACTGAGGACCGTGACCTTGGGAGCGGTGGCGTCGTCCCCGGCCGCTGCAACGAGCTCCTCCACGAAGCGGTGGTCGGAGATGGCCACAACAGGCTTGGTGAGCTGGATCAGGGTGGCCACCTCGGTGGAGCGGAGCATGGGCATGGTGGTGACCACCACGGCGCCGGCCTTCAGCACGCCGAGCCACGCTGCGACAATCCACGGGTTGTTGGGGCCGCGCAGCAGGACGCGGTTGCCGGGGACCACGCCGAGGTCTTCGCTCAGGACTTGGGCAACCTGGTTCGAGCGTTGCTGGAGCTCGCCGTAGCTCCAGACTTCGCCCGTCGGCGTGCGGAGGGCCGGCCGGTCTGCACCGTACTGGGCGACAGCGTCGTCGATCAGTACAGCGGCAGCGTTCAGCCGGTCCGGATACTGGAGTTCGGGGAGGGTGAATTCGAGCGCCGGCCAGGTATCGGCGGGCGGCAGGTGGTCGCGGGTGAACGTGTCCACGTGGGCCGATGGCAACATGCTCATGGCCGTTCCTTTCAGTGGTGCGTCGGTTGAAGCTGGGGATGGGTTGGGGTTGGTGGGGCGCGCTAGGCGCCGCGGATCATGCCTTCCTGGGCGACTGTCGCGAGGAGCCTTCCGTGCTGGTCGAAGAACCGGCCCATGGCGAGGCCCCTGTTGCTTTGGCCGGAGATGGCCTCCTGGGCGTAAAGGACCCAGTTGTCTGCCCGGCCGTCGCGGTGGAACCACATGGAATGGTCGAGGCTGGCAGTGGCGAGTCCGGGGCTGGACCAATGGAGGCCGTTGACGCGCAGCAGCGGCTCCAAGATTGTGTAATCGCAGACGTAGGCCAGGGCTGTGCGGTGCAGGTCGGCGTCGTCGGGCAGGGCATCGAAGGCTTTGACCCAGATCGCCTGCTGAGGAACCGCGCCACCCTCCAGTTCGATATATACCGGGCCGAGAATGTGCCTCATGTCGAAACTACGCCCCGTTGCCCAGTATTCGGCGGCGGTTCCCTCCTTCCCGTCCAGCGCTTCCGCTGCAGTCCGCAGCGATTCGGGCTCGACGGCGGCAGGCGCGGCGGGCTGGAAGTCCGGTCCGTCCTCGGGCACCTGAAATGAACCCATTGCGGCATATACGGGCTTGCCGTTCTGGAATCCCCGGACGGTCCTGGTGGAGTAGCCGCGGCCATCGCGGAGGCGCTCCACCTCGTAACGGACACTGGAACCAATGTCCACAGGGCGCATGAAATAGCTGTGCATCGAGTGCAGCGTCCTGTCAGCTTCAACGGACCGCATCATCGCGGCCGCAGCCTGTGCCACCATGTCTCCACCATAGGCTTTTGGCCACGGCACGTACTGGGTGGTTGCTTCATACGCTTCGTCGAAGACCTCAGCCTCTACAGGCGTGAGTTCCACGGCCTTCAGGAAGGTCTCCGAGGTCAGGGTTCCAGTGATCATGGCCTACGCCCTGCGGTAATCGGCCAGGGTCTCATCCGGAACGTCTTCCAGGTTGACCACGAGGTTTTCAGGGGTGCGGGCGGTCAGCCAGACGAGGTCTTCGGTGACGGACATGTTGGCCTCCACGTGGGGCATGAACGGGGGCACGAAAACCCAGTCGCCGGCCTTCATGTCCAGGAACTCCGAGTAGTTCTCGCCGAAGTAGATCCGGCCATGGCCGCGGAGCACGTAGCCTCCGGTCTCAGCTTCCCCGTGGTGGTGCGGGAGCGAGCGGTAGCCTGGCGTGTTGGACACCTGGCCGAACCAGATCTTGGTTGCCGGGGTGTGTTGGATGCTGACGCCCGAGACGCGGACGCAGTCTCCGGACTGCATGGTGTTGGTGTCTTCCTCGCCCGCACGGGTAACTACGGGAACAACCTTGCCATCAGGCTGGGCGTAGATGGAGTTGTCGCCTTCGAGGACGTATTCGGTGGTGCTCTGGCTCATTGCTCTCTCCTTTGTAGGGGCGGGTTCAGGCGGATGCGTGTACTGGGGTGTGGATACGGAAACGGTTCTCCAAGCGGCCGATCCCGTCAATTTCGGTGGTGAGGACGTCCCCTTCCTTGAGGAAGCGCGGCGGCGTCATGCCCATGCCAACTCCCCCTGGCGTTCCCGTCAGCACGAGGTCGCCGGGACGCAGGACGGTGAACTGGGAGATGTAGGCCAGCAACTGCGCCGGGCCGAACACCAACGTGCTGGTGTTTCCCTCCTGGACGAGTTCGCCGTTGACGTAGCCGCGGACATCAAAGTGATCTCCGGCCTCATCGGCTGTGACCATGACCGGGCCAACCGGAGTGGTGCGATCCCAGGCTTTGCCTTGGAACCACTGCAGGGTCCGGTTCTGCCAGTCGCGCATGGAGACGTCGTTGGCGACCGTGTACCCGGCGATCGCTTCGCGGGCCTGGTCCTCGTCGGCGCGGTACAGCTCGGAACCCACGACGACGGCCAGCTCGGCTTCCCAGTCGACGCGCTGGCTGCCGTGGACCTCCACGGCATCGTTGGCACCGAGCAGGGTATCTGCGTACTTGGCGAACAAGGTGGGGTATTCCGGGAGTTCCCTGCCCATTTCCTGGATGTGGTCGCCGTAGTTCAGGCCGCAGCAGATGACCTTCCCGGCCTGTGGCAGGAGGGGCGCGAAGTCGGGGTCGGTGATGACGTCCCCGTTGGCTTCTGCCACGATGGCCATCCAGTTGGGTTGGCCCAGGAGTGCGCCAACATCACTGGCCGGGAGCGTGCGGTAAGTGGCGTCGCCCGTGGCGATTGCCGCCGTCGTACCTCCGCTGGCCGTTCGCAAGGTGGCGAGTTTCATTGCGTTTCCCTTCAGGTTTTTGGATGTGTCGACTTTTTTACGATCGTCACATATGCTCAACGTAGCACGGCGGAAATGATCTGCACAGAGGCTTCCCAAAAGTTTTTGCAGTTGCCACAACCGAGGAGGAACAGCATGAGCCACACAACAATCAACCCGGAGTCGCTGGCCAAACCATCTGGCTACGCGCACGGAATCCTGGCCGGCAACACGGTCTTCCTGGGCGGCCAGACGGCCCTGGACAAGAACATGAACATCGTTCCCGGCGGAATCGTGGAGCAGTTCAGGCAGGCGTTCACCAACGTCCTCACCACGCTGCGTGAGGCCGGCGGCGAACCGGAAGACCTGGTGAATGTGACCATCTACCTCACCGACGTGGACGACTACATGGCCAACGGCCGCGAAATCGGGCGCATTTGGCGCGAAATGGCTGGTTCGCAGTACCCCGCGATGGCGGGCATCGGTGTCACACGGCTGTGGCAGAAAGAGGCCCTGATCGAAATCCAGGGCATCGCGGTAATTCCGGAGCGCTAAGAGCTGCGGAAGCTATTTCCGCAGCCGCAGTTCGGTTCCATAATGGCCCTGAGGGTGTCAGAACCCTGTCGCCCTCAAGCTGGCGAACAAAAGGAACCATCATGCTAAAGGATCTGGAGATCATGTCCGTCCTCGCCGCGAAGGACATCAACCGGGCGAAGGACTTCTATCGGGACAAGCTGGGACTTGAGCCTTCCGACACCATGGAGGATGACAGCCTGTTCTACCGATGCGGCAAGGGTACCGGCTTTTTGATTTATCAGACTGAGAACGCCGGTTCGGCCAAGAACACCCAGATGGGCTGGGAAACCGACAACCTGGAAGGGGAGATGGAGGAGCTGCGTGGCCGCGGCGTGGTCTTTGAGGACTACGATTTCCCGGGGCTGAAGACGGAGAACGGCGTGGCGAGCAACGAGTGGGGAAAGTCCGCTTGGTTCCTGGACAGTGAGGGCAACATCCTCAATCTCTCGCAGCGCGCGTAGCATTCCGGCGCGTTCAACGGCGGCGGCCCTGTACACAAACTCCCGGCTGGTGGCGCACCATATCCCTATGGGAACCGTCACCGAATACTTGGAGAGCGTCACAGGGCCGAACCGCGGAGCACTGGAACGAATCGTTGAAATTGCCCGTGAGCTTGCCCCGGACGCAGAAGAAGGCACCAGCTATGGCATGCCCGCCCTGCTGGTCGACGGCAAGGGCCTGGTGAGCGTGCTCGAAACGAAGAAACACTTGGCCCTGTATCCGTTCAGCGGCCAGATCCTGCCCGAGATGTCGGAGGAGCTTGGCGGATACTCATGGTCTCCGGGGACTTTGAGGTTTTCGGTGGACAATCCCGTGCCGGACTCGCTCGTGCGCCGGATCCTCGAGACCCGGCTGGCGGCGATCCGGAAATAGCTCCGCGCCCTGTCCGGGTCATTGCTTGTCCGGATCAGTACCTGTCCACGTCAGTGCTTGGCGGAGACGTCCTGGGAGATCGCGTTTGCTGTTGCCATCACAGCTTCCCGCACTGAGTCAAGGTAGCCTTCCGGCTGCGCCGCTACCGCCTGCGCCTGCAGGGACACGTTGATAGCCGCCACGTTGTCGCCGTTGTTGTGGTTCCATACCGGGGCCGCGATGGACATCAGGCCGATCTCCAGTTCCTGGTCCAGCAGGCACCAACCTTGCGCACGGACACGCTCGACGGCGGCCCTCAACTCGGGAACGCTGGCGACGGTTCGCGGCGTGAGCGCCTTGAGTTCCGCCGTCGAGAGATAAGACTCAAGCTTGGCCTGCGGCAACCCTGCGAGCAGGACCCGGCCCATCGACGTCGCATAGGCCGGGAAGCGGGTGCCTACCGTGATCCCGACGTTCATGATGCGCTTGGTGGCGACACGGGCCACGTAGAAGATGTCCTGCCCGTCGAGGACAGCCGCTGACGTGGACTCCCCCAGCTTCAGGCTGAGCTGCTCCAAGTGCGGCTGGGCGAGCTGGGGCAGGGAGAGTGCGGACAGGTAGGAGTACCCCAGCTGCAGCACCTTGGCCGTGAGCGCGAAGGTCTTGCCGTCGGTGCGGACATAGCCGAGCTCAACCAGCGTATGCAGGAACCTCCGGGCGGTGGCCCTTGTCAGGTCCGTGCGGGCGGCCACTTCGCTGAGGGTCATGACCGGGTTGTTCGCGTCGAACGCCCGGATCACAGCCAGCCCCCGGGCCAACGACTGCACGTACTGGTCGCTGGCCTGCGGGGTAACTGCGGAGTCGGTCATGGTTACCAATCCTAAAGTGCGCTGCCGGGCCTACTCTGCGCGCTTCAGGGGCAAGGGAACGAGCTCCTGGATTTCCTCGAACGTGCACCCGAAGGTTTCCCTGACTGTGACGCCCTCGGGACCAGTGAGGAACACGGCCTTGTCGGTGTAAACACGGGTCACGCAGCCGACGCCGGTCAGGGGGTAGGTGCACTGCTCAACCAGCTTCGACGCACCCTCGCGGGTCAGCAGGGTCATCATCACGAACACGTCCTTGGCGCCGGTGGCCAGGTCCATGGCACCCCCGACGGCGGGGATCGCCTCGGGTGCCCCGGTGTGCCAGTTGGCGAGATCACCTGTGGCAGAGACCTGGAAGGCACCTAGCACGCAGATGTCCAGGTGCCCGCCGCGCATGATCGCGAACGAGTCCGCGTGGTGGAAGTAGGAGGCCCCGGGGAGCTCGGTGACGGGGATCTTGCCCGCGTTGATGAGGTCACCGTCGATCTCGTCGCCTTCTGCGGCGGGTCCCATGCCGAGCATCCCGTTCTCCGTGTGGAGGGTGATGTTCTGGTCCTCGGTGAGGTAGTTGGACACCAGCGTGGGCTGTCCGATGCCCAGGTTCACGAAGGAGCCGGGCGCGATGTCCCGGGCCACCAGCTGGGCGAGTTCGTCGCGCCCGAGGGGCTTTTCGGAGGTTTGGATGCTTGTCTGCGTGCCCATGCTCAGGCCACCTTTCCGTTCTGACCAAGCGCTGCGCCGGCCGCTGAAGCGGAGTCAACCCGGACCACGCTGTTGACGTAAATCCCAGGCGTCACCACGTTCTCCGGATCGAGCGATCCGGTGGGCACGATCTCGGAAACCTGCACGATGGTGTGCTTGGCCGCGGCGGCCATGATGGGTCCGAAGTTCCGGGCGGTTTTCCGGTACACGAGGTTGCCCTTGCCATCGGCCTTCAGTGCTTTGATCAGGGCGACGTCGGCATGGATCGGCGTTTCGAACACCTGCCACTTCCCATCGAGGAAGCGGGTTTCCTTGCCTTCGGCCAGTGTGGTGCCGTAACCGGTGGGCGTAAAGAAGCCACCGATACCGGCACCAGCCGCCCGGATGCGCTCGGCGAGGTTGCCCTGCGGCACGAGCTCCAGCTCGATCTCGCCGGCGTGGTACTTGGCATCGAAGTGCCAGGAATCGGACTGCCGTGGGAAGGAACAGATCATTTTCCGCACCCGGCCCTCCTTGATCAGCAGCGCGAGGCCCTGGTCACCTTGGCCGGCGTTGTTATTCACTACGGTCAGGTCCTTCGCGCCGCAATCCATCAGGGCGTCGATGAGCTCGAACGGCTGCCCGGCGTTGCCGAAACCGCCGATCATCACCGTGGAACCGTCTTTGATCCCGGCCACGGCCTCGCCAACAGTGTCAATGAAATTCAACATGGCCTTAGGCTCCTTCCGAGACACCAGCAGAGACGTTTTCCAGAACAACAGCCAGGCCTTGCCCCACGCCGATGCAGATCGCCGCGACGCCCCAACGCTGCCCGGAAGCCTGCAGGGAACGGGCCAAAGTGCCCAGGATGCGCGTACCGGAAGCACCGAGCGGGTGGCCCATCGCGATCGCACCACCGTGCTGGTTCACGATTCCGGGGTCGATCCCCCACGCGTCGATGCACGCCAGCGATTGCGCGGCGAACGCTTCATTAAGTTCGACGGCGCCAACCTGGTCCCAGCCGATGCCCGCCTTCGCGAGGGCCTTGTGGGCGGCCTCCACCGGGGCGAACCCGAAGAACTGGGGATCGTTGCCGTGCGCGCCCCTGCCGGCGATGCGGGCCAACGGCTCCAGCCCGAGAATCGAAGAAGCAGCCTCGGAACCGATCCACGCAGCCGAAGCACCATCAGACAAAGGCGAGGCGTTCCCGGCGGTGACAGTACCGCCGTCGGGCCCGTCAGCCTCAGGACGGAATACTGTCTTCAACCCGGCAAGCTTCTCCGCCGAAGAACCGGCCCGGATGCCCTCGTCACGGACCAGGTCCGTCCCCGGAACCGCAGTGACCAGGTTGTCGTAGAAGCCTTCGTTCCAAGCGGCATCGGCCAGGTTGTGCGAGTCGGCCGAAAAAGCATCCTGGCGCTCACGGGTGATCCCGTACTTCTCGCGCAGCCGTTCGGTGGCCTCGCCCAGGGAAATGGTCCAGTCCTTGTTCATGGCCGGGTTCACCAGGCGCCAACCGAGCGTGGTGGAAGCCAGGGTCATGTCCCCGGCCGGGTAGGGCTTGGACGTCTTCGGCAGCACCCAGGGCGCGCGGGACATGGACTCGGCGCCGCCCACCAGCATGAGATCGGCGTCTCCGGCGTTGATCTGGCGCGACGCGATGATCGCAGCGTCCAACGACGAACCGCAGAGACGGTTCACAGTGGTTCCCGGGATGGAAACGGGCAGTCCAGCGAGCAGTGTGGCCATGCGGGCAACGTTGCGGTTTTCCTCACCGGCACCGTTCGCGTTGCCGAAGACAACCTCGTCGATTCGCTCAACGTCCAGCCCCGGCGCCCGCTTCACGGATTCCCGGACCACGTGGGCAGCAAGGTCATCCGGGCGGACAGCAGCAAGCCCGGAGCCGAACTTGCCAAAGGGCGTGCGCACGGCGTCGTACACGTATGCCTGATTCATGGGTTTCTCTTTCTGCTTGCCCAACTGGGTCGCACTTGAGGTCGTTTTGAGCGCTGAAAACGACCTGATCTGCGACCTAGTTGGGTTGGTTGGCGTCGATTTCTGCGAAGACCTTCTGGGCCGTCTTGAAAGCCGAGTTGGCCGACGGAACACTGCAATAGATCGCGGTCTGCAGCAGGATTTCCTTGATTTCGTCCCTGCTCAGGCCGTTGTTGAGGGCTGCCCGGACGTGCATGGCGAGCTCCTCCCAGTGGCCCTGCGCCACCAGCGCCGTGAGGGTGACCGCAGAACGCATCTGCCGGCTCAGGCCGGGCCGCGTCCAGATGCCACCCCAGGCGATCCTGGTGATCATGTCCTGGTAGTCCTCGGTAAAGGAATCCTTGTTTGCGTTCGCCCGGTCCACATGCGCGTCACCGAGCACTTCACGGCGGACCACCATGCCGGCGTCGTAAATTTCCTGTGCAGTGGCCTCGGGCTGCACGGCGCCATTGTGTTCCGTACTCACAGTCCGTTCTCCTTCATGAAGTTCCGCATCAAACCAGCCACGACGGCGGGCGCCTCCGCGGGCGCAAGGTGCCCCACGCCGTCGAGCGCTTCCGCCACGGCAAAGGTGCCGCCCGCCCGGACACCCGAGACGATCTCCCCGGCAACCGACGGCGGCGCAACAGTATCCTCGACGCCGGCAATTGCCTGAGTGGGGACGGTGATGCTGCCGAGCTGCTCGCGGACGTCAAAGGCGGCGAGGGCTTCACAGCAGAACGAGTAGCTGAAGCGGTCGGCGTCGCGGAGGGCGTGCAGGAGGCGGCTGCTGATCTCCGGCTGGCGGTCCATGAATCCCTTGGCGAACCAGCGCTCGGCCGAGCCCTGGATCATCACCGGCGTGCCGAGTTTGCGGACAGTTTCCGCGCGCTCCAGCCAGCCTTCGGGGGTGCCGAGCTTCGCGCCGCTGCACTGCACCGACAGGCTCCGGAGCCGGTCGCCGTGCTTGATGCCGAGCTGCAGGCCCGTGGCCCCGCCCAAGGAGACCCCCGCGTAGTGGAACCGGGCCGCTGTACTCCCTGCCGGGACGACAGAATCAACAAGATCGACGACGGCGTCAGCCAGTTCCGCGACATCGAAACCTTCCGTGGCGGCGGGCGAGATGCCGTGGCCCGGGAGGTCCCAGCCGATGACGTCGTACTCGTCGCCAAGGAGGGCAGCAGTCTCGGTCCACAGCACGGTGGAGGTACCCAACGATGGGCCCACCACCAGTAGCGGCCGGACTCCCAATTCACGCTGCGGGGACAGCAACACGGCCTTGACGGTTGGCTTAGCCACGGGGGGCTCCCTTCCTTGAAGAGGTGAATTCCGGGTAGGCGGCGAGGATGCGGCGGCTGATCTCCGCGGCTTCACCGAGGTAGCTCGCGGGATCCAGCAAGGCGTCGAGCTCATCCTCGGACAGCTTGTCCGCCGGGACGGCCTCGCGCAGAAGCTTGCGGTATGTGTCCGCCTGCTGGTCCGCGGGTGCCTTGAGGGTTTCGTCGACGACGGCCTGCAGCTTTTGCTTCCCGTCCCCACGCAGGAGGGGGGCGACGGCGGCCGACACACCTTCGCTGAGGAGCAGCGGCCCCGAGATCCCGAGGTTCCGGCGCATCGCCTCGGGGAGCACCCGCAGGCCTTCGGTGAGCTCCCTGAGTTGGAGGGCGGCACCGAGCGCGAGGGCCAGCAACCGACGCAGGGCCGGCCATTCGGTGTGCCAGGCGCCATCGGGCCGTTCGTCGTTGAAGTTACCGGCGGCCGAGTGGAGCTGGGACGCCAGAGCCGGAGCCTGGAGTGCTGCACTGCGGATGAGCACGGAGAGCACTGGGTTCTGCTTCTGCGGCATGGCCGAGGAAACGCCGCGTCCTGCAGCGAGCGGCTCGCCGAGTTCTCCTACCTCGGGACGACTCAGGAACACGACGTCGGCGGCGATCTTGCCGAACGCATCCAGCAGGGAAGCCAGGGAATCACCAAGGGAAGTGACCGCCAGGCGGTTGGTGTGCCACGGAGCAATTGCCGGCGCAAGGCCCAACTTGGAGGCCAGCGAATCCGCCAAAGTGAACGGCGTGGAAGCAGCGCCCGCAGTCAGCTTGGACCCCGAGGCCAACGTTCCGCTGGCGCCGCCGAACTGCACCGGCAACTCCAGCGCAGCCAGCCTCGACGCCGCCGCGGCCACTCCCTGGAACCATTGCGCAGCCCGCAGGCCAAAGGTGTACGGAAGAGCATGCTGCGTCAGGCTCCTGCCGACGCACAGCGTGTCCGCATGCTGTTCCGCCAAGGTGGCGAGCGCCGTCGTCGTGCCTTCGACCTCAACCAGCAACGCCGAAACGGTGCGGCTGGCCAGCAGCATGAGCGCGGAATCGAGGACGTCCTGGCTGGTGAGCGAGGTGTGGACGGCTTTCCCGGCACCCAGAGCTTCAACGTCCAATTCGCGGACTCGCGAACGGAGGTCTCCCAGCAGCGGAATCACCGGGTTTCCACCGCCCTGGGCACGTTCGGCGATCGAGGCGACGTCGTAGGTGCCGGGGTCGGCGGCTTCGGCCACCACAGCGGCGGATCCGGCCGGAACCAGTTCCGCATCCTCGAGGACAACGGCCCAAGCAGCTTCGACGTCGAGGATGGCCGCGATCACGGCATGGTCGCCTGTCAGCGCGGTCACCACGGACGACGCCGTGACGGGGCTGAGGAGGCCGAAGTCGCCGTCGGTCATGGCGTTGCCGGATCCAGCGAGCCGTCCTGCTGGAAGTCCAGGAACACGGTCTCCTCGCCACCCTGCAGCCGGATGTCCCAGGTGAGGCCGCCGTCGGGATCCCGGCGTGCGATCAGGGTCTTGCGTCGCTCGGGGTCGAGGGAGCTCAACAGCGGATCGTTGGACAGCGCTTCCTCGTTGTCCGGCAGGTACACGCGGGTGAAGAGGCGGTTCATGAGGCCACGGGCGAAGACAGCCACGGAGATAAAGGGTGCGGCTCCCGGCTTGAGCGGGCCGGGGTTGACGGTGGTGAAGGTGTAGACGCCGGAGTTGCCAACAGAGCTGCGGCCCCAGCCGGTGAAGGTGTAGCCGTCGCGGACCAAGGATCCTGTGCGCTGGACGATCTTGCCTTCGGAGTCCGGCTGCCAGATTTCGAGGATGGCGTCCGGGATGGTGTTGCCTGCGCCGTCGTAAACGGTGCCTTGGAGGCGGATGCTGCCGGGGCTGCCCGGGGCAAGGAGCTCGTTGTCTTTGTTGAACGGGAGGGCGTAGCCGTAGAAGGGGCCTACGGTTTGGCCTGGTGTGGGTGCCAGCTTGGTCATGTGCTTACTCCTCGTCCCCGGCGTCGCCGTATGCTTCGTTTTCCGTCCAGGTCCGCTTGGAACCGGTCAGGATGATGTCCCACTTGTAGCCGAGGGCCCATTCGGGGCTCGTGAGTTCGTGGTCGTACTGGGCCACAAGGCGGTCGCGCGCGTCCTGGTCCACGATCGACTGGTAGATGGGATCCAGCGGGAAGAGTTGGTCCCCCGGGAAGTACATCTGGGTGACGATCCGCTGCGTGAACTCCGAGCCGAACATGGAGAAGTGGATGTGGGCCGGCCGCCACGCGTTCAGGTGGTTTTTCCACGGGTACGCGCCGGGCTTGATGGTGGTGAAGGAGTAGGAGCCGTCGGCGCCGGTGATGCAACGCCCGACGCCGGTGAAGTTGGGGTCGAGCGGCGCGGGGTGCTGGTCGCGCTTGTGGATGTAGCGGCCGGAGGCGTTGGCCTGCCAGATTTCCACGAGCTGCCCGGCCACCGGTCGGCCGTCGCCGTCCAGCACGCGGCCCGCGACGATGATGCGTTCGCCCTGCGGCTCACCGTTGTGCTGGATGGTCAGGTCAGACTCCAGCGCGTGCACGTCCTGATGACCGAAGGCGGGCGAGTAGAGCTCGATCGTTTCCGGGTCGGCGTGGTGGAGGCTCTTGGTGGGGTGGCGCAGGATGGAGCTCCGGTATGGCGCGTAGTCCAGGCGGGGCATCGTTTCAGGAGCCTTGCCGTCCTTCAACGCCTGGGCGTACTTGTTGCCGATCGCTTTGATCTCTGCACTGAGGTCCGCCTGCGTCTCAACCTTCTTGGCATCGTGCGCGGCGTGCGGTTCAGCTGGCGGCACGAGTTCCTCGGTTTCGAGAGCTTGCGCGGTGTGGTCTTGCGGCACAGCCGGCTCCTTTCTGTGGGTCCTTTGTCAGCTTCTCTGTCAGGTTTCGGGCGGCTATGCCCGGTGAAGCGAGTCGTATTGAACGGCGTGGCGGACTGGTGCGTTGGGCGCGCCGTAGCCGTCGTAGTTGCCCCGGCGTTCCACCATCTCGAAGAACACACTGCCCACTGTGGCGGTGTAGAAGTGGAGGAATTCGCCGTTGGCGTCCCGGTCGTACAGGAGGTTGAGCTCCTTGAGGGTAGCCAGGAATCCGGGTTCAAGATCGAACCGCGCATCCAGGTCCTCGTAGTGATTGGCCGGAATCTGCAGGAACTCAAGGCCGCGTTCTTTGGCCGCACGGGCCGTTTCGACGAGGTCATCCACGGCGAAGGCGATGTGTTCCTGGTACGTCTTGCGGGCATTTTGTGCCTGCTGGACCGGCGCCAGGTTCAGCACCAGCCTCACTGCGCCGTTGCTGGTTTCCATGACCTGCGAGCGCACCAGGCCGCTGGGGCTCGGGACCTCCGCGAATGGCTGGGGTTCCAGGGCGAGGGCGCTGGTGTAGAAGAGGACGGCTTCGTCGAAGTGCTGCCATGGCTGGGCCAGGTTGACGTGGTCAATCACGGCAGTTTGCTGTGCGCGTGGGTGTTCCAGCCCCTCCCCGAACTCGTGCGTCCAGGCGGCGGTTCCGTCGGGGCTGCCCTGGCACAGGAAAATCTCCGTGGAGTCAGGGGCGGAGATGCCCTGGAATACTTCCTCGTCCGCCTGGACCTTTCGGGCGACCACAGGGGCCTTGAGTTGCTGGGCGCGGGCGGAGGCAATCACTGGAGAGTCGACGTCGAACCCTAACGCGGCGATGGCCGGTTCCGTATGGGAGGCGGCTTGTTCGTTGATGATGACGCGGGCCTGGCCCATGGTCCAGAGCTGGACGTCCTTGGTGCGGTGGCGGCCTTCGAATTCGAAGCCGAGCTGGCCCAGGAGCTTCTCGAGCTGCACGGTGTCGTCGGCTTTGACCTCGGCGAAGTTGAAGCCTGCGGGCTCGTTCACCTTGGGCAGCGTGGCCAGTTCCATGGGATAACGACGGCGGCCGGCGGCTTGGTTGCCCCCGGTTCCTGCGGTGTTGCCCGCCAGCCATTTGGCGCTCTGTTCCTCGAGCCAAATGAGCGAACGCATGGCATCCACGGCCGTCCGCTCCACATCCGACTGCCGGAAGACGTCGTTGAACACCTCAAGCGACACCGGCCCGGTGTAGCCGGCGCGGACAACGTGGCCCATGAACTTTGCCAGCTCGAACTGTCCCTCCCCGGGGAAAACGCGGTAGTGGCGGCTCCAGGAGAGCACGTCCATGGAGAGCTTGGGGGCGTCGGCAACCTGGACGAAGAAGATCTTGTCCGCGTTGATGTCCTCGATCGGCGCGGTGTCCCAGTCGCGGGAGAGGATGTGGAAAGAGTCCAGGCAGGTGCCGAGGTTGGGGTGGTCCACCATCTCCACCAGCCGGTAGGCGTGCTCGTAGTCGTTGACGTACTTGCCCCAGGCGAGGGCCTCGTACGCGACCCTCACGCCGTGGTCCCCTGCCAACTCGGCAAGTTCGGCCAGCTGTTGTGCCCGCAAACCGTCGTCGTCGATGGTTGCCGTGGCCACGTTGGAGCAGACCAGGATGGTGTCCATGCCCAAGCGTGACATGAGCTTGAACTTGGCCTCAGCGCGCTTGAGGTTTGCCTTCAGCAGGTCCGGACTGACGCCGTCGAAATCGCGGAAAGGCTGGTAGAGGTCCAGGCCCAAGCCGAGATCGGCGGCTGTTTTCCGGATGTCCTCGGGGCTCAGCGAGGAAGTGACAAGGTCCTGCTCGAAGATCTCGATGCCGTCGAAGCCCGCGATCGCGCAGGCCTGCATCTTTTCCATCAGGGTGCCGGACAGGCAGACGGTTGCGATTCCGGTGCGCATCAGTGAGCCGCCTTTGCGAGGGTGCCATCGGAGAGTGCGGCTGCCGCGTCCTCCAGGGCGATCAACTCCAGGAAGTGCGCCCGCATGCGGTCGCGGTCGGCGTCCCTTCCGGTGAAGAGCTTGAAAGCGTCGGCCGCCTGGCCTACTGCCATGCGACCGCCGTCGAGGACGTCGCAACCCTTGGCGCGCGCCTCGCGAACCAGTTGCGTCTCGATGGGGCGATAGACGATGTCCGCTACCCAGTGGCGCGGCTCGACCAGCCCGATATCCAGCGGAAGCCCGGGGTGGGCGGCCATGCCGATCGGGGTGCAGTGCACCAGGCCGTCGGCGAGGGGCATGACTTCGCTGAGTTCCGCAGGCGTGCGCGGCGTGACGGTGGCTTCGGGGAAGAGTCCGCCGAGTTCCGCGGCGCGCTCGGCGGCCCGCGCGGCATCCATATCCACGAGGTCCAGGGTTTTGACCCCCGCCTTCAACTGCGCGTATGCGACGGCGGAACCCGCACCACCGGCGCCCAACTGGACCACTCGGTCCAGCTTCGCCTTCGGAAGTCCGTCGCCCAATGCCGAGCCGAAGCCGGAGAAGTCGGTGTTGTGGCCGATGAACCGGCCGTCCTGGATCAGGACCGTATTTACGGCACCCAGGCGAGCGGCGTCGTCGGAAATTTCATCAAGGTGCCCCAGCACCAACTGCTTGCATGGGTGTGTGATGTTCAGGCCGTTGAAGCCCATGCGCCGGGCTGCGGTGAGGAGGTCCCCGACGGCGGTGGCCGGCAGGGCGAGTTCCAGCAGGTCGATGGGGCGGTACAGCAAGCGAAGGCCCTGCACGTCGGCTTCGCGTTCATGCATGGGCGGCGTGAGCGAGGGCATGACGCCTTCGCCAACGAGGCCCACCAGAACGGACTCGGCTCGGTTGCTCATCCTAAAGCTCCTTTGACTTCGGCAAGGCGCGGGGTGTTTCTGGGACTCCGCGTTGCCGGGTGTTAGTTAGGTTACTACAAGTGTTCATATTCCGCACGCTTGTTCTTATCGCGAACAATCACGGACGGGCCGTGCGTTGCGGGGCCTGCTCCGCACCCTTTGCCTTGCGTTTAGCATGCACATCGGGCCTCACAACGGAGCCGGCCGACGAGGTCATCGCTGGGGCAAGCGGGCCGCGAGTTCAGCCGCGGCTTCCTGCAGCGTGGGCACGTGGGCGATGAGTTCCTCCATGGTGAGGCGGAAGACCGGCACGGCTGTGGCAAGTGAGGCGAAAGCGTGGCCCTGGGAATTCAGGACCGGTACAGCGACGGCGCGCATGCCGATCTCGTTTTCCTCATCCATCACGGCGTACCCCTGCCGGCGGACCTGTTCGATTTCCGCGCGGAAGGCATCGCGGTCGGTAATGGAGTGCTCGGTCAGCGGATCCAGGGGTAGATCCTCTACGAGGCGCTTCCGCTCGGCATCCTCCTCGAAAGCAACCAGGGCCTTTCCCACCGACGTCGTATGCAGCGCCCCGAGATGGCCGGGGTCGCTGGTGACGCGGAAAGTCTTGGGGCCATCCACCTTGTTGACCGTGAGGTGGTGGTCGCCGTCGCGGACAGACAGGATCGTGGCCTCATGGGTGCTGTCAGTGACCCGCTGCAGGACCGGCAACGCGGTGGCGGCAAAGCCGTGGTGGTTGGATACCCGCTGCCCCAGCTGGAAGACGCGCAATCCGAGGTGGTAGCGGCGGCCGTCAGGCTCATAGTCAACGAATCCGTCGCGGGTCAGTGAGCCCAGCAGACGGTAGGTGGTGCTGAACGGCAGCCCCGCACTCCGCGCCAGATCAGCCGCACTGGCGCCCTTGGGCTCGTTTCCCAGCAATACCAACAGGCCAAGGGCCTTGCCGACCATGTCGGTCTTTGTGTCCTCTTTCACACTCATAACCCGATGCTCTCACATAGTGAGAGCTATTTCTAGATGGTGGTGATAGCTCTTGACAAGTGACCGCACTCACAGTCATCATTGCTGTATTACGCAAGTAGCTCTCACCATGTGGTTACTTTCCGAGGGATTGACCGGCCGCACCTCGCTTGGGTCTCCCGCTGTAGCTCTATCCGCGACATCGTCGTCACAGAAGGAACACCCAATGAGCCAAACAATGCCGTCAGCGACGCCAGGCATCTCCGAAACCGCAGGGACACCCAAGAAAGCAGCGCTTGCCAGCTTCCTGGGCAGCGCCGTGGAGTATTACGACTTCTTCATCTTCGGCTCCGCCGCGGCCCTGATCTTCCCCCACGTCTTCTTCCCGGACGCCGACACCAACGCGGCCGTCATGTCCTTCGCGACGTTCGGTTTTGCGTACCTCGCCCGCCCCATCGGCGCGGCATTCCTGGGCCACTTCGGGGACAGGATCGGCCGGCAAAAAGTCCTCATGTTCACCTTGGTCCTCATGGGCGCTTCCACTTTCGTGATCGGCTGCCTCCCGGACTTCAAGACCATCGGCTGGGGCGCACCGATCCTTCTGGTGCTCGCCCGTCTTTGCCAGGGCTTGTCAGCTGCCGGTGAGCAAGCAGGCGCATCGTCCATGACGCTGGAGCACGCTCCGGACAACCGCCGTTCCTTCTTCACCTCGTGGACCCTCACGGGAACGCAGGGCGGCCAGATCCTGGCGGCGCTCGTCTTCATTCCCGTGGTGGCACTGCCGGACGAGATCAAGTACGGCATCGGCTGGCGCATTCCGTTCTGGCTCAGCGCTGTGGTGGTGCTCGTGGCTTTCTTCATCCGGCGCACCCTGCACGAGCCGCCGGCCTTCGCCGAAGCACAAAAGAACAACCAGATTGCCAAGCTCCCCATCGCCGACCTGCTCAAGAACCACTGGCAGGACGTCCTCCGGGTGATCTGCTGCGCCTTCATTGCTGCAGTCAGCACGGTTTTCGGCACCTTGGCCATCAAATACGCCCAGGATGTTGCCCACGTGAACAGCACCATCACGCTATGGCTGGTGGTGGTAGCCAACGCGGTGGCCCTCGGCACCCAGCCGTTGTTCGGCAAGCTCGCGGACAAGATCGGCCGGAAGCCCGTGTTCATCTACGGAGCCGTAGCCAGCGCCATCATGACGCCGTTCTTCTTCCTGAGCTTCGAATCCGGTTCCACGCCGCTGATGTTCGCCGCCGCCATCGTGTATTTCTCCTTTGGCTACGCTGCAGCCAACGCGGTTTGGCCGTCGTTCTACGGTGAGATGTTCAGCACCAAGGTCCGCTTCTCCGGCCTCGCCATCGGTACGCAGCTCGGCTTCCTCGCAGCAGGCTTCGCCCCGACCATCGTCACCGCCATCGGCGGCACCAAGCCCGGTGGATGGGTTCCTGTCTCGATCTTTACCGCCGTGGTCTGCCTCATTGCGGTCATCTCAGCCTCCACGGCCCGTGAATCAGCAAAGGTCCCGACGGCGGAACTCGGCCTGCGCTAGCACCTCGCCTTCGCGGCGCTCCAGCCTGGTGCTGGAGCGTCGCGGACTAGCGGGGATCCAGCACCACGGACTGGAAACTTCCCTGGCCCGTACCCGTGTACAGGAAGAGCGCACCGTTTCCGGCAACACCCACCACGGACGGATTGCCCGTTCCGGTGAAAGCAGAGCCAAGAGCCGCGAACGAAGTGAGGTTGTTCCAACCGGACCCCACGGCAACACGCGCCAGGAATCCCCCGCTGCCATTTCCGGGGTAAAGCCACAAGGTCCCGTCAGTTCCCCGGGCCATGATGTCCTCCCGGCCGTCGCCGTTGAAGTCACCGCCCTGAACTACGGAGTCGAAGACGTCCCATCCGGTGCCGATCTGTTTCCACGGAAGGAAACCGCCCGCGCCGTTCCCCGGGTAGAGCCACAAAGAACCGTTGGCGGCGCGTGCCACAAGATCAGCTTTGCCGTCACCGTTGAAGTCGCCCGGTGCGAGCAGCTCATTGAAACCCTGCCAGCCCACGCCGATCTGCTTGCGGGGAAGGAACTGCCCATGGCCATCAGCGGGGTACAACCACAGCACCCCGTCAGCGGACCTCGCCACCAGGTCCGGGTGGCCATCGCCGTCGAAATCACCGGCGCTGAGTACCGAATTGAACACTGACCAGCCGGAGCCGATCTGGACCCTCGGCAGGAAGCCGCCGGAACCGTTCCCCGGATAAAGCCACAACGCGCCGTCAGTACCGCGGGCCAGGATGTCCGCGACAGCATCGCCGTCGAAATCTCCTGCTTCCCAAACCTCGCTGAACTGGTTCCAGCCGGCGCCGATAACCAGGCGATCGGCAAAACCCGAGCCGTTGCCGGGATAGAGGCGCATGGACCCGGCAGACGTCACCGTCAGGACGTCCGACTTCGTGTCACCCGTAAAGTCCTGTCCGCTCACGATGTCGCCCACCGTGTTCCAACCGCTCCCGAGTGCGACGCGCGGCACGAAGGCACCCCATCCATTGCTGGGGTACAGGTAGAGAGTGCCGTCGCTGGTCCGAGCAAGCAGCCCGGCCCCGGCGCCACCAAAGGAGCCATCAGAGGTGATGCTGGTGAAACCGTTCCAGCCCGAGCCGATCTGCGACCATGCACGGAAGCCGCCCTGGCCGTCGCTGGGGTATAGCCAAAGGGTGCCATCCGGCTTGGTCGCCATGACGTCGAGGCGGGCGTCGCCGTCGAAATCTCCCACGCCGATGATGTTCGTGAAGCCCTGCCAGCCGGATCCGATTTGCCGCTTGGCGAGGAAGCCGCCGTTTCCGTCGCCCGGGTACAGCCAGAGGACACCGTCGCTGGTGCGCGCCAGGATGTCGCTTCGTCCGTCACCGTCGAAATCCGCAAGGCCGGTCATGGCATCGAAAATGTTCCATCCAGTGCCAATTCTGCGCGGGTTATCAAGCCTGTTGCCGGGCAGGCCCGCATAGAGCATCAGGGAGCCGTCGGACTCACGGGAGAGGACATCGGCGAGCCCGTCGCCGTCGAAATCACCCGCGGAGAAACGAATCTTGGCTGTAAGGCGCGAATCGGCAGTGATGGTGATGGTGGCCGATGTCGACGACACCGAGTTCATGGTGACCTGCGTGCCGGTGTACGTGGTGAAAGTGCTGCCGGCCTGCCAAGCGTGGTTGCTGGCGTACCAAGGGTCGGAGAACGGCTTGGTGGAGGGCATGAGGATCAAGGAAGAAGCAATGGTGGCTCCACCGCGCTGGGCGATCTTGACGCCCATGTTTCCGGGCTTGCCGGCGGTGCCCAGGTAATTGTCATAGCCGGCCGGTTCCCGGAGTTCCAGGTAATAGACCTCATTGCTGACGGGATCGGTAAATTTGACGGCCCGCTGCGCTTCCGTGCCGCCCCATGGCTTGAGCGTGTAACTCTTGGAGCCTGTCGCGACGCCGACATCCCGGATCTCATCACCGCGGCCAAGTCCCGCATAGTCCCAGAACGTGGAACTGACCACCGGCAACGAATACTGCGCAGCGCCCATGATGTCCGTTGTGTCGCCGTACTCGCGGATATAGCAGGACGGATCCGTGAATTGGCCATTGCTGTTGACCCCGACGTCGGACACCCCGCTCCCGCACTGCAGTGCGTCAGCGTGCATCAGGCCGATGACGTGCCCGAACTCGTGGCTCATCACGTTGTTGGTGAAGTTGCTGATCTGTGGCAGGAGCACGCGACCGCTGTAGCTGCCGCTGCTGTAGCCGGCGCCGAGGGCGTTGCCCGACAATGTGGACGTCGGAATGAAAATCACCAACGCCGTATAGGGGCTGGCGGTCCAGTTCAGCTCACCTGTGATGGTGGAGATGATGGTGCTGTAGCTGTCCGTGGACCGGGCTTTGGATTGGTGCCCGGCAACCTCACTGGCCACTGTCATGGACAGTTTGTTGGCCGTCATGGCTTTCCAGTAGTTGCTGGTGGACACCACGGCCTTCTCGGCGTCCGCCATGGAGACCGGATTGGTGTTGTCCGCCAGCTTCGCAGTGACCAGCTTGATGCTGATGTTGCCGCCCGGACCAACTGCCGCCGCACCGTCACGGAGCAAGGATTCGACGCCGGCCTTGCCCTTGGTGGGTTGCTTGGCGTCCGGAATCGGCGTTTCGAACACATGCTCCGAATGCGGCGTGCCCTCAACGAATTGGACGTTCGGATTATCGGGTCCGGGAAGCGGAACGGCCGTGGCAGGGGCCTGGACAAAAAACAGGCCGGTGGCAAACACCACCAAGCCTGTGGACAGCGCGATCGATCGCCGTAAAACACCCATTGGATCTCCCGGGAGGACGGAGCCTGTGATTGCTGTAGAACTCAGTAACCGAGATCAGGCTACAACCGCTTGGGCATTGGCCTGGGGAAACACGCGCCCCCGCAACGCGCAAATCGAAGAAACGAAACCATCCCGGAATGCTAACCGGACCCTAACCACGCCGAAATACCGTGGCAACAATGCCCCGCCACACTGGAATAGCCGGCAAGTGCAGGCACCAGCTCCAGCCAGGAGGACACAATGCTTAAGGAAGCCACAACAACCCACACAACACGAATACGCGCAATCAGCCAGCTCCACCGCGGAGACGAAATCGAGGCCCGCCTTTCGGTAGGACCCGCCTACGATGACGTGGTGATACGCCGCGGACGCGTCCAGGAAACGGCCCCGGGGATCGGCGTCGTCTGGATCATGGATTATGCCTCCGGGATGAGGAAAGCCATCAATACCGACGAATGCAGTGTTTGGCGCGTCGCCTGAGCATTCTCTCCTTGGACGCTCGCTCCTTGAGACCCAGGCTGGACGCCCAACACCCCTCAGCCGCCGGCTACGGACTGGACGATCAAAACCTCCTGGCCTGCTGCTACTTCCGTATCCAGACCCTTCAAGCGCCGGACCTCATCACCGTTCACGTAAATATTCACGAAACGGCGGAGGGCTCCGGTTTCATCACGCAAACGCCTGGCCAACACCGGATAATCTCCGGTCACCGAGTCCAATAACTGTCCGACGGTCACAGCACCGTCGGCGGACGCAGTCAGATAGGACTGTCCGCCGACCAGGGGCTGCAGGACACCAGGCAACAGGACCGTAAAGTCAGCCACAACGGACCTAACCGGGTACCGGGGCGCTGGCTGCCGCCGACTCCGCGGTCACGCTCCCACTGGGGCTGCCAATCACGACGGCGGCACGCACGCAGAGCACGTCCGGCAGGTGCGAGGCCACTTCGCTAAAGGTCTCGCCCTCGTCGGCGCTGGCGTAAACGGAGCCACCGCGGGTTCCGAAGTACACCCCTACCGGTTCGGCAGTGTCAACGGATGCTGCGTCCCGGAGGACTGCGTTGTATTCGTGATCCGGCAGGCCCGTGTGCAGCTCCTTCCAGGTCGCTCCGGCGTCGTCCGTCCGGTGGACGCTGAGCTTGCTGCCTGGCGGGATGCGTTCACCGTCAGCCTTGAGCGGAATGACCCAGGCCGTCCCTTCGCGGCGCGGATGCGTCAGCATGACGAAACCGAAGTCGGCAGGCAGACCCTCCGCGATGGAGTCCCAGTTCTCGCCGTTATCGTCCGTCCGGTAGACGCCGTGATGGTTCTGTGCGTACAGGCGGCCTTCTACTGCGGCGTCGGCGGCGATCTTGTGGACGCACTGGCCGAACTCGGGGTTGGGATCGGGCATGAAGTAGGCCGAGATGCCCTTGTTGCGTGGCTCCCAGGAGGTTCCGCCGTCGAGTGATCTGTAGACGCCGCCCGTGCTCATGGCGATGTGGACCTTCTCGCCGGACGGATCCACCACAATCGAGTGTGCCGCCGCCCCGCCATAGCCGGCACCCCACTCACTGCGGTGGGGGTGGTCCCACAGTCCGCGGTTAAGCTCGAAGTGCTCGCCGCCGTCCGTGGATTTCCACACCGAAATCGGCTCGCAACCGGCCCACACCACCCCGGGGCGCGAGTCGGCATCAGGATAGATCTGCCAAACACGCTCCAGTGCGGCATCGGTGCCGTCCGGAAATTTGATGGCGCCTTGCTCGGGCTCGGTCCATGTGGCACCGAGGTCGTCTGAATGTGCCACGGTGGGTCCCCAGTGCTCTGACCGTACGCCCACCAGGATCCGTGTTGTGCCGTTCCGCGTATCAATCCCGATGCTGGGTATCTCGCTCATCAGGAAGTGCGGGCCGGAGAGGGACCAGTCTTTTCGGTCGGGGCTGGTGGCCAGCCACAAGCCTTTCTTGGTCCCGATCGCCAGGACATAACTCTCTGCGGTATCTGCGGTTGCCATGAGTCCCATCGAACCATCGCGGGGTGGGCAGGGCAATGGGTTTTAAGGCGCTATGTGGATAACAAGCAGGTGGTCATTGCCGGCGGCGCCATGCGCACCATGCTGCACGAGCGGGTTCTCTCGCTTGAGGACGATTTCCGGGACCGCGTTGTGTGACACTTAGCAGCGGTGGCCGGACCGAGACCACCGGCGGCACCATGTCCCGGCGCCGTGGCTGCGCGAGATGATCCCCTCGATGAGCAGGGCCGGGCCACTCTGGGATTCGTCCACCCCTACACGTCCTAGCGGGTATGCGGTTAAGTAGAGCTAAACCGAAGGAGGCCCCGTGCTCGACATCCGCCGTCTGCAGATCCTGAAGACCCTGGAGCTTGAAGGCACCATGACAGCGGCCGCCACAAAGCTGCACATGACCACTTCCGCCGTCAGCCAGCAATTGGCGGTGCTGGAAAAGGAAGCCGGGCTTGCCTTGCTGGTCCGGGCGGGCCGGAAGGTCCGGCTCACGGAGGCGGGCGCGCTGCTGGTGGAGCACTTCACGCGCATTGCCTCTGAGGTTGAAGCCGCTGAGGCCACGCTGAAGAAGTTCCAAACGGACGTCCGCGGACGCTTGGCCATCAGCGCCTTTCCGAGTTTCTGCAGCACGGTTCTTCCATCCGCGGTGATGTCCCTGCAAGCGGCCTATCCGCGGCTTGACGTGACGATATCTGACCTCGAACCATTCGAGAGCGTATCCCAACTCCGAGCGGGAAACATTGACATCGCCGTGGTGGACGACCTGCACGAGATCCAGGACGAGGGGCTGGTGAAAACCATCCTGGCCCGCGACGAGATCATTCTTGTCCTTCCCCGCGACCGGCCTGTCCCGGAAGCCGGCACACCAGTGGCACTCGCGGACTACGCCCACGAAAGCTGGGTCCTGGACCAGGAAGGCAGTGTCTTTGAACAGTTCGTCCTCCAGACCTGCCGGGACGCAGGCTTCACCCCCAAGGTCATCGCCAATTGCCGGAACCTCATGGCCACCTTGGGCCTGGTCCGCGGCGGGTTGGGCGTTGCCCTGATGAGTGAACTCAATCTGGGCCGCGAAACGGAAGACCTCCTGGTGCGCCGCGTCGATCCCAGCTGCGGCCGCAACATCATCGTCCTGTACCGTGCGGCGAGCCAGGCCGCGCCGGCCATTGCCGCCGTCCTTGAAGAACTCAGGCTGGCCACCGGGAAGCGACCCACCGCGTAATCGTTAAGCGGAGCTTGACAGTCACTTCACTAATTCACGATGGACGCCCGCGCCACCAGACCCCAAAGTTGAAGGGGAACCCAGACACTCCCGCTCACTTGGAGGATCCCATGGCCCTGAGCGCCCTCGACCTTTTCTCAATCGGCATCGGCCCGTCGTCGTCCCACACGGTGGGTCCCATGCGTGCTGCCCACACCTTCATCTCCGCACTGGAGCAGGATCGAAAGCTCGACGCCGTGGATCGCGTTCACGCCGGACTGTTCGGTTCGTTGGGGGCTACTGGAAGGGGACACGGCTCGGACAAGGCTGTGATCCTTGGCTTCATGGGCGAGCTCCCTGAAACAGTGGACCCCATGGCTGCGGACGGCATGGTTGCCGAAGCAACGGAGGCCAGGAAGATCCTTCTGGGCGGGCGGCGCATGGTCTCCTTCAACAGGGCGAAGGACGTTGTGCTGCACATGCGCCAATCCCTGCCTGCACACCCCAACGGCATGCGCTTTCAGGCCTTCGATGGCCAGGGAAACGTTGTGTCCGAGCGGGTGTTCTACTCCGTGGGCGGCGGGTTCGTGGTGGACGAGGACGCCGTGGGCAAGGTTGCGCAGGACAACGTCACCCTGCGCTACCCCTTCAGCAATGCCGAGGAATTGCTCGCCCACTGCGACCGCGAGGGCCTTGCCATCAGCGACATCATGCTCGCCAATGAAAGCGCCTGGCGCAGCAAAGAAGACACCCGCGCCGAACTCCTGCGCATCTGGGAAACCATGAAGGAGTGCGTCTCGCGCGGCTGTAGCCGCACGGACGAGCACCTGCCCGGAAACCTGATGGTCCGCCGTCGTGCTCCCCGGCTGTTTGCGGACCTGCAGACCAAAGACGACACCAGCGATCCTTTGCGCGCCGTGGATTGGGTGAACCTGTTCGCCCTGGCCGTGAACGAGGAGAACGCCACGGGCGGCCGCGTTGTCACCGCGCCCACCAACGGCGCGGCCGGAATCATCCCCGCAGTCCTGCACTACTTCATGAAGTTCACGCAGGGGGCAACGGAAGAACACGTGGTCCGGTTCCTCCTCACGGCCGCGGCGATCGGCGTCCTTTTCAAGACGAACGCTTCCATCTCGGGCGCCGAGGTGGGCTGCCAGGGCGAGGTCGGCTCCGCCTGCTCCATGGCCGCCGGCGCGCTATGCGAAATCCTGGGTGGCACGCCCCAGCAGGTGGAGAACGCGGCGGAAATCGGAATCGAGCACAATCTCGGCCTAACGTGCGACCCTGTCGGCGGCCTGGTGCAGATTCCGTGCATCGAACGCAACGCCATGGCCAGCAACAAAGCCATCAACGCCGCGCGGATCAGCCTCCGCGGTGACGGCATCCACCACGTCTCCCTGGACACCGCCATCAAGACCATGCGCGAAACCGGCGCGGACATGAAGAGCAAGTACAAGGAGACGTCGCGGGGAGGCCTGGCGGTCAACGTTATTGCTTGCTGATTACCTGGTCCGATTGCGAGGACACGTCCAGCCACCTCACGCGGCCGGCGTCGGATCCAGCGGGCCGTCTGCGATGTACGCGCGGTTCCGTCCCGCGGCTTTAGCTTGGTAAAGGGCTGCGTCCGCCGTCTGGATCAGCTGCCCCAGGTTCGGGCCCACCGTTGGGGTGGACGAAATTCCATAGCTGACCGTGGGGAAATCCAGACCGTCCGGTGCCGGAGCAGCCGCCAACCGCCTGCTGATCTCACCGGTAATGGCCTCCGCGGTGACCTCATCCGCGCCGGGCAGCAGGATGACAAATTCCTCCCCGCCATACCTCGCCACCAAGTCTGTTCTCCGCAAGGAGCCTTTGCACGCCACCGCAAATGCGCGGATGGCAGCGTCCCCGGCGGCATGGCCGTGGGTATCGTTCACGGTCTTGAAGTGATCCAGGTCCGCCAGGACTACAGCGGCCGACTGGCCCGATGTTTGCAGCGAAGCCAACTCCCGCTCGGCCGACTCCATGAACGCTTGGCGGTTCAGCAAACCTGTCATGCCATCGCGCATCGCCCGCTCATTGAGCCTCGTGATCAGCTGGTGGTTGTTGAGCGCGGTCATGCTGAACGAGACCAACACCAAAAGCATTATCAGCAGCAGGCAGGTCACCGCCGGCCCGAAGACGGTATGCAGGATTTCGCTGCCGGGCCCCGCCACCGAATAGACAAGGATCCGGCAACCGAAATAGGCAACCAGGACAATGGCCACAACCAGCAGCGGCCTGTGCGCTTGGGAAGCCTTTGACTTCAGCAAGGCGAGTTCCCTGGCGGCGAGCGCCATCCCGGCCCCCATGAAACTGAAGTAGACCAGCCCACCCGGCCACGCGCCGTCGACGTTTGTTTCCACGAACGCCGCCGCCGCGGTGATGCCTGCGGGAACAAAGAAGAACCACCATGCTGTCTTGAAGCCCCGCAAGGAGCGGAATCCAGCCCACACCCCGTAGGCGCCGGCAACCAACAGTGCATTGCCGAAAGGGTTGGCAGCCCAGCTCCAGTCGGTTTCCTTCAACGAATATGCGCCGTTACCTGCCAACCAGCATCCCAACGCAGCGGACCAGTAGGCACTGTAGAGCGATCGCGTCCTCCGGTAAGACCCCAGGAAAAGCACCCACAACGTCAACGTCACAACAGCAAGAGCCAGTTTCAGGCTCAGTAAATCCAACATCGAATCCCCCCATTCACCGGCCAGCCTAAAGCCCAACCGGTGAACGTTCGGGACACGACGCGGGGAAAGTCAGGCGATGGCCCCGTATTCCTGGTCCGAGACGTGCTCGAGCCAGGTCACAACCTCTCCGTTCTGGTCGGCCTCCTGCATGGCGACGTGTGCCATGAAGCGGTCCGGGGTGGCGCCGTGCCAATGCTCCTCTCCGGGTTCGATGTAGACAACGTCGCCGGGGCGAATCTCCTGTACCCCAGCGCCCCGCGTCGCCACCAGACCTATTCCGTCCGTGACGTACAGGGTCTGGCCATTGGGGTGGTGGTGCCACGCAGTCCGCGCCCCGGGGGCGAAGCGAACGTGGGCACAGCCGACGGCGGATTGCTCGTCCGGGGTCCTGACGTTGTCGATCTGTACAGTTCCGGTAAACCATTCTTTGGGGCCGGCCGCTGTCCGGCCGCCGCTCCTCGTGTATTTCATGCCTGGCTCCTTGGGTTGATACGGGATTGGGGGCTGCTTCAGCCCGCGGTGGCTTTTTCGACGACGTTCTCGGTCGCAGCCCAGGACGCAAGGAGCTTCAAGCCTTCCTCGCTGGCACTCCCGGGCACGGCTGGGTAGACGGTGATGTGGAGGCCGGTGTCCTCGTCGAGTTCCAGTTGCTGATACGTGAGTTCGAGAGACCCCACCACTGAGTGGTGGAAATTCTTCATTCCGGACCGGTGGCGTCGGACATTGTGCGCGGCCCACAGCGTCCGGAACTCCTCACTCCGCATGGAGAGCTCTCCTACGAGTTCGGCGATGGCCTTGTCGTGGGGAAAGCGGCCCGCGTGGCGGCGCAGGATCTCCACGTTGGTGTTCGCAGCGCGGTTCCAGTCCGGGTAGAACTCCCGCCCACGAGCGTCCAGGAAGATGAACCGGGAATGGTTCGCAGGTCCGGCGGAACTGCGGAAGAGATCGAAGTACATGGCGTAGCCCAGTGCATTCGCTGCCACCACGTCCAGGCGGTTGTTGGAGATCAAGGCCGGCGCTCCTGTGATGGAATCCAGGAAGTATTGAAGAGCCGGATCGATCGTGCTGGCGGCTTTCTTCACCCTCACCCGCCCACCTCGGTTGGCGGTCCGGGCAAGATCATAAAGGTGGTCGAGTTCAGCGCGGTCCAGCTGCAACGCCCCGCCGATGGCGTCAAGCACGCTGTCAGAGACCCCGGAGAGATTTCCGCGCTCCAACCGGATGTAGTAGTCAACACTGACGCCGGCAAGACGTGCCACTTCATCGCGGCGAAGGCCGGTGACCCGGCGTCGGATGCCGAATGCTTCGATGCCTGCCTGCTCAGGTGTGATGCGTGCGCGGCGGGACATCAGGAACTCCCGCACTTCCGACCGATTGTCCATGCCCACCACGTTACGGCCCCAGTTGCCCGTGGTGAGAGGTTCTGTTGGAACCCGTATAAATGGGGCCTCCCAGCTGCCTGCCGGGCCGTGGTCCGATGGATTCAAGTTGTTCACCTGAGAGGTCAATCCATGTCAGCAGATACACCCACCGTCACGCATAGCGCACCCAAGGAAGGCGCACGCCCAGAGGGCGCCCACACCGTCAGCCGCTGGGGAGGCGTGTTCGCCATGTCCTTCGGAGCGTTTGCCGTTGTGGCGTCCGAGTTCATGCCCGTCAGCCTCCTGACTCCCATGGCCCGGGACCTTCAGGTTTCCGAAGGGCTGGTGGGTCAGGGCATCGCGATCTCCGGGCTGTTCGCCGTTCTCACCAGCCTTTCGGTTTCCACGGTGGTCGGCAGAATGAACCGGCGCACGCTCCTCATCGCGCTGACTGCGTTGATGGGTGCTTCAGGGGCCCTGATTGCGCTGGCTCCGGGGTACCTGCCGTTCATGGTGGGCAGGGCATCCATCGGCATTGTCATCGGCGGTTTCTGGTCCATGTCCGCAGCTACCGCCATACGGCTGGTGGCGCCGTCGAGGGTCCCGCGCGCCTTGGCGATAGTCAACGGCGGCAACGCCCTGGCCACCGTTCTGGCCGCACCCCTTGGCAGTTACCTGGGCTCGTTTATCGGGTGGCGGGGCGCATTCCTCTGCCTTGTGCCCATCTCAGCGCTGTGCGTGGTGTGGCTCTGGATTTCCTTGCCGTCGCTGGCGGCCCCGGCGGTTGGGAACAGGACCAAGGCCCGTGACATCCTCACCATCTTCACGGCCTTCAAAGATAGAACTGTGGCGTGGGGCATGGCTGCCTGCGGGACGTTCTTCATGGGCCAGTTCATCCTCTTCACCTACGTGCGGCCCTTCCTGGAAACCGTGGCCCACGTGGAAGCGACGGTCGTGTCGCTGGTTCTGCTGGTCATGGGCGTATCCGGGTTCGCGGGGACCATCCTGATCGGCCGGTTCCTGGGACCCGGCCTCTACCGGACCCTCATGGTGATCCCCGCGGTCATGGCCCTCGTTGCACTTGCGCTGATACCGTTCGGTGCCGTGTTCGCCGTCGTCGTTGTTCTTCTGGCCCTGTGGGGCCTGCTGGGCACCTCCGCGCCCGTGGGCTGGTGGAGCTGGGTGGCGCAAGCGATGCCCCACAACGCCGAACAGGGCGGCGGGCTCATGGTGGCTGTCGTCCAAACATGCATTGCCCTGGGATCCACTGTTGGCGGAGTCTTGTTCGACTCGATGGGCTTTGAAAGCACGTTCTTGGCCAGCGCCGTGGTTCTTGTGGTGGCGGCGTTCCTGGCGTTCCAGACGAGGCAACAGGCGCGGACGGTGTAGCCGCATCATGGCACCCTGAACGGCGCATGCTGTAAATTTGTGGTGAACGTAGGCAGACGCAATCCATTCGGTGGGCCTGCTCGCAGCGGTCAACATATCGCGAACCCCACCGAGCCTGATGCGGCCGCGCAATATTCTCCAAAGGCGGCCCGCAGAATATTGCGAAAGGTGCCGCCCGTGCGTACAAATCCCGTTCCCCCTTCCGAGCTGCTCGAGCAGGAAATCACCGCCAAGCTGGCGCGCTTGGACCTCGAAGCCAAAGTGCGCCTGTTGTCCGGCAAGGATCACTGGAGCACCTACGCCGACGAATCGATCGGGCTGCGCCCCCTGATTCTCTCCGACGGCACCGTCGGAATCCGCGGCGTGCGGTGGACCGAAACGGATACCTCCATCAACATCCCATCGACGACGGCGGTAGCAGCCACGTTCGACCCCCAGGTGGCGGTCTCCATGGGCAGCGTCATCGGCGCCGAAGCGCGCCGCAAGGGTGTCGACGTCGTACTGGGTCCAGTGGTCAACCTGCAGCGCACTCCCTACGGCGGACGCCACTTCGAAGCGTTCAGCGAGGACCCCTACCTCACGGCCGTCATGGGGGCGTCCATGGTCCAGGGAATCCAGGCTGAAGGGCCCGCAACCACGGCCAAGCATTTCATCGCCAACGAGGCCGAAACCGACCGGATCAATTCCAACTCGGTGGTGCCGGAGCATGTGCTCCGCGAGGTTTACCTGGCTCCGTTCGAGGCGATCGTCAAGGCCGGCGGCCTGGGCGTCATGTCCTCGTACAACCGGGTCAACGGGACTCCGGCGGTGGAGTCGGACCTCGTGACGGACGTACTTGAGCGCGAATGGGGCTTCGACGGTTTGGTGGTCTCTGATTGGGGAGCCATCCGGACAGTGGAATCAACGGCACGGGGCGGTACCGATCTGGCAATGCCCGGCCCCAGGACGGCGTGGGCCGACGGTCTTCTGGACGCCGTCCGCCAAGGACGGGTCCCCGAAGCCGCCGTCGACCGGAAGGTTCTCCGCTTGCTGCGACTGGCCGGCCGGGTCGGGGCCTTGGACGGCATCGCGCCCCTGGTGGACCGCGAGGCACTTCCCACCCCACCGGCGGCAGAATCACCGGAGGTGCGTCGCCTCTTGCGGGACACCGGGGCCAAGGGGATGGTCCTGCTGCGAAACCAGGCGCAAGCCCTGCCGTTGACGACGGCGGCGCGCAAGATCGCCGTCGTCGGTCCTTCCGCGGTACTGCCGCGAACCAACGGTGGGGGCAGCGCTGCGGTCATCGCGCCGCGGGCGGTGCCGCCGCTGGAGGCACTGCGGGCGGCCTTGCCGGATACCGTGTTCCATTACTCCGAAGGGGTCCGCCCCAACACCTTGGTGAAGACCCTGTCCGCTTCGAACGGCAGCGCGCCCGGACGCCTGGGAGTGGTCCTCGTTGAATTCCTGGACCAGGACGGGCGGACGCTGGGCAGCGAACCCCGGGACCGTTGCGACACCCTCACCTACGGGATGGGTTATCCGGATGGCGTTGCCGAGGAAGCCGTCAAGGCCATTCGGGCAAGCACCCGCCTCACAGTCGACGCGCCTGGCGATTACGAGTTCGCTGCCGCTGGCGTGGGGCATGCGCACGTGACGATCGACGGCGCCACCCGGTTCGATGGTCAGCTCATCCCCATCAACGCGGACGCCGTGGTGGGCATGTCCCTGCCGCCCCAAACCGTGGTGGAACTGTCCATGACGCCGGAACAAGCCGTGGACGTCATCTTCACCTACACGCCAGCGCCCCGGACCGTGGCATCTTTGCGTCTTGGCTTTGACTCGGTGGCTCCGGACGCCGATCGGCTCATCGCGGAGGCGGTGGAGTCCGCCCGGGACGCGGACTGCGCAGTGGTCTTCGTGGGGACGGGCCCGGAAGACGAGGCTGAAGGTTTTGACCGGTCCACCCTCGCCTTGCCGGGCCGGCAGGATGAACTGGTGGCTGCAGTGGCCGCTGTGAGCGCGAAGACCATCGTGGTGGTGAACTCCGGAGCCCCGGTGCTCCTGCCGTGGCGTGGTGACGTCGATGCCATCCTCCTCACCTGGTTCGGTGGCCAGGAAATGGGCTGGACTGTGGCGGACGTACTGACGGGCTCGTCAGAGCCCGGCGGCAGGTTGCCGGTTACCTTCCCCTCCAGCGAAGAGGGGCTGCCTTCGCCACAGCCGCAGAATGGCGACGTGGTTTACGGCGAGGGACTGGATATCGGATACCGGGCAGGAGCGGCTACCCAAGCCGCGTATGCATTCGGACATGGCCTGGGCTACGGACAATGGAGCCTCTCGGACCTGGAAGCGGAGGCGCAGGAAGACGGGGTTGCAGTCACTGTCCGCATCACGAACCACTCCAACCGGGCCTCGCGGGAAGTGGTTCAGGTGTATCTCTCCCGCAGCCAAAGCCGCGTGGACAGGCCCGGGCTCTGGTACGCGGGGGCTGCCGTTTCCGAGCTTCCGGCCGGTGTCGGGGAGACGATTTCCATCACGATCCCCCGGCGCTTGTTCGAGCACTGGGATACGGCTTCCGGCTCATGGTCCCTTGAGCCCGGCATTTTCCGCCTCCACGCAGGAACGTCCAGTGCCGAGCTGCCTCTGGGTATGGACATCGCGGTGGGCTCTTGAAGTCCCTGTTTGACCGTTGTGTTTGCCTACGGCAGATGCCTTGCGTCTAGGCTGAACCTGGCACCAACTCCCTACCGAGGATGACGGAGAAAACCATGACCGAAACACCCACGAGTACACGCGCGGAACAACTGAAAGCCCTGCACGAAGCTCCCGAGATCCTGAGTGTGGTCAACGTTTGGGATGCAGTGAGTGCCACCGCGGTGGCCGCACTCCCCCAGACCAAGGCCATTGCCACCGCCGGGCACTCCATCGCTGCGGCTCTTGGCTACAAGGACGGAACCATGCCGTTGGACGTGGCACTCAGCGGCGTGGAGAGGATCGTCAAGGCTGTAGACCTGCCGGTCACCGCAGACCTCGACGACGGATATGAGGACCCTGCCGAAACGATCCGTCGTGCGATTGGCATCGGAGTTGTGGGCGCCAACGTTGAGGACCGCTTGCGGCCGTTCGAGGAAGCAGTCGCCCGCGTCAAGGCGATCATTGAGGCTGCCAACGCGGAAGGTATTCCGTTCCAGCTGAACGCACGCACTGACGCCATAGTCCGCGGCGGTGATCGTCCCATCAAGGACAGCATCGACGACGCCATCGCGCGGGGCCGCGCATTCCTCGACGCCGGTGCCGCGCTGGTTTTCGTGCCCGGCGCACTGAACCGCGAGACCATCGAGCCACTGGTTGAGGGTCTCGGCCACGGCAAGCTCTCCATAATCGGCGCTCCCGGAGCGCTGCCTGCTGCGGAGCTCCAGGAACTCGGCGTGGCCCGCGTTTCCTACGGTCCATTCACCCAGCGGGTGGCCCTCCGTGCCCTCCAGGATCTGGCCTCTGACCTGTACGGATCAGGCGTCATCCCGGCGGACACCCCGGCGCTGAACTAGCTCTCAGCCGTCCCGGTCCGCCCTGGCGGGTGGACCGGGGCCGGGCCTGGACTGCGTTGCCGACGAGCTCTTTCAGGGAGTGGACCGGGTGTCGAAGGCGGCCGCCGATTCCCGCAGGAGACGGGCCACCGTGTCCAAGGGAAGGCTTGTTGGCCGCCGTCGGTCGAACCGGCGAAGGGCAATGTGCCTTGTCCCCAATCCCGGGACGTCAAGGATATCCACCTGGTCCTGGACTACGCCCGTCAATGCCAAGGTGGGCACAATGGCAACGCCTTCGCCGGCAGCTACCAATGCCAGGGCAGTGAGCGTGTCCTGGTACTGGTGAATCGTCTCGATATGGGCACCCGTCGAATGGCGGAGGCGCCCGAGCACGGCAACGTTGGCTGCGGAAGGTTCAACCCCCAGCCACGGCAACGGCAAGCGGCTCAAATCAAGGTTGTCCGTAGTGAGCAGGGATCCCGCGGGCACCACCAGTTTCCATGGTTCGTCCAACAGGGGCTCTTCCACCATTCCGGCTGCAAGAGGGCGTTGCCCGGACGTGGTCGAATCGTGTTCAACCACCACCGCGTCCAGCTGGCGCTGGCGGAAAAGCCGCATCAACGCCGGGAAGCTGTCCTCGACCAGCTGGATCTGCAACTGGGGGTACTGAGTCCGCCACTCAGGAAGACGCGGGATCATCACAGTTCGCATGAAGCTGGTGAATCCGCCCACCCGCACAACACCGGCCACCTCAGCCTGCCCCTGCATCCTGGAGCGCGCCACATTGAGGGCCCTCTCGATTTCCTCCCCGGCCTCCGCCATGGCCAAACCGGCCGGCGTCAGAACGGAACCTTTGGGGGTCCGGAGGAGCAACGCCTGGCCCGCTTCGTTCTCCAACTTGGTGAGTTGTTGGGACACTGCCGACGGCGTGATGCGCAGTTCGTCGGCAGCCGCGAGGACCCCGCCAGTACGGGCAACGGCGAGGAGCACAAGCAGGCGACGAGGGTCCATCTCCATGTTCAGAGATTCTAAATACGGGCTTCAGAATAATGCAATTGAACTAAAGACATCCATCCTCCAGAATTTAGTTCATAGCCGCAGTCTGCGGCCGGAAAACCCCTCAACGCCACGCGCGCTGGCCTTGCGCCCAAACCCTGGAAGGACGTGCAATGGAACTGCTTTGGGAAATTGTTGGATGGACAGGTGCCGCTGCGATGCTTGGCGCCTTCACGGCAGTATCCATGGGTTGGCTGAAGCCGGGAATCAGTTTCCAAGCCGTCAATCTCTTCGGCGCGTGCGCTTTCATCATCAACGGCTTGCTTCACGGCGCGTGGCCTTCCGTTGTCACCAACATTGCATGGTTCCTCATCTCCACATTGGCCATCCTGCGCATGCGGTCCAAGCAGCGGGAGTCGGTTGTTGTTGAGATGAAGACCTACCCAACAACGGACACGGGCACCCAGATAGTGGTGCCCGCCGCCAACTGCGCCTAGTCCGTCCACGCCAGTCGCTATGTACGGAGTGTTCAACCGGTCATTCCAGGAGAACGAGCGCTTCACTGAGGTGGCCTGGGGATTGAGCGAGATCCGCACCTTATGCAGCTACATTTGCACCCAAAAAAAGTTGGGGCGGGCAAGGAGTGCGTGATGCTCTCGACTTGCCCGCCCCATGTTACGGGTAATGCACTGGCCGTCTCAAGCTGTCGACAACCAGGTACTGCTGGTGATGCGCTGGCCGTCTCAAGCTGTCGACAACCAGGTACTACTGGTACTGCACTGTCCGTCCCCTACTGCTTGACGGCCCGGTACTACTGGTACTGCACTGGCCGTCTCAAGCTGTCGACAACCAGGTACTGCTGGTACTGCTCTGTCCGTCTCCTACTGCTTGACGGCCCGGTACAACTGCAACGGTGCTTCCCCCGAAACAGGCAACTACAGCTACTTTGAACCCGGGGGAACTTCCGTTCACTTTTTGTTGCGAGAAAAAATATAGTCAGGCACCGGAATCTCGTCAAGTGGCCTTGAACGCTCTGAATCAGGTCCTCCCTGCGTGGGCTCGACACCTCCCTGGCAGGACACCAAACACCACCGCTGGCCAGCGTTCCATATGGGACACACCCCAGCTGCGCGTGACACGGAATTGGCGCAATCCCTGTCCTGGGCTGCATCGAACAGCGGCGTCCCATCACACAAAGTAACCTCCCGCCGTCGTCGTCAGACCCACCGCATAGGGTGAGCGATAAGCGCCGAGCGACAGAGACCGACAGAGAAGGAAGCCATGCCCACCCCAGACCGCCCGCTTCGCAAACTTGGATTCCTGACCATCGGCCTGTTCGATCCCGTGGACCCGGCCGCAGGGCACCGCTCAACCTTGGAGATCATTGAGCTCGGCGAACGGTTGGGGTTCGACAGTGCCTGGTTGCGCCACCGGCACCTGCAGTTTGGAATCTCATCTCCGGTTGCGGTGATGGCCGCGGCTAGCCAGCGGACGTCGAGGATCGAGCTTGGCACGGCGGTCACGCCGCTGGGTTGGGAGAATCCCCTGCGCCTGGCTGAAGACCTGGCCACGGTGGACCTGCTCAGCGGGGGTCGCATCAATCCGGGAGTCAGCGTCGGTGAACCCATGCATTACGACACCGTGAAGCATGAGCTTTACCCGGATTCAGGCGACACCGAGGACTTCAGCTACGCCCGCGCGGAACGGTTTGCCCGGCTGGTCGCAGGGGAAAAGGTCCGGGAGTTTTCCGGTAAGCAAGGCGTGGTGGAGGAGTTCTCCAACCGGGTGGAACCCCACTCTGCGGGCCTGCGGGAACGCCTCTGGTACGGAGCGGCCAGCCTGAAGTCAGCCACGTGGGCCGGCGGGAACGGCTTCAACCTGCTCACCAGCAGCGTGATGTTCCCTGGACCTGACGAGGAACCGGACTTTGCCGCAGTCCAGCAACGGCAGATCCGGGCTTTCCGTGAGGCGGCCGCCGCCAAGGGCCACAGCACAGCACGCGTCTCACAAGGCCTGGTGGTAATTCCCACGGACTCCGCAACGAACGTCCAGCGGGAAAAGTACCAGCGCTACGTCGATGAACGCACTCCCCGCACCAGTGCACCCCAAGGACCAAAGCGCATGATGTTCGCGCGGGACCTCATCGGCACCAGCGACCAGATCGCAGAGCAACTCTACGCACACAAGGGCTTCCAGGAAGTGGACGAGGTAGCCTTTGCGTTGCCGTTCAGCTTCGAGCATGAGGACTACGTGCAGATCCTCACGGACATCGCGGAGAAGCTGGGGCCAGCGCTGGGCTGGACACCCGCTTAGGGCCTCAATCCACGAACTCGGACTGCGTCTGGATGAAGTCCCAATCGGCCGTGGTCAGCACGCCGCTGACCTTGTCCGGATGGGGACCGCCGGCCTCGGCGATGTGCTGCAGGACCTGCAGGGGAAGTTCATCCACGCGCAGGTTCTCGCGCAGCCATTCCTTGCTGTCCATGTGCAAATCCAACCACCACATGTAAATTTCCACCGCAGGACCACCTTCCGTCGATTAACGGTAGGCCGCGTCAGTTGCAGCTTCAAGGGTTGTACCCGAAACCCCTTGTGAGGTAGCCGGAGTAGGGCCAATCTGTACGTAGGAACCACAAGGGACCCGCGATGGACTGTGACATCGAGCTGGAAATCGACTCCGGCTCTGCACGCGGTGAATATACGGTGCACGTGGTCCGTGCGCCGGCGGGCGGCCACGCGTCGGGCGCTTTCACGCTGGACGTCGACGGCATTCAGGACCGCTTGCCCCAACTCGAAGCGACTGTCCTGGCTTCCGCCGTTGCCGCCCGCCGGACCTTGCCCATCGCCGAGGCGGCCGTCCGGGAAGTAGGGCAGGAACTCTTCCAGGCGCTCTTCACCCGCGAGGTGTACGGGACCTACCGGGCCAGCCTCGGCGCGACTCAGCATTCGGGCCAGCAACTCCGCGTTGTTCTTCGGCTCGCGGCTCCCGAGCTGGCCATGATGCCGTGGGAGACCCTGTTCGACCCGGGAACTGAGACCTACCTCTGCCAAACTGAACCGCTCATCCGCCACATTCCTGCACCTGACTACAACCAGAACCCGCTGGATGTCGCGCCTCCGCTGCGGATTATGGGCATCGTCGCCTCCCCACGCGACCTTCCTGCCCTCGACGTCGAGACCGAGAAGGAACACCTCAGCAGGGCCTTGGCCGGACCCATCAGCGAGGGCCGCGTGGAACTGGTGTGGTCCAAAACCGGGACCTGGGACGATATCCAGTCGATGCTCCTCGCCGGACCCTGGCATGTGGTGCATTTTGTTGGCCACGGCGATTACGACCCCCGCACCGATGAAGGCCGGATTGCCTTGGTCGGGCAGGACGGGCGCGCGGCAATGGTCCGCGCTGTCCGCTTGATGGCGCTGCTCAGCGTCGCTTCCCCGAGGCCACGGTTGGTGGTGCTGAACTCCTGTTCCTCGGGCGAAATGGGCCAGACAGACCTCTTCTCCGGCACGGCCGCCGCGCTGGTCAGGAGCGGGATCGGCGCTGTTGCCGCCATGCAGTTCGCCATCAGCGACAACGCCGCCATCTCCTTCTCCCATGGCTTCTACGCCGCGATCGCCAACGGCCGGACGGTAGACGAAGCCGCGCGCGTCGGCCGTATCTCGGTCATGGCCAGCCCCGACGGCACCCTCGAATGGGTCACCCCCGCCCTCTACGTCCGGGGCGGCTCCACCCAGCTTTTCACCCTCACAGGCCCACCGCGCGCGCCCTCCCCAGCGGAAACAACGACGCCGGTACGCACCGTGGCAGGCCTTGGAACCTTCCGCGCGGAGGACCCGACGCCGGTGGCCGGCTCAGTCGGTTCAGGCACCTCCCGCGTGGATGGCCACGCGCCTACCATGCGCCACGCCCAGCTCCGTGCTTTATACGTCCAGGCCTCCGCCGAGTTGCGGGCACGGCGGTTCGAGCAGGCCGTTGAGCTGTTCAACGACCTCCTCACGTTGGAACCGGGCTACCGCGACGCCGCGAACCTCAGGGATTCTGCGGCTAAGCGGCTGGAACTGTCCCGGATCTACCGTGATGCCTTGGCCGCGGAGGAGGCCGGTGACTGGTTGGGCGCCGCAGATGGGTTTGCCGCCGTCCAGGACGACCCCAGCTATCCGGACGCCGCAGCCCGGAAGCAGGATTGCGAGCGAAAGCAGCGCATCTCCGATCTGCAGGGCGAGCTGCGTTACCACTCTTCGCTGGGTTCGTGGGAGACAGTGCTGGATGTCTCAAGGGAGTTGGCAACGCTGGATTCCGCCGCCGCCGATCCCGATGGACTGGCTACCGCAGCCCGCGCGGAGATGGAGCGGGCCGAAAGGGAAAAGGTAAAGCCAGTTGGAACCGCCGAAGAACGGCAGGCTCCGCGCGGCTCGTACACGGCCTTCGACCCTCCGGAACTCCCCCGGCCACGCCAGCATCAGGCCCCGCAGGCGGCACCGCCACAACAAGCACCCGCACAATCAGCACGCCCACAAGTGGTGACCCCGGCGCAAAGCCACACCAGCCCACCCGGGCAAGCACCGCCGTCGAGCCCTGCACCCCACCCGCCGGAAGCGGCCGTGGCGTGGAAGCCGCTCATGTGGGGAGGAGCCGCCTTGGCGGTCGCCGGCGGCGTCGGAGCGGCATTCATGGTGTTCTTCCTGTGGTTCGACGAGAACTCCTGGCAGGACAACGGCGGCGACATCGTGCTCAGGATCCTTTACGGCCTGGTGGCTCCGCTCGGGTACTTGCTCATCCTGGTGGCGGGCGTGCCGGACCAGTCATCCCAAGCCCGCCTGGCGATGAGCGGCGTGGTGATTTCGCAGGCCGTGTTCGGTTTGGCCGGGCTGAACTACACGGTGGAAGTCACTGCCGTTGTGGCCAGCTTTGTCCTGGCCGTCTTTGGGCTGTGGGCGGGGATTCTTGCGTTCCGCGCCTGGGGCCAGTCGGGAGTGCCCTGGCTGCTGCTGTTGCCCACGGCGCTCCAGCCCATCATTTGGTTCCAAGGCAAAGGGGTTTTCATGGAGATCTGGTACATGTCGCAGGCGCTTCCCCTGCTGTTTCACCTGCTGCTTATGTGCGCTGCAGGCATTGCCTTCGCGGTGACGGCCCGTAAATTCCGACCCGCCGCAGTGGGAACCACGCCATGACGCGCCTGGTGGAGTTCGCGACGGACGACGGCGGCACGGTGGTTGTGGAGGTGGCGAGCACGGCCGGGAGTCTGGTGACGCGGGGTGGTGACCACTCGGCCGATCATTCCGGGGTTTTCGCCCGCGCCCAGCAGACGTTCCAACGTGCGCTGGAGCATGTGCGGCCAGCCGTCCAAGGTGTCATTGACGAGTTGCTCAGCCTGGAAAACCGGCCCGACGAACTCAGCGTGGAGTTCGGCATAGACCTTCATGCGGAGGCGGGTGCGTTCATTGCCTCAGCCAGCACGGCGTCGAACTTCAAGGTCCGGCTGACCTGGAACAAGCCTGTTCAACAGCCCCACACGGCGCAACAATAAGGGTATGGCTGACGAGGATTTCAGCGGCCCCATCCCTTTGGTGGTGGGCGTCCTGCCGGACCAGCACGTGGAAGTGCTGCAAACTGCCCGGACCTTGGCCGAGCAACTCGGCGTGCCGCTGGTGTGCGCCTACGTGGACGAGGCGAGTTACCTTGTTGAGTGGGACCCGTCCCGGGAGACGCACCGGATGTCGCTGCACCCGGAGAAGGACGACGCGGAGGTGGAAGCCGTCCGCGGAGATCTTGGGAAGGTCATTGCGGAGGCCATGGACGGCGGCTCTGCCGATTGGACCTTGCGGCTGTTGGCCGGGGATCCCGCCAGGGCTTTGGGGCGGCTGGCGGCAGACATCAACGCGTCCATGATCATTGTCGGTTCGCCGGAGCCTGGTTTGGGCCACCGCATATCCGAGGCCCTTAACGGTTCGGTGGCTGCGTGGTTGAGCCATCACCAGCGCCGGCCGGTCCTGATCGTGCCCCAGAAAAAGCGACACGAAGCGGCCCAGAGAAACTAAAGCGAAAGTACTTATTCGAGGTGGTGGCAATGGCGTCCCATGCCACGTAGAGTGATGAGTGCAGGAAACGAAAGCCCCTGCTCAAAGACCGCTCCGGAGTGCGTATCCCCCAATAACGCACTCCGGAGCTCTTTGTTTTAACATCCGTGGCGGCACCCGGCTTGGGTGCCGGAAGGTCACCTGACGAAGGTGTACAGCAACGCCGCCATTCCGAATCCCACGATGGACAGCACGGTTTCCAGGACAGTCCAGGTCTTCAGGGTGTCCTTGACGGACATGTTGAAGTACTTGGAGATGATCCAGAATCCGCCGTCGTTCACGTGGCTGGCGATGATGGAGCCGGAAGAAATCGCTACCACGATCAACGCGAGCTGCGGCTGGGAGTACCCGGTGGCCAGGCTCGGAGCGAGGATGCCGCCGGTGGTCACGATGGCCACGGTTGCCGAGCCCTGGGCGATGCGCATGCCCGCACTGATCACGAACGCGGACAGGATGATGGGCAGTCCGGCCTGGGACAGTGAGTCCGCGACAGCCTTGCCCACGCCAGTAGCGGAAAGCACGGCACCGAAGAACGCACCAGCGCCAACCACCAGCAGGATCATGCCAACGGGACGCAGCGAAGAGCCGGTGATTTCGCTGAGTTCCGCGGAAGTCATGCCGCGGCGAATGCCCAGCAGCCACATGGCCAGGAGTACGGCCACGGTCAGCGCGATGGCCGGATTGCCGAAGAACTGGAGAATATCGCGGAAGACGCCGGCGGGAGCAAAGATGTTGCCGAACGTGCCACCAAGGATGAGGATCATGGGCAAGCCGATGGCAAGCAGCACCAGGCCGATGGAGGGTTCGTGTCCGCGGGCGGTGTCCGATTCAGCCACGATCCGGTCTTCCGGAACGGACACCATGACGCGCTTGCCGATGTACGTGCCCCACAAAATACCGGAGGCGAACCACGCGGGGATGCCACAGATGAGGCCCATGAGAATGATCCAGCCGAGGTCGACGTGGAACAGGCCCGCAGCGGCTACGGGGCCGGGGTGCGGAGGAAGGAACGCGTGGGTCACGGACAAACCGGCCAGCAGCGGGAGTGCATACAGTGCCAGTGACTTACCGCCACGGATGGCAGCGACATAAACCAGCGGTGCCAGGACGAAGATGCCGATATCGAAGAACACGGGGATACCCAGCACGAAGCCGGTGATGCCCATGGCCAGCGGGGTGCCCTTCTCGCCGAAGATCTTCACCAGCCTGCCCAGCAGCACTTCCGCGCCACCGGACCGCTCAAGAATGGCACCCAGCACGGTGCCGAGGCCGATGATCACAGTGATGTGGCCGAGGATCCCGGCGAAGCCCTTCTCAATGAGGGCGTCGCTGCTCTTGGTGGCCGAACCGACCAGGGCCTCCACGGAGATTCCACCGACAAGGGCCACGATCACACCGGTTCCCACCAGGGCGATGAACGGTTCGAGCTTGACCTTGATGATCAGGAACAACAGCAGCGCGATGCCCGCGCCTGCCAGGAGGAGCAGGCCGGCGGTGTCGTGCCGCAGCCATTCAAGAAATTCATTCATGGGCGTTTCTTTCTGGGTGAGTCCTACTTGAGGGTGCTGGTGAAGGCTGCGGCGCGTGCCGCGATGTCTGCCCAATCGCCTGCAGCGACTGCCGCGGGCGGGACCACGCTGGTGCCGCAGCAGACTGCGGCAGCACCGGCGTCGAGGTAGCTCTTGGCGTTGGAGGCGTCGATACCTCCGGAAGGCAGCAGCCGGACGCCCGGATACGGGCCCCGCAGGTCCTTCAGGTACGCCGGGCCGAGCTGCCGGGCTGGGAAAATCTTGACGACCTCGGACCCGAGGTCCAGGGCTTGGGCCACCTCCGTGGGGGTCATGGCGCCAAGGCTGAACGGGATGCCAGCGGCCGCTGCGACGGCGGCGACCTCCGGCCTGAGGCCCGGCGTCACCAGGAACTGCGCCCCGGCGTCGATCGCTGCACGGGCCTGGTCGCCGGTCATCACCGTTCCAATTCCGACGGCGGCGCCGTGCTGGGCCGCGGTCTCCGCCGCGCGCTGGACGTGCCTCAGCGCATCCGGCGTGGTGAACGTCAACTCCACGCTGCGGATGCCGCCGTCGGCCAGGGCCTTGCAGAGGTCGGCGGCGTCGGTGATGGACGGTGCCCGGACCACGGCGAGCGTGCGGTCCGTTTCGAGTTGCTGGACGAATTCTTCGGGGGTCATGGGGTGCTGCTTCCTACTCGGGTGAGGCCATCGCTGTGTCGGCGGAGGGCACGTCCGGCGCGCGCGCCGGTGGGTTGGCCGCCGTCGATCGCTGCCGTGCCGTTGACGAACACGAACCGGATGCCGCTGGCGGCCTGGCGGGGGTTTTCGAACGTGGCGGTATCGCGGATGGTTTCGGGATCGAAAAGTACGACGTCGGCGGCGAACCCTTCGCGGACCAGTCCCCTGCCGTGGAGCTTGAGTCGTGCGGCAGGCCGGCCCGTGAGGTGGTGGACCATTTCTTCGAGGCTGAGCAGCCCGAGGTCGCGGGAGTAGTGGCCGAGGTAGCGCGGGAACGTTCCCCAGGCGCGGGGGTGGGGCTTGGCTCCGACCAACAATCCGTCGCTGCCGCCAGTGTGCGTGCGGTGCTTCATGATGGCCTGCACGTTTTCCTCGTGGCCCACGTGCTGGAGGATGCCGGTGCCGAGGCGGTCTTCGGTGAGGATCCGGACGAAGACGTCGAAGGGCTCCTGCTGCGTTTCCGCTGCAATGTCCTTAATGGTCTTGCCCACGAAGCCTGCGAGCGCCGGGTTCTGGACGCCGCTGATTTCCAGGGTCTCCCATTCGGCAACGACGCCGTGGCAACCGTCGGAACCGTAGATCTCCACGGCTTCCCGGATCCGCGCGCACGTTTCCGGATCGGCGAGGCGGGCCAGCGTGGCGTCCGTTCCGCCGGATGAGGCCCAACTTGGGAGGATCGCGGAGAGCGTGGTGGCCCCCGGGAGGTAGGGGTAGGTATCCAGGGTGATGTCCACGCCGTGGTCCAGCGCTTCATCGATCAGGTCCAGGAGTTCCCCGGCACGGCCCTTGTTTTCGGCGAAGTTCATGGTGGCGTGGGACAAATGCAGTGCGCACCCTGTGTCCCTGCTGAGGGAGATCATCTCCGCGTAGGCACCGAGGGCGCCCTTGCCGTAGGAACGATGATGCGGGGCATAGAAACCGCCGAGCTCTCCCACTGTGCGGCAGAGTCCGGCGAGCTCTTCGGTCTGCGCGTACATGCCCGGTGTGTAGGTCAGCCCGGAGCTCATGCCCACGGCGCCTTCCTGCATTGCCGCGCGGATGACGTCCTGCATCTGTTGCTGTTGTTCCGGTGTGGGGTCACCTTCGGCGAAGCCCATCACCATGGCGCGGACGGTGCCTTGGGGGACGAGGTAGGCGGCATTGGTGGCGATTCTGCCGCCTTCTGCAGGGCCTTCCAGCTCCTCAAGGCTGTCCAGGCGGTCAAGGTACTCCCCCACGGTCCGCCAGTTCCAGTCAAAGTCCACCGGGTTGTCGTTCCACCCAGCGATCTTTTCCCGGACGGCCGCCAAGGTGGCGTCGTCCACCGGCGCGTAGGACAGTCCGTCCTGGCCCAGCAACTCCGTGGTGACGCCTTGGCTGAGCTTGGCGTAGTGGTCCCGGTTTACCAGCAACTGCAGGTCCGAGTGTGCGTGCATGTCAATGAATCCGGGGCTCAGGACCAGGCCGGACGCGTCAATCACCCGGTCCGCGTCCACCGCGGTGAGGCTTCCGGCGTCGACGACGGCGGCGATCACCGCGCCGTCCAGCAGGACGTCCGCCGTGCGGCGGTCCGCTCCGGTGCCATCCACCAGGATGGCGTTGCTGATGAGGGTCTTCATGGCCGGTCCTAGAAGAAGGTGTGGATGAGGTCGACGACGGATTGGTCACCGTTGGTGTCGGACAAGACCGGAATGACGGTCCATTTGTCGAACGCCGTGCACGGGTGGGACAAGCCCAGCCGGACCACGTCGCCGGGGCGGACGGAGGTGGTTTCGGGGTTGAAGGTCATGAAGGAGTGCTGGTCGTTGACGGAGGTGATCTGCGCGCCGGCCAGCGGTTCCATGGCTTGGCCGAGCATCGGGCCGATGAGCTGGGGCTCTGGCAAACCTTCATCGAAGGGCAGGTCCCGCTTGCCGGCGTCGAGGATCGCCAGGCCTGGCTCCGGCTGCGACACCACCCGCGCCCAGCCGTGCATTCCGGCAGTGAAGGGCTGATCGCCGGCCCGGGAGAACGGCGAGATTCCGCGGTAGAAGCCGTCGTCGTGGATGATGTAGGCGCCGCTGCGGATCATGAGGTCGACGCTGGGATTTCCCATTTCGGCACCGGTACTGATGCATGGCGAAAGGACTGTGACGACATCGTCGAAGTACGCGCTGCCTCCCGCAGTGATGAACACGGACCCCGATCCGTACAACCGGGCGGCGAGCAGTTCCTCATGCAGGAGCCGCATGTCGGCGAGGTAGCCGCGGACGGCACCGAGTCCGGCGTCGTCCGCCGTGTGCGCGAGTGAACCTTCATAGCCGCTGACGCCCACCAGCCGGAGGTGATCCGCGGCGTCCACGGCCTGGGCAACCTCCATGGCGGCATCAACGCCCCGGGCTCCTGTCCTGCCGCCGGGTGCGCCGAGCTCCACGAGGACATCCAGCACGGCGTCCGTGCCGGACAGGGTGCGTTCGATCACTGCGACCGTGTCTACGGAGTCAACCCAGGACAGGATGGTGGAGTCCTGCCCGGCGACCCACTGGATCGCGTGCGGATCCGTGAGGCTGTTGGCGAGTTGCAGGTTCTGCACGCCAAACGCACGGGCAACCCGCAGCTGCGCAAAGTTGGCCAGCGTAATGCCCCAGGCACCACGCTTGAGCTGCTCGGTCCAAAGCTGAGGGGACATAGTGGTCTTGCCGTGTGGAGCCAGCAGCACACCCTTTTCGGCGCACCACGCCGCCAAGTGGTCGGCGTTGGACTGGAGTGCGTGCGAGTCCAGCGTGAGCAGCGGGGTCTGCAAATCGGCCAGGGTGTGCCGGGCCGCCAGGAACTCTGCGTGGGTGACCCCGTTGGCCGTGGCGGGGACTGCCTTGTGATGCCAGTCGAGGCGGCGGTCTGACAGGGATGCCACGGCGGTTGCCGAGATGGCTTCGGATGTGTCCACGCGTTGATTCCCTTCGCGGTGCTGCGGCGTTGAAGCTGCGTTGTGGGTCATTTTACTTGCGTTGCGTATTTTGCAACGCTGGTTGCAAACCTGCTGGTGATATGTCTAACATGGTGGCGGATCGAGAGTCAAGGCCGCTGCAAGGCGCGTGAACATGGGAGAACGAGTGCTTTCAGCTGTATGTATTGGCGAAACCATGGCCATGCTCACCCCCGTCCAAGCGACCCCGCTGCACCTGGCCACCGAGCTGCACTTCGGGATCGGCGGCGCTGAATCCAACGTCGCCATGGGCCTGGCCGCCATGGGCCTGAAGACGCACTGGGTCAGCCGGGTGGGCCACGACGGCTTCGGCACCCGCATCCTCCACGAACTCCGCGATCACGGCGTCGGAGTCTCCGGAGTAGAGGTGGACGCACAGCGGCCCACCGGCCTGTATGTGAAAGTCCCCGCCCAGGATTCAGACCCCGACGGCGGCAGTTCAGTCCTCTACTATCGGCAAGGTTCCGCGGCGTCGGCCATGGGACGGGACACTCTTTCCAATCCGGCAGTTTCCTCGCTGCTGGAGAAAGCTTCGCTCATCCACTTGAGCGGGATCACCGCCGCGCTCTCCCCTGAGTGCCTGTCCCTCCTCGAAGCCATCCTCACTGCGCCCCGGAACGGCCGGACCATCAGCTTCGACGTCAACTGGCGCGAAGCTCTGTGGGCAGGGCAGGATCGCGCCGTCCTGCAGCGGTTGGCGAACCTGGCCGACGTCGTCCTCGTCGGTAAAGACGAAGCCGAGCACGCCTTCGGAACCACTGACGAAACCGAACTCCGCCGCCTGCTGCCGGACCCCGCGGTGCTTGTCATCAAGAACGAGGCCATCAGCGCCATTGCACTGACGCGCGGCACGGCTGACGCAAGTGGCACCCGGGAAGAGGTTCCCGCGCTGTCCGTCGACGTCGTCGAGCCCGTTGGCGCCGGTGACTCGTTCGCCGCCGGGTACCTCAGCGGCATGCTGTTCGGACTCGGGCAGAAAGAGAGCTTGCGCCGGGGCCATGTCGCGGCGGCCTGCACGCTGACGGTCCACGGCGACCGCGGGCCGTTGCCGTCCGCAGACGAGCTCGCTGTCATCCTCGATTCTTCGGATGACGCCTGGGCTGCTATCCATGTTGAAGACGGACAATTCAACACAAACCGGAGCGTGACACCTTGAGCCAAAGCCTCATGCGGGCCATCGACCTGCTCGGCGAACTCGCCGCGAAGCCAGCAACCCTGGATGAACTCTCGTCAAAGGCCTCGGTGCACAAGACCACCGTGATGCGACTCCTGCACGCGCTCGAGGAAAAACGGCTGGTGGTGCGGGACGAGGACCAGCGGTTCATGCTCGGTTCCAAGCTGTTCGAACTGTCCTCCCTTGCCCTTGAGCAACGGGACATCCGCAAGGTGGCCCACCCGCATCTGGCCGAACTCAACGGCAAGACCGGGCACACCGTGCACCTGGCCGCCTTTGAAGGGAACGAGGTGGTGTACATCGACAAGTTCGAATCGCACCACCCCGTCCGCATGTACTCGCGCATCGGCTTGACTGCATCGCTGCACTCAGCCGCTGTGTCCAAAGTCCTCCTCGCCGATATGCCGCGCAGCCGGCAGGAAAAGATCGCGGCCGGGTTGGACTACGTCAAAGTTACCGAGAACACCCTGACCTCGCCGGAGGCCTTGTTGGCCGAACTCCAGCAGGTCAAGGAACAGGGCTGGGCCCACGACAACGCCGAGCATGAAGCGTTCGTGCACTGCATCGCGGCCCCGATCCGCGACGCCAGCGGCGCCGTTGTTGCCGCAGCCTCTTGTTCGGTACCGGTAGTGATGCTCAGCTATGAAGGCCTGCTTGAGCTGCTGCCCGACCTCAAAGCCAGCACCGAGGCCATCTCCGAAGACCTCGGCTGGATCAGCCACGAAAGGAACCCAGCATGAGCGAAAAGACCGTAGTACTCACCGAAAACGCCCCCGCCCCGGCACACGTATTTTCCCAGGGCATCAAGAAGGGCGGCATGTTCCAGGTGTCCGGCCAGGGCCCCATGGATCCGGCCACCAACCAGTACATCGGCGACGGCGACGTCCGCGTCCAGACCCGCCAAACCCTGGAAAACGTCAAGACCATCCTCGAAGCCGGCGGATCCTCCGTTGAAGACGTCCTGATGTTCCGCGTCTACCTCACCACCCGCGACGACTTCGCCGCCATGAACGAGGTCTACGGTGAGTTCATCCGCGAGAACGTACCCAGTGGCCTGCTGCCGAGCCGCACCACGGTGTTCGTGGACCTGCCGCACGAGGTCATGCTGGTGGAGATCGACGCCTTGGCCGTCACCGCCTGACCCTCACTCACTTCCCGCGTGCTTGAGCCCAACGCTCATGCACATCCCGCGTGCTTGAGCCTAACGCTCATGCACCACCCGCGTGCTTGAGCCCAACGCTCATGCACCACCCGCGGGCTTGAGCACAACGCTCATGCGCCACCAGCGGGCTCGACGGCGGCACTCACTTGGGTGCCGCCGTCGGGCTTTAAGTGGTCGGAACCTTAAGAGGCGGTAACCCGTGCGGGTGCGTCCGGCTTCTGGAAGCGGAGCTCCCAAGGGGTGAGCGCGGATTCGAGTTGTTCGCGAAGATCCATCTTGGAAGCGCCCTCCACCCGCTCTTCAAAATGGATGGGAACTTCCATGATTTTCAGGCCGTTCCGGGCAGCCCGGTAGTTCATCTCCACCCGGAACGAGTACCCATCACTTCGGACGGAGGAAACGTCGATCTGCCGGAGGGCGGAGGCAGTCCAGGCCTTGTATCCAGCCGTGGCGTCCTTGACCTTCAAACCCAGGATGGCACCGACGTAAAAGTTCGCCCAGGCCGAGAGCGCCTTGCGGTGCCACGGCCATTCCGCAGCGGTGGAACCGCCGTCGACGTAGCGCGAGCCGATGACAAGATCGGCGCCGGAAGTCCCGATCCGTTCAAGCATGGTTGGGATGGCGGATACCGGATGGGACAGATCGGCGTCCATTTGGATGATGATCTCCGAATTCCCGGCCAGCGCCTCGGTCATTCCTGCCACGTAAGCCCGGCCCAGCCCATCCTTTTCCTTCCGATGCAGCACGGACAACGTAGCCGGGGATTCCACCGCTAATTGGTCCGCCAGCTCCCCGGTCCCGTCGGGCGAATTGTCGTCAACAACCAGCATGTGAAGTTGTGGAATGGCCAGTGCTTGGAGTTGAGCAACAAGAACCGGCAGGTTTTCCCGCTCGTTATAGGTGGGCACAACAACAGTTATCTTCGGATGAACAGCAGTCAAAACGTGGATCCCCAATTCGGTATTCAATGATCGCCGGGGCTCAGCGCAGTTTTCGCAGCCCTCCGGCAGGGCCAGTCTATTGAGCCAAGCTGAAGACTAAGACACCCTAACGCCCAGGTTGCAGTCGCTTCGGGGCAAGCGTTGGCGGGACCGCCGGAATCCGCTGCCGTTTGGCGTAGACACGGGCCCTCTGGCTGGAGAGTGCCAGGAGCACAAGGATGTCGGTGGCAAGGCCGGAAAGGCCCGCTTCCAAGGTGATGTTGGTGCTTCCGGTGAAGTAATCGATAGCTTGGACAACCACGGAAACGGAACTGAGGCCCATCGCCACCACGCGGGCTCCATTGCTGCCGAGGACAATCCGCCAGGCAAGGAAGATCTCACCCAACCCGAACAGCAGGACCACGATGGCAATGAAGGTGACTACCGCCGTCGTGGTTTGCGGGTCAAGGGGGTCACCGCCGGTGGTGAGTTCGGCAACCACCTCGGAAGAAGTCAGCAGTGTCATTGCCAGGATGAAGGCCGCAATGGATCTGGCCACCACCAACGCAGCCCCCATCATGGTGGGGGCCGGTCGCCGGTCGCGGCTGTCGGTTTGGCTTGAAGACTGCCGGGCCGGGACCGGCACGCGGCGCGCGTCGATGATGGGAAGGTCGCCGTCGGTGGAAATGGAATCCCCGCCGCCGTTCCGGGAGTGGTAGCCCGTGGAGAAATCCTTGATCACCTGAACGGAAACGGCAGGCACCGCAGCCGAAACGGTAGAGACAATGTGGTCCCGCTCAACGTCCGAGTTCTGCTCGATTTTGTGCGTGATCTGGAGGGTGAAGAGCGAGAATCCAACGCTGCGGTCGTAGGTGCCGGCGGCGAGCCAATCCACCTTGTGTCCTCCAGGCAACAGCCAGCCGTCCGGGCAGCGCCAGAAGCGGACGTGGTGGCGTTTGCCCGGGTTGTTGTCCACTTCCTGCTGGTACGCGAAATCCTGCTGCCGGTCGAACAAGTAGAGAGGACTCACCGGCGCCTCGGAGTAGCTTCGCCTGAAAACTGTTGAGCTGATGATGCGGCGGCTGCTGCCAAAGGTGATGTCATCGGCTTTGGTCCAGCCGGCAGCCCGCATGATGGCGTGGATCCGCGACTCGTCGCCCAGTAATGCAACGTTCACGGGATCGCCCAGGAGGCCATCGCTGGTCCGGGCCCGCCCAATGAAATAGCCGGGCACGTAGATGGTGGTGAGGATGCGGTGCAGCCGCGGCAGGAGCAGGTAGGCAAGGAACGCCCAGAAGAAGAAGTAGAACCACAGCTGACCCCAGCCCAGATGGAAGCTCTCGCCGACCAACAGGAACGCCAGCCACACAGCCGCGGCGCCGCCCAGGATGAAGAAGGCGTGGTCCAGCCAGGTGTCAGTCACGTCCTTGGTCGGCGCCTTGTACACGGAGAGCCCCCTACCCTTCGACGAGGCTGAGTTGCTTGTGTTCGATGAGCCACCGCACCGACTCGTGGACGGCCGCCTCCGGTTCGTAGCGGGGCGCGTAACCCAGCCGCGACTTGGCTTTCCCGATGGTCAGGCAATGGTTGCGGGAGAGGTGTGCCCAGCTTGTTTCTGCGTGCTCCTGCGTGGTGGTTCGGCGGAATTCCTCCCACCCGACCGTTTCAAACTGTGGGGTTTGCCCGAACCATGATGCCGCGATCCGGGCATAGCCGCGAACGCTCAGGGCGGTGGGAGCCACGATGTTGAAGTCTTCGCCAGCGGCCGCTTCGCGTCGCTCGATGGCTTTTTCAAATGCCTGGGCGAGGTCGTCCGCGTGGACGTGATGCATCATTTCCGCACCACTTCCGGGCATTTGCACCGGCTGCCCGGAAGAGATCTTCTGCCACACCGTGGGATCGAAGTTGCCCAAGGGCCCCACCGGATGCCAGCCCGGCCCCACGATGTGTCCGGGATGCAGGGACGTGGTGACCAGACCGCCGGATGCCGTCTCTTGTTTCAGCATCCGGGCTATGTCGCGCTTCTGGACCCCGTATTCATCACTTGGTTCGTCGGCAGAATCCGAGCCTTCGGCGATGGGCAACTTCAAGCTGGCGCCGTACCTCCAGATGGATCCACAGTGCAGGAGATGTCCCACCTCGCCGCGGAGCCGACCCACCAGCGCGGTGGCGGAGTCGAGCGTAAAGCAGACAAGGTCAACCACGACGTCGGCACGCAGCTCCGCGATTCGGTCACCGAAGATGCCGTCCCGGTCCTCCTGCTCGCGGTCCGCGACTACCTGGCGGACCTGCTGCCACTCCGGCGCGTCGGTGTAGGGCCTGCTGGTTCCACGGCTGATGTTGATGACCTCGTGCCCGGCTTTGACCAGCCTGGGGACGAGGAACGAGCCGATGTGTCCACTGCCGCCGATGACTACTGTTTTCATGGCTCTCCGATGTTTCTTTTCGGGAAAGAAAAGGCCTGGAATTACACAATAGTGAACTTACCCCTTACTCCCGGGATCCAATCTCCTGAATGGGACGGATCCGCAGGGTGGTGTGCGTGGAGACTGCTAGGGCAACAAGCGCCAGGGAACACATGGATATTATGACGGCCACGCTGGGGACCAAAGACAGGTGTGGAACTGCTTGGCCGGTGACTCCCACACTCATGCCGACCAGCGGCGGAACGGCTATGGCGACGCCGAATACGGCGGCGAACAGGGCCACCATGGCTGCTTCCCTGCGCATCATCGAGCGCACCTGCTTCCGGGATGCGCCCACCAGCTGCATCAACGCAAACTCACGTGACCGTTGTCCTGTGGCCATCATCAGTGTATTCACGACTGCGATTGCGATGTACCCCAGGATCACAATGAGGGCCACCATACCCACCCAGCCCTGCTGCGAGCGCCCTGCCGATCCGACCGGATCCCCGATACCGCCCCCGAGGACAAATCCTGCCTCCGAAAGGGCAGCACGCGTAGCGTCGACGTCGTTTCCGGGCTCAACCAACGCAAACCCGCTTAGCCCGGATGTAGTGTGCGAACGCACCACATCGCCGGACATCGTGACGTCGCCAAATCCCAGGCCGCGTTCGTAGATCGCCACGACCCTCGCCTCAAGTGGTCCGCCATCTCCAAAGTTTCCGGCAACGGTATCGCCGACGTTGAGGCCGAGCATCTGCTGGGCGTCACTGCTAAGGGCGAGTTGCTGCTCGCCTGCGAGTGCTCCCAGCGATCCTTCCCGCACTTTGAGGTCCAGTGTCTTTGGCGCAGCTCCTGGGTCAATGCCTTGCACAGGGAACTCGGAACTGCTCACTGGCTGGTCATCGCTGAAGCCGGGGCGACGAAGCACCACCTGGCTCACAGCCACGGGGTTCACTGCTGTCACGCCGGGGGTCCTTCGGATGTTTTCCACGCTCTCGTTCGAAAGCCCGCCGGGAGCACTGACCCGCAGCTGGGCCAGGACGCCAGCCCGGGCCTGCGATTCCGCCTCGCTGGCAAGGATGGACGGGCCGGCGAGCTGCACCAGGCCCAGCGCGATCCCGAGCGCGATCGGCGTAATCGCCGAGGCCAGACGCCGTGCATTGACGGCGGCGTTCTTCGAGGCGAGGAACGCCGGCGCCGAAGAACGCTTAAGAACCGTCCCAATGCTACGGACGGCAAAGCCCACCAGCACAGGCCCCAGGAGTGCCAAGGAGATAATCAGGATGATCGAGGCGCCCGCTGCTGCACCGGCTGATGCTTGTCCCCGAACCACCGTGGGCACGCCGGAGAGCATCAAACCGGCAATACCCAGTCCAATGCCTGTCATCAGCCGTCCCCGTCCAATGGTCACCGGACCGTTGGCTGCCTCACGCAGTGCCTCAATCGGGTCGATTTTTGCCGGACGACTCGCCGCAATGCGGGCAGCACTCCAACCTGCGAGCAGTACCAACATCACGGCCGCACATGCGGGGGCCGGACTCATTGCCAGTTCGAAATCACCAGGAATGACACCAGATTTCACAAATGCACCCTTCAGCGCAACAGCCAGCAGATAGCCAGGGACGACACCCAAAAGCGCTGCCGCTGAACCAACCGTGAACACCTCGCGGGTGATCAGGCGATGAATCTGGGACGGACTGGCCCCCACAGCCCTCAGCAGGGCGAACTCGCGGCGACGGGATTGCACCGAAAGAGACAACGTGCCCGACACGATGAACATGGTGACGAGCAGGCAGGTACCAGCAAACGCGGCCCCAATCGTCACCAGGGATGAACGCGCCGTCCCTGAGTCCGTGAACTCAACATCGCCACGAGCACTGCCGGAACGCACAGCAAGATCAGGAAAGCGGGCAGTGATTGCCGCTGCCAGTTCCGTGGAGGAGGTCCCCTTCTCGGCGCTAACGCCGAGCACCTGCGCGGCGCCCCCGCGGGGATCCAGCTGGGCGATTCGTTCCTCGCTGAGGAACACATGGCTGGCCCGCACGGGTTCCTTAGGGGCCTTCACCACGCCCACCACGCGATATTCAGCGCGCCCACCTCCGTGAGACAGAGGAATCGTGTCCCCAATACGGGCAGTCGAAGACGCCGTGACCACCACTTCATCCGCTGCCGAGGGCGCTTTTCCTTCCCGGATCTCAAAGCCGCTGAAGCCTCTCGCCTGCCAGGGGTGTCCCTCCAGGATCCCCTTTTCACCTGCCAGCCGGACGGTAACGTCCGCGACCACAGAGGAAACCCCTGGGAGTGTGGCGATCACCTGCGCCGCGCCGGCCGGAAGCACGGCACGCTCTTTCAGAGGCACTGGGATGTCTCCCTCCACCGGAAGCGATTGCCTGCCCCCAACAACCACATCACTTACGGCGTAGCGCTCGGGAGCTATGCCTCCGCGGATGCCGGACTCCACCAACACCCCGAGCCCTGTGATGAGGGTTGTCGCGACCAAGATCGACACTGCGACACCCAGGAAGCTGGTGCGGTTCCGCCGTAATCCTGCCCGGACGAGGCGGGCGAAGGTCAGCCGTTTGCCGGCCATTACCACTCCCCCAGTTCGCTCATGTGGTCACTGATCTGAGTGGCGTTGGCGCCGCCGAGATGTCCGGCGAAGAGGCCATCAGCGAGGAAGACAACCCGGTCAGCGTGGGAGGCAACCACGGGGTCGTGAGTGACGATCACCACCGTCTGCTCCAGTTCGCGTGCCGTTTGGGCCAAAAGATCCAGAACCTGCTTACTGGAACGGGAATCCAGGGCGCCCGTGGGTTCATCTCCGAAGACGACGTATGGCCTGGTGATCAAAGCCCTTGCGATCGCGACTCTCTGCTGCTGACCGCCGGACAGTTCGGAAGGCTGCCGTTCCCGGCGGCTCTCCAGGCCAACTGACTCAAGCAGGAAGTCCAGCCACCCCCTATCCGCACGGCCTCCTCCGAGGAGCAGCGGCAAGCAGATATTCTCTTCCACCGAGAGGGCGGGAAGCAGGTTGTACGCCTGGAATACGAAGCCTACGTTGTCCCGGCGGAAGGCCGTAAGGGCGGATTTGGAAAGTCCCGAAACCTCCGTGCCACCGAGGCTGACAGTGCCGCTGGTTGGCGTGTCCAGGCCGGCTGCGCAATGCAACAATGTGCTCTTGCCTGAGCCGGACGGACCCATGATTGCGGTGAAGCTGCCTCGTTGGAGGGACAGGCTCACACCGCCCAAGGCAGTTACCGGATTAGTCCGGGAACCGTACGTCTTGACGACGGAATCGAGGCAGAGCACCTCGGTGGACTGATGCGTCGCCCTGGCGACGTCGGGAGCGGATGAGATCATACTTCAACGCTAGGAGGCGCGCGCTGGCTGTCCCATCCAGCCAGGCACCGGACTCATGGTGGTGCCAGCTATACCAAGTTGGCACCTCCGGTATGACGCTAACGAACTGGACGCAGACGCGGGAGGTTTGTATGGCCCGTCAGTGCGCACGAGAAGAGAAGGACGCTCACGCCAGCGGTTATCGGGGTGATTCCTTCCACCAGCAGGACAATTACTCCCACCACTCCCAGCAGGGTGCTGAACACAACCCGGCTGGAACTGCTGGGGCGATCGCGTGGATCGCTGCCCGCGCGTTCGAAAATGCCCAGCACGTGGACGGTAGGAACAAGTGCGCAAAGGCAAGCCGCCAACCAGTAAGACCGGGTAAACCACCACTCCGCGCTCCCGGGAACGGGCAAGTGCAGCGGCAGGATCAGCAGCATGCCCGCGACCGCCACCAGAACCGGCATGTGCCAGAGGTAAATGGTCATGGCTCGTGTCCCCACCGAATGGGTGAGCTGCATGACAGCCGGATTTTCTGCCCAGGCGCGGATGGCAGGCTGGCAAAGGGAGAAGATCATCAGCTGTATTACGGCGAGCAACGCCAAGGCACCCGTGGGCGGGTTGAGATTGACGTACATGTCAGCGGAGTACCAGCCCGCGGCCACCGAAACCATCAGCAAGCCCAGCGTGAGGCCCGCAATCCATCCCCTGACCGCCGGCGTCGTGCGTTCCAAAAAGCCATCCGCGAGCCAGAAACCCAACTGCTGTATGAAGAGCCAAACAAAGGCGAGGTTCGCGTAGCCGACGGCGGTTTGGTCTGTCATTATGCGGAGCGCGTCCACTGCAAGCAGGCACAGGAACAAACCCAGCATGGTGCGGATCCTGGCCTTTTGATGCGCTCGGGCCATCAACGGAACCAGCGCGGAGCAGCCGATATATACAGCCAGGAACCACAGAGGTTGGCTTATGCGGTAGCCGGCGGTGGAGACAATGTCCGAGGGAAGGCCCGCCAAAGTGAGAACGAGCAGTCCGGCTCCAACAGCGCCGACCATGACTGCCGCCGGCACGAGGAGCCGCAGAAGCCGGGAACGGACGTAGTCCGCGGCGCTGACTCCTCGGGCTGACAGTGATCGCCACTGGGAGATTGAGCTGAAGCCTCCTGCAATGAAGAACAAGGGCATGATTTGGGCAAACCACGTCACCGGGACAAACCACTCCTGCCCATCCAGGGCGTTCTCAAGGACAGGTCCCTCCGGTCCGATACTGACGCCAACCATGAGGGCATGAAGCAAAACCACCACTATCAGGCAAAGGCTCCTGACGACGTCGATACTCAGGTCCCTGGGCGCAGATTTCGGGACGTCGAACGGGCGTTGGGCTGCCACAACGGGCGTACCGCCCGCCGTTAACTCCGCCCTCCTTATAGCTGTTGTTGTCTCTTCGGAATTCATGTTTTCGACGCTACGGATGGACGGCAGCGTCCACGATGGTGCAGGCTGCCTTCTTCCTGATGGTGGCAGCTACACCCTCCAAAGGTGGAGCTGGCTACACCGACAAGGGAACGCCTCTAGGGCAGACTTTAGGGGTGATCAAAAGACGACTTGGGCGATGGTGTCGCGCCTTTGCCTACCTCGCCGGAGAAATGGTGTCCGGGTTCATTTCCATGGGCTTCTTCATGCTCGCTGCGATCCTCACGCCGTTGCTTCTGTTCAGTGGGGGATGGCTCATCGCCCCCCGCGCCGTGGCAGCACTCCGTTGGTGGGCGACGCTTGCCCGGAACCGCACAGGCCGGTACCGGGAAAACGCAGTTCCCGCCGAATACATACCGATCCCGGACAAACCGTCCTTCGAGGAACGGCTGCGTCTCGTCTTCTCGCGCCCCACCGGACGCGACGCCGTCTGGCTGCTGGGGCATGGGCTGATCATCCCGATTCTCGCAGTTCTCTGTGTGGGCCTTCCCTTTGCTGCCGTGAACACGCTCCTGATCCCCAGCTACTGGTACCTGTTGCCTGAGGATCAGCCGGTCAGCAGCATCTACCCGGTGACTTCATGGGAGGGTGCCTACTGGATGCTGCCTATCGGCCTTGGTTATGCCGCCCTTTCGTGGTGGTTGATCCCGGCTGCGGCCAGGATGATTGCCTGGCTCCAGTCGGTGATCCTGGCACCTTCGAAGGCAACGCTGGCGGAGAGGGTGACGGCGTTGACGGCAAGCCGCGCCGCTGCCTTGGACGCGCACGCCGCCGAACTAAAGAGGATTGAGCGGGACCTCCACGATGGTGCGCAAAACCGATTGGTGGGTGTCGTCATGATGCTTGGCCTGGCCGAACGCACCCTTGAAAGGAATCCCGCTGAGGCGCTCCCCCACGTCCGGCGGGCGCAGCAGGCGGCCTCCGAAGCACTGGCGGGTTTGCGCACGGCCGTCCACGACATTCACCCGCCCATCCTGGACGAACTTGGGCTCGAAGGGGCCCTTTCGGCACTGACGGGGCGGTCAGCCATCCCGTGCCTCCTGACCCTGACCGAACTCCACAGGGTTCCTGCAGCCCTCGAGTCGGCCTGCTATTTCATCGTTGCCGAGTCCCTGACCAATGCGAACAAGTACAGCGATGCGACACAGATATCTGTTTCGGTCAGTCGGGACGCGGTAACCGCCGGATCGAGGGATAAACTACTGGTCGCCGTCGAAGACAACGGTTCCGGCGGCGCGTTTGAACGTCCAGGCGGAGGCCTTGCAGGCATCCGCCGCAGGACCGAGGCCTTCGAAGGATCGGCCCGGTTTGAGAGCCCGCCCGGGGGACCAACAACAGTCAGAGTGGAGCTGCCGTGCGAGTGGTAATAGCCGAGGACGACGCCCTCCTGCGGGAAGGGCTCTCACTTCTCCTCAAAAGTGAGGGGTTCGATGTCGTGGCCGCGGTGGACAATGCCGAAGACTTCCTGAAGGTTTTGGACGAAGCGGATGTGGCCGTCCTGGACGTGCGGATGCCCCCCACTTTTACCAACGAGGGGCTGCAAGCAGCCCGGGAAGCCCGACGACGGCGGCCCGGCTTCCCGGTGTTGGTCCTGTCCGCCTACGTGGAGGACCGCTACGCCGGCGACTTGCTGTCTGAAGGCGCTGCCGGCCTTGGCTACCTGCTCAAGGAGCGCGTGGGAAAGGTGGCCGAATTCACGGATACCCTGCGGCGCGTGGCCGGGGGCGCCACTGTCATGGATCCCGAGGTCATTTCCCAGCTCATGAGCCGACGTGGCGCCACCGATCCTGTCAGCACTTTGACGCCGCGCGAGCGCGATGTGCTGAGCCTGATGGCCGAGGGACTGGACAACCTTTCAATAGCCGCCCGGCTGGTGGTTACCGAGACGGCCGTCAGCAAGCACATTGGCAACATTTTCCAGAAGCTGCAGCTGTCCACCATGGACAGGGGGCATCGGCGCGTGCTGGCTGTCCTTGCCTACCTGCGAAGTTGAACCCTCCCTGGACGGCTACGCCAGGACCTCGCATTCGCTCACAGCCAACTCTGCCAGGACGTCCACGTCAACTTCGACGCCCAACCCGGGTTTCTCCGTCACCTGCACGTCCGGAACCACGTATTTCAGGTCTCCAGGCTCCTTTGCGAACCTCATGGGACCCGAAAGTTCGGTCGACACGATGTTTGGGTGGCTGAGCGCCAGGTGGAAGCCGGCCGAGGACGCGATGCTGGTTTCCAGCATCGAGCCGATTTGTACCTTCAGCCCCCCAAGTTCAGCTTGGGTTGCCAAACGGTGGCATGGCGTGATGCCGCCGCTCTTCATCAGCTTGAGATTGACCATGTCCACTGAGCGATCACGGACAAAATGCGCCAAATCCCGGGTATCCACCACGGCTTCGTCGGCCATGAGCCGCATGGACGTTCCCTGCCGCACCAACCGGAAACCGTCAATGTCATCGGCCAGGATGGGCTGTTCCACCCAGTCCACGTCGAATGGTTCCAGGGCCCGGATCATGGCGCGGGCTGTTGCCGGGTCGCCCCAACCTTGGTTTGCATCCACGCGGATCCCCATGTCCTGGCCGATGGCGGCCCGGACGGCCCGCACCCGTTCAATGTCCTGGCCGTCGCCGCCACCAAGCTTCATTTTGAGGTGGCGGTAACCTTCCTGCCGTGCCTGGATGGCTTGTTCCGCGAGAACATCCGGGGCCAGGATGCTCATCACCCTGGCAATGGTTGGTTGCTCTGGCCGACGCCCGCCCAGCAAGGAATACACCGGGCGCGCTGCTGCCTTCCCTGCCAGGTCCCAGCAAGCAATGTCGACTGCGGCTTTGGCTGCCCCGCAACCCTTGAGGACCGCGTCCAGCCGTTGATGGACGGCCGTGATGTCGCGGGGGTCCAGCCCCAGAACCGCTGGCACCAGTTCAGTTTTGAGGGCTTCAACGGTTCCTGTGGGTGTCTCACCGGTGATATGCCCGTCAGGTACGCTCTCGCCATACCCCACCAAGCCATCGTCCGTTTCGAGGGTGAGGATGATGCTTGGCATGGACGGGTACGTCGCGTAGGACACCACGAAAGGTTCAAGCAACGGAAGGTCAATCAGGGTGATGGTAGCGCGGGCGAGTTTCATAGGGGTTCCTATCGACTGATGAACGGAGGGGCGATACGTCACTTGGAGGGCTGTGACAGGATGCAGAGTTGAAGCATGGCGGCGAACCGGGTCCTGGGATCGTCCAGGTCCAGTCCTCCTACCAACGCCAAGCGCCGGAGCCGGTACCTGAACGTGTTCGGGTGGATGTACACGGAAGCCGAAGCGGTGGCCACATCGCCAAAGGCATCCAGCCATGCGCGCAGGGTGTCCACGAGGTTGGCGTTGTGTTTCGCGTCGTACGCGTACAAACGGGCGATCTGTCCGGTTGGTTGTTCACCCCGGGACGCCGCGAGGTCGGACAGTTCAAGGATCAGCGCCTCAACGTGGACATCGGCCAAGCGTGCAACGCGTTGTCCCTTGGCGTTCCCGGTGCGCAGTACGCGCAACACACGGTCTGCACTGGTCTTGGCTGCCGGCAATTCAGCCACCCCTCGAGCGAGGCTTCCGACGCCAATGGCCGCGTTTGCGCGCCCGCCCAACCTCCGCAGGAAGTCGGCGCCGGTTGACGCCGCGCGTTCTTCTCCTTGGTGATCTTGCCCTACGGAAAACAGCGCATAAGTGATGTCTCCAAGGAGGGCGACTGCACTGTTTGGCTGCAGGGCTCCCAGATGCATGGCGAAGCTGTCGTTGATTCTCTGCCGTTCCATGGCCAGCCCGGCGTCTGTTTCCAGATGCGGTTTACGACCCGGGTCCTGAAGCACTGCCAAGGCAAGCACCACCAAGGGCTGTTCGGCCAGACCCAGACGGTCCAGGGCATCCTGCGCGCCAATACCGCCTTCAAGAGCCTTGCCCAGCAGGTCGGCGCGCATCCGACGCTCTACATCGGCATCTGTGTGGAGCCGAAGCAGATGCAGCGCCACCAACTTGGCGGAGTCTTTCAAGGACTCCATCCTTTCTTGGCTCAGCGGGCTCCTCACAGCCACCCAGATGGAGCCGAGGACCTCGTCGCCGGCGCGGACGGCAACGGCGACACGTGGAAGGGAAACCGCGTCAAGGGATGGCGGCAACGCAGCAACGGTGACCGGCCCGTCCGAGCGGTACAACTCGCGGAAAACGCCCCTCTCGACAAATACCTGGGAAACCGCCTGGGGCACCTGGCGGCCCAGGATCGTTTCCACCCTTGAGTGGTCTGCTTCATCCTGTCGTCCTGAGAACGCGAGTACCCGGGAGTTGCGGTCCTCGATCGTGACCGGAGCGTCCATGAGGGCCGCAATGGCGTTGGCCAAGGAAAAAAGGTCACCGGAGGGCAGCCCGCCCAAAGTCAGGGGACCGTCAGCACGCGCGTCGCTCGAAGCCAGCAGGGTTCGCAGCATTGCCGCCAACTGGGCCCAGCCTGCCCCCGGCGTCAACCCCAGCAAGGCAACTCCCGATTCCCGGACTGCCTCAGCAATACGGGGGTCTGCCGCAACAGGGGCACGGACTATCAGCCCCAAGGCCCCTGATCCGCCCAGGCGCACCAGCAAGGAGGCGATGTACCCGGCATCCTGAAGGCCTATGCCCAGTACCAGGGCATGGGGCGGCAGCACCGGTTCGTCGAGGGGATCGTGAATGACGATCCCGCCGATCTCCTCTTGACAGCCGATATCGCCGTCAACGTGCTCAAGAAGGGTGGCCCCGAGATCGTCCAGAAGGCGCCCCAGGCTGACGCGTGGATGTAGGTCCATCATTCAAACCCCGCCTCCAAGGCCAAACGCGGTACCCCACCAAGCCGGCCGCCATTGGCGTGTTCCTCGATCCACTCAACAATGCGGCGATTGAAGTCGATCCGGTGGGACGGTGGACCCTCATCCGGGAACAAATGGGAGCCCCCGGGATAAAGGACCAACCGGCTCACCACGCCCCTTTCGCACAGAGCCGCATGCCACTGTTCCGCTTGGCCAACCGGGCACCGGAGGTCACTGGCGCCGTGGAGGATAAGCGTCGGCGTCGAGACGTTGTCCACCATCGAGATGGGCGACATTGCCTCGTAAGCCCCGCCGTTCACGGCGGTGCATCCGAGTTCGCATTGGTTGAAGAAGTGTCCGCTGTCAGAGGTCCCCGCGAAGCTCCTGAGGTCACTCACCACCCCACCTGCCACTGCGGCAGCAAACCTGTTGTCATGGCCGGTCAAGTAACAGGTCATATATCCCCCGTAGCTGTAGCCGGTCACCGCCAAACGATCCGGGTCCGCGACACCTTCAGCAACAAGCTCATCCAGCGGTCCCAAGAAATCAGGGGCATCCGCGATCCCCCAACGCCCGACTGCAGCCCGGTAGAACTGCTCTCCATAGCCATCGCTGCCCCGGACGTTGAGCAACAGCACGGCCCACCCACGAGCCGCGAGTTCCTGATGGTAGACATTCACTTCATCCGCAGCACTGTTCCAGGCGTTGTGCGGGCCACCATGGATGTCCAGGAGCAAAGGCTGGGCTTCCACGACAGCCGGGTCCCGCATCAGCCAACCGTGCACCACCGTGCCGTCAGGGGTCGTGAACTCCCGCTCCTTGCGCTCGAACAGTTCCACCTCCGCCAAGTTCGCCCCGTGCCCGGTGAGGACCCGCACGGCGCCCGATTCCACGTCCACGCTTGTAACTTCTCCGAAAGAGGTGGGCGTCCGGAGGATCGTGACAGCCGTAGTGCCGGCAACGGACAGCTCCGAGACCACAATGCCGTCTCCGTCCAGCAGCGGGCTCGGGAAACCGCCGTCGGCGTCTACTTCAAAAAGGTGCGTACAACCGCGGTCCCGCAGGCAGAACAGCACGGTCTTGTCGTTGTTCACGAGTCGCGGCGAAGCCCCCGGATAGGCAGGCGCCCCGGACATGACGTTTCGATCCAGAGCTTCCGACAGGTCTGTGCCAAGGCCACCATCCAAGGGAAGCCGAACCAGGGAACTGTGGCCCACCGGCCGGCTGAGAACCGCAAACAAGGATTCTCCATCCCCCGCCCATTCAAGCGCGCTGACAACAACGTCGGAGGGGCCCACCACTACGGGGGCAGCCTCCGGCTGATCAACATTCACCACATGAGCCGGCGCCACCAGGCTGGCCTCGTTGTCCACTGCCGGCCCTGCGGAAAAGGCCAAGCGACGGCCATCGGGAGACCACTCGGGATCCCTGACATGCCATTCCCCATGCGTCAGCTGCATGCACGCTCCGCTGGACGGCTCCAGGACATGGAGCTGCCGAACCAGCGATCCCAACATGCCAACACCGTCCGACCGGTAGTTCATGCCATCGGCAACCATCGGGGCATCTGCCAGCTGATGCTGCCCCTTTTCCCCAATGCTCGGAGCGGAACCGGACACGAATGCGGCGAAAGCCAACCGCGAACCGTCGGGACTCCACACGGGTTTGCCCGCTCCCGGCGGCAAGGTGGCTGCCGTCGCCACGCTTCCGTCGTTGAGGTTCATGATGCGGAGATTCTTCTGCCCCCCGGATTCGTGGACGAACGAAAACACTCCATCAGCAAGCCACGCGGGTGCTGACTCATTGTTGCTGAAGGTGAGCTGCCGGGGTGAACCACCACGAGTGTCCACCAACCAGATGTTCCGCTGGGTACTGTCCGTGCCGGCGTCGAGCGTCCGCAAAACGTAGGCGACCAGCTGGCCGTCCGGCGAGAGCGCAGGCTGCTCCGGGACCGCGAGATCCAGAACGTCCTCGCAGCGAAGCCTGCGGGTCATGGCTGTCCTGCCTTTCCTGAAAGCAGCAGTTCATCTGCAAAGTGGCAGGCGGCGGCGTGCCTGTGGCCGTCCGGGGCTGGGTCCACGTCTTTACAGACATCACGACCCGGAAGGACCAGGGGGCCAATCGGGCACCGCAGGTGGTACCTGCACCCGCTTGGCGGGTGGTGGGGGTTTGCTGGTTCTGCGTCATTGACGGCGCGGACGGCTGGGTCTGCCGCGACCGGCGTGAGGTCGGCACTGCTGTTGCCCGGTACAGCGGCCAGCAGATCCTTGGTATACGGATGTTGGGGATTCGAGAGAATCTGTTCTGCGGGCCCCTGCTCCACGATCCGCCCAAGGTACATCACCGCAATGGTGTCAGCGACGTACCGGACGACGGCCAGGTTGTGCGAAATGAACAACATGGACAAGCGGAGTTCCCGTTGCAGGTCCCGCACAAGGTTCAGGACCGTTCCTTGGACCGATACGTCCAGCGCTGACGTGATCTCATCCGCCACGATCACCTCCGGCCGCCCGGCCAAGGCCCGTGCCAAGGCAACCCTCTGCAACTGGCCACCTGACATCTGCCCGGGGTAGCTGAATGCCCGCTGTGGATCCAGGCCCACAAGCTCCAGGAGCCGCTCTACCTCGGCGGTCCGGATTGCGGCCCCCTTCACGGAACGCGGAATGGACTCGGCGATCGAGTCACCAATCCTCATTCGGGGGTTCAGCGACGAATGGGGATCCTGGAACACCATCTGCAGCGGCCTGTTTCCACTTCGTCCGGGCCGGAGGCCGTTGCCATCGACCAGGGGTTTGCCGTCGAACAGGACTTGGCCGCCGGACAGGGGCGTCAGGCCCGCGGCGGCACGGGCCAACGTCGATTTTCCGGAGCCGGATTCGCCCACCAGGCCAACCACCTGGCCTTGCGGCACCACCAGGTCAACGCCGTCCACGGCGGTCATGCCGCGGCGGCCACCGAAGCGGACAGAAACCTGCTGGAACCTCAATTCGTTCATGACGCGTCTCCTTGCAGTGCTGCGGCGTGCAGTTTCAATTCCACCGGGACCCGGCGCGGCTCCGCTTCATCCGAGGGGTGCCAACATGCCACCCGGTGTCCATCCTCGTGCTCCACCAGCTGGGGATCTTCGCGGGTGCATCCTTCCGAGGCCTTGGAACAGCGGGAAGCGAAAGCGCATCCTTGCGGCAACTGCGACGGATCGGCTGGACGTCCTGGAACCACAGCCAAGGGGCTTTCCCGGTCCGTATTCATGTCTGGAACCGCAGCAAGAAGTGCTTGCGTGTAGGGGTGCTGCGCCCGGCCTAGCTCCGAGGCGGGAAGGTCTTCCACGATACGGCCGGCGTACATCACCAGGACCCGTTCACACACCTGTCCTACCAGGGTGAGGTCGTGGCTGATGAGCAGCATCGCTACGTTGTCTTCCTGCCTGATCGCGGAGAGCAGCCGGAGCACCTGTTGCTGCACAGTCACATCCAACGCCGTGGTGGGTTCGTCGGCCACGATCAAGGCGGGCGTGCCCATGATGCCCATACCGATCATGGCGCGTTGCCGCATGCCGCCGGAGAACTCATGGGGATACTGCTTCAGCCGCCGCTCCGCTGCCGGCACCCTGACCGCGCGCAGCCGATCAGCGGCGCGGGCCAATGCTTGACGGCGATTCATCCCCTGATGACGCATGGCGACTTCAGCGAGTTGCCTGCCGATACGCATGGTGGGGTTGAAGGACTTCATGGGATCCTGGAACACCATGGCCAGTGAGGTACCCAACAGTTGCCGGCGGGCGCGGGAAGCGCCCTTCAATTGATCCTGGCCGAGAAACTCCAGTCGGGACGCGTTGACGCGTCCGGGATATTCCACCAGCTGTGCCAGCGCCAACGCTGTCTGCGTCTTGCCGGAGCCGGATTCACCCACTACACCCACAGCTTCTCCGCGAGCCAGGGTAAAGCTCACGCCCCGCACGGGGGTGATGGGACCGTCGGGACCGGGGAAGCTGACAAACAGATCCCGGACAGTCAGCACTGCGTTATCGGCCTCCGCTTCCTCACTGGAACCCCTGACAGCGGCAGGTTGCGCGGTGGGATGCCCCAGGCCGGCAGGTGCGGGGACGCGCTGGGGTGCCGTGCCGGAGCCGACGACGCCGGTCGGGGTGCCGAGGGTTTTGGCGACGGCTTCGCCGAACAGATTGAACGCCAATCCTGCGATGACCACCGCCAGGCTCGGAGCGAGTGCCGCCATGGGATGGACGTAGATGTCATTGAGGCCTTCATTGAGCAACCTGCCCCAGTCATAAGCCGGCGGTTGGACACCGAGCCCCAGGAACGACAGGCCGGCGAAGGCGAGGAGCGCGCTGCCCGCCCCTATGGTTGCCGTCACGACGAGAGGCTCTGCGATGTTCGGGAGGATGTGCCGGAGCAACCGTTGGACCCTGCCGACTCCCGCCAATTTCGCGGCCGCAATGAAGTCGCGGTCCGCTTGGGTCGAAACCAGCGTCTGAGTCAACCGTGCAAAAGATGGTGCCGTGGCAAAACCTATGGCCAGAACCGCGCCCGTTTCACCAACGCCGAAGATTACGGCGAAGAACATGGCCAACAGCAGGCCCGGGAAAGCTACGGCAATGTTTACGAACGCCGTGACGAGCCTTCCTGCACGCCTGCCCGCCAGTGATGGAACGGTGCCAAGCACGAGGCCGGCAAGGACGCCGATGCCCGTTGCGGCCAAGGCCAGCTTGACGGACAGTCCGGTAGCAACCAGCAAGCGGAAGAACAGGTCACGGCCAAGGCTGTCTGTTCCTACCAAGTGTTCTGCCGAGGGTCCCTGGAGAATGGCTTTGGTGTTCATTTCCTCGGCCTGTCCGGACCACAGCACCGGAGCGGCGACTGCCAGTGCGAGGACCAGGAAGAGCATCACCGCTGAGACTGCGCCAACCGGAGTCTTCAGCGCAGCCAACCAGCGGGTCCCCGCCCCCGGGGTTGCTGCCTCTCTTGAAGTGCGCATAAATCAGCTCTCTTTTATCGTCGAACGTGGATCCAGCATTCCCAATGCCACATCCACCAGAAGGTTCACCAGCAAGACGCCCAACCCGTACACCAGCACCACGCCCTGCACCACGGGGTAGTCCTTGGCCAGGATGGAGGAGACGATGGTGCTGCCAAGGCCAGGCCAGGCAAAAACGTTTTCAACAAGGACTGTTCCGGCCACCATGGCGCTGAGCATCAGGCCGCCGATTGTCAGGGTTGCCGTCAGGGCATTGGGAAGTGCATGCCTGAAATAGACCATCCAGTCGGGAAGTCGCTTGGCACGGGCGGTACGGACGTAATCAGCGCCCAGGACAGCAAGCATTTCCACGCGCACTATTCGCGACAACACTGCGGCAGACCCGATTGCCATGGACAGTACGGGGAGGACGTAGGAGTTCGTGTCTGATCGTCCCGCCACAGGGAACCAACCAAGATTGACCGCAAAGAAGAACACCAATCCCACGGCCAGGAGAAACTCAGGTATTGCGGCCACCACGATAGAGGTGGTGGTGAAAGCGAGCTCCGTTGACGGCCGGCGGCCACCTCTTGTAAGCACTCCCATGAGGGCACCCAGGGGCACTGCAATCAGAACGGCCAGCGCAAAGGCAAGGCTGGCCAACTCGAAAGTGGCGGGAAAGCGGTCCCCGACCACTTGGGCCACGGGGAGGTCCGAGGTCATGGACGTTCCCAGATTGCCACTGAGCAGGCCTTGAAGGTAGTGGATGTATTGGAGCCACAGCGGATCATTGAGGCCCAAGGCTTCCCGTCGGGCTTCCACCAGTGCGGCGGGGGCCGTAGCGCCCAAGGCGGATCTCACCGGATCACCGGGGATCAGGTGGATCATGAGGAACGACGCCGTGACCAGGACCCAGATGGACACCGTCAGGCGACCCAGTCTTCGCGCCGCAAACTTTGTCCACGGACTGCCCGTTGCCTCCGCAACCAAACGTGATGCAGTGCTCAATATTCACTCCTGCTCTGTGTATCTCTGTGGACCTCCACGAGACCGGCGACCTCCATTATCCAGCTCACATTCCGGTGGACCGTTGGCCATTTCGACGACGCATCTGGCTCGGGAGAGTGGAAACGGACAACGCTGGCGGAATGCCTGCGCCATAGCATTGGCGCATGACGAACCTCAACGAACTTCGGACGTGGCTGGAAGGCCGCCTCCCCGCCTTGCTGGCTGAGAACCAGGTCCCGGGCGCTGCCATAGCCGTCTCGGTCAAAGGCGAGGTGATCGAAGCCGCCGCTGGCGTGCTCAACAAGGCCACCGGCGTCGAAACAACCGTCGACTCGCTGTTCCAGATCGGCTCGATCACCAAGCTCTGGACCGCCACCTTGGTCATGCAGTTGGTGGACGAGGGAAAAGTGGACCTCGACCTCCCCGTAAGGAACTACCTCCCTGGCTTCAGGCTCGACGACGAGTCGGCCGCTGCTGTCATCACCACCCGCCAGCTGCTGAGTCATACGGCCGGATTTGAGGGCGACATCTTCACCGATACCGGACAGGGCGATGACGCCATTGCCAAGCTCGTTGAGACATTTGGAGACGTCCCGCAGCTTTTCACGCCGGGCACCATGTTTTCCTACAACAATGCCGCCTACGTGGTGTTGGGCAGGATGATAGAGGTCCTGCGCGGCAAGCCCTATGACGAGTGCCTGCGTGAATATCTGTTCGCCCCACTGGAACTCACCCACGCGGCCAACGGACCCTACGAGGCCATCCTCTTCCGCGCCGCCGTTGGACACATCGCAAACAATGAGGGCGAAGAGCCGCAGCCAAGCCCAATCTGGGCCTTGCCCCGCTCCACGGCTCCTGTGGGGGCCATGCTCACCATGAGTCCACGCGACCTCCTGGCGTTCGCACAAATGCACATGGATTCCGGACGGACGCGGACCGGGCGGCAGGTGCTCAGCGCCGCCTCCGCCGCTGCAATGCTGGAACCGCAAGTGAAGCTGCCGGACCTGGGGTGGATGGGCGCTGCTTGGGGCCTCGGCTTCTCGCTCTTTGATTACGACGGCGGTACTGTGGTGGGTCACGACGGCGGCACGATCGGCCAAACGGCCTTCCTTCGGATCTGCCCGGAGAAGGATGTCTCGATTGCCCTCTTTTGCAACGGCGGCACTCCACTGGCGGTGTTCACGGAGATCGCACAACGCGTGCTTGACGAGTTTGCCGGCATCCGGTTACCGGAACTTCCCGCTCCCTCAGAACCGCACACGCGAGTAGATGCTTCCCGTTATATAGGCGAGTACTCCTCACGGGTAGCAGACGTCGTGGTCAGTCAGGACCCGGACGGCCGGCTCTGGCTGGAGAGAATACCCAAGGGCCTCTACGAGGAAGTCGGCGATCAGAGGGAAAAGATTGAACTGGTGGCTGCTGGCGGGGACTCGTTCCTGCCCGCGCAACTGCAGTATGGCATGCACCTGCCCCACGTGTTCCTTGGCGACGACGGCGAAGGCCGCGCGCTGTTTGTCCACACCGGGCGCGCCGATCGCCGCGTCAGCGCATGAACCAGGGAACGGAGCAAATCGCCCGGATCTTCGCGTCTGCCGGGGCCGTGGGCTCCTTGTACGCGCGTGAGGTCGGAGTCGTTGGCGGGCCCGAGGTTTCCTTGAACGCCGACGAACCTGTTGTCCTGGCCTCTGTCTTCAAGGTGCCCTTTGCTGTGGCCTACTCCCGCGAAGTCTCCGCGGGCCGTCTGGTGGAAACAGAGCGAACCACCGTGACGTCCCGATACCGGGTCGGAGGCCTGGGGACCGCCGGCTGTGCGGACGACGTCGAAATGAGTTGGCGTGACCTGGCTTTGTTCATGCTGACAATGAGCGATAACGCTGCCACAGACGTCATCTTCCACCGCGTGGGCCAGGCAGCAGTTGACGCCGTCCTGGACGACCTTGACCTGAAGCACACGCAGATCATCGGGTGCGGAGAGGATATGGACCATCAGATGGCGGCCGATCTGGGCGTGGACCTGGCCGCTGGTCCCCTCGACATAGAGGCCGTGCTGGCCGCGGCGACACCGGAACAGATTTGGTCCTTGGGAATCCTTGACCCTGCCAGGACTCCCTCCTCCACGGCACGGGACATGGTCCGCCTTTTGGATGCCATCTGGACGGACACCGCCGGCTCACCCGAAGCGTGTGAACGCGTCCGCTCGATGATGGCCCGGCAGATCTGGAGGCAGCGCCTGGCATCCGGATTCGATGGCGGTGTCCTGGTAGCCGGCAAGACCGGCACCCTTCCGGCCATCCGCAATGAGGTGGGAGTGGTGACATACCCGGATGGCCGGCAGTACGCCGTCGCCGTCTTTACCAAAGCAGCGGATCTTGAGGACCCGCAGCCTGCAATCGATGCGTCCATCGGCCAGGCGGCACGCCTGGCCGTGGAATTTCTCCGCCAACAGTAGACCGAAAGAAGACCCCATGAAGACTCACCGCAGAATCAAGGCGGCGCTGGGCATCACCGCCGTCGGGGCGTTATCAATGACGATGACGGCCTGTTCGGGTTCCGCTCCCAAGACAGGTGGGGCAGAGCTTGCCAACGGCAAAACGTTCACCATGAGGCTGAGCGTGGATCCGGGATCCCTGGACCCCCACTTTGCTTCCAACTCGATCACTCAACAGGCCACGAGGTTCCTCTACGATTCGCTCGTCAACCTTGATCCGGACGGGAATATGGTCCCTGGTCTTGCGCAGGCGTGGGAAGGAACCGGCACTACGGTCACGTACACCCTGCGCAAGAACATCACGTGCTCCGACGGCACCCCTCTGACGCCGGAGATGGTCGCTTCCAATATCAACTTCGTGGGCGATCCCGCCAATAACTCCACACGGACCGGCGTCTTCGTTCCTCCCGGTGGCACAGCTACCGCGGATGGCACGGCCGGAACCGTCACCGTTACATCTCCTTCGCCCGAACCCTTCCTGGTCCGCAACGTGGGTAGCCTGCCCATCGTGTGCGCCGCGGGAACGAAGGACCGAAGCATCCTCGCCCAAGGGGCGGATGGTACTGGTATGTACACGGTCAGCGAGGTGGCAGCCGGTGACCACTACACCCTGACCCGGCGCAAGGACTACGCGTGGGGCCCCGGAGACTGGAAGAAGGACCAGGAGGGACTGCCGGACAAGGTGGTCCTCAAAGTCATTGCCAACGAGACCACCGCTGCAAACCTGTTGCTGTCCGGTGAGGTGAATGCTGCCACCATTGTGGGTCCTGACAAACAAAGGCTTGAAGGGAAGAAGACGTTCCACCGGGACCTGGTCACGGCACTTGGCCAGCTGTGGTTCAACCAGAAGCCGGGGACTCCGGGCTCCGATGAAAACGTCCGGCGCGCGCTGACGCAGGCGCTGAAGCTTGAAGAACTCGGGCAAGTGGTCACTGGTGGCAGCGGCAAGGCTGCCACGGGAGTCATCGCACCCGTGCTAAGTCCCTGCAAGCAGGACACGCTGACAGGAAATCTGCCGGAACACGATCTCGAAGCGGCCAAATCCACCTTGGACGCCGCTGGGTGGAAAACCGATGCGAACGGCGCACGGAGCAAAGATGGAACCCCGCTGAAATTGGAGTTCTTCTACCCCAGCACCATGGGTCCTTCTTTTGCCGCCGGGGCGGAACTGATCAAAGAGCTGTGGTCCGGCATCGGTGTGGACGTTCAACTCCGGCCGGTTACCGACGCCGAGGGCAGCTCGCTGATTCTGGGCGGACAGGGCGGCTGGGGTGCAGCGTTTGTGCCCATCGGCGTAGCGCTGCCGAATGAACTCGTGCCCTTGGTGTCCGGGACCACCCCGCCGGATGGCACAAACTTCGCCTATATCAACAATCCGGGCTATCTCGAAAACGTCCAAAAAGCAGTTGCAACCACGGGTGAGGCAGGGTGTGAACACTGGGCTGCCGCCGAAAAGCAACTCTTTGAGCACGTCGACATCGTTCCGTTCGTCAACTCGACCACCCCAACATTCGCCCAGGGCGCCACTTTCGAAATGGCCGACGGACAGCTGGCTCCGGCCACCGTCCGGATGCTTCGCTAACCTGCATTTGTTTGCAGCGAATGCTCCGTCCCGCACCCGCAGGGCGGAGCATTCCGCATTTTCCGGTGGTTCTCCCAGACAAGCAGCACTCCAACTGTTGGTCCGGGCGGACAAAGCCACGCGCCCCTCACCACGCAAGGATTGAATCATGTCACTGAATCTTGACGCCCACCCCTCCGCAGAGCGCGCACTGTTCAATGCCGCGTCTGCGGCGGCCAAGGCCAATGTCCACATCGTAGACGAGCACCACCGGGACAAGCTCCAACAGGTAGAAGAGCTCTTGGTGTCCGTTTGGGGGATGTCTCCCCACGGAGCTCCCATCCCGTTTGACCTGCTCCGCAGCATCTCACACGCGGGGTGCAACGTCTCTGCCGCCTATACCCCTGACGGTATCCTCTGCGGAACCGCGGTAGCCATCGTCTCGCCCGAAGGGTCGGTGTATTCGCTGATCGCCGGGGTCCTTCCGGGCATTGCCGACAGAGGCGTGGGATTCGCCCTCAAACAACACCAGCGTGCCTGGTCGCTGGCACGCGGCATGGAAACCATGACGTGGACCTTCGATCCGTTGGTCAGCCGGAATGCAAGGTTCAACCTGACCAAGCTGGGCGCTGTTGCCTCTGAATATGAGCAAAACTTCTACGGCGAAATGCAGGACCAGATCAACGCCAACGACGAATCGGACCGGCTGGTGGTGGTGTGGCCGCTGTCCTCACCACGCAGCATCAGGTGCAGCGAAGGCCTGCCCGACGAGGTAGACCTGCCGCAAGGGGCGCAGGATCAGGTATTGGAATACGGCCCGGATTCGCAGCCGGCCCTGGTGCAGTCGGACGGCAATCTCTGGTGCCGGGCACCTCAAGACATCGTCTCCTTGCGGGCAAGCAACCCGCACGAGGCTGCCCTCTGGCGCACACATCTGCGAGCCGTCCTGGAGGCCGCACTGGCGTCGGGGTACGTCGCATCTGGAGTCAGCCGTACGGGCTGGTACAAGCTCACCCCCGCCGCATTCACATTCTAAGGAGTCCACATGAAGGTCTACATTTCTGTTGATATGGAGGGCATCTCCGGGGTAGCCACCTACGATCAAGTCGTTCGGGGCGGCCATGGCTATCCCCGGGCGCAGGCACTCATGACTGCCGAAACCAACGCAGCCATTGAAGGCGCGTTCGAAGGAGGCGCCACGGAGGTCCTGGTCAATGACAGCCACGGCACCATGAACAACCTCCTGCACGAGGACCTGGACCCACGGGCACGCGTAGTCTTTGGTTCCCCTACCGCTTTTTGCATGGCAGAGGGATTGACGTCGGACTTCGATGTCGCCTTCTACGTTGGCTACCACGCCCCTGCCGGCGTTGAGGGCCTCCTGGCTCACAGCTTCTCTGCTCTCTTTACCAGTTTCAAGCTCAACGGGGAGATCGCGTCGGAGGCCGGCATTAATGGTCTTTTTGCTGCCACCCGGGGGGTTCCCGTGGGCCTGGTGACCGGCGACGACGTCATCTGTGCCATCGCCGAGCAGGACTTCCCGGGAGTAGTGACGGTCCCGGTAAAAGTCGCCCACGGATTCACCGCAGCCAACAGCCTCTCCCCCTCATTCGCCCGCGAGGCCATCCGCAAGGGCGCCCGTGCCGCAGTCCAGGGCGTGGAAAAGACCCGGTTGCTTCCCGTCCCTGGCCAACTCCGGCTTGAGATCGGTTTCCAGAATCCCCTGGCAGCCGAACTGTTGGAAGCCGTTCCGGGTGTGTCACGGGTAAGCAACCTTGTCATCGCGCGGGAGGTGGAGTCAGCCGAAGAGCTTTTGGGAATGATTGGCACTACTTATGAAATGGCTGCAGTCGCCGCCAAGACGATGTTCCTTCGGGAGTCCCTGAGCTAGCATTACGCCCACATAAACGTCTTTGCAGGGGCCGGTTGCGGCCCCTGCAAAGACGTTTAAGTGGACATTCGGGTGATTCGCAGTCAGTACTTGATCCTCGGGATCGAGTTGAGGAGAGTCTTGGTGTACTTTTCGCGAGGTTCAGCGAAAACTCTCTCCGTAGGTCCGGCTTCGACGATGTTTCCGTGGTACATCACGGCCACGTTTTCGCAGAGGCTCCGGACAACCGCCAAATCATGGGCGATGAACAGGACGGACAACCCCAGCTCATCCCGCAGGTCGGCCATCAGGTTGACGATGCCCGCTTGAACGGAGACGTCCAGTGCGGAGACGGCCTCATCGGCCACCAACAGCGTCGGTTCAAGAGCCAACGCCTTGGCGATCGCCACTCGTTGGCGCTGGCCACCGGACATCGAAATCGGATAACTGTCCAACGCCCGGGCCGGCAGTTGCACCTGCTCCATCAATTCTCTGCATCTGTTGTTGACGTCCCGCCGTTCCACGACCCTGTGGATGCCCAGCAATTCGGCAAGAGTCTGCCGTACGGTCATCCGGGGGTCCAAGGAGGAATAGGGGTCTTGGAAAACCATTTGGATCCGGCGTCTGAGCTCTTTGGTCCTGCGAGCGGGCAACTCTGCCCCGTCGAAGACCATGGTCCCGGTGAATGACCTTTCCAAAGCGGTAAGGACCCGGGCCAAGGTGGATTTTCCTGAACCCGACTCACCAACCAGCCCCAGGATTGTGCCTCTCGGGACAGTGAGATCAACGCCGTTGAGGGCAACCATCTGGCGTTTGGAGCGGCCGCGTCCACTGGAGAACTCCACCCGTATGTCCCGCATCTCCAGGATGTTGTCGTGGGTCGGCTGGCGTGGCGGGGTGTTGGACATGCTAAAGCTCCTCAGAGTTGGTTTGGATCCCCAGTGCATGGTCCGCCATCCGCATTGTGAACGAATAGTCCGTCGGCCTGTCCCTAAGCGCCAACGTGGTTCCAGGGATTGGTTGCAGTCGCTGGCCGGGCTCATCGATACGCGGCGTAGCAGCCAGGAGCGCCCGTGTGTACTCCTCCTCCGGCTTCCCCAGGACCTCCGCCGCGGTGCCGGATTCAACCAGCCGTCCGGCATAGAGAACACTGATGGTGCTGCAAAGTTCGGACACAACCGCGAGGTCGTGGGTGACGTAGAGTATGCCCGCGTTCAGCTCCGCCTTCAACCCGGCAAAAAGGTCCAAAACCTGGGCTTGGACCGTTACATCCAGGGCTGTTGTAGGTTCATCACAGAGAATCAGCTCTGGCTCGCAGGCAACACTGGCGGCGATCATGACGCGCTGCCTCATTCCACCTGACAACTGGAACGGATAGGCGTCCACGCGGAGTTCCGGACTCGGGATACCCACGAGGTCCATCATGTGGATGGCGTAGTCCCGGGCCTCTTTGCGGTTGAGCTTCCTCCGCTGGGCGATGCCGTCCGATATTTGCGTACCGACCCGGGCGATCGGGTTCAGGGCCACGGCGGGTTCCTGGAAGACCATCGAAATTCCTGAGCCGCGGATCTTCCGGATCTTCCTGCCGTTGTCGGCGAAGAGATCGGCCCCCTTGAAAAGGGCTCTTCCCCCAGTCACGCGTGCGTTCGGGGGGAGCAAACCCATCAGGGAGCGCAGAGCAAGGCTTTTTCCTGAACCGGACTCCCCCACAAGGCCGTGGGCTTCCCCCCGCTGGACAGTGAAGGAAACATCCCTGAGAGCTGGGTACGCGCGGCCCTCAATGGACACATCTACGGATAGGCCTTCAACCGCCAGCAACGGCTCCATGTCCGGTACTCCCCTCATCGCTTTGCCCTCAGTGAATTGGCGATTCCATCCCCAAGGAAGGTCAGGGAAAGGCTCGCAAGGATAACTGCTGCACCAGGAATCAGAACCAGTGAGTAATTCCCGGAGGCCAGGAATTGTTGGCCATCGCTGATCATTTGTCCCCAGTCCGGCGTAGGCGGAACAATTCCCAGCCCGAAATAGCTCAATGTCACAATGACGCCGATATTTGCTACGACATCGCTCATCGCGAAAACAATGGCTTGGGTGGCTGTGTTGGGGAGGACATGCCTAACCACGATTCGCGCGTTGCCAAGTCCCCCCGTTTCACAGGACTGAATGAAGTCCCTCCTGCGGATGACAAGTGTCTCGGCCCGCACGATGCGTGCGTACGAGACCCAACTCACCACACTGATGGCAAGGAAAATACTCATCGGGCCGTTCCCGAACACGAATACCAAGGTGATAACCAGGACAAAGAACGGAAAGGCAGACACAACATCAGCGATCCGCATGACCATGGTGTCGAACCAGCCCTGGAAGTAACCACACAGTGCTCCCACCACCGTCCCCAGGACGAAGGGAAAAAGGACGGCAAGAAAGGCGATGCCGAGGTCGCTGCGGGCACCAAACAGCAAGCGGCTCCAGGTATCGCGTCCGAGGTTGTCCGTCCCCAAGGGGTGGGCAGCCGTGGGTCCGGACAACGTATTGGCCAAATCTTGCGTCGTGGGGTCGTAGGGAGTCAGGAGTGGGGCACAGATAGCGGCCAGTACCATCGCCCCGAAGATGGTTCCCCCTACGATGAGTTCAATGTTGGACCCACGGTGCAAAGGCCGCATCCTGAGCCGCAACGGCCGTTTCGATTCAGTGATTCCGGACTTGGACGAAGGCTGGGGTAGAAGTGTCTGGGTCATGCCAGTCTCGCTCTCGGGTCGAGTAGTGCATAGGACAAATCCGTGACGAGGTAGACCACAACGACGATCCCCGCGAAGATCAGCGTGGTGGCCTGCACCACGGGAAAATCCCGTCCAAGAATGCCTGTCAGCATCAGACTTCCCATCCCGGGAATCGCAAAGACCTTTTCCACCACCAAAGCCCCGCCGGCCAGCGCGCCGGCCTGGATTCCCAAGATGGTCACGCCGGAGATGCTGCCGTTGCGAATGGCATAAGCACCCAACACGGTGGACCGACGGAGTCCTTTTGAATGGCCAAAAGCAACAAAGTCGCTCTGCAGCGCATCCGTCAGGGACGCTCTCAAGCTGTTCACCAACATGGGGACGATGCCCAAGGCGATAGTCAGGGCAGGCAGGACGAGCGAATGAAGATGTTCCGCCGTCGTTCTTCCGTAACCTCCCACCGGAAACCAGCGCAGGTTAAGGCCAAAGACGATAACCAACAGGGTGCCGGTCAAGAACGCCGGAGTTCCCTGCGCGACAGCACCAAAGAACCGGACTCCGACGTCGGCGCCGCCCCTGCCCCGGACGGCCACCCAGGTGGCCAGCGGCAGGGATATAACCACGGCGAACACCACGGCCAGCAGCATCAGCAGAAGCGTCGTGGGCAGCCGTTCGGCGATCAACGACTCAATCGGTGTGCGGAACTGAAATGACTTTCCCAAGTTGCCGCCCAGAAGGTCAGCCAGGAAATTCCAATACTGCACACCGAGCGGCTGGTCCAGTCCCCATTCGGCCCTGAGCGCCTGCACGGCCGACTCGGAAGCCTTGTCTCCAAGCGTTGTTCGGGCAGGGTCACCCGGAGTTGCATGGACCAGAATGAACGTTGCCGTGACAACGCCCCAAATAACCAGGACAAGCAAGCCGAGCCTGCGAACCAGGAAGCGGGTCATCCTCTTACATCCCAGGCGTTGCTGTCCGCGGTTGGCAGGGGTTGGTCTCTGACAATCAGTTGGAGAGCCATGTGTTCACCAAGTTGTAATTGCCGGTGATGGACGGCTGGAAGCCCTGGACCGCATCACTGTAGCTATAGAGGGCCGGCAGGTAGAAAAGGGGCACCATCGGCTGGTCCTCGTCCACCCTCTGCTGGATCAGGGAATAGATCTTGACCCTCTCGGCCTGATCGCTGAGTCCCGCTGCCTGGGTTGCCAGGTCAGCAACTTCTTTGTTGTCGTATCCCGTGTAGAGAGCATTCGACCCGCCTGACTGCACCGCGATGAACCGCACCATTTCGTCGGGATCAGTGATGTCCGTTGTGGCCACGCTGATGGCCATGTCGAAGTCCATCGATTTCCGCGCTGCCCGCTGTGCTGCCGGTTCCATCTGGTTTATGGTGACGGTGATGCCGATTTCGGCGAGTTCACTCTGGAGGATCTGGGCAATGGTCAACTGCGTTGCGTTGCCACTGGTCACCAGGATGTTGGCGTTGAAGCCGCCGGGCTTGGCAGACTGGGCCATCTCCTTCTTTGCTTCATCGAGGCTGAACGGCCGGCCCTTTACCGTTTCGTCGTGGGCCCAGTAGGCCGGGCTCAGGAAAGAACCCGCGGCAGAACCCTGCCCAAAGTACGCAGCTTTCAGGATCGCCTCACGATCAATCGCGAAGGCGATTGCCCGCCGGACGTGGTTATCGTTGAACGGCGCCCGGGTGTTGTTGAGGGTAAGGAAGCTGGTCAGGCTGCTGTCGAACGCGGAAGCCTTAAGCCCCGGCGTAGACGTCAGGGCGGCGAAACTACTCGCAGCGGGTGCTTCATTGATATTGATCTGGCCCCCTTGGAGTTGCGTCGCACGGGTATTTGCGTCGGGCACGGTCACGAACGTCACAGCATCCAGGTAGGGCCGGTCAGCGCCCCAGTAGGAGGTGTTCCTCACCAGCTCCAGTTGCTGCCCCTTGGTCCAGTTCTTCACCTTGAAGGGGCCGGATCCCACGGGCGCCTGGGCAAACTGCTCCCTGGACAAGCCGCCGTAATTCTCCGGGACTATGGAGTTCGCGAAGAGCGCCAGGACCGAGGGCAAAGGCGACCACACGCTCTTGGTCTTGATAACCACCGTCTCAGGTGCCGGCGCCTCGATGGCGGCAATCTGCTCGTTGAGGAAGCCTGACGGCAAATCGGGGTCGGAGGCAGCCTCCAGGGAGAACTTCACATCGGCTGAAGTGAGGGGACTGCCATCGGAAAAGGTAACGCCAGGACGCAAGGTGAATGTCCACGACAGCTTGTCCTCGGACTGCACCCATGCGGTGGCAAGGGCAGGATTCAGGCTTTCTCCGTCCGGCGAGGGCACAAGGAGGGTGTCGAAGATTTCTTCAACTGTCCATATCGATTCGTTGTCGGTGGCATCGGCCGGCATCAGTGTTGACGCGTCCGCTTCCCTGGCCATGACGAGTTGTCCTCCGCTTTTGGGCGACCCGGGATTCTCCGAAGACATGGACTGGCCCGGGGAGCATCCGATCAGCAGCAATGATGTGAGTGCAGTGATGGCGGCCAACGCTGGCAGCTTTTTTGTTGGGATCATGGTTTTTCCTAGATGTGATGCAGGTGCTGGATGATGAACGTGGTGTGGTTGCGAAGGGTTCAGGTCCTGTTGACCAGGGAGTACACAGTCCTGGCAGCCACGCCTGCCAGGTTGTAGCTGGTTGCGATCATTCCCAGAAGGTCCTCCGGTGAGTCCAGGTCCCGGGCAATGGACAGGTTGCTGGTGCGGACTACTCCTGGTACGGCCTCAACGAGCTCCGCGGCCAGTGCAGTCTGAAAACCCACTTCAAGGCGGATGCGCTCCGGCACCGGAAGGAGCCGGGTGCCACTGATTCCGTGTACCGCTTCGGCGGCCTGCTTCCGGATCCGTTTTCTGGCTTCCTGCGGTGAGAGGCTATTGGCGGCCATGACTCCCCTGGCTTCCTTGACCTGCACGGTCCGGACCCCGGGGAAGCTGCTCGCGGCGATACCACAAATGACGTCGTCGCCTGTCACCAGGCCGACGGGTACACCCCTGGTTGCTGCGAACATGGCGTTCACCGATGCCTCGGAGGCTGCTTCACCGTTGACATGGAAGCTGGCAAAGTAGCCGGAGAAGGAGTGTGCCAACACTCCCTCGGAACCGGCCGGAGCGTGGTAGCCCACATAAAGGGCGATATCGAAATCCGATGTCAGGCCTTCGGCCATGCAGAATGCCTTTGGAGAACCAAAAATGACACGTGCTCTGGGATCCAGCTGCTCGTGGAGGAGGTTGTCCATGGTTCCGTGGCTATCGTTCACCAGAACCTCTGTGGCACCTCCTTCAAAGGCACCTTCGATGGCTGCATTCGTTTCCGCGGTCATCAACAGCTGGGCACGGGTATAACCGCTTCCGCCACGGATGACCTGGTCATAGGTGGCAATTCCCGCAATGCCTTCCATGTCCACTGAGATATAGACCTTCATAAGAGCCTCCTTAGCCCGCACGGACGGGGTATTTAGAAATAGGTCCTGATGGCGTCGATGACTCCGTACGAGTCATTCACCACGGGAATGAGAGTCCACCGGTCGAAGGCAGAACACGGATGTGAAATCCCCAGGCAAAGCAACTCACCCACTGCGATGTCGTCTGCGTCGGAAAACGAGAGAAAGAGGTGCTGGTCATTAAGTGAGGTGACTTTCGCGTCTACCAAGCCCCTGTCGCCGTCTCGGTTCCTCACCACCAAGGGAATGGGCATCCCGGCGTCGTAGGGGACGTCACGTCGGCCGCAACCAACAATCGCCATACCCCGCGCTGGTACGGAGAGGACCTGCGCCCAGACTTCCAAGGCCGGACGGAAAGGTTCCGCATCATTGCGCAGCGGTGAGGCCGTTCGATAGAGACCGTGATCGTGCGTGATGTAGCAGCCGCTCCGCAGGACCACCTGAAGGGATGGGCCCTGCCATTCATCCACGAACTCGCGGACAACTTCGTCGAAGTAGGCGCTTCCGCCACATGTCACTAACGGACGCGGGGGAAGAAGGCCTGCGGAGTCCAGGGCCAGCACCGTAGCCGCCATGTCGGCAAGGAAAGCCCTGGCAGCAATAAGACGCCTGACGGTCGTTTCGCCGGGAACAAGGCCCTCGAAACCCTCAACTCCAGCCAACTCAAGATGGGACGAGGACGTAATGCACGAGGCGAGCGCCACTGCCTCCCCCGTCGTTCGACATCCGGCCCTGCCGCCGTCGTAACCAAGTTCCAGCAACACCGGCAGGCGCGGTCCAAGCCAGCCAATCCGGTTCAGTGCTTCATCCATGAGGCGGACACCCTGCATGGAATCCACCAGAACGTATACTTCCCGTGCTTCGTCCCCACCGCGGAATCTGCAGATCCATTCAAGATCCACCCGGGCGAAAACCTGATTGGCGATGATGATCCGCTCGATGCCGAACTCAGCCAGCACCCGCGCCTGCGAAATGGTGGCTACCGTGACGGCCCAGGCACCGGCTTCCAACTGCCGGTAGATCAACTGCGGACTCATGGTTGTCTTGGCATGCGGTGCCAGGACAACCCCACGGCTCCGGCACCAGCCGGCCATCCGCTCGATGTTGTGGTTGAGCTCCGATTCCTTGAGCACCATGACCGGCAGCGAAAAATCTCCCGCGAGCGCATTCCATTCCTGCTCGGGAATGTCGGCAACGGAAAGCGCGGAAGCACCGGAGGAAAATGCCTTGAAACGGTAGTCAACGAGCTCAGCGTGAATTTTTTGCGCACTCGAATTGTGCACATTATTTAGTGCCATAGAACGGTTCTCCTCGATCTCTCTTCGAAGATACGCCGCCTTTTATGCGCACTTTTGGTGCTGTAGGCAGAGCTATGAGGCGTGGTTTCTGCCTTTTGGACAAAGGAGTCGCATTGTCCCTGCATCCGCGTCGAACGGGGCGGGGCCGTCAGTCGACTTTTTTGGCGCAGATTTCGTGAAGGCGCAACTGGAGAGCCAAAGCAAGGCGGACATCGGGATCATTGATGTCAACAACGTGTGCCATCCTGCGGAGTCGGTGGCGCAGAGTATTCGGATGCAGCACCAGGGCCTCAGCCCCACGCGCGATGTCATAGTGGGCAGCGATCCAGCTGCGCAGCGTCTTCACATACTCGGTTCCGTGCCTGGCATCGTGGTCTGCTACGAGGGAGAGCGGCTCGAGTTCGGCCTCTGCCTGTATTTGCAGGGCATTCATCACTTCGAGCAGGAACAACGAAGCTCCCAGCTCCTGGTGTTTGCCTATGTCTCCTCGGCCGAAGGGGCCCGACACCACGCCGAAGGCCTGTTTTGCCTGTGCGTAAGCAACCGGTACGTCCGCCACAGTGTCCATGTCACGGCTGATTCCCGCCCGCCAATTCCCTCCGAGGCTTTCAGCAGCGCGGGTTAGGACCGAGGTAATGATGTTTTGCAGTACCGGGGAATCCGCCGCGGTGCCGATGGCAGCAACCGCTTGGCCATCCAGTGAGCCAGCGGCTGCCTGGAGACGATAAGAGGAAAGCGCCATTCTCAGCAGCACACTAACGTGCACGGCGGCCGACTCTGCAGACATCCTGCGGGCCCGGGCTGGGACGTTCTCGTCACGCCCGATCACCACAACGGTGGTTGGGGCATCGAAACGGAGGCCAAACGATTCGGCGAGGTCTCTGTCCGGGTCAGGCCCGCGGAGAAGTTGTCCCAAACGCTCGGCACGTTGCCGGCGGTCAGCGTCCGTGGCGACGTTCAGTCGGGCCAGGTGTGGCGCCACAAGACGGGCGCCTTCCGCCAACACCTCAGCGGCGTTTGCAGCCAACGGGGTCTCGCCTAACTGTACCCAGATGCTGCCGAGGGCTTCCCCGCCGTCGCGGACGGCTATGGCGAGCCTTGGCCGGAAGTCGGCTTCAACCCCTATCCAGATCGCCGTTCCGGCGCGCAGCACGTTGGCGTAGTCCTCAGCGTTGGTGGGGTGATCCGGGACTCGTCGTCCGAGGATTCCGTCCCTTCGCAGATCGTCGACCGTTTGGCCCGGAATGCTGGAGTAGGCCAACACCCTCATGGACAGGTCCTCGATGGCCACCGCACCGCCGGCGTGCAGCGCAATATCATTGGCCAGCGAGAACAAGTCCGCAGCCCGGTCGTCCTGGTCGTGTACCGGATCCTTGATGGCCCGAAGTGCGTCGATCAGCACATAAAGTTGCCCCCACGACAATTCTTCGCTGCACTCCAGCAGCGTTATTCCCGCTTGATTTGCAGCTTCTGTCAGTCGCTCGATTTGCGCGCCACCCGCACGAACCACTACTGCAGCCACCCGGCCGTCGGCCGCCACTCCAAACAAAGCAGGGTCCGGATTACCAGGCACCAGCAGGATAGCGTCGGTGAGATCCACATTGACCTGATCCGTGTCATGGATCAACGGGGAGCCAATTGGTGCCGACGGGCCTTGCGGGAGCGACAGAGGGCGCACAACGTCCGGACCCAAGCTGTCCAGGAGCACCCCAATCGTGATGCCCCTGAACGATGCCTGTTCCTGCCTATCAATCTGATCCGTCATACGGCTGGGATTTCCTCGATCAAGAACCTGTCATGGTGCGATGCTGGGTGCTAACGAGGCTACCAACTTGGTGGTCCGTTACGTACCACTTTCGGTGCCAGCTACCGTGTCGTGAAGGGTGGCGGAACTCTCTGGAACATGCATGCAGGCGTCCACCAGGACGCCTACTGCGCGCCCCATTGCCGCAAATTCGAATTTCATGTCCGGATGGTGGAGTCCGGGGAAAACGTCTGCTCCGACACCGAGCATGGCTGCCTGAAGCCGTCGGTTGCGGACGGAATAGAAATGGAAATCGTCCGAGCCTGAGGTTACTATCCGGGGCATCAGTGCCTCCCCTCCACACTGCGACTGGATTGACGCAGTAAGAACGCGTTCGGCCACCGGACCGATTACGGCTGCAGGAACGCTGTCCTCGAAATCCAGGTCGATGGTCACCATCCTCATGGACGTGATGTGCCCACATAACGAAACGAGTTCCTGCTTCAACGCTTCCATGGCCTCGTTGGTCTGGGCTCTGAGATCTATCCCGAATTGGGCACTGCCAGGGATGACGTTCATTGCCCCTCCAGCTCTCAAAACTGTCATTTTCGCTGAGCTGGGTGTCTGCGGATCGATCTTCATTCGATACAGGGCCTGGGATATTTCACAAGCCACGTCTATGGCGTTGACCCCCTGATGTGGCCGTGCACCGTGGTGGTCTTCCCCGTGGATGGAGCCTCTGACAAAGAGGCATGCCCCATGGGCTATCGCTGGGGCAAGCCCGGGAGAAGGAAGCTCTTCTCCCGGACGCAGGTGCACTCCAAAAAGGTAGTCAAGATTGTCGGCGACCCCAAGACCAGCGACCAATTCAGCCCCATTTCCAGCCTCCTCGGAAGGCTGGAAAATGGCTCGGACGGCAGGGCAGCTTGAATTGTCCATTTCGGCCAGTTCAAGCATGACTGTTGCCACGATGGCCATGTTGGCATCGTGGCCGCACGAGTGGACTGCTGTTGGAACGCCGTCAACGTCCTGAATGAGGGCATCCATGTCGGCCCGTAGTCCGATTGTGGGTTGGCCAGTGCCTATATCAACGAAAAACCCCGGGAACTCCTTGAATCGCTGCGGCTGAAGACCTGCTTCTTTCATGATGGTCTCAAGGAAATCGGATGTCTTGAACTCCCGCATGCTTGGCTCCGGATATCGGTGCAGGTACTTCCAGATTCTGGAAAGGCGCCTGCTCCGGTTTCTTCTTATCAAGGGGGATGAGGGGTGGGCTTCCGCCGTTACTGCCATGAATTCATTATTTGCAGCTGTCGGAAGTCTGTCTTGGGCGGCCAGCACCAAGCAGGTTGGAGATATTGGTTCCGGAGTCCAAATCAAAGCCGCTATGGGGGTCTCTGGCTGCAGAGACAGCGCGCCGCATCCGGCAGACGCCGCCGCCCGCGCGGGGCGGGAATGCCGTCAAGGCACGACTCACTTCTCCCCGAGGTCGACAAACGGCTACCAAGGATGCTTAGCATGATTACGCCGGGCACGCCCGGGTACGTGACCTCTTGAATGACCCCTCGGACGGTCGGCGCCATGCGGCGACCACGTAAAGGAGAATGCTGTGCGGGAGCCTGTAGTCAACGAGAGCGCGGCAGAAGTCAGCGCTGATCCAGCTGAATCACAGGAAGAAGCACGGGAAGAACCGCAAGAAGAGCCGCAGGAAACCGCGGAAACCGCCACCGAGTCACCCGAGATCACGTTCGACGAGCAGTTCTACCCTGCGCGGCCTAAAGCGCTACGGCCCATCGCCCGCCGTCGTCAGTTCTTTGCCGCGCGTCCGTCCCTGGAGTTTGACGGCCTTAACAAGACATATGTGGACTGGCTGAGAAACCAATCAATGCTCGGCGATGCCAACACCATGGCCCGGCAGCTTTCGGGCCAGGCGAGCATGTGGCAGAACTCCTACGCCAGGCCCAATCCCAGGGCAGCCGTGGAACGCGCGCCCGTGTGGTTCACGGCCTACCCCCTGTCCTTCATCACCAAGGACGGCCAGTCGTTCCTGTCGGCATTGGGCGATCCGGAGCTGTGGGACGCGTTCAGCCAGATCGGCATACGGGGGCTTCACACAGGCCCCGTGAAGCTTGCGGGCGGTATTCGGGGATGGTCGCAAACTCCCAGTGTTGACGGGCACTTTGACCGCATCAGCATGGCAATCGACCCCGCGTTCGGCACCGAGGAGGAGTTCCGCCAGATGTGCGAGGTCGCTGTGGATCACGGCGGCACGATCATTGATGACATCGTTCCCGGGCACACGGGCAAAGGGGCCGATTTCAGGCTCGCCGAGATGAACTTCCGGGACTACCCCGGCATCTACCACATGGTGGACATCCCTGAGGAGGACTGGCACCTGCTGCCGGACGTTCCTGAGAACGAGGACTCCGTCAACATCAGCCCGGAGGCAGAGAAGGCACTCCAGCAGGCCGGTTACATCATCGGCCGGCTCCAACGGGTGATCTTCTACGAGCCTGGCGTCAAGGAAACCAACTGGAGCGCAACAAAGGCGATCGTGGACACCACCGGCAAGAAGCGCCGCTGGGTCTACCTTCACTACTTCAAAGCCGGTCAGCCGTCCATCAACTGGCTGGATCCTACGTTCGCGGGCATGCGCCTGGTAGTCGGGGATGCGCTGCATTCCCTGCTGGACCTCGGCACGGGCGCCCTGCGCCTGGATGCCAACGGGTTCCTGGGCGTTGAGAAAAGCGCCGAAGAGGAGCCGGGCTGGTCCGAGGGCCACCCGTTGTCCGAGGCAGCCAACCAGCTGATTGGCTCCATGATCCGCAAGGTGGGTGGGTTTTCCTTCCAGGAACTCAACCTCACCATCGACGACATCAAGGCCCAATCCGAGTCCGGCCCTGACCTCTCCTACGACTTCGTTACCCGGCCCGCCTACCACTACGCCCTGGTGACCGGCGATACCGAGTTCCTGCGCCTGACGTTGAAGCTTGCCATGGAGATCGGAGTGGACCAGGCATCCTTGGTTCACGCCCTCCAGAACCACGACGAACTGACCTACGAGCTGCTGCATTTCGCCGCCGGCCACAGGGACGATGTCTTCGAACTGGCCGGGGAAGAGCTGACGGGTGCGGAAGTGGCCGAGAAGGTTCAGGACACTTTGCGGGAACGCCTCACGGGTGAGAACGGCCCCTACAACGCCGTCTTCACCACCAACGGCATCGCCTGCACTACCGTCAGTTTCATCATGGCCACGCTTGGCATTAAGGACCCGGACACCATCACGGCGGAGCAGGAAGCCCAGGTGCTGGACGCACATGTCCTGCTGTCCATGTACAACGCGCTGCAGCCTGGCGTTTTCGCACTTTCGGGCTGGGACCTCACCGGCGTTACTGCACTGGACCGCGAGACCGTCCGGGAGCTGACGTCCCAGGGCGATACACGCTGGATCAACCGTGGAGCCCACGACCTCATGGGGACCAGCCCTGACGCGAAGACCTCCCTCGCCGGCATGCCCCGGGCGCGGAGCCTTTACGGCCCCTTGCCCGAGCAGCTCAAGGACCCTGATTCGTACGCTCGGCGCCTCCAGAAGATCCTCACTGTGCGGGAGGAGTCCGGAATCGCCACCAGTACCCTGCTGGACATCCCCGATGTTTCCAACCGCGGCTTGCTGGTGATGGTCAACCAGCTCGCCGACGGCGCGGTGCAGGTGACGGTCCTGAACTTCTCCGACCAGGACATCGCGGGCAGCATCCAGTCCTCGCACCTGGTGCCCGGCGCGACAGTCCACGATTTGTTCAGTGGCGAAGACGTGGGCCAGGTTGACGATCTGGGAAGCTTCTTCCTGGAACTTCGCGCCTTCCAAGGCACGGCCCTCCTGCTGAAGGACCCGGTAGAGGACGACGTCACTGAATAGGGAGTTCGACGTCGGCACTCACCGCGAGTGCCGACGTCGAAAGCGGGTTACTTCGAGCGGAGCTGGTCCCAGCTCTGGACCATGAACGCTTCACCGGTCGGAGAGCACACGCCCAAATCCTGGGTGCCGGGCGAAAGCCCCCCTCCGAACGCAAAGTCCTGGCCGACATCGACGTGAGTTTCATCCGGCAGGATTACGCCCGAGCCGGTGACCTGTGTTCCGTAGGGGAAGATGAGTCCACTTGACGTTCCATCGGCGGAGATCCTGGCGAAGCACCCTCCGCTGTTCAGGCCAAGCTTGCCGCTATTGAGAGCGTCCATGATCAGATTGACGCCTTCGTCCGTGGAGACAGCGGCCTTGTTGCCGTTGCCGGCTGTGACGATTTCTGCAGCCCCTGTTGCAGCTTTGGCACCAACGATTTCGGGTAGCCGTGGAGTCCCGGACGAGTCTGTCTCCGGTGTGGCAGCCGGCTGCATGGCCGCCGGTCCGGTCTGCTCACTGGGCGGCGAAGGCAGGGAGGACGCCACGAAGACACCTGCCAAGACCGCTGCAGCTGCGAGCCCAAACCCCGCTGCCAATCGTCGACGCGACGGTCGCTTGGGGAAGTCTTCGATGGATCCGCCTACCGCGAGTTGCTCGGCGTCACTGTGCATGACGGCCAGGCTCTTCTCCCGGCTCCGGGCCAGGTCTTCTTCCGTGACGGCGAGGCCGGGATCGGCCGCCGTCAGGCGTCCCATGAATGGTTCTTTATTACTCACCGCTGAACATCCTCTGTGGCGTGACCTGCCCGAAGCAGTTGGCTGAGTTGTTTGCGCGCCCTGGAAACGCGCATGCGGACGGCCGTAGCCGAAATATTGAGCAACTCCGAGATCTCGGCGGAGGTGAATCCATCCCAGTACGTGAGGAGGAGTACCTCGCGTTCCCCGGGCGTGAGCTGGTCCAGCGCCTCCCGGACCGCGCCGTCGTCGGAATCCAAAGGGTGGCTCCGCTGGGCCTCCAGTTGGTGCGCAAGATTCAGCGACCGCGCGTTGGAACGGTAATGGTTCCGCAGGATATTGCGGGCAATGCCGAACACCATGAGGACCGATAGTTCCCGGTCTGCGGACTTTTGCCAGGCGACGCGGAAAACCTCGGCGCAGAGGTCCTCGGCCGTGGATACCCCTTCCGTGCGACGACGGAAATAGCCGTAAACCTGGTCGTGGCAGGCCGCGTGGGTCGCCAGGAAATGCTTCTCCCGGGGCACCTCCACGCGATCTCCTTGCTCCGCTTCCACCCTCATACCCAATTAATGTCCGGCAACCGGAAGAATGTAACGGAACTTCCAAGAAAGGCGCACGACGCCGGCACTCACGTTGGGTGTGGAACAAGCCTTTCGCGTTAGTTTTGTGGCCGCGAAACATCTATCCAGTAGCGGCGGAACAGGCGACCGTCAGCGTCCGTGCGCTTGTCCTCGAGCACCCCACCCGCGCGTTCGATGGTCCTGGCGGACGCTGCGTTCGTGTCATCGCACGTCAGGAGGACACGGGCGAGGTCTTCCTGCGCTGCCAACCGGGCGCACGATTCCTGCAGGGCCCACGACGCCGCACCCCGCCCACGCTCCGACGGACGAACCCCATAGCCGATGTGGCCACCCGTATTCAGGAGGGCCGGAGTGAGGTGGTGCCGGAAAGCGATCGCTCCCACGTATCGGGTGCCCTCAGTGATCCACAGATACGTGCAGGGCACAATCCCGTTCGCTTCAGCGGCATGTTCGGCGTCCCGGAGCCGCTGAACCCAGGCCGCGAATCCGCTGGGGGTCGTAACGTCCTCTGCCATGAAAACGCCTGCGCCGTCCTGGTGGACGCCGCCCCACTCACCGTGGGACTCAAGGAACGACTGGTGGAAGGAGACATCAGGAGCAACGAGTGTGAACATGCAGACGAGCCTAGCCGCCCTCAGACCACAGGCGAGTTCATCAAGGCCAGCGTGATCAGCAGGGCGATCCCGAACATCGGCAGGCAAAGGACCATGTTGGTCCGGCGGTTGTCCCTCATCACCGCCACGAACTCGCGAAGGAAGGCGCTGGGGACGAAGTATCTGGCTGTCGGCGCACCCACTACTTCCGCGTTGATCTTCTGCCTGCGCGACAGGAGGGCAGCGCGGAGCACGTGGTAGTTATTGGTGCAGACCAGCAAGGGGCCCTGGATGCCCCTCTCTGCGAGCAACGCCACGGAATATGCCAGGTTTTCCCGCGTGGTGGTTGCCTTGTTCTCTTCCAGCACGTCTCCATCTGCTGCCCCTTTCGCCACCAGGTACTCCTTCATCGCTGTGGACTCGGGGCGGGGCTCATCCGGCCCTTGGCCCCCGGAAGGTACCAAAACAGGCCTGACCGGGGTGACGCCGTCGTAAATTTCCAAAGCCCTGTTCAAGCGCGCGGCAAGCAAGGGCGGAACCTTGCCGTCGATCAGGCCGGAACCCAGGACAATGACGGCTGCCGGGTTCGGGCTAAAGCGCATCCTGGAATAAACCACCGCGTAGCCCAGGAAGACGACAAATGCGCAGCCAAGGTAGGCGCAGAGGAAGAAGGCCAGGGCTGCAATGCCGGCCAATACGGGCTGCCCGCTCAGGACGAAGAGGAAGGCCACCACCGGCGCCAGGAACACGGTCAGGCCCACCGCAATTGGAAGGAAGCTGGTAATTCCTGGGCCTTCGCGACGGACCATCGTGACACCGTTCGCGATCAGGAAGCCGGCAAACACGAAGATGCTCACCACAGGGACCACAGCAACCAACAGGTTCAGCCACTCGAACCACGGGTTCAGGTCGATCAGGAAGTCCAGAAGCGCCTGTAGCAGGAACCATGCGCCCACCAACAGGAAAACGCCGTTCCGAAGCCTCCGCCGGTCGGACTGGTAGGAGGCCAGGAAGAGCCCGGCAAAGATAAGGCCAAGGACCAGGTTCAGCATGGTCCAAGCCTATGCGGTGCCTGGATGTCGATCAGATCCGGTCGTACTCATCGATACTCAAGCTTCCTCGGTTGAGCGGTTCTCCGCCCACAGCGATCCCCCAGGTGCAGCCCAGACACCGCTGGAGAAACTACCACGCTTCCGCAATGTGCCGGGCAAAGTCACCAAGAGCGGCGGCTACAGCGTCCGGATTGCTCAATGTGGCGTAGTGACCGCCGGGGATTTCCAGTGGATCGGTTCCCAGCCGGTCGCGGATCTGGCGCCTCATGAACGACGCCGGGAAGAACAGATCCTCACGGCACAGAATCCCCAAGGTCGGCACATCCGGATGCTTGCCTGGCCAAGGCCCTGACATCCAGGCACCCTGCTGGTCGCGCACCCGGTCGGTTGCCTGCTGTACCAACTCGGCTGGGACAAGATTGAAATATGGCTCTTCGGGGATGGTTTCCCGATCATGGCCTGTGTTGGTCCACCACTCGCCGAAGGTCTCTCCCGGCATCGGAATCATGGCTGAGAGGTACACCAAGCCGTTCGATTGGAGCGCTTCGCAGACCAAGGGGGCCGTGAAACCACCCAGCGAATGCCCCACAACTATCGTGTCCTCAGCCGTTCCTACTGCCGCCGTTACTGCGCGGGTGTAGTCCTCAAGGCGGGCTTCAACATCCTCAATGGGCAAGTCGACAGCTATCACTCCGTGTCCGGACGCTTCAAGGAGTGGGGCGACCAAATGCCAGTCCCACGCAGTGGAACCACCGCCGTGAATCAGTACGAAAACCGTCATCGTCCCCCCTTTTCACATCACGCCGTGCGCGCCGTAACCAGCGCATCCGGCGCATTCTGAACGACACCGCCGGCGGTCTCAACGGGAAGCCCGTTCCGGATCCAATACTCGATGCCCCCGATCATTTCCTTCACTGAGTAGCCGAGCTCCGCAAACGCGAGCGCAGCGAAGGTGCTGCCGTTGCAGCCCGGGCCCCAGGAATACACCACTACCCGCGAACCCTCCGGAATTCGTCCGGGTGCTTCGGCCGGAATGGAGGCTGTGGGCATATGTACGGCCTGAGGAATATGTCCGTGGTCCCAGGACGAGCGCCGGCGCGTGTCAACAATGACCAATGATGCGGGGGCCGCTTCGGCCACCTCCATAACGTCGATCTCGCACTGAAGCTTGGCGCGGAAATATGCGGCAGCATCAAGTTTCATGCCGGAACTCCCGGAGTTGTCATCGGACGCCATGCAGTCACCTTGCCTTTTGTGATCGATTACTTATCTTTCTTCACCATACCCCCTGGGGGTACTTGACGCATACCCCCTATGGGTATAACTTGGGGACATGAACTCACCTGACTTCAAACTGAGCCACCCGGATGCGCCAGTCATTGAGGTGGAACTTGAGCACGCTGCACCGCATGGCTACACCAGCAACAAGGACGCGTACCTCAAAAGGCTGAAACGGATCGAAGGACAAGTCCGCGGGATTGCCCGGATGGTCGAGGAAGACAAGTACTGCATTGACATCCTCACCCAGGTCGCCGCAGCCACCAAGGCCCTTCACGCCGTGAGCCTGGGTCTCGTTGAGGAGCACATCGGCCACTGTGTCGTGGGCGCTGCCTCCGAACCCAACCCCGAAACCCGCGCCGAACAGATCGACGCCAAAGTCAAGGAGGCCACCGATGCCATCGGGCGCCTGCTGCGGTAACTCCGCCACCACCCACCACACCATCCAACTCAGCACCAAGGAGCTTTCCATGAGCCAAGCCATTCAGACCAACGTCAATGTATCCGGCATGACCTGCGGCCACTGTGTCTCCAGCGTGAGCGAGGAACTCGAGGCTCTCAGCGGTGTCCAGGATGTCTCTGTCGATTTGAACCCGGGCGGCCTGTCGACCGTCACCATCACGTCAACCCAGGAGCTCTCGCCGTCGGAAATCGGCGAGGCCGTGGCGGAAGCCGGCTACCTGGTGGTAGCCAACGAAGCTTAGGAGTTTCCTTGAGCGACGGGGGGATCTTTAACCAGCCCACACAACGGGTAATCGAGCTGGACATCGAGGGCATGACCTGCGCCTCATGCGTCAATCGAGTGGAACGGAAACTGGGCAAGCTCGAGGGAGTCGAGGCAAGCGTCAACCTACCCCTTGAATCCGCTCAGGTCATTGTTCCTGCCACGGTGACTGACCAGCAAATCGTGGACACGGTCAACGCGACGGGATATAAAGCAACCCTTCGCCAAGCGCCGGCGCCGCATAGCCGCCCGGCTGCTAATGCGACGGCCCATCATTCGGCTGAGAATGATCACCAGCAGCACCTGGGAACCGAGCCCCGCGATGAGCATGCCTCGCACGGCCATGGCCCGGCTGCCCACGAGAATCACATGGACCATGGTCCGTCTGCTTCGACGCTCCGGCCCCGCCTCATCGTGGCTGCCCTCCTGACCGTTCCCGTCTTCGCGATCTCCATGATTCCGGCCCTGCACTTCGCTAACTGGGGCTGGGTTGTCGCAGCCCTCGCACTGCCAGTGGTGAGCTGGGCGGCCTGGCCGTTCCACAGGGCAGCTGCCATCAATGCGCGGCATTTAGCATCCACCATGGACACCCTGGTTTCCATTGGCGTCATCGCGGCCTACGTGTACTCGGCATGGCAGTTGTTTGCAGACCCACGAATGACCGAACACCCCGGCATGGAAAGCATGTCCAGCGGCGGGCTGTACTTTGAAGTCGCGGCTGTGGTCACCACGTTCCTGCTCCTGGGCCGTTACCTTGAAGCGAATGCGAAGGCCAAAGCAGGCAATGCACTCAAAGCACTGCTGAACCTGGGAGCCAAGGACGCAACCATACTTGTGGACGGCGTCGAGCAGAAAATCCCTGCGGAGCAACTGCTTGTGGACGATGTCTTCGTCGTGCGTCCTGGTGAGAAGATTGCGACTGATGGCGTGGTGATTGATGGCGCCTCAGCCGTCGATGCTTCCTTGGTAACGGGCGAATCCGTTCCGGTTGAAGTCGGACCCGCGAGTGCCGTGACCGGGGCTACGATCAACACTTCCGGCCGTCTGCTGGTTCGTGCCACGCGGGTTGGATCGGACACCACCCTCGCCCAGATGGGGCGCCTGGTCAGTCAGGCGCAGACCGGAAAAGCTCCGATTGCCCGGCTCGCGGACAGGATCAGTTCCGTCTTCGTCCCCATTGTGCTGGTCATCGCCGTGGTGACGTTCCTGCTCTGGCTGTTCTTCTCAGGCGACCTCAATGCAGCATTCACGGCCGCCGTCGCCGTCTTGGTGATCGCCTGCCCCTGCGCGTTGGGACTGGCGACTCCAGTGGGCCTGCTGACAGGTACGGGCCGCGGCGCGCAGTTGGGCATCCTCATCAAGGGCCCGCAGGTTCTTGAGGACACCCGGCACGTGGACACCATCCTGCTGGACAAGACGGGCACTGTAACCAGCGGCAAGCTCGCTGTGGACCACACCGTAGCCTTGAACGGCCACTCCCCCGCCGCTGTGCTCACTTTGGCAGGTGCTGTCGAGTCCGCCTCCGAGCATCCCATCGCCCATGCGATCGCGGCGGCGGCGGAAGGCGTCACGTCCGACGCCGGCCGCTTGCCGGCAGTCGAAGGCTTCAGTTCCGCTCCGGGTGGCGGAGTGCGGGGCAGCGTCACGCTGGACGGCAGTGCGAAGACCGTAGTCGTGGGCCGTTCGGGTTGGTTGGAGGAAAATGGCATCTCCCTTGAAACCCAGCATCGGGACATCCTCGCTGCTCAGGAGAACGGGGGCGCCACTGCCATATGGGTCGCTGTTGACGGGGCACCGGCGGGAATTGTGACCCTGACCGATACCATCAAGCCCGGTTCGGCGGCGGCGATCCAAAAGCTGAAGGATCTGGGAATCCGCCCCATCCTGCTGACCGGTGATAACGCTGCCGTAGCCGCCCAAGTGGCCGACGCCGTCGGGATTTCGCCGGAGGATGTGTTCGCCGGAGTACTGCCCGAAGGCAAAGTTGAAGCTGTCAGGAAGCTTCAGGAAGCCGGCGCCACGGTTGCCATGGCCGGAGACGGTGTCAACGACTCCGCAGCCCTGGCGCAATCGGACCTGGGCATCGCGATGGGTTCCGGCACGGATGTTGCCATCGAGGCCTCGGACCTGACGGTAATGGGCAGCGATCTGGGCCAGCTTGTGCAGGCGATCGAACTGTCCCGGAAGACGCTCTCGACTATCAAGACCAACTTGTTCTGGGCGTTCTTCTACAACGCGATCGGCATTCCTGTTGCCGCACTCGGGCTGCTGAATCCGATGATCGCAGGTGCAGCGATGGCGGCCAGCTCGGTGCTGGTGGTCGCCAACTCGCTGAGGTTGCGCTCGTTCGGCAAATAGAAACGGAGAAGGCCCGGGCTAGGCGGTCCCGAAACGGACCGCAGCCCGGGCCCTCGCCTTTGCTGCTTCCTCGTCCCGGTTCTTGGCGGGACCGTGGCTCACCAAGGAGTCCAGGAGATGCTGCGTAATATGCGCGATCTCGTGGACAGCTTCCGCGAAGGCTTCCTCGTTGGCCTTGGAAGGTTTGGTGGAACCACTGATTTTCCGCACGTATTGGAGGGCAGCGGCCTCCACTTCCTCGCTGGTGGCATGCGGTTCGAAGTTATGCAAAGTCCTGATATTCCGGCACATAACCCCATGCTAACCATGGGCAGTGCTGCATGGGGAGGGGTGCCCATCGACGCAGTTGAGATTCCCGGGATAGGTTTTAGCTATTGGATCTTCCGGATGAGCCGGAGGCCGCTGGGGATGCCGAAGAGCTCGGGTCCGAACAAATGAAGGAGAATCTCATGGCTATTTGGGGTGCAGATGTTGATCAGCTTCGTCAGCTCGGTAACAAGCTGAAGGCAGGTGCCGAGCACATCGAGCAGCAGCGTTCACAGCTGAAGGGTGCCCTTGACGGCACCGACTGGAAGGGCCCGGACGCCGACAAGTTCCGCGGCGAGTGGGACAGCCAGCACGCTTCGAACCTGAAGAAGGTTGCCGACGCCCTCCGCGAAGCCGGCGATCGCGCTCAGAAGAACGCTGAGCAGCAGCAGCAGGCCTCCAACTAGGACAGTTGGGAAAATGCCCGGACGCACATGCGTCCGGGCATTTTTGCGTCCGCTTGAAACCGGAAGCTATTCGTCTCCCCTGGCGTTGTACCCCGAGGGGACCGGTTCGACGTCGTTCGGGTGATTCAGTGCCCCGACCACAGCGGCACGTCGGTCACCGCGCAGTTCATCGACACGAACCAGGACTACGCCGCCCACAATCAGGAGACCACCCAGGAGCTGGATGGGACCGGGGAGTTCGCCGAGCAGCAGCCATGCCCAGACCACCGCGAACAGCACCTCGGTCAGGGAAACGAATGAGGCCACTTTCGAACCCAGGCTGCGCGCCGCCATGATTCCGGAAACATAGGCCAGGACGGTGGCCAGGATGATCAGGCCGACGGCGGACACCCACCAAGGCACGGTCCACGGACCCAGCGTTGTGTCTGCCGTACTGAACGTCATGGGAAGAAGTCCCAACAGGCCCACCAGCCACATCACCGCTGCTCCCACCAACAGGCCGCCCGAAGCGAGAACCAGCGGCGGAAGTGTGTCATTTTCCTTGGCTGTGATGAAGAAGTAGATCACCAGGCATACGGCTGCGGCCATGCCCCAGAGAACACCAATGAAGTCCACTTTCACAGCACCAGTGAGGTCAAGAACCAGCACCAGGCCGCCAAGGGAAAGCAACGCTCCACCTGCAGTGAGCGCACGCGGTTTGCGACGACTGGAGATCCAAAGCCACAACACGATCATCACCGGAGCCAGGTACTCAAGCAGCAGGGCGACACCGACGGACAGGCGAGCCACAGCGTTGAAATAGAACAGCTGGCAGCCGGCAACACCAATGAGGCCGAACAACAGGATGGTGAGCCAGTTGTCCTTGAGTTGGTGCCAGCGGCCGCGAAGAACCACGACGGCGGGAATCGCCAGGATCAGCGCGGCACCTGTCAGACGTACGGTAACGGCGGCGCCGGGTGACCACCCGGTTTCCAGCATTGATTTGGCGAACGAGCCTGATGTGCCGAAGACGGCTGAAGAAAAGAGTGCGATGCCGAGTCCTGATGCCAGGAAATTCTTTGCATCAGCCTTCGTCGTTGGAGCTGACACAGCAGCCTCCTGTCAGGAGTAAAGTGGGCTTATGGTCATGACAGTACTCCCGGAATATGTAAGGAGTCAAAGTGCTTTTTGCGCCTGACACTGAGGTTGCCCTCCGCAGCGTGGTCAACTTGATCAACACTGCCGCCAATGGGGAAGAGCTGCTGGCCACCTTGGAGGACCTCGATTCGTTCCTGGATGCTGAAAAGTTCACGGGTTCGCGCGTCAATTCGCGGGAGGAACTCAGCAGCATCAAGCGCCTTCGCAGCGAACTCGCAGCACTCTGGAGCTCCGACGAAGACACCGCGGCCAAGTCCGTAAACAAGCTGCTCGCCGATGCCAAGGCACTGCCGCAATTGGTCAAACACGACCATTGGGACTGGCACCTTCATGCCACGACACCGGAGGCACCACTGTCGGACCGAATGGGCACCGAGGCTGCAATGGCGATCATCGACGTCATCCGCAGCAAGGAAATGGAACGCATGCGCGTGTGCGCCGCCGATGACTGTGACGCCGTCGTGCTTGACCTCAGCCGCAACCGCTCCAAGCTCTATTGCGATACCGGGAACTGCGCCAACCGAACCCACGTCGCGGCGTATCGGGCACGCAAGGCCGCGGAAGGCGAGTAACCGGGCATAATTGCCGCATGGGGGAACAATCGAACGCAGGAGCCTGCAACTATCCAGCAGGCCAGTCACCGATTCCTAACACGGCCTGGGTTCGGCCCCCTGATTGGCCAGACATGGCTCCCATCAGCCAGCTGGCCATCGCGTACCCCTTTTTGGCCGCACTGTGGCTTGTGTGTGGGATGTCCTCAATGGTTGACGGTGAGCTTCCCGGCATCTTTCTCGCTGCCCTTCTTGGCCCCATTTTCGTGATGGCCGTTGCCGTAGCAGTTGGACTGCCGCTCCGCCTGAACCGCCGCCTAAGCCGCTGGTGGTTGGGCAACCTCAAGGCATACATCCTCACGGTGGCCGGCGGAGCAGCGCTCATAATCTCCGGCTACATCAAACTCCAACGCCAGTCAGGAGCCAATGACGGAGACCAGTATGCCGCCCTCACGCCGGATGTCGGACTCATCATCGGCGGCTGCTTTGTGCTGACGTTTCTGGCGGTCAACGCTGGATTCACTCAGCGGACCACCCGGGAGGCCGCCCAGGCCACGGAGGCCACCCAAATGCGCTGACGCCCGGAATATGTACTGTCGCCCCCCGGATTTGGGTGTCGTAAACCCGCTGGCGCGGCAGAGAACGGGAAAGGCAGCGGCAAACCCACCCCAACAAAAAGCGCTCCCCCAACCAAGGTGGGGAAGCGCTGGAAGGTTAGCGGCCGGCGTCGGGCGTTTCGGGATCGTCAGGCAGGTCCTGGACCGGCGATCCGCCGTGCGGACGCTTGGAGCTGAGATTGACCCCGGAACCCTTGCCGAGGTGGTCGGCGTTTTCCTTGTAGCTCATGGACAGCATGGCAGCCACAACGAGGCTCACAATGAACGCGATGCCCGCGCCGGTGAAGGCGAGGTCGAACCTCGGAACACGCGCGCTGCCGCCGGAAGCAAAGATCAGCACGGCCACGAAAGCCAGTACGGCAAAGAAGGCGGAGAACATGAGGGGTCCCTTGACCGAGGTCCGCATCTTGCGCGGTTCTCCTGGTGTCTGGTCTGCCACGGTCATTCCTCCAATGATGGCGGTACGTGCCCGCCGGTCTGCAAAAGTTCTACAACGAGTAGAACGTCCAACTACTAGTTTACGGCCTCCGGCGCGGAGCCCGGCGCAGCGCCTGGTGCAGAGGCCTGCGCACCCGTGCTCGCATCGTGCCGCAGCGACAGTCCCGAGAGCATCCACAGGACCCCGGACAGAATCGCGCCACCGCCGGCGACACCGAGGAGCGCATGCGCGCCCAGCGAGGTGAAGAATGGCAACGCAATCGCCGTGCCCACCGAGATGATGCCGGAGATGAGCCAGTCGCGCGCCAGCGAATCGCGCTTCCTGAGGCCGTGCATGAACTCCAGAAGCCCAAGAACCAGGAGCGCGAACAGCGCCGAAAGGGCCACGCCTTCATCGGACTGGGTAACAAGGGCGCCAATGCCGCCCAGGGCCACCACCGCAGGCACGGCCACCGGCAACGCGCGGGACATCCACACGGCCACGGCAGTTCCCAACAGATACAGCCCCACTGCCCACGCAAGGACCTGCACCGACGGCGCGCTCCAGAAGATGGTCACCAAGCCGAACACCACCGCAACAGTTGCACGGATCAGCACGGGTTTCCAAAGTCCCGCCGGAGCGGCAGAAGGGGTCTGGGCAGGAGTCGATGGAAGAGTCACCCGTCCAGTTTAGTGCGAACCCAACACCATCCACCGATCGGTCCGCGCCCGCAGCCCCAGCGTCACCGCACGGGCCAGCATGTAGCCCAGCGCGAACGCCGCCCACAGCCACAGGAGCCCCGCCTCGCCGTCGGGCTTCAGTTGGTGGACGGCCACCAACAGCGGCAGGTAGACCGCCAGGTTTACGACGCCGGCAATCGCCAAATAGCGCGCGTCGCCGGCACCTATGAGGACACCGTCGAGAACGAAAACGTACCCGGCAATGGGCTGCCCCACCGCGAGTACCCAGAGTGCAACGGTCAGCGCGGACCGGACACCCGAGTCGGACGTGAAGATGTAACCCGCCCAAGGAGCTGCCACTGCCAGCAGCAAGCCGGTGATCACACCGAATCCCAGGCCCCAGCGGATCATGGTGCGGGTCAACTCACGGGCCTTGGCAGCATTCCGGGCGCCGAGTTCCTTGCCGATCAAGGCCTGCGCCGCAATGGCCAACGCGTCCAGGGCAAAGGCAAGGAAGGAGAACATCGTCATGGCCAGTTGATGCGCTGCCAGGTTGGTGGCACCTTGGGCCGTCACCACCACGACAGTTGCGAGGATGGCCAGTCGGAGGCTGAGCGTGCGGAGCATCAGCCACGAACCCACCCTGGTCATGGCCCTGATCCCGTGCCAGTCGGGCTTCAGCGAAACGCCGTGTTGCCGCGCGTTCCGGCCTACCATCACCAGGTAAACCGCAGCCATGGCCCACTGCGCAATGCTGGTGCCGATCGCCGAGCCTGTCACGGACATGTTCAACCCGTAAACCAGGAACCAGTTCAGGGCTATGTTGAGCGCAAAACCGGCTGTGGCCACCACCAACGGCGTCCGGGTGTCCTGCAAGCCGCGGAGAACCCCCGTGCCGGCGAAAATCAGGAGCATCGCCGCCAGGCCAGGCATGGACCAGCGAAGGTAGTCCACGGCGAATCCCCGCACGTCACCCGTCGCGCCCATGAAGCCGACCAGAGGCTCGGCCGCGACAAAACCAACCACCGCGAGCGCCAAGCCAAGAAGCAGGGCCAGCCATACGCCGTCGCGCCCTGCCGCCAAGGCCTTCCCCAACTTGCCGTCGCCGATCGCGCGGGCCACTGCCGGCGTCGTCGAATAGGCCAGGAAGACCATAAGTCCCACCGCGGTGTGCAGGATGGTGGAAGCGAGGCCGACTCCAGCCAGCTGGTCCACCCCCAAATGCCCCACGATTGCGGAGTCGGCCAAGAGGAACAGCGGTTCGGCAATGAGCGCGCCGAATGCGGGGACGGCCAGGCGCAGGATTTCGCGCGCGTTGGAGCGATGGGGGGCGGTTGTGGTTTGAGGCACTAAACAAGCCTAGTCTGCTGGGAGGCGGGTACATTTGGGCCGTGTCATATGAGCATCCAGTCACCGTTTCCGTAGCCCGTACCATCCTTCCGGGCTACACCCGCCAAGCCAACGCCTGGGCGCATGCCGGACAGGAACTTGCCCGCGAGTGGCCGGGCTACCTGGGATCCGGTTGGGTGCGCAACGGTGCGGAGTCCAGCGAATGGCACATGCTCTACCGGTTCGCTGACGCCGAATCGCTTCAGGCCTGGGAGGACTCCGAAGAGAGGCGCTGGTGGATCGACAGCGCCAGGGACATGATGGAAACCACGCGCGTGGAGCGTCATACGGGCATTGAAGGGTGGTTCTCGCGTCCTGGCGATGTCTCGGTGGTGGTCCCGGAAACCGTGGTGCCTCCGCGTTGGAAGCAGGCGATCAGCATCTTCCTGCCGTTTTTCCCGCTCAGCCTGCTGGCCAATTTCCTGCTGCACCCAGTGACACAGAACTGGCCCCTGGTGTTCGCTGTCCTGCTCAACATCGTGATTTTGACTCCTCTGATGACGTATATTTTCCTGCCGATCACAACCCGGCTGCTTCAGCCGTGGCTTCAGAAACCAGCCAGGAAGCGGCGGCTCCAGGCGAAGGGCACTGCGCGATGACGTTCGTTCTCTCCACCGACAAGAACCGCGTGGACCGGGACTGGCTTTGGAACGAGCTCTCCACCAACGTCTACTGGGCGAAGTGGCGTACACGGGAGGACGTCGAAGCGCAGCTGGACAACGCGTGGCGGATCGTCGGCGCGTACGACGCCCGGACCGGAACCATGGTGGGCTATGCCCGGGCATTTTCCGACGGCGTCGCCCTCGCCTACCTTGCCGACGTTTACGTTCACGAGTCCGTGCGCGGCCAGTCCCTTGGTAAGGCACTGGTGCGGGAAATGGTCGACGGCGGGCCGGGGGCCAACTTCCGCTGGATGCTCCACACCAGCGATGCCCACGGACTTTACAAGCAGTTCGGATTCGCCGAGCCCGACGCGCGATATCTGGAACGGCCGGAAGTTCGATAGCTGCGGCTTTGGTCATGTGGCGCCTCATTTAGTTGACAGTTCAACCAATGGCCTGCAAGGGTTGAAACATGAACAAGTCCAGCTTGACCACCACAGCCCTGACCATCCTGCGCGTCATTGCAGGATTCCTCTTCGCCGCGCACGGTTGGCAGAAGTTCAACGAATTCACCATCGCCGGCACACAGGCATCATTCACCCAGATGGGCGTGCCCGGCGCTTCCGTAGTAGCCCCGATCGTGGCAGCGCTGGAGCTCGTGGGCGGGATCGCGCTGATCCTCGGCCTCCTGACCCGCGTCTTCGCCGCACTCCTGGCAGTCGACATGCTGGGGGCTCTGTTCCTGGTCCACGCTCCGGCCGGCATCTTTGTGGGCAACGGCGGGTACGAGCTCGTGCTGCTCTTCGCGGGCGCCGCCCTGGCCCTCGCACTGGCGGGCGCGGGAAGGATCTCGGCCGACGCCGCGCTGTTCGGCCGCCCGAGCTCAAAGCTTCGCATCCTGGCATAAGCCCCCCCCCGCGACCCTCGCTCACGTAATAGCCCCTTCAACCGGACGCTCGATCACTCCCTTGGAGAGAGTGATCGAGCGTCGGCGGTTAAGGGATGGGATGGGAGCGAGCGTCGATAGGGAACTAACCCGCGACGCCCGTGAACTCGTTCGGCGTGTGCTCCAGCTTCGCCGACTTCGCCACCTTGCCCGACTTCAGGTCCACAGCGTGAAGTGACTGCGTCGCGGGTTCGGTGACATACGCCGTCGAACCTTGAACGAAAAGGGTGGGCCGCGGGTCCTGCCACGTCGCCGATTCTTCCCACGGGGCAACCACAGGAATGGTGGACTTAATCGCGCCGGATAAGGGATCGATCACCCGGAGACCGCCATCAGTACCCAGCACCAGCGCTTCACCCGCGGGACCGCGGCCCAGCGAGCGGAACGAGTAGCTGGTGCCGATATCCACGAGCTGCATCGAAGCAGTCTCAGTGTTGACCAACGAAATCCTGGTGGGCCGCTCCGTCTTTGCCGCCTTGTCTACTTTGTAGTCGCCGAGGATCACGGGGGATTTTTCCGATCCGGCCTGGTTACCCAGGCGGCCGTATGCATCGGGGCTGGCCACCTTGGTGATTGCGCCGTCCTTGTAGATCAACATGCCGTTCTCACAGCCAACCACCACAGCCTCGCCGGCAGCGACCGCCTCGCCGTGGACTCCCGGGCAGTCTTCGTTGCGCACAATCTCATGTCGCTCCTGACCCTTGCCAGCCGAGAGCACCGCGATTCCGGACCGGCTCTCCTCATCACCCAAAGTAACCAGCAGCTTGCCGTCCTCGAGTTCAACAGCGACCCCGTGATGCGCCTCAGGGGTCGTGTAAACCTCCGTTGCGGGCAGCTTTCCGTCTTCCACGGCAGGGCCCAGGGCGGAAGTCTTGAAGCTCTCCACCTTGCCCGAACCGTCACTGAACAGGACCGTTTTACCGGCATGCAGCACCACATGGCCGGCCTTGTTGGCCTCGAAAGCGAGATCAGTCAACGCAGGATCTGTCACATACGAGTGACTGTGGTCGCCGTGCGGTTCTGTCCACGCACCGGCGTCGAAAAGTCGGAAGGCGTCGCCGGTGGAAACGAAAACGTGGCGGCCGTCGCCTGCGGGGTTGAGGCGGTTGAAGCCGTCCAGCTCCGCGCTTCCCACAGCCTCGAGGGAGGTGGCGTCGAGGACTCCGATACCGCCGTCATAGGTGTAAACGAGGCGTGGCGTCGGCGCGCCGGCTTCCTTGGGGCTCGGCTTTGAGGCGGCCGACGGCGGCGCTTCGCCTGCGTTACCGGCGGAGCCGCCGGGGGCCGCGCAGGCGGTGAGGAGTAAAGCGAAAAGCCCGACGGCGGCAATCGGCCCTGTGGGCAGGCGGCGTTTACGGCCGGGCGGGAAAGAGGGGGCGAGTTGTGGGTGATATGACATGGGTTAATGATATTGATTCTCATTTGTAGCGCAAACCAGCAACTGCAGTCTTAGTCACGTAACAGAAACATGGCGACAGTAAACTTCGAGCATGAGCGACGACGCCGGAAACTCCGTGACCCTCCGCTTCCTGGCGGCCCCCACCGACGTTGGGCACAGCGGATCCGTTGATGCCGGGACAGTCCTTGAATGGGTGGACAAGGCGGCTTACGCGGCGGCCGTGGGCTGGGCCAAGTCCTACTGCGTTACCGCCTACGTAGGCAACATCCACTTCACGGATCCGGTGAACAGCGGGGACATGGTGGAGGTGACATCCACCATCGTTTACACCGGCCGCTCCTCCATGCACATCCACACCGTGGTCAGTTCCCGGGACCCCAAGGGCGGGCCCGAAACCATGCATAGCCAGTGCATGGTGATCTTTGTTGCCGTGGGTCCGGACGGCAAACCGATCCCCGTTCCCCAGTTCCAGCCTTCCACGCCTGCCGAGATCGAGGCCCGCAATCATGCGCTGGCGCGCATCGAGGTCCGTGAGCAGATCGTCAATGCGATGAACGCCCAGGAATACACCGACGCCGGAACCGCCGAACGCGTCACGCTGCGGTTCATGGCGTCCCCCACGGACGTGAACTGGGGCGGCAAGGTCCACGGCGGCATCGTGATGAAGTGGATCGATGAGGCAGCGTACGTTTGCGCGTCGCGCTACTGCGGCAAGGACACTGTGGCGGTGTTCTCCGGTGGAGTCCGTTTTTACCGGCCGCTGCTGATCGGCCACGTGGTGGAAGTCGAGGCGCGGCTTGTTTATACCGGCGCGAAGGGCATGCACATCGCGGTCCACGTCCGCTCGGGCGACCCCAAGACCCGTGAGATGAACCTGACCACGTACTGCCTGACCGTCATGGTGGCACGCGATGAAACGGGCACGGCGGTGCCCATTCCGGAATGGGTTCCCGTATCAGCGGAGGACAAGAAACTGCACGCGCATGCCCGCGAGCTCCTTGAAATCCGCGGGCGGGCACCGGGAAACCGGCTGCCGGACCACTTGTTGAAGTCGGCGCAGGCCTAGATAACCGCTTTGGCCATTACAACCGCTTTGCGCATTGACCCGCTCACCGCGGGCTCAGCACGCAGAAGTCGTTTCCTTCCGGGTCCGTGAGGCATTTCCAGGGCACATCACCTTGGCCCACGTCGGCGTCATGGGCTCCAAGGGCGTGGAGCCTGGCCACTTCAGCAGATTGATCGTCACCGGCGTAGGGCATCAGGTCAAGGTGGATACGGTTTTTCAGTGCGCCCGGGTCTGACGTTCCAAGAAGCTCCAGGTAGGGACCAACTCCCGACGACGACCGCAATCTGGCATGCTCATCCGTCACCTCATGCAGGGTCCAGTCCATGGCCTCACCCCAGAAAGCCGCCATGGCCCGAGGGTCTTCGCAGTTGACCACCACGGTGGCGATGGGCCCGGTATCGGCGTAAACCGGACGGGGTTCCAGGACGCAGAACAGATTGCCCTCGGGATCGGCCATCACCACCCAAGGCACTTCCCCCTGGCCGATGTCGGCAGGAGTCGCCCCGAGTTCCGTGAGCCGTTCAACCAGCTCCCGCTGATGCGCGGCAGAAGTGGTGGCAAGATCCAGGTGAACGCGGTAATTCACCGTCTCCGGGTCGGGAACAGTAACCACGTCCACGCACACGGCTGTGGGGTCGGGCCACTGGAACCCAAGAGGTTCCACATTGGTGACCCCGGGGCCCTCGCTGGAAACACCCCATCCCAGCGCATCCGCCCAAAACCGTCCCAGGGCTGCGTCGTCCCGGGCTTTAAAATTGACCTGAACCAGCCGCAGTGCCATGGAACTACCCCACCAAATTCTCGGCCGCACCGTTCATGTGCTCGATGATCGTTTCCCGGGCCTTGGCAGCGTTCCCGGTCTCAATGGCGGCCACGATGTCGTGGTGCCGGTCAACGCTCATGTTGCGGGTACCCCGTTCCAGGCCGGCGAACATGATGGACATCCGGATGGAGCCCTCCAGCGATTCCCACTGGTGCAGCAGGGTCTCGTTGCCCGACAGGCGGCAAAGGGTGCGGTGGAATTCAAGGTCGGATTCGATCCGCTCCTCAAGCGAGAGTTTCGTTGCTTTGTCCATATTGTCGACGGCGGCACGCAGCTCCGCGAGCGCGGCCTCCTTGTCAGGCATTTGGCTCAGCGTGCCGGCAGCCAAGGATTCCAGGACGCCCCGGACGGCGAAGATGTCCCGGATTTCCTTGACGTCCAGATGCCGGACGGACATCCGGCCGCGGGCGCCGGCCGAGATGAGGCCTTCCTGTTCCAATTGCCGGAGGGCTTCGCGGAGCGTGCCTCGGCTGATCTGCAGCATTTCGGACAGCTCGGTTTCCACCAAGTGCCGTCCGGGTTCGAGCTCACCACTGGTGATCGCGGTCCGCAGGGCTGCGAGTGCCTGTTCGCGCAGGCTCTTCTTCTCCAGTCCCAAAAGGGAGGCTGTGGCGGCCATGGTGTGTGTCCTCGGTTCTATGGGCAACTGCTGACAGTCAGGTGTTAACAGTCGATACTACGGGCGCCCCAGTTTTTGTACAGCTAATGACCTTTAGAGGCGGGTTTTAAGGCATTAGCTGTACAAAAACTCGCGGGGAGAGTCAGCCGAGTTCGGACAGGACCTTGGCCACAATCCGGTCCACGGACAGACCGTAGCGTTCGTGCAGTGTGGGCAGCGCACCGGCGTCGAGGAACTGGTCCGGAAGCGCGATGGGAACCACGCGCTTGCCAAGACCGGCACTTACGACGGCGGAGGCAACAGTTTCGAACAGACCGCCAACAACCGTATGGTTCTCCAGCGTGACGGCAAGGCGGTCCGTGTTCAGTTCGGCCAACACCGTGGCGGAGTCAAAGGGCTTGATGGTTGGGGTGTGCACCACAGCCACGTCCACGTTGTGTTTGGCCAGGACGTCTGCTGCCTGCAGGGCACGCATGGTCATGAGGCCGGAGGAAACAAACACCACGTCATTGCCGCCGCGCAGGACCTTGGCCTTGCCGAGCTCGAACGTGTAGCCGTATTCGTCCAGGACGGTGGGCACGTTGCCGCGGAGAAGACGCAAGTAGGTGGGACCGTCGGATGCTGCGAGCTGCGGAACCGCCTGCTCAATGTCCACGGAGTCGCACGGATCCACGATTGTCAGGTTCGGCATACCCCGGAAGATGGCCATGTCTTCGGTGGCCTGGTGGCTGGGGCCGTAACCGGTGGTCAGCCCGGGGAGGCCGCCCACAATGTTGACGTTCAGGTTCGGCTCGGCGATGTCCAGGCACAGGAAGTCATAGGCGCGACGTGCCGCGAACACTGAATAAGTGGATGCGAAAGGGATCAGGCCGGTTTCCGCCATTCCCGCCGCGGCACCGAACAGGAGCTGCTCGGCCATGCCCATCTGGAAAAAACGGTCCGGGAAGGCCTTGGCGAAGATGTGCATGTCGGTGTACTTGCCAAGGTCCGCGGTCAGGCCAACAATCTTTGGGTTGGCCTCCGCCGCCGCAACCAACGCGTGCCCGAACGGAGCGGACGTGGTCTTCTGCCCGGGATCAGCGAAAGACGCGATCATTGCCGAAGTCTTCAGCTTGGGCTTGGTGGTAGTGGTGCTCATGCTGAGGCCGCCCCTTCGTATCCTGCAGTCAGCTGCTCGCGGCAGATCTGCCATTCGTTTTCTTCGATGCGCATGAAGTGCGCCTTTTCACGGGTTTCCAGCAGTGGCACCCCACGGCCAACCTTGGTGTCGCACAAGATCACGGAAGGCTGGCCGGAGGCAGCGGTTCTGGAAGCAGCCCCGCGGGCGGCGATGTTGTCGAACGCAGCCAGCAACGCACCGACGTCGTTCCCGTCCACGCGCTGGGTGTACCAGCCGAACGATTCCCACTTCTCTGTGACGGGTTCGGTGCGCAGCACCGAGTTCGTGACCCCGTCAGCCTGGAGGGCGTTGATGTCCACCATCGCGATCAGGTTGCCGAGTTGGTGGTGGTGCGCCCCCATGGCCGCTTCCCACGTGGAGCCCTCGTCCAGCTCACCGTCGGACAGGAAGTTGATCACCCGGGACGGAGAGCCCTGTGCCCGCAACCCGAGAGCCATTCCGACGGCGATCGTCAGTCCGTGCCCCAACGATCCACCTGAGATTTCCATGCCCGGGGTGTAGGTGGACATGCCGGACATCGGCAGGCGGGAATCGTCGGAACCGTACGTTTCGAGTTCTGCCACCGGGACGATCCCGGCTTCGGCCAACGCCGCGTAGTGGCCGATCGCGTAGTGGCCCGTGGAGAGCAGGAACCTGTCCCGGCCTTCCCAATGCGGGTCTTCGGCGCGGTAGCGCAGTTGGTCTGCGTAGACAGCGGCCAACATGTCGGCTGCGCCGAGCGCCTGGCCTACGTAGCCCTGGCCTTGGACCTCGCCCATGTTCAGGGCGTGATGGCGGATGCGGTACGCCGCCGCACGTATGCGGTCCACGCGCTCCGGCGTGGGGGCAGAAACGGGGGCCGTTTCAACGGATGAGAGTGTCACTGGAATCCTTCCGGGCTCGGGCGGGAATGCGCCCGACGTCGAGTGGTGCTTTAGGCGTTTATGGTCTGGGGAGTTTTGCTGGCGGCTTCTTCGGCGAGCTGACGCTCACGCTTGCCCCAGGTTTCCTTGGTGATCAAAGCGGCCCACAGGCCGATCGCTCCGTAGACGCTGAAGAGCAGTGCCGGCCCCATCCAGCCCAAGCTGACGAAAAGCAAGGTGGTGATGAACGGCGTGAAACCGGAAACCATGGCCGAGATCTGGTAGGCCAATGAAGCACCTGAGGAGCGGGTCTTGGCTTGGAAAAGTTCCGGGAACCAGGCGCCCTGGGCGCCGGCGAGCGAGTTTTGGCAAACAGCGTACGCCACCACGATGGTGGCGATGATCAGGAAGAACAGGCCCGTGTTGACCAGCATGAACATGGGGATGCCGAACACCACCGCAAAGGCCGTGGACCATACGTAGACGGGACGGCGACCAACACGGTCAGTCAGCTTGCCCCAGTAGTAGGTGGCGAAGATGCCGATTCCGGCCGCAACACAGAGCGCCACCAGGGTTTCGGTTTTGTCGGCGAGTTTGTTGGTGTGGAGGTAGGAAATCATGTAGGTCACGGACACGGCGTATCCGGCTGTTTCAGCGATGCGCAGGCCGATTCCGCGGACGATGTTGCGCCAGTCCGTCTTGATGACCTCCACTACCGGGGATTTCACAATGTCGCCCTTGTTCTTGACGTCCTCGAACACCGGGGATTCGGGAACTTTGGAACGGATGATCAATCCAACGGCCACCAGGACGATGCTTGCGAGGAACGGGACGCGCCAAGCCCATTCCGAGCCCAGGCCCACACTGCTCAGGAACACCAGGTTTGCCAGCAACAGGCCCACAGGGAAGCCGGACTGCACGATTCCCGTGAACTGGCCCTTCTTCCGCCAGGGCGCGTGCTCGTAGCTCATCAGGATTGCACCGCCCCATTCAGCGCCGAAGGCCAAACCCTGGATGACGCGGACCAGGACAAGCAGGGCCGGGGCCAGCAGGCCAACTTGCTGATAGGTGGGCAGGAGGCCGATCGCGAAGGTTGCCAGGCCCATGAGAATGAGCGAGGCCACCAGTACGGGCTTGCGGCCGAGCTTGTCTCCCAGATGGCCACCGATGATGCCTCCCAGTGGACGGGCAGCGAAGCCGACGCCGAGGGTCGCGAAGGAGGCCAAGGTGCCGGTCACCGGGTCAGCGCCCGGGAAGAACGCTGTACCGAAATACAGTGCTGCGGCGGTGCCGAAACCGATGAAGTCGTAGGTTTCGATGACTGCGCCGACGCCCGAACCGACGGCGACGCGCTTTGCTTCCTTGGTTCCATGAACCGGACCACGCATGGTCAGAGCTTCATTGCTCATCTGTCTTTTTCCCTTTCGAAGAGTGCGGCGCTTCTTCGGCAACCTCACTGTCGACAGTCAACATAATACGTCAACTGTGACGGACGACACCATCAATGTCAACAGTCAACTTCAAAGGTTGACTGTTAACAGTGAAGACAGATAACGTGGCCTCCATCACTAAGGCCACTCCCCGGCGAGGGGCCCAACTTGAGGATCAACGACGATGTTTCATCAACGACTTGGCTGTTCGTCCATCAGTTTCCGCCACCAGGATCTGGCCACAGCCTTGCACACCATGCGCGGACTCGGCTTCGAGGAAATCGACCTCGGCGCCCTCCCGGGCGTCTGCGACCATGTGCCCTACATCCTGGACGCCGAGGCAGTTGAGGCGGTTGCCGCCGTCGTTCGTGAATCCGGCTTGCGGGTCCGTTCGGTCAACGGCGACGTCGGCGACCTGAACGCAACGCTCGACGCCGGTGCGCGGGCAGAGCGCGAACGGCACCTTGGGATGCTGCTCGCGCTGGCGGCGAAGACCGGCGCGAAAGCACTTGTTCTTCCATGCGGGGCGATCGACCATGAACCGCTGCGTAGCCTGGAAGAAGACATCGACCTTGTAGCAGCGCAGCTGATTCACGCTTCTGTCCGGGCCAAAGAGCTCGGCGTGGAGCTGTGGACCGAATCGCTGCACTACTACCGGTTGTGCTGGAACACCGAACGCGCACAGCTGCTCGCCGACCGCCTCGCTGGCACCGACGTCGGAATCGTCATGGACTTCAGCCACATCGTTGCCTCCGGTGGCCAACCCGGGGACTTCGTGGACCGCTTCGCCTCACGGGTAAAGCACGTCCACTTGCGGGACGCTGTGTCCGCCACGGAAAACGAGCCGGGGAACATCAACCTCGGCATCGGCAATGGCAAGGCGGACTTTGCGGCGGGACTCGCAGCACTCCGGGCGGCCCGCTACACCGGCCACTTCTCCCTCGAGCTCGAAACCCGGGACGTCAGCCACGAGGAACGTCCGGCCGCCGCAGCCAAAGCGGCCAGCTACATCTCAGACCTCATCTAACAACCACCATTCAAGGAGCACCATGACCACCATCCAGCGCACCGCCGTCCTCACCGGAGCTACCTCCGATCGGGGCATCGGCCTGACCACCGCGCGCCGCTACGCCACCCAGGGCTGGGGCGTTGTCATCCTGGACCTCGACGGCGAGAAGTCCGCCAAGGTTGCCGCCGAGATCGCCAACGAATTCAACGTTCCGGCCTTCGGTTACGAGATCGACGTCGCCAACGAAGCCTCCGTGACCGCAGCCCAGGCCGCTGTCGCCGCTGAAGTTGCTGCCGGAAACCTCCCGCCCGTAGGCGCCCTGGCCAACATCGCCGGCATCACCTCGCCCGTCCCGTTCCTGGAAACCACCCTCGAGCTGTGGCACAAAGTCATGGACGTCAACGCCACCGGCACCTACCTGGTCACCAAGGCCTTCCTGCCGGACATGATCGCCAACGGTTGGGGCCGCATCGTCAACATGTCCTCAGTGTCCGCCCAGCGCGGCGGCGGCGTGTTCGGCAAGGTCCCCTACTCCGCAGCAAAGGCCGCCATCCTGGGCTTCACCAAGGCACTCGCGCGCGAAATCGGCGAGACCGGCGTGACTGTCAACGCCATCACCCCCGGCGCCGTGGACACCAACATCCGGGTGGGCAGCACCGAAGAACAGGAAGCTGCGATCAACGCCGGCATCCCCTTGGGCCGCAACGCGACCACCGAAGAAGTTGCCGCCGTGATCACGTTCCTGTCCTCCGAGGACGCCGCCTACCTCACCGGCACCACCATCGACATCAACGGCGGCAGCCACATCCACTAGTCTTCTTAGCCCGTTCGCGGCGTGGACGTCAGTAGCATTGGTCCAAACACGCCCGACCAGGAGAGCTGATGCCCTACATCGTTGACTTCAAGAACGTATCCACCGTGGGACTCGAGTCCACGCCCGTCGCCGAGGCGGCCGCCGGACTACGCGCCAATGAAGCCCGCTATTACAAGAACAAGTACGACCATGAGTTCACAGTGAGCCCGGCCGACGAGCTTCCTGAAGTTGTGGACAGAGTCAGCCGGATCCTGAAGGAAGAGCGCGACATCGTCATCAAATCCCGCCCCTTGGAGGCCACGGCGTTCCAGGTGGAGGACTTGCAGATGGCCTATGTGTTTTACGAATCCGGCCTGTCCATCAACGTCATGTACAGCACGGGGGAAGGTAAGAGGGCCGTTGGATTCAAGCTCGCCGACGGCATGGACGTTCCCGAAGAACTGGAATCGAAGTTCAAGTTCGCCAGGCAGAAATCCAAGCTCGCCGGCACCATCCGCGGCTCCTACTTCGTGATCAAAGGCGAGTACTAAGCGCCGGCGATCTGCCTCAACACGGAGAGGCTAGAAGCCACCCCCACCACCGGTTTCGCCGGCCATGTTGGCGAAGCGCGAGTAATGGCCCTGGAACGCCACGACGATGTCCTTGGTGGGACCGTTACGATGCTTGGCGATCAGGATGTCAGCCTCGCCTGCGCGGGGAGATTCTTTGTCGTAGACATCTTCACGGTGGAGCAGGATGACCATGTCGGCGTCCTGCTCGATGGAGCCGGACTCACGGAGGTCGGACACCATCGGGCGCTTGTCCTGGCGCTGCTCGGAACCACGGTTCAGCTGTGACAGTGCGATCACGGGAACCTGGAGCTCCTTGGCGAGCAGCTTGAGCGCACGCGAGAACTCGGAAACTTCCTGCTGGCGGGACTCCACTTTCTTGCCGGAGCTCATCAGCTGGAGGTAGTCGAGGATGACGAGCTTGAGGTCGTGCTGCTGCTTGAGGCGGCGGCACTTTGCCCGGATCTCCATGAGCGACATATTGGGGCTGTCGTCAATGAAGAGCGGGGCATCGTTCATGCGGCCCATGGTGGTGGCAATCTTGGACCATTGTTCGTCCTTGATGGTGCCCTTACGGAGGTCCTGCAGGCCGATGGTGGCTTCTGCGGAGAGAAGACGCATCGCGATTTCGTTCCGGCCCATTTCCAGGGAGAACATGACGGTGGCCAGGTTGTTCTTGATGGCCGCGGAACGGGCGAAGTCCAGTGCGAACGTTGACTTACCAACGGCGGGTCGGGCTGCGATAACGATCATCTGGCCCGGGTGGAGGCCATGCGTCAACTCATCGAGTTCATAGAAGCCGGTGGGAACACCAGTCATGCCTTCACCACGATGACCCGAAGCTTCGATCTCATCCACCGTGGATTCCATGACGTCCTTCAACGCCACATAATCCTCGGCCGTGCGCTTCTCCGCCACGGCGTAGACCTCGGCCTGTGCTTGGTTGACGAGGTCTTCCACTTCGCCATCCTGGCCGTAGCCCATCTGGACGATTTTGGTGCCGGCATTGACAAGGCGGCGAAGAACAGCACGCTCGGCCACGATCTCGGCGTAGTAACCGGCGTTCGCAGCCGTGGGAACAGTTTGGATGAGCTCGTGGAGGTAGGCGGGGCCACCGATCCGGTTGATCTCGCCGCGCTTGGTCAGTTCGTCCGAGACGGTAACGGCATCGGCAGGTTCGCCGCGGCCGTACAGATCGATGATCGATTCGTAGATGGTCTCATGGGCCGGGCGATAGAAGTCATGTCCCCGAACGATCTCGACGACGTCGGCAATGGCATCCTTGGACAGCATCATGCCGCCAAGTACGGATTGCTCGGCAGGGATATCCTGTGGAGGTTTCCGGCTCGAGTCCGAAGCGCGAGTGCCCTCGATTGAGTCCAAGTGCGTAACTGACAAAGCCGTCCTCCAAGTGTGTACCGCTGCAGAGTTGTACTCCCTGGCGGCCTGTAAAGCGCAAAGTGTGGCTACGCCGTCCGCCGGGTTGCTCTGACAATGTCAGGCAGGTCCGACAAAATAGCGGTATCCACAAGTTATCCACAGCCGCTTCCGTGCGCCCGCAAGGGCGAGTGGCTTTTCACAGCCGGGGAAACTCAGTACGGGGAAATCAGTGCCCAAAATGGACACTTCAGACACGTTACAGCAGGCGCCCGATAGCCCCTGTGGAAAACCTGTGGAATACATCCCCCACGTTGTGCACAGACTGTGCGTTACTCTGTGGATAGAGAAATTCTTTTACGGGAATCAAGCCTCTGACCTGCGGAAACGCTCTTCACACGGTGTGGACTAAAGAAAGATTTGGCGCGAAATCATCCACAGCCCTAATCGCCCGGAATGCCTGCAGAGTGGTCAAAACCACCCTAAACATGCCCCAAATGTGATGGGCCTAACATTCTGCGGCTTAATTTGACACTGTGCTCTCAGAAGCCTATGCCCGCGGTGGAATGTGCTGTGGATAACGCAGTTCTGGCATAAGCTCTAAGCATGGGGATGAACTTTGGTGACGTGCTGACGATTGCCCTTCCGCTCCTTGTCCTCCTGGGCCTGCTGTGGGCGCTGACCGCGGCCTTCAAACCGCGGGACACGGGAGTCTCTGACGCCGAGCGATACCAGCGTGAACTGGCAGCTCGCTCTGCCGCACACCAGGCTTCCCAAGTCCAGCAGGCACTGGCTCTCCGTGCACGCATCGAAGCCACCACCAAGCCCAGCCAAAACGAAGCCCAGCACAGCCAACAGACCCAACAGAACCACGCGGCAGTCCAGGCGCAGGCCACACGGTCGCAGTCAGCCAGCCAGCAAGGTCACCAGCCCGCAGTACTCCCCAACGGCCAGCTCAATCCCCAGCTCGCGTTCGAGTTGCAAAACCTGGTCCGGAGCGGGAAGAAGATCGAGGCCATCAAAGTTCTTCGCCAAGCCACCCATTCAGATTTGCTTACCGCCAAGAACTACGTAGATCGGCTCTGACAACGCCATGGATTCCATCCTCATTCCGCTCCTGATCCTCATTGCGGTGGTTGCGGGAGTGCTCCTGCTCATTCACTCCTTCACCAAGCGCTCGGCAGAGACAAAGGCAGGCGCCGTCGCAGCCAGTGCACCGAAGGACCCGGTGGAGCTGGCCAAGGAATCCGCGGCGAAGCTCAACCAGGAGCAGCACCGCCAGCTGTATTCACTGATCGCGCAGGGCCAGGGCATGGCCGCCATCAAGCTCTACCTTCAGGCCACGGGAGAGGGCCTCCGGGCATCGCGCAATGCAGTCGGTGCCCTTGCTGCCCACCCGCAGCCATTTACTCCGGAGGCCCCCGCAAAAGACCTGCTCGCGGATGACGACGACGAGCCCGAGCGCTTCCCGTACCGCTACAGGGCAATCGTCAGCAAGGGCGACGTGACCCGCGAGGTCAGCAGCAACATGCTCAACGACGAAATCTATGGGCGGATCCGCACGTTGGCGAAGAGCGGCGACGTAGAGGGCGCCGCACTGGCCTTGACCCGCCACTCCGATATCAACATCAAGCAGGCCCGCGAGTTCATCGAGCTCCTGGACGACTGAACGAACTCAAAAGCGCCGGGAGTGGTTCGACTACCTGCTGCCCGAGATCCCGGCCAGCAGCTGTTCGAACGGCAGTGATTCCAGCGTTGCGTTCTTACGGTTCGGCTGGGGACCGCTGAGCAGCTGCACGAGTTCACCCGCGGCCCGGTCCACCCGCGAGGAGAGCGGCGAGCCGCCGTCGTCGGTATTTCCCCAGTCCTGCGGCCCGGCGAAGACGCCGGTCGCGGCAATCCTGGTGCGCAGGTAGGTGAACAGCGGGCGCATGGCGTAGTCGAGGACCATCTGGTGGCGGTCGGTGCCGCCAGTGGCGCCAAGCAGTACAGCCTTGCCGTCCAGCGACTTGGGGTCAAGGACATCGATGAACGACTTGAACAAGCCACTGTAGGAGGCGCTGAACACCGGGCTCACGGCGATGATTGCGTCGGAATCCTCGACGCCGGCAATCACCTCGGCAAGGCGCGGGGCGGCATAACCGGTGACGAAGTTGTTGGCGATGTCCACCGCGAGGTCGCGCAGTTCGACAATGTCGATCTTCGCCTCATAGCCGGCTCCGCGCAGCTGCCGCTCGGCGGAGGCGGCCAGCTGGTCGGCCAGCAGGCGGCTCGACGACGGGACGCCGAGTCCGGCGGAAAGTACGGTGATGCGGCGGGTTTCCATGGCATTCTCCTGTTGCTTGTTCATACAGCTTACATGCATTTGCATCTAAATCTATGAACAGGCGTGCCTCCGGAAGTATTCCCGCGCACCCTTGGCACTCCGGGCACTCCGTGGGAGAACTACCCATGTCCACTGGGGATGGCCCGGGTTAGCATGAAGCAAAGTTTCTCTATCGAAGGGATTTATCATGCCGAAAATGACACGCACGTGGAAATTGGCCCTCACCTCTGCGGCCGCAAGCCTCGTGCTGGGCGGGACGCTCAGCGTCGCCGCACCGGCACCTGCAGAAGCGGCAGGCCGTTGCGTCGATTACAACTACAGTTACGGCGGCTACTCCAGCTGCGTCGGCAACATCCAGGTGCTGCTCAATGCGTTCCGCACCCGGATTGGTTCTCCCTACGCGACTCTGGCAGTTGATAACTCGTACGGCCCTGCCACCCGGAACGCTGTAATTGGTTTCCAGCGGTTTTGGGGACTTCAGCCGGACGGCATCGTTGGTCCGCGGACCTGGAACATCCTCTGCAGCCCCCAGATGGGTCCGGGGCCGATCAGCTGGTACCCCTATTCGGCTGCGCGCGCATCCGGCTGCAATATCTGAGACCGAGCCAGGCGGTACCTAGCGCCTTGAGGCGTGCGCGGACAAGAACTCAAAGGTCTTGTCCCTCGCCTCCCGGGCTTCGGAGAAGTTCAGATGGAACTGGTACTCGTGAGGCAACTCAGGTTGGTGCGTTGCGGGCCAAAACAGTTCCGTAACCGGAACGCCGGCATCCTTCAACCGGTTGCTGTACGGCACCGATTGAAGCCAGGTCAGCCCGTCTCCGTTCCCGCCGCTGATGAACGTGGGCGGGAAATCTGCAGTCACGAAGTCGATGGTGGACATGGTGGCACCTGCATAGGTGGCGGACCAGTCCTTGGTTCCGGTGTAGGCCCAGAGGGAGGTCTGGAAACCCCAGGCCACGATGCCGTTGAGGTCCGCCATGGCCCGGAGATCGTAGACACCGCAATGCAGGATGGTGGCAGCAAGGTCCGATTTTTGGAGGGCAGGCTTGATCCCCATGAGGTTGGCGTATTCGGGGTTCACCGTCAACGTGGTCATCTGGCTGGCCAGCTGGGCCCCGGCGGAATCCCCGGCCAGGACGATGCGGCCGGCGTCCACGTTCAGTTCGGCAGCGTGCGCCTTGATGTAGGCCAAGGCCTCATTGATGTCCTGCACCGCAGTGGGGTACGTAGCCTCGGGCGCGATCGGGTAGCTCATGCCGATGGTGGTATATCCCTGGGCTGCCAGTATTTGGAGATAGGGATTGACGTCGCGTTGCGCCCCGGAAATCCAGGCCCCACCATGGATCCACACAATCGTGGGAAGCGGTGCGGACGTCCCTTGCGGGCTGAAGACATCGAACGTGGAGCCTGGCTTGTACACCACCCCGGACTGGGTTTGCAGGGGAGTATCGGGAACGTAGGGCAGCATTTCATCGATGGTTGCTTGGGCGCCCCGTTCAAAAACACTGCGGATCAGCAGGGCCGAGGGCCAAGGAGTGGCAGAAAGGGCCAAGGCAATGACCAGCACCACCAGGATGGCGACCTCCAGTTTCCGCAGCCCTGAAGAACGCTTTCGTGGAACCTTGGCTTTTGGTGGCGCCTGGGCTGCCTCGGTTTTCCCTGCACTGGCTTGAATCGAATCCAATGGCCCCATTACACACTCCCCCGGTCGGCGCGTCCCTGGACCCATGCTAAGGCGAAGGGGCGTTTCCCGGGGTCAGGACAGCGGCCGTGCCGCCGCGAGCAAGACGCCTTCGCCGCCGTCGAACGTTACCGCGTGAAAAGTGGAGCCGCGGGCGACCTCCCGGAAACCCCACCTCTGATGCAGCGCCAAAGAGGGCTCGTTCCGGGCGTTCACCACGTACCACGCGGTGTCGGCCCGCTCCCAAATCCATTCAAGCCGGTCCGAGGTGAGTGCAGAAGCCAGACCCCGGCGCCGAAAATCCGGCAGCACGGTGATACCGCCCAGGTAGTGACCGCCGGGCGCACGCCCGTCCCCGGCGTCATAATGGTGTGTTTTTGCCCAGCCCACCAGGACGGCGTCCGGGCCTCCGAACCACTCCGCCACCAATACCAAGCGGGCGGGGTCAGCGATCGCGGCGCCGATATGTGCAGCGAAGTCCTTTTCCCGGGCGGTTGTTACGCGCCCCGCAGCTCTTTCCACGGTCACAATCCCGGAAACATCCCGCTCTAGGGCTGGCCGGATGGCGTATGTCATGGCCCTAGTCTAGGTTTGCAAAAAAGGCATTGCCGGATGGCTTCCAACTCATACCATGGGCGTAGCATCACGCACGGAAGAGGACCATGACACAGCAAACAATCGCCCCGCTGGACGGCGTCCGGGTCCTCGAGCTCGGCAACTACATCGCGGCTCCTACAGCTGGCCGGCTGCTCGCCGATTTCGGCGCCGAAGTCATCAAGGTGGAACGGCCGGGAACCGGTGACGAATTGCGGAACTGGCGGCTGCACAAAGGCACCACTTCCATGCTTTACCGCACGCTGAACCGCAACAAGAAGTCCGTGGTCCTGGACCTCCGCACTGAGGCGGGTCGTGATGCCGTGCTGGCTTTGGCGGCCAGGTCCGACATCCTGCTGGAGAATTTCCGCCCCGGCACGCTGGAGAAGTGGGGACTGGGTCCTGAGGTCCTGAACCAGGTCAATCCGGAGCTGATCGTCACCCGGATCTCGGCTTTCGGGCAGACAGGGCCGCTGTCCGGACGGCCCGGGTTCGCCGCCGTCGCCGAAGCCTACGGCGGGTTCCGCAACCTGGTGGGCGACCCGGACCGCGCGCCTGTGCGCGTTGGCGTCTCCATAGGAGACTCGATCGCCGGACTCTACGCCGCCTTCGGCTCCGTGATGGGCCTGTACCAGCGTGAAGCACGACGCCGGGACTCGCCTGAGGCCGTTCCCCTCACCGAGCGCGTCATTGACGTCGCCCTGCACGAGGCCATGTTCTCCATGATGGAATCGCTCATTCCGGATTATCAGGCCTACGGTGTGGACCGTCAGCGCGTGGGTGGTCGCATGGAAGGGATCGCCCCGTCCAACGCCTATGTGTGCAAGGACGGCGCGAGCATTGTGGTGGCCGGCAACGGTGACTCGATTTTCCAGCGGTACATGCAGACCATCGGCCGGCCGGATCTTGGGAACGACCCCGATTTGCAGGCCAACGCCGGGCGCTGGGCCCGGCGGGAAGAGCTGGACCAGGCGATCGGGGAATGGGCTGCCACCCTGTCCGCCGCTGAAGCCGTGGCAACCCTGGAAGCGGCAGGCGTTCCCGCAGGACCCATCTACACCGCCGCGGACATCAGTCACGACGCCCAGTACGCGGCACGGAACATGATCCAGAAGTTCGATGTTTCAACGGGCGAGGAAACCCTGCACGGGGTGGGCTTCCCCGGCGTAGTTCCCGTTATCGGCGGCGAGTCCCTGCCCATCCGCAACCTGGGGCCGGACCTTGGCGAAAACACCCAGGAGATCCTTGGAGGTCTCTTGGGGATGAGCGCCAAGGAGATCGATGCCGCCTCCGGCCGCGAGGAGGTAGTCCAACCATGAACGTGTCCAAGGGTCCGTTGGCCTCAACCTTGGGCAGCGCCATCTTGCGGGACGTCACGCTGCGCGACGGCCTCCAGTTAACGGGCAAGCTCCTCCCCACGGAACAGAAGATCGAGACCGTGCGGGAGTTGCTGCGGCTCGGTGTTCCTGCCATTGAACTGGGCTCCATGGCACGGGCGGACCTGGTTCCCACCATGGCCAACACCCTGGAGGTGGTGCAGGCCCTGACTCCGGAAGAGCTCGAAAAATGCTGGATCTGGGTTGCGACGCCCGGTCACGTCGCCAAGGCTTCCGCCGCCGGTGCACGGAATTTCCAGTACTGCCTGTCTGCATCCGATTCGCACAACAAGGCCAACATCGGCCGAACTACGGATGAGAGCCTCGCTGCTTTGCCTGAGGCCGTGGAATACGCGCGGGCAGTCAATGGCCGGATCCAGCTCTGCATCGCGACGTCCTTCACGTGTCCTTTTGAGGGCTATGTTCCCGAAGAGCGCGTCCTTGCAATTGCCAATGACCCCCGCGCCGAGGGCACCAGTGACATCGTCATCTGCGACACCTTGGGGCAGGCGGTTCCTGCGCAGGTCGCAGGCTTGATTTCGCGCGTGCGCAATGAGTCACCGGCGCGGCGGATCGTCTATCACGGCCACGACACGTGGGGTTTGGGGGTGGCGAACACTTTGGCCGCCATCCAAGCCGGCGCTGCCATGGTGGATGGGGCCCTGGGTGGCCTGGGAGGCTGCCCCTTTGCACCTGGCGCCAGCGGCAATACCTCCACTGAGGACATCCTGTTCGCAACCCGCCCGGACTGGCTGACGCCGGAGGTCTTCGGCAAACTCGTGGTGCTTTCGGAGAAGTTGCTGGCGGAACTCGGCGAGCCCAACCGCTCAAAGTCAGCCCAGGGTGCGCGGTCCAAGGCAGATGCCTTCGACTGGGTGATCCGGCCCTAGGACCTTCCAGCCCCACCCAGCGCCATGAGTTCCAACCGCCTAAGGGTTTCGCGGTTCCGGACAGCAATGAGGGGGTCGCGCAGTTTCTTGGGCACAACCTTTCCCGGGCCCCGCACGGCGTCCTCAGCGATGGAGACCTTGCATTTGGAGTCGCCGAGGTCTTCCAGCGTGATGAGGACCTTCGCCTCGCCCAGTGGCCACCCCCTCGCCAGGAGTTCCAGCTTCCGTTCAGGCTCGACGGCGGTGACACGGCTGCTGTCGTCGATGAGGAACGGCCACGAGCCCACGGAATGGTGGAGCCGGGACCCCTCCGCCGGCCAATGGTCATCAACGGATCGAATTCTTGAGGCTCCCACTACCCAGCCGGAGTAGAGCCAGCCCTCCTGGATAACCTTCCAAACATCTGCTGCAGGGGTTTGGAACAACCGGGTCACGGTGGACATGTGGGACCTTTCTGCGCAGGTGGAGGATTCGGCACTGGCTTAAGCTAAGCATGCTTATGGTTTACTCGCCAGAGTCCCCCTCCGTCTTTGGGCTGGCTAACTGGCCTTGCCGTCCAATCAGGGCTCTACACTGATCGCATGGCGTGCCGAAATTGGTGCTTCCCTGCCACGATTTTGCTCCTGGCAGCGATGGCACCCGCCCTGGCAAGCTGCGACGCCGGCACTCCACCCGCACAGCCATCCTCAGGCAGCGCTGGGCCTATCACCGTTGAAATCAACCAGTCCCGGGACCAGTACGGCAAGCAGGCCATCCAAATCCTGTTCACCAACACCACAGACAACCCGTTAACCGTGTACGGCGCTCGGCTCCATTCATCCCTTTTCGACGGGGACATCTTTTGGCACGGATCCGGTAGCGGCCTTGAACTTCCACCCCGGCAACCAAAAAGCGTTCCAACGGCACTTCCCGACGCGGTCTGTGGAGCATCACAAAGCACTTCCCCGCAACCACCCGGCGCCACGTTGGAGTATGGGGAATTTGGCAAAGAGACAAAGGAAGAGACCACCAGTGCAAGCGATCCCTTCGGCGTACTGACCAGAAACGCCGCCGAGCTCTGTACCGCAACTGAAGCCGCCGCCGTCGCCACTATGGCGCTGGCCCCCGGACTTGAGGTGGCAGCGGACGGACGGACCGCCGTCGTGCGCCTTGTCATCACCCCGACGGCGACCGGCGGCGGAACAGCGGCCCTCACCATCGAGTCGGTCGATGAAACGACACTGCTGGCCCAATCCCCCGACAGTCCCTGGCCCAGGAACATTACCGTGGGCACGGACAAGCAAGAACTGCCGCTGACCATCCGTCCCGCCCGCTGCGACCCCCATGCCGTTGCCGAAGACAAGGTGGGCACCCTCCTCCCCCTGCGGATCAGGCTGGGAGAACGGCAGGGCCTGATAAAAGTGCCGGCCTCAAATGAACTGCGCGGCCGCATCTACGACTTTGTGACCGCCGCCTGCGCGCCCGGCGGATAACTAGCCCAGCGTCGCCAAGGCCTGCGGAGCGCACTCCACCCTGACCTTGACGTTGGCCCCCACGCTCTTCACTTCGCCGTCCATCTGGTACGGCAGTGGTTTGAGCGTGGTGAATTCGTAGCTGCTCACGCTCGGCTGGTCGCCCAGGCCCTGGGTAGTGGCTTTCAGCGCCGTCAGGAGGACCCGCCACTTGGGCATGTGGGGGAAAATGATGACTTCGAATTTCCCATCCGACGGGTGGTCGGCCGCTTCACTGAGTGTGGCGTACTTGGCCATCTCCGGAATGTTGGCAAAAACAAGGCTGTCGAACCTGTGCCGCTTTCCATCATCCAGGCGAACCGCAAAAGGCTCAAACTTGGAGAAGGTCTGGATCACCGTGACCATCTCCTTCAAAGCGCCTTTGCTGCCCTTTTCAAGTTCCGTTGCGACCACAGGGGTCAAACCGAATCCGATGTAGGAATGCGCGTATTCCAGCGGCTCATTCTCTTTTTGGCCGGTATGGATGCGGAGGAGGTCGATGTTGTGGACCTTGCCCTCCGCTATGGCCTCTTCCAATGGCTTGGTGGCTATGATCCTGCTGTGGTCATTGGCGTTGCCCGCCGCCCGGACAGCGCAGACGGCTCGGGGATTCCCGGCCTGCATGACGCCGTTGACAACCTCGTTGTAGCCGCCATCGCCACTGACGGACACAACCAGTACATCCCCGCCCTTCGCCGCCGCCTCACGAGCCAGGTCCACGGCGTGGCCTGCGTGCTCCGTGGGTTGGAGGATGATCTCGGGCTGGTACGTGAGGAGTTCCTTCAGCCTTTGGTGCAATTGCTTGGCGAGCTCCGGCGCATCCCCCGTGCTGTTGGGATTAAAAATGATGACTATCGACTCAAAGGTCCGGGCAGAATCCACGATGTACTCCTGATTCATTGCGAGGTCCCTTATTCAGGCGGCTGTATCCCTCGGAAGTTCCCATAGTATTCGCAACCTGCGGGGGTTTCGGATATACGCCGAACGTGAAACCATGAAAACAGGTTCAAGAAATGGACCTGTGTCGATCAACTGGTGCGGCGCGGTGTGGCGGCCAGCAGTGGGAAAAACCATGGAAGACTCACGCACGACAGCACGAACACTCGTCCTTGAGCATGAGGTCACACTCTACGATTTGTGGGCGTGGTACTGGGCCAATGGTGGCAACGCCAAGCTCTGGGACTTCGATGCCTACCTTTTCGGGATCCTGGAACGCGACCCCTTCGACCTGACCATCCTCACTTGGGCCATGGAAGACCTTGAGGCCCGCTCATTCCTCTGAGGGCCCCGCCTACCTGCCCGGGATGCCGGCGTCCACTGCCTGCCGGGTGCGCTTGTAGGGTTGGACCATGGGGATGGTACTTGAGGCCGAAGGCTTGCTTGTTGGTTACGCCGGGGCTCCGGTGTGCGGCGAAGTATCGGCTTCGGTCTCTGCCGGTGAAGTCCTGGGAATCGTGGGAGTAAACGGTGCCGGAAAGTCCACCGTGGCCCGGACCATCGCAGGTCGGCAGGCACCCCTGGCGGGAGACGTAAAGGTCCACGGCCTCCTCATCGACCCCGACGCCGTCCCCTTCCGCCGGCAGGTCTCGGCGGTCTTCGACGACGATCTTTTCTTCCCCTCGCTGACTGTCCGGGAACATTTGCTCCTCGTTGCCCGTGGTCACTCCGTGGAAAACCCCGAAGGACGGGTTGAGGAAGAACTGGAATTCTTCGGCCTCCAGGGAAGATCCCACGCCATCCCCGACGCCCTCTCTTCCGGACAACGGCGCAGGCTGTTGCTTGCAGCCGGACTTATCCGCCCGTCGTCGCTCCTGATCCTTGACGAGCCGGAACAGCGGCTCGATCCCATGATGAGGGTGGCCTTGGGAGAGCGCATCGCCGGGCACGCCGCGAACGGTGGCGCAGTGGTGCTGGTGACCCACGATCCGGACCTCTTGCTCGCCACGGCCTCCTCCTGCTTGGTCATTGACGACGAAGTCCGCGAATTCGGCCCCGAACAGGGAGCCTCGATCATTGCCGGTTCCTGACATGCTCACTCGTGAAAGCCCGACGCTGGACCGTCACCTTGCCGCGGAGATCGTCAGTTTTACCCGCCGATCCACCCGCCAGTACAAACGCAGCCGGACATCGTGGGGCGAACGCTTCGTGGATGCCTACAGCTGGGGTCTCGGCATCGGCGTCTCACTCGCCATCGCCGCCTCGTTCGTCCTGGCGCTGCGCAATGAGATCGCGGACCATGCCTCCGCAGGCAACAGCATCATCGGAACCCAATGGCTTGTGCTGCCGGTGCCCGTGTTATGGACCTCCGTGACATACGCATTCCTGCTGGTGATTGCCAACCTTGCCCGGAAGCTCGGCCCGATCACGGTGGGTGGTCCCGAAAGCACCTGGTGGCTCTCCCTCCCCATCGATCGTCGCCCCATGGTCTTGCCGCCTTTCCTCCGCAAGGCAGCACTCACCGGGGCCGGCCTTGCCGTCGTGTACTTCCCCTTCAGCCTGGTCACCGCTGTTGACCGCAGCGTCACCGGGCATTTTCTCGCATCAGCCGCCTTTGGGAGCGCCGGGGTGATCGCAGTGACATTGGCGGCGTTCCAGCAGCTTGGTGTGCTCGGGCCCAGGCTGGGCCGGGCAGTGACCATGGCAGTGCTCCTGGCATGCGCGGTCCTTCCGGCCGTCTCGGGGTCTCCCTGGCCGGCAGCACTGGCGGGCGTGGCCGCCGTCGTCCTCCTGGCGGTTGTGGGGCCACGCGCGGGTGAGGTGAGCGGCGAAGAGCTGATCCGTGGCGGGGCCGTGGCCGGTCATACCGGCGCTTCCCTGTTCATGATGGATTCCAACGAGGTACTCCGCGCACTGGGAGCGGGACGGAAAACGGTCGACGCCGGCAGGGCCGCACGCCTTTTGGCCAGACCCGCGGGCGGACCGCTGAGGGCGCTGATCCGTGCCGATACGGTGGCCTTCCTCCGGCTCAACCCGCCCCTGGTCCCTTCCCTGCTGTGGTTGGCCGCGTGCATAGCCGTGCTGCTGGTGGAAGGGGGGTTGCCGGAATTCGCGCAGCTGGCCATCATCGTCATAGCCGGCTGCGCCACGGCCTCCGGAATGGGGAGCGTGGCCCGCAAGACCGCCCTGGTTCCCGCGCTCGATGGGTTGCTTCCACTCCATCCGGCACTGGTCCGGACCAGCCGCACGCTCATGCCCTGCCTCGCGATGGCCGCGTGGACGGCCACCCTCAGTGGTCTTCTGGTTTTCCTGGGCGCCTCTGATCCTGCCTTGATCGCGGTAGGTGCCTTGTCCGGCGTCGGGATGGGCGCCGGAACCCTCCGCTCTGCCACCAAAGCTGCGCCGGACTGGTCCGCTCCCCCGGTAGACACACCCTTCGGTCCGGTGCCGCGGGCGCAGCTGGGCTCACTGATGCGAGGACTGGACGTGACCATCCTGGCGATGGTCCCGCTCCTCTTGGCGCTATACCTTGGCTACACTCCGTGGAGCGTAGTGATTGTGCAGGCCCTGTTCAGCACGGGAATCGTGCTGGTATCGGTGTTGTCCAGGCCCAAACAGCTGTGACGCGGCGCGCTAGCCTAGAGCAGCACCGTGCCTTGGATGCAGGTGGTGGACGCCCCGCCGATCCAGATGTCCCCATCCTTGGACGAGACGTGGATGCGCCCAGCCCTGCCCAGGACTGTGCCCTGTGCGGCCACGTACTCCTTGGGTGCGCGTCCACTTCCGATCAACCACTGGGCCGCGCCCGCATTGAAGCTGCCCGTCACCGGGTCCTCCACCATGGCGTCGCCCGGGACGAAGGTGCGGACTTCAAAATCGACGCCGGAGCCCGGCTGGTGCGGCCCGATCACCCCAACCTTCAACTCACCCATGGCTACAAGGTCGGGGTCCAGGGCCAGCACCTGCTCTGCTGAACCAAGGAGCACGCCGATCCATTCCGGGCCGTTGACAAGCCACGACGCGTCAAGGAGCGCCGCCTCTGGAAGGCGGAGACCGGCAGCGAGTTGGACGCGCTCAGCGTCGCTTACCGGACCAAAGCGGGTAAGCGGCGGAGCAGCGAAAGCCAACCGGCCGGCGTCGTGCTTCACCCGGACCAAGCCGGCACCGCACTCCTGAACCACCACGCCATCAGCCTTGGGCACTCCCCCGCACTGCAGCCACGTGTGGGCCGATCCGAGCGTAGGGTGCCCCGCGAACGGGAACTCCTCGGTGCCCGTGAAAATGCGCACTCTGTAGTCGGCACGTGGATCAGTGGGCGGCAGGATGAACGTAGTTTCCGAAAGGTTGGTCCAGTTGGCAAAGTGCTGCATTGTGGCTGTATCCAGGCCTTCGGCGTCCACCACCACGGCCAGGGGGTTTCCCCGGTAGGGTCGGTCCGAGAAGACGTCGACTTGGTGGAAGGGCCGGATGCGAAGGGCTTCTGGGGTCACCGGTGAAGGCTATCACTGGGTGCTGGCAGGGGTGGCCAGTGTCTGCCAAACTACCAGCATGGCAGAGAACAAGACCCAGCCCACCGACGTATCCGTCGAGGGGTTCCTGGCGTCCGTGGAGCACCCCACGCGGCGAGCGGACGGCTTCGAGTTGCTTGACATGATGCGGCGGATCACCGGCCAGGAAGCCGTCATGTGGGGTCCCACGATTATTGGGTTCGGGAGCTACCACTACAAGTACGCGAGTGGGCGTGAGGGCGATGCGGCAGCCGTCGGTTTCTCCCCGCGAAAGTCCAACCTGGTGCTCTACGGCGTCACCGAAGGCCCTGACGCGGACCGGCTTCTTCCGGAGCTGGGTAAACACAAGACCAGTACCGCCTGCTTGTATGTAAACAAGCTGGACGACGTGAACCGTGACGTGCTGGCAGACATGATCCGGTCCGGATACCAGCACGTGATGTCGGAGCTCCACTCCCCCTAGCTCCCGCACCGGGGGCAGCAAAAAGACCCCCACCGCCGGAATCCGGCAGCGGGGGTCTTTGGATGCAGTCAAAGACTACTTGCTTGCAACGACCTCGAGGTCGATAACAGCGGAAACATCCTCGTGCAGGCGAACGTTGGCCTGGTACGAACCGACAGACTTGATGTGGTTCGGCAGTTCAACGTTGCGCTTGTCGATGGCGCCGAGGCCAGCGGCCTCAACAGCAGCAGCGACATCGGCCGGCTTGACGGTACCGAAGAGACGACCGGACTCGCCGGCCTTCACCTCGAGCTTGACCTTCTTGGAGGACAGGGCCTGGGCCTGTGCCTGTGCAGCTTCAACGGAAGCGTGGGCGCGAGCGGCGCGGGCAGCCTTGATGGACTCAACCTGCTTCTCGCCACCCTTCGACCAGGTCAGAGCGAAGCCGCGGGGCAGCAGGAAGTTACGTGCGTAACCGTCCTTGACCTCGACAACGTCGCCAGCAGCACCGAGACCGGTTACTTCGTGGGTCAGAATGAGCTTTGCCATGTTAGTTAATCCCTTCCCTTAGCCGCGGCCAGCGCCGGAGTAAGGCAGCAGAGCAACTTCGCGGGCGTTCTTGATTGCCTGGGCGATCTTGCGCTGTTCCTGAACGGTAACGCCAGTAACGCGACGAGCACGGATCTTTCCGCGGTCGGAGATGAACTTGCGCAGCAGTGCTACGTCCTTGTAGTCGATGACAGTGATGTCAGCGGCCTTCAAGGGGTTGGACTTTGGTTTGGGCTTACGGAGTTCAGCCTTAGCCATCGTGGAGCTCCTTTTCTATGGAGCCCGTGGATCGTGATCCACGGGATGGTGGTGTTCGACGGCGGTGATCGCCAAGGTGCCTTTCGGCAGTCCCGGTGAGCGTCCGGCGTCGGACTTTTATGTTGTGTTTAGAAGGGAGGTTCGGAATCCGGGCCGTTGCCCCAGCCGCCAGCATTGCTGACACCGGGCGTAGCCCAGGGGTCATCCTGCTGTTGTGCGGGCTGGTTGCCGCCCCAGCTTCCACCGGAGTTGCCGCCACCCTGGTTTCCACCAGGAGCGCCACCTCCAAAGCCACCGGAGTTACCGCCGCCGAAGCCACCCTGTCCACCGCCGGAGCGCTGGGTACGGTTGACCTTGGCGTTTGCGTAACGCAAGCTGGGGCCGATTTCGTCGACCTCAAGCTCGATAACGGTGCGCTTTTCGCCTTCTTTGGTATCGTAGGAACGGCTCTTCAAACGGCCGGAAACGATGACGCGCATGCCCTTGGTGAGGGACTCGGCCACGTTCTCGGCTGCTTCGCGCCATACCGATGCGCGGAGGAACAGGGTTTCCCCGTCCTTCCACTCATTGGACTGGCGGTCAAAGGTCCGGGGAGTAGAAGCGATGGTGAAGTTCGCTACTGCTGAGCCAGACGGGGTGAACCGCAGCTCGGGGTCATTGGTGAGATTACCGATGACCGTAATAGTGGTTTCGCCTGCCATCTACTGCCTCCTTGTTCGTTCCTGCGGTGTAAAGATTTTGAAGGGGCTGATTACTCAGCAACGACCTTCTGGTCTTCGGGGCGGATGATCTTGGTGCGCATGATCGTCTCGTTGAGGGACAGCTGGCGATCAAGTTCCTTGGCGGTAGCCGGTGCAGCGGTGAAGTTCACCACGGCGTAGATACCTTCGGACTTCTTCTTGATGTCGTATGCCAGGCGGCGACGGCCCCAGATGTCAACCTTTTCGATGGTTCCACCATCGGTGGTGATGACATTAAGGAACTTCTGAAGCGACGACTCTACGGTACGCTCTTCGACCTCGGGGTCGATGATTACCATCAATTCGTAAGGACGCATATGTGAACCCACCTCCTTTGGGCTAAGCGGTTACGGTATTTCCGTAACAGGAGGTTCATTTGCGATGCTGTGCACCGCTCCCCCGCCGAAGATTCGGAAGGAGGGCGTAACACAGACTTCAATATCTTAGTGCATCTCCTGCACTCAAAGCTATTCGAGCGGATCGACGGCGGGAACGGGGCACTTGCCGTATGTGGAAAACCCGCGTGGGCGGCAGGGTACGCGGCAGTGAATACTTGAGCCATGACCATCCTGAAGTCCATCGTCCTCTTCGTCCTGGCCGCGGTTGCTGAGATCGGCGGCGCCTGGCTGATCTGGCAGGCAGTCCGCGAAGGCAAGGCCTGGTGGTGGGCCGGGCTGGGCATCGTGGCGTTGGGAATCTACGGTTTCTTCGCAGCTTTCCAACCGGATGCCCACTTCGGGCGGGTCCTGGCCGCGTACGGCGGCGTATTCATTGCCGGCTCGCTGGCGTGGGGAATGCTGGTGGACGGCTTCCGGCCGGACCGGTGGGACGTCATCGGCGCTGCGGTCTGCATCGTGGGCGTAGGGGTAATTATGTTCGCGCCCCGGCCGGGCGCCTGACGCCGTCGGGCGCCTGACACCGTCGGCGGAGCGGCGCCGGGCTCCAACGACAAAACCCCCGGGAGATCAACGATCTCCCGGGGGTTCTCTGTGCGCGGAGGGGGACTTGAACCCCCACCCCCTTTCGAGGACTAGCACCTCAAGCTAGCGCGTCTGCCATTCCGCCACCCGCGCAAGGTGATCAGGAGAAGCGCTTTCGTTTTTCTCCTTGACAGCGACAAAGACAGTAACACGAACAGGGCCGATTCGCAGATTCCTGTCCAACCGAAGACGCCCCGTTAGAGTGGCGCCATGGATGCCACACCGTTGAACAACCTGGTCCTGACCGTTGTGTTTGCCGCGATAGCCCTCTACGCCCTGTACTTTGTGGTCCGTGCTGGAGTGAGGGACGGCATCCGCCAGGCCCGGGAAATCCCGGGCAACTCCGCTTCACAGGAGCAACAATGACCAGCAGCGGCCAAGTGACAAACGCCAGGGTCCGGCGCAGCAGGCTGCGCTTTGTAGCCATGCTCGTGGCAGGTGCCGCCACATTCTTCGCGACGGGGCTGACGGGGAGCTGGGTGGATGCCCCGGCGGTGGGATGGGCCACGGCAGCGCTGATTTACGTGGCCTGGGTCTGGTTGGTGATCGCCCGAATGGATCCTGGTCAGACCAAACAGCATGCCACGTCCGAGGACCCATCGCGTGGAGTCACCGACCTCCTGATTCTGATCGCGAACCTGGCCAGCATTGCTGCGGCGGTGGCCGTGATCGTGAACTCCCACAGTGAGGACAACGGATCACGGCTGTCTTCGGGTGCGCTGGCGCTTGCCTGCGTGGCATTGTCCTGGATGCTGGTTCAAACACTCTTCACGCTGCGGTACGCGGAGCTTTACTACAGCCCCGCGCAGGAGGCGGGCGGAGGGGTGGGCGGCATCAGCTTCAACCAGGACCGGCCGCCCCAGTACACGGATTTTGCGTACCTGGCCACGAGCCTGGGCATGACCTACCAGGTCTCCGACACGAACCTGGAAAACCACCGGATCCGCGCCGAAGCGCTGAAGCACAGCCTGCTCTCGTACCTGTTTGGCACTGTGGTCCTGGCCGTCACCATCAACCTGGTGATCGGACTGGCCCAGTAGCCGCTTCCCAGGCGGGTCACAAAGAAAAGCGGGGCAGCCGCCGTCGAACGTTGACGGCAGCTGCCCCGCTGTTTAAGGACCCTTACGACGCCGGTCCGGAACCGACCTCTTCACGCTCGGCTTTGGCGCTGGGTGCCGCCACAACGCTTCCGCCGTTCCTGCGGTAGCGGAACACTCCGATGGCCACCACAACTGCGGCAAGGCCCAGCGACAGGAAGAGCGACTCACGCGTGGACTCGATGATGACCATGCCGATGATCAGGGCCACGATCGCCCCGATGGCAATCCATGTGAGGTACGGGAAGAACCACATCTTGAGGTCGAGGTCCTTGGCTGCAGCGCCCATCCGGCGGCGCAGGATGAGCTGCGATGCCGCAATGACCAGCCACACAAACAGCGCAATGGCGCCCGAGGTGTTCACCAGGAACAGGAACACAGTGTCCGGGGCAATGTAGTTCAGGCCAACGGTAACGAACCCAACCACCGTGGAGGCAAGGACTGCCGCGGCCGGAACACCGCGCTTGGAGATCTTCATCCAGGACCTTGGAGCGTCGCCACGCTGCGAGAGCGAGAACAACATGCGGCTGGCGGTGTAAAGGCCTGAGTTCAGGCAGGAAAGCACGGAAGTGAGCACCACAATGTCCATGATGGTGCCGGCGCCCGGGATGCCATACAGCTCAATGACGGCGACGTACGGGCTCTTGGCCACTGAAGCGTCGTTCCAAGGCAGCAGGGTCACCACGATGGCGATGGAGCCGATGTAGAAGATCAGGATGCGCCACACGGTGGACTTCACGGCCTTCTTGACGGCGTCCACCGGGTTCTCGGATTCGCCTGCCGCGATGGTGGCAATTTCGGCGCCAAAGAACGAGAAGACCACCACGAGGATGCCCGCCAACACAGCCCCCGGGCCGTTCGGCATGAAGCCGCCCTGGTCCAGGAGATTGGCAACACCCGGCGCGGATACGCCTGGAATCAGGCCGAGAATTGCAGCGATGCCGGCCAGCAGGAAGATGACGATCGCCGCGACCTTGACCGAAGCGAACCAGAACTCGAATTCGCCGTAGGACTTGACGGAGCCGAGGTTGGTCAACGTCAGGAGCACCATGAGAACCAGCGCCCAGATCCACTGATCCACGCCAGGTACCCAGCGGTGCATGATGGCGGCGCCCGCAGTTGCCTCGATGCCGAGGACGATGATCCAGAACCAGGCATAAAGCCAGCCAATACTGAACCCTGCCCAGCGGCCAAGGGCCTTGTCAGCGTATGTGGAGAAAGAACCGGTCTCCGGGTTGGCCGCAGCCATCTCACCAAGCATGCGCATGACGAGGATGACTACAAGGCCCGCAGCCAGGTAGGCCACCAGGATGCCGGGGCCGGCCTGCTGGATAGCAGCGCCGGAGCCAACGAACAGACCTGCTCCAATGACGCCCGCAATGGCGATCATGGAGAGGTGGCGTGGTTTCAGGGACTTTGAAAGCTGTTGGTCAGCGTGCATGGATCGGCGCCGTCCTTTGGGGTTTGAGTTGGGCAAGCGTGGTGTGCCACAGGCCACATGACTTACCCACAGTAGCTACCCCGGAAAGCCGGATTCCTGTGCATTCGGACATTTTGGCAACGCCGAAAAAGGAAGTCTGCACAAAATGTATAGCCACAGGCATCGAAAGTTTCCTTATGAAAACAATCGAAATATGCCCGAAACGAGTCCTTGAGACTTTCGCCTAGGTAGTCGGCCGGAAGAACACTTCGGTAACCGACGCAAGGTAGTGGGGATCCCGCACGCCGCACAGCTCCCGCGCAGAGTGCATGGACAGCAGCGGCACGCCTACGTCGACCGTGCGGATCCCCAACCGGGTCGCAGTCAGCGGACCGATGGTCGACCCGCAGGGAAGATCGTTGTTGGAGACGTATTCCTGGTAGGGAACCTCGGCTTCGGCGCACAACCTGGCCCACAGGGCAGCCCCCGCAGCATCGGTCGCGTAGCGCTGGTTGGCATTGATCTTCAGGAGCGGACCACCGTTAAGCACCGGCTTGTTCGCGGGGTCGTGCTTCTCGGCGTAGTTCGGGTGGACAGCGTGGCCGGCGTCGGCGGAAACGCAGAACGACGCCGCCACGGCCTGCCGTCGCTGGGTCACCGAGGCTCCCAAACCCTCTGAGATGCGCACCAGGATGTCCTCGAGGATCGGACCGCAGGCCCCTGAGCGCGAATTGGAGCCAATCTCCTCATGGTCGAAGGCCGCGAGAACTGCAATCGAACCGCCCTTTGGCGCTGCTGCGGCATGAGCGATCAACGCCACCAGCCCCGCGTGCGTGGAGGAGAGGTTGTCCATGCGACCGGAAGCGAAGAACTCACCCTTGGCCCCGAAAACCGCAGGGGCCTGCGTGTCAGCCACAACGACGTCGTATCCGCCGATTTCGGCAGCGTCCACCGTGGCTCCCTGGACGCCGGCAGCGAGCAGCCCCAGCAGGTCCTCACCCACAGGGTCTCCCTGGCCGAAGATCGGGTTCATGTGCTGCTGCTTTGACAGGTGAAGGCCGTTGTCGTTGACGCCGCGATCCAGGTGGATGGCCAGCTGCGGGAAGCGCAGAAGGGGCCCCGTGGACGTGAGGTGCTGGGTGCCATCGCGCAGCACCAGGCGGCCGGCAAGCTGCAGTTCCCGGTCCAACCACGAATTGAGGAGCGGGCCGCCGTACACCTCAACGCCCGCCTGGAGCCAACCAAACTTGCCCGTTGTGGGCTTGGGCTTCAACTTGAATGACGGAGAGTCGGTGTGCGCGCCAAGGATGTTGAAACCTGTTGTCGGCCCGGCATCCTCAGGCGTCACCCAGGCAATCAGCGCGCCGTCACGAATGATGTAGAACTTGCCCGCCCCGCCGTCCCACGGCTGTCGTTCATCCAGTCCACTGAAACCGGCGGCGTCGAGGCGGCGGGCGGCCTCGTGAACGGCGTGGAAACTCGACGGCGACGCCGAGACATACGCGCCGAGGTCCTGGATGTGGTCAACTGCTGCGGAAGCGTTTGAGGGCATGACCCCGAGTCTAGCCGGATGGATTGGCAAAGGTTCCGCGTCGAATCAGGGGAGGTGTCGGCACTAAATGGTGACGTTCAGGGCTGCCGTATATCCGCCGGCAACCGAGCCTGATATAGTCGCCAACTGGTATATACCTTCGTCGTCACCAAAGACGTTGTCGGAAGCAAGCGTGGTTTGCGGGAAGCTGCTGGCACTGTCTTCGTAGCCCGCAGTCGAGTAGACCGCCTTGCAGGCACTCTGCGTCAGGGCGATTTGGGACACCGCCAGGACTTGACCGGCGCTGGTGGCGTTGCTCATTGATTCAAATACCTCAAAGTGAATATGAGGCCAGCGGCCCATGTAGGCGCCCGGGAAGACGGTGCTGAAGGTCAATTGCCCATTGGCATCCGCTTCCTGCACGCCCCGCAGGTAATTCTCATTTTCGAGGCCTCGGTCGTAGAGCGAGTACTTGCCGTTCTGGTCGCAATGCCACGCGTAGACCGCTGCACCGGCCAACGGTGCGCATCCGTTGGCGTTATCAAGCAACGTCAATGTGACCGTGAGGGGCACCCCTCCGGCCTTGGTGGTGGACGATCCGAAACTGGACCTGATGTCCCGGCGCACAATTCCCGAAACCTCCAGCACATTCGGTCCGTTTGAGCCGTCGCCGGGGTAGGGACCAAGGGTTTCCTCGGGGATTTCCACTCCGCATTCCGCAAAGGCTCGCGTAACGGTACTGGTGGCTTGCGCCGATGGTGAGGCGGCCGTCGTCGCGCCTTGCGATGGGGTGACAGTACCGCCGGAGGTTCCCGACGGCGTCGCGCTGCCGCCGCCCGCCCCAGGCGTACAGGCGGCGAGGGCGGCAACGGTGCCAGTGCCGAGGAGGACACCCAAGGTTCGCCTCCGGCTCAGCAACGTAGAGAGGTCGAACTCCAGGCCCTTGTCGTGGTTTGGATGCGGCTGCTGGGTAGATGTCATGAGTCCACTAAAGCCGCAGGGGCTGTGCGTTGTACATGGGGGAACTGTGGCGGGACTGTGACCGCCCGTCTTGGCCTGCAGTCGCCTGAGTGTGCAGAATAAGCATTTCTATATGCTTGTAATGCTCGTCACGTCATGGCACGATGTCATGCAACAGCACCCCACGGAAGGTCACCCTGCAATGAAGATCGAACTGAAACCGGTGCGGAAGCTCCGTATCCACTGGCCCATTCCGGTGGAGACCATGACCCGCCTTGCCGCTGGCGAGCTGCTGGCCCTGGAGTCCGACGCCGGCATTGCCTCGCTGCTGGACGCCTTGACCGCTATCCCGGAACTCGGCGGCTTCGGCAACTACCACCACGTCTTCGAGTCCTCTGCCGGCTTTGAAGGGTTCACGGTAGCCGAGGGTGCCAACCCCACCTTGGGCAGCGTTGGCCAGCGGACGATCTCCCCCACCTTCGTATTCACTACCTACTTTGACGACTCGCTGGATGACTCCGCCGTGCAGCGACTGGTCCAGGCCATTGTGGATATCCACCCGTGGGAGGTCCCCGTCATCGAGGTCTCCGGTCCCCTGAGCGTCTCCAGCAGTGCCCTGTCTGCAGCGGAAATGCGGGTGGCGTCATGAGCCTCCCTCTGTGGGATGAGGTGGCACCACTTCTCCGCAACAGGACATTCACTGACCTCACCCACGCCTTCCACCCCGGGCAGCCCCACTTTCCGGCGTTTCCCGACGAGTCAAGGGAAGCGCTTTTCGATATGGACAAGGGCGACGGTTTCACCGCCCACAGGTACTCCATAGTGGGTCAATGGGGCACGCACGTGGACCCGCCGTCGCACTTTGTCCGTGGCGGCCGCACTTTGGACCAAATACCGGTGGAGGACATGGTCTTGCCGCTGGTCGTCCTGGACATCAGCACGCGCGTCCAGGCCGATGCGGACGCAACGCCCACCCTGGACGACGTCCGGGAGTGGGAGGCCCGAAACGGGGACATTCCGTCCGGAGCATTCGTTGCCCTCCGCACGGGTTGGAGCAACCGCTGGCCAGATGCGTCAGCCATGGCCAACGTCGACCGCGACGGCGTCAGCCACACGCCGGGATGGTCCAGGGAGGTCCTTCAGTTCCTGATCGAGGAGCGCTCCGTTGCCGCCGTGGGCCACGAACAGACTGACACGGACCCAGGCATGGCCACTTCACGGCAGGATTTCAGCCTGGAGACCTACGTTCTGGCTCAGGACAAATGGCAGATCGAACTCCTGGCAAACCTGGACCGGCTTCCGGAATCGGGCGCAATGTTGATCGCTTCGTGGGCAAAACCATTGGAAGGCAGCGGATTCCCTGCCCGGGTCTTCGCCATCCACTAGCTCCCGCATATCAGCCGCCCGTGTCCGGGGTGGATAGACTCAACCCATGTCAAAGACCTCCAGCATGGGCCGTGGCATGATGGCTCTCCTTGCGGTGGGGGAACGTCATGCCGAAGGACTCGACGGCGGCACGGTAGCTGACGTTGCTGTCCGCCTGGACAAGGACCGCAGCCAAGTTTCCCGCAGCCTCAAGGGTGCACAGCAGGAAGGCTTCCTCAGGAGGACGGACCAGCGTGAGTACTGCCTGGACTGGTCCATCCTGACGGACGCGCAGTTGGTTACCGAGCAGCGCCTCAAGACCGACGGGTTGACCGCTTTGGAGGGCCTGGCGTCCGAAACCAACGAGGCATGCTTCCTGGGAGTATTGAGCGGCAACAGCACCGTCACCATTGGCGAGCAGGTCCCGGAGAGCGCCAACCTGGTGGGCTCTTGGCTCGGACGGCCCTATCCCGCCTACTGCAGCGACGCCGGACAGGCTCTTCTGTGGGATGCCCCGGAGGATGAAATCCGCAAGATCTTTGCCGACGTTGAGTTCGTGAAGCACGGGCCAAATACGCCAACTTCCGTTGACGAGTTCCTTGACCGGCTTTCAAAGGCACGGGTGCGTGGCTACTCAATCGTGGATGAAGAAGCAGAGCCGGGACTCTACTCCCTTTCCGCTCCCATCCGGGACTTCAAAGGCGAAGTTGCCGCAGCATTGCAGATTGTCGGACCCAAATCACGCCTGGAGCCCCAGCGGCACGCCTTCGCCACGGCCCTCAGCTCGTGGCGGGATTGGCTTGAGTCCACTGTGGGTGGTCGCCCTGGGGCCAATCAGCCCTGAGCCGGGGACGCTGCCACCTCGCCAATCCGGTTGGCTGTGGACTGAAGAACCGCTGCGATGCCTGTCGCACCCTTCTCCAGATCGGCCCGGCTTCCCAGGACGCTGAGTGCGGCAACAATGCGCCCACCGGCCACCCGGACCGGGACACCCAGCTCCCAGACGCCGTGCTCAAACTCTTCGGCGGCCAGGACGAATCCTTGCTGCAGGTCGCGTTCCATGAAGGCCGCAACTTCGGCAGGAGAGTGTGCAGCCGCAGGGCCGCCCACGCCGATGAAGTTCACCTCACGGAGCAGTTCGTCGAGCTCCTTGCGGGAATGGTCCCATAGCAAGGCCCTGCCGGCGCCTGTGCACCACGCCGGCGTCACCATGCCGGGCTTGGCGAATCCACCCAAGACCGAGTTGTTGGAGGAGGACCGCAGCAGGAGTACCTTTACGCCGTCGCGAATGGAGAGTCGGGCCCTCAACCCGAAGGACGAGACGAGTTCTTCCAGTTCAGCCCGCGATTGCCGGACCCACCCTGCGTTCAGTGAAGCTGCCAAGGTGAAGAATCGTGGCCCTGTGCGGAATGGACCCTTCTCCACGCGTTCCAGAAGGCCAAGATCGCACAGTTCCTGGGCCAGCCGTGAAACCCGGCTCTGCTCCATATCCAGCTCGGCAGCCAACTGTGAGACTCCCAGGAGCTGACGTCCCTGCTTCTCGCGGTCCGTGACCAGCCTGACCAAGCGGAGGCCCTGCGCCAACGACGAGGCCTCTGTTGACGCATCCACGAATCAGGCTCCTTCCACCAAGCGCTCAGGCCATTCTCACATGCCTGTCCCGGACACCCGGGGAACGACTGTGTGGCCGGCCAGCGTTGCCCGGCCACACAACCAGCGAACGTGGATCAGTCCTTCTGCTTGACCTTTACCCCCCGGCCGTACCGGAAGTAGAAGTACACGTAGCAGGCGGCCACAAAGGGGATACCGAAGTACAAGGCTGCAACCTGGGCCGGGTCAGAAGCGATGCCCACCAGGGAAAGCAGGCACAGCCCGAAAGCAAGGATCGGAACCACCGGGAAGAAAGGTGCTTTGTAGGCGAGGTCGGCCACCTGCCCACCGTTGCGGATAAATGCCCGGCGGTGGAAGAAATGCGAGGCGGTGATGGACATCCATACACCCACGACGGCGAACCCGGCTATGGAGACAAGGACAAGGTACACAGTCTCAGCGGCGGCCACGCTGCTGACCAAGGATGCGAGTCCGCCCACCATGCTGACGGACAGGGCAAGGAGTGGGATGCCGCGCCGGGTGAGCCGCTTCAGTGCCTTGGGGGCGTGGCCCTCATCGGCCAAGGAATAGAGCATGCGGGCGCAGGAGAACAAACCGCTGTTACCCGCCGAGAGGAGGGCGGTGATGATCACAAAGTTCATGATATCTGCGGCGAAGGGAATTCCGACGGATGAGAAAACTGTGACGAACGGGCTCTCATCCAGGCCTACTTGGTCAAAGGGCACGGTTGCTGCAATGACCGCGATCGCGCCAACGAAGAAGATAAGGAGGCGGATGACAGTGCTTCGCATTGCCTTGGGGATGTTACGGGCTGGATCCTTGGTTTCCCCTGCCGCGACGCCAATCAGTTCCGAACCGGAGAATGCATAGAAAACGGCCAGCGCCGTGACCAGGACACCAGACAGGCCGTTGGGGAAGAGCCCTCCGGAGGTGTTGAAGTTCTCGAAGAGGAACGGATGGTGATCGGTGTCAGAGAGCGGGTGGAACCCGAACAAAGCAGCTCCGCCGAAGACGATCAATGCGATGATCGCGCCCACTTTGATGATGGAGAACCAGAACTCCGACTCACCGAAGAACTTGGAAGTGAGCGCATTGAAGCCGAAAAGCATGGCCGCAAAGACCAAGCACCAGACCCAGACTTCAACACCCGGGAACCACCGTTGCATGAGCAGCCCCGAGGCCGTGAACTCCGAACCGATCGCCACTGCCCAGCAAAGCCAGTACAGCCACGCCGTGGTGAACCCCGTTGCCGGACCGATGGAACGGGACGCATAGATGTGAAAGGCGCCCGAAACCGGGTAGGCAATGGCGAGCTCACCGAGGCAAGCCATCACAAGGTAGACGACGAAGGCCCCCACCAGGTAGGCGATGACCGCTCCCAGGGGCCCTGCTTGGGAAATGGTGTAGCCCGAGCTCAGGAACAAGCCTGATCCGATCACACCTCCCATGGCGATCATGATCAGATGCCGAGGCCCCATGGAACGGCGAAGGCCTGTTTCCAGGGCAGCGGAAGGGGCGTCGGCCGGGTGGTCCAGTTTCAAAGGTGTTGATGATTCCATGACGTGTCTCCGATGAGTGACGGATGCGATCGGGACGCCTGGGCCTTCCTGGGCGGGGGAGCCGAAGGCGTGCCTGTAGTGACGAAGGTAACACAGAATCACGCCAGATAGTCATTAAAAACATTTATGAATGCATATAACGCACACTTTGAAATTGCTTCCGGATCAGTAGTCCGGGTTGCTTGGCACTACCAGTCCGGTCTCATAGGCGTAAACGACCACTTGCACACGGTCCCGTAGCTGCAACTTGCTCAGGATCCGGCGAACGTGCGTCTTCACCGTGGCCTCGGAGAGGAAGAATTTGTGGGCGATCTCCGCATTGGACAAGCCCTCCGCGATGGTGGTGAGGATTTCGGTTTCCCGCGGTGTGAGTTCGCCGAGCAAAGGATCCCGGTGCGGTGCGGGGGCATGTCCCGGGACGGCACCGCCACGAACATACGTTTCAAGGAGCCGCTGCGTCACACGGGGAGCCACTACAGCGTCGCCGCTCGCCACCAACCTCACAGCGTGGACGAGTTCAGCCGGTGCAACGTCCTTGAGCAGGAAAGCCGAGGCTCCAGCCTGCAGGCCCGTGAAAGCATACTCATCGAGGTCGAAGGTGGTGAGGATGATGACCCGGGCGTCCGAACCCGAATCGGAAATCCGACGCGTTGCCTCGATTCCGTCCATGGTGGGCATGCGGACGTCCATCAGCACCACGTCGGGTTCCAAGGCTTCAACCTGGCGGACGGCCTCCAACCCGTCAGAGGCCTCGCCCACTACATGGAAGTCGTCTTCGCCTTCCAGGATGAGCCGGAAGCCCATCCTGAGCAACGGCTGGTCGTCCACGAGCAGCACTTTGATGTCATTGGTCATGATTCCCCCTTGTCGCCGTTCCAGTGGAGATCGGCGTGGACCGCCCAACCACCCCTTTTTCCTGGACCGGCAGTAACGATTCCAGCATAGATTCCTGCACGTTCATTCATCCCGGCAATGCCCAGCCCTGTGCCCAGGCTGTCTATGGATTCGCTGCCACCCTCCCGGGTTCCCCGGCCGTCGTCGAGAACGTCAATGGTGACCAAGTCGCCGTCGCGCGCCACATGCACGTCCACCCGGCTCAGCGAGCGGCCGTAGCGCAACACGTTGGTCAGCGACTCCTGAACAATTCTGTAGATCGTGAGCTCAAAGGCGGGATCGGCGGGCAAGGCCGGACCCGTATGCGCATAATGCAGCGGCAAGCCGGCCGTGCGGAATCCCTCCAGGAGCTTGGCCAGGTTGTATCCGGACTCAAGCGGCGTGAGCGGGGCCGGTCGTCCGGAGTCATCGCGCAGAACCCCCAAGACGCGCCGCATGTCCGCCAACGCGGTTCGTCCCGTGCGCGAAAGCTCGCCGAGGACCTCACCGGCGCGTTCCGGATCTTTCTTGACCACAACTGCCGCACCGTCCGACAAACTGATCATGACCGTCAAGGAGTGGGCGACGACGTCGTGCATCTCGCGCGCGATGCGGTTGCGCTCCGTGACCTTGCCCAGCCGGGTGGTGCGGGCAGCCCATGCCGCGATTTCCGCTTCGTGTTCCCGCCGCTGGCGGACCGAGATGCCGATGCCGGTGGCCAGCAGGTTCGACAACATGATGGTCACCGCCGTGGCTATGTTGTTGATCAGGTGGAAGTTCTCCGGGACGTCCTGCAAGGTGTCCATCTGGGCCGGACTTGTCCACATGAACAGGTAGAGCAGGCTCAGGGGCAGGCTCGCGGCGGCAAAAACCACAAACGTAATCCGGCGCCGCCGCAGGGAAGCCACCGCATAGAGGGCGAACCAGAGGCCCGCCGAAACGTTGGAGCCCCACGGGTTCAGGATGGTGGCCGAAATTTCCAGCAGTGCGACGGCGAGAACCACCTGAAGCGGGAACTGCCGCCGAAAAACCAAAGCCAGGGCAATCAAGAGCAGTATGGCCACCACGAGCCATTTGCCCTCAATGATCGACGTGACGATGGTGGGCAACGCCAGCAGCACGTAACAGAGCACCACCACGGCATCCATGGCACGCGGGCGCTTGAAGAAGAAACGCCGGATCCTGCCCCTGCGGCGCTGGGCGATTTCAGCGAAGGACGCGTCGGCCGTGGCGGCCGGCGCGTCCTTCAGCTGTGGAACTTCAGTCATGGATTGAGCCTAGACGGCACGCCGTCCTAGACGTCGCGCTTCTTGAGCAGAATCATGGCCAAAGCCACCGGTACGACGACCCAAGCGCCTAAGACCAGCGCAGCCTGCCATGCTTCCAGCGTGTCCGGGACGTGCTTGACGGCGGTCAGCGGGTTGAGCGTGTTGGTGGGCAGGTATTTGCTGGCTTCCTTGAAGAAGTCGCCAGGGATGAGCTGGAAAGCGATAGGCAGGACAAAGAAGATGCCCACCAGGCTCATGATGCCGCCTGCGGAGTTGCGGATGATCGTTCCCAAGGCCATGCCAATAGCGGCTACGGCGGCAACATAAACGCTGTTGACCAGGAGCAGCTTGATGGACTGCGAACTGCCCAGATCAAGCTTAAGGCCGTAGTTGTCAACGATGGGAAGCGCTACGAGGCCCGCGATGTACGTGGAAACAGCAGTCAAAAGGAAAGCGCTCACAACCACGACGATGAGCTTGGCCAGGAACGGTGACAGCCGCCTGGGTACGGCAGCAAAGGTGGAGCGGGCCATACCGGTGGTGAACTCGGAACTCATGAGCAATACGCCCAGGGAGCCGAGAATGAGCTGGGCGAACGCGATGCCTGAGCTGGGAATGGTGACGGCGAGCTCGCCGCCCTGCGCCGCTATAGCTGCGGCAGCTTGGGGGTCACGCGTGGCCTGCTCGGCGAACTGTCCGGTTCCCCATGCCGCGAGGGCTGCGAAGCCCACCATGACCAATGCCGTGGAGGCCAGCAGGATCAGGGTGGACAGCAACGTGCGGAACTTGATGAATTCGGAGTTGAGTACGCGGTGGAACGCCGGTCCGGGACCGACGGAGTTACGGATGGACCTGCGGTCCAAGGTAGTGGTGCTCATGTCTATTTCCCTCCGGCCTGAGCGGGAACCGAGGCCCCGGTGGTGATGTGCGAGTGGTATTCGACCTCGTCCTTGGTCAGTTCCATGTAAGCCTCTTCCAGGCTGGCCTGAAGCGGCGTCAGCTCGTAGACCATGACCTGGTTGTCCAAGGCGGCGCGGGCGATGCCGCGGGGATCCAGCCCTGAAACCTCCAGCAGTTCACGTTCGTGGACCTCCACGGAGACACCGGTTCCGGCAAGGAGCTGCATGAGGCGTTCCGGTTGATCAGTGCGGACACGGGTACGTGCCTGGCCCTTGCCGGTGATGATTTCGGCGATGGGCGCGTCGGCGATGATCCTGCCACGACCAATCACGATCAGATGGTCTGCCGTCACTGCCATCTCGCTCATGAGGTGGCTGGACAGGAAAACTGTGCGGCCTTCGGAGGCCAGGTACTTTACGAGGTTGCGAACCCACACCACGCCTTCAGGATCGAGGCCGTTGACAGGCTCGTCCAGGATGATCGTCTGCGGATCACCCAAAAGTGCGGCGGCAATGCCGAGGCGCTGGCCCATTCCAAGCGAGAATCCCTTGACCTTTTTCTTGGCAACATCACCCAGGCCGGTCATTTCGATGACTTCACGAACCCGGCTCTTGGGGATGCTGTGTGTCGCTGCCATGGCGAGAAGGTGGTTGTAAGCAGTGCGGCTAGTGTGGACAGCCTTGGCGTCCAAGAGTGCACCAATCTCCCGCAGCGGCGCCTTGTGCTGGGCGAAGGGCTCACCGTTCACCGTTACAGAGCCCGACGTCGGAGAGTCCAACCCCATGATCATGCGCATAGTGGTGGACTTGCCGGCGCCGTTCGGGCCCAGGAAGCCCGTCACCCGTCCGGCTTGGACAGTGAAGCTGACGCCGCCTACCGCAGTCTTGTCGCCGTAGACCTTGGTCAGGCCTTTTGCTTCGATCATGGAAGCGTTCCCTCCTCGGAGCACATGTGCGTGCTGGTGAGTTTTGAATGTACTCACAACGCTACTCAGGGAGGGGGCGTAATTCGCCTGTCTCAGGGATGATTCAGGGTTCAGTCAGGGTAGTCCTCCCGGATGACCCTCAGCGCGCCACCCTACTCAACCACCGGCAGCGGCGAATAGACATGGAGAACCCGCGGCTTGACGGTGAAGGTCGCCTTCCGGACTCCGGGCTTGGCTTCCCCGTCCACGGCCAGCACCAGCGGTTGTCCAATGGCTTCCACGGTGATTTCGGTCGCCTCCGTGAGGTGGGTGACCTTGGATGCAGATACCGTGCCAGTGATGACAGCCCACAGCAACCGGGCCCGCGCGAACGGCTCGTCCGCCGTGATCATCCGGAGGTCGAACACGCCGTCGTCCAGCACCGGCCGGCGCAGTGGGGCGTGATCGCTTGGATAGAACCTTCCGCGGCCCATGTACAGGATCCAGAGTTTGTGCCGTTGGCCATTCACCATGAGGGTGGTGGGAGAGTTCACGCCGAAGGTCCTCAGAGAGGCCACCACGCTGGCCAAGGGCTTACCCATGGCTGGCTGGAGGCGCTCCCGGCGGCGCACCAGGTTGGGGTACACGCCGACACTGGCGGTGTTGAGCATGGCGAGTTCGGAGGTTTCAGGCATATCGGGAAGCCCGCGCTCCACCTCCACATGCCCGAGGTCCACGGATGCGGCGTGACCGTTGCCCAGCGCCTCCAGTACGTCATCGATCGAGTTCGCACCCAGATCGCGGGCAAAGTGATTCAGCGTTCCTCCAGGGAGGACCGCCAGAGGCAATGAATGCTCGACGGCGGCAGCAGCCGCCGCTCCAACCGTCCCGTCACCGCCCCACACACCCAGCGCAACGGTGCCAGGCCGGGTCGCTGCGGCCCTGACCTCCTCCGCAATGTCTTCCCCCTCGGAGATTTCACGAATATAAGCCTTCGGGAATATACGCCTCAGCAGTTCGCCGGTTTCGGGCGAGTATGAACCGCCCAGAACGTTTACCGCAATGCTCAGCCCCTCGCCGTCGTCAATTGCGGGTACCTCCACCGGCGTACGGCGGGGGACCGGCTCCGCCGGCCGGGCTGGCCACCACTTGCGGGTGAGAAGCGCAGCCCCGGCGCCCAGTGCGGAGCCGAAGACCACGTCCGACGGCCAGTGGGCGCCGGTATGAACGCGCGAGTACGCCACCCCGGCAGCAACCGGCGCCAGGGCCGCTCCGATAACAGGGGAAACGATTCCCGCCCCCACGGCGAAGGCAACCGCGGACGCTGAGTGGCCGGAAGGCATGGAGGAGCTCGTGGGCTGTGGGTTAACAAAGCGGAACAGCGGCAGGTGCTCCGGGAGGGGCCGCCTGCGGGGGAGGGCCCTCTTGAAGATCACGTTGGTAACGCCGGACGCCACGCCCAGCGCAAGCAGGCCATGAAGGGCGGCCCTGCGGGGCCGGCCGGGCACGGTAGCCATGAGACCGGTGATTCCAAACCACAGTTTCCCCTTGGTTGCCGCAGCGGAGAGCCGGCGGAAGAAGACGTCATGGTCTCCCTGCGGTTGCCGGGAAACTGCCCGCACCAGGAAGTGGTCAAGTTTCACAACACGTTTGGGGCCTTTGCCCACGAAGCCTCGCATCCCCTCACAGTATCGCCTGCGGGCACTCCGGGACGGCCATGGCTACGATGAGTTGATGATTCGCGTCCTGACTCCGGGCAGGCAACCAGATTGGCAGCTGGTTGTCCCTGGACTGCTGCTTCTTGGGGCATTCGTTATTCCTGGGGCCATGATCGTGGTGGGACAAGGCGAGCCCGCCTTCAATGCCGTGGACACGCGCTGGCAGGCGTTCTCCTTTACCTTGCATACGCCCTTTTGGGACAGCGTAAACAGCATTCTCAATGTCGCGGGCTACGTGGGCATGCTGGTGTGCCACGGGATCCTGGCAGTCGGGCTGTTTGTCTGGAACCGACCGATGTCCGCAGCGTTCGTGACCACCTCAGGGATAGTCGCCTTGGCCCTCACTCAACTGGCCAAAGTCGTAGTGGGGCGCGAACGGCCGACCGGAGCCAAGGTCCTCACGGACACTGGTTCATACCCGTCCGGGCATGTATCCGCCACTACTGCTTTTTTGATGGTGCTGGCCTTCCTTGCCGGGCGTTGGTGGATGACGTCCATGGCCGCCCTGGGGGTCGTGGCCATGATGATCAGCCGCACCTACCTGTCCGCACACTGGCTCAGCGATGTGGTTGGCGGAGCTTGTCTTGCCGCGGGCGTGGTGGTCTTGGCGTGGTGGCGTTTCCGGGATATATGCATTCAAGAGAATGCGACGGCGAGGCGCGGACCTATTTGGTCGGCAGGGGCTTCGCCACGCCGGCGAGCAGGAGGGCAAGCAGAATAGGCGCTCCGATGGCCAGCAGTGCGAGATGGATCCCAGTCTGGTCCCCTAGGTAGCCCAGAAGCGGTGGGCCGGCAAGGAACGCGACATAACCGATGGTCGAAACCACCGACACGCGGGCGGCGGCATGCTTCGGATCATCGGCAGCGGCGGACATTCCCATTGGGAAAGCCAGTGCCGCCCCGATGCCCCACAGGGCCGCTCCAGCCCCGGCAAGAATCACGTTGCCGGCAAAAACGAACAACGCCAAACCCAGCGCGGCTGCAGCCATGCTGGCCCGAAGGACGGCCACCCGGCCGAAGGCGTCAATCGCCTTGCCACCCAGGAACCGCATGACTGTCATGGCCAGGACAAACAGCGCGAAGAGCAAGGCACCCGTGGATTCGGAGGAGCCCAGCCCATCCACTGCGGCCTTGGCGATCCAGTCATTGCCCGCACCTTCCGTGAGGGTCGCACCCAAAACCACGACGCCGATGAGCAGCGTCCTGCCGTCCCGCCATGCTGCGGGACCCTTCGCAGCCGGGGTGCCGCCGTCGGGGATTTCCGCCGCTTCATGCGGCAGGAAGTACCTGGGAACAGTCAACGCCAGGGTCACGGCAATGGCTGCGATCACCAGCAAATGCTCAGGCAGGCCAACTCCTAGCTGGGATAGCCCGGCGCCGATCAGGGCACCCAGGAAGGCACCGCCGCTGAAGGCTGCGTGGAACTGCGGCATGATGGTGCGCTCGAGCCGGTGCTCGACGTCCGCGCCTTCGATGTTTTGGGCGACGTCCCACAGCCCGATCCCAACGCCAAAGAAGAACAGCGCGATCGCCGTCGCAGGCACGGAAGCGGCCATCAAGGAGAAGGCAATCGCGGCACCTGCGGCTCCCGCCACGATACCGGCCAACCGAACCGTGTTCGCTGTGCCGATCCGGCCCACTACCCATCCAGCCGACGGCAACGCCAGCAAGGAGCCAACCGCGGTGCAGAGCAACAGCGTGCCCATCTGGCCGGATGTCAGGCTCAGCGCTTCCGTCACGGCCGGGATGCGTGCCGCCCAACTCGCAAAGACCAACCCGTTCATGCCAAAGATCAGGAACGTCGCCACTGCAGCGGCGTTCACGTTGGTGGTGCTTCTGGTGTTGGTGGTCATGCAATCACAACTTCCACGGAGAGATTCTTTAGTCGGGCAAGGTCTTCTGGGGATGGTTCCAGGTCCGTCACGATCACGTCCACGCTGTCGAGGGCTGCAACCAGGGCCCTCGCGCTGGCATTCCACTTGCTACCCGCAGCAGCAACGATCACCCGCGCCCCCGATTCGAGTCCGGCGCGCTTGACCGCGGCGTCGTCGAGATCGTGGGCGAGGACCCCGTCCTTCAGGTTGAGCGCGCAGGGCGTTACGACGGCGGTGTCGAACCTGAGCGAGCGAACGTTGGCTTCCGCCATTGGTCCCTTGAATGACTGCTCACCGGGGGTGAGCCGTCCGCCGGGGAGGATGAGCTCCGGGGCCCGGCCTTCTTTGTTTTCGGTGAGCACCTCGACGCTGTGGAGGGACATCGGCATCACGGTCAGTTCACGTTTGCTTAGTCGGCGTGCGATTTCCGTGGCGGTGGAGCCACTGTCCAGCCACACGTGTTCGCGATCCCGGATAAGTCCATCCACCGCGAGTGCGATGCGTTTCTTGGCCTCGCCGTCTTCCAACTCACGCTGTCCATAGCCCGGGTTCTCGCCACGGGCCAGCAAGCTGCGGGCGCCGCCGTGCACCCGTTTGAGTACGCCATTTGCTGCGAGGATCTCGAGGTCACGGCGGATGGTGGCCGCTGAAGCCCCGGTAGCTGAGACCAATTGGTCCACTGTTGCTTCTTCTTGCGCGCGCAGCAGCTCGCCGATGAGCCGGTGGCGGTCGGTAGTTCCCATGGTTCCACCGTAACGGATTGTGCGCGTTTAATCATGTTGCTTGATCATTTGCGCACAAACGCTCGCTCACATCCCATCCCCTTCCAGCCCGACGCTCGCTCACATCCCACGGGCTTCCAGCCCAACGCTCGCTCACATCCCATCCCCTTCCAGCCCAACGCTCTCGCATATCCCACCCATGCGGGGCTTCGTTGGCTGGAGCAGGCCTGACGATGGGCACGTGAGCGAGCGTCCACACGAAAACCACGGAACGTGAGCGAGCGTCCACAGCAAGACCACGGAACGTGAACGGGCGTCCACACGAAAACCACGGAAGGTGAGCGGGCGTCCGCGGGAAGGCGGAGAGTGAGACCGGTTTAGCGGGCGCGCTCCACGCGCTTCTCGTCCCACACGGGCTCTTCCGATTCGTACACCTTGCCGTCAGATCCGAAGATCAGGAAACGGTCGAAGGACTTGGCGAACCAGCGGTCGTGCGTGACGGCAAGGACGGTGCCTTCAAAGGCATCGATTGCTCTTTCCAGGGCCTCACCCGAGTGCAGGTCCAGGTTGTCGGTAGGCTCGTCCAACAGCAGGAGGGTGGCACCGGAGAGCTGGAGCAGCAGGATCTGGAAGCGTGCCTGCTGGCCACCGGAAAGGGACTCGTACTTCTGCTCTGACTGACCGGCCAGGCCGTAGGAATCCAGCGCTCCCGCGGCGGCTTCACGCGGAAGCCCCGAGCGGTGTTCGTCGCCGCGGTGCAGGATCTCCAACAACGTGCGGCCCAGCAGATCCGGGCGGACATGGGTCTGCGCGAAGAAACCGGGCCGGATGCGGGCACCCAGCTTTACCGTTCCTTCGTGCGGGACTTCCGCAATGACGACGTCGGACACCGGCAGGTGCTCGCGCTCCGGGTCCGTGCCGCCAGTAGCGAGAAGGCGCAGGAAGTGGCTCTTCCCTGAACCGTTGGAACCGAGCACGCCCACACGGTCCCCGAACCAGATCTCCGTAGAGAACGGCTTCATGAGTCCGGTCAGTTCCAGCTTCTCTGCCACCACGGCACGCTTGGCGGTGCGGCCGCCTTTGAGCCGCATCTTCACGTTTTGCTCGATCGGCAACGCTTCCGGCGGTCCAGCTTCGAGGAACTTGGCCAGGCGTGTTTGGGCCGCCTGGTACCTGTTGGCCATGTCCGAGCGGAAAGCGGCCTTGTTCTTGTACATGTTGACGAGTTCCTTGAGCTTGATGTGCTCCTCGTCCCAGCGCTTGCGAAGCTCCTCGAAGCGGGCGTTGCGGTCCGCCCGGGCCTCCACGTAGGAGCCGAAGCCGCCGCCGTGGATCCAGGCGCCGGCACCGTTAATGCCCGGTTCCAGCGTGACGATGCGGCCGGCAGCGTTATTGAGGAGCTCGCGGTCGTGGCTGATGAACAGCACGGTCTTCTTGGACTCGTTGAGCTTACCCTCGAGCCAGCGCTTACCGGGGACATCAAGGTAGTTGTCCGGCTCGTCCAGGAGCAGGAGTTCGTCCGGCCCTGCGAAAAGCGCTTCCAGCACCAGGCGCTTCTGCTCGCCACCGGAAAGCGTGGAGGCGCGGCGGAATTGGGCTTTGTCGAAGGAAATCCCCAGGGCGGCCATGCAGACTTCGTCCCACACGGTCTCGACGTCGTACCCGCCGGCATCTCCCCAATCGACAATGGCCTGGGCGTACTTCATCTGCGTGGGCTCGTCGTCGTGCTCCATCATGGCCAATTCGGCTTCCTCGACTGCCTTAGCGGCGGCGGCGAGCCCAGCCTGCGCGGTGGAAACCAGGAGGTCCCGGACGGTGGATTCGTCACGGACCTGGCCCACGAACTGCCTCATGATGCCCATATTCCCGGACCGGCCCACAGCACCTTCGTCCGGCGTGAGATCGCCGGCGATGATCTTGAAGAGCGTGGTCTTGCCTGTTCCGTTGGGCCCGATCAGCGCCGTTTTGGTGCCGTCCGGGACCTTGAAGGTCACGCCGTTGAGCAGCTGAGTGCCGTCGGAGAGGAAGTAGTCGATGCCGGAAACGTCAATATGGGCCACGTTTCAATCCTCCCACGCCGGGCTATTAACGCTCGACGGCGGCAATCGGCTCGAGCGCTGACGCGCCGCTAGGGCTAACGCCGGGCAAAGTCCGGTGCGTGCTCGGGGCGCGGCCCGAACGCGATCATGCGGGCTGGAATCTTGGGGAAACCCCGCAGGTGCCGTGCCATCAGTACAAGGACTTTGGGAGGGTTCGGCTTCTTGCCCATCATTACACGGGCAAAAATGGCTCGATGAAGCAGCTGCTGGAATGTCTGGACGATGACTGTTGGCAGCCACCGCCGCTTGTGGACGGCGGCGAGGTGGCCGTCGTCGAGCGTTCCAATGAGCAGCGGTGGCGCGATGATGCGCGCTGTCGCCACGGCATCCTGCACCGCAAGGTTGATGCCAACGCCTCCGGCGGGGGACATGGCATGCGCTGCGTCGCCAATCAAGAGCAGCCCCGGCCGATGCCACCGGGACAGCCGGTTCAGCTTCACATCCAGCAAATGGAGCTCATCAAGGGACCTGATGGTGTCCACCCGGTCTGCGAGGTCCGGCCGTAATCGCGCAACCCTTGCCCGGAAGGCCTCCACGCCTTCAGCCCTGAGTTGGGAGTCCAAGCCCTTCGCAGCCAGGTAGGCGATCTGGTGGTAGTCCTTGCGGGTCAGGCTCAACAAAACGTCTGATCGGCCAAAACGTGGCGCAATGGATGCCACGGGCTCGTCTTCGTCGGGTGTGCGCGGGAGCCTGAACCACCAGGTATCGAACGGTACCGGGTATTCGTGGGGTTCCAATCCGGCCCGCTGCCGCAGTACGGAGCCACGGCCATCACAGGCGACGGTCAGGGGCGCCCGCAGTTCGCCACCTCCCAGCGGGGAGCCGGTCTGCGGATCCCGGGTGCTGTACCGCACGCCGGTCACCCTGCCCGAGGGGTCCCGAAGAAGGTCCGTGACCTCGGTATTCATCCGCAAAGTGAACGTGGGTTCCTGCTCAGCTGCCGCCACCAGGAACTTCAGCAGGTCCCATTGCGGAACCATGGCCACATAGTTGTACGGCTCCCTGAGCAGTCCGAAGTCGGCCAGCAACACCGGGTCACCTCCGGCAACAGGCAACCGGAAATTCCCCAGCCTGCTTTGCGGCAGGGCCCTGAAACCCTCTCCCAGGCCCAACTCGTCCAGGAGCCGGATGGTGGACGCGTGGACCGTATCGCCGCGGAAATCCCGAAGGAAGTCGGCATGTTTCTCCAACACGGTCACCTGCACGCCGGCCCGGGCAAGCAGCAGCCCCAGCATTATCCCGGCCGGACCTCCGCCAGCCACTACGCACTGGGTACTGCCTTCCATGGTTCTCCTTCGGATCAGCCCGCCGCTGTCAGGAACGATTTCAGAAGAGGCCCGCTGGTGGTGGCACCCAAACCGCCGTCTTCCACAAAGACCGCCACGGCCAAGTCGCCGTGCGTTGCAACAATCCACGCGTGCGTCTTGGGCGGGTTGTCATTGCCGAACTCCGCCGTTCCGGTTTTGGCTCCGACCGGAGCGCCCGGAACCGAAGCGAGGAATCCGGCGTGGCCGGAAGTTACTACTGCCCGCATCATGTCCGCCAGTGAGGCAGCTTCTTCTTTGGTGATGGGCTTGGTTGATGCGGGGGAGGCAGGCAGCGCGCTGGCCGAGGAAGAGTCGGCCGACGGCGTGGCGGAGCCACTTTCCGTGGGCGTGGCACTTGATGTTGCGGCTCCGGAGGTTGTGGCCGGGGCAGCGTCGGCGTTGATGACCAGCTGAGGTGAGACAGGAGCACCGTTCGCAACGGAAGCTGCCATGACTGCGGCCGAGAGTGGCGAGAAGAGCACCTTGCCTTGGCCGATCATGGAAGCGGCATGCTCTGTACCCTCAGCGGCTCCGGGGACGGAACCCAGAAAAGCGTCTGCACCAAGTTTCGGCGCTTCAACTGCCACGCCCAGCGCCTGGGCAGCGGATTCCAACTGGTCCTGGCTGACGGTGTCGCGGGCATTGATGAAAGCTGTGTTGCAGGAGTGGGCAAACGCGTCCCGCAAGGCGACGGACCCCAGTGAACTTTCGGGATATCCCTCGGCGTTCTTGAAGGTACGTCCGTCAACGGTGACTGTGGGCGGGCACTCGACCTTGGAATCCGGAGTTGCACCGTTGCGGAACATCGCCAGGGAATCAACCATCTTGAAAGTGGAGCCCGGGGCATACTGGCCCAGCATTGCGGTGTTGTAGCCGTTGCTGCCAGGTCCGGAGGCCGCGGCAAGGACAGCACCCGTTGACGGCCTCAACGCCACAATGGCCGACGCCGGACCAACACCTGCCAACGTTTCCTCGGCGAGCTGCTGCAACTTGAGGTCGAGGGTGGTCTTCAAGGTGGTGCCGGGGGCGGGGAGGGACGAGAAGAACACCTTGGTTCCCGGAGTCTCCCCTTCGGCCTTGGCTTTGGCACTGGCTATGACCTCAACGCCGTCCTTGCCGCGCAGGAGCGCATCGTATTTCTGCTGCAAGCCGCCGGTACCCGTGGTGTCACCAGCGCGCAGGGCGCCGTTGGACTTTTCGATCTGCTCGGCACTGGCTTGCCCCACGCTTCCGAGCAGCGCCCGTGCAAAGGTCCTTGTGGGCGCCAGGGCCATCGAGTCCAGGATGCTTGAGCCGCCGGGAATGGCCTTGATCTTGGCCTCGGTGATTTCCGGCGTGTAAGCCCGGAGAACCAGGCCTTCCACGAATGCCTGTGGACCTGAGGCTGCCACTTGCTTGGCATATTCCTCCGCGTCCAGGCCGAGCAACGCAGCCATGGCCCGGGCCGAGGCATCTGCTTGTTCCGCAGGAATCTTGGTCTTGTCGATGCCCACCCGGAACACGGGCCGGTCCTCCACGATCGGGGCGTCCCCCGCGCCGAGGATTTGCCCGCGCTGGGCGGGAACTGTCTTCACCGACAATGTCTGGTCATCACCGAGATCAGGCGCGAGCAAGGCCGGACTCCATTGCACAGCCCACTTGTCGCCGGATTTCTTCAGCGTTGCCTCGGAACTGTATTCCCACTTGGCTGAACCGATGTTCCAGCTGTACTTAAGGGGGAAAGTGGCGGTGTCGCCGTCGAGCTTCACTTGTCCCGATTCAACCGCAGGCTTGGCATCCAGGCCGCCAAACACGGCTTTAAGTTGCTCGTTGGCAGCGCCGGCGTCCTTGCCCTCAACAGCGAGCTGTCCGACGTCGAGCGCCGCCAGGGAGGATGCCAGCTGCTTGGCTGCTCCCTCAGCGCCTGAGCGGCCATCGTCGCAAGCCGTCAGAGAGCCTGCCAGCACGATAGTGGCCAGACCAAGAATCAAAGTACGTGTTTTCCCCATTTGCCACATTATGCCCGGTTCCCCCGACAGTTTCTTGTCGTGCCCCGAAAGCGGACAGTCCAACCGGGGGACAGCCCAGCGGCAGGATCAGCGCCTGCGGATGATCCGGCGCTTGGTGGCTTCGGCGATGGCCGCGGTGCGGTTGTCCACCCCGAGCTTTGAGTAGATGTGCACAAGGTGCGTTTTCACGGTGGCCTCGGAAATGAAGAGTTGCTTGGCCATGGCCCTGTTGCTCATCCCGGTCGCGAGCAATTCCAGCAGCTGGACCTCCCTGCCGCTGAGCACCGGTGAAGGGTTCCTGATCCTGCCCATCAGCCGGGCGGCGACTTCCGGCGCCAGCGCAGTCTGGCCCGCAGCCGCCGACAACACGGCCTGGCGGATCTGCTCCGGCGGCGCATCCTTGAGCATGTAACCACTGGCGCCGGCCTCCACAGCGGCGAGGATATCGGCGTCGGTGTCGTAGGTGGTCAAAATCAGAACGGGTGGCGCGGGAGTTCCGGCCTCTCCGGCTTTGATCTTTTCCGTGGCAGTAACGCCATCCATGCCGCTGCCCATCTGCAGGTCCATCAGCACCAGGTCAACGGGCTGGCCGAGCGTATGAAGCTTGGCGAGCTCCACCAACGCCGCATCCCCGTCGGACGCCTCAGCCACCACCCTCACCCCGGGAAAGTCGGCCAACATCGCCCGCAACCCGGCCCGGACCACCGGATGGTCGTCCACCAGCAGGACGCGGATGTCACTCACAGCGCACCTTCCCCGGCAGGCAACGGCACCCGAATTGCCACGACCGTTCCCTCACCGGGAGCCGATTCGACCTCCAGGCTGCCGTCCAGCGCGGCCAGCCTCTCGCGCAAACTCAGAAGCCCGACGCCGGAGCCGTCGGCACGGGCTGGACCGGCCGCCGTCGACGGTTCGAAACCGACGCCGTCGTCGAAAATATCCAGGGTGACTTCAGAACCCGGGAAGGACAGGGTCACGACGGCGGTACGCGCCTTTGCATGCGCCCACACGTTCGCGAGGGAGGCCTGGGCGGCCCGGAGCAGGGTGGTCTGGTAGGTGTTCGGCAGTTCGCCGGGGGTGCCCACGAGTTCAAATCGGCAGCGCAGCGCCGTCCCACGTGCCGCGGCCTCGGTTTCGGTCTTTTCGCAGAGCCGGCGCAGGGTGTCCACCAGTCCGGAATGCTGAAGGTCGGGCGACCGCAGTCCTTGCACGAAACTGCGGGCTTCCGCCAGGTTGGCCGAGGCCGTTTCCTGGACAATCCTTAACCGCTCCCTCGCTGATTTTGTGTCACCGGTGTCGAGGGCTTTCTCGGCTGACCTGCCCATGAGGACGATGCTGGAGAAGCCTTGCGCCAGGGTGTCGTGGATTTCGCGGGCAAGTCGTTCACGCTCGGCCAATATGCCGGCGTCGTGTTGGGCTTGTGCCAGCTCGTCGCGGGTACGGCGCAGTTCGTCGGCAACCCGACGTTGGTTCTCCGCCTCAAGGAACAAAGCGCGGTACGCGAGCCCGGTTACTACGGCGAAAACCGCCCCGAACACAGGTCCCAGCACCATGGCAGTCTGCAGGCCGCCGTCGGCAGCGCCCCGGTTGTGGAACCACAAAGCACCCACGAGCAAAGCGGTACTAAGCGCAATGGCAGGCAACGCCAGACGCCGCGGGAGCAGGTGCAACTGCAGGAAGAAAAGTGGGAACGCAACCCAGGCGAAGTCCCCACTGACCAGGAGAAGGAGCAGCCAGAGCACCATGACAGCGCCCAACCACCAGAGGGCATACGGGGTTGGGTTGAACCTGGTGGGGTCGCTCGCGTGCCGCTTCTCCAGGACTGTTCCAGTCAGGTACACCAGAGCCAGCAGTGCCGAAAGCCCCAGCCCGGCGGTCACTGCGACTGGAGAGGGCGCTGCGGCACTGCCAATCCCTCCCAGCAGCCGCACGATCGCCACCAGCAGCAGCACCGCGAAGCCCACGTGCAGGCAGACGCGCAGGACACGGAGGATCGTGGTGGCGCCGGTGGGGGACTGCATGCGTTCCAGCGTATCTTCGGAGCCCATCCGACTGGCCCGATTTTCCGCCGGAAACGCTTGAATCAACCATTCGGATGATTCCGTGTTCAACCTTGCGGCGCCGGCTAATCCATCCGCCTCACGATGTCCGCGGGGCCTGTCGCCGGAAGAGTTGAAGGCAACGGGATCAAGCCCGCTCCGAACAGAAGGAATCCGATGTTTCTCGCCATTCGCGACATCCGTTTCGCCAAAGGCCGATTTGCCCTCATGGGCAGCGTTGTAGCGCTCATTACGCTGCTGCTGGTCATGCTCTCCGGACTGACGGCGGGCCTTGCCAACCAGTCCACGTCAGCCATTGCAGCCCTGCCTGCGCAGCAGATCGTCTTCGGCGCCCCTGCCGGTGGCGAACCTAAGGCCTCCTATACGGAATCGGAGGTCGACACGGCCCAACTCCAGGCGTGGCGCGGACAGGAGGGCGTCAGGTCCGCACAGGCCTTGGGGATCAGCCAATCCCGGTTGCAGTCCCTGGCCCCCGGTGGCGCACCCAGCGGCACCGCCAACGTCGCGGTTTTCGGCGGATCGGACGCACCATCACCTGTGGAGGACGGGACCGTCGTGGTGGGTGGCACCGTGGCTGAAGAGCTCAGCCTGGCCAAAGGCAGCCGGGTCAGTGTGGGAGGCAGGGAACTAACCGTCACGGACATTGTGGAGGACCAGTGGTACTCCCACACCGGCGTCGTGTGGACAACGCTCGATACTTGGCGGTCCATTGCCCGTGCGGCGCCGGGCAAGGCCACCGTTCTCGCAGTCAATTACGACGGCGGCGCTTCCGTTGACGTCGACGCCGCCAACGCCGCGGCAGGCACAGTAAGCACTGATCCCGGCGGATCCTTCCAGGCGCTGGCCTCGTACAAGAGCGAGAACGGATCGCTGCTCCTCATGCAGGCCTTCCTTTATGGCATTTCCGCCTTGGTGATCGTCGCTTTCCTGACGGTGTGGACTGTGCAGCGCACCCGTGACATCGCCGTGCTCAAAGCCCTGGGTGCCTCTTCCGGCTATGTCCTTCGGGATGCCTTGGCCCAGGCGACATTGGTATTGCTCGCAGGCACCGCAGTAGGCGGTTCCCTGGGGCTTGCCGGGGGATTCCTGGCCGCTCAAGCCGCACCGTTCCTGGTTACTCCGTTCACCACATTGCTACCGGTCCTGGGGATCATCCTCCTCGGCCTGGGTGGGGCCGTCCTGGCAGTCCGCAAAGTTACCACCGTGGATCCGCTGCTTGCCCTCGGTGGCAACTAAACATTCCTCGAAAGGCATACTCATGAATACCGCACTGAATCTCGTCAACGTTTCACTCGAATACCCCGACGGCGGGTCAACACTCAAGGCGCTGGACTCCGTGGATCTGTCAGTCCAAAGAGGTGGGTTCCTCTCCCTCGTAGGTCCATCCGGCTCCGGCAAGTCCTCGCTCCTGGCGGTCGCCGCAACCCTGATCCCACCCACAGGCGGTCTGGTCGTGATCGACGGGCAGGATGTCTCCGCGCTCAAGGAGGCCGATCGGACTGCCCTGCGCCGGGACAAAGTGGGCATCATCTTCCAGCAACCCAACCTGCTGCCGGCACTTACCGCCGTCGAGCAGTTGCTGATCAGTGAGCACCTGCGCGGCCACCGTGTAAAGGAATCCCACCGCGTGGCCGAGCAGTTGCTTGATGTGGTGGGCCTGTCCGCGGCCATGCACAAGAGGCCGCACCAATTGTCCGGCGGCCAACGTCAACGCGTGAACATTGCCCGGGCCCTGATGGGCAGCCCCACCGTCTTGCTGGTCGATGAGCCCACGGCCGCCCTTGACCACGAACGGAGCGAATCCATTGTCCGGCTCCTCCGCCAGGTCACCGATGAATTCCAGACGGCGACGGTCATGGTCACGCACGATACGGAGTTCCTGCCGCTGACCGACGCAGTCGCCACCATGCGCGACGGACGAATCAGCCGCGCGGCAGTGCCGTCCGCCCAGCCCAGCTAGGGGGTGCCGAGGAGGGCCTGGTCCTGCGCGTCGTCGTACGCGTCGCGCGCTTCCATTATGGTGGGCACGTGGCTCTCGGCCCACTGACGCAGCAGGGACAAGGGCTGCAGCAGGGACTCTCCCATGGGCGTGAGCTGGTAATCGACGCGCGGTGGCACCTGGGCGTAGACGGTCCGGGTGATAAGGCCGTCGCGCTCCAAGGTACGCAGTGTTTGCGTCAGCACCTTGGGTGTCACGACATTCACCATCTTGCGCAGCTCCGAGAAACGCACCGGCCCGTCGCCGAGTACCTGGATCACCAGCGACGCCCACTTGTCGCCGATGCGCTGGAAGATCACGCGCGAGGGACAGTTGGGGTCGAGGATGTTCGCGGGGAGGTCTTTAGTATCCATGAGGTAACTGAGTTCCTTTGAAGCTATCAGTATCCGGTGGATACCGTTGTCTTATTGCAAGGATACCAACCCCAAGGAGAGCAATGAAAATCGCAGTCTACGGCGCAACAGGCATGGTCGGCAGCCAGATCGTCAACGAATCCATCACCCGTGGCCACCAGGTCACCGCCATCTCCCGCAAGGGCGCAGAGGTCCCCGGGGCCGAAGCCAAGGCTGCGGACCAGGCCGACGGCCAGACGTTCGCGGCTGTAGCAAAGGATCACGACGTCGTGGTGCTGGCGACGGGTCCCAGCCGCACCGGCGGCGACCATGCAGAATGGCTCGACGCGATGGCCACTGCCTTCAGCAACGCCGAAGGTACCCGCCTGATGATCGTGGGCGGCGCCGGCACACTGGAAATCGATGGCGTACGCCTGCTGGACTCCCCGGACTTCCCGGAGGCCTACAAGGCAGAGGCCACCACTGCAGCCAAGGCGCTGGAGACCGTGAAGCAGAGTCCCGAATCCCTGGACTGGACCGTCCTGGCACCAGCACCTGTCATCCAGCCCGGTGAGCGCACGGGCGAATACACAGTGGCCAAGGATTCACCTGCCGGCAACAGCATCTCCACCCAGGACTACGCAGTGGCAATGCTCGATGAGATCGAGAGCCCGGCCCACCGCCGCGCCCGCTTCACGGCAGCCAACTGACGAAAGACAAGCAACTAGAGCCCCAGGGCGAGCCCGGGTACATGCGCATTGAATATGTCTTTGAGGGCATGTTTGGCTGCGTGGTACCCGGGCATTCCTGTAACCCCGGGGCCGGGCGGCGTTGACGATGAACACAGATATACGCCCCGCATCGGAGTCCTCCAGGGGACAGGGGAGACCACGGGCCGCTGCACCAGCCCCCGAAGGTCCAACAACCCCGCACTGAAGTCTCCACCAACGTAATTTTCGTTGTACGCGGAGAGTTCGGCCGCCGTCGTGGTTTTCGAAGCCACCACGACGTCACGGAAGCCCGGAGCATAACGCTCAATGCGGGCCGTCACGGCCTCGGCCATGTCCACCGTGGAATTCCTGGGCACATGGCAATACGTCCAGAGGATATGACGGCCCTCCGGAGCCCGGCTGGAGTCCAACAGTGAAGGCTGCGAGACCAGTACGTAAGGCTCTGTGGGATGCTTGCCCATGTCCACGAGGTTTTCGGACTCGGCCATGGACTTTCGCGAACCACCCACGTGCACGGTGCCTGCCTTGGCCAAACCAGGGGCGCCCCACGGAACCGGGCCTGACAAAATGAAATCGACCTTGCACGCCCCATTCCCAAAACGGAATGTTTCCAGGGCGCGCCGGTAACGGTCCGGGACTTCAGAGCCGCCCAGGCGCGCCAACGTTGGTGGGGCGACGTCCAAAAGTATGGCCTTCGCAGGCCGGACCTGATCCAGGGAATCCACCCTTTCGCCCACGCGAATGGTGCCGCCGTGGGATGTCAGGTCCTCTGCCATGGCCCTGGCGATGGACATTGAACCACCAACAGGCACTGCCCAGCCGCCGGCGTGGGCCAGGACGCTGAGCAGCAGTCCGGCTCCAGTGGAACTCAGGGATGGTTGGGAGCCGAGGGCATGGGACATGACACCGGTCAGGAGCGCCGGAGCTGCTTCCTCGCGGAACCGGCGGCCCCACAACGGTGTCCCCTGATCGAGGGTGGCCAATCCAAACATCACAGCCGCCAACGGGTCCTTGGGGAGGCGCAGGAGTTGATTGCCGGTGAAATCCACAACCCCATCCACCCGTGCCAGCAGGGGAGCCAGGAGCCGGCCGTACGCAGGTCCATCCACGCCCAGCTCCGCTACGGTGCGCTCCAGTGATTGGTAGGCCAGCGCCGCACCGCCGATGTCCAAAGGAGTCCCGTGCTGGACCTCCGGTATACGGAGTTCTATGCGGCGCGAGAGCTCGAACGCCCGGAAGAACGGCGATGCCAAAGCCATCGGGTGAACCGCGGAGCATACGTCGTAGAGGTGCCCGGGCTCAATCAGCTCAGTGGTCCTCGAACCCCCTCCGATATCTGCTGCGGCCTCGTACACCGTCACGTCCAGGCCGGCACGCGCCATGACGACGGCGGCGGCCAGGCCGTTCGGACCAGCCCCGACGACGGCGACATCAACCATTGCTGTTAACCTCCGATTGCTGGGGTGCTGTGGTTCCCTCTGCGACGGCGGCGCGCTCGGGGCGCCAGGGGAGCACCGACCGCGACGGACGGAAGACATCAATGCGGAGCCAGTCCCGCGCGCCATCGAACGGGCCACCGTGGGGATCGTCTTCCCGGTGCATCCTCAAAGGGTCTCCGGCAGGATCCCAGATGTCCAGGACAACCCGTGCCATCAGGTACGCAGTCACCACCATGTGAAGGCCCACGGCCAGGACGTAGTAGGACATATCCAGGTTGTGCTGGACAGATCCGCCACTTGTGGCCTGCCCCAGATACATCCAGATCGCGGCCCAATGCAGCCCCTCCGCGGCTTGCCAGATGAGGAAGTCGCGCCAGCGTGGCCTTGCCAGGGCCAGGAGCGGAATCAGCCAGATGACGAACTGCGGGGAGTAGACCTTGTTGGTGAGGATGAAGGCAGCCACAATCAGGAAGGCCAGCTGGGCGATGCGCGGGCGATGCGGGGCACACAATGCAAGGACGCCGATCAGCGCACATGCAGCAATGAAGAGGTACAGCGCCAGCGTGTTGATGGTCACCGCGTTCATCTGCATCCATTGGAGGCGATCTGCCACCAGGTTGTATGCGAACCAGGGCGAGCTGTAGCCGGCGGGGCGTGACTGCGTGAACTCGAAGAAGTAGCGCCATCCGGAGGGGTTCATCGCAGCAAGGGGCAGGTTTACTGCCAGCCAGGAAGCCAAAGCTGCTCCCGCCGTCACCAGGAAAGCCCGCAGCTTGCCGCTCCGGAGGGCGAGCACCAGGATCGCTCCAAGGATCAGGATGGGATAGAGCTTGGTAGCGGTGCCAAGGCCGATGCACACGCCGGCAAGGATCAACTTGTCGCGCGAGAAGAAGTACATGCCCAGGGCCAGCAAGCCCACAGCCCACATGTCCCAGTTGATGAAGCCTGCCAGGATGATCCCGGGTGCTACGGCAACCATGGCTGCATCCCACGGACGCCGCTTGTTGATCCGGGCCGTCAACAAAACCGTGACAATCCAGACGGCCACTATCAGCGTGGCGTTGACGTCGAAGTAGCCCAAAATCCGTTCAGCGCCCACACCTCGGCCGGGAACCAACAGTGCCGTGATGCCGGCGATGATCCCCATGAGGACCGGATACTCGAACAGGCTGCCTTGGGTAAAGAACGGGAACACACCATCGCCGAGGCCCCGGTTCTTGAAGAGCTCGGGGAAGTCCGAATAGCAGGTGGCGTAGAACTGGCCCGGAGTGTCCCAACCGTTGACCCGGCAGTAGTCCTTCACCAGCACTGCCAGAAGAGCCGCAATGACGGTGAGGATGATGAGAACCCGCTCAACCGTGAACGGGTGTGACGGGACCTCTCCGGGAGAGGAATGCTTGCCTAAGGGACCACCCACAAGCTCCGTGAAGTTTCGGAGCAGGGAGTCAGTGCGGCTCGGAACAACAAAGCGGGCACGTTTTCGTTGCCGGTGCGGCTTCGTCTCCTGCATGAATCGAGCTTACAGTCATGCCAGAACGCCACCCAGTTAACGCGAACCCGACCCCGTTAAAAGGGGGGAGCCCACGCGTAGCCGCGTGGGCTCCTTGAGGTTCAGCATGAATGTGTGGCATCTGAACTCCTTCGTGGCCGGCTCAGGGGAATCAACGGATGAGTCCCATCTGGTGCAGGACAACGTAAACGTCTTCACGGCGCTGGTCGAGCAGCTGGCCGTTAAACAGTGTGCGGTCCTTGGGAGCATTGCTGCTCTTGTAGAAGCGCATCTCTTCGGGGCGTTTTCGCATGGTTCACCTCCTTTCGAGGGTTCACAGCCGGAATTCGGATACACCAAATAGGACCCAGGATTCCAATGGGAAATAAAGGCCAAAAAGGGTCACAAATAACCGGGAAAGAAAAGGTAATAAAGCGGACCGAATCGGGAAACCCGAATTCTCGTGCACAATTGCGCGTGCTTCCGGCAGTCGACCCAACAAGAAGCTGGTTCCGAACTATGGGGAAACTGCGCACCCGCGGCATGCTGCGTAGGTCCGCGCCTGCAACTGACTACTCAACCATCCCAAGAAGGAAGGCCGTCAAGAACACCGCCGGCAGTATGCCGGCCCGGTGAATCAGGAGTGGGTCAGAGAGTTAAAAATGGCGTCGATCATCAGCAGAGGCCGGGGTAGCAGTGACGGTCAACTTCCGTCCGCTAGTCAAAGTAATCATTTTCCCAACCTCCTTTTCCGGCCGTTACAGCCTGCTGTGGCATCTTCCCGGATGACTGACCGGTGAATGCGCGCCTGGTTCCCGGCGGGTCGCTCTGGGAACAAGATATAAGCTACCCCATGCCGAGGGAGTTTGACCAGCAAAATTGGCTAATTCGCAAAAAGTTTTTCAGAATTAGTGTTTTAGAGGCCCCAGCGGACAATTGCGGGCGTCCGCTTATCCCAACCGAGCGTGCAAACCTTCGCCGTTCCGAGGATGAAATGGCGCCCTTCACGCGCATCCATTTCCAGCCAACGCGCCGTGAGAATCCGCGAGAAGTGTCCGTGCGCAACAACAAGTACGTTGTCCATCCCTGATTCCAGGACCCGGCTAATGATCTTGTCCGCGCGTGCAGCTACTTCGTCCAACGTTTCCCCGTTCGGGACGCCATCGGTCCAGATGAGGTAGTCCGGGTTGTCCTTGCGGATGAGGTCCGAGCTGATGCCTTCATAGTCGCCGTAGTTCCATTCCACGGCCAACGGCTCGTGCACCGCGTCCGGGTAGCCGGCGAGTTCGGCGGTCCGGCGGGCACGGCGCAACGGCGAGGTCAGGACGAGGTCGAAGTCGATTCCTTCCAGGACTTTGCGTGCCTCAACGGCCTGCTGCTCGCCCTCTACGGTAAGGGGGAGATCCGTAAGTCCTGTGTACTGGCCGCTTTTGGACCATTCCGTCTCGCCGTGGCGAAGGATCCAAAGTTGCGGACGCGGGGAAGTCACTGCGTTCATGAGGGCTCCTCAGTTTCGGTCAAAGGCTCGACGACGGCGGACTCGGGTTGCGCTTCCCACCAGGCCAACAGCTTCTGCCGGGCTTCCTCCGGGGACAGCGGACCATGTTCCATGCGCTCTTCCAGGAGGAACTTGTAGGCGCGTCCGACGACGGGCCCGGGCTTCAGTCCCAGGAGTGCCATGATCTGCGCTCCGTCCAGGTCGGGCCGGACGGCTGCCAGCGATTCCTGTTCCAAAAGCGCCGCGATGCGGTGCTCAAGGTCATCGTAGGCGAAGGACAAACGGTCGGCCTTGCGCTGGTTACGCGTGGTGACGTCCGAACGGGTAAGGCGATGCAGGCGCTCCAGCAGGGGACCGGCATCGGTCACGTACCGGCGAACAGCGGAGTCGCTCCAGCCTGCGTCTCCATAACCGTAGAACCTCATGTGGAGCTCAACCAGGCGGGAGACGGCTTTGATCGAGTCGTTGTCGAACCGCAGCGCCTTCATCCGCTTCGCGGTCAATTTCGCCCCCACCACGTCATGGTGGCGGAAGCTCACCGCGCCGCCCGGTTCGAAACGGCGCGTAGCCGGCTTGCCGACGTCGTGCATCAACGCAGCGAACCTCAGCACGAAGTCGGGGCCGGGAACCGGACCGTCAGGACCCGTTTCCAGCGCGGCAGCCTGCTCCAGGACCTGCAGCGAGTGCTGGTACACATCCTTGTGCCGGTGGTGTTCGTCGGATTCCAAGCGCAGGGCGGAGACCTCCGGGAGCACGAACTCGGCCAGCCCGGTGTCCACCAGCAGGTCGATTCCCACGCGCGGGTGCGCTCCGTTAATAAGCTTGACCAGCTCTTCCCGCACACGTTCCGCGGAGATGATCTTGATGCGGTCCGCCATTTGCGACATGGCGAGCCGGACGTCGTCGTGGACTGACACGCCGAGCTGGGACGCGAACCGGGCTGCCCGCATCATGCGCAGGGGATCATCGGAAAAGGATGCTTCCGGCGCGCCGGGGGTAGCAAGTTCAGAGGCATGGAGGTCGCGGACACCACCGAAGGGATCCACCAGCTCCAGGCTCGGCAGGCGCAAGGCCATGGCGTTGATGGTGAAGTCGCGGCGCAGGAGGTCATCGGTCAAGGAATTGCCGAACGCGACTACCGGCTTGCGGGAATCGGGGTCGTACGCCTCGGCTCGGTACGTGGTGATTTCGATCTGGAAGCCGCTCTTGCGCATTCCGATGGTGCCAAAGGCGCGGCCGATTTCCCAGAAGTTGTCCGCCCACTTCTTAATGACGGCGATGGTCTGGTCCGGCGTGGCGTCTGTGGTGAAATCAAGGTCCGGGGACGTCCTGCCCAGAAAGAGGTCACGAACGGGCCCGCCTACCAGGGACAGCTCGAATCCGGCATCGACAAAGCGCTGCCCGAGGTCGAGCACCACCGGATCGATGGTGAAGTTAACAGAAGAGCTGTCCAATACGTGCGCCATAGTTCCTTAAGCTTGGCAGATCTTTGTGCTGCATTGGGCCACTGTTCCATGCGAAATCAGGCATGCGTCCGCCAGCCGTCTCCCGCAGTCCATCTTGTGGCCATGTCCCGGTCATCACTCCGGGGCAAGAGTCGTTAGAGTGGACCACATGGCCAACCCGATTCCGAGCGCTCCCGGCAGGAGGACAAACGCACCGTTGCCGTCGGCAATCGGCGCGCACGTCGCGCCTGCCCCGCAGCACCCGGTGCAGGCCTCGCTTCCCACCGTTGAGGAAGTGTCCGCGGGTGGCGTTGTTGTTGACACGTCCGACGGCGAACTCCGGGTTGCGATCATCGCCCGCCTTAACAGGGGTGGCCGGCTCGAGTGGTGCCTGCCGAAGGGCCACCCGGAAGGCCGCGAGAACAACGAGGAAGCTGCGGTACGCGAGATCGCCGAGGAAACCGGCATCGAAGGCAGCATCCTGGCGCCCCTCGGCAGCATCGACTACTGGTTCACCGTCAGCGGCCACCGCGTCCACAAAACCGTGCACCACTTCCTGCTCCGCGCAACAGGTGGCGAGCTGACCATCGAGAATGATCCGGACCAGGAAGCCGTGGATGCCGCCTGGGTTCCCATCCACGAACTGGCCCGCAAATTGTCCTTCCCGAATGAACGCCGCATCGCTGATTTGGCACGGGAAGTGCTCCCCGAACACCTCTGACCCGGGTACATGGGACGATAAAGGCGATGTCTGAAGCCAAAACAACCCAGTCCGTTCAATCCGGAGAAGCACGTTCCAGCGCCATCATGGCTGCGGGAACGCTCGTTTCCCGGTTCCTTGGCTTCGCCAAAACCTGGATGCTCGGTGCCGCCCTGGGCCTTGGCTCCACGGTCAATGACACGTTCATTAACGCGAACAACCTGCCGAACCTGATCTTCCTGCTGGTGGCCGGTGGCGTCTTCAACGCCGTCCTGGTTCCGCAGATCATCAAAGCCAGCAAGGCTCCTGACCGCGGCGCGGACTACCTCAGCCGCCTGCTGACACTGGCCGTCCTGGTTCTCCTGGCACTCACTGCCTTGGTGACCCTCGCGGCGCCGCTCGTCATCGACCTCACCACCCAGGGATACTCGGAACAGCAAAAGGCCTTGGCGGTCACCTTCGCCCTGTGGTGCCTCCCGCAAATCTTCTTCTACGGGCTCTATGCCCTGCTGACCCAGGTCCTGAATGCCCACGGCGCGTTCGGCCCGGCCATGTGGGCGCCCATCCTTAACAACATCGTGGCCATCGCCGGCCTCGGGTTGTTCATCTGGATCCTCGGCGCCAACATCTCCAACCCCCACACGCTGGACAACTGGGGTCCCACCCAAACGTTCCTGCTTGCCGGGTTCTCGACGTTCGGCGTCGTGGCGCAAACAGCCATCCTGCTCATCCCGGTCTTCCGGTTGCGCCTGGGTCTTCGTCCCCGCTTCGGCTGGCGCGGCGTTGGACTGGGCCAGGCAGCCAAGTTGAGCATCTGGACGCTGGCCACTGCCGCCGTCGGGCAATTGGCGTTCCTGTACGTCATGAGGATCGCCACCATTCCCGGCGCCGAGCGTCTCCGCCTGAACAACGCCGGGGACACTGCGGCTGCCGCTGTCCTGCCCGGTAACGCAGTCCTGGAAGTGGCAAGCCAGCTGTATCTGTTGCCGCACTCGATCATTGCCCTGTCCCTGGCCACCGTGCTCTTCAACCGCATGACGCGGGCATCTCAGGATGGCAACAAGGCCGAACTGCGCGATGCCCTGTCCCACGGCCTCCGCACCATGGCCGTGGCCACTGTCTTCGGCGCCCTGGCCTTGTTTGCCCTGGCTGGACCTTTGGGCATGTTCTTCTCCGGTGGTGAGCCGCAGGACGGCGTCATGCTGGCCCAGACACTCACCATCCTGGCCCTCAGCACGCCGTTCCTGAGCGCAAACTTCATGATGTCCCGTGTGTTCTACGCCAACGAAGACGCGCGCACGCCCCTGTATGTCCAGTTGTGGCTGGCCGTGATTTACGTTGTGGGCGCCTTCTTCATCCAGTTCCTCCCCGTGGGCCAGATCATCTACGCGATCGCCATTCTTTACACGCTGGGCAATATTCTGTCCGTGGTGATCAGCGTGGTGTTCCTGCGCCGCTTGCTGGGTCACCTCGACGGTCCGCGCATCGCAAACTCGTACATCCGTATGGGATACGCGGGGCTGGGATCGGCGCTGGCCGGCGCTGCGGCGCTGTGGCTTCTTGGTTCCTACCGGGCCGATGGCTTCGCGTGGAGCAGCCGCCCGGCCGCCCTGGTGACGGTCGTCGTCGTCGGGCCTGTCATGCTGCTCGCCTACCTTGTCCTCCTGCGCGTCTTCCACGTCACCGAACTTCGCGACCTCCTGCGTCCGCTGATGGGCCGATTGGGTCGCGGCGCACCCGCGCCTGTTGGCGCTGCAGCTGAACCCGCGACGGCGGCGCGCGCCACGGTCTCGGACGATACCGGTCTGATTCCACGCATCTCGGGCGAGTTCGACGCCGCGTCTTTCCGCGCCGGTCCGGCAGTTGCACCGCAGCGTGCCCCCGAACCTGCAACCGATGAACCCGATGCCCCCAAGAGCTATCTGCCGGAGGAAGACGAACCCAGCACAGCGAGGGGTGGCAGGTTCCGTCCAGCGGTGCCGCTTCCGGGCAGGCGGACCTACCAAGGCGACGCCGGCCGGAATCCATACTTCCCCGTCGGGCGAAACCGCAGGAACTAGGCCGGTGCTGCCAACATGGGCGGCGGGCGGCAATCCGCTAGGCTAGAAACGAATATAGGTAGTTGCAATAGCGGTTCAACCGGCTCGCCGGACGAGCCACGTGCAGGACCCGCAGCTCCCGGACAGCCTAGGAGGAACACGTGTCCCACCCGATCGACGTCGGATCAGTACTTGGCGGCCGCTACAAGGTCACGGCCAATGTGTTGACCTCGCATGACCAAGATCAGGTGCTCGACGGCGTGGACCAGGTCCTCAACCGTCCCGTGAGCATCCTTGTTGCAGGCCCTGGAAACGCAGAGCAGGTGGCCCAGAGTGCCCGCGAAGTAGCCACGGGGGAACGCCCCGGGCACGTCCAGATCCTGGATCTGGGCATCAGCGACAACACCACGTACCTGATCACCAACCACAGCACAGCTCCGGACCTTCTGGACCTGGTGGTGGCCACCAACCCGCCGTACATCGAGCCGTTCTTCACGGAAACGCTGGGCAGCGAGATCTTCGGCCAGGCACGCACCTACGAGCCCGAAACCTACGACGGCCTTTACGAGGACGACGAGCACGAGGCCGAGTACATCCAGTACGACGAAAACGGCTACGCCATCACCCCTGAGCAGGATGACCAGCCCGAGTCTGCGGCACCCACCCGCAGCGCACCGCACGTGCCGCCGATGCCGGCGTCCAACCCCTCGTCCGCAAAGAGCGGCATCGCAGGCAAGCTGGCTGCTGCCGCCGCCGGGGCAGGTGCAGCGGGTGCTGCTGCCGCTTCCGCATTGAAGAACGCCGGTTCGAGGAATCACGACGCCGGCGCTGGCGCTGCGGGTGCGGGCGCCTCGGGCGCGGGTGCTTCGGCTGCCGAGCCGCCGACCCAGGCCGTATCTTCGCAGCCGGTTCCTTCCCGAGCGGTTCCCTCCGAGGCCGTTCCTTCCCAGTCGGTTCCGAGCCGTGAGCAGTCGCCTGAGCCCAAGGTTTCCCTCTGGTCCGAAGAGGATTATGGCTTCACGGAAGCTGGCGCAGCGGCGGGCGGCGCATCTGCTGCGGGCACGGCGGCTTTCAACCGTGGCGGCGATTCCGGTTACGACCGGGCAGCAAGCAGCTTCCCGGCCACGTCTGCTGCAACGGAAGACTATGCAGACGACGAAGAGGTCTACGAGGAGGACGCTCCCGAGAAGGAGCCGCGGTCCCTGCGTTGGCTCGTAGGTGGACTCCTGGCAGCTGTGCTGATCGTGGGGCTCATCCTCGCCGTCACCAACTTGGGAAGCCTCCTGCCCAGCAACAAGCCCGCCGCAACCCAGAGCACAGCTGCCCCGGAGACTTCCGAGACTCCCAGCGAAGAACCGCCGCCCTCTGAAACTCAGGCGCCTGCCGTTCCGCCGGCCATCGAGGAGATCACCCGCCTCGGCAACTTCCCGTTCGCGGCCACGTTCGATAAGGACCTCGGCAAAGCCTTCGATGGCAACGCTGCAAGTTACTGGTCGGACATGGAGTTTGCCTCGGCGAATTGGGGCGGGCTGGCCGAGGAAGTGCCGCTCATGATCAAGCTGAAGGAACCGGCGGACGTTAAGTCTGTGGTCCTTAACCAGCTCGGCGGCTCGGGCGGAAGCATCAGCGTCTTCACCAACGATCGCCCTGCCATGGACGGTGCCAAGCTTGTGGGCACCAACAGTTTCACGTCCCCGGAACTGACCATACCGCTGGCAACTCCGACGAAGGCCCAGTACGTCATTGTTGTCATCAAGGCGCTGCCGAAGCTTGCCGCACCCAAGACGCAGTACGGCTTCGGCCTCCGCCTGGCTGAAGTCGACGTTCAGTAGCCCACCCAACTGAGTAGCAGAAGGGGCCGTTTTGATTCGTCAGAACGGCCCCTGCTGCTATCTACATTGGCGTCACCGCTTAGATATGGCATGTGTTCAGACGGTACCCTGAATGTTGGTGGCTTTTAGGGTCCCCAACTCCAACGGAATATTTGGAACGCATCAGGGGTTGAGTCAGGTGGCTGCCCCGAAAGCCGCAGCATCGACTAAGGAAGAGGTTCACGCCACGTGAGCATTGCAGAAAACAGCGCATCGCAGGTGCGTGACGTCATCATCGTAGGTTCAGGCCCTGCCGGCTACACAGCCGCCGTTTACACCGCCCGCGCCAACATGAAGCCTCTGCTCATTGCTGGTTCCGTCACTGCCGGCGGCGAACTGATGAACACCACCGACGTTGAGAACTACCCGGGATTCCCGGACGGCATCATGGGTCCGGACCTCATGGAGAACTTCGAGAAGCAGGCTGCCCGTTTCGGCACTGAAATCCAGTTCGAGGATGTCACAGAGCTGGATCTCGACGGCGACATCAAGACCGTGACCATCGGCACGGGGGAGACCTTCCAGGCGAAGGCCATCATCCTGTCCACTGGCTCGGCGTACCGTGAGCTGGGCCTGGCCAACGAGAAACGACTTTCCGGCCACGGTGTTAGCTGGTGTGCAACCTGCGACGGTTTCTTCTTCAAGGATCAGGACATCGCTGTCATCGGTGGCGGTGACTCCGCCATGGAGGAAGCACTGTTCCTCACCAAGTTCGCCAAGTCCGTCACCGTTGTACACCGCCGCGACACACTGAAGGCGTCCAAGATCATGGGTGACCGCGCCCAGGCCCACGAGAAGATCAACTTCGTCTGGAACACGGCTGTTGAAGACGTTCTCGGTGAGGACAAGGTCACCGGCCTGAAGCTGAAGAACCTGGTGGATGGAACCGAGTCCGAGCTCGCCGTCACTGGCGTGTTCGTGGCCATCGGCAACGATCCGCGCACTGACCTGGTGAAGGGCAAAGTCGAACTCACCCCCGAAGGCACCATCGCCGTCGAGGGTCGCAGCTCACGTACCAACATCAAGGGTGTGTTCGCTGCGGGCGACGTCATCGACCCCACGTACCGCCAGGCCATCACGGCCTCGGGTTCCGGGTGTGTCGCCGCCCTCGACGTCGAGCACTACCTCGCAGACCTGCACGCCTAAGCTGCATCCAAGCAACCATACGAAGGGAAAAGTTATGAGCAACGCAAAAGACGTAACTGACGCAAGCTTCAGCACGGATGTCCTGGCTTCCGAGAAGCCAGTCATCGTGGATTTCTGGGCAGAGTGGTGCGGGCCTTGCCGCAAGCTCGGACCCATCCTCGACGAGATCTCCGTTGAATACAGCGAGAAGGTCGACGTCGTAAAGCTGAACGTCGACGACAACCCGGCCATCGCTGCCGAGTACGGCATCACGTCGATCCCTGCTGTGTACTTGTTCAGCGGGGGAGAAGTGAAGAGCACGGTCATCGGCGCCAAGCCGAAGCAGTTCTTCGAAAAAGAGTTCGCGGACGTTCTGTCCTAGGTTTCTCAAAAACCGGACGATCTGAAGCCGGCGGTTCTGCTCCTGAAGGGGCGGGACTGCCGGCTTTTTCGTTTGAAGCTATGAAGTAAACCGTTGCAGTTCTCATTCTTCTTATTGGTTCTTCTGGAAGCCTCAGGGACTCAGTTTTAGGACAACGGGGTTCCCCTTACCCGGAGTAGGGGAACTCATGTGTCTCTCGTCCGTCCCACCCCTCGCACCGCGCTCGACTTCCGGTTATTGTCGTGCATCGCGCTTCAGTGCACCCCGATGAACATGCACGAGACTTCGCATCGCACCGAGATGTTGTTAGGTCGTAGGATTTACGGTTTCCGGGGTCGGGTCCGGGTCGCCCCTGGTACTGCCGCTATGTCACTTTCGCTCTTGCCGGAAGCGGCGCGGCGGCTGTGTTTACCGTGCATCGACTGCCTCTTGATCGGGGACTTCTGCTACACCTCAAGTGCCTCCATGCCACAAATAGTGCGTGTGGCCGGGCAATCGGCAAGCATTCCGCCCAATGTACGGCCTGGGCTGCGACTAGCCCGTGATCTCTTGCGCCGAAAACACTGGCCGTGCCTGTGGCTAGACGATTGGTGTGGATCACTGTCTGGCACCTCCATACACGGAGGACTGCTCCTTCTCAGCTTCTGTGCACCTACTTGTTTCACGTGAAACTGGCGAGAACGTGAATATCAGCGTCGGTGGCAAGTCATGTTTCACGTGAAACACCTCTTCTGGCTTCCTTGAGCAGCACACAGATTTCCTTTTGCTGCCAGTCCGAAATCGAGCTTCAATCAGAAATTGCTGACAAAAGGACCGCTTCCGCACGACACGCCGGCGTCCGCTCATACAGACCCTGCGTTCCAGAACTTCATCCGCCACGTTTGCGCCTTGGAGCGACCACGCTGCCCCAAGCCACTCAGAGCGCTCAGTCGACACTCAGGGGTCTAAGCAGAGGCCCCTACAGCCGTGTCGGATGGAGCTAGCGGGCTCTAAAAGAGGACCGTGATTGCCTCAGGAGCACGGAAGTGACTTCCCTTCAGTGCAAATTCAGCGCGCAACTCCATTCGGCGTTCCTCGGGATCGTTAACTCCAAGGTGAAGTTCTCAACATCACCAGTCGAGTGCTGGGGACCATATTGGGCAACTAGCACCCCAAAGCCGTGAAGCCTGGAAATGAACGACACTAAAGCGTCTGGTGGGGGCGCGCAGAGCGATCCCATGAGCGGCCCTAGAGCTTCAACGCCAGAGGGGCCTGACAGCTTTCGCTAATGGATCTGATTAGTCAACTGGGCTGCAGAGCCTCGGGAGATCCATAAACCGACGAGGCAGCGGTCGCATCATGAATGCCCAATGGCCGCGCTCCCAGGTAGCTTCTCTGCGCGTGGCTGTCATGCCCTTCCGTACGCCCTGTTTCACGTGAAACCATGCTTCTCGGGAGAGGTAGTTGAGGTTGAGAGGAGCGCTGCCGACATTTGGCTCGCGTGGTGTAGTGTTTCGACTGTCCTGCGCTATAGCTTGCTAGGGCTGGTCCGGAGCTTTCAAAGTGCGCTGCAGGCCCCCACAGCCGTAGCGCGCGGCTCAATAGGTAGGGAGCAAAGGAACGAGCCCCTACGTCAAACATATGGAGTGCCGCGAGTAGGCCAACGCCACGCGTGCCCTCCTGCACGCCTAGAGTTCTAGTTGGTGCTTCTGCCAGCTCGAACTTCTTGGGAATCAGCCCCGGATCCAACGCCTGCTGTTCTGGAAGGCGACCCGCTGGCCCTAGCTGACTAGGAGCAGTAGGGGTACCCCGCCTTGCAGCACCAACGGGGAGTTCGTCCTGGACGTGCACGGCCTGGCGAGCACCGGGTTCAGCACCCTCTACACTCTGCATGCCTAGGCGCGGGGTTCGACCTCACACTGTCATGTTTCACGTGAAACGAGACCCACCTGGGCCGCGGAGGCAGAGCTGCTTACTGACGTGAAGGATGACGCCCGGACACCGATCAATCACAAGAAGCACCGTGAACTGCAGCGGTGCGCCATGACATCACACCCGACCGAGTCGAATAGGCCGCCTCAAGAGCTACGCCACTTCACCCAGGGTCGGTCGGGAACCACTCACGCCAACCACGCACGTTCGGAGCTGCCACCTGCCATATGCCACCTGCCCTACTGCGAACCAGGCGTGCCACCGAAGGAGAACAGTCAGGCCCCTTCCAGTAGACCTCGCGGTATAGCGTAGGGGCGGTTTATACGAACTTGTCAGGCCTCAGGCCGTCGCACCGAGACATCGGATGAATATGACGTGCGCCCGATGTTCTCGGACACTCTAGCTTTCAAACAGGTGATCATAGGACCCGTTGTCCCCAAGGGTCTTGTGAGGCCGGGGACCCACATCACTCCTAGAATGCGCCCAACGAAACTCATGGGGTCGGTGAGACATACCGACGAGTTCCTACCGAGGCGCCGAAATTGCAAGACTCCTTTAGCTCGCCACCAATTCCCACAGAGTTATCCGCAGGGGAGGGTGATCTTATGCACACAGTTATCCACAGCCTTATCCCCGGCCTTGTGATGGGCCAGTAGCGACAGAGCGAGTCGAACCGAATGACCAGACGGCATACGAGCAGCCACTAGCAATCCACACTTCACTCGCCCATGCGACACTGCGGCGCTGTCTAACCAAATAGGCCGAAATACAATGCGCTGACGTGTAAAACGCATCCATAGTTCGCAGTTGGTAGTATCTAGGGCTTCGCGGTTCACCGTATTTTGTCGGAGGCGCTCATTGACCCACTGAACGGACGTATCCAGTCCCTGCAGGCGCCGTCGTACTGCGAAGCAGCGACGGTGGGTGGCCGTCTTTTCCCCAATGTTATCCACAGGGTTATCCACCGCGATATTCACAGTCGGCATCGGCGCGCAACACGGATATGCGCGGAGGGCGTTAGGAGCGTTTCACGTGAAACATGGCCTCACACGGGGCCCTCCGTAAGTCCGGTCCTGACGCGGCACTACTCCGTGAGGCATCCTCAGCCCCGTCGGTTGTCAGTATCAATAGGTGTGGATCGTAGGCACTCTGCAAAGCCACCCTCAACTTTTCTCTCCAGTCACGACAACATCTGATGAATCGACCCTTGCCTGCATGGCTCCCACTCGGAGGTGACGCTGTACGCGACGGTGAGGGGGAGGAGCGCCAGCCCCCGAGGGGCGCATCGGATCCACCCGTATGGACCCATGGACCGTTCCCGCTCCACCTCTCAGGGCGGAGTAGAACCCATAAAGAGACCAATAAACACCCGTGAAAACTAGTCCGTCGTTTGGTAGTAGCTCCCGCCCCCTTAAGGCCGGCCACTGCTCGATGGGGGGCATCCTGAGTAGTGGGACACTTCAACGGAGAATGGGCCCAATCGCACGACCAGGCGGATGCACTCGAACGGCATCTACCGGACGGCGCGCATACATGGATTCCGAGCGCATGGCGATCTTGTTGGTTCCTACGGCACTTGTGCTCACAAAATGGGTCACGAGCCCACTGCGTTCGTTTGAGTCCCTAGCTGGCGGCACGTTTATGGGCGCTACCGACCGAGCTACGAGCGAGGTGAAAATGCGCGGGTATGGTTGGAATTTGAAGCGGGTCCGATTCAGAATGTGCTGCCGACGCAGAGTTCCTACTCACCTCCAGCTCACGCGCCAACAGCGCCTAAACGCGGCAGCAAGACCGCGCCCTTGGAGGTCTTGCTCCAGGATACGTCGCGGCTCCTCGGAGAGGGGGCGGACCATTCCACGTAGCGACCTCGGCCAAAGCGCCGGAGACGGCGCCGCCACCTCCTGTCGTGAAACCGTCATTTTTACCGCCCGAAGTACCTCGTACGCTCGAGAGCACGGCAGACACAGTCACCCAGCGCGGAGCAGCAACCCATGAGCGCCGCGGGAGAAGGGGAGTACGGGGTGCATTTGCGCCTAGCGACACCAAGTTTCGTTCCTGGCCAAAGTTTAGCTCAGACGCCGTCTCGCCAGCCCAGGGGACTACCCGCACGCCAAATGGACGAATTGCTAGGGAGGTCTGGTCACCTGATCCACGTATCGCTGAGGAATCGAATCACCGAACCAAACCCTGTTGGGCGCCCCTCTCGGCCCAATAGAAGTGCCGCACCGAGAGGCTCTATGTCGGGCCAGGCTTGGAGTCCGGGTCAGGCGCGGGGAGGTGACGATGTCCTGATGGCAGCCCCAAATCCGGTGCCTGAGTCTTGGCTCAGCCGCATTTCTCCATGTAATGGGTCGGCGCCCGGCGCCGCGATATATGGAACGTCTATTGGTCCTCTGGACTTCTGATTTGAATCCTCTTTAGGCTTCTTTTCCTTGCTTCGCACCTTAGAGACAGGCCACCACGGACAACAGAGTTGAGCTCATGCCGGTCACACCGGTCGGTCAGGACATAGATACGCTATCGTTCCGGACGTTCGGGGCTCCCCAACTGCTACATTCCGGGCCCCTTGTATGTGGGCAGGGTATGGCGGTCGCTCCACCCTATGGGTACAAATAGACACAGTTACGGCTACTATTCCTAGGTAGTGAGGGGGATGTGCATGTTTCACGTGAAACAGGAAGCCATATGCGGTCCTTCGCTACTGTCCTACGACGTGCGGGAGCGCGGATATCATCGGCACGTATGGACTAACCGGTAGCGGTCTTCACCCCTTTTTACACTGCAAGCAGCAGCACCGCTGGGGGCCTGAGTCATCCGTGAATAACCTAGCGCTGCGTCGCTCCACCCCTGCTATGGCAACAACTGCGCTCACGATCGTGTCGGTTTAGTCGATAGCCCTGCTTCCGAGCAGGCTCTCTTCCCTGCAGATAATGCATGTTTCACGTGAAACGCCCTTAGCTCACCAGTTTCCCGGCTTCCTTCGGTTCAACGTCTCAGAAGAATTACGGCAGAGCAATACGCTAAGACGGGGTAGTGGCTGCGAACCGCGGCCCAGCGTAATTCGTTTCACTCCTCTTAAGCTTCCCTAAGGGAGACTGCGCACTCTTTGCCACTGGATCAACGTTTCGCGCCAAGGGTGCACCACGGCCAACGGAGTAATTGGGCGGAGTCCTTCGTGTGGTTCACGCAAAACAGGGAGTCAGAAACTGCTTTCTACCGACCGAAAGGCCAACACAAGGGTTACAGGCGAGCTAAAGTTGCGCCGGTACCGCGTCCACCCACGTTTCACGTGAAACAGTCCGGCCTTCTGCAGATTGAAAGTCCTTTATGGAGGAACTACCGTCTGGCGCTTCCTCCACATCCAAGGAAAAGCAAAGGACCCACTCTAAGAATGGGTCCTTCTCGTCAAAGCCAATCCGATTCAGTCCTCGGAGCCGGGCCCCAGAACATCCATAATACGGTTAAGGTCTTCGACGCTCGCGAATTCGATGCTAACCCGTCCCTTTCGGGCTCCCAGGGTGATTTTCACATTCGTATCCAAGCGGTCCGAAAGCGATGAGGCCAGGTAATCGAGTCGCTCATGACGGGCATTCGGCTTGGGAATGCTGTTCTTCGCAGGCGTAGTGGGGTCCTGGTACAGCGTCACGGCCTCTTCCGTAGCGCGCACCGACATACCCTCCGCTACGATCCGCTGAGCGAGGCGTTCCATTGCGGCGGCATCGGGAAGAGACAAGAGCGCCCGCGCGTGACCTGCCGACAGAACGCCGGCGGCTACCCGTCGCTGTACCAGCGGCGGAAGCTTGAGCAGGCGGAGCGTGTTGGATACCTGGGGCCGTGACCGGCCAATACGGTCCGCAAGCTGTTCATGAGTGGTCCCAAAGTCCTCGAGGAGCTGCTGGTAAGCCGCAGCCTCTTCCAAGGGGTTCAACTGGCTGCGGTGCAGGTTCTCCAGCAATGCATCACGGAGGAGGTCATCATCTGTGGTGTCACGGACAATCGCAGGGATTGTTTCCAGTCCCGCGGCTTGCACTGCCCGCCACCGACGCTCGCCCATGACGAGCTCGTAGGGTTCTCCACCTTTTTCGGTTGAAGTACGTACAACAATTGGCTGGAGGACGCCGATTTCCCGAACGGAGTGCACCAGCTCGGCCATGTCGTCTTCATCGAAGACAGAACGAGGCTGTTTGCGGTTCGGATGAATGTCTCCGACGGGAATCTCGGCGAATCGGGCTCCCGGTACTTCCACCAATTCGACGTCGTTTGCTTGAGGTGCAGCGGATGCTTTCCCGGCGGCCGATGGCGTCTGGACATCAGCAGCGGCGGCGGGCTCCGGCTGCTCGACTACCAAGGCCTCAGCGGGTGTCGCACGCGGAGCACCCGGCTTGGCGGCAGGCGTCTTCGCAGCCGCAGCTTTTGCGGGTGCTTTGGCAGCAGCTTTAGTAGCCGGAGCCTTGGAGGTGCGAGCCTCTGCAGATGACTTGGCTGAGGCGGTGCTCTCAGATCCTTCGACGTCCTCACGAACGGCCTCGGCCGCGGGTTCTGCCGTCTTCCGCGCTTCAGGGAAAAACAAGTCCACGGGACGGGAGGGAGCGGCACCGTTTCCCTGGGCCGCAGCCGAGCTGGGAATGAGAGCCCCAAGACCCCTGCCGAGGCCCCTTCGCTTTTCGCTCATTGATTCATCCCTCCGATGGAATAGCCGGGCACGGACTGGCCCAGGCTGTTGCAGTGTTTCAAGAATTCTAGCGCTCAGCGATTTCGGCGGCGGCTTCCATATAGGACAGCGCGCCGCTCGATGAAGGATCGTACGTCATGACCGTCTGCTGGTAGCTCGGCGCCTCGGAGATACGTACCGAGCGCGGCACCACGGCGCTGAGCACCTGCTGGGGGAAATGCTGACGGACTTCCGACGCGACTTGGGCGGCAAGGTTTGTCCTGCCGTCATACATGGTCAAGAGGATCGTGGAGACCACCAGATCGGCGTTGAGGTGCTTCTGGATCATCTCAATGTTCTTCAGGAGCTGGCTCAGTCCTTCAAGTGCGTAGTACTCGCACTGGATGGGAATGAGAACTTCGCTGGCCGCGCAGAAGGCATTGACCGTGAGCAGGCCGAGGCTGGGCGGGCAGTCAATGAAGATGAAGTCCAGGCGGCCTTCACCGTTCTTCTCGCGCTCCTTGGCATAAACGTCGATGGCGCGGCGAAGCCGCTGCTCACGCGCCACCAGCGACACGAGTTCGATTTCTGCGCCGGCCAGATGAATGGTGGCCGGCGCGCAGATCAGATTCGGGATGTCGGGGCAGGGAGCCACGACGTCTTTCAAAGGGAGGTCGTTGATGAGGACATCGTAGATGCTGTCCACATCGGCATGATGCTCGATTCCCAACGCTGTGGACGCATTTCCCTGGGGATCAATATCGATCACCAGCACGTTGAGCCCTGCTGATGCCAACGCAGCGGCGATGTTCACGGTGGTGGTGGTCTTGCCAACTCCACCCTTCTGGTTGGAAACCGTGAAAATACGTGTTCCGTCCGGCTTTGGCAGCTCCCGGCCGATCAACCGTTCACGGCGCCGCGTTTCATTGGCGAGCTGCCGTGCGATTGGGCTGGAATCATCGATGGAATCCATGACGTTCTGCACTCCATCTGAGACGGTTTCACGTGAAACTGCAGCATTTGAAACTGAATTAGTATTCACGATCGCGGACTGGAGGGACGCAGAGGGTGTAGCCATGGCCCGCGCGGACCCCAAAGACATAAACGGGGGAATCCGCTGCGTGGAGGTTTCACTACTGCCCACTGGTCACACTCTCACTCTCATTCGGCGCTTGCTGCCGTTCTCTAGCCTAACCGCTCAGCCGCCGACACGCGGGAAACCAAGCGGGATCTACGCCGTCTTTCCGTGCTTCTTGACGATAATCCTCACCACAGTGGTGGGTTCCTCCAAGAGCTCCTGTCCGCAAACCACAACGGAGGTTTCCACGCCGCCGAGCCTACGGATGACTTTGCTGGCTTTCTCAATCTCTTCAGCAGCGCTGCGGCCCTTGATGGCAACCACCTCACCATTGCCGTTCAGCAGCGGGATAGTCAGCCCGGCGAGGTTCGTCAGGGCTGACACAGCCCTGGCGGTTACGACGTCGGCGTCCACCATGCCGACGGCCAGTTCGGCACGGGTCCGCATGATGGTGACGTTGTCCAAGCCCAGGTCATCCACTACTTCCTGAAGCCAGATGACACGACGCTCCAGGGGCTCAATAAGGGTCAGTTCGAGATCCGGCCGGGCGATCGCAAGGCACAGTCCAGGCAGTCCCGCGCCGGATCCGACGTCGGCTACGTGGCTGTCATGCGCAATGGCGGACTCGATGACGGCACAGTTGAGGACGTGCCGGCTCCACAAGCGGGGGATCTCGCGCGGGCCGATCAGCCCACGCTCCGTGCCAGAAGTAGCCAGATGTTCAACGTAGCGCTTGGCAAGATCCAAACGCTCCCCAAAAATCTTCTCTGCCGCTGTCAGTTCAGCTGCGGTGATTTCGACCATGGGCCTAGTCGGCAGAGACGACGATGTGGCGGCCAGCGCCTTCGCCCTCGGACTCGGAGACGAAGCCAAGATCAGCTACGGCGTCGTGGACGATCTTGCGCTCGTAAGCACTCATCGGTTCCAACGCGACAGTTCCGCCGTCTGCCTTGACCTTGGCCACGGCGTCCTCGGCGATCTGCTGCAGGACGCCGGCGCGCTCCTTGCGGTATCCGTTGATGTCGAGCACCAGGCGTGAGCGGGTTTCAGTTGCGGAGAGAACGGACAGCCGGGCGAGTTCCTGGAGGGCTTCAAGGACTTCACCGTCGCGCCCAACAAGGCTGTCCAGGGCATCCGATTCTTCATCGGTACCGATGGAAATGTAGGTACGTCCATTGCGGACCTCAATGTCGATGTCGCCGTCGATGTCGGCGATATCAAGAAGTTCTTCGAGGTAATCGGCGGCGATGTCGCCTTCCTCTTCCAAGCGGCTGGCCGTCTTGGATTGCGTCTCTTCCTGGGAGTCGTCCTGGTCTTCAGTTACGGCGGTGGTAACTTCTTCGGTGCTCTCGGCAGACATTACTTCTTCTTCCTGTTCTTACGTTGTGGCTGGACGCGCTGTGCCCGGATTTCTGCTGCCGCGGCCGCAGCAGCTTCGGCTTCAGCAGCGGCGTCGGCAGTCTTCTTGCCACCCAGGAGCGGGGGCAGGCCCTTGGCTGCTCGGCGCTCTTCGAGAGCCTTCGCTGCGGGGGATCCGGGAGTGGGCATGCGGCGAATGACGAAGAACTGCTGGCCCATGGTCCAGAGGTTGGTGGTGGTCCAGTAGATAAGGACACCGATCGGGAAGTTGATGCCACCAATACCGAACACGAGCGGCAGGATGTACAGCATCATCTTCTGCTGGCGCATGAACGGGCTGGCCATGGCTTCTTCGGACATGTTCTTGGCCATGATCTGCTTCTGCGTAATGAACTGCGAGGCAGTCATTGCAAGGATCATGATGATGGAGAGGGTCCAAACGGCAACTTCCGTACCCGGTACCCCACCGTGGAGCAACGATGCCGACAGCGGCGCACCAAAGATGCTCGACTGATCGAACTCGACGACCTGTTCGTGGCTCAGCGCGCCGATGCCCTCGCCTGCGTTCTTTGCAGTCGAAATACCAGACAGCACCTGGAACAGGGCGAAGAAGAACGGCATCTGGATCAGCATCGGCAAGCATGCGGAGAACGGGTTGGTGCCGTGCTTCTTGTACAGGGCCATCTGCTCCTGAGCCATGGCTTGGCGGGAGAGCTGATCGGTCTTGCCCTTGTACTTGGTCTGCAGCTTCTTCAGGTCAGGCTGCAGCAGCTGCATGCCGCGCTGCGCCTTGATCTGCTTGACGAACACAGGAATCAGGGCGGCACGGATCACCAGCACCAGGCCGATGATGGACAGCGTCCACGTCCAGCCATTCGCGGCCGGCAGGCCAATGAAGCTCAGTCCGTCGTGGAAGCCAACCATGATGATTGACACCAGCCACTTGAACGGAAACATGATCGTTCCAAAGAAGTCCATACGATATCCCTATTCGTTAGGCCGCCGAGCGGCCTTCTTCATCAGCCTGAGCAGCCAGGAACTGGTCCGGATTGTTCAGTACAACAATTGTGGGCGTCCGGCCTTCGGGCCAATGACGGTGGCCGGCGGGGACATGGTCCACTCCACCAGCGTTCCAGGGGTGGCATTTGGCGAGCCTTTTGGCTGCGAGCCAGCTTCCCTTCACGGCGCCATGCACCGTTACTGCTTCCAAGGCGTAGGCCGAGCAGGAGGGAAAGAAACGGCAAACCTGGCCGTACAGGGGCGAGATCACCTTGCGGTATGTCTTCAGCAGGATGATGAGGATGTTGCGGGGCAGCTCCCAGAGGAAGGTACCGACCGCTGCCGAAAGGCTCCGCTGGGGAACCTTCCCGGAGGGCTCGCTTAAGGAAGGAACGACGGCGGTGCTCATGTCATGCACGCGGTGTCCCTTCCGTTGTGGTGCCGTTGTGTTCGGTCGAAGCCTTGCGCGGAACTGAGCCACCCAATCGCTTCGTCGTCACTGCCAGTGCGGCGTTGTAGTCCGAGAGCAACTGCTCCCAGCTCGCATTTGCAGCTGCGGGCAGTGCCCGGACCACGACCGCCAGGCCCGTTCCATGCGTGTGCAAGGAAAGTGCGCCTGCTTCTCTCAGTCTCCTCTTAACGAGGTTCCTGGTCACGGCGTTCCCGACGGCTTTGGAGACAATGAAGCCGATTCGACTCGGCTCCCCGGCTCCGATAGGAGCCGTATATAACACTAAGTTCCGGCGTCCATTGCGGACGCCGGAACGTACAGTTGTTGAAAAGTCGGTAGACGTCCGCAGACGGTTAGGGGTGGCTAGCACCGTCGAACCCGCAGATAGACCCTGACCGACAAGTCAGTTATTTACGCCGACAGTTCGACGCGGCCCTTGCCGCGACGGGCAGCCAGGATGGCGCGGCCGGCACGGGTGCGCATACGAAGGCGGAAGCCGTGCTTCTTGGCCCGACGGCGGTTATTCGGCTGAAAAGTCCGCTTGCTCACGTTAGTTACTCCAGTGGATCAAAGGTGCGCCCACCCGATCAAAAAAGGGGAAGAACTGGCCGACGCTAAGTTTTGTATGTGCCTGCCGCCGTTGCCTTCCGCACGGTGAACGTACGGGGTTACAACTGATCTCAAAAGCGGACACAAAGGACTTCACAACGTTAGGGCAAAAAGACACCCACAGTCAAACCGGGAGCCTGGCGCCCGCCTGTCCACAGGTGTGTCCAACACAGCTTTCCAGCCTGTGGATGAAGTGGCTCACAGCCCGCTTTAGCGAACCACAACCGTGTAATTATCCACAGGCAACTTCCCAGCTATCTTCTGGCGATTCCATCCCCTAGAGTGGCTCAGTAGCCCATTGTCCACCCGCTGTGCATAACTCTGTGGATTAACGCCCGGAACTGCGCCTGCCGGAGACACCCTCGGCTGCCAGCAACGCCGGCAAGCAAGTATTTAGGAACTGATTGATGACAGTAGACGAAGCCAACCACGCCAACACTGTCGGAAGTTCCTGGCGCAGGGTGCTGACCCTCCTGGAACAAGACGACCGGGTCACACCCCGCCAACGTGGTTTCGTCATCCTCGCCCAGGCCCAGGGCCTCATCGGTTCAACCTTGTTGGTGGCCGTCCCCAACGAGCTCACCCGCGAAGTCCTCCAGACCCAGGTCAAGGATGCTTTGGATGACGCCCTTCGCAACGTCTTCTCGGACGACATCCGCTGCGCAATCGACGTCGATACCGACCTCGTGCCCGTGCACGCAGAGCCGGAACCCGCCGTCGAGCTTTCCGCTGTTCCTGACTTCGCCGAACCGAAGCCGCAGCCGACGCCGCCAAGTACCTCCCATGAATTCGGTCGACTGAACCCGAAGTACATCTTCGACACTTTCGTGATCGGTTCCTCGAACCGTTTTGCGCATGCGGCGGCCGTCGCTGTGGCAGAAGCGCCGGCCAAGGCGTACAACCCGCTGTTCATCTACGGCGACTCCGGCTTGGGCAAGACGCACCTGCTGCACGCAATCGGCCACTACGCCCGCCGGCTCTACAGCGGCATCCGCGTCCGCTACGTAAATTCGGAGGAGTTCACCAACGACTTCATCAACTCCATCCGTGATGATGAAGGCACCAGCTTCAAGACCACCTACCGCAACGTTGACGTCCTCCTGATCGATGACATCCAGTTCCTCGCGGGCAAAGACCGCACCCAGGAAGAGTTCTTCCACACGTTCAACGCCCTACACAACGCCAACAAGCAGGTTGTCATCACCTCGGACCAGCCGCCCAAGATGCTGGCCGGCTTCGAAGACCGCATGACATCCCGCTTCGAGTGGGGCCTCCTGACGGACATCCAGCCGCCGGAACTCGAAACGCGTATCGCCATCCTTCGCAAGAAGGGACTCAGCGAAGGCCTCTCAGCCCCTGATGATGCTTTGGAATACATCGCGTCCAAGATCTCCAGCAACATCCGCGAACTTGAGGGCGCACTGATCCGCGTCACGGCTTTTGCAAGCCTCAATCGCCAGCCCGTGGACGTAGCCCTTGCCGAGATGGTCCTCAAGGACCTGATCACCGACGACGGCGCCCAGGAAATCACGGCGAAGCAGATCCTCGACCAGACAGCTGACTACTTCAAGCTCAGCATGGAGGAACTCTGCAGCAAGTCCCGCACGCGCACTTTGGTGACCGCCAGGCAGATCGCCATGTACCTCTGCCGTGAGCTCACGGACATGTCACTGCCGAAGATCGGCCAGGAGCTTGGTGGACGCGACCACACAACCGTGATCCACGCGGACCGCAAGATCCGCGAACTGATGGCCGAGCGTCGTGTGATTTACAACCAGGTCACTGAACTCACCAACCGGATCAAACAGCAGCAGCGCGACTCCTGAAATCCACACCGCGCCCGCCACTACATACCTTATTAACAGGTGCATGTGGATAAGCCTGTGGATAGTTAAGGGGACAAGCGCGGTTAATGGGCTTAAAACCCTTAAGCCGTCTGTGGATCGTTAAAAACCGGGTTTGGAGTTGTCCCCATCCACACCCTGTTTAAAACCCAGTTAACGCACAGTCCATGAACAGCCCTTAACCGCGGATCCAAGCGCCAGGATGGGGTTATCCACAGTTTCCACAGCAGTTATTAACACTACGAATCCCAAAAAATTGAAATCCCTCAAATAACAATCTCGTTCTCCCGCGCTTCGAGCCCGGCCAACGGCCAGGCCAAGGCCAGCCTGCGGCTGTCCACATAGGAGGGGTCCGGGCAAACGGGGATGGGTTAATCGCGGATCTTCCGGCTAAGCTGTCAGCAGCGCTCCCATCCTCGGGTCTTGTTTGTAGTTCGTTCAGTGCGGACCATGCAGGTTCCGTTGCCGGACTGCGAAGATTTAGCGGGTTCCAAGCCGGGATCCGCAGCTACTACATGGCAGCAGCAATGAAAGGCGGCACCCTTCCGTGAAGTTCAGAGTCGACCGCGACGTCCTGGCAGAAGCCGTTACGTGGACCGCGCGGTCGTTGTCTCCGCGGCCGCCCGTACCTGTGCTTTCCGGCCTTCTCCTCAAAGCCGAGGCGGGCACCGTAAGCCTCTCGAGCTTCGATTACGAGACCTCGGCGCGCCTTGAGATCCCGGCTGATATCGCGGTCGAGGGCACCATCCTGGTCTCCGGCCGCCTTTTGGCAGACATTTGCCGCAGCCTCCCTTCGGCTCCGGTCGAGGTAGAAACGGACGGCAGCAAAGTCACCCTCACCTGCCGCCGAAGCAGCTTCCACCTGGCAACCATGCCTGAATCGGAATACCCGGCATTGCCTGCGCTTCCCGCCATCAGCGGCACCTTGCCCGGGGATGCCTTCGCACAGGCCGTTTCCCAGGTCATCATCGCGGCAAGCAAGGATGACACTTTGCCCATCCTCACCGGCGTCCGCATGGAGATAGAGGATGACCTCATCACCCTGTTGGCCACGGACCGGTACCGGCTTGCCATGCGTGAAGTCCCTTGGAAGCCGGTCACTCCCGGCATTTCCACCAGTGCATTGGTGAAGTCCAAGACCCTCAACGAGGTTGCCAAAACGCTCGGCGGCAGCGGCGACATAAACCTGGCCCTCGCCGACGACGACAGCCGGCTCATTGGGTTCGAAAGCGGCGGACGTACCACCACCTCACTGCTCGTGGACGGCGATTACCCCAAGATCCGCTCGCTCTTCCCGGACTCCACCCCGATCCACGCAACCGTGCAGACCCAAGAACTGGTGGAGGCTGTGCGCCGCGTTTCCCTGGTTGCCGAGCGCAACACCCCTGTCCGGCTCGCCTTCACCCAGGGCCTGTTGAACCTCGACGCCGGTACCGGTGAAGACGCACAGGCTTCCGAAGAGCTGGAAGCACAACTGTCCGGCGAGGACATCACAGTGGCCTTCAACCCGCACTACCTCGTTGAGGGCTTGAGCGTTATCGAGACCAAATATGTGCGTTTTTCCTTCACCACAGCGCCCAAACCGGCCATGATCACGGCCCAGGCTGAAGCCGACGGCGAAGACCAGGACGACTACCGTTACCTCGTGATGCCGGTCCGTCTTCCCAACTAGCCGGTACTTCACCACCCGCCCACCGCTTTCGCAGAAAAGAGTCCACGCTGTGCACATTGGATTGATCGGCCTTGGAAAAATGGGTTTCAACATGCGGGAGCGCATGAGGAACGGGGGCATTGAGGTCACAGGTTTCGACCGCAATCCCGACGTCACGGACGTTGCTTCGGTGGATGAGCTCATTGCCGCCCTGCCCATTCCGCGAATTGTGTGGGTCATGGTTCCCTCTGGCGAGATCACTGATGCGGTTGTGACAGAACTCGGCGAAAAGCTCAGCCCCGGCGATATGGTGATCGACGGCGGCAACTCACGTTTCACCGAAGACCAGAAGCACGCTGCCGCACTTGCCGGGAAGGGCATCCGTTTCGCGGACTGCGGCGTCTCCGGCGGCGTTTGGGGTCTCCAGAACGGTTATGGCCTCATGGCCGGCGGGGCCGAGGAAGATATCGAACTTGCCATGCCGATCTTTGACGCACTGCGTCCTGAAGGCGAGCGGGCAGACAGCTTCGTCCACGTTGGTGGCGTTGGCGCAGGGCATTACGCCAAGATGGTGCACAACGGCATCGAGTATGGCCTCATGCAGGCATACGCCGAAGGATACGAACTTCTGGCAGCCAAGGACATCGTCAAGGACCTTCCGGGAACATTCCGGGCATGGCAAAAGGGAACGGTTGTCCGGTCCTGGCTCCTGGACCTCATGGTCAAGGCACTCGATGAAGATCCGGGCCTGGCTTCCATCGATGACTATGTCGAAGACTCCGGCGAGGGCCGCTGGACCGTGGAGGAAGCCATCGCCAACGCAGTTCCGGCACCGGCCATCACCGCCGCGCTTTTCGCACGCTTTGCCTCGCGTGAGGACAACTCACCGGCCATGAAGATGGTTTCCGCTTTGCGTCACCAGTTCGGCGGACACGCCACCCGTCCGGCCAACTAGGCCGCAGGAGTCCTGCAAACGGCGTGTACCTCGAACATTTATCGCTAACGGATTTCCGCAGCTACGCACAGGTGGACCTGAAGCTTGGGCCAGGCGTAACGGTCCTGGTGGGTTCCAACGGGATTGGCAAGACCAATCTGATGGAAGCCATCGGGTACCTCGCCACACTCAGTTCCCATCGCGTCAGCACGGATGCTCCACTGCTTCGCTTCGGAACGGAACGGGCTTTGGTTCGTGCCAGGCTGGTACGTGGCGAGCAGTCCACAGTGATTGAGCTCGAAATCAACGCCGGCCGGGCCAATCGAGGGCGGATCAACCGCGGTAATCCTGTGCGGGCGAGGGACATCCTGGGCATTTGCCACACGGTCCTTTTCGCGCCCGAGGACCTCGCGCTGGTGAAAGGCGATCCTTCCAACCGGCGTCGTTTCCTGGATGAGCTCCTGGTGAGCCTCGTTCCGCGGCATGCTGCCACCCGCAGTGACTACGATCGCGTCCTCAAGCAGCGCAATGCCCTCCTGAAATCGGCCCGTTCCGGAAAGTTCACTGCCGGCCATGAGGCAACCCTGGATGTCTGGGACCAGCACATGGCCCGGGCAGGAGCCGAACTCCTGCACGCGCGGCTCGAATTGGTGGAGCGGCTGCGCCCGCACCTGAACAGTGCCTACGCCCAGCTCACCGATGGCTCCAAGGACGCCGGTGCGGTGTACCGCTCCACCATCCAGGACATATTGGACGACGACGGCGGCCCGGCCAGCGCTGGGACGGAACCCCCGGCGTCGGTGGAGGATCTCCGGCTGCTGTCCGTTGACGAACTCACCGACCGCTACATCCAGGCGTTCGCCGCATCGCGGAAAAAGGAGCTCGAACGGGGCATCTCGCTGGTGGGGCCCCATCGCGATGAACTGGAGCTCACCCTTGGTCAAGCTCCGGCAAAGGGTTACGCCTCGCACGGTGAAACCTGGTCCATGTGCCTGTCCCTGCGCCTGGCTTCCTACTACGTCATGCTGGATGATGCCCGCACTGGAGGCACCGCACCGATCCTTATCCTTGACGACGTTTTTGCTGAATTGGATGTCCAGCGCCGGCGTAAACTGGCTGCAATAGTGGCCGGCGCCGAGCAGGTTCTGGTGACTGCCGCCGTCGATGCCGATATCCCCGAGGAGCTGGCCGGACGGCGCGTAACCGTTGTTCCGGGAGGCATCGATGGCGAAGGATAGTCCCGAGGGACTTCAACCGGGCCGGGATCCGGACGAAATCGACGCTGCCCAGGCCGCGCTGAACCGCATGCGTGAAGCGGCCGCAGCCCGAGGCGAAGTGCGGCAGCGGGCCCCCCGGCCGGGCTCCGCTCCAAAACGCAAAGGCCTTCGCGACACCAGGGGATTCACGCAGTTCCACGGCAGCGGCCGCGATCCCCTGGGACTGGGCAACGTCGTAGGACGCCTGGTGGCGGAACGTGGTTGGACTTCACCTGTTGCAGTTGGCTCCGTCATGGCCGAATGGGAAACCCTGGTAGGCGCTGACATCTCCGCCCACTGCACGCCCGAGAGCTTCACGGACACCACACTGCATGTCCGCTGCGATTCAACAGCGTGGGCCACGCAGCTGCGTTTGCTGAGTACCAGCCTCCTGGAGATGTTCCGGAATGAACTGGGCGAAGGCGTGGTCACCAGCATCCATGTACTGGGACCGTCGGCTCCAAGTTGGCGGAAAGGCGGCCGCAGCGTCAACGGTCGTGGCCCGCGGGACACGTACGGCTGAACGGCGTGCAGGGCGTTTGAACGCCCCCGAGTCGTATAGGCCCCCATCGGGACCTCCGCAGGGCCATTGCAGATAGGGCCAGCGGCCTCCCATCGGCATATTCAGCTCTGGGCTGCCCCCGTATTTGCAAGGATTCACGGGTTTCCACGATAGAATTGGCGTAGATCACTGAGCGCCGGTGAAACGCCGTCGGATCCTGAATCCACACCCGTGGCACTTCGGAACCTTCGTCGTCGGAGTAATCGGCGCAATCAGTCACGTGCCCGTTGGCGGCCGCGGTTCGCCGCGCGCTGCCCCGGGAACGGCCGACATCGAGTACAGAGGAGTCGAAAGCGCCTGTGGCTAACGACAATGCAGAGACCTTGGCAGTAGAGCCCGAAGAGGAGACTGTTCCCACGCCTGATACGCCCGCGGAGGCGCCCAGGGAATACGGTGCCAGCGACATCACCGTGCTGGAAGGCCTCGAAGCCGTGCGCAAACGCCCCGGCATGTACATCGGTTCAACCGGTCCCCGCGGCCTCCACCACCTGGTCTATGAAGTGGTGGATAACTCTGTTGATGAGGCCCTGGCGGGCTACTGCAGCCACATTGAAGTAACGCTCCGCGCTGACGGCGGCGTCCAGGTGGTCGATGACGGTCGCGGCATTCCCGTGGATATCCACCCCACCGAGGGCAAGCCCACGGTTGAAGTAGTCATGACCATCCTGCACGCCGGCGGTAAGTTCGGCGGCGGCGGTTACGCAGTTTCCGGTGGTCTCCACGGTGTCGGTATTTCCGTCGTGAACGCCCTTTCCCGCCGTGTGGATACCGAAGTCCGCCGCCAAGGCCACGTGTGGCGCATGACTTTCGCCGACGGCGGCAAGCCCCAGGGCGAACTCGTCAAGGGAGAAGAAACCGAACGTACCGGAACGTCCCAGACGTTCTACCCGGACGGCACCATTTTCGAGTCCACCGAGTTCGACTTCGAAACCTTGCGCGCCCGTTTCCAGCAGATGGCCTTCCTGAACAAGGGCCTGCGGATCACGCTGACTGACGAGCGTCCGGTCAACCGCGACGGCGACGACGACCTCGACCTCGATGCCGTAGCCACCGAAGGCGAAGTCGCAGCTGAACACCGCACGGTTGTCTACGAATACCCGGACGGCCTGCTGGACTACGTCAAGCACCTCAACTCGAACAAGAAGGTCGAGATCGTCCACGAGGATGTCATCGCTTTCGAGACCGAAGACACGGAGCGGCACATCGCCGTCGAGGTTGCCATGCAGTGGACCACGGCTTACTCCGAAAGCGTCCACACCTACGCGAACACCATCAACACCCATGAGGGCGGAACCCACGAAGAAGGCTTCCGCGCCGCGATGACCTCGCTGATCAACCGCTATGCGCGCGAGAAGAGCATCATCAAGGAAAAAGAAGACAACCTCACAGGTGACGACATCCGTGAAGGCCTCACAGCCGTTATCTCGGTGAAGCTTTCCGAACCGCAGTTCGAAGGCCAAACCAAAACCAAGTTGGGTAATTCCGAGGTCAAGGGCTTTGTCCAGCGCGTTGTCACCGACCAGCTCGGCGACTGGCTGGAACGGAACCCGGGCCCGGCCCGTGACGTCATCCGCAAGGCAATCTCAGCTGCCCAGGCGCGCATGGCTGCCCGCAAGGCACGCGACAACGCACGCCGGAAGAGCCCGTTGGAGTCCTTCGGCATGCCCGGCAAGCTCTCTGACTGCTCGTCCAAGGATCCTTCGCGTTGCGAGGTCTACCTCGTGGAGGGTGACTCGGCCGGTGGTTCGGCGAAGCGTGGCCGGAACCCGGAAACGCAGGCCATCCTGCCGCTGCGAGGCAAGATCCTGAACGTTGAGCGTGCCCGCCTGGACAAGGCCCTCGGCAACGCCGAAGTCCAGTCCATGATCACTGCGTTCGGCACGGGTATCGGTGAGGACTTCGATATCGCGAAGCTCCGCTACCACAAGATCGTGCTGATGGCAGATGCCGACGTCGATGGCCAGCACATCACCACCTTGTTGATGACCCTGCTGTTCCGTTACATGCGCCCGCTCATCGAGAACGGTTATGTCTACCTGGCACAGCCGCCGCTGTACAGGATCAAGTGGTCCAACGCAGCGCACGATTATGTCTACAGCGACCGCGAGCGTGATGAAACCATCCGCAAGGGGGCTGCAATGAACAAGCGACTCCCCAAGGACAACGGCATCCAGCGTTACAAGGGCCTTGGCGAGATGGATTACACCGAGCTGTGGGACACCACCATGGACCCTGAGCGCCGCACCCTGCTGCAGGTCACCATGGACGATGCTTTGGCTGCGGACCAGACCTTCTCCGTCCTGATGGGCGAGGACGTCGAGTCGCGCCGTAACTTCATCCAGCAAAACGCCAAGGACGTCAGGTTCCTCGATATCTAGGGTCCAACGGGCACCTGAATATTCCAGAGCTGACATATACCTGAAACGGAAACCTTAGATTATGAGTGACGAAACTCCCGAAGTTCCGGCGGATTCCACCGACGCCGAGGACGTTGTCCTTGAGGGCGATGTGCTGACAGACCGCGTGGAGCAGGTTGACCTGCAGACGGAAATGCAGCGGTCCTACCTGGACTACGCCATGGCCGTCATTGTGGGCCGTGCCCTCCCGGACGTGCGTGACGGCCTCAAGCCGGTGCACCGCCGCGTTCTGTACGCGATGTTCGACGGCGGTTACCGCCCGGATCGCTCGTTCAACAAGTGTGCCCGCGTTGTGGGAGACGTCATGGGTACCTACCACCCGCACGGTGACATGGCGATCTACGACGCCTTGGTGCGCCTGATCCAGGACTGGACCATGCGCTACCCGCTGGCGCTCGGCCAGGGTAACTTCGGCTCGCCCGGTAACGACGGCGCGGCCGCCCCGCGTTACACCGAAACCAAGATGGCCCAGCTGGCCATGGAGATGGTCCGGGACATCGACGAGGAAACCGTCGACTTCCAGGACAACTACGACGGCAAGAACCAGGAACCCACCATCCTGCCGGCGCGTTTCCCGAACCTGCTGGTCAATGGCTCCTCGGGTATCGCCGTCGGCATGGCCACCAACATCCCGCCGCACAACCTCCGTGAGGTTGCCGAAGGCGTCCAGTGGGCACTGGAGAACCCCACGGCCACCCGCGAAGAGCTGCTTGAAGCGCTGTTGCAGCGCATCAAGGGACCCGACTTCCCCACGGGTGCCACCATCCTCGGCCACAAGGGCATCGAGGACGCCTACCGCACCGGCCGCGGCTCCATCACCATGCGCGCAGTGGTCAACGTGGAGGAACTGCAGGGCCGGACCTGCCTGGTGGTTACTGAACTGCCGTACCAGGCCAACCCGGACAACCTGGCCATCAAGATTGCAGAACTCGTCAAGGACGGCAAGATCCAGGGCATCGCCGATCTCCGCGATGAGACCTCCGGCCGTACCGGCCAGCGCCTGGTGATTGTGCTTAAGCGTGATGCCGTGGCCAAGGTTGTCCTGAACAACCTCTACAAGCACACGCAGCTGCAGGACAACTTCTCGGCGAACATGCTGGCAATTGTCGACGGCGTTCCGCGCACCTTGAGCCTGGACGCCTTCATCCGGCACTGGGTGACGCACCAGATGGACGTTATTGCGCGACGGACCCGGTACCGCCTGCGCAAGGCCGAGGAAGAAGCGCACATCCTGCGTGCACTCCTTAAGGCCTTGGACATGCTGGACGAGGTCATCGCACTGATCCGCGCATCCAACACCACCGAAGCCGCCCGCGAAGGCCTCATGGAGTTGCTCGAAATCGACGAACTGCAGGCCCGGGCCATCCTGGACATGCAGCTCCGCCGTTTGGCCGCACTGGAACGCCAGAAGATCCAGGACCGCCACGCTGAGCTCGAAGCGATGATCGAGGAATACAACGCGATCCTTGCTTCCGAGGAACGCCAGCGCCAGATCATCAGCGAGGAACTCGCCGAAATCGTGGCCAAGCACGGTGATGACCGCCGGACGCACATCCTGATGGGCTTCGACGGCGACATGTCCATGGAGGACCTCATTCCCGAAGAGGAAATGGTTGTCACGATCACCCGTGGCGGCTACGTCAAGCGGACCCGCAGCGACAACTACCGTTCGCAGCAACGCGGTGGCAAGGGCATCAAGGGTGCCCAGTTGCGTGGCGACGACGTCGTGGAACACTTCTTCGTCACCACCACCCACCACTGGCTGCTGTTCTTCACCAACCTGGGACGTGTCTACCGTGCCAAGGCCTACGAACTTGCTGAAGCCGGGCGCGACGCCAAGGGACAGCACGTTGCCAACCTGCTGGCCTTCCAGCCGGACGAGCACATCGCCCAGGTTCTTGACCTGCGGGACTACCAGCAAGCTCCGTACCTTGTTCTGGCAACCAAGAACGGCCTGGTCAAGAAGACGCGACTGGAAGATTACGACACCAACCGCACGGCCGGCGTCATTGCCATCAACCTGCGCGACGGTGACGAACTGGTCTCCGCGCAGTTGGTCAGCGAAACAGACGACCTCCTCCTGGTTTCGCGGAAGGGGCAGTCCATCCGCTTCACGGCCACCGATGATGCCCTCCGCCCCATGGGTCGGGCAACCTCAGGCGTCACGGGTATGAAGTTCCGTGAAGACGACGAGCTGCTGGCAGCGGACGTGGTCCAGGATGGATCATTCGTGTTCATCGTGACCGAAGGCGGATATGCCAAACGGACTGCCGTGGACGAATACCGGCTCCAGGGCCGCGGAGGCTTGGGCATCAAGGTGGCCAAGCTTGCCGAGGACCGTGGGGACCTGGTTGGCGCGCTGATCGTCCAGGAAGAGGATGAAGTCCTGGTGGTCATGGAGGGCGGCAAGGTGGTCCGGTCAGCCGTGACCGGCGTCCCCGCCAAGGGCCGCGACACCATGGGTGTCATCTTTGCCAAACCGGACAAGAATGACCGCATTATCGAGGTTGCGCGCAACAGCGAACGCGGCTTGGAAGGCGAAGAGTCCGAGGACGGAGCCGACGATGACGTAACGTTGGCTGCAAACGACGGCGCCGCTGCGGTGTCCGTAACAGCCGCAACGGAAGACGACGCAGACCCGGACAATGAATCGGGCGCGGAGCTGAACGAAGACAATACCGGAGGTAACGAGTGAGTAATTCCGACTCATATCCCAAGCCGAGCACAGGTGTCCCCGGCGGACTCCGGCAGCCCTCGGGCAACACTCAGGGAGCTCCAGCGCGTCCCCAGCAGCGCCCGGGAGCAGGCTCCTCCGGCTCGGGTGCAGCAGGTGCCCGTCCCGCGACAGGTGCCAACACTGCTCCCCGTCCAGCCGGCGCCCCCGGACAGCGTCCCGCGCAGGCCGGACAGCGTCCCGCCCCCGCTGGTCAGCGGCCCGCAGGAGCCCCCGGACAGCGTCCGGCACAGCCTGGACAGCGCCCGGCAGGTTCTGCCGGCCAGCGTCCGGCACAGGGAGCGCCCGGCTTGGTAAAGCCAGCTCCCAAGGCGAAGGTGCGCCGTGCACGCCTTCTTGTGAGCAAGGTGGATCCGTGGTCGGTGCTCAAGATGGCCTTCCTGCTCTCTGTAGCGCTGGGCATCGTCACTGTTGTGGCAGCCATCGTCTTGTGGACCGTGCTGGACCTTACGGGCATCTTCAACCAGGTGGACAGCCTCCTGGGCACGCTGGCCGGTTCTGAAGGCAGCGGATTCGAATTGAAGAAGATCGCTTCCCTGGGCCAGGTTGCCTCATTTGCCACCATCATCGCCGTGGTGAACGTTGTCCTGCTGACGGCGTTGTCCATGCTGTCGGCAGTTCTCTATAACATTTCTGCAACATTGGTTGGCGGCGTTGGCGTCACCCTGACGGACGACTAGTAAAAAACCGCGGAAATCCGCCGATCCAGGCGGAAATCCACGGCGAATTTGCCTCGATTTGAGATCGGGCCGGGAAGTGCTGTACAGTCATATCTCGGCCCGATGAGGCATCGGGGCGTATAGCTCAGGCGGTTAGAGCGCTTCGCTGATAACGAAGAGGTCCCAGGTTCAAGTCCTGGTACGCCCACGGAACCTAAACAGGTTCAGGTAAAACTGAACCGGAATGAGGTACTTGTGAAGAAGTTGCTGGTAGTTGTAGCAGCGGCAATCGCAGGTGTCTTGGTTTATAAAAAGAACCAGGAATCCGAAGCCCGGAAGAATGTCTGGAGCAAGTCAACCGATACGGTTGATTAGCCGAGGAGCCCGGTCCTGAACTGGTAAAACCCAGTCCGGAGATGGGGTATGATTGACGGGTTGCTTCTTATGGGGGCATGGCGCAATTGGTAGCGCACCTGCTTTGCAAGCAGGGGGTTCGGGGTTCGAGTCCCCGTGCCTCCACCATAAGAAAAGTCCCGGTCAGCAATGACCGGGACTTTTGCATTTAACTACCGTCGTTTGATCCTCATGCGAGGATCAGCAGTTCACGCCACACACTAGGGTTGGTCTGTGAACCTTCTCATTGCCGCCTTGGGAGTCCTGGGTGTTGCTTCCTCCGGACCCCTTATTGCCGGCACGCTGGGGGCCACCTCCGTGACCGCGCTGGCCATAGCCTTCTGGCGGAACGCGATTGGCGCGGTGGTGATGGCCGCACCGGTGGCCGTCAGGGAGCCGAAATCCTTCGGCCGGATCACCCGCCGCGAGTTTGGCTGGTCGGTGGTTGCCGCCGTCGCGCTGGCTTTTCACTTTGCCTGTTTCATCACCGCGCTCCAGCTGACCTCCGTTGCTGCTGCCACCGCCCTGGTGTGTCTGCAATCGGCCTGGATCGCGGTCTTCCAGATGTTCAGGGGTACGCGGCATCGCTGGCCGGTCCTGGTCGGCCTGGGCACCGCTTTCCTGGGCGTTGTGGCCATCACTGGATTCGATATGGGTTCGTCCCCCGAAGCACTGCTGGGCGATCTCCTGGCCGTGGCTGGCGGCGCGCTGGCGGGCCTTTACACCCTGGCCGGCGGGAAGGCCCGCCAGTCCATGGCGACGGGAACGTACACCACCCTCTGCTACGGCATGTGCGCGGCGCTCGTGGCGGTGATGGCTTTGGTCAGCGGACAGCCATTGTCAGGGTTCGACGCCGGCGGCTGGCTTGGCATTATCGCCATCACCGTTTGCGCGCAGCTGGTAGGGCATACGGCCTTCAACCACTTGCTGGCGACCATGAGCCCTTTGCTGGTCTCCATGATCATCCTGCTGGAAATCCCGGGAGCAGCAATCCTTGCTGCCATCTTCCTGAACGAAACACTGCCTGCTGGTACCTATGCGGGGCTGGGACTGATATTGGCTGGCCTTGCCGTAGTAGTGGCGGGGCAGAGACGCAGCCGGTCGGGGCCTGACGTTCCGGAAGCTGACCGGAAGGAAGCCGAACTCGGCACTGACTGAAGCGCCGGCGTCGTGCGGTAAACGGTGGGTCAGACGCCGCCGCGGCGGGCGCCCTGTGCCGAGTTGGCCGTGTGGATGGCACGGAGCAGTTTGGCGGGGAAATACACCGAGAAGAACACCACCATGGGGGCCTTCAACGCCATTTTCTTGACGTTGTGCGCCTTGTACGTCCGGTCGAAGCGCTGGACGTAGTACCGGTAGTCCCGCGGCGAATCCTCGAGCCTGCGGGCAGACATGCCGGAGACCATTTGTGGCACGTACTGGACTTTGAGATCGTGTTCAAAGAGATGCAGCGAGAGATCGATGTCCTCGTGCATCTCATCTTTTTCGTCCAGGCACGCCTCGTCGCGGATGGTTTCCCAGGCGGTGCGGCGCAGGGCCATGTTGGAGCCGAACAGGAAGTGGTACTGGTGCTTGGCCAGGCGCAGCATGAGCTGCCGCATCTTGTCATCCGCCTTGAGTCCGAACCGGCGCATGGGCATGTCATAGTAGACCACCGGGCCCGTCGCAGCAGCTACCGAAGAGTCCATGAACGCCTTCTGGACCTGTTCAACCCAATCCGGTTCCAGGACGGAGTCGGCGTCGATGCGGCCCACCACGTCCCCGGTGGCGCTGTTCAGCCCGTGGTTGCGGGTCGGGATGAGGCCCTGGGCAGCGTCCTGCCGCAGAAGAATGATGGGGCTCTCAGGATATTCCTGCTGCATCTGGCGCACGATACGGGCGGTGCGGTCCTTGGACAGATTGTCCACAACGATGATCTCGTGGGCAGGCACCGACTGGTAAATGGCAGCGATGAGGCACTGGCGGATGACGCTTTCTTCGTTATACGCCGGGATGACAATGGAAACTCCCGGGGGCTCCGGGGCATCCTGAAGGGCACCCGTCAAGGGTCTATCGGCTGACATCCCATCAAATCTAACACCCGTCCCCTTGCCCCTGACGGAGGCTTTGGTTACAAGCCGGCAAACACTGAAGGGACCCCGGCGGCTGCCGGAGTCCCTTCAACGGTGAAACTGAATGTGGACGGAAAGCGATTAGCTGTTCGTACCCTTGGCGTCACTCTCTGCGCCGTCGGTGTCCTTGTTCAGGCTCGCTGCAATGTTCTTGACGGCCGTCTTGGCGTCGGTTGCTACCTTGCCCGTGGAGTCCTCGACGTTCTTGAATGCGTCCTTGGTGGCCTGCTCGGCTTCCGCGGCTGCCTCCTCCGGCGAGATATCCGTACCGCTGGGCTTGGTCGCTTCTGCGGCCGTGGCGGATGCGGCGGCGTCGGCCGGTGCGGCGGCAGGTGCGGGCGTAGCCGGAACCGGGGTCGGGGTGACCGGTGAAGGGGTCTTCCACGGGTCCTCAACCGGTTTGGAAGCCTTCCACGCGGCAACGCCGGCGGCAGCGGCTGCGGCGATGACCGTGACAATCAGCCAGCCACGCTTCTTGGGCTTGGGTTCCTTGCCCAACTTCGTGGAAACAGCCTTGGTGGCTTCGTCCGCCACAGCCTTGAGCTGCTTGCCCTTGGCCTGTGCCTGCTCCTGGACGCTGTGCACCACGCCTGAATCCACAAGCTTCTGCGCGACCGCATCAACCTGGGCGGGCGCATTCTCCAAAACATGGTGAACAGCCACGGAAGCCTGCCCCAACTGTTCGGACAGCTTGGGAAGGTACTCTTCCACTACTTTGTCCCGTGCAATGCCAAGCGCTGGAGTTGCCTTGTTGAGCGTCTCCTGGATCCTGGGCGTTGCGTCCTCGACGACATCGTGGATCTTGGGCGCGAGCTGCGCCAATCCATCCTGAATCCGCGGCGTAACTACTGCCACGCCGTCGGCGAGGTTGTGCGCTGCGGACTTCAGCCCCTCTTGGATCTTGGGGGAAGCGCTGTCAATGCCGTGCTGGATACGCGGAACAGCCCAGTTGACGGCTGCTTCCACGCGGGGCGCAGCCCAGTCGCGGGCGTTATCCACACCAACCGCAACGGATTGTTCGAGTTCGCGGGCAATACGGTCTGTTTTCTTCACAACTACCTCCCGATACACGTGCTCGTTTGTTGCTAGCCTACGTCGCTTGGGGAACACCGGCTATTCATCTGCCCGATTCGTCCCGGATTTCACCGAGCGCGGAACCGGCTTTACAACTGCAATGGCGTTGACCCTGCATGGAAGAATGGCCATATGACCATCGCAACAGCAAAAGCAACGATCCACACTACCCTCGGCGACATCAAGGTTGACCTCTTCGGCAACCACGCGCCCAAGACGGTAGCCAACTTCATTGGCTTGGCCACGGGTGAAAAGTCCTGGACGCACCCGGAAACCGGCGAGGACAAGACCGGAACTCCCCTGTACGACGGCACCATCTTCCACCGCATCATCAAGGACTTCATGATCCAGGGCGGCGATCCCCTGGGCCGCGGCGTCGGTGGCCCCGGCTACCAGTTCGACGACGAAATCCACCCGGAACTGAACTTCAACGCCCCGTACAAGCTGGCCATGGCAAACGCCGGTATCCAGATGGGCAAGGGCACCAACGGGTCACAGTTCTTCATCACCACGGTCAACACCGACTGGCTGTTCGGCAAGCACAGCATCTTCGGTGAGGTCACGGATGAAGAATCCCGCAAGGTAGTGGACGCCATCGAGGCAGTCCGCACCGGCATGGGCGACCGTCCCGTTGAAGATGTCGTCATCAACAGCATCGACATCGAACAGCTCTAATCACTCACTGAAGCTGAATTCATGAGTTACGGAATTCCGTCGGCAGAGCCGTCCGCTGATATTCCGGTATGCCCCAGGCATCCGGACAGGCCCTCCTATGTGCGGTGCCAGCGTTGCGGGCGCCCCGCGTGCCCCGAGTGCCAGCGGACGGCCGCCGTCGGGTTCCAATGCGTTGACTGCGTCAACGAACAACAACGTACGACGCCGGCCTACCGGTCTCCGTACGGCGGCGCCTTGGCCGTGGGCCGGCCTTTGGTGACGTTCACGCTTATCGGGCTCTGCGTCCTGGTCTACATCCTTCAGTGGATCGTGCCTGGTGACGTCATCTTCCAGGATTTCGCATTCGCCAATGTGCTTGCCGCCGCCGAACCATGGCGGATGCTCACGGCAGCATTCCTGCATTCCCAAGGATTCCTGCTTCACATCGTGCTGAACATGTACACGCTGTGGATCTTCGGACAGGCCCTCGAGCCGCTGCTCGGGCGTATCCGTTTCCTGGCTGTGTATCTCATCTCCGCCGTGGGTGGTTCGGTGGGCTACCTTCTGTTGACCCCTGACTCCCCCATGGTCGGGGTGGTGGGCGCGTCCGGTGCGATCTTCGGCCTTTTCGGGGCGATGCTGGTGGTGCAACGCCATCGGGGCGGAGACACCCGGCAACTGTGGATCCTGATCGCCATCAACGGTGCCATTGGTTTCTTCGTCCCCAGCATCGCCTGGCAGGCGCACTTGGGCGGACTGATTACGGGTGGCCTTGCTGCTGCCGCGATTGCCTATGCTCCCCGCGGCAAGAACCAGGCCCTGCTCCAGGCTGGTGGACTTGTCCTGGTGGCCGGTTTGCTGGCCGTAGTCACCTGGTTCCGCGTCACTGCCGGCTGACTGGCTGCCGCAGGATAGTCCTGAGTTTTTCCGGGGCAGTGCGCCGGGGATCACCCAAGTAGATCTCATGATGCCTGCCCGTCATGGACAGTGACTGCTCCGGTATGAAGCTGTGGTGCATCTCTTCAAGAACCGGTCCTTCGTCGTCGTAGGGCCCAACGTGAAGTGTCTGCACGCACAATCCCTCCTCCATGCTCTCCAACCGGAGTGCCGCTAGTGCCGGGGCCTCCCCCTTCCTGGCCACCACTGCGGCTGCTTCTTCCACATGCTCCTGAGTGATCCAATCCGGGACCATGTTCATGAGTGTCCAGTCCCAGAGTGATTTATCCCTGGCACTGGTGAAGGCATCCATGTCATCAGCCCACCAGAGGGCCTCCAGCGGCATGACGCCGTAGTCGCGGCCGAGCTCGCCCTTGCTGAAGAACTTGAGCTTGTAGGCAACGGGATACAGGGTGGACAGCGCGTCCCGGTATGACTGGGATGTATTGGGATCGCCCTTGCCATCGATCATCAAATACTGGATGGGTGGGACGGTAACCACGGCGAACACGCCCCTACGCGCCGTGTACGTGGGTATCAGCTTCTTGAAGTCGCTTTTCATGGGACCACCGTAAGCTCTGGCCGTTCAAGGCTCCACCCGCGTGAGCCCTTGTTATCCACAGCCGTTATCCACACTGTGAGTAACTTACAGGTGTGTAGTTATTCGGGTTTTCCGTCATTGCAGCCCTCAGGGCCGTAGATATCCCCCGAAAGGCATGGATTTTTCCACACCTGTGGATAACTTTGTCCCCGTCATGCCCAAATATGTGGACAAGAAGGCTGGTTTTGGGGCTTCTGTGGACAACCCTGTTAATCGCCGTGCACAACGTCGGCTATCAACAGGCTTATCAACAATGTTATTAACTTACATACGTGTAGTTCACCGTTCTTCACACCGCTCGATCGGCGGCATGGCAGGGATTCCCATGGTGAAACCCACAAGTTTTCCCCACCTGTGGATAACTTGTGGGTAGGGGGTTGTTGTTAAGTGGGTAACCTGTGGCCCCTTAGGCGTCCGGGGCGTGGTGTACTTCGCCAGCCAATCGTCAGCCAACCGGGCCAGGCCGGCTTCGACAGGACCGTCTTCGGCAAAGCCGACAATCCTGGTGCGTTGAATATTCGGTGAACCTTCGGCCACTATCCACAGAGCCGTGCACAGTGGGTATAAGTATGCCCTCCGGGTTGCCGGGGCAATACTGGCGGCATGACGCCGATTCGGGCCTGAAGTACATGGATGTCCACAGAAGTTATCCACGCTTGTGGATAAAGTTACGCACTTCTGTGGATAGGAACTGTGGACTAGGACCAGACTCCCGAAGTTCCGCGCCGATGGCTGTCCACCAAGTGGGTATCGATGATGCCAACGGCTTCCATCAGGGCGTACATGGTGGTGGGGCCGACGAAAGCGAAACCCTTCTTCCTTAATGCTTTGGAGAGGGCAATTGATTCCGGGGAGGTGGTGGGGATATCGGCCAGGCTGCGCGGCGCCGGTGTGCTCTCCGGCTGGAAGGACCACACGAAGTCCACCAGTCCGCCTTCATCGCGCAAGGCAATAGTGGCCTTGGCGTTGGTGATTGCGGCACGGATCTTCAGGCGGTTGCGTACGATGCCGGCATCAAGCATGAGGCGTTCGACGTCGGACTCGGTGAAAGCGGCGACACTTTCCGGGTGGAAATCGAGGAATGCCTTCCTGAATGCTTCGCGCTTCCTGAGGATGGTGGCCCACGAGAGACCGGCCTGGAACCCTTCCAGGCTGATTCGCTCGTACATGCCCTGTTCATCGCGAACAGGCATTCCCCACTCGTGATCGTAATAGGCCTGCATCAGTGGATCAGAGGCAGCCCACGAGGGGCGCGCCAGGCCGTCTGGTCCAATGATGGTGCCGTTATCCGGGGTCATGCCTACTCCTCCGAGGACCGGGCTGCCTCAGCGCCAGCCATGTACGTAACTGCCGGAGATATTCTGCCCGGCTCCTGTGACATTAACACCCGGGCCGCAAGGAGTCAGGTTTCCCGGATTCCCCGGCCTACGGCAAACCCGTGACGCGCATGGTGATGTTGATGCGTCCACGGCCGAGGCCGCAGCCATCAGGAGCCGTTCCAGGGAGCACCTTGGGAATGCCGTGATAGGCAAACCTGGAAGGACCTCCGAAGACAAAGAGGTCACCGGAACGTAGTTCCACGTCCGTGTAGGGCTTTGTGCGCGTCTGGGTGTTGCCGAACCGGAAAATGCAGGTGTCGCCGATGCTGAGGGACACTACGGGAGCGTTGGATTTCTCATCCTTGTCCTGGTGCATCCCCATGGCAGCGCCGTCGTCGTAGTAGTTAACCAGGGCGGCATCGGGTGCGTAGCCGCTGGAAAGGCCGGCCAGGGACTCTTCAACGCCAATGTCCGCCGAGTAAGCGGCCGCAACTGCCTTTTGCCCCAGGCGGGCCATCCAGTCCGGGAAATCGAGGACAGCTTGCCCGTTGACGTCGGCAGCCGTCCGTGTGTAGCGGTACGGCTGCCAATGCCAGCCCAGGCAGACGGTTCGCACGGACATCTGGTGCCCGCCCGGAAGGGTGGCGGCCCTCAGCGGAACAGGCCCCTGGGTCCATTCGCCAAAACGGTCCACAATCCACCGCTGCTGCTCCAAGGTCAGCCAACCAGGCACATGAACCGCGCCGGGCCGCACAAGGCGGGGACCGGCGTCGTGGTTTTCCGGCTGAACCAGCTCCAGCGGGAAGAGTGCGTCGTCGCTCACGCAGCTGCCTCCAGCGTGAGCAACGCGCGTTTGGCCTCTGGCCCACCAAGGTAGCCACCAAAAGTGCCATCGGACTTGACCACTCGGTGGCACGGAACAATCACGGGCAGCGGGTTGGTGGCGCAAGCGGTCCCCACAGCGCGGACCGCATTGGGGCTGCCTGCCGCCTGGGCAACCTGTGCATAACTCGCGGTGTTGCCATACGGAATCCTGGGCAAATGGCGGAGGACGTTCAGCCGGAAGCCGCGGGACAGCCGGAAATCGAGGAGGAGATCGAACTCCTTGCGCTTGCCTGCGAAATACTCTTCGAGTTCCCGCGCTGCGTCGTCCAAGCGCGTGGGCGCTTCGAGGACGCGTGGGCTCACCGTGTCCGCCAGCAGTTGCAGTACGGACTCGTGGTTCTCCAGTTCAAAAGCCACCCGGATGATTCCACGGTCCGTGGCCGCCAGAAGGAGCTTCCCTACCGGCGAATCCACTGTCCGGTAGGCAATATCCAGCGTGTGGGTCAGCTGTGCGTCGCGGGCCAGCCGGGCGTGCAGACCGGCAAGCGCTGGCTCAAGCCCGACATCCAGCGGCTCCAGGAGAGACAAGACACCGGCATCCCCGGGATTGACTTCGTGGGTCATTGGATTTCACCTTTCGACGATGAATGGACCAGCGAACCGGGGGCTTGAATGGACGCCCGCAGGGCTTTGACGCCATCCGCACCAGCGCGGCGGGCGGCCTCCGGGGAACTGCCCAGAAGGGCGCCGATCTCCTTGTAAGGGAGTCCGGCGAAGTAGTGGTACGCCACGGCCTGGCGCTGCCTCGGAGGCAGCTTGGCGACGGCGTCGAGAAGCTCGGTGTCCCTGTCGCCTGGAAGACCCAGGCTGGTCGGTTGTTCGGGAGGGAGATCCACAGGGAGGGCTCGTCGCGCTCCCGCACGCAGATGGTCAATGCACTTGCGGTGGGCGATGGTGACCAGCCACGCCTCTACGTTGGCGCCGATGGGGAGATCAGGATAGGCCTGAAGGGCCGCCAGGAAAGTATCGGACCAAGCGTCGTCGGCGTCGTGGACACCGAGGATCGCCCGGCACACCCGAAGCACTATTGCACCGCGTTCCTGTACAACTGCCTCGAACGGTTTCTTGATGGCGGGATGTCCGGTGTCCATTAGAAGAGCTTGCCCTCTCTCACGGAGGCCGGCTCTTCCAATTCCAAAAGGAAGCGCTTGTTCCGGAGCCCGCCTGCATATCCCGTGAGCTGGCCATTCCGACCCACCACGCGGTGGCACGGGATAATGATGCTCACCGGATTCCGGCCCACTGCGGAGCCAACCGCCTGTGCCAGGTTGGGATCTCCCAGTTCCGCGGCGAGCTCCCCGTAGGTGACAGTTTCCCCAAACGGAATGTGTTCCAGCCGCGCCCAAACCCTTTCCTGGAAGGTGTTCCCGCGTGCCTCAAACGGGACGTCGAATTCGGTGCGTTGACCGTTCAGGTACTCTTCCAGCTCACGCTGCGTGCGGGCAAAAACCGGATCCTTGATGGTGGTCGGCTCTCCAAAGTAGTCGGGCGGAGGCATATGCCAGTGCCCTTCGTAGAAGATGCCCGTCAAGAAGTCCCCACGGGCAGTCAGCGTCAACTGCCCCAGTGGGGAATCCAACCTGGTGTGCCGGTTGCTCATATCCTGTAGACGATGCAGAGCACTGAAAAGTGAGGTCCGGGTTCCCTAGGAGCGCCAGCGTGTGGTCATCAGGAAGCCGACAATCGCGATTCCGAAGCCTGCCACGATGTTCCATGAGGCCCAGTCGCGGACCGGGAACTGGCCTTCGGTGATATAGAACGTGATGATCCAGAGAAGACCGAGGATCATCAACCCGAACATTACGGCCTTGTACCAGACCGGGTTGGGCTTGTACTGCTGCGTGGCCGAAGTCTGTTGGGCCTGGCGGGCTGGCCGCTTGCGGGGCTTGGACTCGGGCACGGATCCTCCTGGACTGTTCGGTTAATACCCGTTCCAGCCAGCCTTGGTATCCTGCAGGAAGGAAATTTCCAGCGGTTAACGGCCACACGGCGTTCCGGGTTGGTTCTAGCTGTCAAGTCTAGCCGCAACTCGGGACCCGCCTGCGACGTCCGCGCCCTATACGAGGAGACCCTGTGGCGCACCAGCAGACGACGGCGGCATCTGCCGTGCCGTCCGCCAGCCAAGGGGAGGAATTGCGGCCCCGGAAGAAGCGCCGCGCCTCGGATGTGATCCGCAAGATCAGCCAGATCCTGGGTGAACTGCTTATTACCGCGGGTGTCGTCCTGCTCCTCTTCGTGGCCTGGGAATTGTGGTGGACCAACGTGGAAGCGGACGCCAAGCAGACCGAGGCCGTCAAGAGCTTCGCCCAGGACTTCGCCGGACCGATCGCTCCGGCGGCGCCAGCGGGCCCGGTGGACTACGGCCCGCCCGTGGTTGGGAAGGCGCCGGGGTACGGTGGAACCATCGGCATCATGTACATCCCGCGCTTTGGCCAGGACTACACCCGCCCCATCATCGAAGGCACGGGCTCGGACGTCCTGGACACCTTGGGCCTGGGACACTACGGCAGTACGTCCATGCCCGGGGCTCCGGGCAACTTTGCGGTGGCGGGCCATAGGCAAACCCACGGCGCGGTGCTGGACAACATCCACACCCTGGTTCCCGGGGACAAGATCTACGTCCAAACCGCGGATGGGTACTACACCTACGTTTTCCGGAACAACCAGATTGTCCTGCCTGACCGCACCGACGTGCTGCTTCCCGTGCCAACGCAACCGGACGCCACCCCCACGGAAAGCGTCCTCACCATGACCAGTTGCAACCCCCGGTTCGGCTCACAGGAACGCATCATTGCTTACTCGCTGCTGGATAGTTGGCAACCTGCTTCAGCGGGTCCGCCGTCGGAAATCGCCGCCCAAGTAGCCCGAACCCACGGAAAGGGGTAGCAGATGTATGCATGGATCTTCCGGAATTTGCCTGGCCCGCTGTGGGTGCGGATCCTGACTTCTTTGGTACTTGTGGGCGTGGCCCTTGTACTGATGGTCGAGTTCCTCTTCCCCTGGTTTTCCCAATTCACCACATTGACTGACTCAACGATTGGTTTAGTGCAGCAACCATGAGCACAACAAAAATCCTGGTAGTGGATAACTACGACAGCTTTGTCTACACCCTGGTGGGCTACCTCCAGGAACTGGGCGCCGAAACAACGGTGGTCCGAAACGATGACGTGACGCTTGCCGAGGCCACAGAACTGGCAGCAACGCGGGACGGCGTGCTGGTCTCCCCAGGCCCCGGCACCCCGGCTGAAGCCGGCGTCTGCATCGAGCTCATCAAATGGTGTGGCGAGGCCTCCAAGCCCATGTTCGGCGTCTGCCTGGGCCACCAGGCCCTCGCTGAAGCCTATGGCGGAGTGGTGACCCACGCTCCCGAGCTCATGCACGGCAAGACTTCACCGGTGCGTCACGAAGGCAAGAGTGTCTTCGCAGGCCTTCCCTCGCCCGTTACAGCCACCCGCTACCACTCGCTCGCAGCGGTCCGCGACTCCATACCGGACGTCCTGGAGATCACGGCGGAGACCACAAACGGCGTTGTCATGGGCCTTCAGCACAAGACCGCTCCCTTGTGCGGCGTCCAATTCCACCCGGAATCAGTGCTCACTGAGGGCGGTTACCAGATGTTGGGTAACTGGCTCGAGTCCTTGGGCATGACCGGTGCCGCCGAGCGCGCCGCCAAGCTGAGCCCCCTGATCAAGCAGTAGATACCGCCTGCCAGTAATTACCGGTTCCTGACCCCGCGGCTTCGGCCGCGGGGTTACTTCTTGGTGGACGTCGGAGTTGGCTTCGGCGTGGGGGTTTCTGATGGTGTCGGGGTGGGCGTCGGTGCTGGGGGCGGCGGCGGAGCCTTGGCAACGGTCACTGTGATCGTCTTGCCCTGGTCTACTTCGCTGTTGAACGCCTCGCTCTGGGCGGTAACCTTGCCCGCCTCCACCTGCGAGTTTTCCTGCTCCACCACCACCATGACCAAGCCGTTGGCCTTCAACGCGGCCTCGGCCTCCGTCTGGGGAAGACCGATGAGTTGCGGCATCAGGACCTTGCCGGAGGAGATCTGCAGTTCCACATTGGAGGTGGTGGCAATCGGAGCGCCCGGTGCCGGAGCTGTGCCGATGACAAGCCCCATGGGCACGGTGGCGCTGTGCGTCCGGACACTGCTGATTTTGCCCGTGATGCCCAGCTCCCGGAGGGCGTCCGTGGCATTCGCTTCGGTACGCCCCACGATGTCCGCCGGAATGGTCACGGAACTGGGACCGCTGGAAACCTTCAGGACGACTTCGCCGTCCGGGGCCACCAGCGAACCAGCAGCGGGCGCGGTGCCAATGGCCATGTCCTTGGGGACGGTACCGCTTGGCTCACGTACCGACTTCGGCACCAGTTTGAGCGAATACAGTTTCTGGATCGCTTGGGATTCGGTCATGTTGGCGACCACCGGGACCTCGACCTTGGCAGGTTCGGCCGGCTTGGCATTCATGAGGTTGTAGAGCCAGAACCCGCCGCCGGCAAGTACCAGGATCGTGAAGATCACCAAGGTGGCAACCCAAGCACGACGCCGGGACCGCTGGCCCGCGGGCCGCTCACGTTCCGGTGGGAGGCCCAAGGGAAGGGGTTCTTCGTGCGGCTGGTCAAGCTGTTCTTGTTCAAGGGACTCATCCTTGAACTGATCGACATCCAGGAATCCCACGGCCGTTGTGCTGAGCAGCTGCGTGGCCGGATCTTCCTCTTCCACGAGGTCGTTGGGATCCGTGGGAGCCTCACTGGCAGGCAAGGCCGGCACCGGAATGCCGTTGCTTGCGGCCCGGAGGGCCCTCCGGAAGGCTGCTGCATCCTGGAAACGGTCCGTTCGGCTCTTCTGCAGCGCCTTGACCAACACAGAGTCCAGGGCTTCGCTGACCTCCGGGTTGTGGGAACTGGGGAGGTCCGGAGTTTCCCGGACGTGCTGGTAGGCCACGGAAACGGGGCTGTCGCCAACAAACGGCGGCCTGCTGGTCAGCAGTTCATACAGGAGGCATCCGGCCGAGTAGAGGTCGCTGCGGGCGTCCACGGTTTCGCCCCGGGCCTGTTCCGGCGAGAGGTATTGCGCGGTACCGACCACGGCCTGCGTCTGCGTCATGGTCGCCGCAGAATCGGCCATTGCCCGGGCGATGCCGAAGTCCATGACTTTGACGTCACCGGTATCGGCACAGACCATGACGTTGGCCGGCTTGATATCGCGGTGCACGATGCCCGCCCTGTGGCTGTACTCCAGGGCGGCAAGGACTCCCAGCGTGTAGCCCACGGAATCCTCGACGCCCAGTTCCTTGGCCTTGATCATGTCCCTCAGGGTGCGGCCCGAGACGAACTCCATGACGATGTACGGAACACGAACGTCCTCACCGGGGCCGCCCGGAACCGAATACTCACCGGTGTCGAAAATGGCCACGATGGAGGGGTGGTTGAGCGCCGCGACAGCCTGGGCTTCCCGTTTGAAACGGGCCTGGAACTGGGGATCGCGGGCAAGGTCGGCACGAAGGACCTTCACCGCGATGGTTCGTCCCAGCAGGGTGTCCGTTCCCTTGTACACGTCAGCCATGCCGCCGCGGCCGATCAGCTCACCGAGTTCGTAGCGACCATTGAGGATGCGTTGTGAAGACACAGGCGTGCTCTCCTCTCGATGCGCGGGGCCGGGACGGGACGTAGACATAGCGGGTTAGCGGCCTGTTGGGGTTGCGGAACTGGAGGGGTTGGCCTTCGTGGAACCGGGATCGGTGGGGATCAGTTCCTTGGACAGATAGTAGGTCACCGTGGAACCCGCCGGTACCTCAGTGCCGGGAGCAGGTGAAGACCGCACAAAGGTGCCGGGCTGTTGGCCAATGGCTCCGTTGACGTCTTCACCCCTGACGTACTTGAGGCCTGCTCCATCCAGGAGACCTTGCACTTGGCTCTCCGAGAGTCCGGGGCCAATGCTGGGCACCGCTACCATTTCGGGTCCCTTGGAATAGGTCACTGTGATGGTGATTCCCGGGTCAACGGGACCGGTGGGATTGAGGCGGAGAACCGTGCCGGCCACTGCAGGATTGAACTCCTCCTGGCCGTTCACTCCGAAACCGAGGGCACGGAGCTGCGCACTGACGGCCTCGAATGGCTGTCCTTCGAACTGTTCCGGGATGATGTTGATCTTCTGCGGCGTCGACTGCGTCGGAGTCGGCTTTTCCGAAGTCTGCGTGGGCGTGGGCGTCGGCGTCGACTGTGTGGGTGACGGCGTCGAGGACCGGCTCGGGGTGGTCGACGTCGACTGGCTGGGCGCAGGGCTCGGCGAGAAGAAACCCGACTGGGAAATCAGGAAACCAACGAGGGCGAACAGGACCAGCAGGATCAGCGCGACAAGGGGCCACGTCCACGGGCTGCGCTTTTTTCGTTCCGGTTCCGGATCGTCATAGCGTTCGTCATCGCTGTAGATGACTTCTTCGTCGTCGTTGAGTTGCCGTTCCGCCTCGAGCGCATTGGCACGCGTCAGTGGGTTGTCGGCGGAAGCCGCGGCGGCTCCCACAGCAGCCCCGGCTGCGCCGGCACCCAGCACCGGAAGTGCGGAGGTCGCCGTCGAGGACTGCTCTTTACCGTAAGGCGAGGTGACGACGCCGGTGGGTGCCGTTGCGGTGTTGACCGGCGCCGTGATGGGTCCGGTTGCGCTTTCGAACAACAGCATGCCCGGTACCGCGGCGTGTGCAGTGGCGATGTCGCCGTTGCGGATGGCCTCGGCTGCTTCGGCCAGCTTGATGGCGTTGGCAGGGCGGTTCTTGGGATCCTTGGCCAGCATGGACATCAACAGCGCGCGCACGGGCGTGGGCAGGGTCTCGGGCAGGGGCGGCGGAGCGTCGTTGACCTGTGCCAAAGCGATGGCGATCTGGGATTCGCCGGAGAACGGGCGGTGGCCGGTGAGGCACTCGTAGCCGATGACGCCCAGGGAGTAGATGTCCGAGGATCCGGTGGCGGTCTGGCCAGTGGCTTGTTCGGGGGCCAGGTACTGGGCGGTCCCCATGACCTGGCCGGTCTGCGTCAGCGGAACCTGGTCTGCCAGCCGCGCGATGCCGAAGTCCGTGACCTTTACCCGGTTGTCGGGCGTGATCAGCAGGTTTCCAGGCTTGATGTCGCGGTGCACCAGCCCCTGGGCGTGGGCCACGGCGAGGGCGCGGGCGGTCTGGGCGATGATGGAGAGCGTCATGTCCGGGGAAAGGACCTGCTCGCGCTCCAGGATACCGCTCAGGGGGTGCCCGGGCACGAGTTCCATCACCAGGTAGGCCGAACCGGCTTCCTCACCGTAATCGAAGACGTTGGCGATGCCCACGTGGTTGAGGAGGGCGGTGTGGCGTGCCTCGGCACGGAAGCGCTGCAGGAAGCCGGGGTCGCCCGTGTATTCCTCCTTGAGCACCTTGATGGCCACGATCCGGCCAAGGATCTGGTCCTTGGCCTTCCAGACCTCGCCCATGCCGCCAATCGCAATGCGACTGGTCAGCTGGAACCTGCCGCCGAGTGTGATTCCCGAAGTAGGCCTCACTTATTCAACACCGCCTCAAAAATCTTCTTTGCGTTCGGACTGGTTAGCTGGGCACCGCTGAGCACATCCACACGTTCCATGACGATGGTGACGGCTACTTGCGGGTCGTTTGCCGGGGCGAACCCGGTAAACCAAGAGTTGTTCAAACCGGAGTCACCGAGTTCGGCCGTGCCGGTCTTGCCGGCCACCTTGATGCCGGGAACGGCCGCGCCCTTGGCGATGCCGTTGTCCACGGCACTGGTCATCCACTCGGTGATCTGGCTGGCGATGGGCTGCGTGGTGCTGGTGCGGAGGGCTTCGGGCTTGGTTTCGCTGATGACGCGGAGGTCCGGAGCGCGAACTGTCTGTACCAGGTTTGGCTTCATCTGCACGCCGCCATTGGCGATGGCCGCCGTCATCATGTTGATCTGCAGCGGGGTCGCCTTGACGTCGCGCTGGCCCACTGACGACTGCGCAAGCTGGGCCTGGTCAAGGTCCTTGGGGAAAACGCTCTTGGCCTGCTGGAGCTTGAGTTGATCGCCGAAGGTCTCGCCAAAACCGAACTTCTCGGCCTGCTCACGGATTGCGTCCTGGCCGAGGTCCAACGCAATGCTGGCAAACGGAGTATTGCAGGACTGCTCCAAGGCAAAGGCGAACGACGCCGTCTCCCGGACGTTGCAGTTACCGCCGGCATAGTTGGGGAGGCTCGCATTGGAACCGGGAAGCGGGAGGCTGCTGGGGTTCGGCAGCTCACTGTCCTTGTTGTACTTGCCCGAATTCAATGCCGCCGCAGTGTCAATAAGCTTGAAAACCGAGCCCGGCGAGAGCAGGTTTCCGGTGGGACCGCTGACGTTCTGGTTCAGGTTGATGCCCGGGACCTGGTTCAGCTTGGCCATGTTCGCCTCGGCAGCTGCGGTGTCATGGGTGGCGATCAGGTTCGGATCGTACGAAGGCTTGGAGACCATGGCAATGATTGCCCCGGTCTTCGGGTTGGTGACAACGATCGATCCGCGCTGCCCATCCGGGATGAGGTCGTAGGCCAGCTTCTGGATGGCAGGATCCAGGGTCAATTCCACGGAGGCGCCCTTGGGCTCCTTGCCAAGGAACATCTGGCTGATCCGGTCCAGGAACAGCTGGTCCGAGTTACCGGCAAGCGTTTCGCCCATGGATTGTTCCAAGCCGGTGGAACCGAAGCCGCGTGAGAAGAAACCCGTAACTCCGGCGTACAGCTCAGGCTGGGGGTACGAGCGCTGGAAAGCGCAGGACTCGTTTCCGGGTACCGATTCAGCTACCGGCTTTCCACCCACGATGATCGCGCCGCGCTCATTGCAGAATGTGGCCAGGATGGCCCTTTGGTTCCAGGGGTTGGCATTGAGATCGTCCGCGCCAATGACCTGGACGTAGCTGATGGCACCGAAAATCAGGGCGAACATGGCGACGGCGGCCATCCAGGAGCTGCGAATTGCCTGGTTCATGGATGTTTCACCGCCTCTGTTGGTGCGCTTGGTGTCTGCCCTGTTGCAGGTTTGACTGTCTTGTGGGAGCTGGTGGTGGGTGGCTTGCTGACCATGGGAGTGGTGTCCACCGGGCCGCGTGCCGTATTGGAGATCATCAGCAGCAGGCCCACGATGATCCAGTTGGCCAGCAGCGATGAACCACCGGCCGCCAGGAACGGTGTGGTCAGGCCGGTCAAAGGAATGAGCCGGGTGACACCGCCGATAACCACGAAGCATTGCAGTGCAATGGCAAACGACAGGCCGCAGGCGAGGAGCTTGCCAAAAGCGTCCCGCGTTCCCAAAGCAGCGCGGAAACCGCGGGTGAACAGCAGCAGGTACAGCATCACCACGGCGAAGAGGCCGATCAGGCCCAGCTCTTCGCCGATGAGTGCCACGATCATGTCGCTGTTGGCGAAGGGAACCAGGTCAGGCCGGCCTTGGCCAAGCCCGGTACCGACAAGGCCGCCGTCGGCCATGCCGAACAGTCCTTGAACAATCTGGCCACTGCCGCCCGGAGACCTGCCGAAGACTTCGGGGGTGAACGCGTTGATCCAGCTGTCGATCCTGAAAGCAACGTGGGAGAAGATCTTCGAGGCGATGAAGCCGCCGCCCAGAATCAGGGCAAGGCCAATGACCACCCAGGAGATACGGCTGGTGGCCACGTAGATCATCACGATGAAAAGGCCGAAGAACAGGACGGACGATCCGAGGTCGCGCTGGAAGACGAGCACACCGATGCTGACCAACCAGGCCGTGATCATCGGGCCGAGGTCCTTGAACCGCGGGAACTGCATGGGGCCGATCTTCCGTCCCGCCAACAGGATGAGATCCCGGTTGGACGAAAGATAACCCGCGAAGAATATGGCCAGGGTGATCTTGGCTATTTCGCCGGGCTGGAAGGTCATGGGGCCGATCCGGATCCAGACGCTCGCACCCAACACCTCACCGGCGGAGATGCCGGGAACAAGGGGAAGAACCAGCAGCAAGGCGCTGACTGCCAAGGAAATGTATGTAAAGCGGCGCAGGATGCGGTGGTCCTTGAGGAACCAAATCACGGCAATGGACACGGCCATGGCAATGAGCGTCCAGCGAAGCTGGTTGTTGCCCGTATCGTCCCCGGGACCGTCCATGCGATGGATCAGGGCCAGGCCCAGGCCGTTCAGGGCGACCACGATGGGAAGTATTACAGGATCGGCATACTTCGCGCGGAGCCTCAGGACCACGTGGAAGGCAAAAGCGGCTACGGCGAGCAGGCTCGACTGGAACCAGAAGTCGCTGTCCAGGCCCAGCTCGGAGTTAAGGCTGACCAGGGCGCTTGCACCGATGCCAACGGCGAGAGCCAGGACGATGAGCAGAAGTTCGACATTCCTGCGGGGCTTGGGGGCGGTGTCAGTCTGGATCATTTTGCCCCCTCACAGGGAGTCGGAACGGGCGATGGCGTTGGGCTGGCTACAGCGGCGGTGCTGGGTATCGGCACTGTAGCTGTGGGGGAAGGCGTTGGCGTCGGAGATGCCGTGCCGGTCGGAGTCCTGGACGGGGTAGGGCTGGGGCAGTTGGCGGAGGCGCTGCCGTAGTGCTTCAGGTTCTCCACGATGAGCTGGGCGTCGTGAAGGTCACCGGCGGGCACAGTCTGGCGAACGCTCTGCTGGCCGTACTCAGGCAACGAATCCACCCGGACATCGGTGACGGCCTCCAACCGGGAAAGCTGGATGGGCCCGAGCCTCTGCGAGATTCCGTTGAAGATGGCAACGCGCTGATCGTATTCGCCCACGTAGTAGCGGGTCTGGGTCCATGCGTAGCCAAGCCAAAGGCCCACCACGACGCCGAGTACCACTACAGCCGCGACGGCAGGCATCAACCAACGGATACGGCGGCGCGGGGGTTCTTCGATTTCCGCGCGGTCCTGCTCGGCCTTGTGAGTGAGGACTGTGGCAGCACGGCGGGCCACCGTGCGGCCCGCAACGGTGGGAATGGACCCTGTTTCAGCAGCTGTGGCGGCGGCGCCCACCAGCTCGTGTGGGCGGCTTGCCAGTTCTTCGCGGAGGACCTCGGCGGACAAGTGCTCGCCCAGGTGCGGGTCGGTGGTGGCGGGTGGCTCGGTGGACTTTTCGGAATCCCCGGCCTCTTCGCCTGCCTCGTCGGTTTCCTTCGTTGGGTCGCCCGTGTTGGACGGCTGCTGGCGGTCAGCCTGCGTCTTGGAGGCGGACTCCGCATCTGTAGTTGCCTCTTTTGCCGGCGGCTCGTCGGGCGACTTGGTGGCCGTTACCGCTTCAGGTTCGTCGACGGCGGCAAGCGCCGTGGCAGGTACGACGTCGACGGCGGCCGTGTTGACGTCGTCGACCGTTTCCTCAACGATCTCCAGCATGACAACGGTGACGTTGTCCGGGGCGCCAGCTTCAAGCGTCAGGTTTACAAGGATCTCGGCGCATTCACGCAGGTCCTTGGTCTCCCGGACCATGCGCTCAACGACGTGTCCCGCGACGTAGTTCAGGCCATCGGAGCACAGCAGCCAGCGTTCGCCGGGTTCGACGTCAAGGACGTCCAGGTCCAATTCCGGGCTCGCGTCAACATCGCCGAGCACACGCATCAGGACATTCTTGTGCGGATGCGTTTCGGCTTCTTCGGGCCGGAGGCGTCCCTCATCGATCAAGCGCTGGACGAAGGTGTGGTCCACGCTGATCTGCTCGAACTTCTTGTTGCGCAGGCGGTAGGCCCGGGAGTCGCCGATATGCGCGAAGTGGAGCTTGCGGTCTTCGAGGAGCAACGCCGTGACAGTTGTCCCCATGCCGGATAGCTTGGGATTCTGGTGCACGAGCTCGGAAAGCAGCGAATTGGCGGTTTGGATCTCGTCCGCGAGGACGGTGTCTGCGCCTTCGGGGTAGTCGTCATGATCCAGGTGGATCATGTCCAGGACCGTCGAAGCCGAGGCGACATCGCCGCCCGCGTGCCCGCCCATGCCATCGGCAACCACTGCCAGATGGCGGCCCACGTACGCGGAGTCGTCATTCTTGGAGCGGATCCGGCCGACGTCGGAACGGGCCGCGTAGCGCATGATCAACGGGCGCTCCGCGGGCTTTTCCTTGTCCTCGGGGGTCTCGGGAGAGGCCATGGACTATGGCCTCAATTCAATGACCGTCTTGCCGATTCTCACGGGGACGCCAAGCTCCACCGGCAACGCACGCGTGAGCTGCTGATCGGCGAGGTAGGTGCCATTGGTTGAGCCGAGGTCCTCGATGAACCACCTGCTGCCCTGCGGGAACAGTCGCGCATGCCGGCCTGAGGCGTAGTCATCCTCGAGGACCAAAGTGGCTTCCTGTGCGCGGCCCAACAGGATGGGACTGGCTGCGAGGGGAACCGTGGTGCCCTTCAAAGGACCTTCAGTGACCACCAGGTTGCGGGCATGCTGAATGGCCGGCGGCGGCGAAGCAGCCAATTCGGGGTGCTTGCGGACTTCGCGTGCGGTGGGAACCCCGGTCACTGCCTTGCGCCCGATCTGGAAGTCGCGGCGCATGGTGGACACGATGCTGAAGATCAGGATCCACAGCAACAGGAGGAACCCGAAGCGAAGCGCTGTTATGGTCAGTTCGCTGACATCGTTCACGCGTGGCCACCCGGGGTTTGGGGGAGGAGGCGGAAAATAATCTTGGTACGTCCCATCGTGATGGTTGAGCCGTCTGTGAGCTCCACGCTGCCGTTTACCTTGTGTCCGTTGACGTAGCTGCCATTCGTGGACCCGAGGTCCACGGCCCATGTGCTGCCGTGTTCGGTGCGCACTTCGAGGTGCTTCCGTGAAACGCCCGTGTCATCCACCAGAATGTCAGCTTCCGAGGAGCGGCCCAGCACGACACTCTGGGCATTGAGCGAGTAGCGCTGGCCGTTGATGTCCAAAACCGGCTGGAGCCTGGTGGGCTGCCGGGCCGGTGCGGCGGGAACGTTGGCACGGGGAGCCTGGGGAGCCGGAGCTGCATCGCCGGAGGATTTCTCGGTCCGGGAAGCAATCTCAAAATGGCCCGGGCGTTCTTCGTCGTTGCGACGGAAGGAGATCCTGACCGCTCCCTGGAGGGTGTAGCCCTGGCTGCGAACGTGTTGGATGACGACGTCGCAGAGTTCCTCGGCAAGGGGCGTTCCCCATTCCTGGGCCCGGGCGAAGTCCTCATCGCTGAGCAGGACATCAAAAACGTTGGGAGCGAGCGTACGGCCGGCGGCGATGGTGATGGACTGGTTGTCCAGTTCCCGCCTCAGCTTGCTCGCGATCTCCACTGGCTCGACCCGTGCCCGCGACCCCGTGGAGAAGACGTTGCGGACGGCCTTTTCAATGCCGCGCTCGACTTTGTCCAGCAAACCCATGTTCCTTCTCCTTTCCTTGCCGCGGCACCTGCCGTGCCTGGTTCGATAGTCCTGCCTGTGGTCCGTCGGTGCACACGCCAAAGTGCGTGCCCAACGGCCCTTCCACTTCCCGATACTACTGGGACTGACTGGGAATGACCTTAATCCACAACGCCTTGCGCCCCGGAAAAGTTCGGCCCCGGCCCTTGCTGGCGGGGCTCCAGGGGTTTGAAAATCTTGTGAAGTTCCGCGGTTTTCAGGGGGTTTGCCGCCTTTCCGGGGGCGCCTCACGGCTCGATTGGTGTTTTGCTCCGGATGTCCGTTATGCTTGATCTCGCTGCTTTTGAAGGAAACGAAGCTGGGAGACCAGCGGAATCCGGAAAAAGAAGTTGCGCGCGAGTGGCGGAACGGCAGACGCGCTGGCTTCAGGTGCCAGTATCCGAAAGGGTGTGGGGGTTCAAATCCCCCCTCGCGCACGCATTCGAAAGAGCCCCGGTCTTAGGATCGGGGCTCTTTTGTTGTCCGCGCACCCAACTAGGTCGCAGTTGGGGTCGCTCTGGGCGCTGAAAACGACCTCAACTGCGACCTGGTTGGGTAAGGGCTAGGCTTGGCGCTTCAGGGCGCGGCCAAGGCGGGCCGCGGCCTCCTCCAGCTTTTCGGCCGGAACATCGCCATAGGCCAGGCGCAGGTGGCGGTCGGAGTCGGTTCCCGGTCCCGAGGGGAAGAACGAACCGCGCTGGTACTCGACGCCCTCCGCACTGGCATCTGCGGCCAACTGATCCGGATCCACGGAATCGTCGGCCAGTCGTGGCCACAGGAACAGCCCGCCCTCGGGGAGTACGGACTCAAACGCCCCGGGCGCTTCCCTGTCCAGCGCTGCCACCAGGGTCTCAGCACGGCTCCGGTACAGGGCACGTGCCTTGTCCAGCGTGGAGTCGAAGATCCGCGGGTTGGAGGTGACGAGCTCGCCGATAATGGCCTGGACCAGCGTAGAGCTGTGCGAGTCCTGCCGGCTGCGGAGCGCCACAAGGTCGCGGGCCAGGTGTTCGGGGGTGACGGTCCAACCAAGCCGCAGCCCGGGTCCCAGCGTCTTGGTGAACGTGTTGATGTGCAGGACATGGTCCGAGTTGTTGAACTCCTCCACGCTTTCCTGCTCTCCGGCGAACCGCAGCTCGCGGTACGGGTTGTCCGCCAGGATCACGAAGCCATAGTGCTCCGCGAGCCGGACCAACTCCTTGCGTGCCTCACCTGGGAGCGTGCCTTGCGAGGGATTGTGGAAGTCCGGGACGGTATAAAGGGCGGACGGCCGGGCGCCGCCGCGCAGCAGCTCGCTGAGGTGGTCAACGTCCAGCCCGCGCGCACCGACGAACACCGGTAGCGTCCTGGCGTCCGAGAGCTGCAAGCCACGCAGGAACAACGGGAAGATCGGATTGTCCACAGCTACCAGGTCACCGCGCTCCACCACGGATTGAATGGCCAGGGACAGTCCATGGAAGCCGCCGTTGGTGATCAGGATGCGGTCCACGGAGACCCCCTCACGCTCGGCGATCCATTCGCGCAGCGGGGAGATGCCTTCGGTGCGTGAATACTGCAGGGCTGGAACGCCGGGTTTGGCCAGCACACGGGCTGTTGCTTCCGCGATCTCCGTGGTGGGAAGGACGCCCGGGTCCGGGATTCCGCCCAAGAGTTCGATTGCGTCGGCACGCTTGTCGCGCAGCGTCGCATCACCGAAACCCTTGGGTGCTGTGAAGGCCTCGATCAGGGCAGGCCTGCTGGTGGTGGTCAGGTTCAAGGTCATGCTGATGCCTTCGCTAGTTGTTTGGTTTCGGAGGACCCCACGGTTGTGGACAGCGGGATCGCGTCCAGAAGTGTTTGGGTGTATGGGTGTTGGGGCCGCAGGAAGATGTCCTCCACAGGTCCGTCTTCCACGACCTGCCCACGCCGAAGCACGGAAACTGTGTCCGCCACTTGCCGCACCAAGGCGAGGTCGTGGGAAACGAACAGGTATGTCAGGCCCAGTTCGCGTTGCAGCTTGGAAAGCAGCTCGAGGATTCCGGCTTGGACGCTCACGTCCAGCGCGGATGTCGGTTCGTCCAAAACCACGACGTCGGGACGCACCACGAGGGCGCGGGCGATGGCTACGCGTTGACGTTGGCCGCCCGATAGGTTCGCGGGCCTGCGTGACGCCACGGATTCCGGGAGGCCCACTGCTTCCAAGGCTTCCCGGACGCGGTGGGTCCGTTCGGCCTTGGTCCCCACGCCGAACTGGTCCAGGGGTTCGCGGATGATCCTGCTGACCTTCCAGGTGGGGTCCAAAGAGGTGAACGGGTTTTGGTACACGAGCTGGAGGTGGCGGCGGATCTCACGGACTTCAGCCCGCGACCGGCCCGACGTCGATTCGCCGGCTACCGCAATCTCCCCACCGTCCGCTTGTTCCAGACCGAGCAGCAGCCGGACCGCGGTTGTCTTGCCCGATCCTGATTCGCCTACAAGCGCGTGGGTGCGTCCGCGTTCCGCGGAGAAGGAGACCCCATCAACGGCCAGCACTTCCTTGCCGCCGGCTGTGAAGCGCTTGGTCACCGCCCGGACGTCAATCTGCGCGGGTTCAACAGAACGTGGGCCGGCCGCGTCAGTCCGGGAGCCGTCGTCGTGCGTTGCGTTAACGGTGACCCGCTGGTTCCGGTACCTGTCCGGGTGCAAGGCGGGGACGTCTGCCTGGAGAGTCCTTGCGTACTCGGACTTCGGCGCTGCGAAGATTTCCCGCGAAGCGCCGCGCTCCTGCACCGCTCCATCCTTCAGGACCACCAGCGAATCGGCGCGCTCGGCGGCGATCGCGAGGTCGTGCGTGATGAGGAGCAGGCTGATGTCCAGCTCGCTCCGGAGCTCGGTCAGCATGTCCAGGATCAGCTTCTGCACCGTGACATCCAACGCCGAGGTGGGTTCGTCAGCCACGATCAGCGACGGCCGCGGCAGCACGGTCAGGGCGATGAGGACGCGTTGGAGCATGCCGCCGGAGAGTTGGTGCGGGTAGGAGTTGTACACGCGGACGGGGTCGGGCAAGCCCACCTGCTCCAGCACCTGGAGGATTTTGCGGCGTCGCACATCGGGATCTGCCTCCCCGAGCAGCGCGGCCGCCTCGTGCGCCTGGGCGCCAATGGTCCGGACCGGATTGAGCGCCGATGCCGGGTCCTGCGGGATAAATCCGAGTTCCCGGCCCCTGTACGGCCGGAACTGCTTTTCCGGCAGGGACTGGAGATCCTTGCCGTTCAGCTCCACTGTGCCGGTGGTGGTTGAACCGTGGGGGAGCAGCCGGAGAACGGCTTTCGCGATGGTCGACTTGCCCGAACCGGACTCGCCGATCAGCGCGAGGCTCTCGCCTTTGGCGAGTGAAAACGACACATCATGGACGACGGCGGCACGATCGTACGCGATCGACAAACCTTGCACTGTTAATAGGGAGCTCATGTCACTTCGCCTTTCGCAGCCAGCGGCTGATGCGGTTGACGGACAAGACAGTTATGACGATGACCAGAGCCGGCGCGTAGACGAGCCACGGTGCCGTGACGTAGGTCTTGCCGGAGGCCACCAGCAAGCCCCAGTCGGAGGCAGGGGGCGGATCGCCGTAGCCGAGGAAGGCCAGTGATGCGATGACCAGGATGGACGTGCCGAATTGGAGCACGGCCAGGACAAGCACAGAGCGGTACGCGTTGGGGAGGATATGTCCCAGCAAAGCGTGGAGGCGGTTGCCGCCTTCCAGATAGGACGTTTCGACGTACGTGGCACCGCGGACGCGCATCACCTCGGCACGCATCAGCCGGGCAAAAACGGCGACGGCGGACACACCGGTTGCAATGGCGGCGTTGATGGTCTGGAAACCCAAGGAGCTGACGATGACCACCGCCAGGAGGAAGCCGGGAATGGCCAGAAGAACATCGACGAAGCGGCCCAGGATGGAATCGGTCCAGCCGCCGCGGAAACCAGCGGCCAGTCCGATGACGCTGCCCACCAGCAGGCCAATCAGGACGGCCACCAAGGCACTCGTCACCGAGGAAGCCGTGCCGTAGACGACGCGCGCGTACTGGTCCCGGCCAAGGTAGTCGGTCCCGAACCAGTGTGCTGCGCTGGGAGCGGCCAGCTTGCTCGCGGTATCGCCGGTAACCGGACTGTAGTGGGTGAAGATGCCAGGAGCGAGGGACCAGAGGATCACGAGGAGAACCACCGCGAACGACAGGATCACCGTGACGGGCGGAAGGCCGTCCGTCAGTTTCCGCTGGGTGGGTTCCGACTGGTTCAGCTGAGGATCGCTGAGGAGGGTGGTCATGCGCTTACCTTCTCCCGGAGTTTGACGCGCGGATCCAGCAAGGGTGAGGCAAGGTCCGCCAGGAGGTTGACCGCCACGAACACCACGGCTGAAAGGGATACGACCGCTTGAAGCACCGGTTGGTCCTCACCCGTCACCGCCTTCTGCACAACGGTTCCGATGCCGTCCCGGCCGAAGATGGTTTCCGTGATGACCGAGCCACCCAGGAGTTCACCTACGATCAGGGCCACCATCGCGACGGACGGAAGAGCCGACGGTTTAACCAGGTGCTTCGCGAAAAGGCTGGCTTCTGTCAGTCCACGGGAGCGGGCCACCACGGCGTACTCCTGCCGGGATTCGTGATCCAGGCTGGCGATCAGCACCTCGGCCAGGGGCGCCGAGACGGGGATTGCCAGGGTGATGGCGGCGAAGAGCGTAGCCACCGGACTGTTGGGGTCCGTGGTGGTGAACGAGTGGAGCCGGAAAGCGAAGAACTCGATCAGGATGAGGCCGATCACGAAGTTCGGCACGGACAGGAAGAACGACGGGATGGAGCGGACAATTGCCGCCCACTTCCCTGGAAGATACTGGGCACCGTAGGCGATGGCGACGGCGAAAACCACCGAAATCACCAGGGCGCTCGTTGCCAGAGTGAGGGTGGAGGGCAGGGCATCCCCGACGATCTGCGTCACAGGCAGGTTGGACTGCAGCGAAAACCCGAGTTCACCTGTCAGGAACCGGCCAAGCGACAGGAGGAGCTGGACCGCCACCGGTTGATCGAGCCCATAGAAGGCCACGATCCGCTGGATGTCCTCCTCGCTGAGTCCGTGCTGGGGGTCGCGGAGCGTGTTGGTGATGGCGTCACCGGGAAGCACGCTGATGACCAGGAACGTCAGGACATAGGCGAGGAGGACAACGATGACTGCCTGACCCACCCGGGTAAGGGCAAAGCGCTTGTAATCGCCGGTCACTGTGAAATCCAGGCGGTGTAGAAGTTCGCGTAAGCCAGGCCGTTGTACTGGACGTCCTTGATCTTCGGGCTGATCAGGTACAGGCGCTGGACGAGCTGGTTAAGAGGGACGAAGTAGCCCTGGTCCAGGACGTACTTCTGCAGTTCGTCAGCAACCTTCTCACGGGAAGCCCTGTCCGAGGCGGTGGCGATCGCCGTCGAGAGGTCGTTCAGCTTCTGGTCGGAGGTTCCGACGCTGAACCAGTCCTCGCCCTTGTTCTGGCTCGTCAGGACACCGGCGACGGTTCCGACGTCGACGAAGCTGCGCGAGGTCTGGAACAGCGGCGGCTTGCTGGCCTGGATGGCTGCGTACCCGGCAACGTCCACCACCTTGAGGTTGACCTTGATGCCCACCTTCTTAAGCTGCTGGGCGATGAGCTCGTCTTCGGCCTTGGTGGAGGGAACGTACGGGTTTGGTGTGAGCGTGAACTCGAGGGTCTTGCCGTCCTTGGTGCGGTAGCCATCCGAACCCTTGGTCCAGCCAGCGTCGTCCAGGACCTTGTTGGCCTTCTCGGGATCGAATTTGAAGGAGTCGCTGAACTCGCCGGCTTCGGGGACGTTGCCTTGGATGAACGTGGTGGCTGCGTTCCAGTCGTCGGTGTAGACGGTCTTGCGGATCTCTTCGCGGTCGATGCCGTGCTGGATGGCCTGGCGGACCGCGAGCTCGTTGGTGGGGAAGGCCGTGGTGTTTACCTGGAAACCGTCAACGAAGCCCAGATAGCGGGGGGTCCCTACAGTGAAGCCCTGGGCCTTGAGCGACTCGATCTCCTGCGGCTCAACGTTGAAGGCGACATCCGCCTGGCCGGAAACCACTGTGGATGTCCGCACCGAGGTGTCCTTGATGACCTTGTACGTGATGGTGTCCAAGCGGGCCGGACCAGTGTGGCCGAGCGCGGCCGGACCCCAGTTGTAGTCTTTGCGCTTTTCCAGAACGTAGCTGTCGCCCTGCTTCCAGGACTTGACCACGAAAGGACCGCTGCCGATTTCCTGGCTCAGGTCCGCCTGGGCTTCGACCGGCAACGCCAGGGTCTTCGGCGAGAGCAGGATGCAGCCGTGGTAGGCCAGCGTGGCAATGAAGCCGAGGGCCGGAGAGGAGAAGCTGACCTTGACCGTCTTGGGGTCGGTGGCTTCGGCGGAGGCGAAGTTAGTGGACGGGAACAATCCGACCTTGCTGATGCCGCGGGCGGAGTCACCCTTGGCCCAGGCGTTCAGGTTGGCAACCACGGCCGCAGCGTCCAGCGGGCTTCCGTCGGAGAAGGTCACGCCCTCCTTCAGGTGCAGGACAAAGTCTTTTGCCCCGTTGAGTTCTTCCCACTTCTCGGCGACCCAGGGGCTGAGTTCACCCTTTTCGTTGACGTACACCAGCTTGTCCGTAATTTGGCCCCAGAGGTTGCCCTCGTAGCTGGAGATGGCGGTCTTGCTGGGGACCCAGCCGGTGTCGTAGCCCTGGATCAGGAAGGTGATGTTGCCACCCTCCACCGGGGAACCGCCGTTGGCGCCCGTGCTGGCGGTAGGCCCGCCGCAGGCCGTGATCAATGCGGAGGTGGACAGGGCGCCGAGGCCTGCAAGGAAGGCGCGCCTGCGGAATTCAGGGGTGGTGAAGGTGTTCATGGGTTCTCCTGGGATGCGTTGGGGATGGCCGTTGGGGGCCGGGTTTTGCTGGTTGCCTAGATGGCCTTGCCGGGGTTCAGCAGGTGCTGGGGGTCGATCGCGGCCTTGATGGCGTGCTGCAGTTCGCGGCTGCGCTGGGACAGTTCCAGGGCGGCCCATTCTTTCTTGATGGTGCCCACGCCGTGTTCACCGGTGACCGTTCCGCCAAGCGAAAGCGCTACCTTCACGAGTTCAGTGGCTGCCTCCTGCAGGGCGGCAGGAGGGTGCGGGCCGTCGTCGGGCGTCCTGTCCAAGGTGATGAGGGGATGAAGGTTCCCGTCCCCTGCGTGCGACACCGCCGAAATGTCGACGCCGTAGCGGGCTTCCAGCGCGGGGAACGCAGCGTAGACCTTGCCGAGCTGGGACTTCGGGACGGCGATGTCCTCGCCGATGTACCACTTGTCCTGCGGGAGGCCGCGGCCGCTGCGGCGCAGTTCCCAAAGCCGCACGCCGTCGTCGTCCGCTTCCACGGTGACCCGCCCACCGACGGCACTGAGGGCCGTGGCCAAGGCAGCGGCCTGATCGCCGATGCCGAAGCCGTCCAGTTCGATCAGGATCAGTGCGGCGCCGCGGTCACGGAGCGCCGTTCCGGAGTGGGCGTCGATGTTCTGCAGGCTCGGGGTATCGAAAAACTCGACGGCGGCCGGGCGTACGGGTGAGAGCGTGATGGCTGCAAGGCCCTCCGTTCCCTGGGCCGTGCTGTCGAAGAAGGCGCTGACGGTCTTGCGGGCGACGGGGATGGGGCGGAGTCTTACTGTCGCGCTCACGACGACGCCGAGGATGCCTTCCGAGCCGACGAACAGCGATGTCAGGTCCAAACCGGTGACGCCTTTGATGGAGCGGTGACCCACGGTGATGAGGCTTCCGTCGGCGAGCACGACGTCGAGGGACAGGATCGATTCCCGGGTCACCCCGTACTTGGCGCACCTGAGTCCGCCAGCGTTGGTGGCGATATTTCCGCCGATTGATGAAATGTCGAAACTTGCCGGATCCGGTGCATAGAAAAGACCGTAGGGTTCGAGGTGTTTATTGAGTTCGGCATTGATGACGCCCGGTTCAACTACGGCGACTTCGTCCAGCGGAGAAATTTCGACAATCCGGTTAAGCCTTTCCGTGGAAATGACCACTTGGTTTACCGTGGCAGTCGCCCCTCCCGAGAGGCCGCTGCCGGCACCGCGGGGGACCACCGTAATGCCCAGTTCCGCTGCGAGCTTCACGGCCTCCTGGACTTCGGTTGTCGTCGCGGGAAGAACGACGGCGGGACCTTCCGTTTGCGTTGCGGAGAGGGCTTTGGCGGTGGCCGCGTCGTGGCTGTAGCGGGTGGTCCTCGGGCTGGGGGCGATGGCCTCGATGCTGTCTGGCAGCTGCTCAAGATAGGCGTGGATGGTTGATGCTTCGGTTTGCTGTGTTGTCATGCCGGAGTGCTTTCTGTCCGGGTGCATGACAAGACAGGAATCCCTGCAACGAAGCACCCAAAGGCTTTTGATGGATATCCCGGTTGATGAAAATAACTGGGTCCTCAAAAGTTAGCGGTCCTCGGAATTCGGATGCCAGTTTCGTGAAACTTCAATCAATAGTTCTCAATGGGGCGACGTGGGGATTCCAATTCCGTTAAACAGCGTCGCCAGAGGGCGAAATGTTTCCTCGCGGGAACACGTAAAACGTCATGTGACAATCCCTTACCTAGTTGGGACGGCACCCAAGGGTCAGCCGCGCGCGGAAGCCGCGAACCGCCGTCGTGAGTTGTTGAGGTGGAGGCGCATGGCTGCCGCGGCAGCTACGGGGTCGCCCTCGGCGATTGCTGCGTAGATGGAGGAATGCTCGTGAATCACCTGGTCGAAGCGTTCAGGGGTTTCCTGGTCATCCCCGGTGACGAGGCGGGGGCGTGGCATGGTGATCATGGTCTGGCCGAGGGCGGAAATGCAGTCCGTATAGAAGGGATTGCCGGAGGCCGCAGCAACAGCCCTGTGGAATTCGAAGTCGGCCTTCATGGAATGTGCCGGATGCGCGACGTTCGCGGTGAACTGCTCCAACGCGCCGTGGACGGCTTTGAGTTGCCTCTCGCTGTGGTTTTTGGCCGCAAGTGCCGCTGCTTCGACTTCGACGCCGATCCGGAAGTCGAGCATTTGCAGCCGTTCCTCCATGCTGGACACCGGCCGGGTTCCGGGCGCCGTGGTAGGGCCCTCCGCCGGCGGGGTCAGCGCAAAACTGCCCCGCCCGCGTTCTGTTTCCACAAGGCCTTCGGCCTGCAAGCGGGTCAGTGCGGAACGGACTACGGTCCGGCTCACGCCGTATTCGCCGATAAGTGTGTTTTCGCTGGGAAGCTTCTCACCCGGTTGGATGACGCCGTCGACGATGCGGTTGCGGAGGTCGGCGGCGAGATCCGCGGTCAGGTTTCGGCTCATGAGTTCCAGATTACGCGCCGAACTCCACGGATTCGGTGGTCCACGCACGTGCCTGATCACTCAGGGTCACACCGAGTCCGGGGCGGTCCGGGACGATCATGCGGCCGTTCTTGGTCTCCAAACGCTCCTCGAACAGTGGGTCCAGCCAGTCGAAGTGCTCCACCCACGGTTCGCGGGGATAGGCCGCAGCCAAGTGCAGGTGGATTTCCATGGCGAAGTGCGGGGCCAGGCCCAGGCCCCGTTCATCTGCCAACGCGGCCAGCCTCAGGAACTGGGTGATACCGCCGACGCGCGGGGCGTCCGGCTGGATGATGTCGCAGCTGTTGGCGTTGATGAGGCCCTTGTGTTCCGCCACGGACGCAAGCATCTCGCCGGTTGCGATGGGCGTGTCCAGGACCTGGGCCAAGTGGGCGTGGCCCTCGAAGTCGTAGGCGTCCAGCGGCTCTTCGATCCAGATGAGGTTGAATTCCTCCAATTGGCGGCCCATCCGCAGCGCTGCTGCGCGGTCCCATTGCTGGTTGGCGTCCACCATGAGCGGAACGTCCCAGCCGATGTACTCGCGGACTCCGGCCACCCGGCGGAGATCCTCCTTGGAATCGGGGAGCCCCACCTTGATCTTGATTCCGCCGATGCCTTCTTCAAGGGATTGCGTGGCGCGCGCCTTGACCTCCTCAAGAGTGGCGCTGAGGAAGCCGCCGGAGGTGTTGTAGGTCTGGACGGAATCGCGGTACGCCCCCAGGAGCTTCGCCAGGGGGAGGCCTGCGCGTTTGGCTTTGAGGTCGTACAGCGCGATGTCGACGGCGGCAAGGGCTTGAGTGGCCACGCCGGAACGGCCCACTGAAGCGCCGGCCCACAGAAGTTTGGTGTAGATCTTGCCGATGTCGTTGGGGTCCTCGCCGATGATGCCCTCCGCCACTTCCTTGGCGTGGGCGTACTGGGCAGGCCCGCCCGCGCGCTTGGAGTAGCTGAAGCCGATGCCGCTGTGGCCTTGTTCCGTAGTGATCTCGGCGAACAGGAAGACCACCTCGGTCATGGGTTTCTGCCGGCCGGTGAACACTTTGGCGTCACTGATGGGCACGGCGAGTGGCAGGCGCGCCGTGGACAGTTTGACGTGGCGGATGAGGTCGACGGTGCTCACAGGGTCTCCTAAGGGGGCAGGGCATCATTGCCTAACACTTAGGATACAAGCTCTACACTTGTGTTACAAGATGGTCGCTGGCGCAGCGGGCTCGGGAACCCTTTTCCCGCCCTGTTGGGCGGCGGTCCCGGCGATGACAACCAGCGCAATCCCAACAAGCTGCAGGATCGTGGGTTGCTGGGCGAGCACCAGCAGGCCAATCAGGATGCCGAATGCCGGTTCGATCGACAGCAACGTGCCGAACGCCGTATGCGTCATTCGACGCAGGGCCAGCATCTCCAAGCCGAATGCGATCACAGGAGTGATCAGTGCAATGCCTGCCGCCGCGGGGAGTACCCACCACTCAAGGTCACTGCCCAAAACCTGCGGCAACCCGAACGGGAGCGTGGCCAGGGCTGCGACCGGGATCGTCAAGGACAGCCCACTGATGCCGGAGAAGCGGTCCCCGATGTGCTGGGTCAGAACGTTGTAGAGACCCCAGCAGGTGCCTGCTGCAAGAGCGAATCCCACCCCGGCGAGGTCGATGCTGCCGCTCCAGGGCTCCGTCAGAAGCACAACGCCGATGAACGCCAGGAGTGGCCAGACCAGCGCCTTCCGGCGATGGCTCATCACGCCGGCCACGGTGAGGGGGCCCAGGAATTCAATGGCGACGGCGGTCCCCAACGGGATGCGTTCGACGGCGGCGAGGAAGAAGGTGGTCATGAAGCCGGTCACTACTCCCAGGGCGATCAACGCCGGCAGGTCGCGGCGGCGCAGGGAGCGGATGGCGGGCCGGCTGATCAGCCAGAGGAACACCACGCCGAAGCACATGCGCAACCAGGCTGTGCCTGCTGCACCTACTTCTCCGATCACTGAAACGGAAAGGGCATTGGAGAGTTGCACGGCCAACATCGCAGCGACGGCCATCGACCACGGCGGCATCCCGCCGAGGGTCCTGCTTGTGGTCTCAGGCATTTGAAGTCTCCGTTCGATGGGTAATGCCTACTCCCGGTTCAAACACGGCAAGGGAGAACCGGGCAGGCTGCCCGCCCGGGTTGGCATAGGAGTGGGCAACGTCGCTGCGGAATGTCAGGGCATCGCCGGTGCTCAGCTCGTAGCGGTTGGCCTCGACCTCCACCGTGATGGAGCCTTCCTGTACCTGGAGCAATTCGCGGGTACCGGAGCTGTGCGCCTCACTTTCGTGCAGCTCGCCGGGCGCCAGCGTCCAGTCCCAAAGCTCGACGACGTCGGGAGACTCGGTGCCAGCGACCAGCACGCCCCGGCCACCCAAGGGGCCGCTCCAGAGCACAGCACCCTCTCCGCTGCGAGTGAGTTTGGCTGTGCGGGGCGTGGGTGGTTCCACCAGCGCTGGCAGGCCGACGCCGAGCGCATCGCTCAGTTTGAGAAGCGTTCCAACGCTGGGGTTTACACCGCCCTGCTCGACATTGACGAGCATTCGGCGGCTCACGCCCGCGAGTTCGGCCAGCTGGTCCAGTGTCCAGCCCCTGCCCTTGCGCTCCTGTTTTACGCGCTCACCAATGGCGCGCGCCAACGCCTCCGCACTATCTTCCATAAGTGCATCATAGTGCACTTATTTGGCATGGTTGTTCCGGATGGCTAGCGCCGCAGCGCCCCGAACCCCGTAATCAACGCCTCAAGCCCCAGGCTGAAGGCAATATCGGTAGGCCGCTCATGCCCTTCAAGGGCCAGCCGGTCCACGGCCGCGGTGAAGTTGGGTACCTGATCGGCGAGGTTGCCGGCGTCGAAAATGTCCTCGGGTGCGGTGACGTCGTAGGCGGCGCCGAACACAAAGGCTTCAAGGGCCACGATCGCGGAAATGATCCGTTCTTCCGGGAAGCCGGCTTCCCGGAATCCTGCGGTCACGGCCTCGTACATGGCCAGAGTCTTCGGGGCGTTGGCTACGGGGAGCACCGCAATGATGGGAATCAACGGGGTGTGCTCGGAGAATACGTCACGGTAGGACCATGCCCAGCGGCGCACGGCAGCATCCCACGGTTCTGCCCCAAACGCCGAAACGTCCACCATTGCGGCGAGATGGTCCATGAGCAGTACCAGTACGTCGTCTTTCGATGACACGTGGTTGTACAGGGCAGATGGAGCTACCCCCAGCGTGCGGGCCAACGCCGCCATGGTGAGCCCGTCGTAACCCTTGTTGCTGATCAAGGTGAGGGCCGCCGTCGTGATGCCGTGCTGGTCCAGGACCGCCGCCGTGGGTCGGCCGACGCGCCGCCGGGAGGTCGCGGATGGGACGGGGGTGGGTGCGGGCATCGGAAGCCTTTCTGCTGCCTGTGTCCCCAGCATTATTCCACCGGGTCTTCACAGTCGCGCAGTCAACCGCTACTATGGAGATAAATGAATGGCATTCATTTATTGGTCAGCCACCAAGGACGGCCACGGAGAGGACATCATGCAGAATCTTGATCGCGACGTTGTGATCGTCGGTGCCGGACCGTCAGGGTTGACGGCGGCACGCGAATTGAAGAAGGCCGGACTCAGCGTCGCAGTGCTCGAAGCGCGCGACCGCGTGGGCGGCCGCACATGGACCGACACCATCGACGGTGCCATGCTGGAGATCGGCGGCCAGTGGGTTTCACCGGACCAGACGGCCCTCATGGAACTGCTGGACGAGCTCGGCCTGAAAATGTACCCGCGCTACCGCGATGGCGAGTCCGTCTACATCGGCGCAGACGGCAAGCGCACCCAGTACACCGGCGACACCTTCCCGGTAAACGAGACCACCAAGGCCGAGATGGACAAGCTCGTGGCAATCCTGGACGAACTTGCCGCGGAAATTGGCCCCACCGAGCCGTGGGCACACCCCAAGGCACGCGAGCTGGACACCATCTCCTTCCACCACTGGCTCCGCCAGAACTCCAATGATGAGGAAGCCTGCAACAACATCGGGCTCTTCATCGCCGGCGGCATGCTCACCAAGCCCGCCCACGCATTCTCCGCACTGCAGGCAGTCCTGATGGCCGCTTCCGCAGGGTCCTTCACCCACCTGACGGATGAGGACTTCATCCTGGACAAGCGCGTTATCGGCGGAATGCAGCAGGTTTCCCTGCTGCAGGCAGCAGAGTTGGGTGCCGACGTCGTGCTCAACAGCCCGGTCCGCACCATCAACTGGGACGAGAACAACGTCACCGTTGTCTCTGACGGGGCAACAGTCAACGCCCGCTACGTGATCATGGCCGTGCCGCCGAACCTCTACTCACGCGTCTCGTTCAACCCGCCGCTGCCCCGCCGCCAGCACCAGATGCACCAGCACCAATCTTTGGGCCTGGTCATCAAGGTCCACGCCGTTTACGAGACCCCGTTCTGGCGCGAAGACGGACTGTCCGGCACGGGCTTCAGTGCAGGCGCGCTGGTCCAGGAGGTCTACGACAACACCAACCACGGCGACACCCGGGGCACCCTGGTGGGCTTCGTCTCCGACGAAAAGGCCGACGCCGTGTTCGAGCTCAGCGCCGAAGACCGCAAGAAGGCAATCCTCGAGTCCATCGCCGGTTTCCTCGGCGAAAAGGCCCTCACCCCGGAGGTCTACTACGAGTCCGACTGGGGCTCCGAGGAATGGACCCGCGGCGCCTACGCCTCGAGCTACGACCTCGGCGGCCTGCACCGGTACGGCAAGGACCAGCACGCCAACGTGGGCCCGATCTACTGGTCCTCCTCGGACCTCGCCGCCGAAGGCTACCAGCACGTCGATGGCGCGGTCCGCATGGGCCAGGCCACCGCGGCACGGATCGTCGAAGCCAACAAGCTGGCATCAGTAGCGGTCTAATCACTGTGGAAACCACACCGGCAGGCCGGGGGAGCACCATTCCCCGGCCTGCCGGCTGCACTGTTTAAGAAAGGGACCACCATGCGCTACGTAGTTGGTTACACCGCCAACGCGAGGGGGCACGACGCCGTTCACCTTGCCGTCGCAATGGCCCGGAACCAGGACGTCAGCCTGGATCTCGTCCTGGTGATCCCTGAGGACTCCCCGTTCAACGCGGTGTACCCGCCTGAGGCCGGTTACACCGACATCCTCAACGAACAAGCCCAGCGCTGGCTGGATGAGGGCCTCGCTTTGGTCCCGTCCGACGTCACCGCCCGCGCACACATCCGCCGCGGTGACTCCGAGGCCCAAACCTTGATCGACGCCGCTGTGGAGATGGACGCCGCAGCCCTGGTCATCGGAGCCACGAACGGTGGCCTGTTCAAGCGGTTCACCATCGGCTCGGTGGCGGGCTCTTTGCTGCACTCCTCGCCGGTGCCGGTGGCTCTTGCTCCACACGGCTACCAGCGGAAGGACGCCATCACCCGGCTCAGTTGCGGCTTCGGCACACGCCCCGGCGCTGATGAACTGCTCGACGTCGCCGTCGAGTCCGCGCGCGACCGGCACCTGCCGCTTCGGCTCGTTTCGCTGTTGGCGCTCGACGGCGGTAACTCGCTGACGGTTGCCGACGCCGCCTGGATGCATGCCGCCGACCGTCTTGCCGCCGTCGGAAACTCATCCCCGGACGCGCCGTTGTCCGAACCGGAAATCGTCGTGGCGCAGGGGCGGACCATCGAAGAGGCCGTGGAGAGGCTCGACTGGGAAGACGGTGAAATCCTGCTGATTGGCTCAAGCCGCCTGGCCCAGCACCGGGCCACGTTCCTTGGCAGCACCGCCAACCGGATCCTGCGGGCCCTGCCCGTTCCCATGATCGTGGTCCCCCGCGATTACACGCGTCAAAGCTCCTAGCAATCGCCTGAGAGGCAATACCCATGTCAACTGCACCAAAGACGGTCCAGTCGAAAGAATCAACCCTGAGTGAAAAGGGACTGAAGGCCGGATCGGTGGGCCTCATCGGCGCCGTCGTCATTGGCGTTTCCTGCATCGCTCCCGCCTACACCCTGACCGCGGCCCTGGGGCCCACCGTCTCCGAAGTGGGCGTGCATCTTCCGGCCATCTTCCTGGTGGGCTTCATCCCCATGTTGCTGGTGGCGCTCGGCTACCGCGAACTCAACAACGCAATGCCCGACGCCGGAACCTCCTTCACGTGGGCGACCCGCGCCTTTGGTCCGTGGATCGGTTGGATGGGTGGTTGGGGTTTGATTGCCGCCACGATCATCGTGTTGTCCAACCTGGCGGCGGTGGCGGTGGACTTTTTCTACCTGATGCTCGGCCAGATTTTCAGCAATCCATCGCTTGCTGACCTCAGTAAGATCCTGCCGCTGAACATCGCTACCACGCTGGTGTTCATCGCGTGCGCATGCTGGATTTCTTACCGCGGCATGGAAACCACCAAGGGCGTGCAGTACGTGCTGGTGGCCTTCCAGTTGTTGGTTCTGGGCTGGTTCGCGGTCTCAGCATTCGCGCATGTTGCCAACGGCACGGCTTTCGACGCCACCGCCATTTCACCCGACTGGTTCAACCCGTTCGCCGTCGATTCGTTCTCCTCTTTTGCCGCGGGTGTGTCGCTCTCGATCTTCATTTACTGGGGTTGGGACGTCACCCTGACCATGAACGAGGAAACGAAGAATCCCGAGAAGACCCCTGGCCGCGCCGCAACCATCACCGTGCTGGTCATCGTGATCATCTACATGACGGTTGCTCTGGCTACCTTGTCATTTGCAGGCGTTGGCAAGACTGGATTGGGTGCAGGCAACCCGGAAAACCAGTCCAGTATCTTCGCAGTTTTGGCCGGGCCGGTGATGGGCCCGTTCGCGATCCTCATGTCCTTGGCCATCCTGAGCAGCTCCGCGGCGTCCTTGCAGTCGACCTTCGTCTCACCCGCCCGGACCATGCTGGCCATGGGCCACTACCGCGCCATTTCCCCGCGGTTCGGACGGATCAGCCCCACGTTCAAGTCGCCGAGCTTCGCCACCATCGCCGCGGCCATTGCGGCAGCCGCTTTCTACGTCATCACGCGCACGGTCTCCGAGAACGCGCTGTGGGACACCATCACTGCCCTTGGCATGATGATCTGCTTCTACTACGGCATCACTGCGCTGGCCTGTGTTTGGTTCTTCCGCGCCTCAGCGTTCAGTGGTGTCCGGGCCTTCTTCTTCAAGTTCCTGGCGCCCCTGCTCGGTGGCGTGATCCTGCTGGTGATGTTCGTGAAGACGGCCATGGACTCGATGGATCCCGAGTATGGTTCAGGCTCGTCCGTGGGCGGGGTTGGACTGGTGTTCGTGCTGGGAATGGGTGTGATCCTGCTGGGCGTGGTGATGATGCTGGTGATGTACCGTCTGCGGCCCGAGTTCTTCAAGGGCAAGGTCCTGTAGCTCTCTGCCTGCCGAGATGGCACTTAATGACAATGTTGCTCGCCGGGATTGTCATCTAATGCCATGTCGGTGAAGCAATTGCGGGCGTCGGTACACCCGCTGCCCGCTCCGCTGCCGTGAGGGCTTCCGCAAGATGCTCGACGGCGGCCCGATAGTCAGTCCCGGCCGTCACCTTGCAGTACTCGGCCTCCCGCATGGCCCGGGTGAGCGCGGCCGTTTCCTGCGCCCGCACATCAGTCATGGCTGGGAAGTCGATGGCGCGGCCGGGATCCAGTTCGTAGCGGCTCCATTGGGCCAGGATGCTTTGGTGGCGGGCGGCATCGGCCGCAAACCCTGCCCGACGGCGGGGCTCAGCTGCGTGGGCACGTTCCACCTTGCGGGCGGCCGCCAAGGTTGCTGCCGCCGTCGTTCCTGCCAAAAAGGCCATCATCAAGCCGGCGGGCGGCCACTGCACAGCGGGAACCAGAACGGCGGGCACTATGACCACCAGCCCCGCAAACAGGTCCCAAAAAAGCCCGTCGGGCTCCGGGCCGCGTCCATGGGTCAGTTTTCGGTGCAGGACGTATGTTGTTGCGGCGGTTGCGAGAACCAAGGCAACGCCCCACAGGAGCATCATGGCGGGCATCGGACCACCTCCAGGCGATTTCGCTGCTTTCAATTCAGTATGCGCCGGGGAATGCATGGACGCGAGGGGTCTTCGTGTCTGTTGTTCCAGCGGGCTCAGGGCCCGGTGGAACACTTCCTGTCGCACCCGGGCCGTAGCCTAATCACTATGAGACTGAAAATGTGCAGCATCCACGTCAAGGACCCCGCAGCAGCTCACGCGTTCTATACGGAGACGCTGGGATTCGAGACCCTGATGGCCATGCCTGAGTACAACCTTTTCATCATCAAGGACCCCGGTGCGGACAACAATTCAACCGGTTTGCTCCTGGAACCCAGCGACAATCCGATCGGTGCCAATTACATGAATGCCGTCTATGAGGCCGGCATGCCCGCGGTTGTCCTGGGTGTTCCGGACGTTCAGGCTGAGTACCAGCGTTTGCTGGCCGCCGGCGTGACGTTCAAGGGCGAGCCGGCCGAGGACCCGTCGGGAGTCAGCGCAGTATTTGACGACGGTTGCGGAAACTACGTTCAGCTGCACCAGGACTGACGCACTTAAATAGCTGTGGCCGGGACCCAGGGTCCCGGCCACAGCTCAATGAAAGCTACGCGTGATCGCGCTTGGAAGTCTTCGGCGCATCGCGCTTCGCGGCGGCGTTGTCCCGGGCTTCCTTGGTGGCGGCCTTCCTGGCAGCCTCTTCCTTCACGCGCTGCGCCTCGGAGCGGACGGCAGCGTGGGTGGCGCGCTCGGTGACCAGCCACTGCGGGGGAGACTGCAGCAGTTCGGTGATCTCCGCCGTCGTGAGTGCTTCCTCGACGCCGCCGCGGGCCAAACCGCTGATGGAGATGTTGAGTTTCTGTGCCACGACGGGGCGCGGGTGCGGGCCGTTGCGGCGCAGTTCGGCGAGCCACTCCGGCGGGTTGGCCTGGAGTTCGGCGAATTCTTCGCGGGAGATGGACGAATCCTGGAACTCCTGGGGTGTCGCGGGCAGGTAGATGCCGAGTTTCTTGGCAACTGTTGCCGGCTTCATGGACTGGGAGTTCGAGGACGTCATGCTTCAAGGGTATCTGGCCGGTACTGTGAGTGTGTGCCAGACGCAGAAGATTCCGCCGAAACAACCGAACCCCTAGCCGGTCTCCGCTTCGCCTATGTTGCAGGCGTGACGCCGGGAAAATGGATCCGGCGGTGGGAAGAGCGCATGCCCAACTTCCCCTTGCACTCGTTCATGTCCGACGACGACGCGCAGCTTTCGGTGCTGCGCGACGGTTCCGCCGACCTCAGCTTTGTCCGGTTGCCCGTGGACCGCGAAGGCTTGAACGTCATTCCTCTGTACGAAGAGCAACCCGTGGTGGTTGCCCCCAAGGGCCACGAAATCTCCGTGTTCGAGGAAGTGGCACTGGAGGACCTGGCCGAGGAGAACTTCCTAGACGTAGAGGAAATGGGCGGCCCGGACATGGCCCTCCAAGTGGTCGCTTCCGGCGCCGGACTGGTGATCATGCCGATGTCGGTCGCCAGGCATCTGAACGCCAAGGACACTGTCATGCGGCGTTTGACCGGTGCTCCCACGACGCAGATTGGTTTGGCTTGGCTCGTGGGAACTGATTCCCCGGTGATCGAGGAATTTATTGGGATCGTACGCGGCAGGACGGCACAGAGCTCACGTCAGCCGTCCGCCCAGCAGGAGAAGCCCAAGAAAGCGCCGAAACCCGATCGCCGTGGTGGCGGCCCCAAGAAACCTGCCGTGGCGCAGCGCTATGCACCGAATCCGGACAAGGGACGGGGCAAGGGGTCCCGCAAGAAGGGCAAGCGCTGATTACTCGCCGTGGATTGCGGCCTGCTGCTGCTCTGAACGGTTGAGGTAGGCGAGGAGAAGGTCTCCGGCGCGTTCCAGCTGGCCCGCTTCCAGGGCTGAGCAGATTTGCTCGTTTTCCTCGAGCCAGTCGCTGTAGAAGTGCGCGTTCAGGGTGGCTTTGTGGAAGTAGAGCCGCATCTCAGCCAGGATCTGGGCCATGATCGTGTTCAGCCGGTTGCTTTCGGCCAGGGCCACAATAGCGCCGTGGAAATGCTGGTTGGCGCTCCCGAGTCCTTCATTGTCATCGGCGGCCGCCGCTCGCTTTCCCTCGTCGACGGCGGCCCTGACGGCGGCTATGCGTTCGGGCGAACCGCCGGCGCGGATGGAGCTGACCTCGATGGCGCGTCGGACAGTGTAGACGTCGTGGATGTCGCCGGCTTCCAAAGTGGCTACGAAGACACCTTTGTTGGGCTGGCGGAGGAGCAGGCGTTCAGCGGCGAGCTCTGCGAAGGCTTCGCGGACGGTGTTCCTGGAGACTCCCAAATCCTCGGCGATGGTGGCCTCGGTGAGCTTGGCCCCGGGAACCAGGAAGCCTTCAGCCAGTTGGTAGCGCAGTTCCTCAGCTACGCGCTCGGCCACGGAGGGAACCCTGAGCCGCATACGGGCGCGTGCGCCGTCGAGGCCAGCGTGTTCGCTTGATTCCTGATCTGCACCGGCCATGCATCCAAAATTACACGATCGCCCAAAATTAGGATCGCTGGATTGTTGAACAATCCAGCAGATTGGTGCATGCTGGATGTAACGCGCATCACGAGGCAGGGATCACATCATGGCAATCATCGACCTGAACAGCGACGTCGGCGAGTCCTTCGGCCGCTGGACACTTGGCGACGACGCTGCCATGTTTGAGTCCGTCTCCAGTGCCAACGTTGCTTGTGGATTCCACGCCGGCGACCCCAGCGTCATCCGAAGCACTTGCGCGAAGGCGGCCAAGGCCGGCGTCGTTATTGGTGCGCATGTCGGCTACCGCGACCTCGCGGGATTCGGCCGTCGCTTCATGGATATCGATCCCGTGGAGTTGGCGGACGACGTCGTTTACCAGATCGGTGCACTCCAGGCGCTGGCTGCTGTCTCTGGCGCCCGCGTCCAGTACGTGAAACCCCATGGCGGCCTCTACAACGCGATCGTCAAGCACACCGCACAGGCTCGCGCCGTGGTGGACGCCGTGAAGTCGGTTGACCCCAACCTTCCGATCCTCGGCCTGCCTGGCTCTGAAGTCCTGCGTCTGGCTGAGGAAGCAGGCCTTCGAGGCGTGTCCGAAGCCTTCGCAGACCGTGCCTATAACCCGGACGGAACGCTCGTGTCCCGTTCGCAGCCGGGGGCCGTCCTGCACGATCCCGCCGAGGTAGCTGAACATGTTCTGCGGATGGCCACCGAGCGATCCATCAAGGCAATAGACGGCTCCTCCCTCAATATCCGCGCAGAAAGCATCTGCGTGCACGGTGACTCACCCGGAGCTGTTGCAATGGCTACCGCAGTGAAGTCCGCACTGGGCGAGGCCGGCGTTACTGTCGGCTCGTTCCTCTAGCCCACCCGCGCTCCCGCACCATCCCTCATCCCCCCGGAGGACATCATGACCAGCACCAACAATGCAGCCAAGGCAGTGACAAGGAAGCCACCGCCAGGCGCGCTCAAGGCCTACGTCGCGAGCCTGACCGGCACCTCGCTGGAGTACTACGACTTCGCGATCTACTCGGTGGCATCGGCCCTCGTGTTCCCGAAGATCTTCTTCCCGGGCAACGACGAATTCGTCGCCCTCTTGCTCTCATTCTCGGCTTTCGCTGTCGGCTACCTGGCCCGCCCGATCGGTGGCGTCATCTTCGGCCGCCTCGGCGACAAGATCGGCCGCAAGTATGTCCTCGTTTTCACCCTGGTCCTCATCGGTGTGGCCACTGTGCTCATCGGAGCGTTGCCTGACTACTCCGTCATCGGCGTCGCGGCGCCCACCATCCTCGTCCTCCTGAGGCTCGCCCAAGGCATCGGCGTGGGTGGCGAGTGGGGTGGAGCGGTCCTGCTCTCCAGCGAATTCGGCGATCCCAACAAGCGTGGATTCTGGTCCTCCGCAGCGCAGATCGGCCCGCCGGCAGGTAACCTCATGGCGAACGGCGTCCTTGCCATACTGGCCGCATCGCTAAGCAACGAAGCATTCCTCTCCTGGGGATGGCGCGTAGCCTTCCTTGCCTCCGCACTCCTTGTGGTCTTCGGCCTGATCATCCGCCTCAAGCTCGAAGAAACGCCCGTCTTCAAGGCCATCCAGGCCCAAGGCGACCGCCCCAAGGCACCCATCAAGGAAGTCTTCACCCAGCAACCCAAGGCCCTGGTGGCAGCAGCCCTGTCCCGTGTTTGCCCCGATATCCTCTACGCGCTCTTCACGGTTTTCGTCGCCGTGTACGCCACCAAGGAACTGGGCATGACCACCGGCAACGTGCTGTCCGCCATTTTGATCGGCTCAGCCTTCCAGCTCTTCCTGATCCCGTTGGCCGGCGCGCTGACGGACCGCTTCAACCGTCGTTGGGTCTATGGCATTGCTGCCGCGGCGACTGCAGCCTTCATTCCGCTGTTCTTCATGATGATCCAGGGAAAGTCCGTCCTGATGCTGACCATTGGCACAGTCATCGGCCTGGCCCTGCACGCCTTCATGTACGGGCCGCAGGCAGCATTTATCACTGAGCAGTTCCCGGCGAGACTCCGTTATGCGGGCAGCTCGCTGGCGTACACGCTGGCGGGTGTGATCGGTGGAGCCGTAGCGCCGATCATCTTCACAGCGCTTTACGGTGCCGCGAACCACGGTTGGTACCTGATTGCTGTTTACATCCTGGTGGCAGCCGTCGTCACGATCGTCGGCATGCTGCTGGGTCGCGATCCGCAGCCCGAAGAGGAAGAGCGCCTGCTTCAGGCGGCGCACTCCCAGCCGGCGGCGTAGCAAACCATGGAAACCGCTATGCAAACCACCACTGCCAAAAGGGTCCGTTCCGTCAGGCCCGTGGGTACCCGTGCCGTCCTGGCCGAGTTGGATGGACTGCAGGACGTGCTCGCCTTGCAGGACATGTTGTACAGGTCCCCCTTGCCGGGGCAGGTGGACGTCCTTGCTGCGGCGGAGACTGTGATGGTGGTGGGTGAGTCTGCCGCGGCAACCCGCGCCATCGGAGCCCGGCTCATGGAGCTGGAACTTACGGCCCCGGTGGTCACTGACTCCGGCTTGGTGGTCATCGACACCGTTTACGACGGCGATGACCTCGCCGACGTCGCGGAGCTGACCGGACTCAGCGTCGAGGGCGTTGTCGCCGCGCACACGGGCCAGACCTGGACCGTTGCTTTCGCGGGCTTCGCGCCTGGCTTTGGTTACATGGTGGGTGAAAACGAGGTCCTCACGGTTCCCCGTCGATCGTCGCCGCGGACGGCAGTTCCCGCCGGGTCCGTTGCCTTGGGCGGTCAGTACTCCGCTGTCTACCCGCGCCGTTCCCCGGGCGGTTGGCAGTTGATCGGCAGGACAGGGGCACGGATGTGGGATCTGGATCGTCCCCAGCCGGCGCTTGTGAGGCCCGGGGACCGGGTGCAGTACCGGGCGGTGCGGGAGGTGGTCACGTCAGCGGCCCACAACTCCGAGGCCGAGTCAGACCACCACACGGGCCCTGGCCTGCGCATCCTTACCCCCGGAGCCCAGAGCCTCATCCAGGATCTCGGCCGGCGCGGATACGGCCCGCTTGGTGTCTCGGCTGCGGGCGCCTTGGACCGGGCTTCGCTGCGCCGGGCCAATCGCCTGGTGGGCAATGCCGCCTCAGCCGCAGCCATCGAGTCTGTCGGCGGTGGGCTGACAGTGGAAGCCGTCGGCGACCAAGTCCTTGCCGTCACAGGTGCGCCCACCAGCCTGAGTATCCAGTCGCCGTCGCGGGTTGAATCCGACGACGACGGCGTCGGCCAGCCGGGTGCCCAGCGGAACGTCTCCATGGCCGAGCCGTTCGCACTGCTCGACGGCGAAGTCCTCACCTTGGGAGCTCCCGAGTCGGGCTTCCGGAACTATGTGGCAATCCGCGGCGGAGTGGACGTGCCCGAGGTTCTTGGAAGCCGGTCGTCTGACACCATGTCCGGTATTGGGCCGGCGCCGCTGGTTGTCGGCCAAGAGATTGCCGCCGGCGACGCAACTGAATCAACCGCCGTCGGCAGTCCTGAGCTGCAACCTGAATTTCCCGGTGAAGGCGTCACGGTGCTCGATGTCGTCCCCGGCCCACGCGCCGATTGGTTCGACCAGGCTGCCCTCGACGCACTGACAGGCCAGGACTGGCTCGTCACGCCGCAGTCGAACCGGGTAGGGATGCGGTTGGACGGGACTCCGCTGAAGCGAACCCGCGAAGGTGAGCTTCCCAGTGAGGGGACCATGGCCGGGGCCCTCCAGATCCCGCCCGCCGGCCTGCCCGTCCTGTTCCTCGCCGACCATCCCATCACAGGTGGATACCCGGTGATCGGCGTGGTGCGCGACGAACAACTGGACTTGGCCGCCCAGGTCCCCATCGGCGGCCGGATCCGTTTCCGTCTTGTCTCCGAAACCCCAGACTTCACCACCACCCCAGAAAAGTGAGAATTTGATGCGCAAGGTCCTGATCGCGAACCGCGGCGAAATCGCCGTCCGAGTCGCCCGAGCCTGCGATGACGCCGGCATCTCATCAGTTGCCGTCTACGCCGACATTGACGCCGATGCCATGCACGTTGGAGCGGCCGACGAAGCCTACAGTCTGGATGGAAACAGCCCCGCTGATACGTACCTGAACATCGGGAAGCTCTTGGACGTAGCCGCCCGCTCCGGTGCTGATGCCGTTCACCCGGGGTATGGATTCCTCTCCGAGAACGCGGACTTCGCCCAGGCAATTCTCGACGCCGGACTTGAGTGGATCGGTCCCTCGCCGGAGTCGATCCGCCAGTTGGGCAACAAGATCACCGCCCGTGAGATTGCGGTGCGGGCGGGAGCTCCCCTGGTGGCTGGCAGCGACGGGCCCGTATCCTCGGCTGCGGAAGCACGGGCATTTGCCGAAGAACACGGGCTGCCGATGGCCATCAAGGCCGCGTTCGGCGGGGGTGGACGCGGGCTCAAAGTGGTCCGGGAACTGGCGGAAGTGGAGGAAGCCTTTGACTCGGCCGTCCGCGAAGCGGTAGCCGCCTTCGGCCGGGGTGAGTGCTTCGTTGAGCAGTATTTGGACCGGCCGCGCCACGTGGAAGCCCAGATCGTCGCAGACAAACACGGCAATGTCGTCGTGGTGGGGACCCGTGACTGCTCGCTTCAGCGGCGTCACCAAAAGCTCGTGGAAGAGGCGCCGGCACCGTTCCTCAGCGATACGCAGAGGCAAAAGATCTACGACGGCTCCAAGGCAATTATTCGCGAAGCCGGATATTACGGCGCAGGGACGGTGGAATTCCTGGTTTCAGCAGACGGAGCGGTGGCTTTCCTCGAGGTCAACACGCGTCTTCAGGTGGAGCATCCCATCACCGAGGAAACCGCCGGCATTGATCTGGTTCAGGAGCAGTTCCGCGTCGCCGCAGGTTTGCCGCTGAGCGTCACCGAGGACCCCATTGCGAACGGGCATTCCTTCGAGTTCAGAATTAATGCCGAAGATGTGGGCCGTGGATTCCTGCCCTCACCGGGCACAGTTGGGCTTTTTGAAGTGCCTACGGGGCCGGGGGTCCGTGTGGACACCGGAGTGCGGGCAGGATCGAGCGTTCCGCCACAGTTCGACTCCCTGCTGGCCAAGCTGATCGTCTCGGGAGCGGACCGCCAGCAAGCCTTGCGCCGTGCACGGAGAGCCCTGGACGAGTTCAACATCACCGGCCTCGCTACGGTTCTGCCCTTCCACCGTGCAGTCCTTCAAGCGGACGACTTCACCTCAGAGGCGGGACTCCGTGTCCACACGCGTTGGATCGAGACCGACTTCGCGGACCAGATTCCTGTGGACCCCGATTACAGCGCGGTGGCTCCGGGCGGAGAACGCCGGACCATCACCGTGGACGTGGATGGCAAGCGGCTTGCCGTGGGTTTGCCTGCGGATCTGTTGGATGGCTGGGCGCGCTCGGGACAGGGACTTCCGGCAGTTGCGGGATTGGCCGGTACGCCGGGTTCTGCACCCGGTTCCGGTGATTCACTTGCCGAATCCGCCCTCGTCTCCAGCATGGCCGGCACAGTGGTGAAGTGGCTGGTGGAACCCGGAGCAACCGTGGCCGCCGGTGACCCGTTGGTTGTCCTCGAGGCCATGAAAATGGAAACCCAGGTACCGGCGCACCGTACCGGCACTTTGTCGGAGGTGCTTTCGGGTCCGGGCGGCGTGGTCACCGCAGGGGCTGTGCTGGCCCACATCGAGTAGGACGTTGCCAGCCCGCTGCCAAGTCGCCGCGCAGCGGGCATCCCGCGAACTAGGAAGCCACGCTCACACCCAGCACGCTGTCCAGCAGGGCGTTGCGGAACTTGCCCGTTGGATCATTGGCCTGAACCAGGTCCTTGAAATCCTCGAACCGCTGGTACAGGGCAGGGAAGTCATATTGGCTCGGTGTGAAGAGCTTGCCCCAGTGCGGGCGCGCTCCAAACGGCCTCAGCGCTTCCTCGAGTTCGGGGAGCACTGCTTCCACCTCGGACTGAAGCGGCTTCCACGTGAAGTGCAGGGCCACGCTTTGCTGCTGGTAGAACGGGCTCAGCCAGAAGTCGTCGGCAGCGATCGTACGTATTTCCGAGATGAACATCAGCGGGGCCAGCTTCTCCGCGAGGCCACGGACGGCTTGCAATGCAGTGGGTGCTTGATCCAGGGGCAGCAGGAACTCGCTCTGCAGTTCTTCACCGTTGCTCGGTGTGAATTCGTGGCGGAAGTGCGGCAACCGGTCCAGCCACTTGCCAGCGACGTCCAGCTGCTCGGTGCAGTTCTCAGCCGACATGTCCGGCAGCGGATGCAGCGCGGTGGTCGCCGGAGTTGTGCCGAAAAGGTCAGGCAACGGAGCCTCGGTATCGAGGGCCTTGAGCCAGACCTGAGGGATGGACTCTCCCGTGTAGTTCGTGAAGAAGCTGACGCTGTAGGCGCTCGATGCGATGGCCTGGAAGTTCTCCAGAGCACCTTCCCACGACAGGTTGGTGAGCACCCGCTGGCGGACCTCATAGCTCGGCCTGACCGCAAGCTCCAGTCCAGTCACGATGCCAAGGGCTCCCACGCCCACCACGCTGGCGAGGAATTCGTCGTCGTCAGCCGTAAGGGTGACCAGCTCGCCTGAGGCGCGCACAAGGTCCACACCCACGACGGCGGCGGCCAGGGAGGGGTTGTTGACTCCACTGCCGTGCGTGCCGGTTTGGATGGCACCTGCCACTGAAATGTGCGGGAGGGATGCGAGGTTGTGGATGGCGTAGCCCTGCTCCTCCAGGGCGCGGCCCAAGGCCCCATAGCTGATGCCGCCGCTGACCTTCACGGTGCCCTTGTCCTTGTTGAGGACAATTTCCTGGGGGAGGGCATCCAGAAGAATGTGGGTGCCTTGGGTGTCCGCAACAGTGTTGAAGGAATGGCGGGAGCCAAGAGCCTTGACCTGCGTCGCGTTGGCCACGAGCTCACATAGCTCTTCCACCGAGGTGGGCCGCTGGACATCCGCGGACGAGTATTCGAGGTTTCCTGCCCAGTTCTTCATTGAGTAAATCTTCCCTTTTTGATACGTGCCGGCTTCCGCAATTGTTAACGTTCACAACTATTGAGTCAAGGGGAGTCCACGCCGGTGAAGATAGAGTGCAGGAAATCGCCGTCTGTCAGGAGTCGCCCGTGAGCAAGGGGTCCAAGCCCACCATTCGCGATGTCGCAACGGCCGCTGGGGTGTCACTGACCACTGTCTCGTACGTTCTTTCCGGACGTCACGGCGGTACCACCCGGATCAGCCAGCCCACCCAGGACCGGGTGCTGTCAGCTGTGAAGGAGTTGGGCTACGTACCCAACCAGGCTGCGCGTGGGATGCGGCGCGGTAAAACTGACGTGGTCGCCGTCGCGATTGGGAACCTTGAGTGGCCGTGGGACCGGGCGCTGGCCACAGCGGCGGCCAATATCCTTCCTGACCACGGCTACCAGCCAGTGATCCTCTTGGGTGAGGACTGGCGGAAGTTTACGTTGTCCGGTGGTGCCGACGGGGTCATTATTGGCTATTTCCCCGAGGCAAAAACGCAGGATGAAACTGTCACCGAACTGGCTCGGCGCGGCGTGGCCCAAGTGGTGATTTCCGAAACCATGATTCCCGCCGGCTTTGATGTCCTTGCTCCCCAGACCGAGGCCGGGCTGGCCGACGGCATGGCGTTGCTCACGGCGTCGCACCGAAGGATCGCGTGCATTCGCAGGACCGATCCGGGCGGCCGGCCGAAGAACCGCTTCGCCGCCTACGTCCGTGGGCTTGAAAAGGCGGGGATTACGCTCGACGAGTCCGTGGTGCGGACGTCGCACCATCGCCCCGCGGCGGCGTACCAGGCGGCGCTTGAACTGATGCGGTTGCCGGACCGCCCCACGGCCATCCTCTGCACCGATGACATGGAAGCCCTGCAGGCCGTACGAGCTGCGTTCCGGTTAGGGCTCCGAGTGCCCGAGGACATCGAGATCGTTGGAGTCGGCAACTCCACCGAGGGACAGGAGTACGATCCCACCCTGACTACTGTGGGACCCGAGCCAATTTTCGAGCAAGTGGTCGGGATGCTGCTCGACCGCCTGACGGGAACTGCACCGGCCGACGGCGTCCGGGTCGCCTCGCCGTGGAAGCTGCATCAGCGCGGGACGACTGCGGCGCGCCACTGAGTTGGTTGCACGGAGGATTTCGGATAGGCGATCCGGACGGTGACAGAAAGGTTTCCTTTACAAAGGAGGGCGGGCTCGACGCTACCGCCCACGCGCATCCAGCCTGATGGACGGAACTGACCATCAGTTTGAGCGGGAGGTCCCTGGCGGGTGAGATGTATCTGTCGGACTTCAGCGGTGGGAGTCGGCCCACCCCTAGGGCTAGCGGCCTCTGGTGTGGGCGAACAGTTGGCGCAGGGTGAAGAAGCAACCCAGGGCGCTGAACAGCAATGCAAGCAGGAAATCGACCGCGTACTCGTTGACCAGGTCCCGGTTGGTGGAAAGGTTGTATAGGAGCAGGTCCCAAGTTCCGGCGTCGGCCAGCATCGTTAGCGGAGAACCGCCGCCAAGGAATTTTGCTGCGTCCAGCAGCATGCCGGCCCAGAAGGAAAGCAGGACGGTCCCGAGCGTTATGGCTGCGACCACCCACGCGCCGCGGCGGCTGATTTTTGCACCGGTCCCCAAGACATACAGACGGGCCGCCGCAGTAGCGGCGATGAAGGCAACAATGGATGCCATCCAGCCCATGTTCCACAGCACCAGCCATGCGGCAGCGCCAAGGGGAACAACTGCCAGCGCGAAGAGTGCACCACGGAGCACATTTTCACGGGCTGCATGGACCGGTACTGCGGCTTGGAACTGGCTGGCCGGGGGAGCCCATGCCCCGGGTGACCGCAGCCCGAACTGGGGTTCGGCTGGAGCGCCGGCCTCACGTTCCCCGGCCTGTGATGCATCGGATTCTGCGCGCTCTGGCATGGTTCCCCCACTATGTGTGATGTACAAATCCCGCCTAGTATCACACGGCTCGACCAAGGTCCTGGCACGAATGACGAAGCGGGTGCAGCTCGCCTCGTCATTGCCTTTTAGGAACTTTTCAGGTCGCAGGCGTTGGGCATGTTCATGCTGACGCCAAATATTTGAGCCACAGGTAATTTCCCCCGACAGTTTGTGCCTGATCCTCAGGTGAGGCCTACACTCCCGTACGCCCAGCATGCCAGCGAGCTGAAGGCGAGCCGATAGCTAGTCCTTCAGAGGCTTCCGCGCCAGCCAGGCTGCAACGATCGCGCCGGAAACGTTGTGCCACAGCGAGAAAACGGCGGACGGCAATGCGGCCAGCGCACCGAAATGCGCAGTGGCCAGGGTCGCTGCGAGTCCGGAGTTTTGCATGCCCACCTCGAACGCCAGGGCCCGGCGGGCCTTGTCATCCAAGCGGCCGAGCTTGCCGGCCAGGTAGCCGAGGCCCAGACCGAAGCCGTTGTGGAGGACAACTGCCAGGAACACGATGCCTCCAGCGGCCACGATCTTGCTTGCGCTACCGGCAACCACGATGGCAACAATCAACGAAATTACGACGGCGGACGCCCAAGGAAGTGCCGGAAGCACCTTCGCGACGAGCTTCGAGAGGAACAGCCGGGCGAGAAGGCCGGCGATGACCGGCAAAAGGACAGTCTTAACGATGTCCAGCACCATGGCACCGGCGTCGATGTGGAGGAACGAACCGGCCAGGAACAGCGTGAGGGCGGGTGTCACGAGGGGCGCGATCAACGTGGAAACGGAGGCGACGGCAACAGACAGGGCAACATCGCCCTTGGCCAGGAACGCCATGACATTCGATGCCGTACCGGACGGCGCACAACCAACAAGGATCAAGCCCACTGCCAGTTCGGGCGGAAGCTGCAGCAGCACAGCGATCAGCCAACCGGCACCTGGCATGATGACGTAGTGCGCCACGATGCCCAATGCCACTGCCCAAGGCCGCCTGGCTACCGACGCGAAGTCCGGCGGCGTCAAGGTGAGGCCCATGCAGAACATGATGACGCCCAGCAGGTAAGGAACCGCCACACCCATCGGCTTGAAAAGATCGGGAATCAGGAAGCCGAGGACACCGGCAAGAACCACCAGGAGCGGGAACACCGTGACGGCGATTCGGGCGATCTTGGCCTCGGCGGCGAGGGCAGGATTTGCCGGGGCCGCGGTTTCTGACTGGGAATTGGTTGCCTCAAGCATTCACCCATGCTCACACCTGCCCCATGCGCGGAGCGACTTCGTTACATCCCGCGGAACGTATATGTCAGACGTCCGTCATCCTGGTTGGGTGGGGAGGTCAGGAGTTAAGCTTCCCGGCCAGCCGTTCCCGCATTCGCACACTTGCTTCGTTGAGACCGATGAACTCGACCTCACGCCCATGGTTACGGTACTTCTCACTCACGGAATCAAGCACGGACACTGAAGACGCATCCCAGATATGCGAACCGTGGAGGTCGATGATCACTCGATCTATGCCGTCTGAGGAATCTTTCGCATAGTCGAACTGGGTGTAGAGATCGTTGGACGAAGCAAAGAACAATTCACCATCCACTGTGTACGTGGCCACTCTTTCACCGTTCAGGTCCAGCTCGGTCCGCTCAACAGTCGCGAAGTGGGCCACCCGGCGCGCAAACAGAACCATCGCGGTCAAGACGCCGACGCCGACACCCACCGCCAGATTGTGCGTCGCCACTACAGCGGCAACAGTCAAGACCATCACGACGGTCTCGGACTTGGGCAGCCGCCCCAGAGTTGAGGGCCGGACGGAATGCCAGTCGAAAGTGATCAGCGAAACGAAGATCATCACGGCCACCAGTGCAGCCATCGGAATCATGCCCACCACATCGCCGAGCACAACCACGAGGATCAACAGGAACACACCAGCCAGGAAAGTCGAGAGCCGACTCCGCGCACCCGAGCCCTTCACATTGATCATCGTCTGGCCGATCACAGCACAACCACCCAGGCCGCCGAGGAAGCCCGTGACAATGTTTGCTGCGCCCTGGCCCCACGAAACGCGCGTCTTGTTGGAGCGGGTGTCCGTGATGTCGTCTACCAATTTGGCGGTCATGAGCGACTCCAGCAGGCCTACCAAAGCCATTGACAGGGCAAAGGGAGCGATGATCTGGAACGTCTCGAGGCTGAGGGGAACGTTGGGGAGGAAGAAGCCCGGAAGGCTGTGCGGGAGTTCGCCCTTGTCGCTTACCGTGGGGACGTCGATTCCTCCAAGCACCGTGACCAAAGTGATCAGCACAATGGCCACCAGCGGAGCGGGAATGGCTGTAGTCAGGCGTGGCAAGCCGAACACAATGACCAGGCCAACAATGACAATCAGATAGACCATCCACGGCACATTGAACAGCTCGGGCATCTGGGACATGAACACCAAAATGGCCAGGGCGTTGACGAACCCGATCATGACTGAGCGCGGGATGAAACGCATTAACCGGGTGACCCCCAGCATTGCCAGGATGATTTGGAAGACACCAGCAAGGATGATCGTGGCGATCAAGTAGTCGAGCCCATGCTCCTTCATGACAGGGGCGATCACCAGAGCCACAGCACCAGTAGCGGCGGAAATCATGGCGGGACGGCCACCTATCAGCGCCGTCACGACACCCATGGTGAAGGAAGCGAACAAGCCAATCCGCGGATCAACGCCGGCGATCACGGAGAAGGCGATGGCCTCGGGAATCAGGGCCAACGCCACCACGAGTCCTGCCAGGGACTCCGTCAGGAGGCGGCGGGGCGAGCGGAGGGTGGCCCTCAGCGACATGAGTTGCTCAGGGGTCACGGTTTGCGCGGAGGTCATGGTTCCTTAAAGTGCAGTCTGGCGGTAACGCTCAATCTGCTTAAGGCGCCGCTGGAGGCTGTCGCGCCGCGGGTGCGGAACGACGTCGGGCGCCTCAGCGGTGAGATCAATGTGTTCGGTTCCGTACTGCCACAGCAGGAGGTCGTCCAGGAGGCGGTCGGGGCCGGGGGAGTACCGGTGGTCCAGGGCTTTGCGGACCTCGGTGATCCGGTTGGCGCTGAGAAGCCCTGCAAGTTCCACGGTCTTGGTGAGGCCGTGGGCGGCAAGCAGCTCGGCAGCCCATCCCCAGTCATCGTCAACTTTACGGTCAACGTGCGGCAGGAGGGTGCGCCAGACGTCCCGGACGCGGTTGGGCGTCAGCGGCGATGCGCCCTCGCCGTCGAGGTCCCAGTAACTCCGCACTTCCTCATACCGTTCGTGAAGGTCCGCGAACGCGCTCTCCACTGTTTCCAGCATGGCTGCCGTAGCCGTGAACTGGCGGTCGAAGTGCGGCGTCCAGGCACGTGGGTCTTCGGCCTTGAACCGGATGTCGTGCTCGATCTCGCTCCAGGCGTGGGCGAACACGGTGCGGATCTGGCACTCGAAGAAGTAACTGCCGTTGGCGGGCATGTCCGGATTGAAAACGTGCTGGTACTCCTTCACCGTTTCATTCTGGATGGTGCGCAGGATGAGGTGCCGGCTGGAGTATCCGTAGGTTCCGGACTCGATTGAACCGATGTCCTTCTCGCGGTCGCCCCGGCAATCGAAGAGCTGGCGCTGCCGCTTGATGATATTGGCAACCGCGGCGTTTTCGGCCGGCAGCTTGGTGATGACGCGGATACCCACCATGTCGTTCAAGGTGCGGAAGGGGTCCGGGAACTTGAGGACACGCGGGCCGCCCGGCTCAAGGGGATCATCCGTGCGGGAGATCTTTTCACGGAACGACTCCACCGTTTTGGTCCGGCCCGTGACAAACAACGGAGTCACCTCGGCGTCATTCAACATGTCCCTCAAAGTGAGCAGGACATCGCGCGTGACCCGCTTCAGGGCAGGGCGAACGCGCTCATACAGTGCCACATTCGCGTCCACTGCATCCCGCTGGGCCTGGTCCAGGCTGTCCCAATTGCTTGCCATGTCCCCAGCTTACGGGGAGGGTGCGACACTAACCCGGCCATCCGCCGTCGGGGTGCCTCTAGCCAAACCCCGGAACCGTCACGATAGGCTCAGTACAAAGGAGGGCGCAATGTTGCGGCACAAGTACAGCTACGGCGAACACCCCAGTCAGTGGGGCGAACTCTTCATACCTGAACCGAATAACGGAAACCATCGCGGCGCATCAGCTGTCGCCGGTGGAATCGCCGTTGTTATCCACGGCGGCTACTGGCGCTCCCAGTACGGCGCAGAGCTTGGCGAGCCCCTGGCCCGGGACCTTGCAGCGCACGGCATTACTGCCTGGAATCTTGAATACCGGCGGGCCGGCAACGGCGGTGGTTGGCCCCATACTTTCGAGGACATCCTGGCGGGCATCGACCATCTGTCGCAGATAGCCCCGGACCATGACCTCCAACTCGGCAAAGTCGTGGCGCTTGGCCACTCAGCCGGCGGACACCTGGCGGTTTGGGCTGCGGGCCGGCACCGGCTCTCCGACATCGGAGCCTCTGACGCCGACCGTCAGCTCCAGCGTGCAGCGGAGGCCAACGCGGTGCACCTGACCGGCGTAGTGAGCCAGTCGGGCCTGCTGAACCTGGCAGCCGCGGAGAAACTCAATCTCAGCAACGGCGCCGTTTGCAACCTCATGGGCGGCGACTCAGCTAGATTCCCCAAACGGCATAAATACGCCGATCCCATGAGTTTGCTGCCCATCAACGTTCCCGTATATGCCGTGCACGCCACGGAAGACGAGGACGTCCCTGCGAGCCAGTCCGAGGCCTATGTTGCCGCGGCCACGGCGGCGGGAAGTTCGGCCCAGTTGCTGCGGGTTCCGGGCGATCACTTCGACCTCATCGACCCCAAGGCCGTGGCGTACAAAAAGTGCCGCGAATTGGTGCAACGGCTGCTCACGTAATTGTTGTGCCGCGGCGGTTCTCCTCTGGCAGAGTTGACCCATGCTGACAGTCATAGGCGAGGCCCTGGTAGACGTTGTCCAACGCTCCTCTGGAATTGAGGCGCACGTTGGCGGCAGTCCGCTCAATGTTGCCGTTGGACTGGCCCGGTTGGACCACCCCGTGCAGTTCATCGGGCGTTACGGCAGGGACGCCTACGGCGACTCCGTTGCTGCCCACTTGAGGTCGAGTTCCGTGATGGTCCCGCTGCCGCCGGACGAGAAGCCAACCAGCGTGGCAACCGCCCAGATCGACGACGACGGCGCCGCCACCTATGCGTTCGACCTCGCCTGGGAACTGCCTGGACTCGCCGGACGGTTGCCGCTGATGCTGCAGGGTGCCACGTTGCTGCATACGGGTTCCATTGCGACCTTCCTGGAGCCGGGCGCCGCGGAGGTTCTTGCCGCCGTCGAGCAGGCCCACCCCGGCAGCACCATCAGCTTTGACCCCAACTGCCGTCCGAGCATCATCACGGATGTTGAGTACGCGCGGGCGCAAGCCGAGCGCTTCGTGGCACTGGCCGACGTCGTGAAGGCCTCGGACGAGGACCTTGAGTGGCTGTACCCGGGCGTGGACCCGAGCGAATCCGCGCGTCGCTGGCTGTCCTTGGGCGGCGAAGAAGGTCCAGCCTTGGTAGTGGTGACGCGGGGTGCACGTGGCCCTTGGGGCATTACCCGGGCAGGGGAAACACAGGTTCAGGCTCCCTCAGTGGACGTTGTGGACACCGTGGGCGCGGGGGATTCGTTCATGGCAGGGTTGCTGTCCGCCATTGTGGATCACGGGCTGGACGGCGCACAGAACCGTGAGGAACTGCGCGCCATGCCCGCAGAAACGCTTGCTGCGATCATGGACCATGCAACCCGCGCGGCCGCCATCACGGTGTCGCGGGCAGGAGCCAATCCGCCCACCCGGGCCGAACTGAACCACGGGCCGGCGTAGCCGCTAGCCGGCCCCGTGCCCGGGTGCCACTTCCTCACCGGCCTTGACTGGTCCGGGCGGGGTGCCCTCTCCGAAGGGGCGGCCGCCCAGGGCTTCCCGGCCGTGGCGTGTGAGCCAGCCCGATAAGTCCGGGCCTGCAGGGACGATCTGCGTGGGATTAATGTCCTCGTGCACGATGTAGTAGTGCTGCTTGATCTGCACGAAATCGATGGTGTCCCCAAAGCCGGGTGTCTGGAACAGGTCCCGGGCGTAGCCCCACAGCGCCGGCATTTCGCTGAGCTTGTTGCGGTTGCACTTGAAGTGGCCGTGATAGACGGCGTCAAAGCGGGCAAGGGTGGTGAACAGCCGGACATCGGCCTCGGTGATGGAATCGCCCACGAGGTAGCGCTGCGTCGACAACCGTTCCTCCAGCCAGTCCATGGCCGTCCACAGGCGGGTGTAGGCGGCGTCGTATGCTTCCTGTGAGCCGGCGAAACCGCATCGGTAGACGCCGTTGTTGACCTCGGTGAAGACGCGCTTGTTGACCTGGTCGATTTCTTCCCGCAGGTGCTCCGGGTACAGCTGGGGCGCCCCGGGGCGGTGGAACTCCGTCCACTCCGTGGAGAAGTCCAAAGTAATTTGCGGGTAGTTGTTGGTCACTACCTGTCCACTGGGAACGTCGACGATCGCGGGGACCGTGATGCCGCGGGGGTAGTCGGGGAAGCGGCGGAAGAAGGCTTCCTGCAGCCGCTCGATGCCCAGCACAGGGTCTTTTCCGTCCGGGTCCAGATCAAAAGTCCAGGACCGGGCGTCGTGGGTGGGGCCGGGTTGTCCCAGGCTGATCACGTCTTCGAGACCCAGGAGCCGCCGAACGATCACTGAGCGGTTGGCCCAGGGGCAGGCGCGCGCGGCAATCAAGCGGTAGCGGCCTGGCTCCACGGGCCATCCACGTTCCCCGTTCGGTCCGGCAGCACCATCGCGGGTGATGCGGTCCTCGATGTAGTTGGTGTCCCGGGTGAACTCACCGCCTGTGACGTATGCTCCCCGGGTGCTGTGTTCTTCGACTTCGCTGGTCTTCTCACTCATCAACCCAGCCTATGCTCTTGGTTTCGGAAATGTGGGGGGCCGATCGGGCGCGGACGCCTGTTCGCTCCAACGTAGACTGGCATGATGCGGCTCGTAGCAAGCGATATTGACGGAACCATCCTCGGCCACGACGGAAAAATCAGCGATCGGACCATCAAGGCCTTCCAGGCGTGCCGCGACGCAGGGGTGGAACTGGTGTTCGTTACGGGCCGTCCGCCGCGGTGGCTCTACCCCCTCCAGGAGCAGCTGGGACACAGCGGAATCGTGATCTGTTCCAACGGTGCCGTGGTGTGGGACCTGGAAACTGGGAAAGCCCTGTCATCGTGCGTCCTTGAGCCCGAATCTGTCTTTGAAGCGCGTCGGATCATCAAGTCACTCAGGCCGGATGCGCTGTTCGCGGTGGAGACCCTCACGGGCTTCCAGCTGGAGCCGGGCTTCATTGAAAACGAAACCAGCGAGCTCCTTGCCGAGTTCACGCCCAAGCCGCTGGATGAGACGCTCACGGCGGATGACGCCGTCGTAAAGTTCCTGGCGATTACCCGCAAAGGTACGCCGGACGAGTTCCTCGCCGAGGTGCAGCCGGCTGTTGCCCACCTTGTCTCCACCACCCATTCGGCACCCCGGACGGCGATGCTGGAAATGTCCGTTCCGGGCATCAATAAAGCCGTGACGCTGGCCAAATACGCAGAATCGCTGGGGATTGAAGCAGCCGATGTTGTGGCGTTCGGGGACATGCCCAACGATATCGAGATGCTCCGCTGGGCCGGTCACGGTTACGCGATGGCCAGCGGACACCCGGAGGCCATCCTCGCCGCCGGCCAGCAGGCCCCGCACTTTGACGACGACGGCGTGGCCCAGGTTCTTGAGGCGAAGCTGACGGAGCAGCGGGTCTAGTTTCGGTCGAGGCGGGGAATCCAGCAGCGCACGGTATCCCGTCATTGCCGGAACTGGGCTCCGAACCGCCAAGGCGCCCACCTCATGGGTGCCGGACACCCTCGCCGGCCAGGATCGCCCGGTAGCCCTCTTTGTAGCCGGGGTAGGTGAAGACGAAGCCCGTGGACCTCAGTCGTCGGTTGGAACAGCGCTTGTCTCCCGCGCCGCCGTCGTTCGCTGGTCCTTCGGGTGGTTCCGGGAGCCGCAACTCGGCGGCGAGGAAGCGGAGCACGTCGCCATATTCTGCCGGATCGTTGTCCACGCCCAGATATACGTCCTCTGGCTGCTGTTCCATGCTGGCGAGGTGGACGATCGTGGCGGCAGCGTCGTCACGGTGGATGCGGTTGGTGTGCTTGGGCTGTGCTGGAATGGCAGCCTTGCCGGACCGCACCTGGTCGATCAGACGGGTTCGGCCCGGTCCGTAGATGCCGCCAAGCCGCAGGGAGATGGCCCGGGTGCCAGCCCCGGCCGTCCGGGCGAAGAGCAGTTCTTCGGCTTCCACCAGGACTTTTCCGCTGAACCTCGTGGGCTCGGTGGGCGTCGACTCGTCCACAACAGCTCCTCCGGAGTCCTTGTACACTGCGGTGGATGAGACGAACAGGATGCGCTTGGGCTCGATCGACTGCCGTTCCAGCGCGTCCAGCACGTTCCTGACACCATTCAGGTAGGCCGCCCTGTACGCCTCTTCGGTGGAGGCATCGGCCGCGACCGCCACCACCACAATGTCCACATCCGTGGGCAGTTCCGGCAGTTCTTCGGACAGGTCCGCGCGGATGCCCTGAATCTCCGGCGGAAGCTTTTCGGGGGAGCGGCGCAGGCCCACTACCCGGTGTCCCGCTGCCACGAAACGCAGCCCGGCTTCGGTTCCAAGGTCGCCGCAGCCGGCGATCAACACAGTCATGTCCCTAGTTTGTCAGTCCCCGGGTGTCACCGAGTTCCCAGCCTCCATACAACCAGCGTTCAACTTGCCGCCGTAGGCTTCCAGCCAAGGCCCGTTCGCACGGCTATCTGTTCGGTTGAGTATGCAGGGGGAATCATGGCTAAGCGTCGGATTAACGACTTCAATACCGCGCCTTTGCGGCGCATTGAACCCGATCACCACTGGCGCTCGCTGCGCCAAGGGGACCGCGTAAGCCTCAAGCTGACGCCCGGTTACGAATCGGCCGGTGTGGTGGACGCCGTCACCGGCGACGCCACCGCGGTTTGGGTGGAGCTCGACGGCGGTCGCGGACGGACGCTGGTCCACGTCAGCGACGGCGTGGAGATCGTTCCGCAAACGACGGCGGTGCTCCAGCAGGAGGGCTAGGCCCGTCTGTGCGATGGGCTACGCTACGGGAGTGACGCTGCCCTATTTCCTTCGCAAAGACGGTTCGGTAGGTCCCTTGGCCCTGGCTCACCGCGGTTTTTCCCGGGAGGGACTGGAGAATTCCATGGCTGCCTTCAAGGCTGCAGTGGAGCTCGGGACGGTGCATCTGGAAACCGATGTGCACACCACCGCGGATGGCGTGCTGCTGGTCTTCCACGACCCATCCCTGGACCGCGTCACCGACTCTAACGGGAAGATTTCAGAGCTGCCCGCAGCCGAAGTGGCAAAGGCCCGCATCGGTGGTGTGGAGCCGGTACCCACCTTTGATGAGCTGGTCTCGGCCCTGCCGCATGCCCGCTTGAACCTGGATGTGAAGGACTGGAACTCCGTCCCTTCCCTTGCTTCGGCGATCGAGACGCACGGGATCCACGAGCGCGTCCTGGTGACCAGTTTCTCGGACAGGCGCCGCCGTGCCGTCCTGGCAAAGTTGTCCCGGCCAGTGGCTTCCTCCGCCGGTAGCTCATTGACCGCGCTGTTCGTCCTCCTTGGCCCCGTTCTGCCGGCATCGTGGACGCGAAAGCTGCTCTCCGGCGTCGACGTTTTCCAAGTCCCTGTCCGTTACGGCCGCCTGCCGGTGGTCACCGCTGGGTTTGTTCGGCGGGCACACCGCGTGGGCCGGCAGGTGCACGTATGGACCATCAATGATTCCGCGGAGATGGAGCGTCTCCTGGACCTCGGCGTGGACGGGATCGTGTCCGACCGCCTGGACCTTCTGAAGGAAGTCCTGATCCGTCGCGGCCAATGGGTGTGACCGAGCGTCGGTGGACTACAGGCGCTCGCTCACATCCCTAGGGCTTCCCCGGGACGCTCGCTCACTTCCCGCGGGTTTCGATGGCTGCCGGGCGCGCTTGGCTGGCCCGGATCCTTTCCAGATCGAACTTGCTGCTGCGGTCGAAGTTGAAGATGCCGTTCTTCTCCTGGAAAACATCCGTTAGCTGGGTATAGCAATAGCCGAACATGTCAGGGTTTTCCAGCAGTACCGAGCAGAGTCCGTCGAAGCGGGTGTAGAACTCTTCGACGCTGCTGACCCGCTGGCCGTAGCCCCATGAGCTCTCGACGTCGGTGCCCGCCGCCTCAGCTGCCAGCCGGGCCTCGGTCTCGTTCCACCAGATTCCGCCGAATTCCGAGACGAAGTAGGGTTGGCCGGCGTAGGGCACTGAGTACTCCTCGCCGTCGGCCTTCCTGTTGATGTAGGGCTTTCCGTCCGCAAGCCCCTGCTGTTCCAGGCGGAACCGGTCCGGGTCCTGTTCGTAGGAGTGGGAGTCGTATATGTCGGTTTCCCGGATGCGGTGGGAGTAACCGGAAGCGTCAATGACAGGCCGTGTGGGATCGGCGAGCTTGGTGGCAAGGAACATGGCCTGGGTGACGTCGTCCAGCACGGTGAGGCGGTCGTGCAGGACCTGATGGGTCTCGTTGAGGGGGCACCAGCCGATGATGGATGGGTGATTGAAGTCGCGTTGGAGGACCTCCAACCATTGGGCCACGAAGCTGGCTGTGGGTTTCTGGTTGTGGCCGATGGTGCCTGCGCCTGAGACGCCCCAATCGCCGAATTCTCCCCACACCAGGTAGCCCAGGCGGTCCGCGTGATACAGGAAGCGCTCCTCAAAGACCTTCTCGTGAAGGCGCGCTCCGTTGAATCCTGCGGCCTTGGACAATTCGATGTCCTTGATCAAGGCGGCGTCGTCCGGTGATGTCATGAGGGACTCCGGCCAGTAGCCCTGATCCAGAACCAGCCGTTGGAAGACCGCCTCGCCGTTGATCCGGACAACCTTTCCGTCCAAGGCCACGGAACGTATGGCGGCATAGCTGCTGACCTGGTCCACTACTTCGCCGTCACCGTCCAGCACGCTGACTTCAAGGTCATAGAGGAACGGGTCCTCTGGCGACCACGGCCGGAGGGAGTCTGCGGGAACGGTAAGCCGGATCGACGGCGTAAGGTCCAGATCCGCTCTGGTTTCAGCCACCACCCGCACATCGTCACTGCTCAGTGCGGCAGTGACCACATGGCCGTCCCGGTTGCGGTTGATGGGAACTTCCAGCGTGATGCTCGCATCCGCCAGGTTGGGGGTCATGCGAAGGCGTTTGATGTAGACCTCGGGAACTGCCTCGATCCACACGGTCTGCCAGATGCCCGTTGTCCGCGTGTACTGGCAATGCGTGTTGTTGTACCAGGTGGCCTGCTTGCCCCGGGCTTGCATTTCATGCCGTGAATCCCGCGCCCGCACAACAATGACCGCGTCTGTTCCTGGCTCGGCAACGCCCCCAAGATCGGCCGTGAATGGCGTGAAGCCGCCCCGGTGCCGCGCGACTTCGACCCCGTTGACCCAGACGGTGGCGTCGTGGTCCACGGCCCCGAAATGAAGCAGCACGTTGTGCCCCGCCCAGTCGTCCGGGATGGTCACCGCCCGGCGGTACCAAACGGCTTCCATGAAATCCACGTGCTCAATGCCGGACAGCGCCGATTCCGGCGCGAATGGGACCAGAATCTTGCTGTTGAGTTCGCGGTTGGCGAGCCCTCGCTCCCAACCGGAGTCGCCGGCGTCGATCTCAAAACCCCATGTGCCGTTGAGGTTCATCCATTTGTCCCGGCGAAGCTGGGGGCGGGGATGTTCCGGCTTGGGGATCACTGAATCGGTCAAGGTGGCTCCTTCGGAGTGGCGGCGACGTTTCTTTTACAACGTTAGAATCTTTGCGTTCCCAATGCGAGGGCTACACGGACAGCGTCCATGAAAGAAGCTTGGCGTGAGAGGCTGGTGCTACGCGTCCAGCATGCGAGCTGAGGAGATTCCCGTGTCCGAGTACCGTTTGGCCATTCTTGACGATTACCAGCAGGTTGCCGGGGATTACGCCCCATGGGATTCACTGCTCGACGTCGGCGTAAAGGTCAGCGTTTTCAGCGCGCCTTTCGTCTCGGAGGAGCAGGCCGTGGCCGCGTTGGCGCCGTTCGACATCATCGTGGCGATGCGCGAGCGGACACGCTTTCCGCAGACTGCCCTGGATGCGTTGCCCAACCTGAAGCTGCTGGTCACAACGGGTATGGCCAACGCCGCGATCGATCTGGAGGCTGCGGCAGAACGGGGCATCGTGGTTTGCGGGACGGGCGGATCACCGGCCGCGGCGCCGGAGCTGACCTGGGCCCTGCTGCTCGCTTTCGCACGGAACCTGCCTGTGGAGGAGAACTCGCTGCGGGCTGGCGAATGGCAGGCCGGGGTCGGATTCGAACTTGAAGGCAAGACGCTGGGAATCGTGGGGCTGGGCAAAATCGGCAAGCGCATTGCCGGGTACGCCAAAGCGTTCGGGATGGACGTGCTCGCGTGGAGCCAGAACCTCACGGCCGAAGCTGCCGGGTCCGCTGGCGCCCGGCTCGTCAGCAAGGAGGAGTTGTTCAGCGAGTCGGACATCGTGACCTTGCATCTGCGGCTCTCCGAACGGACCGAAGGCATTGTTGGCTCTGAGGAACTGCGGCTCCTGGGTCCGGACGGAGTGCTGGTCAACACTGCCCGTGGCCCGTTGGTTGATGAGGCGGCCCTGATCCGGGCCTTGGAGGAGGGCTGGATCCGCGGAGCGGCCCTGGACGTCTTTGAGGACGAACCCCTGCCTGCCGGGCATGCCCTGCTCCACTCCCCGCGGACAGTCCTCACGCCCCACGTGGGTTACGTGACGCACGAGAGCTATCGGAAGTTCTACGGCGAGGCGTTCGAGGACGTGAAGGCTTGGCTCGCTGGGGACCCCGTCCGTGTCTTGAACGGTTGATCCCCGGGTCTTCGCACCCGTTTCACTCGGATCGCGCTTTCGCGCTTGAATGGCAGTGTTACAGGCTCGGGAAGCGCTTTCCCATGAAAGCTGGCAAGATGGACCCATGCGTATCCTCATCGCCCCGGACAAGTTCAAGGGATCCCTGACCGCCGCCGAAGCCGCGTCAGCCATGGCCGAAGGCGCCCTGCGCGTCTACCCCGACGCCGTGACCACCCAATTCCCCGTGGCCGACGGCGGCGAAGGCACCCTTGATGCAGCCATTGCCGCGGGCTATGAGGAGCGGAACAACGCCGTGGTTGGACCTATCCTCAAGCCCGTGGGGGCCTCCTGGGCACTTCGCAAAGACTCGTTTGGTGGTGTGACCGCCGTCATCGAAACGGCCATGGCCTCGGGTTTGGCGCACATGGAACCTACCCCGGAGAACTCGCTGCGCGCACACAGTTATGGTTGTGGGCAGCTCATCGCCGCGGCTTTGGACGCCGGCGCTACCGAGATCGTGCTCGGTGTGGGCGGCTCAGCGATGTCCGACGGCGGCAGCGGCGCCTTGCGTGCACTGGGGCTCAAGCCCCTTGATGCGGCAGGGAATGTGGTGCCGCTGGGCGGTGGTTCCCTGGCCGACGTCGCCGCTTTGGATGTTTCAGCGCTGGATCCACGGCTTTCGGCCGTGAAGTTCCGCATCGCCGTCGACGTCCAAAACCCGCTGTATGGCCCGGAAGGCGCCGCGCACGTTTTTGGTCCCCAAAAGGGCGCAGATGAGGATGCCGTTGAACAGCTCGACGCCGGCCTCCGCAACTGGGCTTCCCTGCTCCGGGAAGCAGCCGGCCGCGACGTGAACGTTCCGGGGGCTGGAGCGGCCGGCGGGTTCCCGGCGTCGTTCCTCGCCTTCACTGATGCCGCGCTGGAAGGCGGCTTCGCGCTGGTGGCGGGGCTGACGGGGCTCGCTTCGCACCTGGGTGAGGCCGATTTGGTGATCACCGGCGAAGGGTCCATGGATGAGCAGTCGCTCACTGGCAAGGCGCCCATTGCGCTGGCCGACGCCGCGAGCGTGCACGGGATTCCGGTCATCGCCGTCGCTGGACGCATCACCGTAACACCCGAAGAGCTGGCGAAGCACGGGATCGTGGCGGCCGCGCAGTTGCTGGACGTTGCGCAGCGGAAGGACGGCGTACCGGACGTGGCCGACGCCGTCGCCAACGCCGCCAAGTACTTGGCGTGGGCTACCAGCCAGGTGCTTGAGGGCGCCTGATGGCAGGCAGTTCTACTGCCTGTAGCCTTCCACCTCGCTGATGGGGCGCGCCTCGGCGTCGTCGGGGTTCTCCCCGGCCTCCTTCTTGGCGCGGCGCTGGCGCAACAGGTCCCAGCACTGGTCCAACTGGGCTTCCAAATGGGCCAGGCGCGCACGGCTGCTTTCCTCGTCCGTGCCTCCGCTCGCTGCAGAGGCGTCACGGAGGTGGTGCTCTTCTTCCACCAGTGCCTGGATTCGTTCCAGAAGATCCTGCTCGTCCATGTCTGTTCTCCTTGGGTTGGGCGTTATGTGAAACCTAGTACTACTGATGGAGTGCGTCCACTGATGGGCGACGGCATACTGGGGTCATGCACTTCACAACCACCATCGTGGGCGATGGCAACAAGGCCGGTATTGAAATCCCCTCCAGTGTTGTGGAGGCGTTGGGTGCCGGGAGGAAGCCGCCCGTGGTGGTCACCATAAATGGCCGGAGCTATCGCAGCAGCATCGCAGTCATGGGCGGGAAGTACATGGTTGGCGTCAGTGCGGCGAACCGGCAACTCACTGGCGCTGCCGCGGGTGACACGGTCGAAGTCGGCCTTGAGGTCGATAACGAGCCGCGGGTGGTGGAAGTCCCCGCCGACCTGGCTGCGGCCCTGGATGGCGAGCCTGATGCGAAGGCCTTCTACGCAACGCTCAATTACAGTGCGCAGCGGCGTTACGTTGAGCCGATTGCAGATGCCAAGACTGAAGAGACGCGCGCGCGTCGCATCGCCAAGGTTGTCACGGATCTGAAGGCCGGGAAAAAGTAGCATCTCAGGCCGGGCCGTTTGCCCTGGCGATGGCTACTGCCTCCTCGATGCCCCGGGTCCATGGCTCACCGTGCCCGGGGAGCACCAGCGTTGCCCGGGTTTTCGCGAGCTGTTTGAGCGACGCGAGATTCAGGGCGCTGTCCGCCGTCGCAGCTCCGGCAACTATTCTGGGTCCGGTCCTCTGGGTGTAGGGGTCCAGGGTAACCAGCGCATCGCCACTGAAGAGGATGCCGCGCTCGCGAAGAAAAAGCCCGCAATGGCCACTGGTGTGGCCGGGGGAGAAAATGATTTCCGGGCTCCCGGGAACCGGGAGCGCGCCCGTCCCCGGGAAGTGGCGGATCTCCTCAACCCCCTTAACGTTGAGTGCACCCGCACGGGTCATGGCGGCCATGACAGGTAGTCCTCGCGGATGGGTCAATGCGAAGATGAAGCGGGAACGCTCGTGCTTGTAGCGGTAAGGGTGCTTGGCGATATACGAGTCCTCCGCATGGACCCAGACCGGTGTTCCTAGCTCTTGGTGCAGGCGCCGGGCGAGGCCCAGGTGGTCAAAGTGCGCGTGGGTGAGGACCAGGGCGCGAATATCCTGGAGACTGTGGCCGAGGCTTTTGAGTGAGTCTTCAAGGGGCCCCCACATGGCGGGCAAACCTGAGTCCACCAGGGTGAGTCCGTCGCGGCCCTCCACGACGTAGAAGTTTACGTAAGCGTCGGAGAAGCGATGGACGCCGTCAGCCACCTCGGTCATTGCCACGGATTCTCCCCTTGCCCTTGCCGTCAGTCCAGGCTCATATCCGTACTACCATAAGCATGCTTACTAATTGTGGGCAAGGCTGGCTTGGTGGCGGGATGCTGGTGTTCGGGAAAGAATTCCAAAGAAAGTGATGTAGACCACGACACGTTCTCCTGGGTCGCGCCACTACTAAGTAGTGACAGGCTGCAGAGCGCATTTCGGATGTAGAACAGCAGCCACGGCCTATGAGGACTTGAGACCCCCCTCCTCGGCCGGTCACCGCGCAATAACCCCGGCCGCTGGTTTGTCTGTGGTCCGGAGGTGCGCTCGTCCGCTTACGCGAGCGGACAGTGTGGCCGGCCCGAAAGTAGACCCCCCCTCGGGCCGGTCACACCCCCTCGCGCCTGAGCGCGCCCCGGGTGAGTCCCGCCGTCGGGCCCTTCAGTCCTTGCGCAAGCTGTAGGTGCTGACCACGTTGCCTTTGCCGGTGGCGTACTGATCCTCCAGGACCAGCCGGTGCAGGGGATCGCCGTCCTCGAAGAGCCGTCGGCCGGTTCCGGCGATCACGGGGTGGGTCATCAGTGTCAGCTCATCCAGGATGCCCGCAAACAGAAGTTGACGGACCACCGAGATGCTGCCGCACACGGCGATTTCGCCGCCGTCGCGGTTCTTGAGATCAGTGATGAAGTCTTCCAGCGGGCCGTTGACCAGGTGCGAGTTCTCCCACTCCAGGGGCTCCGTCAGGGTCCGGGAGGCGACGAATTTCTCGACGGGATTAATGAAGGCGGCAAAATCATCGTCCTGGGTGGCGTTAGGCCAGTAACCCGCCCACTCCTGATAGCTGACGCGGCCAAGCACCACGGTATCCACGGTGTTGATCATCTTGGTTAGGCCCTTGCCCAGGTCCTCGTCGAAGCTGTCGAACTGGAACTTGAACGGATCCTGGACTACGCCATCCACGGAGTGGAACAGTCCGGCGGTTACCTTGCGCATGGGTTCTCCTTCTAGGCTGCGGCCGTAGCCAGGCGACGACGGGACGGCAGTTCGGTCACGTTGCTCGCCTCGGCGTTCAGGCGGATGGGGACTTCATAGAGCTCTGCGTAGACCTGCAGTTCACCCAGGGCGTCGGTGTCAACGGTGGCTTCGGAAAGGTCCATCTCGACGTTCAGGCCGCCACCAAGGCTCTTGGTGCGCTGCACCACCGGGTAGAGACCCTGGAGGCTCGAGGTGGTGACGCGGCCGGTTGCTGCAATCTGGATCTGTTCACCGTCAACGTCGACTCGAACAACTACGGAGAGCTTCTCGGTGGTCAATGTGTTGCCTTTCATCAGGTTGCTGCCACGCTGCAGCGTCCCCCAGCGTATGTGCCAGGTGTGACCTGCGCAACATTACAACGGCGGGGCTGGCGCTGGCGCGGTTCGGCGTCGCGGACCTGTTTAGCGGGATGAACGAGTCAAACGGCCACCAGCCGGGCCACGGTGGGCGAGGCATGGATGTGTGTTTATGAACGCGAACGCCAATGTGCCGGAAGGACGGGATTTGGTCAGTCCTCGACGCTCCTGAATGAGTGCTCAAAGCCATCTGCGCGCCATGGTGCAACCTTGGGGCTGTCCCTTGACTGAAATCGCTAAAGGGGGGAGCGTGCCACCAACAGTGTCCAAATTTCAAGGAAGTGGGACTGCAACTGCGTAGCGTTTAGGGCAGTTCACCGGGTTTTTGCTGCGGGTGGGTCTTACGGGGAATCGGGTAGATGGTTCCTCGGCCTGCGAGGAACCGTGTGAGTGTGTGGGTTGTGTCCACAGCGAGAACGGTCTGGGATGACTCCAAACAGCCGGGTGCTGAGCCTTGCCGTGGCCCGACCCGACTTTGTTCCGAAGTTCACTCAGGTTCTGCACCAGTGACATCTGGTTGGCGATGAGTCTTTTGAGTACTCCGTCTGTCTAACCGAGCGGCTTGTCGACGCTTTGGTCAGTGAGATGCGGGCGTAGGAACTTCCACCAGTCGCTTAACTCCGGGGTAGATTTCGTGGGCGTGACACCTAGTTTCGTTGGGAGTTCCTTGAAGGTCGCTTCAACGAGGGCTTGATAACTCTTGAGGCGATCTTTCCTGAAGCTTGGCATCGCTGCATCATCTTCGTCCGCGATCCACGTGTTGATTTTGTCGAAGGCGCCGGTTTGCTTTCGATCAATAAGCACGCCTAGGGCGATGTCGTGGCCACGGTGCGCATCGGGGGGGAGGGGTGCTCGCAATGACGTTGGAGATGCCGAAGTCTGCATCCCTGCCAGCAGCTCATCGGTTTGAGCCTCTGCAATCTCCGCCTGGATGGCCCTTAAATCGTTCCTTTAAGCGCGCCGACCGGAATGGTCGGCCATACCCGGTGAGGTGGTGAGCGGTGCCTTCAGGCTTTCTTCGGGAGCGCTGCCCTGCTGCCCGGGTGGGGATGGGTGCTTGGCACCAACGAGCGGCTCAAATCTCTGGAAATCACGCTGTCTCAGGTCTGAGTGGGCCTGAGGCTCCGTGCTGAACCCAGAGCTTCTCCGAACTCTCTGGCAAGACGAGAGTCCTTCGAAGTGACCATGCGCGGTTGCGGACCTATTTGACGCGGACGGAGGCAGTGAACGTCCTTTTCTGTTGGTTGTGCTAGATGTCCTTGGCAGCGTCCGCCACAGGGGAGTGGGCGCTCGAATGTTGGGGTTGGCTTGAGCACGTTGGAGAACGTGAGGGGCGCTCAGGGCACGTGAAGAAGAGCGGGCAGCGTATGTCTGTGGGAGATGGGGGTATCTCTTCCTTCTGAGGGCTTGTCCTGCCCGAGCTTTTGTTACGTCAAAATGACGCATTATCGCGTCTGGAAAATTGCCGCTTTGACTGCTTACGAAACCTTCACGGGTTGCATTCGATCGAGAAGAGGCAACGAAGGCGCATATCATAAGGCACCTTTCTGTGTGTTGACTGGATTTCTCTTGGTGAAACCCTTAGCTGCGGTTTAGTCTGCTCTTGCCAGTCGAATTTGGGGGTTTCGAGACTGCTCCATCTCCCTCTGTCGAGTTCTGTTACTCCAGAAGGAGTCCCGTTAGTGCGCAAGTCCTCTGCCCTGCTTCGCCGTGCCTGCGTGCCGGTGATTAGCTTTGGCCTTCTGACCTTGGGTTTGTCTGTTCCGGTAGCCCACGCGGACACGGAACCTCCTGCCGCCCCGGTTCAGGAGGCGAAATCTGAGTCTGCAGCTGTTACCGAGGCCGCCGAAACGTCCAAGGATGTCGTGGTGGATGCTGCCACGACCCCAACGGATATGACGGTCGCGCACCCGGATGGCACGTTGACGACCACGATGAGCACGGAACCGGTTCGCATGCAGACCAGCGCGGGCTGGTCTGACATTTCCACGGATCTGGTTCGTACGACGGTGGACGGGGTCAGTGTCCTCAAACCTGAGAACGTGCCGGTGGACATCACTGTGGGCACGGGTGGCACGGACAAGATCGCCAGCCTGAATGACAAGAACGGTCACTCCGTTACGCAGTCCTGGCCGTTCGGGACATTGCCCGAACCTGTCGTTGAGGGCAACTCCGCGACGTTCAGGCAGGTCCTGCCGGGCGTGGATTTGATCCAGCTCGCACACAAGACCGGCATCTCCCAGGTATTGAAGATCGAGTCCGCTGAGGCTGCAAAGGATCCGCGGGTTGCTCAGATGCGGATTTTCCTTGATTCGCAGAACACCGTCGTGGAACAGAACGCCGAGGGGGAGCTGACCGCTAAGGGCACTGACTCCGGGGTAGTGGAGCTGAGCAACAGCGGCGGCACATGGTGGGACTCCTCAGCGCAGGGAGCTACCGCGACGAACCCCGGCGGGCAGGGCATCGCACGACCGTTCAGTCTGAGTCTGGGTACCGAGGACGGGAAGCAGTCCCAGGTCTTCGGCATGGATGAGATCCTCGATACCGCTGACCTGACATTCCCGCTGTACGTGGACCCGGACTGGCACGCGACCAGGACCAACTACGTCTTTGTTGACTCGGCCTACCCCGGCACGTCTTACTGGAACGGTTACCTGACCAACGGCGAAGGCAACGTCGGGTACCTGCCCAACTACTGGGCACCCGATGGTGTCAGCCACCTGGCGCGTACGTATTTCCAGTTCAACACCTCCTTCCTGGTAGGCCGCGACATCCTCGCCGCACGGTTGGGCACGGTCGAGACATGGTCTTCGTCCTGCACCCCGACCAACGTCGCGTCGTGGATCACGGGTGATATCGGACCGGCGACGAACTGGAATGTGCAGCCGGGCCTGATCATGCGCACCGACATGGGTGCTGTCGCGAAGGGCTACAACGCTTCGTGCCCTGCCGGGACGGTGGGTTTTGACCTGATGGCCGCCAAATCGATCCTGTTGAACAAGTCGGTCTGGAACATCATGCTCGCCGCCGGCAACGAGTCGGATCCTTTGGGGTGGAAGAAGTTCCAGAACAGCGCCACCCTGACTGTCACGCATAACCTTCCCCCGAACACCCCCGTGATCGGCACGATCACCGGCGGCAAATGGGCTGGTACGCCGTGGGACTACGCACACGGCGCTTATTTCGTCACGCGCAACTCCCGCCCGGTTTTCCGGGTTTCCGACAGTGACCCGGACGGGGCCGAGGGTGGACCCACGTCGGTGTACATGGAGGTTTACACCGCAGCCGGCGGCCTGGTCAGTGGCAGCGGCCCGATTTCGGGAGCAGCTGCCGGTGACGTGTACGACTGGCAGATCCCGTCGAATCTTGCCAATGGAAAGTACTATCTGCAGTCCCAGTCCAAAGACTCATGGAACGCGTATTCGGGAACCATGAGGTTTGACTTCGAGGTTGATACGACCCCGCCGGCTGCCCCGGCGATTACGGAAACATCGGCGAAGTTGACCACAGGTGCTACCCACGCGGACAACGATGGTGTCATCGGTGAGACCATCTATGACTTCCACTTGCAGCTCCCGGCAGGGTCTGATCCGGCAGAAGGTTTCGTCTTCTCCATCACCTCCGGTTCGTGGGGGGCATCTTCTTATCCGCAGAGTATCCGTTGCGGGGATCCGCGCATCCAGGAATACGTGGCGGTTTGCCCGGCCGGGGGGATGAGCGCCGATATCCGGATTGCCGCGTTGGATGACACCACGGTCTTGACGGTGTGGGCTTTCGACAGTGCCGGGAACGTCAGCAGCGTCCCGCTGCACAACGCCACAGGCGTCTCCTACGCCTTTACCGTTGGGGCTGGCTCTGTCCGTCCGACGGCGTTGGCGCCTTTGACGTTGAACGGCCAAACCGCATGGGCGACGCCCCAAGACGGGTCGGCGAACACCTGTGACCAGTTCCCGTTCGGTGACAACTCGCTCTATGGGGCGCCGCAGATGCTGACCTTCCCGAACGGCACCTCGACGGCGCAAACAGCCGGTCAGGCGATTGACCCGTCCAATAGTTTCAGCGTCGCGGGCTGGTTCTGTCCCACCTCGGCCACGGGCACCACTGTGCAGGACTTGATTGTCCAGTGGGCCAGTACCGGGCCGGCGGCGGCGTTGCGGGCACGCACGGACGGGAAACCTGAGCTGGTGGCCTGGGCGAGTGTCAGTGGCACTGAGTCCGTTGTTGGGCAGGGCCTCGATTCGGGGCAGTGGGCCTATGTTTCTGCGATCTACGACGAGATCAACGCCCAGCTGCGGATCACCAAGACCACCACCGACAGCACCGGCACGTGGGTTAGGGCAGCGTCCCCGGTCTCCCATAAAACTGCTGGCCCGAGTGACCCGGTCAAACTCGGTGGCAGCTTCATCGGCAACATTTACAAACCCATGCTGACCCAGGGCGTCCTGAAACCAGGCACGTTCAGGGACGCAAACCTGTACTCCTTCACGAGCACTTCGAAAGGCCTGCTGAAGTGAAAATCTTCTCTTCGTTGACCCGCTCCAAAACACGGGCCACCATCACTGGTGTCGTTTCTGCCGCGGTCATCGCCTCCGGCGCCGGCTTCGTGTACGTCACGGCCCCGTGGGAGTCCCCGGACCACATCAACACGGTAAAACCCGTCCCTGTGAAGGAATGGGTCCCGGGCTCGGACACGGCCGGTGAGCACCAGATCGTGGATAATCCCGAAGCCAACGGAACAGGCAAAACAATCCAGGGCACCGGCACCGGTGTTGCGCCCACGGTTGATCCCTCCCTGTTCCCGGCGGACGTTTCCGGGCAGGCCGGGACACGTTCGGTGCCTGTGAAGCCTATTGCCCTGGCCCCCGCCGCTGTGCCTATGGATGCTGTTGCGGGCAACAACGACAAGGGTTCTGGTGACTTCACCGCTCTTCCCGGTGCGTCTTCCGGGTCCTGGGGGGCGGGTGGGCAGACCGGGTCATTCACGTGGAGCTACCCCTTCTCGCTGCGTGAAGCCCCCGCAGGTGCGACCCCTGCGCTGGGGATCTCCTATGACTCCTCCCGCGTTGATGGTCAGACAAGCTCCACGAACAACCAAACCTCCCCGGTAGGGGATGGGTGGGCCCTGACCGGTGGCGGCCAGATTACCCAGAAATTCGGCTCCTGCATGGACCAGGGCGTCGCGAACTCCTACGACCTGTGTGGAAACCCGGGTGGGCAGCAGTTCACTATTTCCTTCGGCAGCCGTTCGGGCGTGATCATCCGTGACGCCACCACTGGTGTGTACAAGCTGCAAAACGATGACAACACCAAACTCGAGTACCTCCCCGGCGCCGCCAACGGCACCTTCGATGGCGGGTACTGGAGACTCACCGACACCAACGGCACCCAGTACTGGTTCGGCGTGAACCGCATCCCCGGCTGGTCAGCCGGCAAGGACAATTACTCGACTGACATCGTCCCCGTCTACGGTCTCCAGGGCCAGCCCTGCTACAACAGCGCCGGATTCAGCAGTTCGGTCTGCATGCAGGCCTACGCCTGGAACCTGGACTACGTCGTGGACTTGAACGGCAACTCCCAGGGCTTCTTCTACACCCAGGACACAAATTTCTATAAATCCCAGGCCGGAACTGGGCCGCTGAGGGCGTACCACCGTGCCAGCCGCCTGGCCCGCGTTGACTACGGCATGCGTGCCGGCACTGAGCTGTCCACGCAGGCGCCGATCCATGTGAATTTCGGCTACACCGGCCGCTGCCAAGGCGTCACCGGCTGCCCCACACCCAACGGCGACGTCCCGGCGGAATTCCTCTGCGCCTCCTCCGGCACTTGCAACACCTATTCCCCAACGTTCTTTACCTTCTACCGTTTGCAAACGGTGATCAGCCAGTCCCTGTCGGTCAACCCGGCCGGTTATGGCAACACGGACTTCTGGACCTTCTTCCACGCCATGCCGGACCCGGGTGATGGCACCAAACCCGCTCTCTGGCTCGGCTCGGTGATCCACCAAGGCTCCAACGAAACTTCCTCCACGGGTGGCTGGATTACCGACCCTGCCATTGAATTCTCCGGCCAGACCTTGCACAACCGCGTCTGGGCCGTCGATGGGCTGGCACCCTTTGACCGGTACCGTCTCTCGACAATCAAAACCGCCACCGGGGCCAGTATCCAGGTCACCTACAAGGCAGCCGAGTGCTCCCAAACCAACCTCCCGGCCGCAGCGGAAACCAACGACAAACGCTGCTACCCGCAACGCTGGACCCCCACCACACCCATCGCGCAAAAACCCCGGATCGACCACTTCAACATCTACCCGGTGGAAAAGGTCGTCAGCAAGGCAGGCCCCGGCAGTGAAGGCAGCGTCGACACGGTCACCTCCTACACCTATGTCGGCACCCCGGCATGGAAGTACGCGGCACCGAAGTATGTGTCCGGCACTGCAGGGCAGAACATCACTTGGTCCTCCCTCGCCGGCTGGTCACAGGTGAAGACCACGGTAGGGACGGCAGCGTCCAACCCCACTACGGTCGCCACGTACCTGCGAGGACTGAACGGTACCCCGTCCAACACCACCGGTGGGCTCCGCACGGACTCGGTCACACTTTCGGACAACAACACGGTGATCCCGGACTCGATCTGGTTCGCCGGACGGGAAGTGGAGAAGCAAAGCTACGCCGGCGAGACCGGGGCGCTGCTGGGGACAACCATCACCGTTCCGTGGAACTCAGCACCCACCGCAACCGGAAGTGTTGCCACCGGTGCTGCTGAAGCACGCCACATTGGTACGGCGTCAGTGACAAAGAAGATCACGACGAGCAAGTCCGCATCCATGAGAGTCTCCCAGACAAGCATGGCCTATGACGCTTACGGTCGGACGATCAGGACCTCCACCCTCGGTGAAATCGGCGTTGCGGACGATGACAGCTGTGTTGTTACCGCTTATGCGGACAACCCCGGCCTGAACATTCTGTCCCTGCCGGCAACGGTGAGTACCTACGCCGGCGAATGCACCGGCACAGGGCCCAACGGCAACCTCCTCAAGGCCTCCCGGACCCTCTACGACGCCTCAACCTCGGCGATCCCCGGATCGGCTGGCTACACGGCCCCGAGCAAGGGAAACACCGCCCGTTCCGACACAGCCACCGCCGTCTCCGGCACGGCCGTAACGACCTGGGCCCAGGGCCCGACACTGACGGTCGATGCGCTCGGTCGGGTCGTCAAGTCCAGCGATACCAGCACGGGCACCGCCCGGGACACGACCACGAGCTATGCACCGGCCAGTGGTCTTGCTACTACTGTCACGGTGACGAACCCGGTGGGATGGGTTTCTACGACCACGCTCGATTCGATGCGTGGGCAGCCTTTGACCAAGACCGACCCGAACGGGAAGGTCACCTCTTACCGGTATGACAATGCAGGACGAGTGACCGGCCAGTGGGATCCCATGCGGCCGGCGGCTACCAATGGGACCCCGACCGTGGAGACCAGCTACTCCATGTCCTCAACCAACCCGTCGTGGGTGAAGACCGTCACGATCGCCGGCAACGGGGTACCTGTTACGTCCTACACCATCTATGACGGGCTCGGACGCGTCCGCCAAACCCAGGACCAGTCACCTACTGGCGCTAAAATCCTCACGGACACCTGGTACGACTCCCGCGGGGCGAAGAGCACCGTCAACAACAAGTACTTCACCTCCGGCGCCCCGGACGGGGTCCTCGTGATCCCGCAGCTCGCGGTGCCGTCGTCAACACAGTACGAATACGACGCAGCGGGCAGGTCCACCAAGGTCCGGGCCATGACCGGGGACACCCAGGAACTCTGGGCCACGCAGATCAGCTACACGGGCATGGACACCACCACGGTGACAGGCCCGGGCAGCGAGGCTGCGGTCACCACGATCGTGAACCTGGACGGCAACACCGAACAGCGGTCGCTGTTCCACGGAACGACTGCCACAGGTGCTGCTGATACCTCCACCTATATTTATGACCGCTTCGGTCAGCTGACAAGGATGGGGGACGGCACCAACCTCTGGAGCTGGACGTACGACGCCGCTGGCCGGGAGCTGAGCGCCACCGACCCTGATTCAGGCACCAGCACTACGGTCTATGACGCCTCCGGCCGGATTGCATCCGGCACGGATGCCATGGGCACCGTCACGGGGTACGTTTATGACACCTTGGACCGGACCACGGCAAAGACGGTGACGGTTTCCGGTGGGGTCGCAAAGACCTTGGAAACCCACACCTATGACCAGGAAGTCAAGGGGCAGCCGAGCAGCAGCACCAGGAACAACGGCGCCGCCTACGACCAGCCCGTCACGACCGCGTTCAGCGGCTACAACAACGCATACCAGCCATCCACGACAACGACCACCCTCCCGGCAGGGCTGACCGGGTTCGCCGGTTCCTACACCACGACCCGGTCCTACTCGACCTCGGGCAAGCTGAAGAGCGCGGCCAGCCCCGCCATCGGCGGGTTGCCGGCCGAAGAGGTCAGGTACGGTTATGACGAGCTTGAGAACCCGTCCTCGACGTGGAACACCACCGGGGACCAGTTCGGCGGCACCGCCCAGTACGACAACCTCGGGTTCCTGACCACCTTCCTGCAGTCCGACGCCTATGCCGGTGACGGTTCCAGCACCTCGAACACCACCGGTACGAACAACGTCTACTTCGGCTGGGATGCGGCAACGGGCCGGTTGAACGGCCAATGGACGACGAACAACACCCGCGGCACGATCTCGGACCTGGGCAAAACCACCTACACCTACAGCGCCTCGGGCAAGCTCACCGCACGGGAACTGACGTTCAGCAGCCGCCCGGGTGTGGCCTCGGACTACCAGTGCTACGACTACGACTACGCCTCACGCCTGGAAGCCGTGTGGACGCCCGTGTCCAAGTCCTGCGCCACGGTTCCGACCACGGCCTCGACGACGGTGGCTGGTCTGGGTGGCCCTGCAGCGTACGCGCAAACCTATGGCTACACCACTGCCGGTGACCGGTCACAGGTCAAACGCTTCGACGCCACGGGGGCGTTGGCTGTCACCGAACAGTACAACTACTCCGCGCCCGGCACCGCTGGCCCGCACCAGGTTAAGTCGATCGTCTCGACCCCCGGAACCGGGGGAGCGGCAACGACCCAGACCTTCACCTGGGACGCCGCCGGCAAGATGACAGGCCGGGCAGGCCAAACCCTGACCTACACACCCGACGACAAGCTGGCTACCACGACAGGGACCAGCACCGTGCCGGCGAACCCGAACCCGGGCGCAGCAAACGGAACCCCGGCCGGCCCCACCACCGGGGCAGGCAGCCTCGGGACCAGGTTCTACGACGGGGAAGGCAGCCTCGTCGGTATCGTCGACGGGACCGGAACCACCGTCACCCTCGGCTCTGTCACGGCGCACTCCACCCCCGGTGGCGTGAAAACAGCGACCTGCACCTACGGCTTCGCAGGTAAGACGGTCGCCCAGCGCACAGCCGCCGCAGGCGTGGTCAAGCTGTCCTTCATTATCGGGGATGCCGTCAACACGGCACAGACCATGACCCAGCCGACTGTCGGCGCCGGTCCCATTACCGCCGTTCAGCGATACACCGACCCCTACGGTCTCGCACGCAGCGCGAACCTCACCGGCACCGGCAACAACACCTACACCGCCGCCGGAGCAGGAACAGCAGGAGTCGGCTCCAACGCCGCGAACCCGAACGGGTTCAGTGCAGCCAACGGCTTCATCGCAGGACTCGATGACACCGTCAGCTCGTTGACCCACCTCGGTGCCCGCGACATGGACGCTGTCACCGGTGCGTTCACCACCCCCGACCCGGTACTGCACACAGACCAGAGCGAGGGATTCACCCCCTACTCCTACTCATGGGGCGACCCCATCAACCGCTCCGACCCCTCCGGACTCGATCCCGGCGCCGACCTCCTCTTGTGGGGTGGGTTTGCACTTGCCGCGGCTATTAGTGCGGCGCTACCGACTATCAAGTGGCCCACGTTCACGCTGCCCACAATCCGAATGCCTTGGGACCACTCGGCTGATTCCTCAGCGTCCAGTGCTCCCGCGCCAGCTCCGGCGACTGTGGGTTCCTTCGATTACTCGAACTATGGGCGCGCGGGAGGTTCCACGGTCTCCCGCCCCGCCGTCCAACCAATTGCTGGGGGAATCGGCGGAGGGTACGTGGCATCCTCCCTCGGAGGCACCAGGTTTACGACCCCGGCCCTTCGGCCAGGGGGCACCACCTTCACCTCGCCAGGGGTTCGCCAAGGCGGCCAATCCACAGGAGACACCCGGGGAGTGGACACAGGCGCAGCCCTGGCTGCGGCAAACGCCGTCATGCACGCCGCCAGCGTGGCGGCAACCCAGAAAATTGCCCTGGAAGCCCAAGGGCGAAACGCTCTCGGGCAGTTCACTACAGGCGAGTCCGCCGACACAGCACGGGGCCGGGAGACTCACAATAACTATGAGGCAGCGCTAGGCCCTGCCTACAAGTACAACAGGCAGATCCCGGGTACAAAGCTCCGTCCTGACGCCATTGACTGGACGAATAGGATAGTTAGGGAGCTCAAACCAGATACGGCGTCGACACTTGCAAAGGGGCGAACGCAGTTGGAGAAGTACAAACAGGCGTTGGAGGAATTTACGAAACTCCCCTGGACTTCTTACCTGGACGTTTACAAGAAATGACTCCGGCCGAGTTTCGCAAGCTGGTTCGAAGCATATTGGCGGAGTCAGGGTGTTCCAGACATGGTTCTAGCTGGGTGCTGATGGGACCTAGTGTCTCTTGGGTTTACACTCTGGAACTTCGTCAAGGGTCAAGGTTTTCTTTGATCTGCGGCGTTGACATACATGCACTCCGAGGGGATGAGCTTCCAAAGAGCGCGAACCAGTGCTTGATGGTTTTTGACGCTGAAGGCCTTTCCGCGGCCGTTGACGGACTTCAGGTACGCCGGGCGTTCAGCTTGGATTATCAGATGGACAATCAAACTCGCGAGCTTGAAGTTGGGCGGGTACTGGGCGCCATCTTGGAGTATTCGCGGGAAAAACTGACGATCGATGACCTTCGCGCGGGCTTTTTGGGCGGAGATCTTGTCGACGGATTTGTACACTATCGGGCTCGGGAGGTCCTCGAAGCGAGGACGGACTAAGCAGCCCCTGTCATTGCCGATGCCAGCTCAGCTTAGTTCAGCTGGCATCGGCAACCCGATTAGACCCAAAAAGCGCTCCAGGGTCTCTTCAACGAAGACATCCTCAGGCTCTTCAACCGATTCTTCTGCTATGAACGGAAGAATATCTGCCAGTGCGATGCTTCGCCCTAGGGACTTGTTGACCCATTGCTGGAAGGCTTCTGCTTCCCGGTCTATGTCCACTGGATCGCTGGCTGCGGGATCCTCGAAGTAGTCTCGAGGCTGAAACCCAAGGTAGAACCGACCATTCCCCGAGTATTTTGGATGAAAGTCGACGGCTACGAAGTCGCTGTCGTGAAGCTCAAGGACCAGCGCGGGATCAGAGCCTGCTGCGCGGTCGATGGCACCGAGGTCTGTATAGACGAACCGTCCAAAATTGCCCATGCATTCAATTTAAGTCACGGGCTGATCGACCGTCATCCGCAGGTTGCCCGTTCAACGATGCCCATGTTTGTCCTTTACGGCGAAAGGACAAACCGTATCAAGACATTCAGGCAATGGTGAACAACGGCTCATCAAAGGTCACTACTCATTCTTCGAACGAAATTTGGCTCCAGCCAGCCGCCTCGCGCCAACCATCCCTGCCAAAAGACCACGCCGTGATGAGGTCATGAGCAGCCCGGATGTCAGCGACCACGGTGCCGAAGTGCCGGTCTGGGCCACCGTCACGGAATTCCACTACAAACTCCCCAGCATCGTTGCGGATGGACTGGATATATGTCTGTCGGGTTGTGTCAGCCATGCGCTCGATAACCAGGAATTCCGCACGTCCCTGTTCGATGTCCTCGAGCAGAAAAAACAGTGCGTCCTCGGAAGGATCCTCCCATGTCTCGCGCGACCCGTTCATTGCCTTCAACAGCGCCACCGCAGCTCACCCTTCTCTTATCTCGGGTAGTGTCCCCCTCAGGAAAGTGTACGGGTATCTCGAAATCAGCAGTCACAGGCTTCCTGCGAACTCGCACCTCTCCAACGCTCGGTAGAGGATCCTTCACCGGGCGATGGATAAGCCGACCCTGCCGTGTTTCCGGACTATGCTGCGAACTGTTCACCACAGATCAAACAGAACACGCGTTCTGTGGAAGCTTCGGGGACCTTAAGTGGCTCATTGGGATGGCAGGGGGGCTCGACTATGACCATGTCGTCGGGCTCGATGAGTGGATCCGGTGTCTCGATATCCAGGCTGAAGGATGAGTTCGGCTCAAATTTCATGCCTTTGATGCCCTTGAACGCGTCCGTGAGGGCGTCCTGCATTGCCTGATCGATCGCCCCGCCGGCACTGCCGAAGCCGTACTCAAGCTGCGCCGGCGTCCACCAGGAGTCGAGACCTGCGGGTACACCGCATAGTGGACAAAAGTATTGGGTGGCCGGCTCGGCGTCGTTATCGCCCTCGGCGTGGCTGAACCACTTGAACTCCTTTTCGCAGGTCGGGCACTCGCGGCGCAGGAAGCTGTCACTGTCGAGTGGCAGGCTCACGGGAACTCGGATCTCTTCATCCATCGTCATTATCCATTCAGATCGAGGAACACGTCTTGGGTTACCTGCTCGCCGCTGTCGGTACGGGCTGTGATGGAGACGTCGAAGGCGTTGTCCTGTCGCGGACCGCCCATCATGCGCCCCGTGTTGAAGACGTCCACGGTGACAGAGCGGCCACCACCCGGGATCTTCGCGATGGGACCGACATCGGTCGAGCGCAGATCAAGGGCTGCGTTCTCAGGCACGGTCACGGCGACGTCGTAGGCGGTCTCTGTTCCTCGGTTAATCACCTGAAGCTTGTCGATACGGTTGCCGCCTTTATTGAAGTACTTGAGGTCGAAGTCGATGACCTTCCTCGCCGAAGCGCTGCTCGGCAAGCGACGCCCGAGTGGGAGACCGTCGCCTGGCGGAGGGGGCGCGGTGAAGTCGCCCGTGGTATGCCAGTCCGTACCGTTAAGGTCGACAGCGCAGCCTGCCGTTCGGAGCCGATTCGCCAGCGCCTGACGACTCTCTGGAGCATTTGAGAGTCGGATCGCGTGGCGTCCAGCAACATCACTGAACGGACGGACTTCGCCTACTTCCACAAGCACGGTTCGTCTGGCGTCCCGCCCCAGCGCCATGCCAGCTTCGAACAGCACGTTGGGGCGGGCCTGCGGTGCGGGATGTGTTTCCTGGTCGTTTTCGCCGTGACCGTAGCGGGGCAGTAAGTATGCCACCTCGTCGGGTGTCATAAGGACAACGACAGCAGTCGCATGATCGAAGGCCGCATCGAGCACCTGCCCGATGTAGGGCGAGCCCTCGCCGGTAAGTTCAACGGCAGTTGTCCACTCCATCGGTGCCAAGTTAATGCTGCGCAGGAAGTCAAACATCGACTTGCGGAGCGGCTCATTGCGTCCGTGTACGACAAAGACGGAGCGACTGTCACTCGGGCTGTTCAATGAGGTTCTCCTCGTGAGTATCCGGCTCACCCTCGGTGGGAGGAGCTTCACCACTCACGATAGACGGTGCCCCCGACAAAACGCCCGTAAGCCGGTCCCACACCGTACGCTCACGGCCGTGGAAACGACTCAAGTGGCACGGGCAGTGTTCATGTGCGTTTGCCCCGCACGATGAAAATGTACGCGAGGGTGCCCTATACGTTCAGCTGAACACCGAGGTAAGCCGAGGAAAGTTCGGTACAGGTTCATCCGTTTTGGACGCGCCCGTGAAGGTCATCTTCTTCCTTGCGCCATTGTGCGAAATGCGGCAGCCTTATGGGCTGCCGTCGTTCTTGAACTTGCCAAGCACCCAAACTGTGGAGGGCGTGTTCGATGTACGTGTGGGCAAGGTCCCACCAGTATCTGTCAAAGGGACGCATGGGCCTGCTTTCGGCCTCGGGATCCACGGCAATTGCGGCCGGGGGGCCGAAGCAGTTTGCAAGAGCCTGGCGGACACTGATGCGCAGGTGCTTGGCCCCTGGGGGCAGTGTCGGCTCCCAACGTTGGTATTCCCCTTCGAAAGCACGCATGACGTCACCAATCTCAGAAGGAGAGGGAAGTCGCGTATCTGCATGTTCGAGCAGGAGACGTACAGGTTGCAGCGCCTCAATCGCCTTATCGACAGCACGAACCTGCGCGTCCTGGGACAGTCGGCGTCGCTGATGCAGCTCACCACGGACCAGTGCAACGGTCGACAGGAGAACAGCTGCAACAGCTACCCAGAATTCCGGATCCATGGTGAGACTGTACTTGCTGGGCCTAGGGATCTGCGCGTCTAAAGGCCGATGCGTTTTGATGGTCGGCCCTTCCAGTCAAACTCTCAAACCGCTGTTGCATCAAAGGATCCTTTGATAAGAATGGCGGACCTTACTGCCGCTGTCCCAGGGCCGGTCTTCAAATATCGGACGAGGGGACGGGCAGGAATACGCTTGTTTATACAATGACTATGAAAGCATTTCAACAACGCTGGAAAACAGCAGACGGCCGCGCTTTGGCGGGGGAGGTTCTCCGGTTCCTTCATGGCACACGGAACGATATGCCTACAGGTGTTGGCGAGCACGGTGGGCGGCATGACCTGAGAGGCTTGGCACTGCCCGCGCCCGCGTTCGGGCCGGCTGTGGTCTCCGGTGGTAACACTGCGACTTTTATGTCCGGCTTGCACGAATTTCGTGAAGTTCGCTGGCAGGATCTCGACCTGAGCTACGCCGTATTATCCAGTCTTCGTTTCTTCGGCTCAGTGATCACCGGCTGTCTTTTTGACAAGGCGATTTGTGTTGACTGGCGGCTGTGGGATAGCGAAGTCACGGATAGCTCGTTTGCCAAAGCCGGGCTGCGCGACGCAGCGCTGGGGACCTGGTACGAAGGGGGTACGGGCAATGCATGGCGGAACATCAATTTTGACGGGGCAGACCTGCGGGGGTTACTAGCGTCTGGATGTTTGATGGAGCGCTGCTCCTTCAAGGGCACCAAGTTGAAAGGTGCTGAGTTTCTTCAGGCGACAATTCGGTATGGTCAGTTCACCGGCGTGCTCCAGGATGTTCTCTTTGACGGGCGGCAGATCCCGGGGCATGCCGAACCCGGTGTCTTTCTGGACACGGACTTCAGCGGTGCTACTTTCCGTGAGGTTGAGTTCCGCGGGTGCCATTTCCAGGGCGTCAAGCTGCCGGAAGGTATCGATCTCATCCCCGATTTCCCGAGGGTTGCACGGCGTGTACTTGAACTGCTGGGGAATGATGAGTCCGTGGAAGCTCGTGTGGTCAGGGCCGTGTTCGGCCTCTCATTGAAGTCACCCGGTGATGATACGTCCGTGGGGATATTCAACCGAGCCGACTATTTCAGTTGGGGCGGTGAGCCACTTGCAGACCTTGCTGAGAGACTAATCCGCCAAGCGCGTTAGGGAGCATACACCGAATGGTGCGAGCGTACGGTGCTTTGTGGCGCCTTTTCTGACCTGGCCATTTGCGGGACCGGCGCCCGTAAGCCGGTGGTGTCCGGTCGTCCAAGCCCCATTAGGGGCTCGCTATACGTGTGCTCTGTTTTGCACCCAGCGTTACAGTTGACCGGGCCACGCCATTCACCGGACATGGCAGGTAGGGAGGTCGACGTTGGGAACGTACTTTGAGCACGAAGTTCTTAGGGGCTTCTACCTGGAAGACAGCTGGGTATTGGACATCAATGCAAGCCGAGGACAGCTTGTCATCACCGCGGAGTTCGTACTGACCGAGGAACACCCCTCTTACACCCCGGCACACCCCGGAGAGCAATACTGCTACCGCAAGGGCGTGCTCGTGTTCGACGGTGTAACTGATTTGACCTGGACGGGACAGCTCAGCTCCCGGCCTTCGCGTGACCCTGGCGGGTCAGTTGACTATGGCAATATCGACTCCCTCATCATCGAGGGAGACCACTACACCGTTGAAGGGGACCTCGGTAAAATCGATCTCCACGCTGCATCAATCCGCGTGGCACTGGTATCGGACGGCACGATCCTCACTTCGCACGGCGCTGCTGCTGACCTCTAACCCGCGTTAATCGAAATGGCACAGTTTTAATGAACCGTCTTGGAAATCTACAGGTTTCCGAGACACCCGCCCGGCGTCGAAATTGTCAGTGAATCGCCGCGCCGTTTCGATCAGGTTAATGTCTTGGAAAGTCGTCTCGATGAATACCGTCTTAGCCAAGTGCTTTCACGGACTTTCTGAGGCACAATGGCCAAGTGAGGCATCTTGGGTATACGCGCGTGAGCACTTCGAGTCAGGATGCTCAGCTGCAGCTCGATGCATTGGTCGCTGCCGGAGTCCAGAAGCGCGATGTTTTCGCCGATGTCACATCCGGGAGCAAGTCCGCCACCGAGCGGCCCGGGATGAAGAAACTGCTCGCCTACGCAGAGGAAGGCGATACCGTCGTGGTGTGGCGGGTGGACCGCTTGGGTCGGTCACTGATTGATGTCCTCAACACGGTGAACCTGCTCCGGGAACGTGGGATCCATGTGCGGTCCATTTCTGATGGAATCGATCCGGCGACTTCGACGGGTCGATTGATGCTGAACATGCTGGCCACCCTTGCCGAGTACGAACGTGAGCTGATCGTTGAGCGGGTCAACGCCGGCATCCTGGCTGCAAGGCAGAAGGGCACGCGCTTCGGCAGACCAGCCTCCGATCCGATCGTCATTGCAGACAAACTCGCCGTCGTCCAAGATGCGAGGGCCAAGGGGCGCACGGCCGAGGACGCGGCGCGTCTGGTGGGCTGGAGCCGCGCGACCTTGTATCGGCATCAGCAGGCCCTAGCCGCCCGTAAGAGTACGGGCACGTAGGCGCACGGTGAACGGCGATGAACGCTGGAAGATCCTACGACTTCACGTCGAGGACCAGGTTCCACTCGCCGTTCTCGCCCGTGACACGGGGATCAGCGCCCGGACGCTCCAACGCTGGCACCAGCTTTACAAGGCTGGTGGCCTCCAGGCACTGGACCGAAATAGGCGCTCCGACACAGGCAAGCGGCACACGGACGCGGCTGCTGTGGCGGTCATCGAAAGACTTGCCCTAACGAAGCCCCGACCGAGTCTTGCCACTTTGCACCGCTTGACTGTTTCTGAAGCAGGCCAAAAGGGCTTTCACGCGCCTAGCTACGCCACAGTGCGTGAGATCGTCCAAGCGCTCGACCCGGCCCTGGTAACCCTCGCCCTCGAAGGTCCTGCCTCCTATCGAGACCAGCACGAACTCATCTTCCGTCGCCGCGCCGACCGGCCTAACCAGATCTGGCAAGCCGACCACACCGAACTCGACATCCTCATCACCGGAACGAACGGGAAGCCGGACCGGCCATGGCTAACAACCGTGATGGACGATCATTCCAGAGCCCTGTGCGGGTACATGGTGTTCACCGGCGCACCATCGGCCATGAACACGGCCCTCGCCCTCCGACAGGCCATCTGGCGAAAGAGCGACTCGACCTGGGCGATGTGCGGCATTCCCGACGTTCTGCACGTCGACCATGGCTCTGATTTCACCAGCCACCATCTTGAACGCACGGCGATCGAGCTCCGTATCCGCCTTATCTACTCAACGATTGGCCGACCCCAAGGACGTGGAAAGATTGAACGCTTCTTCGGCACCATCAACACAGAACTCCTCGCCTCACTCCCCGGGCACCTCGGCCATGGAAGCCGGAACCCCCAACCAGCCCTTGATCTTGCCGCCCTCGACCGGGCCATTGGGTCCTTCATCACCACCTACAACGAACGACCCCACCAGGAACTCGGCCGTTCTCCGAGGGACACCTGGATTGCAGACGGCTGGTTACCACGAATGCCCGACAGCCTCGAAGCCCTCGACGGGCTCCTACTCACGGTACCGAAACACCGTAAGGTCCAGCGCGACGGAATCCACTTCCAGGGCCAGCGCTACCTTGCTCCGACTCTGGCGCCCTTCGTCGGACACACGGTCACGATCCGCTATGACCCCCGAGACATCTCCGAAATCCGCGTCTACGACCACAACACCTTCATCTGCGTCGCCATTGACGAAAACCACCCCAACCTCAGGCTCAGCCTCCGCGACATCGAATCCGCCCGCAGAGCCCGCCGACGCGAGCTGCGCCGGACCATCAACGAACGCATACCCACCCACGCACCCCGCGAGGAACCACGACAAAGCACACCAACACCAACCAGACGCCGGCTTCGCACCTATGAAGAGGACTGATCATGAACAAGGACTTCATCGTTACCAAGGAGCACCGGCGGTTCACGGAATTCGCCAACGCCGTACGCAAAGAGCAAACCATCGGGATCTGCCACGGCGAGGCCGGAGTAGGCAAGACCCAGTCAGCGCGCCGCTACGCCAACTGGGACACGCTAGAGCCCTACATCACAGAATGGGGCCCGCGGGGCGACCATGACGCCAAACACTACGCCCTCGCCAACCGCTCCCGCACGGTCTTCTACACACCCGAAGTGCTACCCAGGCCCAAAGACCTTATACGCGACGTCGAGCACCTACAAATCAGGATCGGCATCTGCGCAGACGAACACCAACGCCTCACCGGAAAGGTCACCGGAGTCCACGTCGGCAACACCAACAAATGGGTCGAACTGCTGATCATCGACGAAGCCGAACGACTCACCCCGAACGTCCTCGAACAACTCAGAGACAAACACGACCGCACCAATATCGCGATCATCCTTATCGGCATGCCCGGAATTGACCAACGCTTTCGCCACTACCCCCAGCTATACAGCCGTCTTGGGTTCTCTCACCGCTACCGGCCCCTCGGACGTGAGGAACTCCTTTTCGTTCTGGACCGCCACTGGAAACGACTCGGAAAGACACTGGACCCCGAAGACTTCACCGATGCCCAAGCCATCGCAGCAATCGAACGAATAACCCGCGGCAACTTCCGACTCCTGGAGCGACTCTTCCCCCAGATCACCCGTGTCCTGAAAATCAACCAACTCGAAACCATCACAGACGACGTCATCGAAGCAGCCGCCAGCGTCCTCGTAATAGGCAACTAACGACACTTATCGATCAAAAAAGACTGCCATTTATCGGCAAACTCCACAGGGATGACGATTTCAAATCGTGGATTTCCCACACCTCACACGTCCTAACAAAGTGTCTCACTGAGGTATTCTCGGAATCATTAAAATTGGTCCTTTGATAAGACGGAGAAGTGATGGCACGCCTCGGATACGCCCGCGTCAGTTTGGCTGACCAGAACAGCGATCTGCAGGTCCGTGAACTGGAAGCGGCTGGGTGCGAACGAATCTATAAAGACCAAGGGATAAGCGGGACCAGGGTAAGCCGTCCGGAGTTGGACCGAATGCTGGACCGTCTCGGTCCAGGGGATGAAGTCGTGGTGTGGAAGCTGGACCGTTTGGGCCGTAACACTCGCCACTTACTCGAGCTCTTGGATGACTTCAAGGTGCAAGGCATCAAATTCCGTTCCCTAAGAGACGGCATCGCCACCGACCCGGCCAGCGAGGTCGGGGGAGCGATGGCCCAGGCGATGGTCACCATCATTTCCGCGTTCGCCCAGCTTGAACGAGATCAGCTTTCCGAACGCACCAAAGCCGGCATGGCGACAGCAGCTGCAAACGGAAGAAAAGCAGGACGCCGGGAAATCACGACAGACCACGAGAAGGTCAAGAGGGCCCATGAACTGAAAGCCCGCGGCCTCAAGCCGACGGACATCGGAAAGATCATCGGAGCCAGCCGGGCCACCGTCTACCGCTACCTAAGCATGGACTTCTGAGGGCCACAAAGCAGAAAAAACAGGAAGGTGAGCCACCATCGCCCGATGAGGAAGACGCCCGAGAAAGTCCTAGCGCCGGGTAACCCGGCCGAGGGGTGTTCAACAGCCATCGCTTAAGGGTTCGCCGGCCTATATGAGTTCTTGCCAGCCCCGGAAATCCCGGAGGATGACCCGCGTTAGTGGTTATTGTGCTGCATGATTGACAAGGATCGCCGAGGAGGCCACGAACGCCACGGCGGTCCCGGGCGCCATCCCTAAGGCTTGGTGGAGAATTTACTAGCCGTGAACCACATCAGTAAAAAGGCCCAAATTCGTCCTGCAGCCACTGCTGGTAGGAGGCCCTTTGGGCCTCTTGTATCTCCTCTTGTCTAACGTATTCGATTGTGAGGTCTAGATGGAGAAGGGGGAATGTCCAACCCTGGGCAACGATTTCCCCGGCCTTTGTTCGGGCAAGCTTGAATTCCTCGCGGTCGGCAGGTTCAACAACTTTGGCGTCCTTGTTGAAGAGCTCGTTCAGTATCTTGCGATTCAGGTTCCAACAAACGTCCCACCTCGATGAGTTGTCGAACCTGATGCCTTTCCAGATGTCGTCAACGACTCTGATTCCGTCAGGGGTCAGCAGCCCGGAGGTCTTCATAGCGAGGACGAGATCTGTTACCGGTTGATGAGAGCTGAGGTATTCGAGGTGTCCACCAGTCCAAGAGAACTTTCCTGGTTCCACTTCCTCATAATCGACATAGAGTGCGGTGTCGCGCTCTCGCTGAAGGTCGTTGCGGAAAATCCAGTCAGCGCCTGCGGGGCCGTCCAAGTAGTGGCTTGCCCGCATGATCTCAATGTATCGGGCCGTTTCTCCGAAATGGTCTGGGTTGCCCGAGTGAACACGGGCATAAATGCTTCGGGCTAGATGATCGTAGAAGTAACCGCAGGCCGCGTTTAGCATCTCCTGAGAGTGCGGAATCCGGGCCATGTCGAGGAGTATGAGTACTTTCGCTGCCTCCTCAGTACAGATGACATTCAAGGCGGCTGCCCCGCTGACCTCCTTGGCCCTCTCCAACCTCTCAACAGATTCAGCCAGAGCGGCAATACGCTCACCAAGGAGCACCAATCCCTCGCCTATGACGTCCAAGCGATCAGAAGCGCTCATGTTGACGATTGCTTGGAGCCTGCGGGGCTTGACCTTTATGTCGGATCGTTGGGGGCGTTTAGCGCACATGCTCACACTTTAGTTCTAGAGGCAAGGTTCAGGCTCGAGGGGCTCAGCTCAGGCTGAGTGTTCCACATCAAAGGAAGTGGAACGGCGATTTGAGTTTTTTCGAAACCGTTCCAGTGCTACATCATTGGAGTTATCTATCAGGAAATCTCGCGGCCAATGAAGGAACCCAACCAATGACCAAAACCAACCACCCAACTGATTCGGTTCTGCTCTCCGCGGATGACCACCTTTCTAGGCCCGAGGCCAACGAATATGCATTGCGCTGTCCCGAATGCAGCGAGGCCACCGGCCTGCACATCGACGGAGTTGTAGTTGAGAATGCGGGAGGCCAACGTCTCCATGTGGGCACAGACGGCGAGGACAATGGGGCTCGCTTGGACATCCAGTTGGAGAATGATGTGCCCCATGATGGGCGCCGCCACCAAGTGTCGCTGGCCGGATGGTGTGAACACTGTAGAAACCGCTTCAATCTCAAGTTCAAACAGCACAAGGGGGTCACCTACTACTCGAAAACCCTGGCGGGCCAGGTCTAAGTAGCCTTAGCGCTTCCTGGGGTCCCTGACCCAGATCAGTTTAATGAACTCGATGTCGGCATAGTCATATTCCTCCCGGATCTGTCGGGTGATACCTATTTGCCATCCCAGCGCTTCTTCTATGAGTTCCATCGAGTCATCGGGCATCCATTGTTCTCCGGACTCCAGCAGGGCCAGAGGTTCGAGGAAAATGCCGGTCTCCTTTGACAATTGAAGCTGAGACCAGCCCAGTTCTTCTCGCGCTTCGATCACAATTCGACCGACTGCTGCGATGATCTCGTCCGCCATGAGAACTCCTTGGGCCCGACAGCGCCTCTCGCACCGTAGTATCACCAGCCTGTCACACGCCTCCGACCATCAGGTGTTTGTTAGCTGTCAGAGTTGTCCAAGAATGGTCCACGCAGAGAGCTGGATGTCACCGGTCTCGGCGGCGTGCCGTTTTTTGCGTGTGATCAGTTCATCGAGAGCTAATCTGCGGTCCAGTACGGCCATAAGGTCGCCTCCGTCCATGAGGAGTACAGAGTGCCTGCCCGTCCTGGCAACAAGATCAGGGACTGACTTTTGAAACCCTGACATGGAGATAAACAGGCCCAGGGTGTTATCCAGGCGGCGGGTAACCTTGCCCGCGAACTCTGTAACATCACCTGCCGCGATGGGCTTCGCCTGCCATTTTGCCTCCAGAATGTAGTCAGTCCCTGCCAAGGTGAAAGAGCCATCGATCTGCTCTCCGTACGCTGTAAAGGGCCGGCGTGATTCGAGGTTAAAGACCTCGAACAGTTCATTGAGAATGCCCTCTAGGGCATAGCCGCGAGGTTGCGCTGACATCTTCTCCGATTCGAGGAACTTCACCTTGAGATCGTCGATCATCTGGTTAGTATGTCGACGGAAGTCGTCGATGTTCTTCTGGGTCTGGAGCCGACGCTGGAACTCTGTAATTTCTTGCTGTTCTTTGCGATATGGCTCCACCATTGGGCGGAAGACGTCTATCGCCTCGCGTGCTAGCAGGTACTTCCTGGCGCCGTCCTCCAGATGCTTCAGCGATATCGGATCTGGCATATCCGCAGCAGTAAGGATCAACTGAACCAACACATCGCGGTACTTGTGCTGGTCCTGGGCCAAGTCATGCACCAATGCTGTCGCCAAGTCCCGCTTAGACATTGTTTTGTCTTGCCATGGGTAGCGGAAGACCAGCGACCGATCGCCAGTTGCAACAACGAGGAAGTCACGGAGCTCGTTTCTGTACCAGTACGCCGTCGACAAAACACGAACCAACGGACTAATAAGGGCGGGATTCACCTGTTGGACCATCAGCCCAGTGTAGTTTCGAACTCCGGCATAGTCTGGCCATCGCCCGGCTCACTTCCAAGGAGGTGGAGTGGCCGTCACCTGTGGGACAGTGCCAACTCGTCGCTAGGGGATCTCCTGTGCGTCTTCGGGAAGCCAGGCTATCTCTCGCCGAGCTGCTTCACCAAGGACTTTCGTCATCTCCTCATATCCATCGTTGAGGTCAACCAACTTTGCGAGCGCAACCCTTTCAAGATGGTCGCCAGCCAGTCCCGCCAGCTCCTTTGTCGGATAGGTTAGAGCATTCGTCATCCCGATAAATTTGTCGACCGCGGCACAAACGTCAGGGTCGAGAATCCTGCTCGTCAGACGACGAACTTCGACCAGGTTCTGATACGAGTCCTCACTCAGTCCGTCGGGTAACAGGGTGGCTTTCCCTTTCCGAGCCTGCATGTGGTCGAAGTGAAGGGTTTTACCCGTGAAGCGAGCCATTGACTGTACCGCATCCTGTAGCGAGAGCAACGTTTCGCGCTGAATAGTATGTCGGTTGTCGTCGAGCTTGGACTTGCGCTCTGAAATCCTTAGCCCCAGTTCGCGACGTAGGGCACGCTCATCCTTGCGACGCTCATTGCGACCGGCGAGCATGTAGCCGCCTAGTGACGCGAGCAGAGTGGAAGCGGCGACGACAATCTGATTCACGAGCGTCGGGTCCAAATGCTCTCCAGTTCACGTATCTGTCCTACTAGATAACTACCGTTCACCATCATCCATCGAACGGTCGGGGAAGGTTCAACGTAGGCTTAGCCGCCTCGGTCGAAGTCGATGAAGCCGTCGCGATGGAAATTGTCTGGAGGACAATTGTAGATATGACAGCGTCCGCTAATCGGAAGAGCGAAACAACAAGCTCTCCAACGGCGTGACACACATGCCTTACCCCTGAGTGCCTGGGTGGATGGATTTAGCAGCTTCTGCCAGGACGCCATGGCGGAGCTGAAGACGTTCGTCGGGAAAGTCTGAACCATGCCGAAAGTTGTTTCCGTAAATGAGATTTGTTGCAACGTTTTGAGACTACTTATGGGACTTTCATGTTTCGCGGGACACTGCGGATTCGGATCGGTGGGGGAGCGTGTCCCAGGGGAGCCGTCCCACTTCAAAGGAAGTGGGACGGCTAAGCGTGTAGCGTTTGGGGCACCTTCACCGGGCATTTTTTCGGGGGGTCTTACAGGATTCAAGTAGCCCTGGAACGGCACGGACGCCGATGCGCGGTAGATATGACGGGTGGGGGACCGGCTCACGGGCGGACAGGTGGGCCGTCCGTGGCCCCTTGGTGATCGGGGACAATATCTCCATGTCGCAGAAAGTTGAGATGCACCGAGAGATGGCGTGGCCGTTCTCGGATGCCCGCTTCCCCGAAGGCCTGGGTGCCGTGGTCATGAAGTCCGTCCTTTCTGGTGAGCGACCCGTTCTTCAAGTCCTTCACAACCCTGACAACGGGTGGGGCTTTGCCGATGGAGTGGATGACCCGAACACTCCTGGTGGGGCAGTTGCTGCACACATCAGTCACATCACACGGCTGGACCCGACGCTTGCTGAGACGGCGAAGTTGCCGCCTGGAACGCTGGCTAACCGTTTGGAAGTCGGAGGAGAGTGGCACATTCGAAGCTTCACGTGGGAAGAGGAACCGACGTTGCCAGATTCCCAAGACAACAGCCTCGAGGGAGCAAATGGCACTGCAGCGAACTTCGAAAACCTATCACCTGGTGTTCGTGTCGTTCACAATGCTCTGGAGCTTGCGATGGAACCCGAGCTGTGGACCGTTGACCTGCGCGATGGTTCGCAGATCACAGTCCTCACCCACGGTTACAGCGTTGAGGGAAATGAAGGCGTTTTCTCCTTGCTGTTCAAAGGAGAACCACCTTTCGAGCTGGATACACTTCGGATCCCCTTAGCACTCATGCACGAAAACTACTCGTGAAGCACACCGACAACTCCTATCTGAAGAAAGAATGAGGCACATGACCGACTACCCGAAGCTCAGCCGGGCCGTATCGCATGCTTTGCGTCACGAGCCCTGGCTTTACGAACTAGAACTGGACGGGGAAGGGTGGACGCCTGTGGAGGACCTTCTTCAGGCGCTCCGGGGAGAGTCCCCGGATTGGGTGAACCTTGATGTCACCGATCTCGAGGGTATGCTCCTGTCCTCGCCTAAGCGACGCCATGAACTGGACGGGGGCCGCATTCGGGCTCTCTACGGTCACAGTGTACCGACCCGCATCCTGAAGCCACAAGAAAGTCCACCCCAAAAACTGTTTCATGGAACATCCAGGGAAAGCCTTGAAGCTATTCAGTCAGAGGGTCTGCGACCAATGGGACGCCAGTACGTCCACCTATCCGAGAACATTGAAATGGCCAAGCAGGTAGGACAACGAAAGGACACTGCCCCGGTTGTCCTTCGCATTGACAGCGCGGCCGCTCACGGAGAGAACGTCAGCTTCTACCGTGGCGGTGAGAAAGTATGGCTGGCGGACAGCGTTCCTGCCGCGTTCATATCGGTCATTCCGGAAGATGAGTGAGTTCATCCGCGGCTTTCGTGAGGTCGCAGGCGAAAAGGGAGCCAGAAGGAACTGGTCACCGGCCGGATATATCAATGCGTGGAAATCTTTCGTGGCGGGTTGCGAAGAAGGCTACCAGTGGAGCATCTACGAGTATGAGAACGAACTCGAAATCAGGGATGTGATCGCCAAGGTCCTCTCAGCCTCGGAACTGACTGCGTACCCTGAACTGGCTATTTTCGCGGATGCAATCGCCGATATTGACGGACGTTTCGCCGCGGTTCTACGCTCTGGGCCATCAGTCTTACCAGAGACCGCTTTCTGGTGGAACCGTAATTTGCCCGGACACGCCGGCCCGGATCTGGTCGCAGACGCCGAAGCGCATTACGCGGTCCATCTCCGACTGGTAGAGCCCTAGCGGCTTTCACGTGCACGAGGCGCGTTACTCCGACGCTCTGGCTCCGGGCTGTTCCACTGGAGGATCAGCTAACGTGCAGTACCTTTATCCGGCCCTCTGGCTCTTAAACTGGTCAAAAGTCGACGCAAAGAACCGCCTTGCACCCCTCGACTTACCGTCCAAGCCATGACTTATGTTGCCTATCGGCAACAGGCGCCAATTATGACGATTGAAAGTCGTCGCCAGATTGACCATAAAGAGGCAGGCGGCGGGTATGTGGAAAATTGGATCTCGGCCGAGTTCGCCTTTTCTCTTTCCGCAAATGACCCCTCCGGCCTCATTGCAGTCTGCCGCGACCATAGAGGACCTTGGCAGCAACCACGTCAATGGTTGCTGACGGATGGAAGTCCTGGATCGACGCGCTGATGAAAGAAGAAGACCTATGAATGAGGCTCACTGGGACCGGCTGGAGGCGACCAGGGCGTACGCAGGTCGCGTGAAGTTGACCGACTACCTCGTTCGCCTGCCCAGCGGCGAGTTGGGCCATTACGAAGTTGACGAGAGCATACCCTTTGCCGTGGCCGTGCTGATCGAGCAAGACGATGAAATACTTTTGACCCGTCAGTACCGCTTCCCTCTAAACGCCTGGATTTTTGACCTACCGGGAGGTGCTGGCGAGGAAGGAGAACTGCCTGAGATTGCCGCGCGCCGTGAAGTGCAGGAAGAGCTCGGACTAAGCATTGATTCCATGGTGGCCCTTCAACACTTCTTCCCAAATCCTGGACGGTCAGCCTGGCCGGTTTATTTGTTTCTCGCCAAAGTCGCCGAGGAAGGTCTGGCTGCTCTGGACGACCCTTGGGAACGGGTAGCAGGTCGGCGCGTTAAGAAGTCCCATGTCAGGGAAATGATCGCGGCGGGCGAGCTTGTTGATCCGTCTCTTCTCATAGCTTGGCAGAGCGCTACGGCGAAGGGCCTTCTCGGTATTTAGCGACAGAGCCGTCCCGCCTACCAGCAAAACGCAAGTGCCGCCGTCGTACTTCTTGTGAAAGTACGACGGCGGCACTCGCCTTTGGTGCCCCGGGGGACCGCTATGCGGTCTGGCCGGCGTGCTGGCCTTCCGAGATCTCTTCAACAACCTTGGCGTTGAAGGCGGGGAGGTCGTCCGGGTTGCGGCTGGTGACCAGGCCCTGGTCGACGACGACTTCCTCGTCCGTCCAGTTGGCGCCCGCGTTCTTCAGGTCCGTTTGGAGTGTGTGGTACGAGGTGACGTTCCGGCCCTTGATCACGCCGGCTTCGATGAGGATCCACGGCCCGTGGCAGATCGATGCCACCGGCTTGTGCTGCTCAAAGAAGGCGCGTGTGAAGTTTTGGGCATCCTTGTCGACGCGGAGGTGATCGGCGTTGACGACGCCGCCGGGAAGGACCAGTGCGTCGAAGTCCGACGCGTTGGCGTCCGCGACTGCGAGGTCGACGTCGAAGGTGTCACCCTTCTCCACGCCGTTGAAGCCCTGGAGCTTGCCCTTTTCGGGAGCGATCAGTGTGGGTTCGCCACCCGCGTCCTTCACGGCCTGCCAGGGGCTGGTGAGCTCCACCTGCTCCACGCCGTCCGTCAACAGGAATGCGACCTTCTTGCCTGTGATGTTGTGTTCTGACATTGTTCCTCCTCTTGTTCGGCTGCCTTTTGGGCGTGTGCCGCTGCTGCGAGAGTTGTTTGTCTGACCCGTTCCAGCCTAGGGAATGTCGAGTTAGTAAGCAAGCTGACTAATGACATGGGGCTCCGTGGCGAAACCCGGAACTCTTTCCTATCCGCCCGTGCCGGGGGTCGTCGTCGGACCTGCAGTCCCAGCGGGCGCAGGAGCGTAAGTCGGCGCCGGCTCCGTCACTGGACCCGCCGGCGTCGTGGGTTCCGGTGCTGGGGCACCCGCAGGAGCTGAAACCGTGGGCGCGGGGACGGCGGGGTCAGCAGGGGCCGATGCCGTGGGAACCGCGGGAGCGGGTGCCGGAGCTTGTGGCGGCTCCGACTGTGCTGGTGCAACCCCGGGTGTTGTTGTGCCATTTGGACTCGGGGTGCTGCTGGGGCTGGTTGTCGGCGCCGTGTGGGTAGCGCTGGGGTCGGCTCGGATGATCTGGACGATCTGCTCTTTATAGCCGGACAGTCGGGCTTGGATCTCGGACAACGGCACGTTTTGGAGATTCCGCCCAAATTCTGCGATCTCTTTCCATAGCGCTTCCAGCTTGGACATTCCCTCGGCGGTGAGGGGGCCGTCCAGTGTCACCACCAATTGGCTTGCCAGGGCGTAAGTGACGCAGGAGATGCAGTTGTAATTGGCAGCTGCGGACAGGTTCCGGGGCACCACCACATCGGCCTGCCCAACAATCAACACCACCTGGAAGCCTACCGCCACCGCAGCGCAGCCGCTGCAGCTTGCGAAAGCGTACGCTTCGTTCGTTGTGTCCACCGGTTGAGTTCCGTCCGCCCAGACCAGGGCGAATGCGACGTCGTACACCACCGAACCGTCGGTGGTGTTGACGGCGAGGGCTTGGTTGCCGTCGCCGTCTGGCGCTGGCGGCTTGTCGAACGGGAACACCCACGACGGCGGCGCTTGCGGCTCGCTGCCGTGTTCCGCCGCGGCGGGCGTGCTTTTCGTCCCAGGCCGGGGGATCAGTACGAGGCTCAGCTGCGGGTTGTCCCGCGTCGGAAGAGCCTGGCCCTCAGGCCATAGCGCCGTGGTCTGGCCTGGCCGCCCCTCGGTGAGGCCGGTTGCCGAAGTACTCTCCAGTACCGGCGCTGCGTCAAGCAAGGTCCCGCGTTCATAGGGTTGCACGGGAGCGTAAGTGCCGGGGGTGGGCCACCAAGCCCAGGTAATGCCCGCCAGCAAGGCCGCGATCACAGCAATCGCGACGCCCCGCTGGTGCGCCTTGCCTTGGGTTCTCTCCCACAGGCCTTTGAGGAACTGGGAGGCCATCCGCGTCAGCATGAGCAGGATGGCGAGGACCGGCAGGGCGACAGCAAGCAACGCAAGGAGTCGGCTGCCCGCGCCGGCAAGGTCGCCCGTGGCGGCAGTCTCCGTCAGCGCCCCATATTGTGCTGCCGCACTTGACCATGCGGTGCCAAGGAGTCGCGGCAACGATACAACCATCAACAACATGCTGAGCAGTAGAAGCGGGACGGTTACCAGCACCCAGACGGTGACCAATGCACGCGCCCACGGCTTGAGCGCCCGGGCCTCAGCGTTGTTGCGATGCCACGGCAGGAGGGCCAGCAGAGTGGGCTTGATGCGCTGGAAAAGGTCGGGGACACCCGTGGCGTCGGCCAGGATGTGGTAACCGTCGAACCTCAACAGCGGAAGGAGCTGACGCACCATCTGCAGAACCTGGGTGGCCACCACCAGCAGCCACCCGTCGTCGTGCGTCAGTAGCCAAACGGCCATGATAACGACGGCGGCAATCGCGTTAAAGTACAGCCCACCCAAGTCTGTCCGCAGCCGCCCCACACGGCCGAGGCGGTAGGAATCGGTGACGTCGGTGAAGAAAGCGGGCCACACCAGATACAAGCCGGCGCCCATTTTTCCGGGAATTGCCCCGCCCCGCGTCGCCGCTGCAGCATGTCCGAACTCGTGGAAACCCGCGGACAGGACTGTAATGCAGAAAACCAACAGAAGCAGGCCCGGGTTGGCAAAAGCGCTGTGCGTGGCGGAGGCGAGGCCTTTGACCATCAACACCCACCAGCACGCAGCCGCGAACGCCGTGATGACCACGGCAACGATGATGGGATTGAACAGGATGGCGAACGGAGTGGTCAGCTTCCGGGTCAGCCCCGGATCCGTCACCGTGAAGCGGAAGCGCATGCCCAGGAGCGGGTCTGCCCGCTTCACTTCCGGTTGGGATCCATCCGCCAAGCGCAACAGGCCCAAGGGCAGCAGTTGCGACCGGACCAACGCAGCCACATTCCCGGCGCTGACCTGCCTGCCGAAAGCAGGGGTCACATGACGGGCGATGTCATCCAGGCTCCGGGTGCCATCGGCAGCCTCCAGCACCAGGAACAGCAGCCGCGTCAGTTGGAGAGCCTGGCCGTCGCCACGGCGGACCAGCGAGGGCGGTTCCCGGTAACCCGAACCCTTGGCCTCGCCCAACAACTGCACGCCATCGGCCTGGACCGGAAACTCCGGGAGGCCGTCCTTGGTAGTGGAAAAGCGCTCGGGCAGCGTTGAACCAGGCGGACCGTCCGGAGTGAAGGAACCGCCGCTCGCCGTTGTCACGGTGGCCTACTGCTTCAAGTCGGACTGCTGGTCCGCGCTCGCGGTTGCTTCGCCGGTGATGTTCTGGTTGATGATCGCATCCTGCTGCGATACCGCGGTGGCGCTGCTGTCGATCGAGCCGATGTTCGCCGCGACGGCTGCGTCGATCGGGGCGGCCACATTCGCGTTGGCGGCTACTGCTCCGTTGATGGGGGCTGCGATATCCGCGTCGGCGTCCAGGTCGACGTTGACATTCAGGAGATCGCCATCCAAAGCCGCGGCGGGATCCACGGGGAGGGCGCCCACGCCCGTTGGGCTGGCGTCCGGCAATGCGCCGCCGGTGGCCGGCGCAGTGGCGCCCCCGGTTAGGCCGCCTGTTGTGCCGTCGTCGATGGTGTCATTGCCCTGGTCAATGGTGCTGTCCTGTCCGGACTCGGCCGTTGCGTCGGCGGTGATGTCCTGGTTGATGAGGGCGCCCTGATCGGACAGTGCCTGCGCTTCAGAACCGGAGGAAAGAATGTTGGCGGACGCTGCGGCATCGATAGGAGCAGCCACATTGGCGTTGGCCGCGACGGCAAGGTCGATGGGGGCGGCCGCGTCAATGGCGAGGTCCAGGTCTGCGTTCAGATCCAGCACGGATGCCACTTCCTTGTCCGGGAGGGCGGTGCCCTGCTGCTGGAGCAGTTCTTCATCGGACAGCGGGGGAAGATCGTGTTCGTTGCTCACGTTCAGGCTCCTATCCTGCACCGGCCAGCCACCCCTGATGGGTGGGCTTCACACTGGTGCGCCTCATGCGACTAGATAGTAAGCATAATGATGATTTTGTGGAAGTTATGTTTCGCCGGGCTCGCCAGCCCGGCGAGTCCACGCAGCGGGCAGGTGCCGCGTCCCTATTTCTTCTTCCCGCTCCGCTTCGCCGCAGCATTCATCGCCGACTTCACAGCTGGCGGCAGCCCCGCCGTCTCGGTTTCGGGCTCAGCGACGGTCCCGCGCCAACGGGCCAGCCCCTTCATGCCGTGGTAAATCACCAGGGCGGCAGCGGAACCAAGAGCAATGCCCGTGAACTTCAGCTCGCCAATTGTCCACGTGTAGTCCGCGATGCCGATAATCAGCGCTACAGCGGCCGTGGTCAGGTTGATCGGGTTGGAGAAATTCACCTTGTTCTGCACCCAGATCTTCACACCGAGGACGCCGATCATTCCGTACAGCATGGTTGCGGCGCCGCCCAGCACTCCCGGCGGGACGGTGGCAATCAGTTCGCCGAATTTCGGGGAGAAGCTCAGCAGGATGGCGAAGACACCCGCAACCCAGTAGGCCGCCGTCGAGTAGACCTTGGTGGCCGCCATGACGCCGATGTTTTCCGCGTACGTGGTGGTACCGGAACCGCCGCCGAATCCGGCAAGTACGGTCGCGGCGCCGTCGGCCATCAGCGCGCGGCCGGAGACGCCGTCGAGGTTTTGGCCCGTCATCGCGGCAACCGACTTCACGTGCCCCACGTTCTCAGCCACCAGCACCAGCACCACCGGCACAAACAGGCCCACAACGCCGATGTGGAATTCGGGCGTCTGGAACAGCGGCAGGCCAACCCATGCGGCGGCGTCCATCTTCTCGTAGGAAACCTCGCCCCGCATCATGGCCACGAGATAGCCCACAACAACACCCACCAGGATGCTGAGCCGCCCCAGGATGCCACGGAACAGGACCGAAACCAGGATGATTGTCACCAGCGTGACCAAGGCGGTGACGGGCGCGGCGTCGAAGTTGTTCTTCGCGGCCGGTGCCAGGTTCAAGCCAATCAGCGCAACGATCGCGCCAGTCACGATTGGCGGCATCAGGCGGTTGATCCATTCGGCGCCGAACTTCTGGACGATCGCACCAATAAGCGCCAGTACGACGCCGGCAAGCACCACGCCGCCCAAGGCGCCGGCAACGCCGTACTGCTGCTGCGACGCCAGGATCGGGGCGATGAACGCAAAACTGGAACCCAGGTAGCTGGGCACCCGGCCCTTGGTGATCACCAGGAATAGCAGGGTGCCGATCCCGGAGAAGAACAGGGTGGTGGCCGGCGGCATGCCCGTGATGATGGGGACCAGGAACGTCGCACCGAACATTGCGACAACGTGCTGCATTCCAATGCCAATGGTGAGGGGCCAGGCGAGCCGCTCGTCGGGAGCCACCACGTGGCCGGGGCGGATGGACTTGCCGTTGCCGTGGAGCTTCCATTTGGTGCCGAGCATGCTCATGGCGGGGCCTTCCTCAGAAGAGTATTGGGATTCGGTGCAACATTACCGCCAAAGTGGACCCGAAGGCCGCGCGAAAGCTGTCCTACCGTGGAACAAGCCGGAAGAGGAACTTCGTTTTCACCATGACCCAGAGGACGGCGAGCAGAGCAACATACACGGCCGTGTTCAGCCAAAGGTTCCCGTCCCGCAGGACAGGAATGTTGGCGATGGCCACGATGAAGAACACATGCATGATGAACACGTAGAGAGTGGCTTGACCCAGGGGAACGAAGAACCAGCCCACAGCCCGTGAGAGCGGCTTCCAGAACGCACTGAGGAGCGCGTACAGGGCAATCGTGATGACGAGGACATTCAGTACGCGCCCGGGACCCAGGTAAGTGCGGCCGAAGAAGGTGTCGTAGACGTACCTGAAAGTGGCGTCGGGGATGAGGGCGAGCCGCACGTCCAGTTGGTTGGTCAGGTAAGGCCCGCTCCACGAGAAGATCGCGCAGGCTGCGGCCAGGAAAACGCAGGCTCCCAGGAGAACGCGATGACGTGGATGCGCAAACCAATCGATGATCCGTTGCCGGTGGAAACCCGCTGTCAGGCCGAGCACGAACAGGACCTGCCACACGAGCAGCGGAAAGGAGTCCTCGAACTGGGAAGGAAGCAACCGGAAACGGAAGACAGACCCGGCGATGTACAGGGCGCCGCTGATGGTGAGCACCAACCACGTGAGCCCACGGGAAAGTGCTACCAGGATCAAGGGGCTGATCAACAACAAAACTACGTAAAGGCCCATGATGTTGAACTGCCATGGGCCAACCTGCAACAGGAGCAAGGCAGGGATCAGGCCCTGCGGCACCGGGAACTGCAGCAACCCCTCCATTCCGGCGTAGAGGTCGTAGGTTGTTCCTGCGGCTGAATGCCCTGCCGCGCCCGTGCCTTGATCTGTAAACGTGGTCACCGCCGCGGCGTTGATGAACGGGAGCAGGCTCAGTACGTAGACAATCAGGACCACTGCAAGGGCAGTGAAATAGAGTTTCCAGGCGCGCTTTGTAGTCCCATCCACTACGTCGCCGAGCTCCGTGGCAATGCGTGGCCCGTAGACCATGCCCAGCACCACACCGGAGAGCATCACAAAGAGCTCCGCGCCGGAGACCACGCCGATGGTCTCCTGGCTCAGCAACTGGAACACAGAGTTGATGCCAACGTGGTTGACCACTACGAAGACAATCGCCAATCCGCGGAGCATGTCGATCCGGGCGTCCCTCTTGCCGGATCCGTCGTAGGACCACCTGTTGGGTGCGGCGCGTGATGAGAGGAACCAGAGCGCCGCGACAGCCACCAGGACAGTTGCTGCAGTTGCCCATGCGGCCCAACCGCTGATGACGGTGCCCGACTTCGCCTGCGGTGCCTCGAGGCCGGGAACGTCCTTCAGTCCTTTCTCCGTGACAGGACCCACGGTCAGCCCCGAAGCGTCCAAAGAGGTGCGAAAGGGGCCGGCCAATGATGCGGCAGCGGTGGCGCGCCAATCAATGGAAACCTTGCTCTGGTCCCGTGCATCCGTGGTCTCATTCCAGACCACGGCCCGGACGGCCCCGTTCTCGGGCTGCGCCACGGAGGCGAAAACCTGGTGCCACCACGTTTGCTTGACATCAATTTCCGTGGCGCCGCCAGCCCCGGGGGAGTAGAACGCCCCCGTTTCAATCAGGAGTGGCTTGTTCCGGGCTTCAACATACGTGCCATAGAAATTGTCCGTACCAGTCCCTCCACTGGATGCGTGCAAGGAGTTATTGAACTCGCCCGCTGCGGGGAGGGTGTTCTCGGCTGCACCCGCTCCTGTCGTGTCGTGATAAACGGACAGGCCGATCCAGTCCACAACGTCATCGCCCGGGTAGTACGGGTCGAACGCGGAGTCGTCCAGGTCCCAGACGCCGTTCCGGTTGGTGTCCAGCGACGCCAGGGGCACGCCCTTGGGTGGTGTGGGAGTGGCCGCTTGGAACGGGTAGTCCTTCTCCGCCGTCGGCGACCACACCATCACCGGATCCGAAAGGCTGCTCCGAAGCGCCGCAGCCACGCGGCCGAAGGCCGCCCGGTATGCTTCGGGCTCCTGCCCCCAGCCCACCCACGGGGCGTTCATGTCCGGTGCGAAACGCACGAACACCTTCCCCCTGAAGCCGGCCGCCGCCGTCGTGATTTGACGCGCGAACGTGGCCGCGACGTCGTCGTTGATGTCCTGAAGGCCGACGCCGGGACGCACGGTCAGGAGCGCATGGGAGCCTTGCTCGGCCACTTGGGCGAAGTAGGACTTGAGGTATTGCCGGCCACCTTCGTCCAAAGGCAGGGAGACGTTCTGTCCGTAGAGTGCCGCGGGCGCACCGAGTCGCTGGGCATAATCGGCCGCCGAGTCCTTGTCCCAGTCCAGCAGCGCACCGAAGAACCGCTTGTCGGGTTCGTCGCCGGGAGCTTGCCCAGCCGAGCCCCAAGCCTGCGTTGACGGAAGGAAGAACGCGAGAAAAAGCAGGAGCAGAACTACCAGGGCCCGCTTGGGGGCCTTTAGGGGAAAGGTAGGCATCAGGCCCCTTCTGGTGTCGTCATTCCCACGGCTGCGGAGTCTTCCCCCAACGGGCGTCAGCTCACAAGCATGATGCTACCCACTTTCCCGCTGTGCCCAACGTCACGGGCCGTCATGGGAAGAGGACAGGGGAAGTTGAAGTTGCAACCATGGAAAGCAGAAGTGCCCGGCCGGCTCAGTGTCAGGGCCCAGCGAAAGGTTCACGAATGACGATCGCCCACGAAGAAGCAGTCATTGACGCCGCAGCAGTCGACGCCATTTTTGCCGAAGCCCGCACCGCCAACAGCTTCGCCGGTGAGGTCACCGACGAGCAAGCACGCGCCATCTACGAGCTCACCAAGTTCGGCCCCACCGCCTTCAACTCGCAGCCGTTGCGCGTGACCTACGTCCGCTCCGATGAGGCCCGCGCCAAGCTGGTGGACCACCTTTCCCGCGGCAACCAGGCCAAGACCGCCTCGGCTCCGCTCGTCGCCATCCTGTCCTACGACACCGACTGGCAGGGCCAGTGGGACAACTTCCTGCCTGGCTACAACGCCCCGAAGGCAATGTACGACGCGGATCCTGCCTTCGCCGCTGCGACCGGCAACAACAACGCCCACCTGCAGGCCGGCTACTTTATCCTTGCCGTGCGCTCGCTCGGTTTCGCGGCAGGCCCGATGACCGGTGCCGACTTCGCCGCGATCGACGCCGACTTCTTCCCCGCAGGGGACCAGAAGAGCTTCCTCGTGGTCAACATCGGCCAGCCCGGGCCGGACGCCTGGGGCGAAGCCAAGCCCAAGTTCGCTTACGAGGACGTTGTGCGCACCGTCTAATGCTGCCGTTCCCAGCAACGCTCCTGCACTTCGGTGCAGGAGCGTTGTGGTTTAAGCGGGTGGGATGTGAGAGAGCGTCGCTTTGCGGCCGGTGGCACACTATTGCCTATGCGGAACCTCATTTGGGTCGCCTTCACCGAGCCCGTCACGCCCGGGCTGGTTTTTCCGCGCAGCGACTGGCCGCTGCACATCACCCTGTTAAGGTTCGACGTCGGCCCGGAGGTGGGTGCCGACGTCGCCGATGTCCTTGCGGACCTCGCTGAAGCACCCATCAAGGGGGCGCTCGGAACCACACTGAGGGTGGGCGAAGAAGCTGGCTTCGGGCACATGGGATCGATCCCGGTGAGCCTGATCGAGCACGAGCCCATACTTCAGGGATTGCATGAAGAGATCGTTGAAGCCGCGAACAGCGTGGGCGGCCGGATTGCCACCCCGAACTACGTCCTGGATCATTATCGGCCGCACATCTCCCACCACGACGGCAAGCGCCCAAAGTCCGGAGACGTCGTCGTGCTTGACCGCGTGGCCCTGGTGGACATGGCTCCCGACGGCGACCACACCATCCGCCGTGTCCTAAGGCTCTGGACCCACGACGCCCAAAGCGGCTGAAGACACAGAAATGCGCTGGGGACATCCAAATTTGGGCGTCCTCAGCGCATTTGCGTGGCTGCAGCTACGCGATGACCCCGTCCACCAGCGCCTTGGCCTCCTGCTGAACCTGGGCCAGGTGGTCGGCGCCCTTGAAGGACTCGGCGTAGATCTTGTAGACGTCCTCCGTGCCGGACGGGCGGGCCGCGAACCAGGCGTTTTCGGTGACAACCTTCAGGCCACCAATCGAAGCGCCGTTGCCCGGAGCCTCGGTCAGTTTGGCGGTGATTTCCTCGCCGGCAAGGGAAGTAGCGGTGACGTCGGCCGCGGAGAGCTTGCCCAGCTTGGACTTCTGTTCCCGAGTGGCGGCGGCGTCGATGCGGGCGTAGACGGGCGCGCCGAACTGGTCCGTCAGGCCCTTGTACAGCTGTGATGGAGACTTGCCGGTCACGGCCGTGATCTCCGAAGCCAGCAGGGCCAGCAGGATGCCGTCCTTGTCAGTGGTCCAGACGCTGCCGTCGAGCTTGTTGAACGAGGCACCGGCCGATTCCTCGCCGCCAAATGCGCCCTCGCCGGAGAGCAGGCCTGGCACGAACCACTTGAAGCCCACGGGAACCTCAACCAGCTTGCGGCCAAGTCCGGCGGCCACGCGGTCGATGATCGAGGAAGAAACCAGCGTCTTCCCAACCACGGACTCCGGGTTCCAGCCGCTCCGGTTCCGGTACAGGTAGTCGATGGCGACGGCGAGGTAGTGGTTGGGATTCATGAGGCCGCCGTCGGGTGTAACAATGCCGTGGCGGTCGGCGTCGGCGTCGTTACCGGTGGCGACGTCATAAGCGGCGCCGCCGGAACCACCCGCGGACATGCGCTTGATCAAGGACGCCATGGCCGACGGCGAGGAGCAGTCCATGCGGATCTTCTCATCCCAGTCGAGGGTCATGAAGGCCCACTGCGGATCGACTGTCGGGTTCACCACGGTGAGGTTGAGCTGGTGGCGCTCGCCGATTTCGCCCCAGTAGTCCACCGAGGCGCCACCCATCGGGTCGGCGCCGATGCGGACACCGGCGTTGCGGATGGCGTCCAGGTTCAGGACGGAGGGGAGATCGTCAACGTAGCTGCTGAGGAAGTCGAACTTGCCGGTGGTGTCAGCGGCCAGGGCATCGTTCAGCGGAATGCGCTTCACGCCGCGCAGGCCGTTCTCCAACAGCTGGTTTGCGCGATCGGCGATCCAACCGGTGGCGTCCGTGTCTGCCGGGCCACCGTGGGGCGGGTTGTACTTGAAGCCACCGTCAGCGGGCGGGTTATGGCTCGGAGTAACAACGATGCCGTCAGCCTGGGGAGTTCCGGGAGCGGCTTCGCGGTTGTACTTGAGGATCGCGTGGCTAAGTGCCGGCGTGGGCGTGTAGCCGTGGCGCGCGTCAACAAGCACGGTGACGCCGTTGGCTGCCAGTACTTCCAATGCGGAGTTCTGGGCGGGTTCGCTCAGAGCGTGGGTGTCCCGGCCGATGAACAGGGGCCCGGTGATTCCTTGGCGGCCACGGTATTCAACAATTGCCTGGGTGATCGCAAGGATGTGCGGCTCGTTGAAGGAGGCCTTCAAACTGGATCCGCGGTGTCCCGACGTTCCAAACGCCACGCGCTGCGCGGGATCGCCCAAGTCCGGAGCTACGTCGAAATACGCGTCCAGCAGGGCTGTGATGTCAACAAGGTCCTGGGGAAGGGCAACTGTGCCCGCTCGGCTAGCCATGAGGTCCAGCATGCCAGACAAGGAGGTCCGCTGACACGAAATGTCCGTGATCCGGCCCCTGTGACGCCGAATGGCGGACTTCCATGCCCGATATCGCTAAAAGATTCACTTCACGTTTACCATCAGTGACCTTAGTGACGGGAGGCTGTTTGCAACGGCTGGCCGCCACAATGCGCTCTACCTTATATGCGGCCCCTGACGGCGGTAGTGTTGGGATTAAAGACCAAATTCAGGGGGATTCCCATGTCAGACCAGCCATCCAAGGACCACGAGGACAAGCCGGCAGGCTACGAGCCGCCGCAGTACGTTCCGCCGGCCCAGTTCAGCGCTCCCGAGCAGGGCGGTTCCGTCCCGCCCCCGCCGGCTTTCGGCCAGCCTACCCAGCAGCCCGAGCACGGTGCCAACGCCACCCAGCCGCTCCCGCCCTACGAGCAGGCCTCCTACGGCCAGTCGAACGCTTACAGCCAGCAGCCCACCCAGGATGCATACACTCCGGGTGACTACAGCCAGCAGCCCGCCTCGCCTTACGGCCAGCCGCCGAGCCCGTACCAGCAGCAGGCTTTCGGCCAGCAGCCGTACGGCCAGCCGCAGTCCCCGTATGGCCAGCCCGCCTACTACGCCATGCCTGCGCAGCCCAAGGGCTTGAGCATCGCGAGCATGGTGTGCGGTATTGCCATCTATGTGGGCTTCGGATTCGTTATCCTCCCGCAGATAGCGGCCGTGATTTTGGGCCACCTCGCGTTGAAGCGTGAACCCGCGGGCAAGGGCATGGCGATCGCCGGCCTGGTGATGGGCTACCTGGGGATCGCGCTGACCATAATTGTCGGCATCATCTTCATCGCAGCCATCGGCGCCTCGCGCAGCAGCTACAACTACTAAAAAACGCTCGACGACGCCCCTTGCGTCAGGTGGGATGCCCGCCTGACGCAAGGGGCGCCGTCGTTTGTTAACGCCGGCTGTGCCACCCAAATTCGCGGCGGATAGAGAAACGGACCAGCGCTGCCCGGATGTGGGCGGCGCTGGTCCGTTTGCGTGTCGCTGGGCGAAAGTCCTAGCGCACGCCGCCCATGAGCTTCTTGATGGCAGGCGAGGCTGCAGCCAAGCCAACGGCCAGGACCACTGCGACGCCGCCGATGCCCAGGAAGTACGGGAGTTCGTCGTCGGGGTTGTAGAGCCCGGCGAGGATGCCCGCCAGGGTGGTGCCCAGCGACACCGACAGGAAGAACAGTGCCACCATCTGCGTGTGGAAGGCCTGCGGAGCGAGCTTGGTGCTCACGGACAGGCCGATGGGGGACAGGAACAGCTCGGCCAGGGTGAACATGAACAGAATGCCCACCAGTGCCAGAAGCGGGGTCTTGCCGTCGCCGGCAAGCGGAATGAACGCCAGGAACGCCAGCCCCATGATGAACAGGCCGGCGGAGAACTTCAGGGGAGAACTCGGCTGCCGGGAACCCAGCTTGGTCCACAATGCGGCCATGACTCCGGCAAAGATGATGATGAACACGGGGTTGATGGACTGGACCCAAGCGGCCGGCATCTCCCAGCCGAACAGGTTGCGGTCCAGCTTCTCCTGCGAGTACACCGCGATGAACGTGAACTGCTGCTGGAACAGGGCCCAGAACGCGGCAGATGCGATGTACAGCGGGATGAACGCAACTACGCGCTTGCGCTCGACGCCGGTGACCAGCGGGCTGCGGAAGATGAGGAACAGGTAGATCACCGAGGCCGCAATGGCGGCGTACGCCATGCTGCGGGCAAGGTTGTTGGCGTTGACGAGCCCGGTGCCGAGCAGGACGCCGATGACGATCAGGATGCCCAGGAAAATGAGTCCATAGCGGGTCCGGTCCTTTGCCGGGAGCGGGTTGGGAACGCGGTGTGCTTCCTCCGGGAGCCTCTTGCGGCCGAGGGAGTAGATGACCAAACCGATGGCCATGCCGACCGCCGCCGCGCCGAAGCCAACATGGAAGCCGAAGCTCGTCTGCAGGAAACCGGTGACCAGCGGGCCGATGAGTCCGCCGATGTTGATGCCCATGTAGAAGATGGAGAAGCCGGCGTCGCGGCGCTCATCCTTTTCGCCGTACAAGCTGCCCACCAGCGCCGTGGCGTTGGCCTTCAGGCCGCCGGAACCGACGCCCACCAGCACCAGGCCGGCAATCAGGCCGGGAATTCCGGGAAGGAGTGCCAAGGCGATGTGGCCGGCCATGATCATGATGGCTGAGCCGAAGAGGACTTTTTCGGAGCCGAAGAGACGGTCGGCGAGCCAGGCGCCGAGGATGGTGGACAGGTAAACGCCGCCACCGTACGCCCCCACCAAACCAGCGGCGAGCCCTTGGTCAATGGCCAGCCCGCCCTGTTCGGCCGTGAAGTACATGTAGTAGAGCAGAATGCCCTGCATGCCGTAGAAGGAGAATCGCTCCCACATTTCCACCGAGAAGAGGCTGGCCAGCATCTTTGGGTGGCCGAAAAATGACGTATCGCCCGTTGGTTTTACGGACTCAGCCGTGGTTTGGGGTGTGCTCATTTTCTTAATGCTGGCACTGACTGCGGGCATTGTCACATCGATGAATGCCCCAGGCAACCACCTTCCATATGCTAGACAGGCGGTTTTGAGTGCTGCAGGGTGCAGGCAAGTTGCAGGAGTTTCAGCTCAGAGCCCGCTGGGCCGATGAGCTGGATTCCCATGGGCAGGCCGGCCGCCGTCGTGTGAACGGGAATGCTGATGGCCGGCAGCCCGCACACATTCACCATGGACGACCACGGAGCGTACTGGCATTGCCGTTTGTAGTCCTCATCCGCGTCGCCGGCCCATTCGCTGGGCCACGGATCGCCGCTGTGCCCTCCGCCGGTGAACCACCCGATGGGCCGCGGGGTTTGCGCCAGGGTGGGCATCAGGATGAGGTCCCATTCCGCGTACTGTGCAACGGTGTCGTGCTCGAATTGACGCAGGAAACCCAAAGCCTCGCTGACCTTCAGGGCGCTCCTTTGCTGCGCCCGGCGCCTGAACGTCCTGGTCAGGGGCGTCAGCAACGGCTCCCGCTGGGGCGCGATCCGCGCACTTCCGACCCCGGCAGTCCAGGCCGCGGTGAACGCGTCCGGATAGCGGTTGTCATAGCGGATTTCAGCTTCGCCCACGCCATGGCCGGCCTCTTCCAGCAGCTTTATTCCTACGTTCAGGGCGTCGCGTGCTTCTTGCTCGATCTCAAAGGGATACACGCCGGCCCAGGGGCTGTCCAGGCTGACGCCGATTCTCAGGGTTTCCGGCGCCTGCCCAACATTGGCGAGGAATCCGCCGTCGGGCACTTGATCCCGGGGGACCAGCGCGTCCAGCAGCAGTGCCGCATCCGCGGAGTTCCGGGCGAGCGGTCCGGCGACCACCAACCTGGCGGCGTCGCCTGCGCTTTCACCGGCAGGCACCAAATCCCGGCCCGGCTTCAGTCCCACCAGTCCACACGCGCCGGCAGGTATCCGGATGGACCCGCCGCCGTCGGTCCCCGGCGCGAAGGGGACCAGTCCCGCGGCCACTGCCGCAGCGCTGCCGCCGGACGAGCCGCCGGAGCTGCGTCCCGGTGAGTGCGGATTGCGCGACGGCGGTGCAACGCGGTTTTCGCTGTAGGCGGTGAGTCCGAACTCCGGAACCTGGGTCTTACCCAGTGAGATAACGCCGTGGGCCTTCAGTGTTGCTGCGAGGGCCCCGTCCTCCGGGGCCGGTTTGTGTTCCAGCGCCGCGCTGCCGTGGGTAGTGGGGACACCTGCTACGTCGGTGAGGTCCTTGAAGGCAGTCGGCAGGCCGTGCAGCAGCGGAAGTTCTTCCAGGCGCCCCTCGCGGGCCAGCCGCGCATGGAGGGCATCGGCTGCTTGGGCATCGAGTACGGCTTGCTCGGCGGTAACGGTTATGAAGGCGCCTAGTTGGGCGTTCCGTTCCCCGATCACGGACAGGAAATGCAGTGCTGCTTCGCGCGCGGACAGCTGCCCGGAAGCCAAGGCGTCGCGGAGTTGGACGGCGGTCAGCCGGGCAAGCTCCTGCGTTGACGGATCACCCAAGGAACCGCGACTCCAACCGTTCCTCGACAGCCACAGCATCGACGCTCTCGCCGGCACCCGCAGTCACGCGGAAGGCGGCCTTGTTCTTGATTTCGGACACTACCTCCACAAGTTCCGTGCCCCGGTAAACCAGCCCCACGCCGTCGTCCGTGCAGTGCGTCTCGCCCAGCGTGCCGTTGGCTACCAGCTTGTGGATAGCGGGCGCGCGGCGGACCTCGGAATCGTAGTGGACCCCGTTTCCGTAGGGGAGAAAGCCCAGCGCGTTGGTGACAGGCTGCAGCTCGGGACCGAACGAGTCGGTCACGCCGCCCTGGTACCAACAGATGGATCCCGCGGAAACCCCGGCGAGTACCACGCCGCTTTCCCACGCCTTGCGCAGGATCCGGTCCAGCCCGTGGGCGCGCCAAACAGCCAGCAGGTTCACCACTGAACCGCCATTGACCCACACCACGTCCTGCTCCAGAAGGTGTGACTCGGGATCGTCGATGTTGGGCATGGTGAAGAGATTGAGGTGGCTGAAGTCGAACCCTGCGATGCGGGCCGCCTGGTCCATCTCCGCCGCCCACCACCGTTGGTCACCGGAGGCGGTCCCAATGTGCGTCACCCTTGGCGCCCGGCCAGTTGCACCGGAGAGTTCCACGGCATAGTGCATCAAGTGGTTGAACTCGATCCTGGTCCTTGCACCCGGCTTGTAGCCGCCGGATGTGGCCAGGATCGTGGGTTGCCCAGCAGCCATGGTTCGCTCCTAGTAGCCGGTTTCGGGGGTGTGTTTGGAACCCAGTCTTAACGCCAAAGGCACTGCACGCAAGCGAACCCTCCCTGCACGTTACTGCGACAAGTTCCGGCGACTAGGCTGGATGCTGACCTTAATTGATGGGAAGGATCCACTATGAGCGACTTCGATACCGTGCCTGTGGGCGATATTCCGGCCGATGCCAGCATCCTTGACGTGCGCGAAGACTACGAGTGGGTGGCAGGCCACGCAGAAGGAGCACGGCACATCCCCCTGGACCAACTCCCGGCACGCCTGGAAGAACTTGATCCGGACGAGGACTTCTTCGTTATCTGCCGCACGGGTGGCCGCTCGTTCCGCGCAGTCCAGTGGCTGGTGGGTCAGGGTTACTCCGCGGTGAACGTGGCAGGGGGCATGGACATGTGGTTCGAAGCCGGCAAGCCCATGGTTTCCGACAACGGCCTCAAGCCGGTCGTCCTGTAACGTCCAACTTATATATAACCGGCAAGGAATACTCAATGTCCGCAGCTTCCTATACCTTTCTTGGACCTGAAGGCACGTTCACCGAAGCGGCCCTCCTCCAGGTCCCGGGCGCTGCCGACGCCAAACGCATTCCCTGCAGCAACGTCAATACAGCTCTGGAACGGGTCCGTCTCGGCGAGGCGGATGCCGCGATGGTTCCCATCGAAAACTCGGTGGAGGGCGGGGTTACTGCCACGCTGGATGCGATCGCCACAGGCCAAGAGCTCCGGATTATCCGCGAGGCCCTTGTTCCCATCACCTTCGTGTTGGTGGCGAGGCCCGGCGTCGGGCTTTCCGACATCAAACGCATCTCGACCCACGGTCATGCCTGGGCCCAATGCAGGCTGTGGGTGGATGCGAATCTTCCTGAAGCGGACTACGTGCCGGGGTCGTCCACGGCGGCAGCGGCAATGGGACTCCTGGACGAGGATGCCCACTACGACGCCGCTATCTGTGGTCCACTGGTGGCCGCCGGGCAGCCTGGGCTCAACGTCCTGGCCGAGGACATTGGGGACAACCCGGAGGCCGTTACGCGGTTCATCCTGGTAAGCCGGCCGGGCACGTTGCCGGAAAGGACCGGTGCGGACAAGACCACGGTTGTTGTGCCGCTGCCGGAGGACCACCCGGGTGCGCTCATGGAGATCCTGGACCAGTTCGCGTCCCGCGGCGTGAACCTCAGCCGGATCGAATCGCGGCCCACCGGACAGTACCTCGGCCACTATTTCTTCAGCATCGACGCCGATGGCCACGCCTCGGACTCCCGCGTGGCTGACGCGCTGGCCGGCTTGCACCGGATCAGCCCCGCAACACGTTTCCTTGGCTCTTACGCGCGCGCCGACAAGCAACCGGCGGTGGTTGCCCCGCACACGTCCGACGCCGCCTTCGCCTCGGCCCATGCGTGGGTGGACTCGATCCTGAAGGGCTGACATGCGTTGTCCACACCGGGCAGCGGAGCTACTTTCCCCTTGATGCTTCTGTGCGTATGCTTGCTTGATCCACAAACGATGGATGAATGCATCAACGAAAGGAGCGGTCATGTCTGTCCACCGGGATGACAAAGACGGCCAGGGCATGATCGTCAATCCGAAGCCCACCGGCGAAAACCAGGACGACTGGAATGGCGATGAAGCCGATCGGGCGGACCGGCTCCGCTTTGAAGAAGAACAAGCCATGATCAAGGAGCAGGCCGAGGCCCGCGCGGCCGCGAAGGCTGCAACCGAGCAAGCTGAAGAGAACGCTGCGAAGCCGGACGTCGGCTCGGTTTAAGCGATTTTTGCCTTCGGTACCCGCACCAACAGGGACCCTGGCTCCACCTGGACAGTGACCGTAGTCGCCTCGCCCGAGGGATCGCCGTCGAGCTGCGTCGCCATGGGCTCCTGGCTCCGGATAACGACTTTTCCGGACCGGTAGAAGCTCATCATGGGCAGGTTCCTGTTGTGTTTGAACAGGATCTTTGCGTACATGGCCATCCACCCGAAGGCGCTGCGGGGGCTCATCACCACGATGTCCAGCATTCCGTCGTCGATCATTGCCTGCGGGATGAAGTCGATGCCACCGGGGATCAAACCACAGTTGGCAAACAGGACGCTGCGGATCTTGCGGGTCTGCTCGGGCTGGTCGTCCATGGTGATCGTGACGCGTTTACGCCTGCCGGGCAAGTGGCGGACGCCGGCCTCGGTGTAGGCGAGCCAGCCCACGCTCTTCTTGAGGTCCTCCTTCGTGTCACCAACAACCTCGGCGTCCAGGCCCATGCCCGCGATGACCAGGAAGGTGTGTTCCTCGATGGTTCCCGTGGTGTCGTTCTCGATCCCCATGGTGGCGGTATCGATGTAGCGCTGGTGGCCGAACAATGCCGTCTGGATACAGTCGGCCAGGTTTGTGACGTCCAGGTCCACGTTGCGTGCCAACAGGTTTCCCGTGCCTAGCGGGACCAAGCCCATGGCTACGTTCTTGTGCGCCAGCGACTCCGCCACGACGCGCACGGTACCGTCGCCGCCGCACGCAAGAACGACGTCGGCCCCGTACGCCAATGCCTGGCGGGACTGGCCGTAACCGGGGTCCTCAAGGGTGGTTTCGAAGAATTTCGGGGCGTCCCAGCCCGCGAGGTCGCAGGCGTCGATGATTGCCTGGCGTGCCACCGCCGCGTTGTTCTTCACGGGATTGAGGATTACCGCAACCTTCTGGTCCCCCGGTCCGGGCTTGTGGGAGTCCTCCCGCACTGCGCTCCTGATGTGCCGGGCTTTCAATCTGCGCACACCCCACCAGCTCGAGACGGCAAAAGCCACGCCCCCAGCGAGAATCACATACAGGATCCAGTCGTTCATGGTGCTCCAACACTATTCGATACTCTTGTGTGGTGATCGACGTAAAAGACCTCAGCGAAAATCCGGACAAGTTCCGTGCCAGCCAGCGCGCCCGTGGCGCCGACGAGTCCGTTGTGGACGCGATCATCTCCGCCGACTCCGACCGCCGTGCTGCGCTGATCCGCCACGAAACCCTGCGTGCCGAGCAGAATGCGTTCGGCAAGAAGGTGGCCCAGGCCAAGGGGGAGGAGAAGCAGGCCCTGCTGGCCGAGGTCAAGGAACTGGCCAACTCGGTGAAGGCCGCGTCCGCTGAGGCCGCAGCTGCCCAGGCTAAGCAGGATGAGCTGCTGCGCGTCATTCCCAACCTTGTCGTGGATGGCGTTCCCGAGGGCGGCGAGGACGACTACGTGGTGGTCAAGACCGTTGGTACTCCCCGCGAGTTCACGGACTTCGAGCCCAGGGACCACTTGGAAATCGGTGAACTGATCGGCGCAATCGACATGGAGCGCGGCGCCAAGGTTTCCGGTTCACGGTTCTACTTCCTCCGGGGCGTCGGTGCCCGACTGGAGATGGCGCTGCTGCAGATGGCCATGGACCAGGCAATCGAGGCTGGCTTCGTCCCCATGATTACGCCTACTTTGGTGCGTCCCGAGACCATGCAGGGCACCGGTTTCGATGTAAAGCACGACGCCGAGATCTACCGTCTCGCTGAAGACGACCTTTACCTTGTGGGAACCTCGGAGGTGGCCCTCGCCGGCTACCACGCAGACGAAATCCTTGACCTTTCCGCCGGTCCCATCCGCTACGCCGGACAGAGCTCCTGCTACCGCCGCGAGGCCGGATCCCATGGCAAGGACACCCGTGGCATCATCCGTGTGCACCAGTTCAACAAGGTGGAGATGTTCATCTACACCACGGTTGAAGAGGCCGCGGCCGAACACGAGCGCCTGCTGGCCTGGGAAGAGGAGATGCTGGGCAAGTGCGAGCTTCCCTACCGCGTCATCGACACTGCTGCCGGCGATCTGGGCATGTCCGCCGCCCGCAAGTTCGACTGTGAAGCCTGGGTCCCGACGCAGAACGCGTACCGCGAGCTCACGTCAACGTCCAACTGCACCACCTTCCAGGCGCGGCGCCTCAACATCCGCGAACGAGTGGTCAACGAAGAAGGTGTTGCCAAGGGAACCCGTGCAGTAGCAACGCTGAACGGCACCCTGGCCACCACGCGCTGGATCGTGGCGATCCTGGAGCACCACCAGAACCCGGATGGCTCCGTCAATGTCCCCAAGGCGCTGCAGAAGTACCTTGGCGGCCTTGAGGTTCTGCCGGTTCTCTAGTTTCCGCAACGCGGGTCATTCCCGTCCTTGCTCGTGATTCACGGGCAAGGGCGGGATTTTTGTTGCTCAGGCCGGCTTGCGGGCCAGGACTATCAGTTCGCCCTGTCCGTTGCCGACGCTCTCCCCGGACCAGCCTCCAAAAATGTCGTCAACCCAGAAGCCCGCAGTGCTGAGATCATGGCGCAGTTGCTCCTCGCTGCGGAAGGCCAGCACGGAGGTTTCCGTCTGCACAGGGCCACCCTGCAGGGATCTGTGCTCGGTCAAAGCAACCAGACCATCGACGTCAGGATCAAGGGAACTTTCCTTCCAGCTGTCCACGTCGGAGCCATCGGGAAGAGTGTGGGTGGTGCTCGTGTTCTCCGGGGTCCAGCGCTCCCAAGCCCGGGCTGAGGGGTCGCGGGAATCGAAGGACAGGCGACCTCCGGGTGCCAGCGCGCGGTGCACGTCGGCAAGCGTGCGGGACCATTCGCCGTCGTCGTAAATTGCTTGGGCGACGTGCGCCGTCATGACTGCGACGTCAAAGACGTGGTCTTTCGGGATGTGGGCTGAGGTGCCCTCAATCCAAATGACATTTTCCGCGCCAGGTTTTTTGCGGGCGGCCGATAGGGAGTCGGGATTTGGGTCGATGCCCACCACGGTATGTCCATGGGCGGCTACTGCCAGGCTGATCCTGCCCGTCCCACACCCAAGATCCAATACACGCTGGTTCGCATGTTCGTTTACAAAGGCCAGGAAGAAATCGTCATCAGCTGCCCATTGATTTTCCAGGTCGTAAAGCGCGGCGAGTTGGGCGGGGCTCAATGCTGATGGCATCCGCCCACCCTACCCGCTTTTCGGAGTATCGCCGACGGATAAAACGGGCGCAAAAAAGGAAGGGAATTATCCCTTCCATATTCAATTTATAACCCGGATGGGGGCTTGCGGCAAGGCCCCCCTTGTACCGAACAATTGATCCTCGAACCCCATAACCAACGTAAAAGGGAGTCGTGGGATGCCTGAAAACAACCGTCTTGGAACCAGTGCCTTTGCCTTGCCTGAGCATCTCGAACGCAAAGCCGACCAGCAGTTAATCGCCGCTGATGAACGGCAGTTCGATGCCATTGCGACCAGCCTGGCCGAGTCAATCGCGGAGATGTCCAGCCACCTTGAGTTCACGCGCAAGCAACCTGGAGGCCGGGGGCAGGCCGCTTTGGACCGCGACCAGGAGATTCACCGGCTTACTGCGCGGCTGCGTACCCTCCGCCGTTTTGGCCTGGATCTGTGCCTCGGGCGTATGGTGGCCGCGGGAAATCCGGAACCGGTTTACGTGGGCAGGCTGGGACTCACGGACAGCCACGGGAAGCGGCTCCTGATCGATTGGCGATCGCCCGCTGCCGAGCCCTTCTTCGGAGCGACACATGCCAACCCCATGGGATTGGTGAGCCGGCGGAGGTATCGCTGGACCCGTGGCCGCGTGACCGACTACTGGGACGAAGTCTTCACCGCTGACGGGTTGGAAGGGAACGCAGCGCTTGATGACCAGTCCGCCTTTATCGCGAGCCTGGGAAGCAGCCGCTCGCCCCGGATGAGGGATGTCCTGGGAACCATCCAGGCCGATCAAGACCGGATTATCCGTGCCGGCTCGCGTGGGGCATTGGTGGTCGACGGCGGCCCCGGTACGGGTAAGACTGTGGTCGCTTTGCACCGCACGGCCTATCTGCTCTGTTCGGATCCCCGGCTCAGCCACCGCGGCAACCACAGGAAAAGTGACGTGTTGTTCGTCGGGCCGCATCAGCCCTATTTGAACTACGTGGCCGATGTCCTTCCAAGCCTGGGCGAGGAAGGAGTGCAGACATGCACGCTCCGGGACCTCGTCCCGGAAGGTGCCGGGGCCGCCGTCGAACGTGATCCTGAGGTGACCCGCCTCAAATCGTCCGTTGAGATGGTTAAAGCCATTGAACGCGCTGTGAGGTTCTACGAAGAGCCGCCCGCAGAGGGTATGGAAGTGGAGACGCCGTATGCCGATATCTGGCTGGCCAGCGATGATTGGGCCGAGGCGTTCGACGCGGCGGAGCCGGGAGCTCCACACAACGAGGCCAGGGATGACGTCTGGGATGCGTTGCTTGCCATCCTGGCGGACAAGCTGGATGAACACGATGTTCCGGAGGGCTTGCGGCGCAGGGCGTTGAGCCAGAGTGCGGAGCTGCAGTCGGCGTTCAACAGGGCGTGGCCGCTGCTTGATTACGCAGCATTGGTGGCGGACTTGTGGCGGGTTCCCGCCTATCTGCGCTTGTGCGCCCCACACTTGCAGCCCGAGGAGAGGGGCAGGCTTCACCGGGACAACCCCGAGGCGTGGACCACGGCGGACCTGCCCCTCCTGGATGCGGCCAGGTTGCGCCTCGGCGATCCTGAGGCGTCGATGCGAAGGAGGAAGCGGGCAGCGACCTTGGCTGCAGAGCGCGAACTCATGGACCGCGTGGTGGATGACCTCATTGCAGCCGATGACTCCGAAAACCTGGAAATGTACATGCTGCGCGGTGATGACATGCGGGACAAACTCGTGGACGAAGACGCGGTGGAGCAGGCGGATCCGGATGTCCTGGCCGGGCCGTTTGCACATATCGTGGTGGACGAAGCCCAGGAGCTGACGGACGCGGAGTGGCGGATGTTGCTGCTTCGGTGCCCGTCGCGGAGCTTCACTGTGGTGGGGGACCGCGCCCAGGCCCGGCATGGGTTCACGGAATCGTGGGAAGAACGCCTCCGCCGGGTGGGCATGGACAACATTTCGGTGGCTGGCCTCAGCATCAACTACCGCACGCCCGAAGAGGTCATGGTGGAAGCGGAACCGGTGATCCGTGCAGCCCTCCCGGACGCGAACGTGCCAACCTCGGTCCGCAGCAGTGGGATTCCCGTGATCCATGGTGCAGGGCGTGATATGGAATCGATCCTGGACACGTGGTTGGCTGCGAACAATGAAGGCACGGCGTGTGTCGTCAGCCAGCCGGTAATGGACGTGAGTTCGGAGCTGGACCGGGTCAGCTGGCTTACTCCTGAGTTGTCCAAGGGCCTGGAGTTCGATCTGGTGGTCCTCATTGACCCCGGGAGTTTCGGCGAAGGGATTGAAGGTGCCGTGGACCGGTATGTGGCAATGACGCGGGCGACGCAGCAGCTCGCCATCCTCCGAAGCGCTTCGTGAATTCATGCGCCGTTAATCGTCCGCTGTGGCGCCCGTCCTAGTTGAGTGTCGGAGGTGTCTGGTCTACTGGAAGCATGACTATTTTGACTGATACTCCAGTTGCTGGCATCGATGACCAGCCCAATGAAAACAACAAGCTCATGATCGCCCTGGACGTCGATGGCACGTTGGTTGACCACGATGGCCACATGACTCCCGAGGTTCGCTCCGCTGCCCAGGCAGTGGTGGCCAAGGGACACGACGTCATGATCGCCACCGGACGATCCCTCAACGCCACCCTCCCCATCATCGAAAAGATCGGGCTGGAACGTGGGTACGCCGTGTGCTGCAACGGCGGCGTTACCCTCCGCCTGGACCCCGCCGTGGAGACCGGGTACGAGATCATCCACAAGGCAACGTTCGATCCCGCCCCTGCCTTGAAGGCCCTGCGGGAACGGCTGCCCAACGCCAAGTACGCCCTGGAGGACGAGGACGGCAACTTCCTCTCCACGGAGCGCTTCCAGGACGCCAGCTTCGGCGTGGAGTCCATCGGCGTCGATTTCCAGACGATGCTTGATGCCACCGCCGTCCGCGTAGTGGTCTTCAGCAGCGAGAACACTTCCGAAGAGTTCAATGAGGCCATCCGGCACATCGGACTGTCGGGGGTGACCTACTCGGTGGGGTGGACAGCGTGGTTGGACATCGCCGCCGAGGGAGTCACCAAGGCCAGCGCCCTGGAGGCCCTCCGGCGGAAGCTCGGCACGAACCAGGCCAACACAGTGGCGGTAGGGGATGGCCGCAACGACATCGAGATGCTCACGTGGGCCGGCCGCGGCATCGCCATGGGCCAGGCGCCCGATGAGGTACTCGCCGTTGCGGATGAGGTCACCGCGTCAGTGCTCGACGACGGCGCCGCCTTGGTTTTGCGCGGTCTGCTGTAACTGCCGCCCGGCACAGCCGGTGGCGCCGATCGTGTCCGGCCTACTTAAAGTACGTCTGGACGTTCCCGCCGCCGGCTGATTCGACGATGGCCTGCGCCACCACCCGGAGTTTGACGTTCCGGTTGCTGGAGGCTTTCTTGATGAGTTCGATTGCGTCCTCCTGCGTGCAGCGGTTCTGGGCGATGATGATGCCCGTTGCCACGTCAATCACCGTGCGCGATTCCATGGCGGCCCGCAGGTTGGCGGCGGTCTGGCTGTGCTCTGCGATCCTTACGGCCAGCCGGAGGCCCTTGGATGCCTGCTCCACGTAATCGTTGGCGCGTTGCACGGCAGCTTGATCGAACGCGTTGGGGTGCTCTGAGTAAAGGTTGAGGCCGGCCCTCGTGGCGTCATCGCTGAGTGGGAACGGCACGGCCAGGGCGGAGCGTATTCCGTGCTCGGTAACAACCTTGTTGTACTCGGGCCAGGTGTTGTCCTTTTCGAAGTCGGGGACGTAAACCTGCGTCACCTCCCGGCATGCGCGGAGGCAGGGCCCGTCGGCGAAGTCGTACTGGATTTCGTCCAGCATCCGGGCGCGCTCGCCGCTGCTTGCAACGGTGCCGGCGGACCGGCGTCGCATCAGGGTGATGCCGCAGTAGACCTCGTTGCCGGGCGAGCTGAACATTGCCGCCGAGTGCTTGGCCAGCTCCTCCAGGAACGCTTCAACGTCCGGGGTATCGAGCAGCAGGTCCTGGACCTCAGCCACCACTGTAGTCGGACCGGCGACTTGCGGGTCTTCCATGAGGAACTCCGATCCCTGATTGTGGCTACCCTTTGAGACTAACCCCGCGAACCCGTTGAAAGCTAATAGTAAGTGTGCTTCTCTTTTTAAGGAGTCTTGCCGTGGGCTCTCCCCTCACCAGCCGGTTAAGGATTGAAGCCCATGCGTCAAACCCGACCCCTCAATGTGCATGCCCAAACCTACGCGCCGGAAGGCAGCATACGGCAGAGCTTCCAGGACAGCCTTGTCCTGGACCATCTCAATCTGGCAAAGTCCATTGCGGCCCGATATTCCGCCCACACCCACGACCTCGACGACGTCCGGCAGGTCGCGTACATGGGCCTCATCAAGGCCTCCCGCGGCTACGACGAGTCCAGGGGCGTCAGTTTCCCCGCCTACGCCGCGCCCACCATTGCCGGCGAAGTCAAGCGTTACCTTCGTGATCATTGCTGGGTGGTCCGACCACCGAGGACCATTCAGGACGTTCGCCGCCAAGTGCTGGCACGGACGGAGGAAATGACCCAGACGCTGCAGCGGACACCATCACCGGAAGAGGTAGCCGACGACCTCCGGCTGGAACCCTGCCAGGTCCGCGAGGCCCTCATGGCGGGAACCAGCAAACGCCCCGATTCCCTGGATGCGCCGGCCGCGGAAGGCCGTGACGGCCTCCAAGGATCCCTGTCCGCCTTTGGCTGCCCCACTGACCGGCTTGAGGATGTGCTTGCGCTGAGAAACGCCATCCGTGGCCTGAGCGCGGAGGACCGCCACCTGCTCTACCGGCGCTATTACCGTGAGGAGACGCAGTCCACCATCGCCGAGGCCCTGGGGGTCTCGCAGATGCAGGTGTCCCGCAAGCTTTCCAAGATCCTGGTGTCCCTCCAAACGCAGTTGCTGGACGACGAAGCCCGTCAGCAGGACGGGACGGCCCCGTGAAAACCAGCCCCGTGAAAGCCGGCTAGCAGCCCAGCCGCTCCACAGCGTCCAGCACGTCGCGGACGCTGACAGCCATCAGCGCCGGATCAGGCTCGGCTGAGAACACATCACCACGGCGAAGTTCGACGGCGGTCAGCACCACATGCGGTCCGGGCGGCGGTCCCCATTCCTCCGCAGGAGCAGGACCGAACAGGACAACGGATGGGCGCCTGTAGGCCGATGCCAAGTGTGCTGCGCCCGTATCCGCGGAGATCACCAACCGAGCCCCGGCGATGGTCGCCGCGAATTCGGCGAGGCTTTGACGCCCGGCCAGCAGGCCGTCGTCGAGGTTTGCTCCTTTGAGTTTGGCCAACGCCGCAGTCTCCTCGGCCCGGGCCCGCTCCGACGTGCCTCCGGTCAGCACCACCTGATGCCCGGCGGCGGCCAGTTCCACGGCAACGTCCGCGAACCGTTCCACGGGCCACAACCTGCTGCCGTAGGCTGCTCCCACGTGGATCACAGTGGCGCCCGGACGCGGCGACGGAACGGTGGGGACGTTGAGGCGGTAGTCGAGGGGATCGGCGTCGATGCCGTGCCAGGTGAGCAGGCGGGTCCAGCGTTCGCGCTCAGGAATACCGGTGATCCACGATGGTCCGTCAATTCCCTCGGAGGCATGCGCAATAACGCGCTTGGCGCCCAATTCCTGGATCCGCAGCCGGCTCTCGGCACCATTCCCGTGCAGGTTGACCGCCACATCCACCGCCCCGTGGGGGACCGTCAGGGGATCATCAAGCCCCGGCGTGGGCAGATGGCCAATGCCGCCAACCAGCTCCAAGGCCTCAGCAATCCATGCCGGTCCGGCATAGACGATCCGGTGTTCCGGAAACGCCCCCCGCAAGCCGCGCAGCGCCGGAACCGCGACCAGGAGGTCGCCAAGTTTCAACGCGCGCAGGGCGAGCAGCAGGGGTTGGTCCTGGTTCCCGTTTCTGTCCAAAGCTGTGTCCATAGTGGCCTCCCGCTGAGAGTCTAGCGGTACGAAACTTCTCGCTGGCGCGTTGTTTAGCGTCCGGAGAACTGGGGAACGTTGCGGGTATGGGAGGAACCGGAACGTTGAAGGCGGTCCTGTTTGACCGCGATGGAACACTCGTCGTTGACGTGCCATACAACGGCGATCCGCAGCTGGTGCGGCCCATGGATGGCGCCTTGGCTGCGCTGCAGAAAGTCCGCGGCGCCGGGTTGGCCACAGGAGTGGTGAGCAACCAGTCGGGCGTGGCGCGTGGGCTGTTGACCCTTGACCAGGTGACGTCTGTGAACCGCAAGGTGGAGCAGGTACTGGGGCCGTTCGACGTGTGGGAAATCTGTCCGCACGGACCCGGGGACGGCTGCGAATGCCGCAAGCCCGCTCCCGGAATGATCCTGGCCGCATGCAGGAGGCTGGGCATCACCCCGGACGAAACCGCGTTCATCGGAGACATTGGCGCCGACATTGAGGCGGCGACGGCGGCCGGCTCGCGTGCGGTGCTGGTGCCGACTCCCGTGACCCGGCAGGAAGAAATCGACGCCGCCGAATGGGTGGCCCTGGATCTCGGCCAGGCCGTGGAGATGCTGCTCGAGAACACCGCGGAACAGGATGTCCCTGCATGAGCCGCGTCCTTGTAGCCCGCCTGGACAGCATGGGCGACGTCCTCCTGTCAGGACCCGCCCTGCGTGCCGTGGCGAACGGAAACCGGCCCGACGGCAGCCGCCCCAACGACGTCGTGCTCCTCTGCGGTCCTGAAGGAGCAGCTGCCGCCGGGCTGCTGCCGGGCGTGACCCAGGTGCACACGTGGGCTTCGCCGTGGATCGTGAATCCTGCTCCACCCGCCACGGAGGAAATGACCAACGCACTGATCGATTTCGTGCGCAGTTCCCGCATCCAGGAAGCCGTGATCCTCACGTCCTTCCACCAGTCACCGCTTCCGTTGGCACTGCTGTTGCGTCTCGCCGGGGTCAAGAAGATCACGGGCGCATCCACGGACTACGCCGGCTCGCTCCTGGACGTCAGGCTTAAACCAGGGGAGGACTTCCCGGAGGACCAGCCCGAAGTGGTGCGGGCCCTCACCATTGCCCAAGCCGGTGGCTATGTCCTGCCCAATGGCGACGACGGCAAGCTGCACATCACTCCGGGCGAGGATCCTGAGGGCGTGGCGGAGGAACTCGGCCAAGAGGGCCCATACATCGTGGTCCACCCCGGCGCTGCGGCACCAGCCAGGGCCTGGCCGGCGCTGCATCATGCGGCAACCGTCGAACTCCTGGAGGCTTACGGACACCGGGTGGTGGTCACGGGCGGCCCGGGCGAAACATCGCTCACCGCAACGGTGGCCGGCCCCTCGGCAAGGAACCTCGGAGGTGGAACCAACCTCCGGACGCTCGCAGCGGTGCTTGCCGGGGCCGCCGTCGTGGTTACCGGCAATACCGGGCCCGCCCATCTGGCGGCAGCGGTTGGGACTCCGGTGGTGTGCTTGTTCGCCCCGGTGGTTCCGGCAATCCGCTGGGCCCCTTACGGCGTTCCCCTGGAGCTGCTGGGTGACCAGGAAGCGGCGTGCAAAAACTCCCGCGCCCGCGTTTGCCCCGTGCCCGGGCACCCCTGCCTGAGTTCGGTGACCCCGGAACAGGTGGTGGAAGCGGTGGAACGGCTCCTCGGAGGCGTTTCCTCCCTGACCACCCGACGAAAGGTATGGAAACCATGAGGATCCTGGTGTGGCACGTCCACGGCGGGTGGATGGAAGCGTTCGTCCGCGGCCGCCATGAGTACCTCCTTCCGACAACGCCCGACGGCGGCGCCTGGGGTTTGGGGCGAGGTGGCCGTGACTGGCCTGCAGCTGCGCAGGAAGTGGATCTGGACAGCATCGACCCCGACAGCATCGACGCAGTAGTGCTGCAACGGCCCGAGGAGATCGCCGCGGTGGCCCGGACATTGGGACGGCGCCCCGGCGTCGACCTTCCGGCTGTGTATTTGGAACACAACACCCCCAAGGGCGACGTTCCGTTCACGCTCCATCCCTTGGCGGACCAGAACACCATTCCTGTGGTCCACGTGACCCACTTCAACCAGCTTTTCTGGGATACGGGCACCGCAAGCACCACCGTCATCGAGCACGGCATCCCGGACCCCGGACGGCTCTACACCGGTGAGCTGGAGGAGATGGGAGTGGTGGTCAACGAACCCGTCCGTCGCGGCCGGGTCACCGGAACGGACCTGCTGCCGGGATTCGCCGGAGTTGGACCCTTGCGTGTGTTCGGCATGGGTACCGAAGCACTGCCGCAAGCCCTGAACCTGAAGGGGCTCGGCCTCAGCGACGAAAGGCTCAGGATTGCCGGTGATGTTCCGGCACCGCAGCTCCACACGGAACTGGCGCGCTGCCGGCTTTACCTGCACCCGCTGCGGTGGACCTCGTTGGGGCTGGCACTGCTGGAGGCCATGCACCTTGGCATGCCCGTCCTGGCCCTTGCCACTACGGAGGCGGCCCGCGCGATACCGCACGGCGCAGGCCTGGTCTCCAACGACGTCGCCGAGCTCCAAAGGTTCGCCAAGCGGCTGCTGGATGACCCCGACGACGCGTACGCCATGGGCATTACCGCGCGGCAGGCCGCACTGGAACGCTACGGGCTCCGGGCGTTCCACAGGGCCTGGGACGAACTCCTCGCCGAACTGCCGGCGGGCCGCCATGGCCACACCAGCCACGCCCACACCAGCCACACCCGCGCCAGCCATGACACAGAGAGGACGCACCCATGAAAATCTCCATGGTCTCCGAACACGCCAGTCCGCTGGCTGCCCTGGGAGGTGTTGACGCCGGAGGACAGAATGTCCACGTGGCTGCGTTGTCCTCGGCCCTGGCTGACCGTGGCCATCACGTCACGGTGTACACAAGGCGTGATGACCCCGGGCTGCCCGCAAAGGTGCAGGTCGGCCCAGGGCTCACTGTGGTCCATGTGGACGCAGGGCCTGCCAGGAGGGTCCCCAAAGATGAGCTGCTGCCCTTCATGGGGGAACTGGCCGATGGTATTTGCGCGGATTGGGCCGGGCAACTGCCGGATGTGGTCCATGCGCACTTCTGGATGTCAGGCCTGGCGGCAATTCAAGCGTCGCGCCGGGCAGGCGCCGCCGATCCCGTACCGGTAGTCCAGACGTTCCACGCACTGGGCTCCGTCAAGCGCAGGCATCAAGGATCCGCCGACACCAGTCCGCCAGCCCGGGAGTGGCTGGAACCCTGGGTGGGCCGCACCGCTGACTGGGTGATCGCTACGTGCCCGGATGAGGTCTTCGAACTGAAAGCCCTGGGCATCAGCAGGTCGAAGATTTCCATAGCCCCGTGCGGCGTGGACCTGAACCTCTTTCCCGGAACGTCCGACGCCGAGCCCAAGTCCCGCACGCATCGGATCCTGAGCGTCGGGCGCCTGGTGCAACGCAAGGGCGTGGACCTGATCATCCAGGCACTGCCACTCCTGGGGGAGGCGGGCTTCAATGACGTGGAGCTGCTGATTGTCGGCGGTTCCGGCGATGCCCTGAACCTCGAAGAGGATCCCGAAGCCCAGCGGCTCAGGTCCCTGGCCAAAGAGCTCGGCGTCGAGGACAAGGTGACCATGCGGGGACAAGTCCCGCGCGATTCCATGCCCGGCATTTTCCGCAGTGCGGACGCCGTGGTCTGCACCCCTTGGTATGAACCGTTCGGGATCGTGCCCCTTGAAGCGATGGCCTGCGGAGTGCCAGTGGTGGCCGCGGCGGTAGGTGGTCTGCGGGAGACCGTGGTGGACCAGAAAACCGGGCTGCATGTCCCGCCCCGGGACCCGGAAGCGCTCGCGGAAGCACTCGGAAAACTCCTTGGCGATCCGGAACTCCGCGCCGACATGGGCCGGGCCGGTGCGCGCCGTGCGCGCTCCCGCTACTCCTGGGAACGCATCGCGGCGGAGACCGAAAAAGCGTACAGGTCCGTTCTTGCCGCCGGATTGTCGCGGCAGGCTGATGACGGTTTGGAACCATTGGAAGGAACGGCGCTGTGACTATTGAAAGCCGCGTAATTGCAGTGCCCACCCGTTGGGCGCCCGCGGGGAACCGCCCAAGCCACGACGCCGAGGTCACCACGCACCTGGACAATGTCCTGCCTGCATTGGAGTCGCTGCGCGCGCAATCCCATCGCCTGGCCGAATGGGGAACTGAATTGGCCACCCGGCTGCTGTCCGGGCAACGCCTGCTGGCTGCCGGCAACGGTGGGTCAGCCGCGGAAGCCCAGCACCTGACCGCCGAACTCGTAGGCCGGTTCGATGAAGAACGCGCCCCATTTTCCGCGATTTCTCTCCATGCCGAGTCCTCTGCCGTCACCGCATTGTCCAACGACTACGGCTACGACGAAGTCTTCGCCCGGCAAGTAAGGGCACACGGCCGGGCGGGCGACGTGCTCATCCTCCTTTCCACCAGCGGACGCAGTCCCAATCTCCTCAAAGCCGTGCGAGCCGCGGAGGAGCGCGGCATCACCACATGGGCGCTCACCGGCTCCGGCCCCAACCCGCTTGCGGAGGCGTGCGATCAGGCCATCACCGTTGACGCCATTCCCGCCAACGCCCAGGAGGGGCACCTCATCGCCGTCCACGCGGTGTGCCGGGCCTTTGACGCCGAGGTTGCCAGGCGGGCCGGGCGGGGTTCGGGTGGCCAACCATGAGGATCACGGTCGTTGGCGACCTTCTCCTGGACGTCGACATCAACGGTGCCGCCACCCGGCTCAGCCCCGACGCGCCGGTGCCGGTAGTAGACGTTGCCGACGTCCGGCGTCGGGCAGGCGGCGCAGGGTTGGTCGCTACCTTGCTGGCGCGCGACGGACATGACGTCACGCTGGTCACCGCGGTATCGGACGACGACGGCGCCAGCCACCTCAGGCGTGCATTGGCCGGAATGTCGGTGCTCACCGGTGCCCCGCTGGCTACTACGCCCACCAAGACTCGTGTCCGGATCGGGAGCCACCCGATGGTCCGTTTCGACCAAGGATGCTCCGCGGCCCCCGTCCCCTCCTGCACGGGGGAAATGCTGGCGGCCATAGCATCGGCGGACGCCATAGTGGTGGCTGACTACGGCCGGGGCATCACTGCCAACCAGGACATCCGGCAGGCGATCAGCGAGGCCAGCGGGCACGTTCCCGTGGTGTGGGATCCGCATCCCGCGGGCTCCGAGCCCGTGGCAGGGGTGGCCGTTGTGACGCCCAACCTGGCCGAGGCACTGGCGTCGGCGAAAGCGCGCGGGCTGGAGGGATCCACTGCAGGGGCCGAGGAAGCCGGCCGGTACCTGCTGGACACGTGGGGCAGCCGCTCCGTGTTGGTGACCAAGGGCGAAGGCGGCGCGCTCCTGCTGCCCGCGGATGGTTCGTCGCAGGGCATTCCTGCGCCGAAGACCAACGTTACGGATCCCTGCGGTGCAGGAGACCGCCTTGCCGGAAGCCTGGCCGTCCACCTGGGCATGGGCTTGGACCTGGAACAGGCAGCCGCCCGGGCGGTGGAGGACGCGTCCGCCTTCCTGGCTGCTGGCGGAGCGGCAGCACTTGCCGCTGTGGAGGACGAACCGGCAGCCCACGCAGCACCAGAGGTTGGTGCCGTCGTCGAACTTAAGGGCCTGGAACTGGTGGATACCGCCGACCTCAGCCCGGACGGTGTCCGCCTGGCCCGCTCCGTCCGCGAGTCCGGTGGCACAGTCGTGGCCACTGGCGGCTGTTTCGACCTTCTGCACGCAGGCCACGCCCGAACCTTGGCAGCTGCCCGGAGCCTCGGCGACTGCCTGATCGTGTGCCTGAACTCGGACGAGTCAGTCCGGCGGCTCAAAGGCGCACACCGGCCCATCGTCAGCGTGGAAGACCGCGCGGAGTTGCTCCTGGCGCTCGAATGCGTGGACGCGGTGGTGGTCTTTGGCGAGGACACCCCCGAGGAGTGCCTGCGCGGAATCCGGCCCGATATCTGGGTCAAGGGTGGCGACTACACCCCCGAAGAATTGCCGGAAGCCCGCCTCCTGGCGGGGTGGGGAGGGCGCTGCGTCACGATGCCCTTCCATCCGGCACGCTCCACCAGCGGCCTGGCTGCAGCACTGGCCAAGGTCAGCTGACCATCAGCAGGATCAACGAAAGGAACCGCATGAACACGCAAACACCTGGACGCGTCATTGTCACCGGAGGCGGGTCCGGCCTTGGCGCTGCGATCGTGGAGGCCATCCGCGACGCCGGTGGCACGCCATTCGTTTTCGACCGGGACGTCAGCAACGTCTCGGGGGCCAAAGCCCTGGAAGTGGACGTTTCCAACCGCGAAGCGGTGGAAGCGGCCGTCAAGGAAGCCGCTGAAACCCTGGGCGGCCTGGACGGAGTGGTTACTGCCGCAGGTATCGATCGCTGCGGCAAGCTGGGCGACGTTGCTGCTGAAGAGTGGGAAAAGGTCATTGGGGTGAACCTGCTGGGCACGGTCTCCACGATTCGTGCGGCACTGCCGTACCTCAAGGGATCCCGTGGCCGGGCCATCACCATCGCCTCCACGCTTGGCCTCCGGGCCCTCCCGGACGCCACGGCCTACTGTGCCTCGAAGTTCGGCGTGATCGGATTCAGCCGTGCGCTCGCGGCCGAAACCGGCGGAGTCATCGGCGTGACCACCATCATCCCGGGCGGGATGAAGACCCACTTCTTCGACGACCGCGACGAACAGTACAAGCCGCAGGACGATTCCAAGCTCAACGATCCCGCCAATGTGGCGCAGGCCGTGGTGTTCGCCCTCTCGCAGCCATTCGGCAGCGAGGTCCGCGAACTCCTCATCACCCCCGCAGAAGAAGGCTCGTGGCCGTAAGGTCCAGCACGTCCTGAACAACGTCGGCCACGGCGATGCCCCTGATGAGGGTGTCGTCGTGGCCGCAGTGCGGGGCCGTCCAACCAACCTGGGTGATGTCCGCTCCGCAGCGGGGGCACTGCGTCAACCAGGACATGTGGACGCGGTGCATTCCGCGGCCGCGGGGTCCTGCGTTGAACACGTTGCCCACCCAGAAGATGCCCACCGTGGGCGTCCCCAGGGCATGCGCCAGATGCCGTGGGCCGCTGTCGCTGGCGAGCATCACGGTGGCTTCGGCCAAGAGCGCGGCCAGGTCTCCCAGTTCAAGCTCGCCGGCCACCGACCGCACGGCCTGCCGTTGGGACTGCGGCAGTTGGCCCCCGGCCCGCTCAGCGACTTCCTGCGCCAATGCCTTTTCCCACCTGTCGCCGACTATCAGCACTTGCGCCCCTTCTGCGGCCACTGCCGCCGCAGCTTCGGCAAAGTACGACGCCGGCCACCGCCTCCGCGGATCGGTGGCCCCCGGGTGTACCACCACCATTGAGGACCGCTGCGGATCCCTCAAACCCGCGATGTTCTGCTGATGCTCGGGCTTGGGCAGCAGGGGAGGGGGAATGATGCTGGGAGCCCCGGCCAAAGCTGCCACCTCCAACCAGCGGTCGGGCTCGTTCTGGTAGTAGACGTAGTCCAGGTTCCGTTCCAATGGTTCGGCGTCCTTGGTGCGGGTTCCTGCAGTGTGCCGTGCGCTCAGTCGAAGCAGGAAAGGGTTGGAGAACCGGCCGCCGCCATGCATCTGCAGCGCAATATCGAACTGCCTTGCCTGCATCGTTTCGAAGAAGGCTTCCTGGGCGGCAACGTCCTCGGCGTCGTCCTCGAAGCGCTCGCCGTTGCGTGGACCGTCGTGGACGCCGCGCGCCACCGGAAGAAGTTCGACGTCGTCCACCGGCCCGTGGGTAGCCCCCGCCAGCGCCGCGTGTACTGGTGTGCCCAGCACGGTAACGGTGGCCTGGGGATAGGCGTCCTTCAACGCATACAGCGCGGGGTACGTGTAGACGAGGTCGCCCAAGCCGCCACCCCTGAGCACCGCGATCCGCTGCACGTCGGTGAACTTTTCCAGTACTGGGCCTACGCCGGACGCCATGTCCACCAACGGATTGTCCATGGATTCTTTTCCTTCCTGTGCGCGCGTGTGAAGCTCGGTCCGCGGGGTACCTGAGGGGAACAGGAATTGTTGCCCAACCGGAAGGTACCCCATGGCACGCCTATCCAATCAAGAAGGTCTGGCTGACTGGTTGCCGGGCCGCTTGGCCGAGGAACGCCCTGTTGTGACGGTCATCGGCGATTCCATCCTGGACGGCTGGTGGGACGGAACCATTGAGCGGTTCTGCCGCGAAGCCCCAGCCCCCGTAGTCCAGGTCCAGCGCCGGGACTTTGCTCCTGGAGGCGCTGCCAACACCGCCATGAACCTCGCGGCGTTGGGGGCGGATGTCCGCTTTGTTTCGTTGATCGGTGAAGATCAGGCGGGCAGCACGCTGACCGAAACGCTGGAAGCGGCAGGGGTGGACGTTTCCCACGTGGTCCCGCACCCCGCAATGACCACCACCACCAAGTTCCGCATCAGCAGCGGCGGCCAAGTGATGTTGCGCTTGGACGACGCCGCCACGGAGGTGCCGGCCCAGGGACTCGAGAACATGGCCGCGACTCTGCCGGCAGCCCTTCGCGGGTCCTCGGCGGTGGTGCTCTGTGACTACGGAGCAGGCGCCCTGGAGGGCCCGGTGCGCAGCGCAATCCTGGACCACTTGGGCCCCGATGCCCAGGGTGCGGTCCCCTCAGCCCGCCAGGACACACTGGTGGTCGTGGACGCGCACCACCCCGGGCGTTGGGCCGAACTCAAGCCTGACCTTGCCACCCCCAACGCCCAGGAAGCAGCCAGGCTGATCGGCACGGAGTTCCCGGGCGGTGCTGCCCGGTACCCCTTCGTGGAAGCCCACGCGGACCAGCTGCTTCGCGCCTCAGGTGCGGCCGCCGTCGTCGTGACCTTGGACCGGGAAGGCACGCTGACAATCCGTCCGGACAGCACCACAACGGAACCGGCAACCCACAGGACGTGGGCCCGGCCGCAGGCCGAAAAGCAGGCCTCCGGAGCCGGCGATACCTTCGTTGCCGCCCTGACCCTAGCACGGGCGGCAGGTTTGCCCCTGACCACCAGCGTGGACTTGGCGCAAGCCGCCGCCGACGTCGTGGTCCACCGGCCCGGAACCTCCGTCTGCACCACTGAGGAACTGGCCCAACACCTCAGGGGTTTCGCCGATACAGCACTGACGGACACCGAGCTGGCCAGGCACATCCAGGAGCATCGCAGCGAAGGGCGCAGGATCGTGCTCACCAATGGCTGCTTCGATGTCCTGCATCGCGGCCACACCCGCTACCTGAACCAGGCCAAGCAATTGGGCGATGTCCTGGTGGTTGCCCTCAACAGCGATTCTTCAGTGCGGCAGCTCAAGGGCCCGGACCGTCCGGTCAACCACGAGGCCGACCGTGCCGCAGTCATCGCCGCATTGAGCTGTGTTGACCACGTGACAATCTTTGACACGCCTACGCCCATACCGCTCATCGAGCTCCTGCAGCCTGACGTCTATGCCAAAGGCGGCGACTACACGCCGGAAATGCTCCAGGAAACGGAAGCGGTTGAACGCTACGGCGGCACCGTGACCATCCTGGATTACGTTCCCGAGCATTCCACCACCGCGGTGCTGGAGCGCATCCGGTCAACCGGCGAAAACCCGCCGGCCTGAGGAGGGACGCCATGCGCATCGCGATCATCGGTGCCACCGGGCACGGCGGCACCGAACTGCTCAAACGGCTCCAGAGGGCACGTTCGGAAGAGGGGGCGGAGCTGGAACTCGTGGGCGTCGTGCGCCGCGAGCCGGATCCGGATGCCGCCCCCTATCACGGCGTGGAGTGGCACACCCTGGACATCGGCGACGCCGCGGACCAGCCCGCCCTTGAAGCAGCCCTCGCGGGAGCCGACGCGGTGGTGCACCTGGCGTGGCTCATCCAACCCAACCACAACCGGGAACTGCTCCGGCGGACCAACGTGGACGGGACGGCCAACGTCCTGGCCGCCGCCCGCAAAGCCGGAGTGGAGCACATAGTCTGCGCCTCCTCCGTGGGTGCGTACTCGCCGGCGCCCAAGGACCAGCGGACCAAGGAAGGCTGGCCCGCGGGCGGTATCCGGAGCTCGCACTACAGTTCGGACAAAGCGGAACAGGAACGGCTCCTGGACAACTTCGCCAAAGAGAATCCGGACATTGTGGTGGCCCGGTTGCGCCCGGCATTGATGTTCAGTTCCGGGGGTGGAAGCGAGGTGGGACGCTATTTCCTGGGCCGGGTCCTGCCCCGGCTGGTACCCCGCAAACCGTGGCTTCCGGTCCTGGCGATTCCCCGGGAGTTGGTGTTCCAGGCAGTGCACACAGCCGACGTCGCGGACGCGTATTGGCGGGTCCTGCAGCACAAGGCCGAGGGCGCCTTCAACATCGCCGCCGAGCCGGTCATCGACCCCAACGCGCTCGCTTGGATTTTCAGGGCCAAGCGGCTGCTGCCGTTCCCCCTCGCGGTGCTTCGCGCCGTCGTCGATGTCACATGGCGCTTGCGCCTCCAGGTGACGGACGCCGGATGGGTGGACATGGCGGCCAACGCGCCCATCATGGATTCGTCCCGCGCGCACAGCCTGCTGGGATGGTCCCCGAAGCACTCGTCCCTGGAATCCCTGGCGGAGATGCTGGAGGGAATCGGTGCGGGAAAGGGCCGCAGGGGCTCACCCCCGCTCAGGCCGCGCTGACCAGGGGATTATTCGGAGGACAGCACCACTGTCAGGATGCGGCGCAGGCTCATGGCTACCGACGCCGGGGCGTTCACGGGTGCCTGCTGCGCGGCGGCTTCGGCCACCGCATCACCCAGTGCGGTGATGCTGTCTTTGGCAGCTGCCAGGCGGTTGGCAAGTTCACCTGACTCCGCGTCGCGCCAATGATCCACCACGGACGCCGCCGAATCCAGCGCTTCGGAGAGCGGCCCCACCGTCGCGTCCGGTATGTCGGTCCCTGCGCCTTCCTCCCAGATCGCGCTGGCCAGGACGTCGGTGATGTCCTGGACATGGAAAGTGAGCCGTTCAAGGGTCCGCAAACCTGCGAGGTCGGCTGGCAGGCGGGCGGCACGACGGCGGGACCTGGGATTCGCTTTGGCGCTCAGCTCCGCTTGATGCACGGCAGTGCGGACCGCTGCCGCCGTCAGGGACAGTTCGTCGCTGCGGCTGGCCCAGGCTTCGTGGTTGGGCGGCCAGGATTCTTCCATGGCCTTCGCCATGTCCTTGAGTTGGCGGGACAGTGCGTTTTGGTGGCCCGTGATGGCGGGATCAATGTCGTCCAGGTGCAGGGGAGGGAAGACCAGCCAGTTAACGGCGAAGCCCACGGTGACTCCCAGGGCCATCTGGAGAACGTAGGCGAACGAAAATCCCTCCGCATTGGAGTCGCCCAGCACCAGCACGAACAGTGCTGCCATGGGGATCCAATCGGATGCTGTCCCCAGCCGGGGAAGGCCGCCGATGAGTACCCCGAGCCCCACCACCACGGCCACGGCCAGGGCTGTTGGCGCGGCGACTGTGGTGACGGCAAAGGCCATGCCGATGCCCAGGACCAGACCCCCAAGGCTCTGGAGCCCATGTTTGGCCGAGTCGGCCACGGTGGGATGCATGCTCACCAGTGCACCGAGCGGCGCGTAGTACGGATACTCGGCGGCAGGGCCAGGCATGAAGGGTGCAAGATACCAGGCCACGCCTGCTGCGACGGCCGTTTTGGCGGCGAAGAGAAGGCGGTGGCGGGTCACGGTTTTTCGAAGCGCGGGAATCAGCCGTCGCCTTGTGGGCAGTTGGCTCATACGACCAACGTTTGCAGGAATGCCGTGCCGTGTCGAGCCGCGGGCCCGAAAAGTGGGCCACACCATCTTTTCAAAAAAGGGGTGATTAGAACCGGAACAAGCGGGTACTCACCATTTGATAGTAACGATACTTACTATCCCGGCTGCTGTCCGCAGCCTGCCAACTGTGGAAAGAGAGCGACAATGACTGAGAGCCAATCGCCGCAGGACGGAAGCTTCGCGGCGCCAACCACTGGTGCCCATGCAGGCACCGAACCCTTCGCCGGGAACTACCTCGACTCGGATGTTGAAACCCAGACGGCCGGAACCACCGGAATCAGCGGAACTCCCGCGGGTTCAGGGACAGGCTCAGCCAATTCCGGCAAGGTGGACACTGCCAAGGAAGAAGCTGCGGGTGTGGCTGGAGCCGTGTCGGAGGCTGCCGGTGGTGTTGTTGACACCGCAAAGTCCGAAGCCGGCCATGTTGCCCGTGAAGTAAAGGTCAATGCCCGTCAACTCCTCACCCAGACCAAGGGTGAATTGGCCGACCAGGCCCAGGCCCAGCAGCAGCGCGTTGCCGAAGGCCTGCGATCCATCTCCGACGAGCTGTCCACCATGGCCAACTCGACCGACAACGGTGGCGTCGCCACGGACCTGGTGCAGCAGGCCGCCCAGCGTTCCTCCGCCGTCGCCCAGTGGCTGGAAGGCCGGGATCCCGGCTCGCTGCTGGACGAAGTCAAGGGTTTTGCACGCCGCAAGCCGGGAACTTTCCTGCTGATCGCAGCAGGCGCCGGCATCCTCGCCGGCCGCCTGGGCCGTGGCATGGCTGACAACTCACCCATGTCCGGTGGATCGGCAAGCGGGACCGCGGACGTCACCGCGGAAACACCCCGCGCCGCCTATTACCCCACGCAGGGCTACCCCGCCCAGGGCGGAGCGGTAACTCCTCCGGCCGTTGACCTGCCCGGTCCCACCGCCACCACCGCAGGGTACGGCTCTGCCACGACTACCGGATACGACGCCGGCACTACCGGTTACGACGCCGGTACCACCGGCGGCTACGACGGTTCGACCCTTCCTTACCCGGAGACCGACGCCGGTGGCGTCAAAGCGCAGGGCGATCCGCTGGCAGGACCGCTTGATCCTGACGGCCTTGAGCGCCCGGACGACCCCCAGTACGGGGGTCACCGATGAGTAGTCCCGCCGATCTGCCTCCCACCACAGCCCACGAGAAGGCAGAAAACCTTCCCCTTGGCGAACTGCTGAGCGACGTCACGCGGGACATCTCAACGTTGATGCGCCAGGAAGTGGAACTGGCCAAGGTAGAGATCAAAGACTCGGCAACCAAGGCCGGCAAGGGTGCAGGGATGCTCGCCGGAGCTGCTTGGGCCGGCCACCTGGCCGTTGTCTTCCTGTCCATCGCTCTTTGGTGGGCGCTGGGCCAGCTCATTGGTCTCGGATGGTCTGCGGTTGTTGTCGCAGTCATCTGGGGAATCGTCGCCGCAGTTCTGGCGTCCAAGGGCCGCAAGGAACTCAACGCCATCAAGGGCCTGCCCCGGACCGCCGAGACAGTCAAGGAAATACCCCCCGCTTTGAAACCAAACACTGAGGAGACACGATGACGCAGAACCCCGACGCCCTGCGCGCCGATATCGAAGAAACTCGCCGGCGGCTCAGTACCAACGTTGATGCCGTGGCTGACAAGGTCACACCGTCACACATCGTCAACCGCCGGGTGGACAAGATCAAGACAGCCGTCTTCGGCGCCCGCGACGACGTTCATGACCGGGCAGGCGACATGGCCAACCGCACAGGGGACGCCGTCTCCGGCGTCGCAAGCAACGTCTCTGGCGCCGTCTCGGACCTCGGTGACGCGCCGCAGGTGTTGAAGAGCAAGGCCCAGGGCAGCCCCATCGCCGCCGGCCTCATTGCCTTCGGCGCCGGTCTCCTGGTGTCCGCGCTTTTCCCGCCTTCGGAGAAGGAACGCGAGGCAGCCCACGCCCTTAAGGATGCGGCCCAGCCGTTGACCGAGGAATTGAGCCACGCTGCGCAGGAAGTGGCAGAGCACCTCAAGGAGCCGGCACAGGAAGCAGTCCAGAGCGTCAAGGACAGCGCCACTGAGGCCGCTGCCAACGTCAAGGACGAAGGCCAGGCTGCTGCCGCCGACGTCCAGGACCGCGCCAGCACGGCCAAGGACAACATCAGCAACCAGTAGCACCGTCCACTGACCCAACTGAGTCGCAGAAGATGCCGTTTTGAGCGGTTATAACGGCATCAACTGCGACCCAGTTGGGTTTGCTGTGTCCCGAGTGGGTTCAGCGGACTTCGAGAATCATTTGCAGCAGGCGCGCAGCCGCCGGGCGTGCAGCGTGCTCCTCGGCCCACTGCGCGCGGGCCAGTGTTTTGCTCACGGCCTGCGTAGTGATCCCCAGTTCCTGGGCAACAGCTTTTTGCTGGCCGCGGACTCCTGGCGTGAGCAGGTCGAGCACCCGCCACTCCGCGGCACTGCGGTGCTGGACGATATGCCCGATCAGGCGCAGCACGGCTTCGGCTTCCGAAGCCAGCGCTGCCAAAGGCCCATCCACCGCCACCGGAATGCGCTCCTTGCTGGAGCGCAGCCTGTCCACGGCACGCCTCGCATATACAAGTCCGTGGCCCGAAGCGTCCTTCACCAGGTTGGGCAGTGGCTCGTTGATCGGCCCCACGCCGATCCCGACGTACCACTGGCCGGACCGGAGCGCGATCAGAGCGGTCTCTACGGCCTGATGGCTCGATTCCACGATGCCCTGTACCTCATCTTCAACTGACCGGTCGAAATCCAGCCGGGCGGGAATGTGCCGCAGGTCCTTGAGCAACTGCGGCACAAGATCGCCGTCACGCCGGCTGTCGCGTTGGTTGATGGTGAGAGTGAACATAGTGGATCACATGCTACCGGCTGGTAGCCGCTCTGCAAGGGCACATTTCGCCTGTTACATACTGCGTACCGGCCTTCGAACCGGGGCCCGCAAGGGCACTACGGCTTAGTCCAGCGTTGTGGTCCCCGTCAGTACGACGGCGGGCAGCGCACCTGCCGCCTCCCGGCCGGCACCGCCTGTGCCTGAACTGCGCATGGCTCCCTGAATGGCCTTGACCAAGGGCGCGGGGTCCTCGTCAGCGGCAAAGACCCAGAACGTTTCGCGGGCCTGGAACACCACCGCATTCCGCCCGCCGGCCCCCAGGGAAACCTTGCTCTTCGCCACCAGGCGCCGGTCCGGATCACTGTTGTCGGACGTGGTGACGGCCTTCAACGTCCCCGGTGCCACCTCGCTCCACGGAAACACCAGGAGGGTGTGCTGCTGCGAGTATTTGGCCACGATTCCCCCGTCAAAGACCAGGATTTTCCGGAAACTGCCCAGAAGGGTCATGGACCACAGGACCAGGGCAGTCAGGGTGCTGGCGGCAATGAACAGCAAGGGATCACTGAAATGTCCGGGCACCCTGGTGGAGCGGAGCGGACTGACAAACTCGGCGATGGTTCCAAAGACAAAGCCAACCGCCAGGCAGGGAATCAGCGCCTTCCAATGGATGCGTCGTGAAGAAGCAACATACCGGAGTTGCCCCAGCCCAGGACCGAGCCGGCGCTCAACCCGGTGAACCAGCCAGTTACGGCCGCGCATCCGGGCGTTGGCCGTAGAGGTTGGGCAGGCTCTGCTGCTGGGCTGCGGCGGCTTGCTCTGCGGCGGCGACCTTGGGATCCGGGATGGGTTGCTGGCCACTGGCCACTCCGGAACGGCGGTCCATGGCGGCGAACTTCGGGTCCCAGGTGTCATCTCCGCCACCGCTGAGGGCAGCGGCAATAACCATCACCACGAAGAACGGGAAGAACGACCAGCAGATGGCGCGCCAGCCGCCCAACCAGGGCCCCGCCGTCGTGCCGTCCTTGATCCTTACCGAGCGCATGCCCGCAGCGGCGTCGCCGACGCTGCCCGCAGTACCCCAGACCATGCCGTAGGCGAACAGGCCCACGAACCACAGGACCGCGTAGAGGGTGAGCCAGAATCCGTCGTTGTAACCGAGCGCCGAGCCGCTGTCCATCATGGACTCGCGGACCACTGCAGCGATCACCGCCAGGATGGCATAGCCCACCAGGAACACGATCGCGTCCAGCACGCGGCCCCAGAAATGGGCAGCTCCGGAAGCTTTGACGAAATATGCGCCGGTGTCGGGGTGGCGGCGCACTGCCCGGCCATTGAGGGGGTCCACCATGCCGGTTGAGGTCTTGGGGTTCGAGGTGCTCATGCGTGGCTTTCGGTTCGACGGCGGGATGCGGCGTGGGTGCGGAGCGTCAGGCCGGTCAGGCCACTCCGGCCAGTCCGCCCAGGACGCGGGCCAGGGAAGCGGCCGACGTTTCCTTCAGTTCGAAGGAAAGGTCGCCGGCCTGGTCCGGAAGGCCGGCTTCCACCGAGCCTTCCACGCGCGGCGTCAGAACGTGTACTCCCGACGGGCCGGTGTAGACGGTGACGGTGGGGAAGGCGTTGGTGTCGGAGTTGAACGCAACCACGTTGCTGGCCGCCTGGGTATCTGCCAAGGCCGTGGCCGCGTGGGCCTCGAACTCGGCCTCCGTGTACTCCGCGGGGTCCGTATCGCGGGCGGCGGCATGTTCCGGATCCACGAACTCGGCCAAACGCGGCACCAATTGGTCCCGGGTGACCACAGTGAAGCCGTGCAGGCCGCCCTCGTCCACTTCCTCCAACAGGACACCTTCGTCATGGACGTAGCCGTAGAGCCAGCGCTTGCCCGTGGAGACGGTCCGTTCCACGGAGACAACATTGCTGCCGCTGCGGCGGAGGGTCAGGGCGCCGGTGATTTCGTCGGTGGCGTGCAGGCGGGAGGGTTCCGTTTCGCCTTCGAAGATCACCGGGTACACGAGTTCCTTGGCGAGCAGCCCACGCAAGGCAACTGCGCACATGATGTCCTTGTTGGCATCCTGCGCCGAAAGCCAGGGCAATGCCACCAGCTGCTCGTGCTGGACGCCGTCCAACGCCACCACTTCTTCGTCGGTCAGCGTGGGCAGGTGCGCTCCCGTGGCACTGGCTGATGCCAGGACCTTGGCTGCGGCCTGGACATCCCTTTCGGTCCATTTCATGGTGCTCGTCGTCATCCGAATATCCCTCCGACAAAGTTTCCGACCGACTTGGCGGCGTTACTGACTCCGTCTGCCACCTTACTGCCTACATCCTTGGCGAAATTGCCCACTTCCTTGGCGCCGTCGGCAATATAGCTGCCGGGATTGCGCGCGAAGTTGGAGATGGAATCCCAATTGTCGGCCACCAGGTTGCCCAAGGCCCAGGCCCCGGCCACCAGTCCAGCACCGATCACGATCGGGGCGCCAATGGGTCCCAGGAGGGCCGCGCCGCCGGCCGTCATGAGCATGATGCTGCCCACGCCGCCCACCACGGAGAGGCCGCCGGCAACGCGGTCGCCGGTGCCGCGCCAGCCGTCGTGCTCAGGGCTGATTATGTCGCTGATGCCGCTGACGATGTTCAACGGAGCAGCCACAGCCCCGGCAATGCGCAGTCCCTTGGAGAACTTGCTCGCCTCCTGGAACGCAGTGCTGTAGGGGATGTTGGCTTTGAGGTCGGTGATGACGTCCGTGACTTTTTCGCCGTTGCGCAGTGCCGTGATGCCGTCGCGGAGCACCGAGCCACCCGCGCGCCAGTTGGTCAGGATCTCTTTGGTCTGGCCGTAGCGCAGGTGCCGGGGGATGACGTCTCCGGCAGCGTCGGGCTTGACGGGGAGGAGGTACTTGAACGCGGTCCACAGGGGAGAGCCCACACCCTTGGCGCCCATGGCGGTGTCATAAACATCCTTGAGGACGCCCACCGACGAGCCCGTGCCGTCATTGTGGCTCGCGAACTCCTGCTGGTTGGCGTGCTTCTTCAGTTGGCTGGCGTTTTCCCGCAGCATGTTGGCGGCTTTGACCAGGCTTTGCCTGTGCTGGCTGTTCCAGTCACCCTTGAAGACAGTGGCGTCACGGCCCTGCCACGCCGTCGTGGAATTGATCGCGTTGGACAACTGCGTGCTCTGCAGGCTGATGGCGTCGGCAGCCTTGCCCATCACGCCAGCCAGACTGCGAAGCTGCGCTATATCGGCGCCGTAGAACCCAGCCATGTGGAACCCCCTGTTTGCAAACCATCGAAAAGTCTCGTCCCAGCCTAGGCCGACACGCAAGCTCCCGCGATGGGTAGACATGCCCATTAAAAGCACGACGGCGGGTGGTGGGGTTCCTGGGGAACCTCACCACCCGCCGTCGTCACCCAAGTAGGTCGCAGTTAGCGTCGTTTTGAGCGCTCAGAACGACGTTATCTGCGACTCAGTTGGGTAAGGTCAGTGGCCTGCTGCGGGCACGTAGCGCTTGATGGACGCTTCCAACTCGGCTTCGGCAGCGGCGCGGTCGCCCCAGCCCTCAGCCTTGACCCACTTGCCGGGCTCCAGGTCCTTGTAGCGCGTGAAGAAGTGCTCGATTTCCTTGATCAGGAATTCGCTGACGTCGCTGACTTCCTGGATGTGGTCGAACCGCGCGTCAACGGGGACGCAGAGGACCTTGGCGTCTCCGCCGCCGTCGTCGGTCATGTTGAAAACGCCGATGGGGCGGGACTCAACGATGACGCCCGGGTGGAGGTCGAAGTCCTGCAGGAGCACCAGTGCGTCCAACGGGTCGCCGTCTTCACCAAGGGTGTTCTCGAAGAAACCGTAGTGCGTGGGGTACTGCATGGAGGTGAACAGGACGCGGTCCAGGCGGACACGGCCGGTTTCGTGGTCAACTTCGTACTTGACGCGCGATCCCTTGGGGATCTCGATGGTCACGTCGTGCTTCATGGAATGCTCCTTGACGGGTGAGGGTGGGGCGTTGCTCCGCCGAAGCGGCCGCCACGGGTGACGGTGCCACAGGCAGGCTGCTTAGCCCGGGGCTGGCGGCAGGCAAAAGTACAGCCGGTGCCGCCGACTACTATTGAGGATATAGCGAGAGGCCCGGGTTTCTTGAACCGGCGGGACATTTCAGGACTGACAGGACCAAGCAACTTTCATGATGGGCGTTAAAAACGGGGGTGCCCGCAAGAGGGTGTCCACGGTATGGGGGCGCTTGGCGTGGGCGGTGCTGTTGGCGCTGGTCCTGCTGTGCGTGGGCTCCGTTGTGGTTTCCGGAATGGTGCCTGGGCTGTTCAGCATGCCCCGCCCCGCGCCGTCCATTCCCGCCTGGCAGCAACAACCCACTCAGTTGTCCGGCTCCAGTACGCTGCTTCCCCCGGATGCAAAGGCGCCGATCCCGGTTCCCGCCGAGGTGGCGCGGCTCCTGGACGGAAACCTGAAGCCGGACGGTTCGGGCAGCATCACGGGCGTGGTCATGGATGCCCTTACGGGGCAGGTCCTCTTCGACCGTGACGGCAATGCCAACCGCATCCCGGCGTCGAACATGAAGCTGCTTACCGCCGTCGCGGCTTTGCAGGCGCTTGGCCCGGAATCGCGTTTCACCACCCGGGTGCTCGGCTCCGACAACCCCTCCACAGTGGTCCTGACCGGGGGAGGGGACGTGTTGCTGGGGGTTTCCGCTTCCGACCCTTCCGCCGTTCTTGGACATGCCGGCCTGGCGACCCTGGCCGCGGAAACCGCTGCGGCTTTGGCGTCCTCCGGCGTGCAGGGCCCCATCACAGTCCAGGTGGACGACTCCCTCTTTACCGGGCCCTCCCTGAACCCGGCCTGGAGCCTGGAGGACGTCGCTGCCGGCGAGACCGCCCCTTTGTACCCGCTTGCCCTGAACTCCGGCCGCTACTCACCCGGTGTTGAGACTGGTCCCCGCCCCCAGGACTCCGCTCTCACCACCGCCCAAGCGTTCGCCGGGCAGTTGGCGGCGGCCGGCGTAACGGTGAGTCCCGGCGTCGAGCGTGGAAAAGGCGTCCCCACCAAAGTGCTGGCCGCTGCGGAGTCGGCCACGGTCAGCGAACAAGTGGACCTCATGCTGGAGACCTCCGATAACTTCCTGGCCGAGGCACTGGGGCGGATGACCGCTTCCGCCAGCGGCAAGGAGACCACTTACGACGCCGCCACTGCAGCCGTGCGGCAAAGGCTGGGGGAGTTGGGGATCGCCACGGATTCGATGCTGTTGGCTGATGTTTCGGGGCTGGCACTGGAGAACCAGGTCAGCGCCCGGCAGTTCGCGGACGTTGTGCGGGCCATTACCAGTGGACCGCATTCGGCGTTGCGTTCAGCGCTGGACGGTTTCCCGGTGGCGGGGCTGACCGGCACCCTGAACGACAGGTACGGCGACGCCAGCACCGCCGGTGGCGCGGGACTGGTTCGGGCCAAGACCGGAACCCTCAACACAGTCATTGCCTTGAGCGGCTACGTTGTGGACGCCGACGGGCGGCTCCTGGTGTTTTCGTTCATCGGCAATGGCCTGGACCCTGGCGCGGCCGGCAACAAGGTAGCCATGGACCGTTCCGCCTCGGTGCTGGCATCCTGCGGTTGCCGGGTCTGAATGCTCCGCGTGGAGCGAACTTAAGGGTCTACTGTCGGCCACGTGTGGTGTGATGGACCGTATGGTGTCATCTGCCCGCGAATCGTCAGCAGGGGCCCAGTCCCTGATCAATTGGGATCTGGCCGCCGCTACGGCTGCCCGGCTTGCCCCTCCAGGCCCTGAGCTCAGTGCCGGGGAGATCGGCAAGGCGGTAGAGAACCTGCGCTTCAACGCGGATATCTCGGTTCCGCACGTCCACGACATCACGGGGCTCGATGCCGCCCGGGACCTGCGCGATTCCCATGTGCTGGTAGTGGACCGTGCCTCATGGTCCAAGGCCAACACCCAAAGTTTCTCGGTGATGCTGCAGCCTGCCTTGAAGAAAATGCTGGACAGCCGCAGTGGCGTTGCCATGACGCCGGCCGCCGCTGCCGCCAGCGGAGCCATCACGGGAACCCAACTGGGCGCCGTGCTCGCCTTCCTGTCCAGCAAGGTCCTGGGCCAGTACGATCCCTTCGCGGCCCTGGCCCCCAACTCCAACGTTCCCCCGGGAGGACGGCTCCTCCTGGTGGCGCCGAACATCATCTCCGTGGAACGCGAACTCAACGTCCACCCGGACGACTTCCGGCTCTGGGTCTGCCTGCATGAGCAAACCCACCGCGTGCAGTTCGCGGCAGCACCGTGGCTCAGGCACCACATGCTCGACGAAATCGAGAAACTCAGCGGCAACCTCCTTGGCAACATGGATTCCTTGGTGGAACGCGCCGGTGCCGTGGCCAAGTCCCTGCGCGACCGCAACCCCTCGGAGAAGACACCCGGCCGCGGCGCCATCCTGGACCTCCTGCAGAACCCCGAGGAAAAGGCCTCCCTCTCCCACATCACAGCAGTGATGAGCCTCCTGGAGGGTCACGCCAATGTGGTGATGGATGCCGTGGATTCCAGCATCGTTCCCTCGGTGAAGACCATCCGCCAGCGCTTCAACGACCGTGGCAAGGACCGGGGCGTGGTGGAGAAGTTCATCCGCAACCTCCTGGGACTGGATGCCAAGATGCGCCAGTACACCGACGGCGCCAAGTTCGTCCGCGAAGTTGTTGCCGTGGCCGGCATGGAGGGCTTCAACAAGGTGTGGGAATCCGCTGAGTTCCTGCCTACCGAAGAGGAAATCCACAACTCGCGGCTCTGGCTCGAGCGGATGGGCCTTTGAGCGTTCCCACCGGTTCCGGTGTTGGTCCCGCTGGCAGGGGCCGACGGCGACCCGGCCGGTTGGCGCCCGTCGTGGGCAAAGCCCGGAAACAGTTGCAGAACGCCCTGGCCGCTGCGGGTTACCCATCGCGGGTCCTCGTAGCCTGCAGCGGGGGACCCGATTCCCTGGCGCTCGCAGCAATTGCCGCGTACTTCGGCAGGCGTGGACACGTGGACGGGCACCCGGTGTCGGTTGCCGGCGTGGTTGTTGACCACCAACTGCAAGCGGGTTCGGCGGAGGTAGCTGCAAGGACGGCGTCAGTGTTGCGTGAGCTGGGACTTTCTCCGGTGGAAGTGCGCGCAGTTGATGTTGCCTCCACGGGATTTGGGCCGGAAGCGGCCGCCCGCGACGCCCGCCATGCTGCGCTGGAGTCAGCGGCCGACGACCTGCAGTGTGACGCGATCCTGCTTGGCCATACTTTGGATGACCAGGCAGAGCAGGTGCTGCTCGGCTTGGCCCGGGGCTCTGGAACACGTTCCCTGGCAGGGATGCGGCCTGCCCGCGGACGGCTTCTTCGCCCATTCCTTGGCCTCCGACGCGAAGAAACCGTGGAGATCTGCGAGGTTGAGGAACTGGATCCCTGGCATGATCCGAGCAACGCCGATCCCGCCTTCGCCCGGTCCAGGACAAGGGTGGAAGTGATGCCCGTCCTGGAAGAAAAGCTTGGTCCCGGAGTGGCTGAATCCCTGGCCAGGACTGCGGCCATCCTTCAACAGGATGCCGATTTCCTGGAGGGTTTGGCCAACGAGACCTATCTCTCACTCGTCCAGCGGGAGGACGGTGCTGTGTGGTTGCCCGAGGACGCTGTCCGCGAATTGCCCGCCGCGCTGAGGTTCCGTGTCATCGCCAAGGCCGCCGCCGACGTCGGGGGTCAACAACCCGGATACGGGCGGCTGCAAGCGGCGGAGGCGCTGCTCAGGAGGCAGGGGTCGGCCGGACCCGTGCAGCTTCCTGGACATGTCAGCGTGTCACGGCTTTCGCTCAGCGATTTGGCGCAGGAACGGCCGGTTGCGCAGGGCGAATGGGTTGGTGATTCGGCGAAGGCCGGTCCCCGCGAGGCCGCGCGCTGTGGGAAGCTAGTATTCCGGCATCAGAAACCGTCCCAACAGTAGCCGCACCCGAGCATCAAAACAGGAGCCATTGGTGGATTCAAACGACGTCCAGGCAGATCTCAAGCACGTTCTTTACACCAAAGAGCAGATCCAAACGCGCATCGCGGAACTCGCAGCGCAGATCGACAAGGACTACGAGGGCCGCGACATCCTCATTGTCGGCGTCCTCAAGGGTGCGGTCATGGTCATGGCTGACCTTGCGCGCGCGCTGCACAGCCACGTCAGCATGGACTGGATGGCTGTTTCGTCCTACGGCTCGGGCACCCAGTCCTCCGGCGTTGTCCGGATCCTCAAGGACCTGGACACCGACCTCATGGGCAAAGACGTACTCATTGTTGAGGACATCATCGACTCCGGCCTCACCCTTTCCTGGCTCAAGTCCAACCTTGAGTCCCGCGGTACCGCCAGTGTCGAGATCTGCACAGCATTCCGCAAGCCGACCGCCGCCAAGGTGGAAATTGACGTCAAGTACGTCGGCTACGACATTCCCAACGAATTCGTCGTCGGCTACGGCCTGGACTACGCCGAGAAGTACCGCAACCTCGATTTCGTCGGCACGCTGGCCCCGCACGTTTACGAGTAGACCCGCTTTTTCGCTTCGCCGCGCCACTTTCCGCCGCGCGCACCCCTAACACCAGGTGCGGCAGCGTGAAGTGGTGCGGCGTTCGCAGTTAAGGGGCGTGGGTGGTTGCAGATCCGGGTGGGATGAACCTGCCCCTGCCCCGGTTGCCGGGGCTAAACTGAACCATGACCGGTGTCCCTGCCCGTCTTCTGGCGTGGCTTGCCGTCATGGCATCCCTCCTCACCGCCTGCACACCCGCCGTCGACCTCCCGGAGTCCGGTGTTGGTCAGCCGGCGGCGAGTTCGTCCGCCTCGCCAACTGCCGGCGGGGTAACCACGGTTCCGCCCGCGAATGCACCGCAGGATGCGGTAGCCGTACCTCCCGCTCCGACGACACCTCCGGCGATCCCGCAGCCGTTCGCCATCAACCTGTACCAAGCGGGTGACTTCGTACCGCAGTACACCTTTGATTGGTGCGTAGCAGCGAGCATCCAGATGGCCCACAACCTCATCGATGACACCGGCGGAGCTTCCTGGACCGACTCTGTGCAGCAGGGCCAGCTGTGGGAGATGGCCAGGGCCAGGTCTTCCGACTCGTTCAATGGTGCCAACCCGTTCGGCTGGGCGCAGGTGCTCACCGAGTCAGGAATGGGGCCGTACACAGTGGTGAGCGTCGCTGATTTTGGGGGCGCGCTGCAAACTGCGGCGCGGGCAATGGCCGCCACCGGACGACCCGTTGGCCTGGTCATGTGGAGCGGGCGCCACGCTTGGGTCATGAGTGGATTCGAGTCGATGGGTGATCCCGCGGTTTTCCCGGAGTTCCACGTCACAGGAATCAGGGTGTTGGATCCGCTCTACCCATACGGCAGCGGTCAGTGGGGACCATCCCCCGAGCCCAACAGCCTGCTCAGCCCGGAGCAGCTGGCGGCGCAGTTCGTTGTCAGGGAGCCCCGGCGTTGGAGCAGTGGGCTGCCAACTGGTTACTTGCTGGTGCTCCCCGTCGCTTCGGCCTGAGGGCGGTCCCAACGTAATCACACCCTGTAACGGTGGCCCCGCCGCGAGTATCCTGTGTACGCCCAGAGGGAACTTTTGGACTTTCCAGTGCGTGAATTACTGGGAACGGTGTATAGCTTGAAACCGAAGCAGCACCTATCGCGCGCAGAAGTTGCGCCTTGCAGCACTACCAGGAGGGACGGGGCAAAACCCCGATCAGATGAAAGCTAAGAGTTTCTTCAAGGGCCCGGGCATCTGGATTGTTGTCGTTGTTGGCTTGCTCCTGGTGGCATTCGCAACACTGGCTCCGGGCGGTTCCACACGCATTGACACCAAGGACGGCCTCGACCTCCTTTCCCAGAGCGGGAAAGTTGAGCAGGCAAAGATTTTCGACGCCGAGAACCGCGTTGACCTGGTGCTCAAGGACAACCTGAACCTGGATGGCCAGGACAAGGGCAAGAACGTCCAGTTCTTCTACGTCACAGACCGTGGTCCGGACGTCGTCAAGGCTGTTACCAACGCCAACCCTGACAAGGGCTTCACCGACCAGCCCGTGGAGAACAACTGGTTCTCCGGCCTGTTCTCCCTCCTCATCCCGGTGCTGCTGCTGGGTGTGCTCTTCTGGTTCCTCCTTTCCCGCATGCAGGGTGGCGGCTCCAAGGTGATGCAGTTCGGCAAGTCCAAGGCCAAGCTGGTCAACAAGGACATGCCGCAGGTGACCTTCGCGGACGTTGCCGGTGCTGACGAGGCCGTTGAAGAGCTCCAGGAAATCAAGGAATTCCTCCAGGAGCCGGCAAAGTTCCAGGCCGTTGGCGCCAAGATCCCCAAGGGCGTGTTGCTTTACGGCCCTCCAGGTACCGGTAAGACCCTGCTGGCCCGCGCCGTTGCGGGTGAAGCCGGTGTTCCGTTTTTCTCCATCTCCGGCTCGGACTTCGTCGAGATGTTCGTCGGTGTGGGTGCGTCCCGCGTCCGCGACCTCTTCGAGCAGGCCAAGGCCAGTTCGCCAGCCATCATCTTCGTTGACGAGATCGACGCCGTTGGTCGCCACCGCGGCGCCGGCATAGGCGGCGGCAATGACGAACGCGAACAAACATTGAACCAGCTCCTGGTGGAGATGGATGGCTTCGACGTCAAGACCAACGTCATCCTCATTGCAGCCACAAACCGCCCGGACGTCCTGGACCCCGCACTGCTGAGGCCCGGCCGTTTCGACCGCCAGATCACGGTGGAAGCCCCTGACATGGTGGGCCGCGAACAGATCCTCAACGTCCACGCCAAGGGCAAGCCGATGGCTAACGGCATCGACCTCAGGGCTGTTGCCAAGAAGACCCCTGGCTACACCGGCGCGGACCTGGCCAACGTCTTGAACGAGGCCGCCTTGCTGACCGCACGTTCAAACGCCAACCTGATTGACGACCGCGCGCTGGACGAGGCCATTGACCGCGTCATGGCCGGCCCGCAGAAGCGCAGCCGCGTAATGAAGGAACTTGAGCGGAAGATTACCGCTTACCACGAAGGTGGCCACGCCCTGGTAGCCGCTGCCCTGCGGAACTCCGCCCCGGTCACCAAGATCACCATCCTTCCCCGCGGCCGTGCGCTCGGCTACACCATGGTGATTCCGGAGGACGACAAGTACTCGGTCACCCGAAATGAGCTGCTGGACCAGATGGCCTATGCCATGGGCGGCCGTGTTGCAGAGGAAATCGTGTTCCACGATCCCTCCACCGGTGCCTCCAACGACATTGAGAAGGCCACCTCCACGGCCCGGAAGATGGTCACCCAGTACGGCATGAGCGAGCGTGTTGGCGCCGTGAAGCTGGGCCAGGGCGGCGGCGAGCCGTTCCTCGGCCGCGACGCCGCGCAGGAGCGGAACTTCTCGGACCAGATTGCGTACGTCGTGGATGAAGAAGTTCGTCGCCTTATCGACCAGGCACACGACGAGGCCTACGCGATCCTCACCGAAAACCGCGACATCCTGGACCGCCTGGCCCTGGAACTCCTGGAACGGGAAACCTTGAACCAGGCCGAGATCGCCGAGATCTTCCACGACATCCGGAAGCGCGATTTCCGCGAGATCTGGTTGTCCAAGGAATCCCGCCCGGTCCAGTCCATTCCGCCGGTGGAAAGCCGCGCCGAAAAGGCAGAACGGGAAGCCCAGGAGGAGGCCAAGAAGGCCCGCCTGGACGAGCCCCTGGACACCGTGGCTCCGCATGCACAGGGCGTCAGCAGCCAGGACTCCTTCCAGGCCCCGCAGCCCGACGGCGGCAACGACCACCCGCATCACGGCTAAGCTTTCTGCTGTGACTCATTTCGACGACGACGACCTCGCCGCCGCCCACGGTTCCGCCGCGGGCTCCAAGGCCCACTCGAAGGTGGACCGTCCGCGCATAGAAGCGGCTGTCCGCGAGATCCTTCTGGCTATTGGTGAAGACCCTGACCGTGGCGGCCTGCAGGACACACCCAAGCGCGTGGCCAAGGCGTACGCGGAGGTTTTCGCTGGGCTCCACCAGCACCCGGCTGACGTCCTGTCCACCACGTTCGACCTCGACCACGAAGAGCTTGTCCTGGTGAAGGACATTCCCTTCTACTCCACGTGCGAGCACCACTTGGTGCCGTTCCACGGGGTGGCGCATGTTGGTTATATTCCGTCACATGACGGGAAGGTCACCGGCCTGAGCAAGCTGGCCCGGCTGGTGGACATCTATGCGCGCAGGCCGCAGGTGCAGGAGCGCCTCACCACGCAGATCGTGGAGGCGCTGGTCAAGCACCTCAATCCGCGCGGGGCGATTGTCGTCGTCGAGTGTGAACACATGTGTATGTCCATGCGCGGCATCCGCAAGCCCGGCGCGAAGACCGTCACCAGCGCGGTGCGCGGTCAACTCCATGACCCGGCCACCCGCGCCGAGGCCATGAGCCTCATCATCGGAAGGTAAGCATTATGGACTCCCTCGCTGCAGCACCCGGAACCGGCCCGGCCACAAGCCCGCTGCCGGTTCTCCGCAAGCCGCGGCCCGCGGCCCGGTTCGAGGACCTGCCAACGGACCGCACGCTCGTCATGGGAATCCTCAACGTCACCCCGGATTCCTTCAGCGACGGCGGCACGCATCGCACGCCGGACACAGCAATCGCGCTTGGCCTGCGGATGTTTTACGCAGGTGCGGACATCATCGACGTCGGCGGGGAGTCCACCCGCTCGGGCGCAGAACCTGTTTCCCCCGAGGAAGAGCAGCGCCGCGTCCTGCCGGTGATCGAAGCGTTGGTGAAGGCCGGCGCCCTGGTCAGCATCGACACCATGCACACCTCCACGGCGGCAGCGGCAGTTGAGGCGGGTGCGGCCATCATCAACGATGTTTCGGGCCTGACCATTGAACCCGACATGCCGGAGCTCGTGGCCCGGACCAAGGTCCCCTACATCCTCACGCACCGCCGCGGCGATGCCCTGACCATGGACAGCCTGACGGAATACAACAACGTCACGGAAGATGTCGTGGCTGAGCTCAGCGGCGTCCGCGACAAACTGTATGCCGCGGGAGTTGCCCCGGAGCAGATCATCGTTGATCCCGGCATCGGGTTCTCCAAGAACGAGAACCAGAACTGGGAAATCCTGAAGAACCTCGACCAGCTTTTTGGACTTGGCCACAAAGTGATGGTGGCTGCTTCGCGCAAGCGCTTCCTTGGTTCGCTCCTCACAGTGGCCGGAAAGTCGGCTGCGCCTTTGGAGCGCGACGCAGCTACCGCAGCCATCACGGCTTTGAGTGCGGCCAAGGGCGCTTGGGCAGTCCGGGTCCACGACGTCGGTCCCAACCTTGATGCCGTCAAGGTTGCCGCCCGTATCGCGCGCTGATTGGATAAAGCTGTGGACAGGATCACGCTGACCGGTGTCACCGCCGTCGGTTATCACGGAGTGTTCGATTTCGAACGCCGTGACGGCCAGCCTTTTGTTGTGGATGCCGTGCTGCATACGGACTTCACCAAGGCTGCGGACACCGATGACCTGCAGTACACAGCGCATTATGGCGAAGTTGCCGAGCTGATCACCAAGCACATCGAGGGCGAGCCCTTGAACCTGATCGAGGGCCTCGCGGTCAGGATCGCCGAGGGCATCCTCGCGAACTACAACGTAGCCGCCGTCGACGTCACCGTCCACAAGCCCAAGGCGCCCATTGAGGTGCCGTTCGGTGATGTGACGGTCAGCGTCCATCGGGAGCGGTCATGACCTCTGGCTATACCAAGGCCATTCTGGCGTTGGGCAGCAATCTGGGGGAGCGCAACGACACCCTTTCCACTGCCGTGGCGGACCTGGTTGACCCGCCGGAGATCCGCCTCCTGGGCGTTTCGCCCGTGGTGCAGACCAAGCCGGTCGGTGGGCCGGAGGGCCAGCCTGATTTCCTGAACATGGTCATGGCGGTGGAGACCACCCTTGCCCCCTTGGAGCTTCTCAAGCACTGCCACGCCGTGGAACAGAAGCACCACCGTACGCGTGAGGTTCGCTGGGGTCCCAGGACGCTCGATGTGGACATCATCGTCTTCGGCGATGTCGTGAGCGACGATCCCGTCCTCACCATCCCGCACCCCAGGGCAGCAGAGCGCGCTTTTGTGCTCTACCCGTGGTCTTTGCTCGAGCCACACGCCCAACTCAACGGCCGGAGCGTGGCTGAACTTGCCGCCGTCGCCGATGACATGCCTGACATCCGCAGGTTCGACGGCTTCGGCGATGTCGCCGGAGTTCCCGCCACTGGGGCGGTGGAGCAGCCGTGAAAGCCATGCGCCCTGTGGTTTTGGTGCTCATCGCCGTCATTGCCGCCGTCGTCGGCTGGCTGGCTACTGTCTCCACCAACCGTTTCAGCATGCCAACGCCCGTCCTGCCGACGTCGGCGCTGGTCACCATGGGTGTCATTGCGGGGCTTACGCTCATCATGGGCGTCCGGGTGCTGCGGTGGCGCAACGGCAAGAAGAAAAGCATGCTCAATCCCATTCTTGCTGCCAGGACGCTGATCCTTGCCCAGGCCTGCGCCTATGCGGGGACGCTCCTGCTCGGCTGGCATGCCGGTATTGCTGTGGACCTCCTGCGGATCGGCACCTTGCGCAGCGGCGAAGGCATCCTTTGGAACGCCTTGCTGATGGGCGGCGGCGGCGTTGTCATGGTGGTCGTCGGGCTAGTGGTGGAGCGCTTCTGCCGGATCCCGCCGGAGGACATTGAAGGCGGCAATGCCGGTCCCGAAACCCGCCGGGGCGGGACCAAAGGCGAAGGCGAGTATGCATACCGAGGCGATTGATCCTCCCGGCGTCCAGTGGCTGCGGGTTTCGCCGAAATACGTCACTGTGCGTTTGGTGGAGTGGGCCATCGGCAATCTGGTGGTGATCGCCGTCCTCAGCTTGCCGCTGGTCTTCGTGCTTCTCGGCTGGTGGCGTTGGCCCCCACTGTGGCTGGCCATTGCAGTTCCTGCCGTGATGCTGGTGCTGGCGCTGTGGCGGCTGGTGCTGATCCCACGCCAGGTGCGCGCCATTGGCTACGCCGAGCGCGACGATGACCTCCTCATCCGCAGGGGCATCTTCTTCCAACGCACCATGGTGGTTCCGTACGGCCGCATGCAGTACGTTGACGTGGCCGTGGGTCCGGTGGAACGAAGCCTTGGGCTGTGCACGCTGAAACTTCACACGGCCTCTGCCGGAACCAACGCGCATTTGCCCGGCCTTCCTGCCCAGGAGGGCGCGCGCCTGCGTGAACAGCTTTCGGCGCGCGGAGAAGCCAGGCTGGCTGGGCTGTGAGCCCGGGGGACTCCATGACGGTGTCGCCGGACCAGGCTGTCGACGGCGGGTGGAAGCGGGTCCACCCTGCCTCACCGTTCGTTCGCGGCTGGGTGGCGCTGGCCGCCGTCGGGTTCTTCTTTGGCCGGGACGCCTTCGAACGCATGCTGCAGGGCCGGGATTTCGTGGACCCGAACCTCAGCGGACGGGTGCCATGGCTCCTGGCCGGAGGCGCGGTGGTGCTGCTCCTCACGGTTGGCGGCTTCATCCTCAGCTGGTACTTCACCCGCTACCAGGTGGCTGAGGGCTTTGTCCGGGTGAACACGGGTTTCCTGTTCAAACAGCAGCGGCAAGCGCGGCTGGACCGCGTCCAGGCCATCGACATTGTGCAGCCGCTTCTGGCACGGATTTTTGGTCTCGCCGAGCTCAAGTTCGAAGTGGCCGACGCCGGCGAGTCTGCCGTGCGGCTGGCTTACCTTCCGATCAACCAGGCCAAGCAGTTGCGCGCCAGCATTCTGGCGCAGGCTGCAGGTGTGGTCCCCGGGCCAGGGCCGGGCGGTGAAGTTGCCGAAGCGCCCGAGCACGTTGTGCTGTCTGTACCTCCGGGCCGCCTCCTGGGCTCCCTGATGTTGAGCGAACAGACCGTAGGTATCCTCATCGGCGCCGCTGTGGTGGTCTCAACCTCTGTTCTCCTGGAAAACACGGCGATCTTCCTGGCGCTCATTCCCGGCATCCTGGGTATCGGGGCCTCGTATTGGACTGCGTTCAACAAGGGCTATGACTTCACGGCCGCCATTTCCCCCGATGGAATCCGGCTCCGCTACGGGCTCCTGGATACCCAAGCCCAGACTGTGCCGCCGGGCCGCATCCAGGCCGTGATGGTGAGGCAGCCACCCATATGGCGGATATTCGGTTGGTACCGGATGCACGTCAATGTGGCCGGCTATGGCGCTGCCGCAGGTTCCGAGGGCGCTGCCCGCACCATGCTGCTGCCCGTGGGAATGAAGTCCGATGTCCTTCGGATGATGTCCTTGGTGCTGCCGGATCCCGGGGTGGAAGATCCCGAGGCCGTATTCATCGTTGGGCTCGAAGGCCTCGCGCCGGCCGGGTCCGGCCACGTAGCCGCCGACGGGTTCGTCACCACGCCGCGCCGTGCAAGGTTGCTGGCACCGCTGGGATGGCGTCGCAACGGCTTCCGGGCCACCCGCACCGCACTGCTGATCAGATCCGGCCGGTGGTGGCGCACTTTGGTCATGGTTCCCCATCAGCGGACCCAGTCCATGGCCCTGCACCAGGGGCCGCTGGCCAGGCGCTTCGGCGTGGCTGATCTCGTCCTCCACACAACGGCAGGTCCAGTGGTTCCCCGGGTGTTCCAAGCTGGCGTTGCCCAGGCAGTGGAACTTTTCGACCAGCAGGCCGCCCGCGCCCGTGAGGCACGGAAGCGGCAGACCAGCGAACAATGGCTGGCGCAGGTGGCACCACAAGCTCCCGAAGTCGCTGCAGCCGCACTCCCCGAACAAACCCCAACGCCAAATCAGGAGGACCGCCACGATGGCTAAGCCAGGACGACTCGGAGTCGGGATCATAGGTGCCGGCAAGGTGGGTGCCGTCCTCGGTGCGGCTTTGCGCGCGGCCGAGCACGCCGTCGTCGGGGTTTCCGCCGTGTCCGAGGCGAGCCGGGAACGGGCCGAAAACCTGCTGCCGGGCGTTCCGATCCTGGAAATCCAGGACATCGTGGAGCGTTCCGAACTGGTCCTGCTGGCCGTCCCGGATGATTCGTTGGGGGAATTGGTGGCGGGGTTGGCCAAGCTGGGCGCCTGGCAGCCCGGCCAGCTGGTGGCGCATACCTCGGGCCGGTTTGGCGTCGGAATCCTGAATCCTGTGCGGACCGCCGGTGCGATTCCGCTGGCCCTCCACCCGGCCATGACCTTTACCGGCATGAGCCTGGACCTGACCCGCCTCATGGACTGTACGTTCGGTGTCACGGCGGATGCGGCCATGCTGCCGATTGCTCAAGCCCTGGTTGTGGAGATGGGCGCCGAACCGGTGGCGATTGCCGAAGCCGACCGCACCCTCTACCACGCAGCCCTTGCCCACAGCTCAAACCACATGGTCACCTTGGTAGCCCAGGCGTCGCAGATGCTGCGGGAGATCGGCGTCGAGACCCCGGAGTCCATGCTGGGTCCGCTGTTGCGGGCGACGCTTGAGAATGCCCTCGCCTCCGGCGAATCCGCACTGACCGGGCCGGTGGCCCGGGGAGATGTGGGGACCTTGACCGCGCACGTCCAGGCGCTCAAGGAATACGACGCCGGTGCGGGCGGCGACGTCCTTGCCGCCTACCAGGCCATGGCCCGGGCCACCGCGCGCAGGGCGGGGAACCGAGGACTCCTGCGCCCCGAACAACTGACCGAGATTGACGCGGCTTTGGATGCTGAACCCAAAACGCCGGAAGGAAACTGAACGCATGGCCATCAAACTCGTCACCACCGCACAGGAACTGCGCGCCGAAAGCGGCCGCCTCCTCACGGAAAAACGCGGAAGTTCGCAGGGCCTCGTCCCCACCATGGGTGCCCTGCACCAGGGCCACGCTGCCCTTGCCAGGACTGCGGTAGCGGAGAACGACGTCGTGGTGGCCACCATTTTCGTCAACCCGTTGCAGTTCGGCGACGCAGTGGACCTTGACCGTTATCCGCGCACGCTCGACGCAGACATGGCACTGCTGGATGCCGAGGGCGTGGATCTGGTGTTCGCGCCTTCCGTCGAGGAGGTTTACCCCGGCGGACAACCGTTGGTGCGGGTGACATCCGGCCCGTTGGGTGAAAAGTGGGAAGGCGCCTCACGCCCGGGGCATTTCGACGGCGCCCTCACGGTGGTTGCGAAGCTGCTGCACTACGGCCTCCCCGGAGGTGCCGCAGCCGATGGCACGACGGCGGCCTACCGGGCCTACTTTGGGCAGAAGGACGCGCAGCAGTTGGCCTTGGTGAAGCGCATGGTCTCGGACCTGAACTTCCCCGTGGAGATTGTCCCCGTGCCCATTGTCCGCAGTGAAGACGGTTTGGCGCTTTCAAGCCGCAACAGATTCCTTTCGGAAGCGGAGCACGAGGCGGCCTTGGTGTTGTCGCGGGCCCTGCGCCTCATTGAGTCCCGCGCAAACGCGCACGAACCACTCGACCTGGATTCCGCCGTCGCGCTTGTCCAATCCCAGCCGCTGGTGGAACTGGACTATTTCGACGTCGTCGATCCCGCCACCCTGGAACCGTTGGCCGAGAACTGCAAGGAGACACCGTTCCGGGGCGAAGGGCTGGCGATCATCGCCGCCAAGGTGGGCCCGGTGCGCCTGATCGACAACGCCCCATTGTTTTCCTAAGGTTTGACATTTTTCCGATGACGGGAATTGGCCGGGCGTTTAGACTGTTCTAGTCTTCACCGGCAGCGATCGCCGGACATCAAATCCAAACCTTTGGGGAATCCTCATGTCTACCGACGTCACGTCCGACGCAAACGGCAAGCCCGAATCCGGAGCTTCCAAAGCAGCCGGTTCAGCAGGGACAACGTCCATCCAGGCGGCACCCCAGGGTCCCCGCCCGGAGGCCCAGGCCCCGGAGGCCCACGCCTCTGGAAAGATGTCGCGTGAGTCGGTGACCGTCATCATCACGTTGCTGGTGGCGACGTTCGTGGTGATCCTCAACGAAACCATCATGAACGTTGCCCTGCAGCGGCTCATGACGGATCTTCAGGTGAGCGCCTCCACCGTGCAGTGGCTGGCCACCGGCTTCATGCTCACCATGGCGGTGGTCATTCCCACCACCGGATTCATCCTGCAACGCATGAGTACCCGCGGGGCGTTCATGCTGGCCATGGGACTGTTCAGTGGCGGCACGTTGCTGGCCGCCCTGGCGCCGGGATTCCTGGTGCTGTTGCTGGCCCGCATTGTCCAGGCCGGCGGAACCGCCATCATGCTGCCACTGCTGATGACCACGATCCTGACGTTGGTGCCCATGTCCAGGCGCGGCGCCGTCATGGGCAATGTCAGCATTGCCATTTCAGTGGCGCCGGCTATGGGGCCCACCGTTTCGGGCATCATTCTCGATAATTTCTCCTGGCGTTTCATGTTTGTGTTCGTGCTCCCGGTTGCGCTGGCCGCGTTCGCCATTGGTGCCAAATACCTCACGAACGTGGGGGAGCGGGAGAAGACCACCCTTGATGTCACCTCCGTGATCCTCACTGTTCCGGCCTTCGGTGGACTGGTCTATGGCCTCAGCCAGATCGGTGGTTCGAACGCGGGGGTTGTGCCGGTGATCGCGCTGGTGGTTGGCCTTCTGTGCCTGGCGTTGTTCGTTGTCCGCCAGCTCAAGCTCCAGAAGTCGGATGCCCCCCTGCTGGATCTGCGCGCCTTCAAGTTCCGCATGTTCACCGTGTCCACGCTGCTGATGGTTGTAGCGATGATGGCGCTCTTTGGCGGCGTGATCCTGCTGCCGCTCTACCTGCAGAACACCCTGCACCTGCAGCCCCTGGAAACCGGACTGGCACTGTTGCCGGGTGGTTTGGCCATGGGCCTGCTGGGTCCGGTCATCGGCAGGATCTTCGACAAAGTCGGCCCCCTGCCGCTTACCCTGTCCGGCTCGGTCCTGATGGTCCTCACCCTGTGGCAGTTCTCCCGGTTGGATGAGGGCAGTTCCCTTGGTTGGGTAATCGCTCTCCACGTGGCACTGAGCTTCGGTTTGGCGCTCCTGTTCACGCCGGCGTTCACTACCGGCCTGAATCCCCTTCCGCCGCACCTGTACTCGCACGGTTCGGCGATCATCAGCACGGCCCAGCAGGTTTCAGGCGCGGCCGGAACCGCCCTGCTCGTGTCCATCTACGCCGTGGTTTCTGCTTCGTCCGGTCTCGTTGCCGGCATGCAGGCAGCGTTCCTTGCCGCCACCGTCATTGCCGTCATCGCCGTGGTGCTCAGCGCCTTGATGCGGAAGACCGAAGGCGCGGGAGCCCACGGAGGCCACTAGCCCTCCCGCACATCCCAGTGGCTTGACCCCGACGCTCTTCCATATCCCGGGTGCTTGGGACCAACGCTCTTCCATATCCCGGGTGCTTGGGACCAACGCTCTTCCATATCCCGGGTGCTTGGGACCAACGCTCGCTCACGTCCTCAGGCCTTCAAGACAGCGCTCGCTCACTTTTGGTGGGTGAGCGTTGTTTTTTGATGTTCGACGGCGGTGGTTGGGTCGGGTTGTTCGGCTTGGGTTTGGTGTGTGATGGGCTTCACGTGGCGGGTTTTTGGGTGTTTTGGGGTTTTGGCCGGGTGTTTGGGGCTTGTTTTTGGTGTGTTTGCGGGGTTTTTGGGTGGTGTTGGGGTGGATTTGGTGCGGGGGTGTGGC